>CAVTSK010000001.1:0-146004 GCA_963737335.1 uncultured Solirubrobacteraceae bacterium
CCAGCGCACGCCCCCGAGCACGTAATGCAGCCGCGGAGCGGGTCTCACACACCACCCCTCAACGGAGATCGCCTTAGGCGGCTAGTGTGCCGGAATGCGCGGTGATCCTTCGCGGAAAAAGGGGTATCTGGTCCGCGGCCCTCCATCTTCACTCCGGCTCGCCGGACAACACGAGCGGCGTATCCTTGGGCTGGGTGAGCACCGTGATTAACGGGTTCGAGCTCAGAGGCGGCTCGCACGATGGCGAACGGCACCGCACTTCGCCTGCTCCCCCGGAATACCTCTTTGGCATCACGACACAGGACGGCGAGCGATTTGCTTGGACGGGTGAGGCCGTCACCGACACGGCAGGGGTCGCCTGGGCGGTCTATCGGTTTGACCCGGAAGGCGAGGCAACTGCTGAGGCGAGCCGGCACTTCGGGGGCCGGTGAACGCCGCCCTGCGGAAGCGCCCACATTCTCGGAGGGGGCCGCAGACCAGATATCCCCTTTGCGCGGAAAGCGCGCCGCGTCGCAGAAGGACATCGACGACTGCAACCGACGCATCGAGCGAGAGTCTTCAGTCTCTCCGGCGTATGGGTCGCATATGGGGTGTCCGCAGTAATTCGCACCAGCCAGGGCTATACGAACGTGGTCGCGAATGGTGTTGTCGGCGCGGTGCGCTGAGGCTCGTCGCCCGAGCTCATCAATCGTCGGAAAGCGAGCGCTAGAGTTTCTATCGCTATGCCGTCTGCCTCTCGCGACCACCACGAAGAGCACAACCCACCGTTGCGCTCGCACAGCCGCCAGGGATGATCAGAGAACTCGCCTCCGGTCCTCAGTGCGCTGCGGCGGATTAGGTCGGGCGACAGCGCCCGCTGGGAGTGGCTGGTCGGCTGTCAGCCGTTCCCTTTGCCGTTCCCTCGGACAGCAATCGCTTATATCTACGAGCGATGCGCAGCGATCGGGCCGGTCTCAAAAACCGGTATGGGCTATCAGTCCATCGGGGGTTCGAATCCCCCCCTCTCCGTCTAGGACCACCTATTTTCTAGCGGTTAGCAGGGGAATAAGCCGGGCTGGAACCGGTGCCTGCACTCCTGGACGCGGGCCAACGCGGGCCCCCCAGACCAGCACCAGCGTCGGGCATCGACCCGCAAGGTAACCGCCGGCACGTCCAGGGTCCGGCGCGCCGCCCCCGGGACGGCGAAGGAAGAAAACCAGCGACGTGCACACACCTCAGAGTCGGGTTTTCCCTACGCCACCACGTCCGCGGGGATGCCATGATCGCGCGGTGGCGCCATCGGTTCTCGTAGTGGACGACGACCCTGGATTCGGCTCGCTGGCGGCGAGGATTCTCGCCAGGGCAGGGCTTGAGGTGGTCGGTACTGCAGTTGACGCCGCTACGGCGATGGCCGCGGCGTGGTCGCTGAAGCCCGACGCGTTGCTGGTGGACGTCGGGCTCCCGGATCGCGACGGTGTCGACCTGGCGCGGGAACTGGCCGCCCTGCCCTGGCGACCGCAGGTGGTGCTCATCTCGTCGGATCGCGACGCCGCACTTCGGATCGGCTCGGCCGGCGCCGACGAGGGGCCGCCCTTCATCCCGAAGGAGGAGCTCGCAACCGCTCCGCTCCTGCGGTTGCTCGGGCCCCGCTAGCACGCTCCGCGCGGGCGTAGTACCGTGGCGGCGTGACGGTTCCCAGCCGCGTTGTGCTTGGTGAGGACGACGTCTTACTCCGCGAGGGAATCGCCCGATTGTTGGCTGAGGCTGGATTCGAGGTGGTCGCGCAGGCGGGCGACGCCGAGGCATTCCTGCGCAAGGCGCTGGCCCACCGTCCCGACGTCGCAGTCGTCGATATCCAGATGCCTCCAGGGCACGGGGATGATGGGCTGAGAGCTGCAATGGAGCTTCGCAGGCAGTTGCCAACAACCGGTGTACTGGTGCTCTCCCAGTACTACGAGGAGGGCTATGCGTTGGATCTCATCGGCGACAGCGCCGAAGGCGTTGGGTACCTGCTCAAGGAGCGCGTGGGCAACGTTGACGCCTTCATTGACGCGGTGGGGCGGGTGGCCGCCGGAGGCAGCGCACTGGACCCTGAAGTCGTAGGCCGCATGCTCGGCCGGCGGCGCTGGAAAAGTCCGGTCGACGAGCTCAGCCGACGTGAGCGGGAGGTTCTTGGATATATCGCCGAGGGGAAGTCAAATCAGGGCATCGCCGAAGCACTCGTGGTCAGCCACGCCGCGGTGGAGAAACATGTCACCAGCATCTTCCAGAAGCTCAAACTGGACACCAACCCCACAGACCACCGCCGCGTGCTGGCCGCCCTGACCTATCTGCGCGACGCGACGCACTAGGGCCGCGTCACGCACAGACGGACGATGCCGCGCCGCGGGGACGAACGGCCCATGTTGTGGGTTGGCTCGGGGACCGCGACCCGGGTCTTTGCCCCAGGCGCGGTCACGCGTACCACCAGCGATCACGTCCTAATTCCCCCCGGATCAGCGCATACTTTCGCGGCCGAGCGCGGCGATCAGACCGATAGCGCTCTCCCGAGCCGCCTCCTGCTGCCCGGCCGCATAGCGTCGCCACTGCCCCTGGGGCGATCGCCGGCCAATCACCGACACGATACGAAACGTCGATCGGGTGACCGTCACGTGTTGTTGCAACTTCGCGTCTGACCGGTTTAGTCGACCGCATGCACCGACGCGTTGCAGAAATCCGCTCCAACCGTGATGGGGTTCGCATTTCATCCTCGGGAAAGCCGGCGTCAGGTCACCCATAGCGTGGCGCGGGGAAGGATCCTGGCGTGACGTCCCTCTCTCGTGAAGCTGCCTGTGACTGTGCGGGCTGTTCCGCGGTGGCGCGTCGTACGCTCCTGCTGTCGAGCGGACGTGCCGCTTCCGTGCCTGCCCATGGACAGCGTTTAGGTGACGACCACCCTACGGTCCGAGGCGGGCTGCTCATCACCGACACTGAGGCGTCAGAGTGAGACGTGAATGGCCGGGAGATCAATTACGAGCAGTGGAGCGCTACGGGCGACACGCTGCATACCCCACACCCAGACCTTGGGCAAGGTCGCAGTGGCACTGGCCCCACGGGAGCCGCAACTCCAGCACACCGCGCTCCGGCTGACTGCGCGTGGTTGGGAGGCATCTCCGCTGCCGGCGCCCGGCGGCGCAGGCGCCATTGTCGTGGCGCTGGATCTGAGGACTCACGCCGCGGTGGTGGAACATAGCGATGGCGACAGTGGCGCATCCCGCTGATGCCCGATCGTGCCGTGGGCGCGGTCGCCCAGGAGGTGCTTCAGGCCGTCGGCGAAGTTGCTGGGGTGGTCGAGATCAGCCTGACTCCACAGGAGGTGTGGTGGAGCGTGGCGCTCGACGAGGACACGAGCACGCCCGCTATGACGCCGACGCCGTGGCCTCGTCCTTCGCCGCGGCGACGAGCGCGGCCTTGGTGCTCGGTGAGTACCGCGCTGCGTATCGCGGACGGTCGACCCCGGTCAACGCGTGGTGGGGTCATTCGATCTGGCCGTGGACCTGTTCTCGGGTGCGCCCGCCGATCCGCCCTCCGATGATTTCATCACACGCAACGCGATGGACGCCGAGGAGATCGCCGTCAGGTGGTGGCCGGGTGATCCTCGCCACCGCACGGCGGCGTTGTACGCCTATGCGCATCCCGCGCCGGATCGGCTTCCCGTTGCGCCTCTGTCGCCGGAGGCTGCAAACTGGGACGAGGGTCTGGGCGAGTACCTGCTCGAGTGGGACCGAGGTCATCAGGAGCGGCGATCCCCATAGGTTCGCCCACGACTTCGCCCAGTCGGCCTTCGACGGCTTCTTCGCGGCGTGCGGATGGGATCCGTCGTTGTGGGCCAGTGCGCACGGCTCTCCTCCACCGGTCAGATGAGCTCCTCTAGTCGCATGGCGTCAGGGCCGGATCGTCCTCGCGAGCGTCGCGAGCCCAATCGCCTCGGGGTAGGGCTAACCCCACGTGGCGGCTACGGGTGACCTACGACGGTCTCGGGCAGGGGGGTATTTCCGACGGGCTCGGCGGGAGCGACAGTGTGGACTGTCCGCATCGAGCCAACTCCGGGGGAAAACAAATGGAGCTACGCCACTTGAGGTACTTCGTCGCAGTCGCGGAAGAACTGCACTTCCGCCGCGCCGCGGAACGCCTGCACGTCGCACAGCCTGCGATCAGCGAGCAGGTACGCAAGCTCGAACAGGAGCTCGACGTGACCCTGCTCGATCGAACCCAGCGCAGCGTCATGCTCACCGAGGCCGGCACCGCGCTCCTGGAGGACGCCAAGCACGTGCTCCGCCTTGCCGACGCGGCTCAGCAGACTGCGCGCGATGCGCACTACCGTGCGAACGGGCGGCTGCGCATCGGGTACGTCGCCGCGGCGCTTCCCGCCGCAGTTCCACGCGCCCTCCAGGCAATTCGTACCTGGGCAACGCACATCGAGACCACGCTCGAGCGTGGCAGTGCCGTCACCCTGGTCGATGCTGTGCGCAAGGAACGTCTCGACGTGGCGGTCGTGCCGCTTCCCGTGCCGGCCGCCGGTTTGCGGGTGACGCGGCTTGCCGACCAACATGCCGTGGCGGCATTCCCGTTCACCCATCCGAACGCCTCCCTGCGCTCGATCAGCTTCGAGCGAGTCGCGCCCGAGCGCCTGATGGTCCTCCCACGGGAGGCCAACCGCCCCTTCTACGACGGAATCATCGCGGCCTGCCGCGCGGCGCGGCTATCGCCGACGCTATGGGAGCTGCCAGAAGGCGATGTGGAGCTCGGGCTGCTCGCCGTGGCATCGGGTGCTGGGATGGCGGTGCTCCCGGACTCTGTTGCGGAGCGCTTCGCGACACCGGGCGTCCGATGCGTGCCCGTCTCGGATCCACACCCGGGCTTCTCGCCCGCCGTTGTGACGCGGCGCGACAGCGATCACGTCCCCACCGCCTCATTCCTGCGCGTACTCTCGAGGACGGTCGAGCTGCTTCGGCCGGCGCCGCTCCCAGAGCGTTTACCCGCTGTGGCCGCCGCGTAGCCCGCCCGAACGGTTCCCAGGTTCGCTCCGCCGAGCTCCTGCTGCGGCGGGTGCTCGCCGTTGATGAAATTGAGTGGTTGGCGCGGGCGATTCGCGCGATACTCCACTCGTCATCCGGAACCGGCGCGAGGAGATCGTCACAGTGCGTCGCTCTGTGCGTGCAGGACCAGCTGCGGACCCGAGCGCGAGGCACTGGGGTCATTGTGGCAGGAAGCACAAAGTGGCCGATAGCCATCGGGCAGCGGAGGAGCAAGCCGCGTTGCGGCGCATAGCCACGCTGGTGGCTTGCGAGACTGCGCCAGACAAGGTATTCGCCGCGGTTGCGCGAGAGGTCGGCGAGATCCTCGACGTCGACGCTACGCACATGGGCCGCTATGACCCGGACGGCACGGTCGTCAGCCTCGCCCAGTGGGGCCGCTACCCAGGCGTCCCAGTCGGGACGCGATTCTCCCTCGAGGGAGACAGCGCATCGGCACGGGTGCTGCGGACCGGGCGGGCCACGCGGATGGAGGCCTACGCTGACGCCGAGGGCGTCATCGCGGCGACGCTGAGGGAGCTCGGCATCCGCTCCTCGATCGCGGTGCCGATCTCCGTCGAGGGACGGATCTGGGGGGTGATGATCGCGACCTCGAAGTCTGAGGCGCCGTTTACGGCCGGGACCGAGTCGCGGCTTCAGGACTTCACCGAGCTGCTCGCCATGGCGATTTCGAACGCGAGTGCCCGCGACAACGTGCGCGCGCTCGCCGACGAGCAAGGGGCGCTGCGTCGGGTCGCGACGCTTGTCGCACAGCAGACGCCCGAAGCGGAGGTATTCGCCGCCGTGGCAGCGGAAATCGGCCAACTACTCGGGGTGGACTCGATTGAGATCGCCCGCTACGGCGACGACTCGGAAGCGGTCGTCGTGGCAGGCTGGGGCCGCGTCGCCACGGCCGTCCCCGTGGGTACGCGCGTCGCGCTGGGGGGCCGCAACGTGACATCGTTGGTTTTCGCCACCGGCCGCGCCGCCCGCCTCGACGATTACGCGCTCGCAGACGGGCCCATCGGCGAGCGAGTCCGGGCCGAATCGGTCCGGTGCGCGGTCGCCACACCAATTGTTGTCGAGGGTCGGCTGTGGGGCGCGATGATCGCGGCGCACGTTCGCGACGAGGCCATCCCCGCGGACATCGAGTCGCGGCTAGCTCAGTTCACCGAATTGATGGCCACGGCGATCGCCAACGCGGCAGCGCGGAGCGAAGTTGCCCGCCTGGCTGACGAGCAGGCGGCGTTGCGGCGAGTGGCGACGCTGGTCGCGCAGGGTGCTCCTCCGGAAGCGGTGTTTGAAGCTGTGACCGCTGAGGCCGCGAACGTGCTGGGCGCCGCGGCGGTCGCCTTGGGTCGATACGAGGACGCGATGCTGACCGTGCTGGCGTCGCGCGGCCCTGCGGCGAGCTATGTCCGCGCCGGCGAACGGGTCCCCCTGGACGGGATGAGCGCGTCCGCGACCGTGCGGCGCACCGGTCAGACCGCCCGCGTCGACCGCCACGACATCCGCAGCGGCGCGATCGCCGAGATCGTACGCCGTGGCGGGGTGCGATCGACCGTGGCGGCCCCTGTGATGGTCGACGGTCGCACCTGGGGCGTGCTGGCCGCAAGCTGGACCGACCGCGGGCCGCCGCCCGACGACGCCGAGCGGAGGCTGGGACGGTTCGCCGAACTGCTCGACATCGCCATTGGCAACGCAGATGCGCGCGACCAGCTCACCGCATCGCGCGACCAGCTCACCGCATCGCGCGCCCGCGTCCTCGCCGCCGGCGACGAGGCACGCCGCCGCGTCGTGCGAGACCTCCACGACGGTGCGCAACAGCGCCTCGTGCACACCATCGTGACCCTCCAGCTCGCGCAGCGCGCCCTCACCGACGACGAGCTTGCGAGAGCTGTCGTGCTGATCGCCGAAGGACTCGAAAACGTCGAACGAGCCAACGCCGAGCTACGCGAACTCGCCCACGGGATTCTGCCGTCGGTCCTCAGCCGCGGACTGCGCGCGGGGGTCACCGCCCTGGCATCAAGACTCGAACTTCCCGTCGAGATAGACATCGACATCTCCGCCCCACGCCTTCCCGCAGACATAGAGGCAAGCGCCTACTTCATCATCGCCGAGGCACTCACCAACGTCGTCAAACACGCTCACGCCACCCGCGCGCGCGTCGCCGCCACCATCCACCACAACCAACTTGCCATCGAGATACACGACGATGGCATCGGTGGAGCCGACCCTCACGGCTCGGGGCTACTCGGCATCGCCGACCGGGTCGAAGCGCTCGGCGGCCAGCTCGACATCACCACCCGCGACGGCACCACCCTCGGCGCTCAACTCCCCCTCCCCGACCACCCAGGTACACCTGCCGAGGCCGCACCCCGCGCGAGCCTGTCATAGGCCGGCCGCAACGGATGGAGAGGTAGGCGGAGCCGCCGGCGTGCCTCGGTTGCGACCTCGGGTTGTTGAGAGGCTCCGTCCAGCTGCTCCAAGCAGTTCGCTCGCCTCGGCCACGCGACGCGCGAGCGCGGTCTCTGCCTTTCGGCCCCAGGCTCTGGCGTCGAAGGCAACCTTGCGTGCGAGGTCGCCGTCGACCCTCAGCACGCCGTCGTAGTTCGTGAAGATGTGGTCGGCAATCGCCCGCGTGAACGCATACTGACCATCCGTGTCGATGTTGATCTTCACGACGCCCGCGGCGATCGCCTCCCGAACGTCATCCGGCTCCGAGCCGCTGCTGCCGTGAAAGACATACTGGAAGCGGGCACCAGGATATTTGGCAGCCAGCCCGCGCTGTCCGTCAGCAAGCACCTCCGGCCGTAGCCTCACGTTGCCCGGCGCGTAGACGCCGTGCACGTTGTCGAAGGCCGCCGCCAACAGGTATCGGCCGCGTTCGCCGACGCCGAGCGCGTCGGCGACGCTGAGCAAATCGTCCGTCGTTGTGTAGAGCTCACTGCGTCCGGCTTCAGGTCCTCTGATGCCGTCCTCTTCGCCGCCGACCACGCCGCTCTCGACCCCCAGGACGATTCCGAGCGGCGCCAGCTCGGCGAGCAGCCGCGCCGAGATCGCGAGGTTTTCGGCCAGCGGCAGCGTGGAACCGTCGAACATATGGGACTGAAAGAGCGGCTGCTCACCGCGCGCGCGGCGCCGGCGCGACTCCTCGATCAGCGGGCGCACGAAAGCATCGAACTTGTCAGGCGGGGCATGATCCGTGTGCAGAGCGATCAACACGGGGTAGCGCTCTGCGAGAGTGGGGAGACCAGCGCATCGTGATCGACACGCCCGATCTCGCCTTCTTCGCCGCTCGGTACGCACCACAGGGGCGCCACCGCGATCCCGATCTCACCCTGTATCGACCTCAGCGGCAGGCCGCGCGCCCTGTTCAGTTGCGGCACGCTGGATCCGCTGCTCGGACGACACGCCTATTCATGTGCGCCCGCTGGCGAGCCGCTGCAAGTCCTGCGCTTCTAGCGATCTACCCGGGCGCACCACACGAGTTTCTCAACCTTCGCGCCCGTATCCCAGCGGTATGGCATGCGCGAGCGCGGATGATTCGGTTCGTCGATCGCGTGTTGGCCGAGGACGCTCCGGTCTTGTAACTCCTGCAAGACGCCGGCAACCGGCGCGCGAACCGCGCACCCGTGGCAGCAGCCCCTAATCGGACGGGAGAGGCAGTGTCGCAATGACGGCCGTGCCCGCACCGGGCGGACTCTCGACCTCAAGCCGCCCGCGGAGCGCGGCTAGGCGGTCATCCATTCCGACCAGCCCGTGACCGCGCGGATCCGCGCCGCCGACCCCATCGTCGCGAACTTCGACGCGGAGCACCGCGTCCTCAGCGCACACCCTGACCTCTGCGCGAGTCGCCTGCGCGTACTTGACCACGTTCGTGAGGGCCTCTGCCACGATGAAGTAAGCGCTCGCCTCGATCTCGGCCGGGAACCGGGCCTGAGGGATGTGTACATCAACCGGCACGTCCATCCGCGATGCGATCGTGCTGACGGCGACCTGGAGGCCGCCGCGGGTGAGGACCGCGGGTAGGATCCCATGCGAGAGCTCGCGGAGATCCTCATTTCCCTGCTCGACCGCTTCGAGGGCCTCGGCGACAAGCGATTCTGCGCCTGCGTCGTCCTCCTCGAGCGCGCTCTGAGCGAGCCTGAGGGCCACGATCGCGTGCACGAGCCGCTGCTGCGCGCCGTCGTGGAGGTCGCGGACCACGCGGCGGCGGGCCTCGTCGCTGGCCGCGAGCAGGCGCGCTCGTGAGGCGATGAGTTGATCGCGGCTATCAGCGTTTGCGATCGCCGTCTCCAGCAGCTTCGCGAATGCGGCGACGCGTTCCTCGCTGTCCGCCGGCGGTGAGTGCTCGCGCGTCCAATACACGACCGCGATGCCCCAGAGCCGACCGTCGATGATGATCGGCACGCCGACGCTCGAGCGCACCCCCATACCTGTGACGTACTCCGCGATGGGTCCGCCGATGGGTCCGCCGGCAGCGGCTGGGAACTCCGTTCCGTGCGGGTCGTGCGGTCCGGCGGACGGCGGCAGTCACGCTCTCGCCCTCGTGACTGAACCGCGCGCCGACCGGCAGCTCCGCGCCCGCGGATCCGCGAGTGGCCACGACAGCGACCGCGTCGCCCGGTTCGTAGCGGGCAAGCGTCACTCCGTCAGCGTCGAGCAGCCGCTGCATCTCGGCCGCCACCGCGTCGAAGACCGTGGTCGGCGCTGGCCCTTCCGCCACCAACGTGGCCATTCGACGCAACACAGCTTGCTCATCGGCGACACGGCGATAGTTGGCATACACCTGGGCGTTGTCGAGAGAGACCGCGAGCTGCCCGGCTATGAGCTTGACCACGTCAAGCCGCTCGGTCGTGAACGCTCCCCGGATGAGCCGATTCTCAAGGACGAGCACCGCCTGAAGCGTGCCGCGACCGATGATCGGCACGGCCAACAGTGAGCACGAGTCGAGGCCTGCGAAGTAGGGATCGCGGGCGAACCGGTCGTCGTCGGTGGCATCCGACACCACCAGCGGATCGAGTGTCCTCTGTACATAGCGAAGCACTGACATCGGCGCCCGGCGATCGTGACCTGAGCCAGCGGCTGCTGTGTCGTGGACGTCCGCCTGCGTCGTCGAAAGCCAATCCTGTCGCTGCTCGCTCCACAGCAGAAGGATGACGCCGGTCGCGCCGGTCATCGCCCCGAGCACGCTCGCCACGCGGGTGCGCAGCCGGTCGACGCTGGTCTCCGAGCTCAGGGCTTGCGATGCTGCCAGCACGCCCATCAGGTCGATCGTGCCGGTGGTGAGCGTGGCGCGGCGATGGGTCAGATCTGCGCTCGCACCGCCACCGACGGCCGGAGCACTGGCGTCCGGCCGGAGCGTTGGATACGCCCAGTCCATCTGGTCGGCCTTCGCCGTCGCGCCCCATGAGAGGTAGTCGCGGCGAGCATCCTCCAGGAGGTCGTGGCCGGCCTGCTCGAGGCCGTGGGCGAGGTGAAAGCGTCCGGCGCGTTCCGTGATCAATGCCCGATGCCATGGCCGCTGACGCCGCGCGCCTTCGCGCCGCGCAGCATCGAACGCGACCGCGCCGGAGCGGAAGTCTCCCGCCGCCCACGCCTCCTCGGCCTCGAGCAACCGCTGCAGGTGCAGGAAATTCTCCGGAGCGTCCATGGCGCACGAGGTCATCCAGCGCGTCACCTCCCCAAGCTCCCCCAGCACGTGATCTCGCGCGTCAGGGTCGGCGGTCCGCGCCTCCTCGGCAAGGGCCAACCCGCGCAGCAGGCGGACCTGCGCAGCCGCGTAGAAGCCATGGACCGCTTCGAGCAGCTCCATCGCCGCGGCGCTGTGACGGGACAGGCCCGTCGGGTCACCGAAGATCGCGGCAACGATGCCGCGGCACAAGTGCGCGTAGATCAGCGCGGTCGGGTCATTGGCGTATCTCTCCAGCGGAACTGCGTCGCCCGCCGCGCCGCCGCTCTCGCGGTCCAGGACCCGGACGAGCCACAGGTAACTGTCCATCCACCGGCCGCTCTGTTCGTTGCCGGTCCGACGTAGAAAGCTGATCCCGTCCTCGATCTCAGGAGAGGAAGCTCGCCAGCGATGACGCGCAGTCCATCGAGTACGGCACGGACAGCTGGTAGGTGTAGCCGCCGTAGGCCAGCTCGCCCCCGGAGATCAGCCCTTCGCGCGCGCGATGAGCCATGCGCACGCCGTTCTCGATCGGCTCGAACCAGCCGGTCATGGTCGCGGTCATGTGTCGCGCCTGTGAGGTGCCTGGTTCATAGTCGTGAGCCTCGCCCAGCGCCACGATGCGCTGCAGCGCCTGAAAGGCCGCGGGAAAATCGCCCCCTTGCGGGCCGGCCTGATAGGCGGCGTGGGCGATCGACCCGATCAACGTACGGCTCGGGCCGTGTTCGATCCAGATCCGAACCGCCTCCATGGCAAGCCAGACGATCATGGGTCCGTCCGCGACGAAGTAGCCCGCGGGCAGGACCGCGTCGATCAGGCGGCTCGTGGCCAGCACGACCGGGTCGCTGAGCTCCGGACGAGCCAGATCATCTTCCGGCGCGGTGCGCTCCAGCCATCGATGGAGGCGCTCAAACTTCTCGTCGAGACCGGCGGAGAACCCGCCGGCGGCGGGCACGTTGATGCCGCACTCGCGCAAGGACCCCAGTCCGAGCTCGATGGCCGCCGCAAACTGGGTCCGGTGGCTCAGGCTCCGCACCTGCACCGCCGTCGCCTCGGCGTGATCGCGCGCCATGCGGCTCAGCTCGACGATCATGCGGTACTCATCGTCAGCCTCCTCAAGGCGGCCCAGGCTGAACAGGGCGGCGTGGCGATCGGTGCGCATTTCGACCACTGCAGCCGTGTCCGCAGGTTCGAGTAGCGCCAGCGCGGCGGTCAAGAGCGCATTCACCAGCGCGTAATCGCCGATCAGTCGCGCCTGATCGGCGGCCTGGCGCAGCAGCGCCGCGACCCGCCGACGCTCCGACCGATCGTCGATCGCGTCGATGACCGGCAGGTACTGCTCCGCAGCGTGTGCGAAGTGCTCCGGCGCGGCGGCCAGCCGCCGCGCAATGGTCAGCTGCAGTGTTTGGCGCCGCGGCGTGTCGAGCCCGTCGAGGATCACCTCGCGGATGCGGTCGTGGCGGAATCGAACGGCGTCACGCGCCCCGGACTCCGCCACCAAGAGTCCCTCACCGAGGGCCGGCTCGAGCATCTCGTTGACCGTCCTGGCCGACTCACCGGTCGCGGCCTGGAGCAGGCCCAGCTGCGCCCGGCCCCCGAGACATGCCATCGCCTCGAGCACCTGGCGGGGCTGCGGGTCCAATGCGTCGACGCGCTCCTTGATCAGCCCGGCAACCTCGGACCGCGCCAAATGAGCTCGCGCAACGCCCTCATCCCATTGCCATCCGTCCGCCGTGAGTCTCAGCACGCCGTCGCGGTAGAGCGCGTTGAGCAGCTCTACGGTCTCGTACGGGTTACCAGCTGTCCGGGGTCCGATCGCTTCGGCTAAGTGCGCTGCGGCGCCCGGGTCGACGTGGAGCATCTCGGCGATCATCTCGACCAGGTTCGCCATCGGCAGGTTGTCCAGCCGCAGGTACTGGACGTCAGGATGTTCCCGCCATGACTGCAGCAGCGCCTCGGCCGCATGGCCTTCATCATCGCGGTAAGCGCCCACCAGCAACAGGCCCTCCACCGGCTGATCGTTCAGTACCAGGTCGACGAAACCCAGCGAAGTCCGCCCAGCCCACTGCAGGTCATCGACGAACACGACGACCGGTCGCTGCGGCGAGGCGATCGCGCGCAACACCGCCAGCGCCGCCCAAGCCACTCGACCCTGGGCCGTGAGCGGATCGCCGGCGTCCGGAGGAACCCTCAGCAGGACAGCGAGCTCAGGCACGGTGGCGGCCAGTAGTCCCGCATTGGAGCCAACGGCTGCCGACATCCGCGCCCGGACCTGGGCGAGTTCACGCTCTGGCTCCGCGAGCAGTACCCGGCCCACCGCGCGAAGCACCTGCTGGACCGCGTCGAACTCAAGGTCTCGCCGGTGTTGGTCGAACTTGCCCGTGATAAACCAGCCGCCCTGGCTCGCCACGGTCGGCCGAACCCCGTCGGCAAGCGCCGTCTTGCCGATTCCGGGCGGCCCGCCGATGAGTACGCCACGACACCGGCCAACCACTGCCTCTTCGAACGCCCCCCGCAGTGTCGCCACCTCCGCGGCGCGACCCACGAGCCGTGAGGGTGGCAGCAGCCGCCGCGGAAAGTCTCGACTGCCGATCCGGAGGCTCGCGTCAGCACCACCACCAGCGCCGCTGTCCCGTAGCTGCTCGAGGTCATGCGCAAGGCCGTCCGCGGTCTGGTAGCGGTTGTCCGGTTCCTTTTCGAGCAGATGCATGACGATCTCGGAGACCACCGCCGGGATCGCCGGATTCACTCGCGCAGGGGGCACCGGCGCGCGCGCAAGGTGATCATGGACGAGCTGCAACGGATCAGCCGAGCCGAAGGGGGGCGTACCCGTGGCGAGCTCGTACAGCGTCGCGCCCAGCGCGTACAGGTCGGCGCGTTCATCCACCGGCCGGCCGGTCCGCCCGGTCTGCTCCGGCGCCAGGTAGCCCAAGGTCCCGACGATCTCACTGTGGTGTCTGAAGTCCGGCCGCACCTCGGCCACCGCGGCCGCGAGCGCGAAATCCACCAGGCACGGAGAGCCCCCGCGTGAGATCACGATGTTCGCCGGAGCGATGTCACGGTGCATCACCCCCCGGCGATGCATCTCGGCGACTGCCCGGGCCAGGTCCAACGCCAACTTGATCAACTCGTCAACGGCCACCGGTTTCTCCACGTCGACCAGGCTCGTGCCGCCGATATCGACCAGCACGATCGACCCGGGCTCGCTGGCCTCATCGGCCAGCTGCGCGATCCCGGTCGCCCCGCGCAGCCGCTCCAACATCGCGAGCTCGTGCTGGAGCCGCCGTTGCGCGTCCGCTCCCAGCGGCTGCTTGCAGATGACACTGCCGCCGCGCAGGAAGCGCCGGGTCACGCGCGTCCGCTCACTGGCATGAAGCACCTGCGGCACCGCGCGCGGAGCTCCTTCCATCAAGCCGTCATCAGTCTCGCGCGCCACTCATACCCCGCTGGTCGACCTCACCTACTGCCTCCGGCGGACCGGGTCCAGCAGATGACAGGCCTGCGCCCGCCCCTCGCGGATCCTTCATCGTTCTCCCCGCAGCGCCCAGCGCTCTCGTGTGAGGAGAGGCTGCGCCTCGTCGACGACCGCGCTTCCCAGCTCAGGCGTTTCGAGCCGGAGCTCGACTGCTTGGCGCTCGCTGGACGACCTGCCAAAGCACTACCTTCCTCCGCTGGGGCCGCGTTTGCCCGGTCCGCGGGACTGATGAAGCCACGGATAGGCTCCCGAGGCCGAGTTTAGCGAAGCAGAGGTGATCGTTGGTGATGCTTTGTCACTGCGCGAGCCGTCGTGACACTGCCCGCCGCACTGGCCTCAGCGGCCACCGCGGACGCAGTGTCGGCAGACGCTACAGCGCGGGAGCCTCGCTGAGATTCCCGACGCTCCGTGGACGCAAAGGGCCAGCGGCGACCGATACCCACATGGAGGATCACGGCGACTCCGATCGCGTTCAGCCCCGCATATGCGACCCAGGCGTCGGGTTCGGCACGCGTCCACTCACTGATGTGCGCGAAGGCCGAGAGACCGATGTAGATCAGGGTCGCGGCGATGGCGACCCCCGTGAGATCCGACAAGCGAGCGCGGGCGGGGCGCCCGGCGTGGTCCAACCAGCCCTCGAACTGCATTCCGACGACGAGCCCTCCCGCGACGACTGCGCCCCCAAGAGCGCTGATGGTCATGGGCCGCAGGCGGGCCAGCCGGTAGAGCATGAGATAAACGCCCACGCCACCCGCGGCCACGATCACGTTGGCGCAGCCGAGCCGTCGCGCCCGCGATCGGATCAGGGAGAAGGGCCAGCCGCGCAGCACTACGTAGAACGCCACTTGCAGGACGGCAACGCACACAAGCGCCGCGCCGAACTGGTCGGGTGGCACCAGTCCGGTGTCTGCCACCAGCCCCTCGTACAAGAGAGTGCCAAAACCCCACGCGACCGCGAGTGCAGCGATCCCGCCCGCGATCGGGTTCACCGGCCGCAGCGGCCACTTTTCCGACACGAGGGTGACCTCGAGCATGACGACGAAGATCACGGCCGCGAGCGGCATCGTGGCCGGGAAGGTGGGGGCGTGGCGGGCAGCCGCGCCGGAATCGAACACCCCCCGAAGGTCGGCGTGCGCGACAATCGCCTGGGCGGCGACCGTGAACGCGATGCTCGCCACGACCACGAGCAACGTGTCGAGAAGTCCGCCCAACGGCGATCGGAGCGTCGTGCCTGGCCAGTCGTTCCACCAGAACGCAACGAGCACGATCACCGGTAGGGAACAGGTCGAGATCGGCCCGAGGACGAGCAACGACCGCTCAGCGCCGCCCCAGCCGACTCCAAGGAAGACCATGACGGGGATCACCAGCACGGCACCCGCGAGCCCGAGCGCGGGCTGTCGGGCGGGGCGCGCCCAGTGCATGGTCAGGCGTGAACGGAAGCGGGATCCATCACGAGCTCCGCCACCAGGGGCAGTTGGCGGATCCGGCGTCCGGTGGCATTGAAGACTGCGTTGGCGATCGCCGCCGCGACTCCCACCTGGCCGATCTCGCCGACGCCCTTCACCCCGAGCGGATTGAAGCCTTCGTCGTGCACCTCGACAAGCTCCACCGCGACGTCGGGCGCATCTGCGTTCACGGGCACGAGGTACTCCGCGAGATTGGAGGCACCCCATCGGCCCGCAGCGCGGATCCATCTGGTTGCCCTCGAGCAGCGCCTGCCCGAGGCCCCACAACATCCCTCCCATGAGCTGGCTCGTGGCAAGCTTTGGGTTGAGTACCCGCCGTCGGTTCGCGCCGCGGAGTGGGTGGTGACGGTGCTCGCCATGCGGTACAGACAACACCAGGAAGCGCAGGTCACAAGAAGAAGCAACGTCCGCTTGATCACCGTTCCCGATCAAGCAGCAGCTTCCGCCGCCCCCGGACCGGTGGACGCCTCTGATCGGTGCCACCTATCGCACGCGCGCACAACGCTGTTGCAGGCGTTGCGCCTCCCATCTCGATCGTGCGTTCCAGGATCTCGGCGGCCCCGGCGAGGGCACGTGGGCGACCTTCGCCCGGTGCGGCTTCGGACTGGCCGGCACCACGGCGTCCGTGGTCGGCAGTCTCCATCCGCGAATTTGCACGACGTGGCTGGCGTTGATCGCCTCGCATCGAGGGCCGGCAGCGACCGCTCCAGCGGCGGCGCCTGGGACCGAGTCGCCGGCGACGACCAAGTCCCGGTCTGACGATGCCAGCACTACCCGGGGCGACCAGGGCAGCACCGTAAGCTCCTGGGCGAGATTCGCCTCATCGCGGTCTGGCGGGCCGATGTCGATCAATGCTCCTGCGGGGCGGTGTGTGGCTACCTCCGCGAGCGCACCAGCGGCGTCGGACGCCGTCAAGATCTGTTCCACTCCGACCGCGGCGAACATCCTCGCCACGAGCGCAACAATTCCGCGTCGTCGTCGACCACCACCACGGACCTAACCACTGCCCGAATCGGCTCCCTGGGGCCGCGCCGCAGGGCAGGGAAAGCCCGAGGTGCTCAACCTGCTGACGGGGCGTGCGCGCGTGTCTGCGCAGCACAGGTGTGCGGCGGCGACCGCCCTAGGGCGTATTCACCCGGGCATTCGAAAAGCGCACGTCAGGTCCGCAGCGCTCGCGCACAAGCCGAGTGGACGCTTGCCGCCTTTTCCTCGCGCTCAAGAGCGGCCAGATAGCTCTCGAAGGCGAAGTTGAGCCGGTCAGCTGAGCACCCCGACCAGCAAGCGTAGGCTGCGCGGACGTCATCGCACGCCTCACGCCAGCATACGTAGCTGTAGATGAAGTCGTCAGCGCGTGCGGCGTCGTATGTCGGCGCCTGCCTCGGTCGGCGCCTCACCGCCGCATCCTCTCGGGTGCGAGACGACGCTGCGCCTCCTGCGCCGCGCGGCTGCCGGGCACAGGCGGCGGCTTCGCTCTCACGAGCACCGCGTCGCACTGAACGCAGCGTGGGATGCTTACGTAAGAGGTGGCAGCGTACTGGCGGATGCCGCACTGTTGACACTGCACGATTGGCATACCCAGATAGTCCGCCATCGGACGAAGCGATCGATAACACAGCGTTATCAACGCAGCGATGGTTGCTCTCAGGCGGTTGCCGCGCAGGCACTACAACCTCCCAATCGTACTTCTGCGTCAAAGCTTCAACAACGGAGGAAAGGGATGGGTGTGATCACAACATCTGACGGGACGGAGATCTTCTACAAGGACTGGGGCTCGGGACGACCGATTGTGTTCAGCCACGGCTGGCCGCTCTCGGCCGATGACTGGGACACCCAAATGCTGTTCTTCCTCGACCACGGGTATCGCGTCATCGCGCACGATCGCCGCGGGCACGGCCGTTCAACCCAAGACGCGCTCGGTCACGACGCGGACCACTACGCCGACGACCTGGCCGCGCTGACCGCCCACCTCGATCTGCACAACGCCATCCATGTCGGCCACTCGACCGGCGGCGGAGAAGTGGTGCGGTACCTCGCTCGCCACGGCGAGAGCCGCGTCGACTGCGCTGTGCTGATCAGCGCCGTCCCGCCGCTCATGGTCCAGACCGAGGCGAACCCGAACGGCACGCCCAAGAGCGTGTTCGACGATTTTCAAAAGCAGCTTGCCGCCAACCGGTCGATCTTTTATCGAGCCGTGCCCTCGGGGCCCTTCTACGGCTTTAACCGGCCGGGCGCTGAACCGTCCGAAGCGCTCATCGCAAATTGGTGGCGGCAGGGGATGATGGGCGGGGCCAAGGCGCACTACGACGGGATCGTCGCCTTCTCCCAGACCGATTTCACCGAGGACCTCAGGAAGATCACGGTCCCGGTGCTGGTGATGCATGGCGACGACGATCAGATCGTGCCCTACGCCGACTCCGCGCCGCTGACGGCGGAGCTCCTGCAGAACGCGACCCTCAAGACATATGAGAGTTTCCCGCACGGCATGATCACCACGCAGGCCGAGACGATCAACACGGACCTGCTGGCCTGGCTGCAGTCCGGGTCGCGGCCGGCGTCGAATGGTCAGCCGGCCGAACAGCCCAGCGCGGTGACCGCCGGGACGTAGTCCACGTACATCGGGAATCTCAGTCACGACGCCGCGGTACTCGGACCGTCTCGAGCGGACGACGAAGTTCGAGTGCCGCGGTGTCGGGGGCTCAAGCCAAAGACTTCAGGCGCCGTGGAATAACAAAAGCCCGCGCTCGGAGGACACGAACTGGACGGTCCGGGCCTCCGGCGCGGCTCATCTCCGATATGGATCGATCCTCTTTTCCTGTTGTGATCGCTCAACCCCGGCTGACCCTTCCGGCAAACATCCCTCAAGGAGACGGCATGAACGCGACCGCGCAGTTACAGGCCCTAGGTCAGAGCCTGTGGCTTGACAACATCACGCGAGAGTTGCTCGACTCGGGTCAGCTGCAGCGCTACATCGACGAGTTTTCGATCTCTGGCCTGACGTCCAACCCATCGATCTTTGACAAGGCGATCAAGTCGGGCGGCTACGACGACGAGATCCGCGTCAAGGCGGCGGCAGTGGCCGATCGCGAGATGCTCTTCTTCGAGCTGGCGATCGAGGACCTCCGCCGAGCAGCGGACCTGTTCGCCCCGATACATCACCGGACGGCCGGGGTCGACGGCTGGGTGTCGCTGGAGGTCTCGCCGCTGCTCGCCTACGACGCCGCCGGCAGCGTGCGCGCCGCGGCCGACCTCCACGCACGCGCCGAACGAGAGAACATGTTCATCAAGATTCCGGGGACCGACCATGGGCGGGCGGCGATCGAAGAGGCGACCTTCGCTGGGGTGCCGGTCAACGTCACGCTGCTGTTCTCAAGCGAGCAGTACTTGGCCAGCGCCGATGCGTACATGCGCGGGCTCGAGCGCCGGCTCGAGGCCGGCCTGCATCTGAACGTGCCCTCGGTCGCATCGGTGTTCATCTCCCGCTGGGACACAGCGATTATCGGTCGTGTGCCCGACCATCTGCGCGGCCGACTCGGGCGGGCGGTAGGTCTGAAGGTCTACCAGGCGTACCGACGGCTGATGGACTCAAATCGCTGGCAGCGGCTCGCGAACACCGGTGCGCGTGCGCAACGGCTGTTGTGGGCCAGCACCAGCACCAAGGACCCCGGCTCGCCCGACACCTTGTACGTCGACGGCCTGCGCGCGCCGCACACGATCAACACCATGCCGGAATCGACGCTGCGCGCCTTCGCCGACCATGGTCAGGTGGGCGAGCCCATCGCGACCGATGGCGGCGATGCGGAGGCCACACTGGTCCAGTTCGAATCCGAGGGCATCAGCGTCAAAGCGCTGGCCGCGACGCTCCAGTCGGACGGAGCCCGGGACTTCGTCAAATCGTGGGAGCACCTGCTGAGCCGGATCGACAAACAGGTCGTCGCGATGGCATGAGCGTGGTGTCCGATGGTGTATGCGGGCGCCCGGCGTGGCCAGCCGCGCTTCGCTGGAGCCGCAATTCAGCCCGCGCCCGTTGAACGGGCGCTGTCGAGCAGGACCGTTCGGTGCGCGAGGCGTCGGCTCGATCGTTTGCGATGAGGAATCTGCGGCGCGGGAGGCTGGCCGCCGATCGCTTGCGTGTTGTCGGTGTGAGGAGTGGTTACATGTGGGGATAGCTGGTGTCCGCAGGTGTGGCAGACCCACTCGTCCTCGTCGCGGTAGGCCTTGACGTTGGCGGCAGGGCAGCGGCAGCTACGGGCGCGCAGATGCAGCTCGCGAGCCGGCTCGAGGTGAGGGCCAGTCGCGAGGCCGTCGGCACACGATGGCTCGGCAGCGGCCGCGATCGCCATCGCCGTCGCCTTGCGCTTGATCCGTTCTATCGCGCGCCGTTCAGGGCCGAGCTTGGTCTTGGCGGCGTGCATGGTCACCTGAACATGGCGACGTCCGAGGGCGGCATACGCCCCAGGGTGCACCACCGGTGGGCGACCCGAAGCCGTCTCGGACGGCCGGACTCTGGGAGGCCAGCAACACAGCATTCAATTCAGGTTGTACAACCGTGCCGGTCGCACCCGATCCGCCTCGCCTATGACGTGATTTCAATCCAGCCCTCTGGCCGGTGATGCCGGCCGGCCGCGCCACGCTGCGAGCCCTCGTTCGCCGCTCGGCCATCGCGGCGACCACGAGCTCCCCTCGGACGAAGGTCAGAGAGCGGGGGTCGATCGAAGATGACACACGCGATGTGTTCACACGCCGCCAGTAGCGATCACGACTGCGGCAGAACGTATCGCCGTCGGGAGCCCGCGGACGTACCGTCTGGCGCGGTCTGGCCACGCGCCAGCGAGCCGACTCCGCTCCGCAAGCAAAGGACTACTCATGAAGACCGCGCCCGATGTCCCGATCTCTTGTCTCCGCGCCGACCTGGACGGCAGCGTGATCGCCCCAGACGACCCCGGATACGACGACGCGCGTCACGCTTTCTTCACCGGGTTTGACCGACGCCCGGCGGCGGTCGTGCGCGTCGCCGATGCGTCCGACGTTGCCCGCGTCGTGAACCTGGCGCGCGAGACAGGCACCGAGCTCGCGGTGCGCGGCGGCGGCCACGGCCGCGCTGGGTACGGGACATCCGAAGGCGGGATCGTCCTCGACCTCTCCAAGATGAACGGAGTCGAGATCGACGCCGAGGACCGCACCGCCTGGGCGCAGACCGGTGTAACCGCCGGCGACTACACCAAGGCCACTGGGAGACACGGTCTTGCCACCGGGCTTGGCGACACGGCGTCAGTCGGTCTCGGCGGGATCACCTTGGGCGGCGGCCTCGGCTTCTTGGTGCGTAGGAACGGGCTCACGATCGACGACGTCCTCGGCGCCGAGGTGGTCACCGCGGACGGCGAGATCCTCGAGGTGGACGACCGGACCCACGCCGATCTCTTCTGGGCGCTTCGGGGCGGCGGCGGCAATTTCGGGGTTGTAACCCGGCTACGGTTCCGGCTCCACGAGGTTGACCGAGTCGTTGGGGGGATGCTGGTGCTCCCGGCGAGCGCCGAGGTAATCACCGGCTTGGCGGACGCTGCAGATGCCGCACCCGACGCACTCTCGATCATTGCGAACATCACCAAGGCCCCTCCGGTGCCATTCCTTCCCGCCGAGTGGCACGGCGAGCCCGTCGTGATGGCCTCGATGGTGTTCGCAGGTGATGGCGACGCGGCCGCGCGCGCGATCGCGCCCATCCGGGCGCTCGCACCGCCGCTCGCCGACATGGTCCATCCGATCCGTTACCAGGAGATGTACGAGGCGCCGGAGCCGCCGCGGCCGGGATTCGACGCGGGGACCAACCTTCTGGTCAGCGGTTTCGGGTCGCGGGCGCCGGAGGCGATCCTCGAGCACCTCGAAACCTCCACCGCCCACGTGGCCTACGTCCAGCTCCGCGTTCTCGGCGGCGCGATGGCGCGGGTCCCCGACACTGCAACCGCGTTCGGGCATCGGGGAGCGAAGATGATGCTGAACATCACCGCGATGTACAAGACTCCGCACGAGGCCCCCGAGCACGAGCAGTGGGTCCACCGCCTGGCGACGGAGCTTTCTGACCGCACCTCCGCAGCTTATGTTGGCTTCCTCGGCGACGACGGAGATCTGGGGCTCCGGCGCGCCTACCCGCCGGTGACCCTCGAGCGGCTCGCCGAGGTCAAGCGTCGCTATGACCCGGACAACCTCTTCCACCGCAACCTGAATGTGCGCCCGGCAGTGAGTTGAGCGACGACCGAAGGAGCTCGCGTTCGCTCTTCTCACGTCCGCGCCGTGGCCCGATCGACCACGGCGGCCCGAGGTCGCGATTTGCGACGTAGCGACGGCCGATCACCTTGATCGTGATCGATGATGGCACGAGAGGAATCGGGACGATTCCGCTTCATCTGAATCGCCCTGTCGCTAGCTTGCGCCCAGGCATGAGCACTCACGCTACCGCTTTCGCTCCGATCCACCAGCAGTACCTGCTGGAGGCTCGGCAGATGCAGGCTCTCTCATTCACGATGCATATCCCACTGGTGTGCTTCGGGATCGCGTTCCCGGCAATGGTGTTGTTCATGGAGTGGCTGGGGATGCGGACCGGCGACCCCTTGTACCGAACGGTGGCGCGGCGCTGGAGCCGGATCGTGTTGGCACTGTTTGCGATCGGGGTGATCACCGGGACGATCCTCAGCTTTGAGATGGGGCTTCTCTGGCCGAACTTCACCGCCACGTTTGGCAGTGTGTTCGGGCTCGGCTTCGCAATCGAGGGATTCTCGTTCTTCATGGAGGCCATCTTCATCGGGATCTATGCCTACGGGTGGGATCGGCTGTCACCGCGAGTGCACTTTCTGTCCGGGTTGCCGATTGTCCTCACCGGGTTCACTGGTTCGCTGACGGTGATCTCGGTCAACGCATGGATGAACCACCCCGGCGGGTTCCGTCTACTCAGCGGGAAGGTTGTTGACGTCAACCCGTGGACGGCGCTGTTTGGTAATTCGCTGCTGTGGCCGGAGCTGATCCACATGTACATCGCTGGGTACATGGTCACGGGGTTCGTGATGGCGGGCGCCTACGCGTTCTGCCGGTTGCGTGGGCGATGGACCCGGTACGAGCGAGTAGCGATGACGATTCCACTTACGATCGCTTGCCTGGCGGCGCCCGTTCAGGTGCTGGTCGGCGACTGGATCGGGCGTGTGATCTCGGTAGAGCAGCCGATCAAGCTGGCCGCGATCGAAGGCCTGTACAGAACGACTCGCGGCGCCGGCCTGCATGTCCTGGGCTGGTACACGGGCGGCCAGATCAGGCTCGGGATCGGGATTCCCCACCTCCTATCGTTGCTTGCCTTCCACAGCTGGAACGCGCGCGTCGTGGGCCTGGCCACGGTTTCGGCGAGTCAGCGCCCCCCCATCAATGTCACGAGGCTCTCGTTCCAGACGATGGTCGGGATTGGCACGCTCCTGGCGCTTCTCGGCGTCTTCTACCTGTTCGCGCGCATCCGCCGCCGGCGACTTCCGCTGTCTACGTGGTTCTACTGGGCGGTCCTCGTATCAGGGCCCGCTGCGACGATCGCGCTGATTGCCGGCTGGGTGACGACCGAGGTCGGCCGTCAGCCGTGGGTCGTCTACAACGTCATGAGCACCGCTCAGTCGGTCACCGGCGCCAGTGGCATCCCCGTCGGCTACACCACTCTGATCATCACGTACATCGCGGTCGCAGGAGCGATGGTGTGGATCCTGCGGCGATTGGCGCGCTTGCCGCTCCACGTCCCCGGAGCCGATGCGCCTCCCGATACGACCCTGCAGGCCGCTTGATGCTCGACGCGCTCCCGCTCGTGTTCGTGCTCATCGGTCTGGTGCTGTACACGGTGCTGGCGGGCGCGGACTTTGGCGCCGGCATGTGGCAGCTGATGAGCGGTCCGGGTGAGCGTGGCGAGCGGATCCGCGACCACTGTCATCGCTCGATGGGGCCCGTTTGGGAGGCCAATCACGTGTGGCTCATCTTCGTGCTCACCGTGACGTGGACTGCGTATCCGGTGTTCTTCGGGTCGGTGGCCTCGACGCTGGCTCTGGCGCTGTTCATCGCGGCCGTCGGCGTCATCCTGCGCGGCGCCAGCTACGCGCTGCGCTCTGGCGCCGCCGGGATGCGCGAGATGGTGACGATCGATGGCGTGTTCGCGGTCGCGTCACTGGTGACGCCGTTCGCGCTCGGCGCGGCCGCCGGCGGCATCGCCGTCGGCCGCGTCCCGGTCGGCAATGCTGCGGGAGATCTGACCGGTAGCTGGCTGAACCCCACGTCGATACTGATCGGCCTGTTGGCGGTGGCGTTCGCGGCGTATCTGGCCGCCGTGTACCTCGCTGCCGACGCGGCGAGGAACGGAGACACCGACCTGGTAGAGGCCTTTCGGGTGCGGGCCTTGGCCGCGGGTGCGGCCGCTGGCGGCCTGGCGCTGGCTGGACTACTCGTTCTCCACGCCGATGACCACCCGCTGTACGCGGGTCTCGTTCACGGCGCTGCGCTCGCGGTCCTCATCCTGTCGGTCGTGGTGGGAACGACCACGCTGGCGCTCAACGGGACGCGTCGGTTCGCGTTCGCGCGCTACACCGCCGCCCTCGCGGTGGCGCTCGTCGTCGCGGACTGGGCGCTCGCGCGGTGGCCGACTCTCCTCCCGGGCCTGACAGTCGACCAAGCGGCCGCTCCGCACGACGCGATCGTGGCGGTCGTGGTGGCTGTGCTGGGCGGGGCCGTTTTCTTGTTCCCTGCTCTGGCCCTCTTGTTCACCCTCACCCTGCGTGGCCACCTTGAAGCTCGCGGCACGGAGACCGAGCCCGCGGCGACCGCGGGTCCGGTCGGCGTTGCTCAAGTCCTGGTTGGACCGACGCTCGGAACCCGGGCGGCAGCGGCGTTGCTGATCGTCGGCATCGGGTTGCTCACTGTGGCCGAGACGTCGTGGGCACACGGCATAGGCGTCGTCAGCTTGCTCGCGTTCATCGTCGTTGCTTTCGGAGCGCTCGTACCCTGGGCGTTGGCCGAGGACGCCTGAGCGCGTCGCACGCGTCCCTGGCCCAAGCGATCGTAACCCTCCTCGGCTCCCCACCGGCCGTCACCCGGCTTCGGCCATTGTTCCGGGAGCCATCCCCGTTCATCTATCTGCGCGACCTCAAACTGGCTTCTCGCGAGACGAGCGGCGAACATCGTGCCCGCCGCTGAGGGCGCGGCTGGCCCGGGCGGGCAACACTGCGCCAGGATCAAGTCAGGGCGGAGGGTTGTTGGTTATTGACGCTCTGCGCATTACGGTCGCGCCGCGAGTAGGCCGCCGCCTGGGGCAGCGAACTGCAGACACCCTCACAAACCGGGCTTCTCTACCGCGGCCCCGCTCACCAGTAGCGCCTGGGCGACGCCGTGGTCTGAGTCCCCACGCGATTACATGGCCGAAATCCTTCCGCTCGCGGAGACCGAGCTCGTCGTGTCGGCTCCCCTTGCGGCGCCGGCCGAGAATGCGAGTGGCAGCTATGCGACCCCCTCGACACTGTCATCGATGAGGTCCAACGCGTGGCCTTCCTCTGAGGGCGGCGATGACTCCACCACCCCGGAGAGGCCACTCGGCGGCGGCGTAGCTTCACCAGCATGACAGGCCCCGACTGATTCTGACGTTGACTCGGCTGTCGCGGCGCTGCGGCAGCGGGACGGCAGAGCTGCCACCCCGCTGCCGCAACCTGCGGCCCTTGGTTACGCGGCCGCCGCGAGTCTCCCCTCGCGCTCCCACGGAGGCGCCTGCCGTCGATTCGACGGCATCCTCGAGCGTTACCTCGTGTGCGGCCAGGCCGCCGATCCCGAGTCCGCTGATGGCCAGTGACGCACCAAACGCCAACGCCGCACCGTCTGGTCCGTGAAGACCACACCGGCGACGATGGTCCACGCGCTGATCACTCCGATCGCCACTTCGCTGATCATCGAGGGACGCTGGGCGCGGCGAGGTACGCGACGCTCGCCGACACAACAAGCGTCCCGATACTAATCCGAACGCGAGCGATCGGATCACCGCGAGCGGAACGACTGACTACTTCCCCCGGATAAAGGACGACGTCTGACCCTGGGTTCGGGAGCGGGATTCGTCCGCGCGGTTAAGAGGATTTGCCTGCGCGTGAACGGTTTTCTGACTTGGTGGAGGTGTGATGCTGACGCTTGTGGGCGGTCAGGTGGAGTGTCTGTGGGACGAGGTGTTGCCGGTCGGGGTGCGCGAGCTTCCCGAGGATCTGGCCCGGCTGGACGGGGTGCTAGCCGATGGGGTGTTGTTGTGGCCGATCGCGCAGGCGTGGGAGCAGAGCGCGCGGGAGCGGGGGCGCCCGTCGATCCCGATGGCGATGTGGGTGCGGTTGATGGTGGTTCGCCAGCGGACCGGCTGGGGGTACGAAACGCTGATCAGGGAGGTGTCAGACTCGCTTCACCTGCGGAGGTTTTGTCTGATCGGGATCGATCAGCGGGTGCCCGACGAGTCGACGGTGCGCAAGCTCGCGCGTCGGCTCGGTCCGGAGGTGGTGGCCGAGATCACGCGGTTGGTGATCGAGAAGGCCCAGCGCGAGACGCGGTTCACAGCGCGGGCGGCGCGGGTGGATTCCACGGTGGTGGAGGCCGACATCCGCTACCCGTCAGATGCGATGCTCGCGCTTCAGGGCGCCAGGGCGCTCACGCGCGCGGGCGCCAAGCTGCAGAAGCTGGTCGGCGCCCGGACGCGGGTGCGCGATCGCTCCCGATCGATCGGCAAGACGGTGCGCGCGATCTCCAAGACGCTGGCTCGGCGCACCGGCGAGGCCAAGACGCAGGTGATGGCGCTCAACGAGCAGGCCGGCTGGCAGATCAAGCGGTCAGCCCACGAGGCCAGGCGGCTGGCAGCCGCGGCGCGGCGATCGGCGCGAGGCCGTGGCGCGCAGGCCAAGCTCCGGGCCGCCCGCACGCTGGAGGAGTTGGCCGACCGTTGCGCGAGGGTGGCCGAGCAGATCGACCGGCGCGTGCGCGGGCTAAAGATCACCGACCGGCTGGTGTCGATCAGCGACCCCGACGCGCGGCCGATCCGCAAGGGCAAGCTGGGCAAGCCGACGGAGTTCGGGTATGTCGCGCAAATCTGCGAGGTGACCGAGAACACCCGGCGCGGCGCGCGTGGGTTCATCCTCCCGGCCGCCCATCTGCCGGGCAACCCGGCCGAGAACGCGCTCCTGCCGCACGCGGTGGCCGAACTGCAGCGAGCTGGCATGACGCTGCGAGAGGTCGTTGTCGATGGAGGGTTCATGCCGGGTCCGACGATCGACGCGTTCCCCGATCTGAGCGAGCACCAGGTCCAGATCTCCGGGCGCCACCAACCCGGCAGTCGCAAGACCCGCAAACGCCGCGCCCGCTACCGCACCGGGATCGAAGGCCGGATCAGTCACCTCAAACGGCGCTACGGCCTGCGGCGCTCCCGGCTGAAAGGCGATGACGGAATGAGGATCTGGACCGGATGGTCGATTCTCGCCTACGACCTCGACACCCTCGCCATCCGAACCCGCTGAAACACTCCCCCTTGCCCGACTTCACCCGGGCAACAATTCACACGCCTGACTCGGCCGCATCGACCCCGATGCGGCCGTTTCAGTTCGGGTCGTTTATCCGGGGCAAGTGACTAGCGACGACGAGACACCCGCCAGCGACGGCAAGCGCGAGCCAGGCGCCGAAACGGGACACGCTGCAAGCCCTTCGAGACATGCTGAATACTTCTCTTGGTGTTGAATGCGTTAGAAGACGACCCGCCGCGTTGACAGCGGGTCGTCAAGGAGTGGGACCGCCCACTTACGGCTGCCTGGAGATCTGCTGTCCGGCCGCAGATAGAACAAACCACGCCGCTCCGAACTGATTAAGGCCTTGGCCGGTCACATCCCCGGGCTTAGTATCACCAACGTACAGATACAGCGGATGACCGTTGTAGGTGACCTGGGGGTTCCCGTCAGACCGCCGCGTCGTCCCCACCTTCGCACCGGTGAGCCCGCTACCAACAGCAGGCTTAACGCTGGTGCGGACCGGTGGCCATGCGCTCGCGCATGCACCCGAGCACACGCTACGGTTGCCGGCATCGCCCTTGAACAGATAAACCGTTCGCCCCTGCTGGTCGACGAGGACCGTCCCGACGGAACTGCGCGCGGTCCGAAGCGCCGCTGCCGAGCTAGAGCCATTCGCAGGCGGCTTTGCGGTTGATGACTGCTGCGCCCCGCCATAGATAGGCGCCTGTGCTGCGGTCGCTCCTCCCCCGCCGCAGGCGGAGAGCGCGACAGCCCCTAGCACGGCAGAGATCGGCACGACCAGCGAGAGAAGTGTTCTGATACGCGACATATACTGACTACTCCTTCGGTTGAGATTGGCTCCCAGCCCACTGTTGTGGGAGTGGGTATTGGTACGCGGCAGCGCAAGACGCGAGGCGTGTCGCCGGCGCCGTCGACCCGCGAGTGACCCGCGGGCCGCGGTGCAGTACCTCCCTTCGGCTGCGACCCTCGAGAGACAGGCTGACCACTACGGTGCCCGGTACGCCGTGCCCGCTGCCGCGGTCTGGGTGCGGGGGGGATCCAGGATGGCCGACGCGGATCACGCGGTCACACCACACGCAGCGGCCGATGACAGGAGACCGGCAACCTTCGCGGCGGCCTTCTCCTCCGCGTCCAATGCAGCGAGGTGGGAGCTGAATGCGAAGGCACGTGCCTCCATTTCGGCCCCGAGAAACACATCCCACCGCAGACTGACGGTACGCCCCGTCTCGCGCCATGCCGCACGTGCTCGTTCGAGACGCCGTGAATTTATGATGCCAAACGGTGTGTGGCCCATGCCGCTGCACGAAAGCAGCTAGAGACACAATGACGACAGTAGTTCGCGCTGAAGCGATCAAACTTTCGTATCGGTCGAGCGCCTCGCGTGGGATGCGTCCTCATAGGGCGCAGTCACCGGGAGGGCAGTTCCGACATCGCGCTCCGTCGCTGAGTAAACGAGACACACAAGCGCCGACCACCGGTGCGCGGCGCAGGCGCGGCGTGCATCACGGCTGCGGTGCGCGCGACGGCACCGGTTCGCCCGCCGGAAATCTCAGTCGCGACGTCATCGCCATCGCCGATGGCCCGATCCGCATCACGCATCGCCGGACCACCGAGAGCTTGGAGACTTGCGACAGTGTCCTTGCCGGTGGCGAGGGCGTAGTGGAACAGGAGCCTTAACCGAGATGGCCGAGATCGAGTTCCGAGACGTCTATAAGCGCTACGCCGACGGGTTTGAGGCGGTCAAGCACTTCAGCCTCGACATCCACGACGGGGAGCTGATGGTTCTCGTCGGCCCGTCCGGCTCGGGGAAGTCCACCGCTCTGCGGATGGTCGCCGGTCTAGAGGACGTCTCAGCAGGCGACGTGAAGATCGGTGGCCGAGTGGTCAACGATCTAGCACCAAAGAATCGCAACATCGCGATGGTGTTTCAGACCTACGCGCTATATCCGCATATGACCGTGCGTGAGAATATGGGCTTCGCCCTCAAGCTCGCCAAGGCGCCCGGCGTCGAGATCGACCGGAAGGTGAATGAGGCTGCTGAGCTGCTCGACCTCGAAGCGCACCTGGAACGTAGGCCCGCACACCTATCGGGCGGTCAGCGTCAGCGGGTCGCGCTCGGGCGCGCGATCGTCCGGAACCCCGCCGCTTTCCTGATGGATGAGCCGCTCTCGAATCTCGACGCGAAGCTGCGCGTCCAGACGCGAACGGTGATCGCGCGGATCCAGCATCGGCTCAAGACCACGACGATCTACGTGACCCACGACCAGGTTGAAGCGCTGACGCTCGGCGATCGAATCGCCGTCATGCGCGGCGGGGAGCTCCAGCAGGTCGGCTCGCCCGACGAGCTGTACGCGCATCCGGTCAACCTGTTCGTGGCCGGCTTTATCGGGTCGCCGTCGATGAACTTCCTGCCGGGAGAGCTCGACGGCGGCTCGGTGCGCCTGCCGATGGTCACGCTTCCGCTCTCTGACGAGCTGCGCCGCGCGCTGCAGTCGCAGAGCCCGGCGCCGCGGCAAGTTATCGTCGGGATGCGGCCCGAGCATTTCGAGGACGCCGGGCTCGTCTCGCCCCAGCATCACGGTGGCGCGACCTTCGAGGCGAACATCGATGTGCTCGAGTCCCTGGGATCTGAGTACTACGCGTACTTCGAGGTGGAGTCCGAGCACGTATCGGCCGCCGAGCTTGAGGAGCTCGCCGAGGAAAGCGGCGCTGTCGACCTCCCCGGTGCCGGCTCACGAGGCGTCCAAGTGGTCGCCAGGCTCAGCGACGGCACCAAGGCGAGAAAGGGCGAGCCGCTTGACCTGTGGTTCGACCCGCAGCGCCTACAACTGTTCGATCCTGAAACCGGGCGCACCCTGATAGGCGCCGATCAGAAACAGAGCGGGGTGGCGGATGTCCGTGCGGCTGCGTAAGCCGAGTCGCGTGCTCGGCCCTGATGAGAGGCGTGGCGCGGCCTCGCCTTCTGTCAGCGCTGTCGGTCGGCAATCGGCTGCTCGCCGTCGTCGAGAGCCCCAGCAGTCCGTGGGGAAACATCGCGTGGTGGTGGTCGGTGGCGGCTTCGGCGGCATCCAGGCCGTCCACAAGCTCCGGCGTGCACCGGTCGAGATCACCCTGGTCGACCGTCGAAACTTCCACCTGTTCCAGCCTCTCAGCTACCAGGTCGCCACCGGAGCACTGTCCAGCGGCGAGATCGCCTATCCCCTGCGCGCGATCTTCAAGCGCTCTAAGAACGTGCGCGTGATGATGGCCGAGGTGGTCGGTGTCGATCTCGACGCCCGCCAGCTCCAGCTGCGATCCGTGGACGAGGTGCCGGCACCGCCGACATTGGCGTACGACACGCTGATCGTGGCCGGCGGCTCGCGCTACTCGTACTTCGGCCACGACGAGTGGAGCGAGTTCGCGGCCGAGGTCAAGTCACTCGAGAGCGCTCTGACGGTGCGCAGCCAGATCCTCGAGGCCTTCGAGGCTGCCGAGTCAGAGACCGATCCGGACGAGCGCGCGGCATGGATGACCTTCGCCGTCGTCGGCGGTGGGCCCACTGGCGTCGAGATCGCGGGGCAAATCGGCGAGCTCGCGAGCGACACCCTGAAGCGCGACTTCCGCACGATCGACCCACGCCACGGGCGGATCCTCCTGATCGAGACCGCCGAGCGGCTGCTCACCACCTTCCCGCCCTCACTTTCCCGCCGCGCCGCGCGCTCACTCGAGCGCAAGGGCGTCACCCCGATGCTCCGCTCCACTGTCACCGCAATCGACGCCGAGTCGATCATTGTCCAAGACTCCGGTGGAGACAGCGAGCGCATCCGCACCCGCACTGTCGTCTGGGCCGCTGGAGTCACCGCCTCGCCGACCGCGGCGATACTCGCCCACCAGTCCGGAGCAGAACTCGACCGGGCCGGCCGGATCACCGTCGAGGCCGACCTCACCCTCCCCGGCCATCCCGAGGTGTTCGCCCTTGGCGACATGGTCCGAATACACGGACGCGACGGAACCGTCGCGACACTTCCCGGCGTTGCCCCCGTGGCCATGCAACAGGGGCGCTACGCCGCCAAAGCCATAGCCGCCCGCCTGCGCTCGCACCCCCACCACGATTTTCGCTACCGCGACAAGGGCAACCTCGCCACCATCGGCAGAGGCGCCGCCGTCGCCGACATCAAGGGCCTCCACCTCTCCGGATTCCTCGCCTGGCTCGCATGGCTGTTCGTCCACCTCTTCTACCTCATCGGCTTCCAAAACCGGGTGCTCGTGTTGATCCAGTGGTCATTCAGCTTCTTCACAAACGGTCGAAGGAACCGCCTGATCACCGCTTCAGGCCCCGACGGAGGACTGACGGGGAATGCGGCCAGGAGTGGCCCGATCGCGATCGGGTCGTCTCGATCCCAGACGCGGTCGACGCAGTCCCAGTCATCGGGCAGAAAGGCATGAGGATGCTCTTCTTCTACGTCATCAAGCAGTACGAGCGGGCCGTAGTCTTCAAGCTCGGGAAGATCACAGGCGGGGCACGCGGGCCAGGGCTGATCTTCATCGTTCCGCTGGTCCAGCGGATCCATCGTGTGCCACTGCGGATCGTCACGCTGCCGATCCAATCCCAGGGGATCATCACCATGGACAACGTGAGCATCGATGTCTCTGCAGTGGCCTACTACCGAGTGGCGGACCCCGTCCGGTCGGTGGTCGCGATCGAGAACGTCGGAGCGGCGACCGGCCAGATCGCCCAAACGACCCTTCGCGCTGTGGTGGGGCGTCACACGCTCGATGAGTTGCTCTCCGACACCGACTCGATCAACCAGAACATCCGCGAGATCCTCGATCGACAGACCGAGGAGTGGGGGATCAAGGTGACCGTCGTGGAGCTGAGGGACATACAGCTCCCTGAGACGATGCAGCGGGCGATGGCCCGCCAGGCCGAAGCGGAGCGCGAGAAGCGCGCGAAGATCATCGCTGCCCAGGGCGAAGCGCTCGCCGCCGGCGAGCTCGCGACCGCCTCAGACGTGATGATGGCCCACCCGCTCGCGCTGCAGCTCCGCAATCTCCAGACACTTGCCGAGGTCGCGGTCGAAAAGAACTCCACCATCGTGTTCCCATCCCCGGTAATGAGCACGATCGCTGAGCTCGGAGCATTCCTGGAACGCGAGAGCAATGCCACCGCGGCGCTGCCCGTCCCCATCGGTCAACCGGCAGCATCCGGAAACGGGGAGCTGGTCAGCCCATGACTGGAGGCGATCATCCTTCTCGATGCCGACTGCGAAGCTCGCAAATGCCCAGACTGCGTACTGAGGCCCACCCTGTGGTGGAAGCCCGCGATGCATGAAATTCACGTGATTGTCACAAGCGCGGAGGCGGCTGATTTCGGCGTAGCTGAGCTGTGGGCCGGTCACGAGTTGCTCGGCCACACCATCCTCGAAGACAGCGACTTGATGCTGTGCATTGAACCGCGGACAGACCAGGCCGCGATTGTCGTCGGCGCGCACAGCCTGGCCCGGGCGATCACTCGCGCCGAGCACCTACTCGAGAGAGACTGATCGCGAGCTAGCCGCGAAACGGGCGTGGCGCCTCGCGTGCGCATCCGGTGTTCTTCCGACCCCGCGCGGTCACGCCCGACATGGACGCCTGACCGCCGGGTCAATCCCAGCCGGGGCCTCACGTCGGACATCGGCGGAACATAGCCGCGCCGCGGTTACCCGTGGCGGGACTCACCGGAAGTTCCTCCGAGGGCCCTGGCGCGCGCCCGTGACGCCGGCCCTACGCTTGGCGAGAGTTTACGTGGGACGAGCACCGACGCTGCCGCACCTTCGGCGCGCCCACACCCGCGTCGACGGACATAGCGACTCATAGCCCGACCCTATCGGGCAGTTGCCAGTTGCTCTCGCGGCGGAGCATGAGTGACTCATCCTTGAGAGATGCTCGAATCCGTCAACCGACCCACCACGGTGGCGGTGGTCTCTACGGCGCGACAGACGACGTTCACGAGGTCGCCAAAGCCCGCGCGTGGTGCGGCAGCCGGTCCCCATCGGGAGGCGTCGGCACCTCGAGGAACTCGACTCGAAGACCGTGCTGTCTCAGAACGAGGGCTGAAATGATCCAGTCCGGACCGGCATCAGCCGACTTCATCATCAGGACGAGCACACTGTCCGTCGCTGAGTGTCTAGACCGGCTTCGCGCCGCCGTCAATGCGAAGGGCCTCATCATCTTTGCCGAGTTCGATCACAGTGGTGAGGCCCGAGCGCGCAGGCTGGAGCTTCGTGAGACCAAGGTCGTCGTCTTCGGCAACCCCGTGACGGGAACGCCTGTCATGGAGGCCGTCCCGCTCGCTGCTCTGGATCTGCCGCTACGGGTGCTGGTCTACGAGGACCGCGGTACGACCACCCTGGCATATCTCTCTCCTGACGCGTTGGCAGCGCGATTCGCCATTCCCGCTCCACTCGCGGCATCACTTCAGGGGATCGAAGCCATCACTGAAGCAGCAATAGCCGCCGAACCCCCAGACGCAGACCAAGCGAGTCCTCCGTGACAGATCTGGTCGACATGCACGGCGCACCCGATGCTCTCGCATCGGCTTCTCAGACGTTCCTGCTCGATGTCTGGAAGGTCGATCCACGGTACGCTGGTCGCCACATCCAGCAGCTGACGGCGCTGTTCGATGAGATCTCGGACCAGCCGGGCTTTGTGTCCGCGAGGATCCTCGAGTCGGCAGATCGTTCCTCGATTGGCGCCGTCGTCGAGGCCAGCTCGGTTGAGGCGCGCCGAGACCTCGAGCAGCTGCCGCAGGTGCAGAACGTCCTGGGCCAACTGCATGCCGGGGTAGGCGTCGTGTGCCAGTCCAACCACGATGTCACCGCGCACGATGGGCGCGGCTCGGACCCTAGCGAGACGAGCGGCATCGGCACCAGGATGATCAAACGGCTGCCGTCGCCGCCCGCCGTCCATGCGGTGAGCGCGACTACCGGTACCTACGCCCGCAGCGACGCGCCGGCAACGATCGGGGACAGGCTCGACGAGATCCTCCCCCTACTCGACTTCGTGCCCGAGGCGGGACCTCCAGTGCTCTTCGTACTGGGGCCGTGGCTCCTGCTCGTGTTGATGCTGATTGGGCCCTTCGTACTGCTGGCAACGCTGGCCTTCGCCACCGTGATCTTCGTGGCCATCCCTGCGCTGATATGCCTCGTGCCGTACCTCGTGGTCCGCCATGCCCGCAACAGGTGACGGTGTCACCGCGCCCGAGGCTTCGCTTCGGCAACGCCCGGGCCATCCGCTTCGGCTTGGTCATGCAACAACGGCAGGGCAGCCACCGGCGTTAGGCGTTCACGACCCGCCGCGCCTCGCAGCCGCGCGCCAACGATTGGCGTCGAGGTCCTACAACCCGGAAAGGAACTGCGTCATGCCTACCCAGAGCCCAGCGATTGCTGACGCCTCCAACGCCCCTCGCTTCAACGATGGCCCGTTTGAACACATGGATCCAGCCGTCGCAGGCGCGCTGATCGCGTATGTTCTTCGCCGAGCCCATGACACAGCGTTGAACATGTCCCCTGACGAGGCACGCGCGATCCTCCACGTGGCTCGGTCGTTCGCGGACGAATTGGCGCTGAAGAACCCGAGGTTCGATCGGCTCGACTTCATCAAGGCGTCAACGGGGCTTGGTTGAGGCACGGTTGGCTTCGGCCGCCGGGCTGGGGACGAACGCCCCAGCAGGTGGTCATCCGTGCGCGCTAGTTGAGTGGATTACTCATCAGTCGGACGTCAACGCCCGACGCGACGGCGGCCGCGGCCGCACACCCGGGCTTGCGTGAGGCCTGCTCCTTCAGGGCGGCCGCGCACTCGGTAGTGAGCGTAAGTCGCGGGTAGTCCCGAAGCACCTCGTCGCGAAAATCTGCGGGCCATAGGTCAACGTCACGGCCCGAGATGTCCAGCGACGTGCCCGCGTGGAGCAAGTGCCCTCAACGTCCAGCGCAGGATCAACCACGTCCCACATATGTCGCAACTCCCTCACTCGGTCGCGCCGCTTTGCCGGCCAGCCAGCCCCTGCGCCGAAGACCCATCCCACATCTCCCCCGGCCTCTTCGAACGGCGCGAGATGATTGTCGAACGCGGGGACGAGACCGAGGTCGTGCAGCATGGACGCGACATAGAGAAGCTCGGCGTCGTACGGGATCCCTCTCTCAGCGCACCGAGGCTCGCCGACCACAGATACGAGCGCACGCAATGGTTGACCAGCGCCGCGGAGCTGTAGCGGATGACAACCTCACGAGCGGCAGTCGTCGCCGAACTCGCCGGGGGTACGAGGCTGGAGATATCCATCCCGTGATCGTACGGACCCGGGGATTGCGCAGGTCGTGATCCGAAATGCCTGGTCTAGGCGCCAACCGTGATAACGAGCTTGCCCCGCACGTCCCCGGCGTCTTTGGCCTTGATTTCACGAGGAGCCTCGCGAAGCGAAGAAGTCGCGCCAACCATTGGCTCGAGTTCCCCGGACTCCACGCGCCCCGCCAGGTCCTCAAGCGTCCTCCGATGGGGTTCAACCACGAAGAACACATTGCACCGTACGCCGTCGATTACGCTGGGATCGACGATCGACACAATGCGCGTCCGAGGACCGGCGAGTTCTCGCGCGCGGGCCAACGTCGACCCACCCACTGTGTCGACGATGAGATCAACACCGACGACGTCGTCGTCTTGGGCATCGGAGAGATCGACGAGCCGGGCGCCGTGTTTGGCCGCGGCGGTCCGTTCATCGGGATGGTGGACGGTCGCGAGGAGCGAGGTCGTGAGCCTCCGGGCGAGCTGCAGGGTGAGGTCTCCCACCGCTCCCGTCGCGCCGAGAACCCACACCGTCTCGTCGGTAGCCAACCGCGCATGATCGAAAACGGCCTGCCACGCCGTCAGGCCCGATAGCGGGAGCGCGGCCGCTCTCGACCAGTCAAGCGACTGTCGGCTGCGGGCCAGATTGCGTGCCTCGACGGCGATGTACTCCGCCGCGGCGCCATCGCGGTACCAGTCGCCGAGGCCATATACCGCGTCGCCGAGCGCAAAACCCGTAGCGCCGAATCCGATCGCGGCGATGGTCCCGGAGAACTCGTGGCAGGGCACCGCCGGTTCCCGCTTGTGACCGCTGCGGTCAAGCCAGGTCGAGGGCCACGACAACTCGCCAGGCGTATATCCAGCGGCGCGGACGCTGACCAGCACGTCACCCGTCCCGGGGCTCGGGACCGGCGCATTGCCGACACGCAGAGCGGTGAGCGTGTCGCTCGAGGCGAGTACAGCCGACATCTCCTTCGGAAGGGCCTGGGTATTGATGGCCAAGGCCTCGGACACGGTCAAGCCTCCCCGTCGACAGTTTAGGTGAGCTCGACAAATTGTCGTGCCGATGAGATGAGACGGGGATAGTGAAAAGCGCTCAATTGATGCGTTCTTCTGCTCGCGGCTCTGGTGCCGAACCTGAGCCGCCCCAGGCTGGCTCCCGGCGAGGGCAGTTCGCCGTCAGAGCCGACGTGCGCGCGTGAACGCGTTCCGCAGCTCGTCAGAAGTGCAATTCCTCAGCGACTGCGATGAAATACCTCAGCGACGAAGCTCCATGTATGGCCCCCTTCGCTCGGATGGGTTGGGGCTGACAATGTCACTCGTCGTGGCTCCGTGCGAAATACCCTCTCGCCCGAGGGCGCCATCGTCGCGCCGGAACTGTCGCCTCGGGTTACCCATACCCGGGAGCCGCAGGCGCCTCAGGTTTCCGCCCCTGCAGGTGGTAAAACGGCGGAGTCGCCACTTGATGTATGCCATGGTGGGGCGGCCAGTGAGTGCGCGTGTCGCGGCTCATTGCGCCGCATCCCGGTCGGACATCGCACGCTAGACCGAAATCGGCAGGATGCCTTCGGGATTTCCCTACCCGGGATTTCGGGGATGCGCCGAGAGAGGTCTTGCCGAACCTGGCTATCCGCCCGCGGCGACGAACGATGTCAGCCCTACGCGAGCATGCCCGCTGGCTTGACTGGGGAACGTGGGGCTACGGGCCCACCGGGCTGGGTGCCAGCCAGCGACTACCGGTCTCGCCGACCGACAGGACGTTACTTGGCACGCGCTGATCACCACCGGCGATCGACCCATCACGACTCCGTTTCGCGGCCCGATCCGCACGCCCTACGGTCTCTGTCAGCGTCAGCAAAGAGACGAGCGGGGCGAAGAGCGATGGGCTTCCGCTCGACCAGCGATGGGCGTGATGTGACTTCGACTCAGAGGAGGATGTCGTGACCGGCACACAGACCCGCGTCGAGACGATTGCCACGGTGATCATCCCGACGGGCGCGTCGCCCGCGCGGTTGACTCCTACGTCGAGACCCTCGGCTTTGAGAGGCGCGCGGCCATGACGTCGGGCGATCAGTACCGGCGGGTTGAGGTCGCGCCCACCCCGCCGCGATGCTGGCTACATCGCGTGGATGCCATCACGCTACTGGCCGTGGCCTGACCTGCGCCAGGGTATCGAACGCGCGGGTTACCCCAGAGCCTCCAATGGCGGGCCAGCACCAACCAAACGTCGAAGCCGAGCCGCCACCGTTTGCGATGGGAGAACTCACAGCGCGGCCCTGTCCGGCGGTGACCGACTCATGACCGCTCGCGAGCCCGTTACTCACCAGACTGCTCGTCTTGACGCGGGCGGCCACGCGAGTCCGCACGAGGGCATGTGCGTGCTTGAGCTGGCGTCGGTACTCGCCGGCGACCAGTTCAGTGGGTACCCATCCTCGGTGTGTCCGGTCATCGCGACCTTTCTGCGTTGCTACAACGACGAACTCGATGACCGCCGCCGGCAGGACCTTATTCCGTACGCCGCCATGGTCGTAGGGAGTCGAGCCAGCCGGCGAGTCGAGAGAAGGCGCGCGCGCGAGTGCCGTCGGTGGGTTGTGGAAGTCGCGCGGCCCGGCTTCTGGCGTCATCCATTCTGGACGCTGTTCGCGCTACGTCGTCGAGACCGCACGCAGGCGGCGGCGATCTACGCCTCGCTGGTAGCGCTCGCTGGTGACTGCGCCGGCCAACGGCACTCTGCCGCGCTGGAGCTGGTCAGTCGCCTCAGTGGCGGGACTGGATGCGACTCGGTGCCGAATGCCGAACCCCCCGTCGCCACCGGCAGGCGGCCGGACTACGTCACACGATGAGCCGCTCGGCCCCACCCACCTCCGCTGGCGTCCCGGTCGCCGATTGGCTCGACGAACGCCTCGGCGCCTGGTCGACGATCCGCTTCCTGCTGTGGCGCAAAGTGCCCAAGGGAACGGACTGGTTCTCAACGGTGGGATTTGGCGCACTCTGCGCCTTCGCCAATCAGGCGGTGACTGGAGTCTTCCTGGCCATGTACTACCGCCCGGACGCCAATGGCGGAGCCTACGAGTCTCTCCGCTACATCAACGACGAGGCGTTCCTCGGCCAGTTCGTGCGGGGCATGCACAAGTGGGGCGCGTCCGTGATGATCATCTTTGTCTTCCTGCACATGGGCGTCAACTTCGCGTATGGCGCCTACAAATACCCCCGGGAGCTGACATGGATCATCGGCGTCGTACTCCTCATTCTCACCCTGACTATGGGATTCACCGGCTATCTGCTCCGGTTCGACCAGCAGTCGTACTGGGCAACGATCGTTGGCGTGAACATCAACGGCACCGCGCCGTTGATCGGCCCGTACCTGTCGGACTTCCTGCGCGCCGGGCCCGAGTTCGGGGCGACAACGCTGTCGCGCTTCTACGCGATCCACATGATGTTCATCCCCGGGCTGATCGCCGCCCTCCTCGGGGCGCACCTCTACCTGGTGGTCAAGCTCGGGACGACGGCTCCGCCATATCTCAAGCCCGAGCGGGAACGCGAGATAATCGAGCCCGACGAGGTGTAGGCGACCCGTCAGGCTCGCATCTACCAGTCGCCGCACCGGCCGGCTAGTAGTCCTCGGACCAAGGCCGGGCGGCGATGGAGCATGTGCCGCTTCTCGTCTCGCTCCCGCCGCCCGGGGCGCGTCTGCCCGAGTGTGGCCGTTTACCGAGGCGGGCCCGTCGGCCGGGTGCGGCCGCGGTCTCGAGCGCGCGCACCGCCTGAGGGAGTCTCGGCGGGCGCTAGCGGCGAGCCTCGGGGTTCAAGCTAGACCGCAGATAGCGCCGTAGGTTGGCCCGGTGGCCTCGTGTCGGCCAGACGACCGCCCTGTCGCGACGAGGCATGCGCTGCGCGATCGCGCGTGCGGGGCGTCGGTCTCATGGTGTCTGTGGTAACCGTCGCCATAATTCGCACCCTTCCAGTGGCGAATTCGCGATGAAGATCGCAGAGGTTCGGGTGCGAGTAGCCAGGGAGCTTCGCCTCGAGGATGTCGGTGTTTATCGTGTCAAAGGCGGTCTCCGGCTTGGCACGCATCCCCTCGAAGAACTCCTCCCCAATGCCTGTCTTGAAGTCCGTTCGCGGATGGACTGCGGTGACCTCGGTCCGGTGCTCGCGGGAAACGTCGCCCGAGATGCAGTCCCACCACGTCGAACTGAAGGCCCAACTCCAGGCGCCAGACCTCGCCGGCCTTGTATCTCGGGATCTCGGGCGTCGTGTGTAGCGCCACCGCGTCCCACACCGTCGCGATCTTTGCTGGGGCACACCTCGCTCTTCGAGAAAGGGCGCAGCGCGATCCAGGGCACAATCGTCCTGTCGGCCCGCCTCATGCTCGACGTGGTTCGTTCCCTGCCCGCGGCCGCGGTGACGCTCGAGCTCCGCTCCGCCGGCCTGTGCGGCATTGGCGCCGTCGATCTCGAAGCGCTGGTCTGCAGAGCGGTAGCCGTCCACCAGGCCGACGTCGTGAAACATCGCGCTGACGTAGAGCAGCTCCGAGTCGAACCGCACGGCGTGCTTGTGAGCCTGAGGGCAACCCAGAGGAACACCCGGCGGGAGTGGCCGAACAACAGCGGCGACTCCACGTCCTGCACGAACTGGGCTATATCGCGTGCGAGGGCGCTGTCAGGAATCTGGATGCCGGCCATTGTCGTCACGATCATGCCCAGTCCGTCTACGCCTCGACGAGAGAGCGAGTACCCGTCTCGCGAGTAAAACCCCGAACGCGAGGGTCACAATATGTGGCGCCGCTCGCGCGAGAAGCACGCGCTATCGCCAAGCCGCTCACACTCCGCCGCGCTGGTCGCACCCGCGTCGCCCCTACGCGGCCCTCGCCGGCACAACCACCCCGACTTTCTGAACAATCAAGACGTCAGCGCCGGGTCCAGCGGGGACGTCCAGTCCGGTCTCAGCCGGCCACTACTGTCGACCGGTGATTCCGCTGTCAGGGTAGGGCGCCGTGTCTGCTCATCCCGCTGCGACGTCATGGCGCCGTCGATCCCGATTGCCGATTACTCGATCCGCATCGCACCTCGCGGGATCGCGCCCGGGCAGGAGACTACCTGGTGTGTCGCCGCCGAGGTAAACCGCGTCCCCCAGGAGGTGCCTTGACCGCAATGGCCGAGATCGAGTTCGACGACGTCTATAAGCGTTACCCCGATGGACTCGAGGCAGTCAAGCACTTCAGCCTCGACATCCACGAGGGTGAGCTGATGGTGCTCGTCGGCCCGTCCGGTTCGGTCAAGTCAACGGCTCTGCGCATGGTCGCGGGTCTGGAGGGCGTTTCACAAGGTGACGTGAAGATCGGTGGTCTTGTGGTCACCGGGCAGGCGCCAAAGATCGCGATATCGCGATGGTGTTCCAGAACTACACGCTTATCGGCATATGACGGTGCGGGCAAATCTGGGCTTCGGGCTCAAGCTCGCCAAGGTACCTCGAGCCGAGCTCGACCAAAAAGGTGAACGAAGTTGCTGAATTCCTCGACCTCGGGCGGCACCTGGATCGCACGCCCGCGAACCTGTCGGGGGCAGCGCCAGTGGGTCGCGCTGGGACGCGCGCTCGTCCACAACCTCTCCGCCTTCCTGATGGACGAACCGCTTTCGAATCTCGACGCGAAGTTGCGCGTTCAAACCCGCACGCTGATCGCCCGTATCCAGGGACGGTTCAAGACCACCCCGATCTACGTCACGCACGACCAGACCGAAGCGCTGACGCTCGGCGACCGAATCGCCGTGATGCGCAGCGGAGTGCTGCAGCAGGTCGGTGCGCCCAGCAAGTTATACGCGCGCCTAGTCAACCTGTTCGTCGCGGGCTTCATCGGCTCGCCGTCGATGAACAGCGTAGGTCAGGCTGGCGAGCCGATCGGACTGTAAGTGATTGCTATCGATCACCCGGGTGCTGCGCATAACGTTGCGTTGCGGCCAGCGATGCCGGCTGCATGCCACACCCAACGGTGAGTAGCAACTTTGGGCCACTACACCAACCGCACCAGGTCAGCTGAACAGGCGGCCGCAGAAAGGAACAATGCAGTGACAACATTAGACACGACATATCCGTCGACGACGACATATCCGCACACGCCGCTTCATATCGATATCCCAGTTAAACTCGACGACGTGAAGTCAGTATTCAGCGTCGCGTCCCTGTCATTTGAAGGAGACCTACCCGCGGCGCTTTTCCACGTCGGGCTCATCACAGACGACAGTGCCGACTGGGGCGCAAAAGCTGACGTCGTCATCGTCTTCCACACCAACGCGGGTCACGTCACGCTCGACCATCCGGCATACAACGCGGATCGCGGCATCGCCACCGGGAATCCATACAAGGCACTCATCGCCAACCTGATGGACCGAGGCGTCCGCGTGGAACTATGCGGTGCGACCGCCAAGATCCACCACTACGGAAATGCGGATCTCATTCCAGGCATCACGGTCAACACCGACGCCATCGCCCGCACGACCCAGCTTGTCGAGCAGGGGTTCGTGAAGATCTCTGAAGACTAGGTCCCGTCCTGCCATCCGAGCTTGGACGCCATCCGAGAACCGATCTTAGGAGGGTCGTCGATCGCAGGTCACCAAGTCAATTGTCTTTCGAAGTCGTGTCGATCCACGACCCATTCCCAGGCAGGCCGCGCCTCGTCGCGTGCCGGCTCGCCGAGGCGGCAGGGGATTGACGACTGGAAACGACGCATCAAGTGAGCGTCTTGAGGCGCTCCGGCGTCCGGGCGTCGCAGATGAGTTGTCCGCAGATATTTCGCACCGGCCGGGGCTATACGAACGCGGGCGCGAGTCGTGTTCAGCGCGGGAGCGCTGAGACTCGTCTGCCCGAGCTCCTCAATCGTCGGAAGGTAGCGCTCGAGTTTGTAGCGCAATGTCGTCGGCATCCTGCGGCCACCAACGAGGAGCACAACCCGACGGTTGCACTCGCACAGCCGCCAGGGACGACCAGCAGAAACGACTCCGGTCATCAGTGCGCCGCGGCTGGATTAGTTCGGGCCACAGCGACCGCTGGTCACGTGGCGAGCCGGCGGTCAGCCGTTCCCTTTGCCGTTCCCTCGAACAGCGATCGCCCTATATGTGCGGGCGATGCACGCCGATCGGGCCGGTCTCGAAAACCGGTATGGGCGGTTTCGTCCATCGAGGGTTCGACTCCCTCTCCGTTAGACCATCGGGAAATGCCTCGATTTGCAGCTATTTTGCCGATTGTGAGCATAAGAGAGGTTGACCGCTGGCAGCCGCTCAAGGCCGCTCGAGACCGTTTGAATACGGGGGTGTTTTTTCCCACAGTTTTCCCACACGCCTCGATCTCGGCCTCACGCGCTCGCTCATGCGCCTCCGCCAGATAGGCATCGAGCAAGACTGCGGCCTGTCCTTCGGAGCCGGGGAACAGGTGGCCATATCGGTCGAGGGTGACCGTGATCGATGAGTGTCCCATGAATGTCTGGAGCGCTTTTGGGTTGACACCGGCGGCGATCATCAGCGTTGCGAACGTGTGCCGGCATTCATGAAGCGTCACGCTCCGGAGGCCTGCGTTGCTCCAGGCCCTTTCTGCGCGTTGCGAGATCGTCGCCGGACTGAAGGGTGTTCCGTCGCCGCGCGCGAAGACAAGCCCCTTCGGTTTGGACATCCGATGGGCGTCGAGATAGTCCCGGAGCACTGCGGCGATCGGGACGCGTCGTTCTCCAGCGGCCGACTTTGGCGGGATTACGCCTTGCTTCTGATCCCACGACCGCTCGACCTTGATCACTCCGCGCGGGAGGTCGATGTCTGACCAGCAAGCGCCTGAAGCTCGCCGCGACGAAGGCCAGCGGAGAACGCGGTCGCCCAGAGGACCTGGTCCTGCCCAGGTGCTGCTCGAATCAAGGTTTGCGCCTCCGCGGGTGTAACGACCCGGCTGCGCATGCTCGGACCGCGGGAATCTCAAGTCCGATCGTGGGATTGACCGCCAGATCACCCTGCCGCAGCGAACGTCTGCAGATCGCTCGTAGCGGGAGCAGGCCATTACGAACTGTCGAAGGGTTGAGTCCGCGCCCGACCAGGGCGTCGGCGAGTCGCTGGACCTCACCGGGTCGAATGTTCTGGAGCTTGGCGCTGCCGAGCGCGGGATACACGTATTCCCTGAGTGCCTGCTCATAGCCCCGCAGCGTCGACGGCTTGTAACGGTCACCGGATCGGTTGCGGATCCGGCCCTCACGCGCTGATTCCAACCACAGCTCGCCGAGTGCTCGCAACGTTGTCGGCTTCGGAGCCACGAGCACGCCTCGCCGAAGGTCGACACGAGCATCTTCGCGCCACTGAACTGCGGCCCTCTCGGTCGAGAAGGTCTTACGGACCAGCCGCTTGTCGCCGCCGCTCCACGCCGCTGCCCGAAACGACGGGTTGCAAGAGCAGGGCTCGCCGTGCAGCCACCGACAGTTCCGGGCGTGCCGGATCTCAATGCCGGCGCTGGTTCGCTGAGTCGTCTGCCTTGACTGAGCCAAGTCTCGTTTCCCTGACGCTCTGCTGAAGATCCCCAAGCGTACGCTGAGCATTGCGCTCGATCCAATGGTCGAGCTCGGTGACCGGGATCAGTCGTCGCCGTCCCCGGCGCACGATGCGCAGCTCGTGCATCACATGCTGCTCGAGAAAATCGGCGCTAACCCCCAACGCCTCAGCTGCCTCGGTTTTTGACAGCGCGAGCCTCGGGACCGGCGCGCGCGGGACGAGCGTCCGGCCGGAACCAGCTCGTTCAGAGGCGGACGCGGCGCAATGGCTTGGCGGCGGCAAATCGGGAAAGATGCGCGGATATGAAGCGAACGAATCGTCTTATCGTTTGATGCATAAGCAGCCTAACATGCATTTCAGCTATATCGACTGGATTGCACGATCCAGCCATGAATAACCACGATCGCCGCCCTGAACGGAGAAGCCTTGGCGAAAGCTGACCTGTCCTTACACAGGCCCGATGAGTGGCCGGAAGTGCTCAGCGTCAGCCAGGTATCGCACCTGCTGGCGATCGGCCGAGCCGCCGTGATCGCCGCGATCGAGCGCGGCGAGCTGAGCGCGATCGCGATCGGCGGTCAATATCGGATCGCGGCCGAGAGCGTCTGGCGCCTGGTCCCAGAAGAGATCCGCGCCAACTGGCCCGACGGCCGCTGGCGAACTCAGGATCCGTCACCCGAGTAGACGTTGCCGGATCAGACCGAGAACAGAAGCTGATCCGAGAGTGCCGCCTCGGCGACAAGGCAGAAGCCGTGGGTTGCGTGTGAGTTGGTGGCTGCCAGCTGGCTTCGCCGCCTTGCGCGAGCGTCGGGCCGGCCAATGTCGTGAGGAGGGTGTCCGCCGGCGAGCCGGTCGGGTCGTAGGAGGTCATCCACGATTGGTGTCGTGCGTCATACCTGCTGATCGCCTGCCTCTGGGGTCAGCGGGAGCGTCGGCGAGCAGCGGCGCCCGGGTGGCGTCGGGCGAGGCGTTGTGTTCGCTGAGTTGACCTCGAGCGCGTCCTGGCCGCCGTCGCGCGGGCGGCTGAACGTCGTCGCTCTGATCCCCGGCGGTAGGTTGTCCGCAACCGCGACGGGCGGCCACGGGAAGCTGGCATGCTGTAGTGTGATCGGCGAACGGGGGAGCGATGAGACGGGGGCAGATGTGTTGCGGCAGGGTGGGTCGATCCTGAGCTCACTGAGGGGTCGTCGGTGTGCTCGTGCTCTGGCTCGGTACGTGCCCGGCCTTGGGCTGGTCGTTGGACGCAGGCCGGGGCGGCGGGGGGTGCGTGGCGTGCGGTTGGGGTCGCGGAGCGGTGTGGTGTGGATCTCGGCGGTGCTGGCGATCGTCGGTCTGTGGGCGAGCGTGTTCTCGGCTTCAGCGATCGCAACCCCGGCGGTACCGGCATTCGCGCCGGTACCAGGGTCGTCGTTTCCGAACCCCGCCGGCGTCCCGGAGTCGATGGCGTTCAGCCCGGATGGCAAGCTGCTCGCGACCGCCAACGAGGACAGCACCGCGCCGATCTCGACCGCCACCGTGTCGGTGTTCTCGGTCGCCGCCGACGGCGCACTGACCCAGGTGACCGGGTCGCCGTTCGCGGCCGGCAATACCGGGCCGGCACTCAACTCGAACTCGGTGGCGTTCAGTCCGAATGGCAAGCTGCTCGCGACCGCCAACGGAACCACCAGCGCTGTCGGCACGGTGTCGGTGTTCTCGGTCGCCGCCGACGGCGCGCTGACCCAGGTGACCGGGTCGCCGTTTCCGACCGGCAACAGCCCGCGATCGGTGGCGTTCAGTCCGAATGGCAAGCTGCTCGCGACCGCCAACCAAGCCGACAACACGGTGTCGGTGTTCTCGGTCGCCGCCGACGGCGCGCTGACCCAGGTGACCGGGTCGCCGTTTCCGACCGGCAGCGGCCCGCAATCACTGGCGTTCAGTCCGAGCGGCGGGCTGCTCGTGGTCGCGACCCCGTCCAGCGCCACCGTTTCGATGTTCTCAGTCAGCGCGGCCGGCGCGTTGAGCCAGGTGACCGGCTCGCCGTTCGCGACCCCCGGCGCCAACCCGACGTCGGTGGCGTTCAGTCCCACCGGCGCGCTGCTCGCGACCGCGTCGCCGTCAAACGACGAGGTGTCGCTGTTTACGGTCAGCCCGGGCGGGGTGGTGACCATCCTTACCAATGCTCAACTCGCGGGCGACGACCCGGAGTCGGTGGTGTTCAGCCCGACTGGGCGGCTGGTGGCGACCGCTAACTTCATCAGCGGCACCGCGGCGGTGCTGTCGGTCCCGACCAGCCTCACCCCCTTTGCACCGCTGCAGGTCACCGGCTCGCCGTTCGCCATCCCCCTCGGGCAGTCCGGGGAGCTCGGTGAGACGACGTCGGTCGCGTTCAGCCCCGATAGCGGCCTGCTCGCCAACGGCACTTTGGGGTTCGTGTCGGTGATGTCGGTCGGCCCGCCGATCGCGTCGGTGAGCTCGCCGGGGCAATCCGGTGGGGTGTACGCGGTCGGTCAGACGGTGGCGACGAGCTTTGGCTGCGCCGAGCCAGAGGCCGGGCCAGGGATCACGTCCTGCCAGGACAGTGCCGGGATGACCTCGCCCGCGAAGCTTCCCACCAGCGTCGTGGGCGCGCACACCTACACCGTCACGGCGACCAGTCAAGACGGGCAGACCGCGACGGCGACGATCAGCTACACGGTCGCGGCGCCACCGTCGGCGCAGATCACCGCACCGGCCAACGGCACCACCTACCAGCAAGGGCAGGCCGTCAACGCCACCTACGGTTGTGCTGAGGGCGCCAGCGGCCCCGGGGTCTCGTCGTGCGCAGGATCGGTCGTGACCGGCCAGCCGATCGACACCAGCACACTCGGCGCGCACAGCTTCACCGTCACCGCCAGCTCCCAGGACGGACAAACAGCAACAAAAGCAGTCGTCTACACCGTCGCGGCGCCACCGTCGACGCAGATCAACTCACCGGCCAACGGCGCGACGTACAGCCAAGGGCAGGCCGTCAACGCCGCCTACGATTGTGCTGAGGGCGCCAGCGGCCCCGGGGTCTCGTCGTGCGCAGGATCGGTCGCGACCGGCCAGCCGATCGACACCAACACACTCGGCGCGCACAGCTTCACCGTCACCGCCAGCTCACACGACGGCCAGACCACGGCGACGACGATCCACTACACCGTCACCGCCCCCGCTCCCCCGCCCCCGCCCGGCGGCGGCAGCCCAAACCCGCAACCGCGCGCGCCCGAGGTCACGGTGATCGTCCCCGCGCAACGCCTCGCGGCCGTGCGCAACGCCAGACACCTGACCGCTCGCTGCACGCTGGCCAGCGCCGGCACCTGCACCGCTACCGCGACGATCAGCGCCGCCACCGCCAAGACGCTCAAGCTCAAGATCCCCAAGCACACGCCCCGGATCACGCTCGCGACCGCGAGCAAGGTCCTCAAACACAGCGGCACCGTCACCCTCACGCTCAAACTCTCGGCCAACACGATCGCCGCGCTCAAGCGCGCCAAAACGCTCAAGATCACCATCACCGCGACCTCCTCGAGCGCTGGGCTCACCCCACGAACCACCACCACGACCACAACGCTCAAATAACCCCACTACCCCGCGGCCGCGTCTACCGACACGACAAGACCACAGCTCTCACGAAGCCGGAGCGTCTCGACCATGCCAACAGCCGGACTCCTAGCTTCTGCTTTGGTCAGGCCGACGAGCAGAACAGCAGTTCGTGCGACGCTGCTCAGTGGCGACGATCCACCAGCCCGTGCGAGCGTCTCGACGCCTTAAACACGACAGCGAGTGCGATCAGCGCTAACCGGAGCGGCGGCCGACGCCGTGTGTTGCTGGGACGGGCGTCCGGGACAGCACGTAGGGCACGACGTCCCGTCCGTCGCGCTCGAGGAAGCCAAGCGTCATTGCCCCGGGACCCGGCGGCGGCGATCCGGTGGCCCACGCGTGGAGGCTGTTGATTTCGGGGCGGTCTGCAAGGCTGGGATCGCCTCGCGGATTGCGTGGCTCCAGCTACTGATGAGAAACGTTTCTGCCTGGTCGCGGGTTATGTCGCCGTCGAGCCAACGGCGGGAGATCTCATCGGTCAGCGCGAATACAGCGCGAAGTGCCGCTCTCGTGGCCGGCGTGTCGTCGATCAGCCCGTCCGCGTTTTCCAGGGAGCGCTGGATGTTCAGTGTCATGGCGGCGCTGGCGAGCGCGTCGATCGCCGGGTCGCTTGACCAAGTGGTGTGCCCCATGACGGCGAAGAACGTCTCGCGATTCGCCTCGTAGATGTACGCCGCGACCTCCCTCAGGTCATACACCAACGGATACCCGTAGATGTAGGCCTGCGCGGCAAGCGCAACCCGGTCCGATTCGCTGACAGCCTCCGTCGCGGTCACACGCACTCCTCGCTCAGCGACCCGCCCCCGGCGGGACTAGCCATTCGACCGTTCAAGCCGCGAAATGGAGGCTTAAGCACCCCATTAGCATATAGCTTGCTTCGGCGATTTCAATGATAATGGGGAGAAACACTGATTTGGCGCTTTCCGCCCATGTAAGCGCAATCACGTGGACCGAGGAATCGCTGGCTCCGTCATCACTGGCGCATTGGTTGTCCGACTGCGTGCCGGCGTGCCATGGCCGCGAGTATCGGGGCGGCGGGGCGGCCGAGCATGGATCGCGATCCCGATCGCCGCCACCCGTGTGGTGGTCATCATGCTCATGGCAGTTGTGGCCGCGACGTTCACTGCGCGAGCGCGATTGCGCTCGTCAGCATCGCGGTCCTAGTCGCGATCTGACAATGCGGCCACGAGGAAGGCGCAGGCACCTCCTTGTTCGCGTTCATCTCGCCCGACGATGAGCACGACGCCGCGGCGGCCGCTCGGCTAGCCCGCCACCGCGCCGAGGCGCGGGTGCAGAGGTGGTACTCGGACACGATGACGCTCCGCGGCGTCACCTTTCCGATCTACGCTGCCGAGACTTGGCCGGCCAGCATCATCGGCAGCGGATCGAGCGGCGACGATCTCACGAACTGCCGTCGGCCATCACGCCGTGGAGAACGACGACCCGTTCGCCGCCCCCGATCTCAGAATCACCACCTCGATCCGCGAGGCTCACGACACCGTCCTCCGCCGAGCTCACCGAGCCCTCGAGATGTGGGTCCACGATGACCTCAACCGCCCCCAGGTCCGAGGGTCTCTCTGATGCCGCGACCAAGCTCTGGGTCGCGGCCCGTCGGCGCGACCGCCGCGCCGCCGCCGCGGGCGCTACTCAGATCCAACAGTTGATCACCATCGACGGCACCCCCTCAACCCTTCCTCAGTCTCAGCACCCCCACCGGCCGGTGGGTCGCCGTCCGCCGCCACGACGACCTCACCATCACCATCGCCGCCCACGACATCAACCCCGCAACCCTCACGCTCGAACCCATTCCCGACCCAGCATCCCGGCTCCTCGGCCCGCAGCCTGAGGAGGCACCAGACCACCCAGCCTGAGGGTCAGACCCTCACCGAGAACCGGACTTTCAGAGGGCCGCCGCAACCGTCTCAGCCGGGATCGACCATCGAACGCCTCCGAGCGGTTGCGAAGGCCGTCGGACGCCGGCGATCAGGTCATCTCACAAGCGAACCCACAGCGGACTTTGGCAGGGCAGACACGGGAGCGCTGCACATCGATCGGCGGCGGTCTGAGCTTCGAGTTGCGCGCTGTTGCCTTCGTCATCGGCGGGACCGCCGCGGCTGTGATGGTGTCACGCGCCGGGCGCTGCCGGCAATGATGCTCTCTGTATGGGTGATGCTGAATCTCGGCGAGCGTGTTTTGAAGCGCTGTTTCGTGAACACCATTCTGCGGTCCGGGGTTACGCCCGGCGACGGGTGCCGTCAGAGGCGGTCGACGACATAGTCTCTGAGACATTCCTTGCTGTCTGGCGGCGGCTGGATCAGGTGCCCGACCCGGCGCTGCCGTGGCTGCTCACCGTCGCCCGCAACGTCGTCGGAACCGAGTGGCGAGGCGCCGCAAGACGCCAGCGGCTGTGGCTCAAGGCGCAGAGCAGGCACGTCGAGGGCTACGACGCCGAGCCCGACATCGCGGACGGGCCCGTCGTGGCCGCGCTCGCGTGCCTGAAAGAGCGCGACCGTGAGGCGCTCACCCTCGTGGCGTGGGACGGGCTCACGCCCGCGCAAGCCGCCGCCGTGCTCGGCGAGCCGTCAGACCGCTTCCGCCAGCGCCTGCACCGCGCTGGGCGCCGCCTGCGGGTCCACCTCGACGACGAGCTCCGGGGCGATGAACCCGCACGCCTCCATCACGATCACGCCCCGACCGGAGGCCCCGCATGAACACTCGACTCGACACCGATCCCGAACTGCTTGCTCTCGTCCACGCCGTCGACCCGATGCGCGACCCGCGGGTGCACGCGAACTCCGGGCTAGACACTGAGTCGGCGCTGCGCCTGCTCGCGCCCAAGCTCGATCTCCCGCCCGCGCCCGGGCGCGCGCGTCGTCGGCGCCGCACGGCCGTGCGCATCGCGGTCGTCGCCGTCGCGGTCGTGGCGGCCGTGTTCGTGGCGGTCAACCTCATCTCCACCGGGAATGGCTCCGACGCCGTGTCGCCGGCGCAGGCGCAAATACTCAGGCACATCCGTGACGCTCTGGTGTGGCCAGCCCGTGCGATCTACGAGGAGGACGTCGTGACAGCGGTCACCGCGCGCGACGGCGCAACGCACACTGTGGAGTATCACAAGTGGATGAGCACCAGCCCCCCGTACAACAACCGGCTGATCGTCACCGTGAACGGCAAGGTGCTATGGGGGCAGACGGCCGTCAACGGCCGGCTGGACCTGTATGACCCAACGACCAACACCGTGTACCTGGCACCGACTCCGAACCATTCGCCCGATAAACCCCAAACGAACTCGGTGCTGGCGGAGATCCAGTCCCTGCTCAACCAGCCGAAGGTGAAGGTCATCCCGAACGCAATGCTCGACGGCAGGCCAGCGATCAAGCTCACCTTCGATGATGGTCGCTTCAGCTATTGGGTCTCGCCCCGCACCTATCGACCGCTGCAGATCGAGGACCGAGCGTTCCCGGGGATCACCCGCTACCCGATCGTGCGAGTCCTCACCGGGTCCGAGGCCTCGCCCAGCCTGCTGTCGCCGCAGGCCCAACATCCCGACGCCACAGTCGATCACAGCCCCGCCGCCTACAAAGCGGCCTTTCGGCGGCTGATTGACGTGAGGGGGAAGCAGACCTGGACCTGACGTGATGCAGAAGGGCGAAGGCAGACGGTTCGCGGCGCGGATCGGTCGTCAGCGCGGGGTCGGCACTCAAGGAGAGCGCTGCCCATACCTGGGACCGGTGCCGCAGAAGTACGCCCGTCAGGCGACGGTGATCTCCCGACCATATCGCCGAACATCGACCTCCAACTCCAAGAGGTCTACCGGAGGTGCGGCATCGTGCCAGGCGATCCCTTGTGCTGGGACGATCCCGCGCTCGGAGAGAACCTCGCGAACGAGCGAGAACGCGAGGTCATGCGCGGTGTACAGGTGCACAGCGACGGCATTGTCCCACTGCGCGCCGAGCGCCCCTACGCGATCCGTGACCACGCCGACGACGAACCGAAGCTTCTCAAGAAGGGCGTCGGCGGTGGTTTCTCCGAGACGGACAACGTCCTGCGGACCAGTCGCGTTATCAGGGACCTCTGCAGCGCCAGAGACGACAAAGGTGTCGCCAGTCGAGCGGCCATCGACCGTGTAGGAGAACGCCAGAACCGCAGGCCGCGACGGTGCACCCGACACCGGCGCGACGTTCGTTCGAGCCAAGGGAGACGACCCGTCCCTCAACAGCTCCCACGCATCCAACTGCGCGAGATAGTCACCGTTGAAGGCCACAAAATCCTCCAAAGTCCGTGCGGTCGGTAACCGCAAATCGAACCCGCACAAAGCCTCCAACGGGCGGCCCACGCGATCCAGGTACCTGCGCACCTCTTCAAACCCCTCCGACAAGCCCATCGGCGCGGCGAACACCCCGCGCTCAATGGTCATCCCCGGACTCGCGATCACCCCATTGCAAGCGAACGGCGGCCCTGGAATGAACTCATATCCGCCCCCTGCATTCTCGACCGTCACCGTACCTCCCATCGCCGGAATCGAGCATACCCGCTACGCCGCCCACGGTACGCATCTAGGTCAAACTGCCGCACAGGACGACCCCGCCTCACGACGGTCGAACGGTGTGACTGCTGCCGTCTCGTGCGTGGATTCGCGCGCCTAAGTGACCACCCTCAGAGACGCGTGCTCCTAGGTCCCCGTCGCAGATGCCGATCGACCAGCGCACGCTTCGGGTTCTGCTCCCCGCGACAGCCTTGCCGCCTCACCAACCAAGGCGAAGGGAGTGTCCGATCTTCTGTGTAGGCATGACTGAAAAGGAGTGTCATGCCTTCAGCAGATCTAAGAAGGGTTGATCGAGAGATATCTGTGAACCGGGTGGGCGCCGGTGGCGAGCCGCCAGGCGAGACGCCGGCGCCCCCGCCTGGGATCCTTGATCGGGTGGCGGATGACATCCGCCGCCACCTGCCGGACGAGCTGGTTGACCAGCTGTTGGCCGGCGCGAGCAGCGAGCAGGAGATCGTCGGGCCGGGCGGCTTGCTGTCGCAGTTGACCCAGCGACTGGTTGAGCGCGCGCTCGAGGTCGAGATCACCGACCACGTCGGCTATGCGCCTCATCAGGAGCCGCCGGGTGGCGCGGGGAACACCCGCAACGGCAAGACCCGCAAGACGCTGGCGACCGAGCATGGGCCGGTCGAGATCCGCGCACCGCGCGATCGCGACGGATCGTTTGAGCCCCAGCTGGTCCGCAAGCGCCAGCGGCGGTTTGAGGGGTTTGACGAGAAGATCCTGGCGCTCTATGGCCGCGGGATGTCCACGCGGGATATCGAGGCCTACCTGCGCGAGCTCTACGGCGTCACCGTCGGCCGGGACCTGATCTCGCGGGTGACCGACGCGATCATGGACGACGTCGGTGCGTGGCAGGCCCGACCACTGGAGGACGTCTACCCAGCGGCGGGTGCCGTCAGAGGCGGTCGACGACATAGTCTCTGAGACATTCCTTGCTGTCTGGCGGCGGCTGGATCAGGTGCCCGACCCCGCGCTGCCGTGGCTGCTCACCGTCGCCCGCAACGTCGTCGGAACCGTCGGTGGGCCTCCCGGCCGCCTTGTTCCAGTCGCAAAAATACCGCCCCGCCGCGCACAAGGACTCCAGTAGATCACGCGCCCCACGCCCCGGGCGTGGGTGCGTGCTGAACTGATGCGTCTCGTCCGACAGCGATCCGCTCGGTTAACCGTTCGCTCTCGACGCTATGTAAGCATCAGCCTGACGACAGCACACGCCGCATCGCCCGGTCAGATCTAGGCGGTTGATTGCGCCTCGACGAGAGCCGCCGAGCGCCCCTCGAAGGCGCCGTAGCCATGCTCGCGCGAAAGGTCGAGCGCGCGGGCGGCATGCTCGCGTGCTCGAGCAGCATCGCCTCGCCCGGCGAGCGCCTGCGCCCAGCCCAAATGGGCGCGGGCTGCCCATAGAAGCAGGCCGTGGGTCTCCTGGAAATCGCACGCGAACGCCAAGTGCTCATCGGCCTGCTCGTGGTCTCCTATGCACGCAGCGAGGAGGCCCAGCCACATGCGGGCGTGTCCGTAGCCGATGACGCCGTTCCACACGACCTGGTCGGCCCACGGCTCGATGAGCTCGTAGAGGATCGAAGCGGGGCCTGAGCTGCCGGTCTCCACGGCGGCGTCGGCATACAGCGCCAGCGCGGTCAAGGTGGCCGAGCTCGGTGCGATGTGCTCGAAGCGGTCACTCGCAGCCTGCTCGAGGATCTTCGCGGCCTCGGCTCCTCGATCGAGATGGCAAAGCATCGATGCCAGTCCGGCCCGCCAGGCCGCGATCGCCGGATAGGCGCTCACGCTCTGCTCCATCATCTCGACGATCTCTTGTGCGCGGCCTTGATAGATACGCGCTTGCTGCAGCGCGGCGGCGTAGACAAAGACGGCGTCGGGTTGTCCGGCCTCCTGCCCGATCTGCAACGCGCTCTCGAATAGGCGCTCGCCGGCGACCAGATCGCCGTGCATGAGCTCCCAACCGGCCGTGTTGAACGTGGCGAACCAGTTCAACGTGGGCTGGTCGAGCTCGTGCGCGAGCAGCTGCAGCTGTTCGAGCGCGAGCTTCGCGCGCTCGAGGTCCCCCCACTCGACGCAAATGTTGAACTGGAAGTTCTGCGCCGAGTACCCGAGGCCAGGATCACCCGCCTCGGCGGCGCAGCCAACGAGCTCCTCGACAAGACCGATTCGCCAGGCCAGCGTATCCGGTACTCGGATCGCCTCGGCTACGTTCCGGAGGACTTCGGCAAGTGTCCTCCTGTCCTCCGTGGCGCGAGCCAGCGAGATCGCCTCCTCGGCGAGCGAGCGACGCATGCCAAAGTCCGGGTCCCACTCGAGTTCCAGCGCCTTGATCGCGAGCAGTCGCGCGCGGCGCGCGCGATTCGGTGGGTCATCGAGCTCGATCGCCCGCTCGATCGCCGCAAGCCGTTCGCTGTCGATCTCACCGAACGTGCTTGAGACCACGTTTCCGCGGTTGTTCGCCAGCGCCGCCCGCGCGGCGAGCTCGGCGTCGGCCATCGTTGACGCGATCCGCGCCGCGTCGAGCAGCGTCTCGCGGTAGGCGCCATCGCCGGTCTGGAGCTGCGCCTCGCCGAGCCCGATCAGCGCCTCACAACGCTCGGCGCCGTCGACATCGCCGATCAGCTCGACAGCGTCGGTGAACAGTTTCACGGCCTCGGCCGGCGCGAGGCTCTCGAGAGCGCGCTGACCGGCCCTGAGGGCGTAGTCAGCCGCCTTGGCTCTGTCGACCGACACGTCAGCCATGCGCCAGTGAAGCGCGAGTTCCGACAGGCGATCGCCCGGGTCCTGGCCGTAGAGGTCCTCGAGCGCTTGGGCAACACGCTGGTGCATGCGGGCGCGGCGGGTGGCGCCGAGTCCCTGGTAGAGGGTGTGGTTGATCAGGGCGTGCTCGAAGGTGAAGCGTCCGACCTGGTCAGTGGATTCGCGCAGCAGGGTCGCGCTGACTGCTGTCTCGAGGTGGTCGAGCAGCCGGCTCTCGGGGATCTCCACGAGCTCGCTCAGAAGGGCCACGTCGAAGGAGCGGCCGATCACCGCCGCGATCGTCAGGGTCTCGCGGCCGTCGTCGCCGAGCCGGTCGACACGGTGCTCGATCACCTCGCGCACGCTCTCAGGCAGGCTGCTGACGGCCGCCAGATCGACGCTCCACCGAGCGGCTGTCTCGTCGTAGGTGATCGCGCCTGACTCGATCAGGCTGCGGAGCATCTCGCCGACGAAGAACGGGTTCCCGCCGGTCTCGGTCGCGAGCTCGCCGGCGAGCGAGAGACCATCGGCGTCGAGTTCGTGCCCGGCGGCGACGCCGACGAGCTCGGCAACCTCAGTGGCCGCGAGGCCCGTCAGCGCGATCCGGGTGACTCCGTCGAACCGCCGCAGGTCGGCCAGCGCCGCGCTGAGCGGGTGTTCCTTGGTCAGGTCAGAGTCGCGATAGGTCACCACGATCTGCAGCGCCGTCTGCTCGACTGTCTGTGCGACGTGCTTGAGCAGCGCGACGGACTGGCCGTCTGCCCAATGGAAGTCATCGAGCATCACGCACAGCGGCACCGACGCCCCGACCGCGCGCAGCAGCTCGGCGACGGCCTTGAACAGCAGGAACCGCTCGGTCTCGGGATCGGAGGTCTGCGGCGCCCGCGCATCCGGCAGCCGGCGAGCAAGGTTCGCTCGCCAACCGGCGGATCTCGCCGCCGAGCCGTTCGACGTACTGCCCCAGCACGTCGTCGGAGGCATGCTCGACAAGCTGCGTGCACACGTCGATCCACGGCTCGTACGGTGCCGCGAGATCCTCCGAGCAGCCGCCCCAGCAGACCGCGAACCCGTCCGCGTTCGCGCCGCAGCGCCTCATAGGACGCCAACCTCGTCTTCCCGATCCCCGGCTCACCACAAAGCAGCACCACCTGACGCGATCCAGACCGCGCCTCGCCACGCGCATGCTCGAGTAGCCCGCGCTCGATCTCGCGCCCGATGTAAGCGATCCGCGGCACGGCCCGCAGCGCGTCCGGCAACGGCCACCGCCCAACCACCGCCCCGGCCCGCTCGGGGTCCAACGGCTCCCACATGACACTGAACGCCTCCATCGGCTCCGAGATCCCCTTCAACTCCAGCGGCCCGACCGATTCGAAACCCGCGCCCTGGACCCGCCCCGCCAGCGTCCTGGTCAGCGGTGAGATGAGGATCCCGTCCGCTGGCGCCTTCTCACACAACCTCGCGGCCTCGGTCGCCGGCATCCCGAAATAGTCACCGTCCCTCACCAGCGACTCCCCGGTCCCCAACCCAATCCGAACGTGCAACTGGTGCTCGCGCCCGCGATAACGACGCTCGAACAACTGCTGGCACAACACCGCACAACCCACCGCCGCCGACGCCGACGCGAACGCGACCATCAGCCCGTCACCGGTGTTCTTGAACTCCCGGCCGCCAGAGGAGTCGATCGCCTCACGCAACAGCCCGAAATACTCATCGCGTAGCTCATCCCACCGCACCGGCCCGACCGACGCCGCCAATCGCGTCGACCCGACCAGATCAACCACCCAGATGGTTCCCAGCTCAACCGACCCGTCCACGCCGCCCCTTGCGATCAGCCTCCAGAACGACGCGAACTCTACGCCCACAACCTTCACCGCGTGCACCGCCGCTCTGAACAGACCCGCAACCAACCCCGCCGCCACGCCGCACCCACTTTCACAACACGACGCATATCTCACGACCCAGCGCATCAGCCCTCCTACGCGTGGAAAGCCGGGCGCCGTCGCAGTGCGCCGTGGCTGGCGCAGGCAAGCGCGGTCGTGGCCGCGCTGGCGCAGGCAAGCGCGGTCGTGGCCGCAGGGCCGGCATGCGGATCGTGGTGCGACGCCGTCTTGCCTTCTCGGCAGCTCAAGCGGCCTGTCCCAACCGAGCTACGCATGAGGCGGTCCGTGTGGGGGAGCGATGACTGTCTGGGATCATCGGATCGGTGGAGCTCGCGCCCGAATATCCCGTCGCCACGGCGCGTCTTCTCCTGCGGCCGCTGTCGGGTGCCGATATCGATGCGTTGGTCGCGTACCGGTCGCTTGAAGAGGTCTGTAGGTTTGTGCCGTTCGAGCCGATGAACGCGGAGGTGGTGACGAACAGGCTCAAAGAGGGCTGGTCGCGAAGAACGATCTCCGCCGAGGGTGACGCTCTAACGCTTGGCGTCGAACTGGTGGATGCTCGGCGATTGATCGGGGACCTAGTGCTCTTCTTTCGGAGCGCGGAGCATCGCGGCGGCGAGGTCGGCTGGGTATTTCACCCGGCTTTTTCGGGTTACGGTTACGCCACTGAGGCTGCTCATGCCCTGCTCCATTTGGCCTTTGACTATCTCGGCCTTCACCGCGTGATCGCACGGATCGATGCGCGCAATGAGGCATCGCTGCGACTGGGTGCCCGGCTCGGGATGCGCCAGGAAGCGCACCTCATCAGCAACGAGTGGTTCAAGGACGACTGGAGCGATGAGATCGACATGGCTTTGCTCGAGCACGAGTGGATTGCCCAACACGCTGACAGCCCTCGGTGGTGCCATTCGCCGTCGGCGCCATCATCGACGGCAGCCAGGTAGGCCGGAAGCCGGCTCAACTGTTGGGCCGTGGCCGGTCGCCGCGATCGCCGCGATCGAGGCGCTGGACGCGCAGTACGCCAGCGACTGAGTACGAACGAGCCGGGCGAGCGCGAACGCCGTCCAGCGGATGGCGAACGCTCGGTAGCGTGGGCTGATGATCGCCACGCGCACAGTCACCTATGACGCCGATGGTCTGACCATGGTCGCCCACCTGGCGCGGCCGCACGGCGAGGGGCCCTGGCCGGCGGTGCTGATTGGACATGACGGGATCGGCCTCGACGACTATCAACGCGGCCGCGCCGATGACCTGGCCGAGCACGGCTGCCTGGCCCTGGCGATGGACTACCACGGTGGCCAGGTGTTCTTCGGCGATCCGGAGGCGATGCTGGCCCGCGTGATGTCGCTGATGGCCGACGCAGACCGGATGCTGGAGATCGGCCGCGCCGCGCTTGATGTCCTGCTCGCGGTGCCTGGTGCTGACCGCGATCGGCTCGCCGCCGTTGGCTACGGCGCCGGCGGCCGGATCGTGCTGGAACTGGCCCGCGGTAGGGTGCCGTTCAAGGGCGTTGCCGTCGTCCATGCCGGCATGCCAGACGCCCGCCCCGAGGACTGGACCAACATGACCGGCTCGTTCCTTCTCTGCACGGGCTCTGAAGACCCGATCTGCCGCCCTGACCAGGTCCTGACGTTTGCCCGCGCGCTGCAGGACGCGGGGGTCGACTGGCGCGTGAACGTCTACGGCGGAGCCAAACGCCTTCTGGGCTCAGCCGCGAAACCCCGACGGATCCCCCACCGGCAAGACCACTCACGCCACGGCCACCGTGCCCGGCGTCGGCTATCACCCCGCGCACACCGCGCGCGCGTGGCGGGCAGTGCTCGACCTGCTTGACGAGACCATCGGGACCTCGTCGGTTACCGCCTGAGTGAACCGGCGGCGCGCCTCACGACCCCTCGCGGGACGATCGTCGCGCCGACTGCTTGACGCGGGGCATCGATGTCCGAAAAGGCGCAGCCCCCGGCGAGAGTCGCCACCACCGGAGGACGATCATGACGCGTGTCCTCGACGCCGCTGAACCTTCTTGGCTTGGCGCTATGTGACGCCTTATCTGCGGGGCGTCCGCGATGTCGTCGGCGGACACTGCCTGGTTGATGGTCGGTCCGGACTTCAGGTCAAGGAACTTCCGGCTATCCGGCGGAGCTTTGCTGCCTCCTTCTGGACTTGCTCAGCCGCTTCGCCCGTGCGCGGAGCTAGACGCTCAAGTTGCTCGGCGATCGCAAGCAGTTGGACGGCGGATGGATCATGCGAGCGCTCGGCTGGCGAGATGACTCGCGGTCCCGGGGCGGCACAGTCGGCCTTGGATGGAACCCGGCGCAGGATGAGGGCAAGCGCGGTGGTCAGCAGAGGCCAGCGGCGAGCGCGAGCAAGACAGCGCGGCGAAGCGAACTGGTGGAGACAGCCATAAAGGTTCGTCATCGTCTTCGCCCGCCCGTCCATGAGCATGGCCGGGATGTCTGCTCGTTGGCTGGCCTGGGCGCCGACACTCTCACGGGCGCCTTGTTTGTTCCTGGCAATCTCGCGGTTTTGCTGGGGCCGAGCGGATCCCATGACTCCGACCACGTGATCGCCGACCAGGTGATCCAAGGCGGTGCGGCGCGGGCGCGCTGCCCAGGCACGCCCCGGCGCCCTGCGCTCGCTAACCGGCGGTACTGGGCGCTTCGTGAACAGGGAGTGGCCACGGCGTTCGGCCCGGACGGCTCTTGCGAACGACCGTTTTGTCCTCACGTTCACGGAGGCGGTGTGAGCGCTCGGGCGGCGCGTCGTGACCGGTGTGCAGCAGCTCTGGCGTGTCGACGCCGGCGACGACTTCCTCAAACAGCGCCTCCAGTTGCTCAGAGGCTCCCGCCCAGGAGTAGCGCTGACATGCCGAGATGCGAGCCAACTGGCCGCGCCGCTCACGCTCGTGCTTGTGCTGCACGGCATCGCTTAGCGCTAGGGCCAGTCCCATCTCGTCGTCGGGCTCGACGAGCCACCCGGTTTGCCCATCGTCGATGATCGCCGACGGTCCCAGTGAGCGGGTGGCGATGGCGGGTAATCCGCAGGCCATACCCTCGACGATTACCTGTCCGAACTGCTCGCGCTCCGAGGTCAGCACCACCGCCTCGGCCGCTGAGAAGAAGTCGGGCAGTTCCGCTTGCGACTGCCAGCCGGCCAGGAACACATTGGCGATCCCCAGGCGCGAGGTGATCTCGGCTGGATGCTCCCCTTCCCATTCGCCGGGGTGGCCGCCGACCAGCACCAGCCCGGCGGGTGCCTCGAGCCGCTTCTGGGCGCCGCCGAACGCGCTGATCAGTCGATCAAGTCGTTTCACTGCGGTGAAGCGACCGACGTAGAGCAGCACTGTTCCGGCGGCAAGTGCTACGACGTCGGCGTCGCGATAGCGCACGCTTCCCGGCGGCTCGCCGGGCAACCAGCCTCGCGGCTGCTCGACCAGGACGCGCCGCCAGAACGCTTCGCGATCAATCGCCCTGGGTGTGAACACGTCCAGATCGACACCGTTCGAGACCCCTACGACCCGCGCGGCCGGCACGTCCAGCAGCGAAACCACTCGGTCGACGCCGGAAGGTGCGACAACGAGCCGCGCGCAGTTCTGCGCCCACCGTCGCATCCGCATCTCCCAGCGCTCGGCGAAGGGCCAGTCAGGCGGGTCGGCGCCGGCGATCCGCTCAAGCATCAACAGCTCAGTTCCATGCAATTGACCGACGATCGGGACGTGCGGAGCGACGCGGGCGGCGGCCTCATTGATCGGAGTGAGATGGTGCAGGTGCAGCACGTCGGCGTCGCGCGCCCCCGCGCGGTCCAGCTCGCGAGACCAGGCAGCGACCTGCAGCTCGTATGCGTCGTCATCCAAGGTCGCGAAGACCTGGTCAGGCGCCCCGAGCCGGTCCTCGAAGGAGGGATGCAGCGGCGCACTGCCCGGGAGGCCTTCGAACTGCTGCGGCGTATCGGTCGCGAGCGCGGCGTCGAAGTCAACTACGCGCACGTCCCCGTAGAACGCTCGGGCATCCCCGTGCGCTCCCTGATCGCCCCGTGACCCAGCCACAAGCGTCACCGCACAACCCTGCTGTCGAAGATTTCGGACCAGCGCGCGCGCCGCGTGCGCGGACCCCCCTCGCGGCGAGAACAGAATGGCGGAGAGAACCCGGAGCGTCATCGCTCCCGAGTATGACTATCTTGTGAACAGACGCCTTCGGGGTCGGAGTCCTGGCCCCGGCGTCACGCCTCAGCGGCTAGCGCCGCTCGAACACGATCGCGGTCGCGATCGCCCGTCCGTCGAGCAGATCCACACCGTGCTCCCCGCGCGGACGGTTACGAAGGCGCCCATCGTGCACCAGCGATGCCGAACCGCCACCGTCGAGATTCAAAGCGTCTGTGGCGCCGAGCGTCAGCAGCGCATCGGCAAGTTCGGGGAGCGTCATGCCCGCATCCTGCCCGCTACGGCCGTCACATGCCACCGCCAAGAGCCGATCGCCGGCGATCGCCAGCGCCGCGCGGGGATAGCGCCCATGAGTGATGTCGGAATCGAATTGATGTGCGGCAGCCGAGAATCCCTCGCGGTCCTCCCCATCGACCAATGCGCGCCGGCCCTCGACGAGCAGCAGCGGCCCGGCCTGCAACAGATCACCGCCTAGGGTCTTGGCCAGCTGGTCACGTCGGGCGATTCGCAGAACTCCGTCAACCACGTGCACGCATGCGCGGACATCGCCCCACGGCGCGTCGAACGCCATCGACGGCCGGGGCTCGCCTGCCACCTGGACCTGCCCCAGCGGTAGGCAATCCGGTCGAGTGAAGAAGCCTCCAACGACAGCGTGACGAACGTCCTGCGCCTGGCACCAGCGCACCAGCGGCGCCGGCTGCTCTAGCACGACGACGCGCGCATCGACAGCCTGCCGGTCGTAACTCGCGACATGCAACGTCGTGCCAGTCCCGTCGCGCAGCGGCACACGGATCAGGCTGAGCCGTGAACGTCTCCGCGGCAGCAAGTCCACCGGCAGCCGTCGACGCACAGGAAACGAGTTCGAGCTCATCAGAATCGATCGGCGGCCGCAGCGAGATGGCCGCCGCGAACGATTACACCAAGACACGCGGCTGGTTTCTGCCCTCAACTCGCAAGATCGGGTGCCGGTGGTTATCCGCTGCTGGGGTTGATGGTGGCACCGTTGAGAGGTGTCCTGCGCGCGAGCACGGTGCGACGGCTGATCAGGCAGCGGCCTAGCGTGTCGTACCCCAGCCGCCATCGTCGGCGTGGCTCGCCTGCACGTCTGGCTCGGCGTCATCGAGTGCGTCCCCTGCGCGCTCCATGCTCTGATCAGCGTTGTGCTCGTCGGGGGGCATCTCGGACCCGAGGCGCTCGATGAACACGACCTCGGGGTCACGTGCCGCAACTTCGGCGTTGATGTCAACGTGGGGCATGTGCGCTCCTCTGTACGGCGGAATGCGGGATCGGCAGGCCGCGCTAGTCGACAGAGCCGCGACCTCCGACCGGCTGCGTCGGGCCGCTCTACACCCCACACTGACCCCGCAGCAAAACCGGTAACCCACGCCTCCCGCCTCGTGGCGCACGATTTCGCGCCGTTGGTGGCTTTCGGGCTTGGGCCGGGAATCCTGGCCGCAGGGCCAGTCACCTACCGACAGTACTCCCTATTGCGGCGATTATGTGAACCAGAACTCAATAGTTTGGTCGGCCTGGCGCGCCCGGGGCATCGCGTGAACGGGGCGTTTCGCTCAACCCCCGAGGCGCCATCCCAATCATGCTGGAGGCGACAATCCATCGATGATGCTCGCTGACGTAGCGCGGCGCCGGGAACGGGTCGTGACCCGCTGATCGGCGGGCCCCCGAAACCTCCGGCATGGGCTTCCCAACGTGTACGCCGTCGCCGATCGCTTCCGCGTCCACTAGTGCGGTTGCCGCATGCGTTGCCGAGCACTGCGGAAAGCGACCGCGGGGGTGCATCCGATCTGACGCCGATGTTGGTAGTGGCGCAGGAAGCGCGGGGGGTACGCCAGTCGCCGCTCGAAGGCTCGCCGGAACTTTGCCATAGGGTTTGTGAGCGTACTGCTTACGCTGCCCCGTCTGTGAGCGCGTTTGAGCGGATGGCCGACGCCCTCGGCGCAGAGGCAGTGAGTCATCGGGGCAGTCATGTCGAACACTCCGCGCGCATCGGTCGCTGGGTTTCGAACAGTCGGGGTCGCCGTCGGGTTCCTGATGTTGCGGATCAAGGCTGGATTCGGGTCTAGTCGACCGTGTGTGCTTGAGCGTGCGACGGCCTAACACGATCTCTTCCTGTTGAGGAGTACTGTCACTCATAAGCTGGCCCCGCGGCCAGAACGCCGGCCGAGGCCCGCAAGCCGCCGAAAGCGCCCAAGGCGCGGACGAGGAGATGGAGCTAAGGCAAACAGCGATCGACTGCGGGGCGAGCGCGTTGGATCAGTTCGGCTCGAGCTGTACCGATTGTGATCTCGCGCTGATGCCGAGAGCGCGGCGCGCTTGGGCTTCTTGTCTCTGCAGCTTGCTATCGAAACTGGCCGCCGTGTTGCGGTCGGCCTGCCGAGAGTCACTAGAGTCAGTGAATACCTTGCGAATCCTCGGCGAATAGAGCGTCTCATGGATGGCACCCGCACGATCCGCTATGACGCGTATAAGGCAGTTCGCGGTCTGGTTGAGGAGCTCCGCGACGTGAAGCTCTTTGACGCCGAGGCCGACAGCATCCTGTGGGCAGCCGAAGGGCTGCTGCTCGCAAACTCTCTGACCGATGCTGAAGCCGTCGAGGCGCGCACGAGGTTCGACACGCTGATGCAGGGCCTTGCGGCCGAACGCTGGCCGGACGCGGGCCCGACCACCGCCGAGTTTCAACGCAGGCGACTGATCGAGGCGTTCGCTGAGTGCGGGCCGCCGCAAACCGTTCCGGCGTCCGCATAGCAAGCCCGATCCGCGAGCCCAGGTGTCGGGCGCCGGGCACCTCTTTGACACCCAGCCAGGGCAGACCATCAGCGCGGCGCAGAACGTCACCATCTCCGACACCTGCAGCGCGCCGCTGTCAATCCGGAGCCTTTTGTTGTGTGGCCCAGACCAGGCGACTTCTTGATCGGCTCCGACGGCTGCCTGGGCGACGTCGCCGCCACCGCGAGCGCTGCTCGCTGACGATCGGGTTCGCGCCGCAGGTGACAGGCGCTCGGTCGGCCACCCTCGAGATCGCCAGCAGGATCCCTGCCAGCCCGGCGATCGTCACCCTGTCGGGCATCGGCGGCCAGCTGCCCCAGGGGCGCCCGAAAAGACCGACGCGCCCGGGAAGACCGGACCGCGCGGCCAGCGTGGGCCCGCCGGACAGATCGAGCTGGTCGTGTGCAAGGCCGTGACCAAGACGATCACCAAAGGCACGGGAAACGACGCCACAAGGTGAAGGTCACCAACAGACCAGGACGTTCGACGGCCCCTAATCCGGCCCAGCAGTCGCCAATCCACCGAGACCATAAACGCCGCCTACTGCCTGACGCCTTGCCGGCTGTCGCCTGCCGCCAAGCGATACGAGACGACGCGACCCTCGGTCGGGTGGCGAGCGGCTCACTCGGGATCGACTACCGCACGCTTTCGGCGCCCGTACCGGGGCCGACCGTCTCGGTCGGACAAGGGCTACCGGACGGGTTCAGGAGGCTTCCCCCGAGCGTCGCGGCGCGGTGTTGACAGTTCGGGCTGACGCGAGCTCGCGGGTCAGCGCCGGACCGGCGCCGCTCAGGTGGGGGCTGCTGGCGTGTAGACCCAGATCGTTGTGGTCTGATGAGTGTTGATCGGGTTGGGCCGGCATTCGCGTGAGCACACGTACCTGAATCCGGCCTTCTGCAGGGTGCGATTCGGGGCGGCGTTGAACGCGTTGGGCTCGCAGTACAGGCGCCTGAGGCGCAACACGTCGCACAGGTGCGCCGCGGTCAAACGCACAAACTGGGTCCCCAGCCCGGACGCTCGGCGCTGAGGATCGATGATGTGCAGGTGCATGTGCGCCTCGTCTCCGATCCGGATCTGGTCGGCGGTGCTAAAGCCGACAAGGATCCCGTCGACCTCCCAGACGAGCCCGTACTCAGATCGCTCGTCGATCGCGCGGGCGAGATTCTGCTGGAACGAGGCTCGCCAAGCGTCCGGCGGCGGAAGGCGACAGCGGTCGACCCCGAGCCGGTTGAGATGCTCGTCTGTCGCCCCGTGAAAGTAGGCGATCCGGACATCGAAGTCGACGAGCTCCATCGCGCGGATGACCAGGCGGCCGGGAGGCACGGCCGGGCAGTCTAGTTATGCGAACGTGACGTTCCCCCGCGCGGCCAACGATGCGCCTTCTCATGCGGATCGCCGTCCAGCGAGCGCTCGCGGGCATCGACTGATGCCATTGCGCCGGCCTCGACCGCGTGCGTAGACCAACGACGACTGCGACGCGCAAAGCCACCTTCGGCGCAGCCCTCGGCCGAGCCCCTCCACGTCTAAGCGTGATCGCTGAGTTCGGACGGAAGCGGTCGAGTCAGCTGCCGCGCCAGAGGTGATCGAGACCACCGATGGTTCGCCGGAAGGACGAGCCGGCTACTTGCTCTGACACAGAGCGACGGGGTTGCCCTCGGGATCAGACGCGTAAGTCACCGGGAACGCAGTGCCATCAGCACAAGCCTACGCTCGGCAGACAGACGGCTCGAGCGCCCACGCACCCTCGCCAAGACAGCCACCGGACGAGAACGCCGAACGCGGCCAACGAGCCGGGCCTCGCACCCAGGGAAGGCTCAACGGACAGTCGACGCCGTGGCTATCTCACGGCCTGGGTATCTGGTTGGAGACGTGGAGGTAGTCGAATGCCGCTGCCAGGTCGTCGCTGATGCCGACGCCGTTGAACGCGAACAGGCCGATCTTGACGTTGCTGAGGCTCGCTCCGACGTTGTAGATCTGCACGAAGTTCGTCCCGTCCGTCGAGTAGTAGGTCGTGTAGCGCGGACCGTCCTTGAGCATCCGTAGCCAGACCGTGTTGCCGTTCACCAGGCCGGCGGTCGGGATGGTCGTCAGCACCTGGTTCACAGGAGCTCCGGACAGGCTGTCCTCGGTTGTTTCGCTGAGGCGCGCCGCGCCGGCGCTGAACTCCCAGTCCAGCTTCAGGTAGTCGTCGTCGTCCTGGTAGGCGATGAGCCCGGCCTGTTGGGTAGCGACGTGCGGCGGCGAACTGAGGGTCAGCTTCGTCTGGATCGCCCAGTTCCCGAGCGCGGGCTGGACGAGGATGTTCTTCGCCGTGTTCGTCGTGCCGGTGAGGTCGCCGGTCTCCGGAGTGATCGTCAGCGAGCCATCCGCAACCTGCTCGTTGGCGGGGTCGTGTCTGATCCATGTCCACTGAGGCCCGACGTCGGTGCCGTTGAACCGATCGCTCTTCGCGCGGTGCGCGAAATACACGGTGTAGGAAGTGGTCACGCCGTCGGGCCCGGTGATCGCGATCGTCCCCGTGCCCGGGACCGCGGTCGGCTGGGTGATCGCCACCGTCGCGCTCTGGTCGGACGTCGTCGCGGACAGCCGCGGAGTACCGCCGGCGTCGGGGGCGATCACGTCGTAGCCGAGCGTGTCGGGGTGGAAGCCCAGCAGCGGCGCGCCGTTCACCTTGATCCTGCTCAGCTCGGAGAGGACGCGGACGACGAAGCTCGTCGTCTTGCTGACGCCCTTGAGGGTCGCCGTCGCCGTGACCGTGGCGACGCCGTTGACGCCGGTCGTGATCGACCCGTCGCGCCCCACCGAGACGACGTTCGGGTGATCGCTGCTGAACGAGAACCGCATCCCGCGGGGGAATGGCCGGCTGCTGCCGGCCTTGATGTAGCCGTAGAGCGTGTCGTCGCTCATCGACGCGGTCAGCTGCGGGAGCACGGTGACATGCTCCGGAAACATCACGCGCTCCTGAATGCTCCGCGCCGGATCGCCCTGCATCACCGGCTTGGCGCTGAGGACGTTGAGCTCGGGGGTCAGGGATCCGCTGACATACACGTCGCCCGTGAGCGGGATGTCCGAATCCGCGCTGGAGCTCCCGACCTGGATCGAGTAGCGCCCGTCGTCGACCGACCACCGATTGGCGTTCTGGTCGAAGAAGGCCAGCGCCGGGACCCTGAGCGTGAACGTCACCTGCTTGGTCTGCCCCGGGTCCAGCGAGACACGCTGGAAGCCCTCCAGGCGCTTGATCGGACGTTGCAGCGCGGCGGGCGCGTTCGGCTCGCCGACGTACAGCTGCGCCACCTCCGTGCCGGCGGCGTCACCGCTGTTGGTGACGTCCGCGGTGACGTGGAGGGTGTCGTTCGCGCTTAGCGTCGTCCTGTCGATGTGGAGCTTCGAAAACGAGAAGGTGGTGTAGCTCAGGCCATAGCCGAACGGGTACCGGACCGCGCCGTCGGCTCCGTCGTAGTACATGTACGTGCGTCCCGGATTGGTGGCATTGGGCCTGATGCTGTAGTCAGTGATCGGCTCTGGCACCTGGCCGAGTGACGTGAACCAGGTCGCCGACAACCTGCCGCTCGGGTCGTAGGCACCGAACAGCACATCGGCGAGGGCCGTGCCCTGACGCTGGGCGTTGTACGAGCTCCAGACGATCGCCGAGACGTTCGGCTCGAACGAGGTCACGTCCATCGGTCCGAGCGTCTGCATGTACACGATGGTGTTCGGGTTGACCGCGGCCACCTGGTTGATCAGGCTCGACTGCGCACCGGGAAGTGTGATCGCGGTGCGATCGCTCGACTCGGTGCCGCAGCCGACGCACGTCGGGCTTGCCGAGCTGCCGTCGGTGCCTGCGACCACGACGACCGCGTCGTAGCCGCCGTTCTGGATCGCGGTGAGCGCCGTTGGATCGATCGTCGAGCAGCAGCTCGGCGTCGTGTCGCTCGTCCCCGTGTACCCGCGGATGAAATCGACGCTGGCGTCAGGGTTGACCGCCTGGACGGCATTCTTGATGCCGGTGTACGCGTCAACGTCGTTCGCCTGCCCCGCCGTTCCCTGGATGCTGGCGTAGTCGCCGAGATACAGGCTCGCCGGAGCCGGGTGCGCGAGCGTGCCGACGACGGCGATCTTGTAGGCGCCGCTGGTCGGGACCTTCAGCGGCAGCAGCTTCCCGGTCGTGCCGTTGGCGTTGCCGGCGCTGTTCTTGAGCAGCACCAGCGCCTCGTCGGCCGCGGTGCGCGCCAATGCGAGCCGATCCGGTGTCTCAGTGACCGCGTTGTTGGCATTGGAGTTGGTCCACGTGCCCTGCGGGAGGCTGGCGCGCGCCTTGGTGACCCACGGAACATCCCCGGCGGGATCGAAGTCCCCGGTCTCCATCCGTGCGGTGAACAGGCGCGTCAGCGAGGTGTCGATGTCGTTGGCGTTGAACGTGTCGCTCGCGGTCGGGATCCCCTGGCTCGCCGCGGTTGGCAACGAGTTGGCGTAGCTGAAGCCATCGTGGAACCCCTCCTGGCAGTCGAGGTCCTCACCCGCCGCCATCGCCAGCGCGTGGCGCTCTGTGTTGTTGACAGGGCGCGACCACCCCGGCGGCTGCCAGTGGTGGCCGTTGGTGATCTCAAAGATCGCGTCGCAGTCAGACGTCATGTAGCCGTTGAAGCCGATCGTCTGGCGTAGCAGGGTGTCGTTGAGGTACTCGTCCGCCGGCGCCGGGGTGCCGTTGATCTCGTTGTAGGCGCTCATCACCGACCCCGGATGCGACTGATCGACGACATCGCGGAACGCCTTGGTGTAGTACTCGCGCAGGGTCCGGTCATCCATGTCCGACGAACCGGTGAGCCGGTTGACCTCGCTGTTGTTGGCGGCGAAGTGCTTGATCGTGCTGATCGTCTTGAAGTAGCCGTCGCTCCCGGGCAGCAGCCTCCCCTGCTGACTCTCGCCCTGCAGTCCGTCGACGAACTGCGACACCTCCTGGGAGACGAGGAACGGATCCTCGCCGTAGGTCTCGTCGGTGCGGCCCCAGCGCGGGTCGCGCTCCAGGTTCATCGTCGGCGAATAGAAGTCGAGGTTCTCCGTGTTATTCGTCACCACTTCGCGAGCCTCGTCGGAGATCGACGATGCCACCTGGTAGATGAGGTTCGGGTCCCACGTCGACCCAAGCGATTGATCGTCGGGATACGAGGTCGTGTTCGTCAAGGTCGTCGCGTTCGCGTTGTTGAGCAACTGTTCCCGCGCAACTCCATGTAGCGCCTCGTTCCACCAGCCCCATTGCGGGACGCCCAGGCTCGGGATGGCGGGAGCGAAGCTGCTGTTCATCTGCGACGCCTTCTGCGCCAAAGTCATCCGCGAGACCAGGTCGGCGGCACGCTCGGAGAACGAGTAGGACCGGTTCAGATAGATCGGCGTGGGGGCAGACGGCGTGACGGCGCTGTCGGCGGGCACCGTCAGCCCCAACCCAACTAGGAGCACAGCTGCCGCTGCAACCAGCAACGTCCGCGATGACACGCGCTTGCTACGCATGGTCTCTCCTCCCTGCCGAGGCAGCCATTCGATTGAAGCCGCTGACGCTTTTACTCCGCGATCAGCTCGAAGTCAAATCGATTGACGCGAAAGCGGAAGTGATCGCCTCGCCCTCCGGGCTTGGCTTCGCGACGACCACTGCGCTACTCAACCAGGAACCTCAGATGACCCCGAAACCCCTGCAACTGGCAGGTGTTGCGATCACCGCGCGAACCCAAGGAACGCTCATCGGACGTCTGCTGGTAGCCGGGGCCGCCGCCGGCTAGCAGCGGGAACAGTTGTCCCGGGCGTGGTGGTCGGCGAGCGTGCCGAGCAACCCGACGGTCCAGCATGTCGGGCAGCCGCGCCAGGCGAACACGGTCACGAGCAGGAGCACGAGTGAGATCGGGCCAACGACAGCGGCGAGCACGACCGCGAGGATCGCCGCGGTCAGGCCGACCGCGCCTCTGAAGAGATGCGCGCGTACCGAACCGCTCGCAAGCGGCGAACGCTGCCCACCGCCTGATTTGGGCTTGACCGTGCACTCTGTTGCCATCGCACCCGTGGATACGCCGCGAGGCTGTGCGCGGATCACGCCTCGCGAAGTCCGCGCGCGGGCCTCCTCGCGCCGGCATCGGCGAGCGTCCGCGTACCAACGACGACTGGACGGCCAGGCGGAACCGCCCGGAGTGAGGGAAGGGAGCTCGCGAGCCTGTAGCGCTGCGTGGGGGAGGGGTCGACCCGCGGCGTCGCAGGGGCCGCGTGAACACCGGGGCCTCAGGGCCCACCACCTCGGCTGGCGAGGCGAGCGCCTGGCGCTCGGCGGCGGTCTCCGACGCCTCGGGGGTCGTCGGCTCAGCCGGCGTGACCTCCGCCACGGGCGTCGTCGGCTCAGCGGGCGTGACGTGCAGCGCCGGCGTTGGCGACTCAGCCGTCGTCGGCAGCTACGTCGTGAACGTCCTCCCCGGCCTCGTACTGACAGCGCTCGGTTTCGGGTGTGTGCTCCCCACCGCGTCAGCGGCGATCACGTGCGGCGTTGAGCAGCGCGACCAGGGGTCGGTCCTAAGCCCAGCCCATCGACGACGGGAAGCGCGTGGTTCTGCTGGACGGCCCTGCTGGCACCAGATCTGGACTAAGTTGATCGAGATTATGTAATATGCTGCCGCCGCGGGCGAAAGACAGCCCGTCAAAGGCGTCGATCAGAGAGGGAAGAGTCGGTCACCACCATGAGAATTCGTCACCTGGTAGTCCTTGGCGTTCTTGCCGCCAGCACGCTCTTGAGCGCTCCGCCTCTCGCTTCTGCACAGGCGATCACTCCGACCCTGCAGCAGCTCTCGCTGCCCGGCTCGCCGTTCGCCGTCACTTCAACGGCCGACGGTCGGTATGTCTTTGCGTCGCTCAGCGGAGCGACCAGCGGGGTCGCGATCATCAAGCAGGAGCACGGCTCCGCGAGCCTGGTCCGTGTCTTGCCGACGGGCGGCGGTGCATGGGGGCTCACGGTCACCCGAGATGGACGGTATCTGCTGGATACCGTCCAGCCGTCGAGCTCGTCCGTCACGCCCGAGGGCGTACAGATCATCGATATTCGTAAGGCGATCGCCGGGGCCCCGGGGGCGATCCTGGGAACCGTTCCGACCGGTGCCGGCTCCGGTCCTATCGAGATCGCGCTGTCCAACGATGGCCGCTATGCGTTCGCGACCAACGAGGACAACGAGACGGTAAGCGTGATCGATTTCAGAAAGGCGCTGGCGTCGGGGGGAGACGCAAGCTCGCTCGTCGGCAACATCCCGGTCGAGCAACTCCCGGTCGGCATCGCCTTCTCACCCGACGGACGCCACGCGTACGTCAGCAACGAAGCGGCCAATCCGACCGATTCCGGCTACAACCCCACGGCATGCAACACGCCCACCGGCGTCGGCACAGGCACGACGCCTGGCCCGGCAGGCACGCTGACCGTGGTCGACCTGCGCAAGGCGGAGAAGGATCCGGCCCACTCGGTCCTGGCCAGCGTGTATGCCGGCTGCTCCCCGGTGCGCGTGGTGCTCTCCAAGGACGGGCGGGTGGCATGGGTCACGGCTCGCGCCGAGGACAACGTCCTGGCCTTCAGCACCCGCCGACTGCTCAGCGATCCGTCGCACGCGCGTCTCTCGACCACGCCGGTTGGCGTCGCGCCCGTCGGGATTCAACTGTTCGACCACGATCGCCTCATCGCTGTCGCTGACTCAAATCGGTTCACCACTGGACAGGCCGGGAGCGTCAGCATCCTCGACTACCGCAAGGCGCTTCATGGCGCTGGCGCTTCGGCCACGGTAGGGACGTTCGCCAGCGGCGACTTCCCACGCCAATGGGGGCTGTCCGACAACGGCCGCTTCCTGTATCTGACCGAGTTCAGCTCAAACATCCTCGGAGTCTTCCCGGTGTCAGATCTCATCAACGACGTCCGCCCGTTCGATCCGCACCTTGGGTTCGAGTCTCCCTTCGGGTCCTTTGGGTCACCCACGGGCCCGCCCGCATGGCGGCGCTGATCTCGTCAGAGCCCAACTGAGTCCCCCCTACCGGGTCGGCAGCGGAGACCCCGACTCCGCTGCCGACCCGTTCCGCTTGCCCCGTACACGGTTGGCCTCACTCGCGCGCGACAAGCCCTAGGGAACCCCGGCGCTGCCTGCACCTCGGCCCAGATCGCCATCTGCGCGGAGCCGCCCAGGGGGTTCACCTGGGACCCCCCAAACGAGTCCGTAGGCCGTGGTGAGCGCCGTGGCGCGAATGGGAGGTGTGAGGATGGTCGTCAGACGCTCTCTCGGTTCCGAGTGGCATGACAACGTTTGAACACCGCACTGAGTGAGGTCGTTCGTGTGACGGTGGCGCAGCCGCGGCACGTTGGGGTTGCATTTCGGATGTCGCAGCAGGGAATGCGGTGGTTGGAACCCTGGTCCGAGTGCGTAAAGATTCTTCGCCATGGCCGCTCGGCATTCACCTGGTCTTCCGGGGCAGGCGCGCGGAGCGCGACCAATTGGCCCGGCTGGTGGAGAAGGTCCGACGTCGAGAGTCTTCCCGATCCTCAGCAGAGCGCGCTCGAAGCGGCGTGCGGCCTGTCTCGGGCGACGTTGCTGACCGCGTCCTGGTGGTCCTGGCGGCGCTGAGCTTGCTGGCTGAAGTGGCGTGCGTGACAGGCATACCGACATGACCGGTGCACCCAAGAAGAGGAGAAGGGTCATGAGCATCATCGACGACCGTCACTTGCGCGGGTCCGCGGTTGAGCAACATCCTGCCGATGCTGGGTCTCGCCGAGGCCGATGTCGACATGATCAGGAACTTCGGCACCGTGATCGATGACGACGCGGTCCGGTCGCTTGTTCTCTCGACCAGGCTGTTGGGCACCCGAGAGATAATGATCATCAATCACACCGACTGCGGGATGCTCAGGTTCACCGACACCGAGATGGAGGACCGGCTCCGCAAGCAGACGGGGCAGGCGCCGATCGCGCCAGCGAGGTTCTACAGCTTCACCGACGCCGAGGAGAACACCAGGGAACAGATTCAGAAGGCCCGGTCGCACCCATGGATCTCGCAGGAGGTTCCAATCAGGGGGTTCGTCTATGACGTCGAAACCGGGCGGCTCAGCGAAGTATTCGCGGACGGGCAGACAGCCACTAGTCACTAAGGGCGTCGCCGCTTCGGCGCGTGCTGCGCGAGGACGCCCGGGGATGGAGCTGGGGCTCAGGCTGCATGAGACTCCAGACCTTCGCTGTCCGGGCTACTCGGCACCGGCTGCCACCGTCCACGAGGTAATTGTCAGCGTCGAGCCGACTTCTTGCCGCTGAGCCAGCCAAGCGACTCGGCGGCGCCTGACACCGGCTGCACGTCGAACGCACCGCGCTAGATCCCCAGGGGCGCCACGGGCCAGGAACGTTCCCCGCGCCACGGCGAACGTATACGGGCGTCACCGTCAAACGCGAGACCCATGTCGCGGGCGCCGTGGGTGACGAGCGCGCCGCGTCAGTCGTGCAGCAGCAATGTCGCGCCCAGCTCAGCGGCCAGCCCCTGGCCGCCTTGGCGCATTACCAAGTCATGGTTCCAAGCAAACGCGGGGCGCGCCAGCGGCCCGACGGCGTTCATCCATCGCTTGGTGGTGCGCACCCGCCAGTCATAGACGATCGCAACGCCGTTTCCCTCGTAGAGCCGCCAGGTGCCGACGCCCTCAAGCTCGCCGGAGGCATGTCCCGATATCAGGTGGGGACGCTCGACGTGAGTGACCCGTAGATCGAACCCGAGCGAGTAAGGCAGCACGCTGCGCCAGGTGAAACGGTCAAGCGCCCCGACGCCCTCGGCGTCGCCGTCTTCTAAGCGGTCAACGCTGCGCACCCCTTTCCACCAGCGAGGGTAGCCCGCGGAGTCCTTCAAAAGATCAAACACCTCGTCGATCGGTGCGTCAGTGCACCACGTCGTCAGGAACTCGTAGTTCGCCACAAGCCTCCCCCGGTCGGATGGTCTCGCTACGCGGGAAACACTAACTGACCACACGCTGCCCTCAGAGCCCAGCCGGTCGTCGTCCGCGATCATCTCGCCGCGGCCAGCGGCCCCGGCCGAACGTGCGTCCACACGCCAAACGACGCGTCGGAAATCAGTCGAAGCCGTCTCGCAGACGATCGCCAGCCAAACGTTCTCGAGCTTTTCACGAGGGTGTCAGGGTCAGAGGTCCGACCGGCTCACCGCCCAACGGCAAACGACGCCGGCGCAAGTCGATGCGCGCCGTGGTAAACGGGGAAACCGTCCCAGCCGCGAGACCGCGGCTCTGTAGACGCCACGACCCAGGGACCTCAGGTTTGTGAACCGACCTCGGACAGCGCTTGCAGGATCACCTCGGTCACGGCCTCGGGCTGGGAGATCATGATCACGTGCGAGCCTTGCAGTTGGGTGATCGTCGCGCCGGCGCGTTTCGCCATCGAAAGGATGACGTCGGTGCCTGCCGCCGTGTCGGCGGAAGCGACGGCGGCCCAGGAGGGCACGCGCTTCCAGGCGGGCGGTCCCGACGGCTCGGAGAACGCCGCCTCCGCGACGGGCCGCTGGGTGGCGGCCATGACCGCGGTTTGCTCGGCGGGCAGGTCGGCCGCGAAGGCGTCGTGGAACTTGGCTGGGTCGATGGCGAACTCCACTGCCGTCTCGCCGCTGCTTGACGGGTAGTGCATCGGGACCAGCGCGGTGTTCAGGACGCTGTCCTTGGAGCCTCCTGTGACCTCGCCGAGCACCTCGCCCTCGTCGGGGGCGAAGGCGGCGACGTAGACCAGGCCGACGACGTTGTGAGCGTTGGTCGCCGCGTTCGTGAGGACCGCGCCGCCGTAGGAGTGGCCGACGGCGAGGATCGGGCCCGGTGTTTCGTCCAGCACGCCGGCGATGTAGGCGGAGTCGAGCGCGATCCCGCGCAGAGGATTGGCCGGGGCAGCGACCGTCACCCCCTTCGACTGCAGCAACTGGACGACACCGTTCCAGCTCGAGGCATCAGCGAATGCGCCGTGCACCAGCACGACCGTGGGGGTCTCGTCAGACATGTCGCTCCCTTCGGCGCCTGCGGCGCTCGCGCAGGCGCGATGATGGTCTCGCAGGACGAGGCTCATCCTGGCAGATCTCTAACCCATGGAGGTAGACGTGTCCACTCCGCAGGTGCCCGGGCTCACCCGCACCGATCTGCAACGCCACGACCTGAGCGTTCCCGGACGCGAGGTGATCCAGAACCGGGTTGACATCTCGCCCGACGCGCCGCCGGTCAGGCACAAGCATCCGGGCGAGGAGATCATCTACGTCCTGGAGGGGGCGTTGGAGTACGCCATCGACGGCCGCGAACCCGCGACCTTCAACGCCGGCGAGGTGCTGCTCGTCCCGCCCGAGACGGTCCACTCGGTGAGGAACGTCGGCAGCGACAACGCAGCCGAGCTTGCCACCTACATCGTCGAGAAGGGCAAACCGCTCCTCGTGCTCGTCGAATGAAGCATGCCCCGCGTGGCGCGGGACTTCACCGGAACAAACGGAACTCAGCGGGTGGCGTGCTTGCCGTCTGCGTGCCCTGCACGAATCAGTCGCGATCGCCACCGGTGCCCACACGCGATGCGTCCGGTGAGCGATGGGGATCGACCACCGGACGCCGAGACGGCCCGATCCGGCGCTCTGGTTCGGCGCGACGTCGTCGCATAAGCCGAACGGCGAGTGAGACGCCCGGGTAGGGTCTCGATGTGATGCGTAATGGCCCAATGACTGACGTGCTCCGCGGCGCTGGCAGCGGTTTGCGGGTGGCGCGGTCGGCGCGGCTGACCTCCTGGGTGACGATTGGTCGGGTGGCGCTTTGCGATGAGGATGTCAACGCCCGCGGAGTCACGGATTTTGAGGCGCTCCAGACAAGGGTCTGGCAGAAGAAGGTTGCGTCGGCGGTGGTCCGCGACGGCGCGGTGAAAGCAAGGAGCTCCAAGAACCCGTTGAACAGGCCGATCGTGGGCGCCGGCGTTTGGCTTCTGCAACGCGGCTCAGCCGACCAAGCGCGTGAACTCTTTTACTCAGACAGCAATCGCTGGGAGGCAACCGGCTCAGACAGACACTGGCGACGAGTGCTGCCTGAGCCCCGCCGAGCCGGCTTCCGGCATCCGTCTGACCCGACGATGATCCTCGAGACACTGGCCGCCGTCACAGACGTGGTCGAGGAAACGCGCGCCAACATCGACGGCACCCCAATGAGCCAGCTTCACGCCCGCGTGGATCTCACCCTCATTGCTGATCGTCTCGGCAAGGCGCTGAAGCCGCGCAGCGCTGAACGGAAGGCGCATCGGTGGATGCGCGATGCCCCGCTCATAGCATGGCTAGATGAGTCGGGACTTCTGCGGCGCATCAGCTACGCGCCACTTCCGGCCAATACGACCGAGCCGTTCTGGACCACACTTGACCTATTCGACTTCGGGACGCCTGTCGAGATCCCGCAGCTGGACGACCACACTTAGCGTCGATAACGGAACGCGTGGTGCGACAGGCCGGCACGCTGAAGTGCGGGGTTGCTTGACGGGATGACCCGGGTCGTGTGTCATCTCCGGTCATGCCCGATGCTTGGATTCGTCAGTGGGGTGACCCTCAGCTCCACGAGCGTGCACGTCCTGTCGAGGTTTTCGACGATCTCTTACGAGAACAGGCTCGACGCATACGAGCACGGCTTGCCGAAGCCGACGGAGCGGGACTGGCAGCGACCCAAGTCGGTCTGCTTCGTCGATTCTTCGCCTTCCGCCTGACGCCTGATCATGAGATCGACGTGCTCGTCAATCCACGCATCGTGTCCGCCTCGGCTGACCACGTCACGTTCGTGGAAGGGTGCCTGAGCTTCAACACGATCGCCGTCGCTGTGAAGCGCCCGGCGGCGGTGCACATCGCCGGCCAGGATCTCGACGGTCGCTCACGTGAACTGGTGGGCGACGGGTTCGCCGCAAGTCTCCTGCAGCACGAGATAGACCACCTCGACGGAATCCTCACGCTCGACCGCGCCGATCGCGCCGAGCGTCACCGCGCGATCACCGATCTCCTCGCCCGCGGCGACGCGCACGCGCAACTCGCAGCCTAAATCGAGGAAGGGACCGCCGGCCGCCGCGGACGATCCGGTGGGCTCATCGGCGACCGCGGCTCGGCGCGTTCAGCCCATCGCCGCCGTACCTGGCGAGGTAGCCCTTGGTGCGGGCCCCGCGGAGCGTCAATGTGGCTCGTCCGCTGCGCGGATCGACCGGCACGACGCCGAGCAGCCGCCGGCCGAGGAGGAACGAGACGACCCCGGCTGGGTGGCGGCCGCGGACCCGTGCCAGCAGAACGAGCTGACGCTTACCGTGCCGGCTTACGCGCAATGTTGTGTGCGTAACAGCGCGCCGCAGGTGCGGGCAGGCAAGGACGAGCCTCAGGCCAAGCGCTGGCGGCGGTACCCGCAGGACCGAGGTGAGCGCGGTCTTCCCCTTGGTTGGTTTGCAGCCGGGATGGCTGGCGGCGACGCGGTAATAGCCGGGTAGCACGTCCCATCCGAACGCTCCGAGGACGCTGGTGCGATCCGAGTTGCGCCGATTGGCCGGCGACATCACGGTGCTTCGGTTGGGCACTGCGCGGAACGGCCCGCGGCGGCTGCGGCCGCGCTGCAGCGTGACCGTCGCGCCTGGCAGCGGTACCAGCGCGCCATGCCCGCTGCGAGCGAGCACGGTGCCACTCGGATCGATCCATGGGAACGGGATGATGATCGGGGTCGGGTCCGGCTCCGGTGGCGGGGGTGGCTCGTCCTCGGGCGGTTCATCCTTGTCTGGCGGGTTGCTGGCACCGCACGCATCGATCCCGGTGAAGTTGGACGCCGCGGTCGCCTGGTCTTCGTCGCATCCGATCAGCTGGACGTGCATCGCGCCGGTCGCGCCTCCGCTACGTGCTGCGACGTCAAGCATCGCGTAATAGAAGATCTTCGGCGCTTGGGTCAGCGGCGGCGGCGTGAACTGAACCGCGACCCCGCACTCGGTCGACGGCGGCGGGTTGGACGTCGTCTGGTCAAACGGCTGGAGCATTGCGGCGGTGAAGCCGCAGTCAGTGCTGTCCTTTGGTACGCCGGCCGCGCTCAGCGGCACGACACTGAAGTTCTTGGCGTCGGTCCCACTGATCGACGCCGGGCCGAGCGTCACCCCGCCCGACTGGCCGATGTTGAGGAAATAGGCAGGCAGGGGATCGGTCGGCTGGGGCGCCAGCGCCTGGCCGGGCGAGGGCGGCGGATAGACCTCATAGAGCGCCTGCGTGCTCGAAACGCCGGTCGCGGCGAACGTGCTTGAGGGGAAGAACTGGTAGTTGACGCTCGCGGTGGCCTGCCCATGGATCGGGTCGAGCGGCGGGATCGTCACGCTCACGGGCCCGTTCCCGAACGCGGCGCCGACCGGGTGGCCGGCAACGGTGCCGCCAACGTCGACGACCTTGCTGGCGGGCGCACCGGTGAGCGCGTTCGTTCCGCGGATGATGATCTGCGTCACGACAACGGTCCCGTTCGGCGGGAAGAGGCTGCGATCGAGCTCGATCTGGTTGGGCTCGTTCCAGAACACGGCCGGGTTTCCCGTTCCGGATGTCTCGGTGCCGTGACTCGGGCTCACGATCGTGACTCCGGACGGGATCGCTGGCGCCGGCGGCAGCGCAAGCTGCAATCCCGAGAAGCTGGCGGCGGGCACCGTGATCGGCGAGAGCACCTTCTCGCCGGCGTTGACTCCCGAGGGCGGGAACGCGCTCAGCGAGTACTGCGCGCCCGTGGGCGCGGTGATCGTGACGGCGAAGGCGCCGTCGCCTGCCGTGTTGACCGCCACGCAGTTGGCTTGGCCGGCGGGCCCGGTCGGGCACGCCTCGACGGCTGCATCCGCCACGGGCTTGCCGTTGAGAGTCACCGTGCCGGCAAGCGTCACGCGGTGGGTGCCGCTCCCACTCAGGGCGATCGTGTGCGGGCTGCCCGAGGCGTTGTCGGCGTACGTGAGCTGGGCCGCGCGGGCGCCGGTGCCGCCAGGGGTGAAGCTAAGGGTGGTGCTGCAGGTGGCGCCGGCTGCGATCGTGTGGCCGGCGCAGGTGTCGCCGGTGATCTTGTAGTCGCGCGTGTTCGCGCCTGCCAGTACGGCAGAGGAGATCACCAAGGCCGCCCGGCCCGAGTCGGTGACCGTGATCGTCTGCGGCAGACTCGTATGACCGGTCGCGATGGTGCCGAAGTCAAGGCTGTGCGCGCTCACGCTGACGGCCGGCTGCGGCGCAGCGCCGATGATCACCGAGCGGCTCGCCTGCGCACTGGCGCTGCCGACACGTGACGCCGTCTGTCCGGTGTACACCTCGCCGCCGGTGGAGGTGCCGGCACCCGAGGTCTCGGTCACCGTCGCGGTGAAGCTGCCCGAGACCGCGTACACGTGACTGGTCGACGGGGCGGTCGTGGTTACCGGCGCGCTGCCGTCGCCGAAGTCCCAGCGGTAGGAGGCGATGGTCCCGAAGCGCACCGTCGAGGACGAGGCGTCGAACGTCGTCGGCTGACCCGGCGAGGCGCTGGTGACCGCGAAGTTCGCCACCGGCGCCTGATCCGGGGTGATCGCGAGCGAGCGCGGGAAGGCCACTCCTGAAATCGCGGCGCCGGCGGTGTCGGTCACGACATCGATCGGGGTGATTGTGCCGACGTTGGAGTTGCCGACATAGACGGTCTTCGAGTCGGGCGTCACGGCGATCGACCACGGACCGCCGCCGACGGTGATGGGTGTGCCGGCGGTGTTGTTTGACAGGTTGATCGGCGTGACCGTGTCGCCGGTCCCGTTGCCGGTGCTGGCCGGGCCGAAGTTGGCCGTGTACGCCTTGGTCCCGTCGGGCGTGATCGCGATCCCCAGCGGCGTCAGCCCGGCGCCGACCGAGATCGGCGATCCGACCGTCCCCGCGGGAAGCGCGATCGGGTACACGTTGCTCGAGCCGTTGTCGGTCACGTACGCGGTCCTGCCGTCCGGGGTGATCGCGATCTGATTCGGACTGGTTCCGACTCCGGAGATCGGGGTACCGGCGGTGTTGGTCGTCACCGTGATCGGCGTCACCGTGTGGTTTCCAGGGCCCGCCACGTACGCCATCGAGCCGTCCGGCGAGAATGCGATCCCCTGCGGGGAGGTGGCGACGGAGATCGGCGCCTCGACCGTCACCGGGCTCGTCGTCAGGTCGACCGGCACGACGGCGTCGTGCGCCGTGTCGGACACGTACGCCTTCCTGCCGTCCGGCGAGATCGCGATGTAGATCGTCCCGGCCGAACCCGTCAGATTGATCGGCGTGCCCACGGTCGGCGAACCGGTGCTCAGATCGATCGGAATGAGCGCGCCGGAACCGGCGGAGACGACATACCCAGTCCTGCCATCGGGCGAGATCGCGACGCCCAGATGCGAGACGGCGGGAGACGTGTCCAGCGGCAAGCCTGCGACGTTGCTACCAAGATCGATCGGCGTCACCTGCGTGCTGGCGCTTTGCGCGTCAGGTGCCAGCGCCGTCCATGACGCCGCCAGCACCGGCGCGCTCGACCACAGCAAGCCCGCCACCGCCGCTACCACGATCAACAACGTCCGCGCAATCCCGCGCGGACAGGCCGGCTGACGAAGTGCTCGATCGCCCATTCCGCAACGCCCGTGCGTGACTCGCTTGACTGTCATCGCCACCCGCTTCCCTGCCTTGGTAGGTCCTTTGCGTCAGCGTCCGAACGGCGCGATGGCAGCCCACGCGCCTCGATCTTTCGCCCAGCGCCTCATTGCGCGGCGGCGAGCCTACCCGATCCCACGCACTCGGTGCGAGAAACGTTGGACCCGACCGAGTCACGCAGCCGAACGCTTTGAGTTGCTCGGGTGGGCTGTAGCTTCTCGAGCCAGGCAGAGGTTCTGGTCAGCGTGGCGACCTGATCCGGGTCAGCCGTTCCAGGCGGCCGAGTCGCCGCTGGCGATCCGCGTCGTGCTGGGGTCGTCGACCGCACCTCAATCACGGCGGTAGCTCGATCCGTGCTGTAGACGGGTCTGCTTTCCGCTCTAAGCGTTCGACATCGCGCTGTTTCCCCAGCGTGCGAGAGTACACGCGTGCCCACCCGCCTGCCACTGGGGTTCGTCGCGCGCGCGGCGAACGGCGTTGGTGAAGTTCTGGCCAGCTCGATCTCCTGGGATGGGCATGCGCTGGCGTTGGTCAGGGAGCGGGTTTCCGAACCTGGTTGTGGACTGCGGATCGTCGAACATGACGGGGAGCGACAGGTGCGGACGACTTCGCTGATCGGCGAGGTCAGCCCTGACCCGATCATCCAGTCCTTCCCGGGCGGCGATCTGCTGGTGGTCGACCGTCGCTGCGCGACGTCACGCGATGGTGTTCCGGAGGGCAACGCGCGGGTCTATGGCGCTGCGGGCGAAATTCGACGCGCATTCACGCTCGGCGATGGCATCGCGCACGCCCTGGTCGATGACGCGGGCACCATCTGGGTCGGCTATTTCGACGAAGGCGTCTACGGCGACAGTCCGATCAGCGCGGCGGGCCTGGTGCGGTTTGACGCGTCAGGTGACGTCCGTTGGAGCTATGAGCCGCCCGAAGGCCTCGTCATCGATGACTGCTATTGCCTGAACGTATCCGGCGAGGACGTGTGGACGTCCTACTACTCACGGTTTCCGATCGTACATATCCACGATCAGGCGGTCACTGGGATCTGGCGCAACGTCGTCACCGGCGCCCGAGCACTGGCCATCGCGAACGACCGCGTTCTGCTCGTCGGCGGATATCGCGACGACCACAATCGTGCCGTGCTGGTAGAGCTCTCCGCAGACCACGCGCGCGAGTCACAGCGATTCACGATCAGCACCCGCGACGACATGCCGCTGCAAAGCGCAACCTTCGTTGGCCGAGGACCGTTTCTTGACATCCTCGACGGCTCAGATTGGTATCGGCTGGACGTTCGGCAGCTCTAGCCGATTTCCCATCGCCGCCAACCGACTGTGCCCGCCGTCATCGACGCGACGATCCCCAAGCGGTATCGCTACATGGCTGTCGCCGGCGCTCCCGGGACGTCATCGACCGCGCCGATCGAGGCGGAGATCCGGCTCCTGCGCGATCGAGGATGGTCGCATCGGAGCAGCTCAGAGTTTTTCGGCAACGCGTCGGCCGCGACCCCGGTGCCGATCACCGCGTCGGGCGCGAGCGTACTCATCGATGCACCGAGCGGGGCCGTGTATGCCGCAGTGTCGAGGGCTACCGGCATGTCTGACGCCAATCAGCAGGAAGACGGCACTCCGCTTTACGCCAGCCGCGCGATCGCGACTGCGTTTCGACAGGATCGCCCTGTGTTGCTGATCGTGCTCGGACAACTCAACCGCGACTGAGCCATCCCGGGGCTACGCCAGAACCAACCGCGCCAACCCCTAACCGCTCCTCCGTCTCACGCCGGGTCACGAATGCTTCCGAGATCGACGGGCGGGGGGTGCCGCGTCAGCGCTGAGGGCGGTGGTACAGCTTCAGCGTGGTGGTTTCGGTGATGGCGTCGTAGCTCGGGACGCAGCCCGGGACCGTGTTGTGACAGTACGTGCGGGTGGGGTAGGTCTTCATCGCCACCAGCGAGCCTGAGCCGGGCGGAACGGTCTGCCAGTCGTCCAGTTCGTAGACGTCGGTCGGCTGGTTCGGGACCAGCTCGATGGCGTGCCCGTCGCGCCACACGTCGTCCCACAGCGTCAGGTTGGAGCTGTAGGACCCGCCGTTGGAGGTGTACATCTCCCGGGTGTCACCCGGAGCAAAGCGAAGCCGCAGCGTGGGTTCTGAGACGGTCCGTATGACTTGCTTGGTCTTCGGGTTCTGCTGCTCGTAGATGTTGTAGTCCAGCGAAAAGTCAACCTTGGAGGGGCTGGCCACCGTCGTGCCAGTGGCGGCGGTGCCACTTCCATACTTCACTCTGTACTGCCAGTTTGTGTAGGTGGGGCTAGCAGTCCCGGTGTACTGCCCGGCCAGGGCGGTCAGATCGATCGGAACGTCGTCCTCCACCCCGATGTCGCCAGTGAACACCTGGTCGCCGGTGTTGAACACGCGCTCCGCGGTCGTGGTCACGTCAAGCTCAAAGTGGGCGCACTTCTCGCCCAGCCCGGCCAGGTCGCCGAGGTCGACGTTTAGGACCGCGGCAATGCGCTCGGCGGACAGCAAGCGCGCGATCTCGCTCAGGTCGTCGTTGCCGGTGCAGCGCTGGTAGCGCTGCGCGATGGCGCTGCGCAGGATCCGCGACATGATCGCCGAGCTGCCCTGTACCAGGGACGCGACGTAGCGGTTCTCGTCCAGGCCGATGTTGCCCAAGGAGCGCAGCCAGCCCTCCAGTTCGGTTACCGCCGAGTCCGCATAGGTGTCATCGGTGGACGCCTTCGCGACCACCGGCGCGACCACATCCCGGTAGTACGCAAGCGCGATTACCGCCAGCGCATTCGGGTCGAAGGGACGGGTGCGCAGCGCGGCGGCGACGATCTGCTGCCAGTCGGCCTGCGAGCGGGACGGCATGAGTGAGAGCGCCACCTGGATCTCGGCGGCGGTGGCCTCGGCGACGCCCTCCTCGGAGAAGTGTTCAAGGCTCATCGCGATCCCGCCACCGCGGTTGAGCGGGTAGAGCCCGAAGTCCTGGCCTCCCTCGAAGGCCTCGAAGCCGGCCACCCCGGCGGGGTTCACCGGGCTGGGAGGCACGATCGTCAGCGTCGCCGGCTTGAGGAGTTGGAGGCCGTTCGGGGCCAGGTCAACGGCGCCGATGAGCGCTCCCAGCGGCGAGCCGGCCAAGGAGGACACCGGGGTCATCGTGATCGTCTCGTCACTCGCCAGTGCGCCCGCGGGCACCTCCAGCGTGTAGCGGACCCCGTTGGGGCCAGTGGCCGTCAGCGTGCCCCCCGACGCGGCCGAGATCAGGCCAGAGGTGGCCGCGGATCCGTCGAGCGCCGGGGTGACCGTCCGCGGGTGGCCGGGCCGGGGGAAGTAGCCGCGCCGCGGGATCGGCCCTGGCGGCACGTGCAGCTTGCGAGCGCCGGCCCGGCAATGCCCGGCCCCGGTGGGCGTCGGCGGGCTGCCGACGGCCCCGGCGCAGGCCAGGACGTACCAGTTCCCGCCGGCGGCGAGGACGGGCACCGTAAGCCGGACCCGACCCGTGTTGGATCGGCCTGCTCCCAGCGCGCGCACCCGGCGCGTGCCGGCCGGCAGGTCGGCCAAGGTCGGCTTGCGGTCGCTCGAGAGGAAGAAGGCGGTCGCCGACGCTGGGGATCGGCCGCGCCCGCGGTTACGGGTCGTGTCGGTGACCGTGAAGCGCGACAGGATCGACGCCTTCGTCGCGGCGGCTTTGACCGCGATCACCGTGAGGTTAGGCCCGCCGGCCGCCGACGCGGCCGGGGCCAGCAGCAGCGCCGCGAGCACCGGCAGGAGCACGCCGACACTCAGCCGCCCCCGATCGGGTCCTGTCCAGGCCCGCGCATTCATCCGTGCTGCGCCCACTCTGACTCGGCGGATACAGAGTGCCGCGACCGTGTCGATCTTCGGGAGTGCGGCGATCAATGCAGGTCTTCTCATCGGCGTCACCGTAGGCGGAGCCCTCGGCGTCCGGCAATATGGCGATCCCTGGATTTACCCCCGAGGTTTCGCGGAGACTTGGCCGGTACGTGCGCGGCGGCCGCCACTGGATACCGGTTGTCAGGTTGGCGGTCGTTGCCCACCCCGCGGTCGGGTTGCTCGTTTGTGATCAGAGTGGCTGTCGGGCCTCAGCTTGAGTGCCGGGCTCGATCTGCTGCGATCACTCGTGGGATGAACCGGCATGACGTGACACCGGGTCCTAGGGGGCGTGTAGGCGTCCACGGATGCTTTCCGCGGCGGCGATTCCGGTTTGCACTGCGGTCTCGACGTAGGTCGTCCCAAGGTAGTCGCCGGCGAGGAAGAGGTTGTCCAGCGGCCGCTCGAGGTCGGCTTGCAGCGCTGAGCGGCCGGGGCGCGGGTGCGGGAGGCCGCGGCCCCATCGCTTGATCTTGATCTCGGCGATCGCGCCTCGGAGGCGGGGAAACATGGCCGTCACCTCGTCGGTGTAGAGACGCGCCACGGCATCGTCGCTCAGGCGGTCGAGCCGTCTGGCCAGTTCGGCCCCGGAGTAGACCATCAATGAACCGCCCGGGGCTCGGGGTCCCGACCGTGTGACGTTGGCGATGTTGAACAGCATGTTAAACGCGCGGTCCGGCGTGGCGACCGCGTAGACGTCGTCGTAGGGCATCGGCTCGGTCTCGCGGGTCAGGAATGCTCCGACGACGTAGGGGCCGTAGGTGATGCCCGCGAGCGCCCGGGCGGTGCCCGTCGGTAGGTCGGTGACGATGGCGCGGGTGACGTCGGCGGGGGTGGCGAGCACGACGTAGCGTGCTCGCAGCCGGTGCTCGTGGCCTCGGTGGGTGTATCGCACTGTGATGCCGTTCGGAGCTTGGCTCACTTGTTTCACCGGGCAGTCGGTGCGCACCCGTCCGCCGAGGGTGCTCGCGATCGCCTCGGGCAGCAGGTTCGATCCGCCGAGGATGTTCCGCGTCAGGCCGCCGGCTTTGTCCCACACGAGCTGGAAGTAGCCGATGCCGTAGCCGGCCGAGACCTCCTCTGGCTCGCCGGAGGAGCGCCGGATGGTGGCGCGGAATATCTCATCGACGCGGCGGGGCACTCGGCCAAGGAATTGCGAGAACGTTTCCTGGTCGCGGAAGCGCAGGACGCGGACGCGTCGGTCGGCGTCTGACTCGCCGTCGCGCCTGCCGGTGGCGCGGCGGTAGCGCTCCACCTCGAATCGCAGCCGGGCGCCGACGCGGATCAGGGCGACGCGCTCAGCGAAGGAGAGCGGCAGCCGAAAGGGATAGGTCTCGACCCGGGAGCCCGCCAGCATCTCGTCGCCAAGGGCCACCGCGGTGAGGATCCCGGGCACATCGCGCGCCGCGACCCCGGTGGAGCGCAGCAGCCGCTCGGTCGCGGAGCCCGGGCCGCTCAAAACGTGGCCGCCGAAGTTCAGCCAGTATGGGCCACGTGGCTCGGACATGAGCCGTCCGCCGATGCGTGACTCGCTCTCCAGAACCACCATGCGCGTGTCCCGAAGCTCCCAGGCCGCGGCCAGCCCCGCGATCCCCCCGCCGATCACCACCGCGTCAAGCAGCTCATCGGCGTCCGGCGGTCGCGCGGACGCTGTGACGGCATTCATTTGTCGCTCCGTTGGCTGGTCGCCATGGGTACTACAGGATGGCTGCACCCCACATCAGCATGCAACCGGGCTGGCCGGAACGGGTGACTGCCCAGCCTGGTCAGCCCAGCGCGGCTGCTTCGACGGACGCTGAGGGCTTGACGTCCGGCAGGCGCATCATCCGCGCCGAGGTGAAGAACCCGAGCAGGCCTGCGATGATCGGGATGAGCAGCCCGACCTGGAGGGCCAGGTTCGTCGCGTCATTGTTGATCTTCAGGACCTCCTGACGAACGGCCGGGGACTCGTCGGCGAGCTGTTTCTCGAGTTGGGTGTTGCTCACGACCTGCGCGTCGTCCTCGAGGCTCTGGGCGATCTGGTGCTGCTGAGTGGAGGGAATCACCGGGCTCGCGTTTGTCATGTTGGTGAAGGCCAGCGAGAGGGTCGCCAGCAGGACGCCGCCTGCCACGGCCAGGCCCAACGACAGCCCGAACGAGCCGGCCGCCGAGTTCACCCCAGCCGCCTCGCTGATGCGCTCCTCATCGATCGGGGCGAGCGTGTAGTTGTTGAGCTGCGAGACCAGCAGGCCGAGGCCCGCGCCCGTGATCGCCAGTGGGATCACCAGGTACCAGCCGGAGTGGGCTCTGGGCACGATCGGGATGATCAGCGCCAGACCGATCGTGCTCAGCAGGAACCCGCTGCGGATGATCCCGGCGGGGCGCCGACCGCCGGCCTTCCGGCCGGCGAGGATCGCGACCGCGAACATGGTGAGCGAGAGCGGAGCGAGCGACAGGCCGGTCTGCATGGCGTTGTACTCCAGCTTGATCTGCAGAAAGATCGGGAGCGCGATCATCGCCCCGCCGAGGGTGACGTTCTGCAGCATCTGCCCGGTGATCCCGGTCCTGAAGTTGGGGAGTCGGAACAGATCCGGGTCGAGCAGTGTGACCTTTCCTTCGTGGTGGCGCCGAACGAGCCACCGGGCGAGCGTCCAGAGCGCGAGCGCGCCGATCGCGATCAGCAGTACGACGTAATCACCGCCCTCCTGCCACACCAGGATGCCGAGTACCACGCCGCCCATCCCGACCACCGAGAGGCCCGCGCCGACCGAATCGATCTGCCGCTCGCCCGTGTACGGGACATCCTTCAGGCGCCCGACCTGCGACAGCACGACCGCGATGACGACGATTTCGAGCGCAAAGCCGACACGCCAGGACAGATAGGTCGTGAGGAACCCGCCGAGCAGCGGGCCGACCGCCGCCGCAATGGCAGCCGCTGCTCCGACGAGCGCATAGGTCTTCTTCTGTGCCGCTCCCTCGAAGTTGCCATGGATGAGCGACTGCATCGCCGGCAGCAAGAGCGAGGCGCCGAGGCCACCGATGATTGCCCAGAAGATGATGATCGCCGTCAGGCTCTGGGCCAGGACCATCGCCAGAGCACCGGCTGCATACCCCAGCAGACCACACACGAACGCCCGCTTGCGTCCGAAGAGGTCGCCCAGCTTGCTGCTGATCAGGATGAACGCGGCGGAGACGAGGGCCTCAAGCGCAATTGCGCTCTGGACCGAGCTGACCGTCGTGTGGAGATCCCGGACCACGGCCGAGATCGAGACGTTCATCAAGCTCGTGTCGACGACGAGGACGAACATCGCCGCGGCCAGCACCAGCGACAGACGTGTGTTCCTGGCCATTCGATCCTCCTCCGAGTCGCACGTGCCGTCCGGCACGCGCCTACTGCTTCTCGCGGGCGAACGCGAGGGTCACGCCGGCGTCTCGACGCCCTCGGCCAGCCACGCCTTCGCCGCGGGCAGATCGTGTACGGCGAACCCCCGTGCACCTCCCGGCATCAGGAACGACAACGCCCGCAGCGCGGGGTGGATCCACGACTCGTCGGTCACCACGGCAACGCGCTCAAACTCCTTGGCATGACGGGCGCGGAAGCCGGTGTCGGCCTTGATGGCGTCACCCTCGACCTCGTCGGCGCCCGGTCCGAAGAGGTAGAGGAGCCGGACCTTGTGCCCCGCGGCGATCTCACTGCGCAGCACGGGTTCGACCACGTCCTCCCAATCGTCGTCCTCCACTTCGCCGACCGCCTCAAAGCCGATAGTTCCGGCCGGCATCTCGTTCATCGGTCGCAGCATGCTGTCCTCCGTTCGTTCGGGCGCGCGTCCCCACGGCACCGCCAGGACGTGACGCGATGCTCGCGCCATGACCGACCGCCGACATCACCCCCTTCGGATGATCCCCGCGCACGCACGCTGCGCGACGGTCAAACTCCGCGCGCGGCGAGGGTCCCCTCCAGGATCGCCTCCTCCAAGCCGCGCGGCGAGCAGCAATCGCCCGCCGTCTCGATTGGGATCCCGCGGGCGAGCAGCTGGGCCGCAAGGTCGTCCTCGGGCACGCGGCCCAGCGACAGCAGCAGCACGTCGGTCTCGAGGCTGCGCTCCCGCTCCGGGGCGAAGATGTTGCGGAAGTGCACCCGCCCGGCGGACGCCGAGTGCAGGCCGAGGTAGTGCTCGATGCGGACCTCGGCGCGCTCCAGGCGGGCCAGATACTGGTTGCGCTGGTACTGGTGGACGGTCTCGCCCGGCATGAGCGCCCCCACCGCGATCGTGACCGGATTGCCCTCCGCGGCCAGCAGTTCGGCGCAGTCGAGCGCCGCCGGATCCCCGCCCCAGTCGGCGATGAGGACCCGGCCCGCAGGCCGCAGGCCCGCCAGCACGTCCCACACCTGGTGCACCGCGACACCGTCAAGCGCCTGGCGCGCGGGCGCCGGCCGCGCGCCGGTGGCCACGATGACGACGTCCGGCGAGAGCGCGGCGATGGTGTCCGCATCCGCCGGGGTGGCCAGGCGCACCTCGACGCCCGCGCGCTCGAGCATCGTCGTGTAGTTGTGATGCAGCGCCGCCGCCTGCTCGGCATGGCCCGGGGTCACCGCGGCGAGCCGCACCTGGCCGCCGATCGCGGGCTCGCGCTCGAGCACGATCACGCGGTGCCCGCAGGCGCCGGCCTCCGCCGCGGCCGCCAGGCCGGCCGGTCCGGCCCCGGCCACCACCACGCGGCGGGACTGGGCCCCCGGCGCGGGACGCGGCAGGGTGCGCTCACGGCCGGCGCGCGGGTTCTGGGCGCAGCGGATCGGGGTCCCGGCGTGGTAGTGGGAGATGCAGGCGTTGCAGCCGATGCAGCGCACGATGTCGGCCGCCTCGCCGGCCCGGGCCTTGCGCGGCATGTCGGGGTCGGTGATGAGCGCGCGGGTCATCCCGAAGGCGTCGGCGACACCGTCGGCGATGAGCGCGTCGGCCTCCACCGGGTCGGTGACCCGGCTGGTGGCGATCAGCGGCCGCCCCAGTCGGAACGGCTCGGTCAGCGGGGCCACCAGGTTGCGCGGCATCGGCGGTGGGGGCACGATGCCGGTGCAGCCGTCAAACGTCGACGAGTTGCCCACCGCGAGGTGGATGACATCCACCAGCGGGGCGAGCGACGGGGCGATCGCCTGCGCCGGCTCGGAGTCGGCGCTCAGCCGGATGCCGAGGGCGAGGTCCGGGGCGGCGGCGCGCACCGTCTCGAGCACCTCGGTCATGAACCGGGCCGGCTCGCGGTAGCGGTCGGTGCGCAGGTTGTACTCCGGGGCGAAGAACTGCTCGCCGAGATACCCGTGCGCCGCAGTGATCTCGATGCCGTCGAGACCCGCCGTCGCGGCGAGCCGGGCGCAGCGCCCGTAGGCCTCCACCAGCTCCTGCACCTCCGCGGTGCTCAGCGCCCGGGGCTCGGTGTGGTAGCGGTGGCTGGGCAGCGCGGAGGCCGAAACGCTCGGCGGCCGCGGCGATGTCGCGATCAGCTCGCGCCCGCCGTGAAACAGCTGGACGAACAGCTTGGTGCCGTGCGGCTGCACCGCCGCGGCCACCCGCCGGTAGCCGTCCACCATCTCGTCCAGGTAGCCACCGAGCGTATGCGCGGTCAGCAGGCCCGACGGCGCGATCGCCACCGCCTCCATCACGATGAGCCCGGCGCCGCCCTGCGCCCGGGCCTCCTGGTAGGCGACGAAGTCGTCGGTGGGCAGGTGATCGTGGACCAGCGTCGTCTGGTGCGAGGTCGAGACGATCCGGCACGGCAGCCGGACCGGACCGACGTCCAGCGGCGCCAACAGGTGCGACAGCGGGCTCACGAGCCGCTCAGCCCACCGCAACCTGCAGTGGCGAGGGCTTGTCCAGCGCCGCGCCGTAGTCCAGCAGCTCGAACGGGGACCTGCACGGAGTGCCGTCGGTGAGCCACAGCCGCCGGGTGGCCGGCTCCATGAGCACCGCGGCGACCGACATGCTCTGCTCGACCGCGGGCACCCTTGCATCGGGGTGAGAGCACACGCTGTACGGATAGCCGGCGTGATCGGCGAGCATCGCCTGCAAGAACGCCCGGTCCAGCGGCCCGGAGCGGTCGGCGATCAACTGGCGGGCGCGCATCAGCCTGAAGACGGTGTCGGGCATCGCGGCCAGCCCCACGTCGCACCCGGCAAAGCCCGGGTTGATGAAGTGGTTGGTGTGGAGGATGACGCCCTCGGCCGGGTAGCCGGGGTACAGCTGCCCGACGCCGCCGGGGGCGGCCTCGATGTCCACGGCGAGGCCGTCCTCGTGTGCGAGGAGGTAGTTCGCGGAGGACGAGCGCTGCATCCGGCCCAGCGACCTCATCGCGTCGGCGAGATTGTCGGCATCGTGCAGCGCACGCAACAGCACGTGGAAGGGCACGCCCGGAGTGCCGATGTCCGCGGCGCTGACCAGCGCATTGGCGCCGATGGCCACCCCCGACGAGTTCATGCCGACCTTGGCCAGGAGGCCGGCCTCGACCACGGTGACGAAGTCGGGGGCCTCGGCCTGACGGGCCTCGAGGATGACCGTCGTGTCCGCCGCGTCCGGGATCCAGTCCCAGTTCTGGCCGATCAGCAACGTCCCCTCGCCGGTGCGACTCGGGACCACCGCGAACGAGGTGCACTCGGCGGCCCGGTGCGCGCGCGACGTCGCGGCGAACATGATCTCGGTGCGGACGTTGATGGCCATAACGTCGAGCTCACCGAGGCCGGCGCCTTCGGCCAGGCCGCGGATCTCCTCGAGGTACCGGGGCTCGAAGGCGGTGACGGGGGCGACGTAACGCGCCGCCTCCTCGCGGACGCGCTCCCAATCCCACCCGGCGTAGTGCGCGAACACGTCGCGGTACATCTCCACCGAACGATGGACGCGCTCGCGCGCCGTCTCGCCGTACTGGCGTCCGCGCTCGCGCGGGGCGCCCTCAACCTCGACACGTTGGAACATCGTCGCGCCTCCGCATACGCTGGGTGGACCGGGGCCGGCGGCTCATCGGTGCCACGGAATGTAGGGCAGGCCGCCGGCGGGGCCCGCCTCATCTATCGTCCGCGGCGTGGCCCGGGGCCTGCTCATCATCGACATCCAGCGCGACTACTTTCCGGGCGGCGCCTACCCGCTGGTGGAGCCTGAGGCCGCGGCTGAGTCCGCGCGCCGGCTGCTGGACGCCTTTCGCGCCGGCGGCGAGCCGATCGTGCATCTCAAGCACGTCTGGGACGCGCCCGACGCGGCGTTCATGCGCCCCGGCACCGATGGGGTCGAGATCCATCCGCTCGTCGCACCCGCCGAGGGTGAGCCGGTGATCGAGAAGCAGCAGCCCAACGGTTTCGTCGGCACGGGCCTGGCCGACGAGCTCGCCGCCCGCGGCATCGACGCCCTGGTGGTGGCCGGGATGATGAGCAGCATGTGCGTGGACGCGACGGTGCGCGCCGCGGTGGACCAGGGGCTCACCGCCACCGTGGTGCACGACGCCTGCGCCGCTCCCGACCTCGAGTTCGGCGGCGCCGCGATTCCGGGCGCCACCGTGCACGGCGCGTTCATGGCGGCCCTCGCCGACGGCTACGCCGCGGTGGTCGACGCCGACAGCCTGCTGGCCTGACCCCGGCCGCTCAACGGCGGCGGACGAGGGATCGCAGCCGTTGCAGCAGTGAGCGGCGACCGGCTCGGGGCGACCCGGACCGTGCGAGGTGTGAGCGGCGCGCGGGACGCGACCAGGACTCCAGCGAGGTGGTGGCGTGGGCGCCGCGACGGGAGCGTACGGGGGCGCTCATGGCGTCAGGCGGCGTGGCCGGCGGTCTCACGGGCGTGCAGCATGGCCTGCTCCTGCTCGTAGGTGACGACGCCCGCCGGGAGGGTCCACCGGCGACCCTGGGCCGGCTTCTCCTCGGGCCACTCCCCGTGCTCGTCGAAGTAGTTTCGAGCGCGCTCCTCCTCCTCGCGGTCGGCCTCGCTGCTGAGGCCCAGGCGAAACAGGACGTTGAAGAGCACGACGGACAGCCCGCCGCCGACGGCCATGGCAAAGCCGTCGAAGCCGAGGCCGGCCGGCGAGACGATGAGCACGATCACGCCGCCGACCACCATCACCGCGCCGAGGCCGTAGCGGACGATGAGCATGCCGACCGATGTCTGGGATGGCTCCTCGATGTGGGCGGTGGGGGCGGGCTGCGTCATGATGGCGTCCTCGGTGCGGTGTCGCGGTCGCGGTCTGGCTTGGTCAAGAGAAAGCATCGCGCGCGCGGGCGTTGGGTTCGAGCCTGCGTGCTCCCCCGCGGCGGCGGCGCACCCCACCGCCGATGTCCGGCTGGCCCTACCCCCTCCACCCCCCGGTAGCGTTGCTCTCATGACTGCGGTGCGGGTCCTGGTGGCCGAGGATCAGGTGCTCCTGCGCGAGGGGCTGAGTCGCCTGCTGGCCGATGCCGGCTTCACGGTCGTCGCCCAGGCGGGGGACGCCGACGATCTGCGGCGCAAGGTGGCCGCCCATCGGCCGGACGTGGCCATCGTGGACGTGCAGATGCCGCCCGACCACACCGACGACGGGCTGCGCGCCGCCATCGAGATCCGCGCGCGCGATCCGGAGATCGGGATCCTCATGCTGTCCCAGTTCCGCGACGAGGCCTACGCGCTGGACCTGATCGGGGACAACGCCCGGGGCGTGGGCTACCTGCTCAAGGACCGAGTGGCCGACGTCGAGTCCTTCGCCGACGCCGTGCGTCGCGTGGCGGGCGGCGGGTCGGCACTCGATCCCGAGATCGTGGCGCTGATGGTGGGCCGGCGCCGCAAGCACGACCCCCTGGAGGCCCTGACCCCGCGTGAGCGACAGGTGCTGGCGCTGATGGCCGAGGGCAAGTCCAACCGCGGGATCGCCGCATCCCTCGGCGTCACCCTCGCCGCCGTCGAGAAGCACGTGGGGCGGATCTTCGCCAAGCTCGGGCTGGCCGACGAACCGCTCGAGCACCGGCGCGTGCTGGCCGTGCTCACCCTGCTGCGGGCTCGGTGAGCTCGGCCGCCAGCGGCAGCTCCGCGGTCAGCCGCGTCCCCGCCCCGGCGGGCGAGGCGATGGCGAGGGTCCCGCCGACCGCGGCGACGCGATCGGTGAGCCCGGCCAGGCCCGAGCCGCCCGCGAGGTCCGGCGCCGCCCCACCCCGCCCATCGTCGGTGACGGTCACGCGCAGGCGGTTCGGCGTGGCCTCGATCCTCACCGTCGCCTCCGAGGCCTCCGCGTACTTGGCGACGTTGGCCAGCGCCTCGGCGACGACGAAGTAGGCGGTGCTCTCGACGAGGGGGTCAAAGCGCCGCGCCGGCACGTCGAGGGTCACGGGCACCGGGGTGCGCGCCGTCAGCGACGCGATCGCGGCGGCCAGGCCGCGGTGGGCGAGTACCGACGGGTCCAGGCCGGCACCGAGATCACGCAGGTCGCGGATCGCCTGCTGCGTCTCCTCCAGCGCCTCGGCGATCGAGCGCCGCGCCGTGTCGCCGGCGGCATCATGCGTCTCGCGCGCGGCCGCCTGCAGCGCGAAGATCACGTTGATGAGCCGCTGCTGAGCCCCGTCGTGCAGGTCGCGGCCCAGGCGCCGGCGCTCCTCCAAAGCAGCCTGGACAATGCGCGCGCGTGACGCGTGGATCGCCTCGGCGCGCAGGCGCTCGCTCTCAGCGCGGGTGCGCTCTGAGATGTCTGAGAACACCACCACCGCACCACGTCTCCCGCCGACGGTCACCGGCGCCGAGGAGTAGGCGACCGGAACGAACGTGCCGTCACGGCGGACGAACCAGTCCTGGTCCACGCGGACGGGCTCGCCGGTCTGGCGCGGCGCCAGCAGCGGGCACTCGGCCTCAGGAAACGGGCGGCCGTCCGGGTGGCTGTGGTGGATGGTGGCGTGACTGGGGCGGCCGACGAGCTCGCGTTCGGAGGCGTAGCCGAGGATGCTCAGCGCGGCGGCGTTGGCGAAGAGGACGACGCCCGCGTCATCGACGGCGTACACGGCGTCGGCCATGCTGGCCATGAGCGCGGAGAGCAGCTCCGCCTCGTTTGAGCCAAGCCGCTGGGCGATGTGCTCAGCCATCAGGCAGCGATCATGCCAGCGCCCGGGCCCTCCGCGGAGGAGGACCCGGGCGGTTGGCGTGTCTCGCCGAGGTGTGCCTAGGGGATCGACCAGCCGAACAGCCCGTCGAGCTGACCGGGCGTGGTGTGTCCTGAGAGGAACACGTGGGTGGTGTCGGTGAGCTGGCTCGAGGAGCTCCCGACGCTGATCCCGTACACGCCGGGCGCGACGGTCCACTCCCCACCGGGCTGGGTGGAGGTGTCCACGCCCGGGGCCGACGGGGACGTCGTGCCCGGATTGGTGCCGGTCGCCGGACCTGAGTTCCAGTAGGCGAACGAGCTCGGCCGGAGGGTCAGCTTCACCCTCGCGGTATGGCCGGGGGCGATCGTCACCTTGCCGAAGGCCCGCAGCTGCTCGGGCGGCTCACCGGTGGACGACGGGTCGTGGACGTAGCCCTCGACCACGTCGGCCCCCGGGGCCGAGCCGCGGTTGGTGTCCTGCACCACAACGGTGACGTTGCCGTTGCGGTGGACCCTGGTCTCGACGATTCGCTGGCGGAACGAGGTGTAGGACAGCCCGTAGCCGAACGGGAACAGCGGCGTCTCATGGTGGGTCTGGTAGTACCGGTAGCCCACGTCGACGCCCTCGTCGTAGCTCTCGCGCTCCAGTTGCTGATAGTCGTCAGACGCTCCCGTGGCGAGGTTGGTGATGCCGGGGTAGTGGGCCGCCCCCGGATCCGAGCCCTGAGACGGGCTGGCCGGGAAGGTGATCGGCAGCTTGCCCGAGGGGTCGGAGTTGCCGAACAGCAGCGACGCCACCGCGGTGCCAAACGTCGCGCCCGGCTCCCACATCTCCATCACGCCGTCGACCTGATGCAGCCACGGCATCGCCACCGGTCCGCCGGTCAGCACGACCACCGTGTGCCGGTTGGCCTGAGCCACCGCGTCGATCAGCTCGTTCTGATCGCCCGGCAGCGACAGGTTCTCGATGTCGTGGCCCTCACCGGTCTCGCGGCCGGCGAACACGACGGCGACGTCAGCGTGCTTGGCCGACTGCACCGCCTGTCCGATCAACGTCTGGCCGGTGCTCGCAGGCAACGCCACGCCGAGGTGTACCGCATCGCCCAGGAACAGGCCGAAGTTGGCGAACGGGGCCGACGAGTTGTTGCTCGCGGCGGCGGCCATCGGCGAGTAGTCGACCACGATCGACACCGGGTGCCCCGCGCGCAGCGGGACGGTGACGTGATCGATAGTGCCGAAGTCGTCGCGCAGGCGCTGCTCCACCAGCCGGCCGTCGACGAACAGCTTCGTCGTCCCCGACTGGGTGACCGAGAAGTTGTAGTCGCCGGTCACCGCCGGGGTGTAGAGGGCGCGGTAGGACGCCGACCAGTTGTTGAACTGGAACTGCGCCGGGATGGCCACCGCGGGGCTGCCACCGGCAACGGCGGGGATGGAGGACGGACCCGCCGCCCCTCCGGTCGAGTTGTAGTGCACCGACGAAACGACCTGGGTGCCGAGCACGGTGTCACTCGGATCGGTCGGGTCATCGCCGCCGAAGTAGGTGGCGAGGAATCCGGCCTGAGTGTGGTCCGGGGTGACGAGCGACCCGAGGCCCGACGTGCTTCCGTTTCCGGCCAGCGCCGGTTGCTCGAGCAGCCCCACCGAGCCGGGCGAGAACGTCACCGTCTGCGTGGAGCCCGCCGCGGCGACGATGCCGCCGATCGCGCTCGAGTAGCCGAACGTCTGCCCCGTGGCGGTGTCGGTGAAGACATTGGCGGGGTTGACGAACGGCGAGCCGTCGTTGTCCACCTGCGGCTGCTCGGTCGTGACCGGGCCGAGTGAGGCGCCTGAGTTGGGACCGGCCTGGGTCCCGATGACGGCGATCGACTTGTCGCGCTTTGAGATCGGCAGCACGTTCGAGTCGTCCTTGAGCAGGACGGCGCCCTGCTCTTCGATCTGCGCCGAGGTCGCCTCGTCCTGGGCCACGCCGTTGCCGATCCCGGCGTTGGTGGGCGGGGTCTTGAAGCGCTCGTTCTTGACCGACTGCAGCAGCAGCCGGCGGACCTCGTCGGCCAGGCGCGCCTGGCTGATGATGTTCTGGCTACCGTCGGCGTTCGTCTGGTCATTCCCGCTGCCGTCGCCCACGATCGCCTGCAGCTGCGCGACGGTAAGACGGATGTCCCCGCCGTCGCCGCCGTTCTCGAAGTTGAGCAGCGCGGCGTCGCGCTCGGCGGTCACCGCGTCGGGCGTGAATGTGCCCTGGAAGCCGTACTGGCCCTTGATGAGGTCGTTGAGGATGAACTTGTTGCCGCACGAGTCGGCGCCCGCGTACGGCGGGTTGGCGCCGCCGTTGACGATCGCGTACCCGCACATCACCGACATCGCGTCACCCTGATCGGGACCCACGGCCGCCTGCCAGGCCGGCCCGTAGATCTCCTCCAGGGCGCGCTCGGAGATGAGCTCGTTCTCGCCGGTGTTGGCGACCGGCGTGGAGGTCAGCGACAGGGCCTGGCCCGCCCGTCCCTGTTCCTGGGTGTAGGCGCAGCAGTGCTTGACGGTGGTGAGCACGCCCTGCCCCTGGATCGCGCGAACCTCGGGAGCCACCATCGAGCCGGTGAGGAACGGGTCCTCGCCGAAGTTCTCGTTCTCGCGGCCGGTGTGCCAGGTGCGGTCGATGTCGATCACCGGCGCCAGCGTCGAGCTGAGACCTGTCCGGTGAAACTCCTGGCCGAACATCGTCCCGTAGGCCGTGGCGTCCGCGGTGTCCCAGGTCGCCCCCAGCGCGAGGGCGCTCGGGAAGGCCAAGCCGTTCGAGCGCTCGCCGGTGGCGCCGTCATCACCGCCGCCTGAGACCGTCAGGCCGTACAGCGCCAGCAGGCCCTGCTTGGCGCCGCCGGCGTTGATGAGGTTGTTACCGCTGGCCAGTGCCGCCTCGAGGCGCTGCAGCGTTGACTGCGCGGGGACGCCGGACGTCTGCTGATACAGCGGGGACGCCGGGTTCTCCAGGTCCTCGATCGCGTACTGGGCCTGGCAGTCGGGACCGAACTGCGGGTCGGCCCACGGCGCGGTCTCACTCGACGGGGGCGTGGGGCACGACGGTGTCGGCAGCAGCGCGGGGGCGTTGCTGATCGGCGCCGGCGGGCCGGCGGCGGCGCGCGCCGGATGCCCGTCGAGTGCAAGCACGAGCGCGCACGCCAGGACGCCGACCGCGGCCAGCATCACGTGCGCCCACCTTCGAGGCGTCAGCCTCGGCACATCTGAGCTCATCTCTCTCTCCCGGGGGTTGCGGCGAGCGGGCGCGGCTGCCCGCTCGGCCTGATAGTCACGTCGATCCGCGACTCCCGCTCGTGGCCCGGGCGCCTCGCTGGCCTGAGGGAGCGGCCGACGGCCGGGCAACCTATCGCGCTCGCAAGGAACATGTCAAGGAGATTGCATGCATTGTGCAACAGCGGCCTCCAAGCTCCATAGATCTGATCTTCTTGCGCCCTCGCCGGCGTGACCGCCTCGTTTGCGATCCCTCGCAACGGGTTATCTGGATCACACCCATGGATTCGAGTCGGCAGGGGGGTCCGCGGGGGGGACTTGATCCGCGCGTCGCCTATCGCGCTGTGCTGCTCGCCGTCGGGCTGGCGGCCGCCGGCCTGCTCTTCGAGGAGCTGGTCCAGATCGTCATGCTGGTGACGATCGCGGTGGTCATCGCGGTGCCGCTGGCGGCCTCGGCCACGTGGTTGCAGCGATGGCGGGTCCCGCGACCCGTCGGCGCGGTGGTGTCGTTGCTCTCGGGCCTCGCCGTTACGGCGGCCCTGCTGGCGTTCGTGGTGCCCACGTTCATCAGCCAGGTCAACGACTTCGTCGCGCAGCTGCCCACCACGGTCGCCCATCTGGAGCACGCGGTCAACCATGTGCTCGGCCTGCGCCGCGGCACCACGACGAAGGCGGTGACGCACTTCGTGCACCGCTACACCGATCACCCCGCCGTCTTGTTGGGCCCGCTCGAGGCGATCGGCGTCTCCATCGCAACCATCGTGGGGGCGATCGTGGTGGTCCTCATCAGCGCGCTCTACATGGCCATCAGTCCAGAGCCGCTGGTCCACGGGCTGGTGCGTCTGTTCCCTGCACCGCGCAAGGGGGACGTGCTGCGCACGCTGGAGCGCATCCGCGTCGCCTGGCTGGGCTGGCTGCGCGGCGTCGGGCTCGACATGATCGTGCTGGGTGGGCTGCTGTTTGCCGGGATGCAGATCATCGGGTTGCCGTTCGCCGCCGGCTTCGCCATCTTCTCGGCGCTGATGACGGTGATCCCGAACTACGGCTCGGTGATCAGCGCCATCCCCCCGATCATCTACGGCCTGACGCAGTCCTTTCACGAGGGCCTACTGGTGGCCATCGTCTACGTGATCGTCAACCAGGTGGAGGGCAACGTCGCGCTGCCGCTCATCATGGGCCGGTCGGTGAGCCTTCACCCAGCGGTTATCGCGGTGGGAGTGCTCGTGGCCGGGTCGCTGTTCGGGGTGGTGGGACTGCTCATCTCCGTCCCGCTCATCTCGTTCACCCTGATCCTCGTCGACGAGCTGTGGGTCAGGCCCCACGGGTCGGCCCGCAGCCCCCTCGCCGAGCCATCGACCCGCGGCCCCCTCGCCGAACCGGGAGACGCGCGCGCATGAGGGACCGCGACATCTATGGCGCGATCCTGCTCGGAGGCGTGCTGATCGCCGCCGGGCTCGTCGCCCAGCAGCTCATCTCGCTGATCCTGGCGACGATGCTCACCATCATCGTCAGCCTGCCGCTCTCGGTCTGCGCCGAGCGGCTGGAGCCACTGGGAGTGCCGCGGCCGCTGGGCGCGCTGATCGGCCTGCTGGTCGGCCTGGCGATCGTGGCCGGTGGCCTGGCGCTGCTCTTGCCATCGCTCATCTCCCAGGCCGGGACCCTGATCACCGACGCACCGCGCCTGCTCCGATCCGCCGAGGTGCAGCTCAGCTCGGTGACCGGCGATCGTCCGGGCCACGTCGCCGCGCAGCTCCAGCACGATCTGACGACGCTCGTCCGCGACCCCTCCGGGCTGCTGGGGCCCATCACCACGATCGGAGCCAGCGTGGCCACCCTCATCGGCGGCGTGGTCATCGGCATCATCACCGCGTACTACATGGCCGCGCGCCCCGAGCCGCTCACGCACGGGCTGCTCAGCCTGTTCAGCCCCGACGTCCGGCCCGGAGCCGCGGCGACCCTGGGACGGATCCGGGCAGCATGGCTGGGATGGCTGCGCGGTCTGGCGGCGTCGATGGTGCTCATCGGCGTGATGCTCTACGTCGCCCTCGGGCTCATCGTCGGCCTGCCCTTCGCCCTCGTCTTCGCCGTGCTGAGCGCCTGCGCCGAGGTGGTGCCCTACCTCGGCGCGCTGGCCAGCGCGATCCCGCCCGTCGCCTTCGCCCTCACCATCTCGCCCAGCCGCGCGGTGCTGGTTCTGGCCATCTACATCCTCGTGCACCAGATCGAGGCCAACGTGATCGGCCCCGTGGTGATGGCGCGCGCTGTCCGCCTGCACCCCGCCGTCATCGCCATCGGGGTGGTGGCCGTCGGGGAGGTGTTCGGGCTGCTCGGGCTGATCGTCGCCGTGCCGACACTTTCGGTGATCACGATCCTGGTCAACACACTGTGGATCGAGCGGCGCGAGCCCGTCGTAATCCTGCCCGACTGACCTGACCTGACAGGCCCCTCCCGGCCGGAAGGTTTTGGGAGCGCAGCGGAGAACGGGGTAGCCCGTCTGCGCTGAACACCGGGCAGGGGACTCACGAACGGAGGATGGATGGGCGTTGCAGTCGATGAGGCGACACGGATCAGGATCGACCCGGAGCGCGACCGCGTACGCGTGCGGTGCACGGGCGCGCTGGATGACGGCGTCGCCGACCAGCTCATCGAGGACTGCGCCGGCCTCATCGATCGAGGTTTCACCCGCGTGATCCTGGACATGAGCCAGGCCACGGTCATCGCCCCGGCGGTGGTCAGCGCCATCGCCGCCGTCGACCGCCGCGCCCGGGAGCGGGGGTGCCAGTTCTCAGTCGCGCCGGGCCGCGGCGAGGCCGCGGCCACGCTGCGCCGCGCGGGGCTGCTCGGGCAGCTCCGGCTCGACGGCGTGGCCGAGGTTTTTCTGGACTGGAGCCGCTGAGCGGCGGGTCAGCCCTCGCCGAGCTGGGCCTGCAGGCGATCGGTGGCGCGGCGCAGGAGCCGGGACACCTGCATCTGCGAGCACCCCATCGCCCTGGCGATCTCGCTCTGCTTGAGGTCGCTCTGCATCCGCAGGCTCAGGGCGGTGCGCTCCAGGTAGGGGAGCCGGCTGATCGCGCCGCCCAGACTGCTGACGGTCTCGAACAGGCCGTAGCCGTCGTCGACCTGGCCCAGGGTCTCGCCCAGAGTCGCCGCCTCCGACACGCCGTCGGCGATGGGGGCATCGAGCGAGTCCGAGTAGTGCGCCTGGGCTGACTCCAGTCCCTCGAGGACCCGCTCGACGTCGACCTCGAGGAACGCGGCGAGCTCGGCGACCTCGGGGCTGCGCCCGTGCTCCTCGGTCATGTCGCCGACGGCTCGCTGCACGCGCTGGGCCAGCTCCTGAGCCGCGCGGGGGACATGTGCGGCCCACCCGGTGTTGCGGAAATGGCGCTTGAGCTCCCCGAGGATCGTGGGCGTGGCATAGGCGCCGAAGGGCACCCCGCGCTCGGGGTCATAGCGATCGAGCGCGTTGAGCAGCCCCAGGTTGGCGACCTGTGCCAGATCCTCGAAGGGCTCGTGCGGGTTGTGGTAGCGCGCGGCGAGCTTGCGCGCGAGCGGCAGATGGCGGCGCAGGAGCTCCTCGCGCGCCGCCGGGAGTTGGCCGCGCAGGCGCCACAGGGCTTCCGTGGGCGCGAGGGCCACGTCGGCCGGCACCCCACCAGCCTGTTCGGCACCGGGATCTATCAAGGACAGAATCCTACCTAGAGCACCCTCATATCTGGTACGGCGATGTAGGCTGCGCCCATGACCAGCGACGACGTCGCAGGGCTGCTGCGCCGCCACCAGCTGCGGGTGACGCCCCAGCGCCGCGCGATCCTCAACGCCTTCCGGGGCACCACCGATGAGCACCTGTCGGCCGAGGAGGTGCTGTCCCGGGCCAGCCAGGCGGTACCCGAGATCGGACGTGGCACGGTCTACGCGACGCTCGCCGAGCTCTCCGAGCTCGGGCTCCTCGGGTCCGTGGGTAACCCCGAGCCCGTCCGCTACGAGACGAATGTCGCGCCGCATGATCACTTCCGCTGCCGGCTGTGCCTGCGCCTGTTCGACGTCGAGCTGGGCGGCCGCGAGCTCGAGACCCGGACGCTCCCCGGCTACACCATCGAGGCCGTCGCGGTCCACGGCGAGGGCATCTGCGCCCAGTGCCGCGACTACGAGCGCGGCGTGCTCGACGGGGCGCGCGGGATCATCGACCGACCGACCGTCAGCGATGACGCCATGAGCGCGCTCAGCTGCGTGCGGGTGGAGAGCCCCGTGGGTCAGCTCGCGCTCGGTGCCTCGTCCGAGGGCATCATCAGGGTCGCGTTCGAGGACCACGCCGACTTCGAGAGCTTGAGCGCGCGGGCCAAGGCGCGGCGCGGCTCGATCGCCGGACGAGACCGTCTCAGCGCCCTGAACACGGGGTTCACGGGGTATTGGGGCGGCGGGCGCGACGGGCTCGGGGATCTCATCGACTGGCACCTGCTGTCCGACGACGCCGCCGCGCTGCTGCGCTCAGTGCAGACCATCCCGTATGCCGAGCCGCGGTCCTATGACCGGGTTATGGCCGGCATGTCGGCGTACGACTGCGGCGTCGCCCTCGGCGGCAATCCGATGCCGCTGCTGATCCCGTGCCACCGGGTGAGCCGGGGCATCAACCGGCTCGAGGCCTACGTCGGAGGCCTCGAGCGGCTGCGCGTCCTGCAGGATCTCGAGAGCGGGCCGGGCCGTTAGCAGCCGCCCCCGCCGCGGGGCGAGGCGACGGGTCCGGCCGGTGTCAGCGTCCGTACCAGCGCCGGCGTCCGCCCCCGGTGGCATCGGCGACGCCGCCGACGAAGAACCCGACGAGCCACAGCACGATGGCGACGACCAGCACGATCCACAGCAGGTGCACGGCGAACCCCAAGCCGCCGAAGATGGCGAGGATGAGAAGTAAGGCGATGAGGGCAACCACGAGCTTCCTCCCTTGTTGACGAACCTCCAGCTGACTGATCGGTACCCCACCAGAGGGTCGGCAAGCAAACGACGCGGTGCTTGACGAGCCCGGCCAGCGGGTAGCGAAGGACGGATGAGATTCGCCGCCCTCGCCGGCTCGCTGGCCGTGTGTGTCCTTGCTGCCGTTGCCGCAGCCACCCTCGGGGGCATCGGCTTCATCGTGGTGGCGGTGATCTTCGGTGCGATTGCGCTCGTAGGGGTGCACGACCTGGCGCAGCGGCGTCACTCGATCCTGCGCAACTACCCCATCCTCGGGCACGCGCGGTTCGCGCTGGAGGCCATCAGGCCCGAGTTGCAGCAGTACTTCATCGAGCGCAACTACGACGGCCGGCCCTTCGATCGCGACACGCGCACCTCGATCTACGAGCGGGCCAAGGGCGTCAAGGACGAGCAGGCGTACGGGACCGAGCGCGACGTCAGGGAGCCCGGGTACGAGTGGCTGCTGCAGTCGATCCACTCCTTCGATCCGCCCAAGGAGCCCCCAACCGTCACCATCGGCGGACCCGATTGCACGGAGCCGTACGAGATGGCCCTGCTCAACGTGTCGGCGATGTCCTTCGGCGCCCTCTCCGGCGAGGCGCTGACGGCACTCAACCGAGGCGCGGCCAAAGGCGGCTTCGCGCACGACACGGGCGAAGGCGGCCTGACCCGGTACCACCTCAACGGCGGCGACGTGGTGTGGGAGATCGGCACCGGCTACTTCGGGGCGCGGGCCAAGGACGGCGGGTTCGACCCCAAGCAATTCCGCGAGAAGGCATCGCATGAGGCCGTCAAGTGCGTCTCGCTCAAGCTCAGCCAGGGTGCCAAGCCCGGCATCGGCGGCGTCCTGCCCGGCGCCAAGGTCACCAAGGAGATCGCCGACGCGCGCAGCGTGCCGAAGGGCGAGACGTGCGTGAGCCCGCCCGGCCACAAGGTGTTCTCAACACCGCGTGAGCTCATTCGCTTCATCGCCGAGATGCGGGAGCTCGCCGACGGCAAGCCCGCCGGCTTCAAGTTGTGCATCGGTGCCCGCCACGAGCTGCTGGCGATCTGCAAGGCGATGATCGAGGAGGGCACGGCCCCCGACTTCATCACCGTCGACGGGTCCGAGGGCGGAACCGGCGCCGCGCCCGGCGAGTACGAGGACCACATGGGAACGCCCCTCACCGAGGGCCTGATGATGCTCCACAACGCCCTGGTCGGCTGCGGCCTGCGCGACCGGGTGCGGATCGGGTGCAGCGGCAAGATCGCCACCGGCTCGGACATCGTCAAGCGACTGGCGATGGGTGCCGACTACACCAACGCCGCCCGAGCGATGATGATGGCCGTCGGCTGCCTCCAGTCCCAGCGCTGCCACACGAACGAGTGCCCGGTCGGCGTGGCCACCCAGGACCCCAAGCGTTCCCGCGCGCTCGACGTCCCCGATAAGACCGAGCGCGTCTACCGCTATCAACACGCCGTGGTGGCCGAGGCGCAGCGACTGATCGCCTCCATGGGGCTGCGCTCCCCCGCCGAGGTCGGCCCGCACCACCTCGTGCGCCGCGTCGACCACGTCACCTCCCGCAGCTATGCGGAGCTGTATGAGTGGCTCGAGCCGGGCCAACTGCTGCACGAGCCGCCGGAGTCATGGCGGGCCGACTGGGCGCGCGCAGATCCGGACTCGTTCACTCCGCGCGAGATCTCCTTGAGGAGCGCGTGATGGCGACGGTGGGCGAGATGATCGTGCAGGCCATCGCCGACCTGGGCGTCCGGTCGGTGTGGGGCGTCGTCGGCGACGCGCTGAACCCGATCACCGACGCCATCCGCCAGGAGGAGCGGCTGGAATGGATCGGGGTGCGCCACGAGGAAGCGGGCGCGTTCGCGGCGGGCGCCCAGGCGCAGCTCGGCGCGCCGCTGGGCGTGTGCATGGGCACCGTCGGCCCCGGGTCGCTGCACCTGCTCAACGGGCTCTACGACGCCAAGAAATCCCACGCTCCGATGCTGGCGATCTGCGGGCAGGTGCCGCTGGCCGAGCTGGGCTCAGACTTCTTCCAGGAGATCGACAACGACGCGGTGTTCCGCGACGTGGCGGTGTTCTGCCGCACCGTGACCAGTCCCGAGCAACTGCCGGGCCTGCTGGAACAGGCCATCCAGCGTGCCCTCGACGCGCCCGGCGTCGCGGTGCTCACCGTCCCCGGAGATGTCGGCGCCCTCGACGTCGACGGGGCGGCGGCGCGCATCGCGCGGGCCGACATGCCGGTGGTGCCGGAGCCCGGCGCCGTCACGGAGGCGGCGGCGCGGATCGATGCGGCGGAGCGGATCACCCTGTTGGTCGGCCACGGCGCGCGCCATGCCAGGACCGAGATCCTGGAGCTCGCCGACCGGCTGGCCGCGCCGATGGTGCTCACGCTGAAGGCCAAGGCGGGGCTCGAGGCCGACAACCCCTACGCGGTGGGCCAGAGTGGGCTGATCGGCAACCCGGCCGCACAGCACGCGTTTGACCGCTGTGACCTGCTGCTCATGCTCGGCACCGACTTCCCCTACACCGACTGGTATCCGAAGGGCAAGGAGGTCATCCAGGTCGATTGCCGATCGGGCCACATCGGACGGCGGACCGCCGTCGACCACGCCATCGTCGGCGATACGCGCCTGACCGTTGCCGCCCTGCTGGAACGGGTCGGCGCCAAGGCCGACCGCGGGCACCTGGAGGACGCGACCGGCCGCTATCGCGATTGGCACGAGCGCCAGCTGCATCTGGCCGACCCCGAGTACGACACGCGTGGCGTCATCGAGAAGGTCCGGACGCGCTTCGACAACCCCGACGAGCGGATCCGTCCCGAGGCCGTGGCCGTCGCCGTCGATCGCCACGCCGCCTCCGACGCGATCTTCACCAGCGACACGGGGATGTCGACGGTGTGGTTGTCGCGCTTCGTGCCGATGCGCGGCGACCGGCGGCTGATCGGCTCCTACAACCTCGGATCGATGGCCAATGCGATGCCGCAGGCGCTCGGCGCCCAGGCACTGCACCGCGACCGCCAGGTGATCGCCTTCTGCGGCGACGGCGGCCTGACCATGCTCCTCGGTGACATCATCACCGCGGTCACCCACGAGCTCCCGGTGCGGCTGGTGGTCTTCAACAACGGGCGCCTGGGGATGGTCAAGCTCGAGCAGGAGCAGGCCGGTCTGCCCGAGTTCGGCACCCGGCTGTCTGACGTCAACCTCGCCGCGATCGCGGCGGCCGCCGGGCTCCATGCCGTGCGGGTGGAGCAGGCCACCGAGCTCGACGACGCCATCGCGACGGCGTTCGCTCACTCCGGCCCTGTGCTGCTGGACATCGTCACCAACCCCGACGAGATCTCGCTCCCGCCCAAGACCAAGCCCGCGCAGGCGTGGGGGTTCGCTATCGCCAAGCTCACCGAGACGCTCGAGAGTCGTTCCTAATCACCCGCGCCGGGTGAGGCGCTCTCATCCTCACCGGAGTGATCATGGACGGCAATGGGTCCGGCGTGACAGCGCGACGAGTGCTCGGCGGGGCCGCAGCAGCCCTGGTCGCGGCGGCCATCGGATGGGGACAGCTGGGACCCGCGCCCGCGACAGGGGCGGCCGACTGTGCCTCGCTGGGGCAGGCGGCCCACTTCGTCGCCTTCTCTCACGGCGACTTCAATGCCTCCCCGCCAGGCGGCGAGAACATCACCGGCCGGATCGCCGCCGCCGGTGACGTCACGCTGGGCGGCCCCGGCAGCGCTGGCGTCTTCGTGGGCGGGGCGGCCGGTGACACGGCCCCCACGGTGATCGCCGGGCACGACCTGAGCGCGGGCCGGTCCGGGGCGGGCGGGACATTGAACGGCGGGGCAACGTACGGCAACGCGGTGAGCATCGCGCCGAACTTCTTCGTCACGCCGCCGGCCACACACGCGCCGGCTCCCTTTTCGTTCGATGACGAGTTCACCTCGCTGCGCACGCTGAGCGCCTCGCTGGCCGATCAGCCTCAGAGCAGTGGGGCCACCGTGAGTCTCAACCCGTACTCGCACGCGCTCGAGCTCACCGGGACCGCTGACGGCCTCAACGTGTTCACGGTGAGCGCGGCCCAGCTCACGCAGGCGGTGGGGGTGACGATCACGCTGACCAAGGCGGGCGCGACGGCGCTCATCAACGTCACCACCGACACCGATCTGGCGGTGTCGCTCCAGTACGAGAACCTGTCCGGGGTCAGCGCGGCGCACGTCGCCTGGAATCTCGCGTTGGCGACGTCCTTGACGATCAGCAACTCGGTGTCGTGGCAGGGGCTCGTCCTGGCCCCCAACGCGATGGTCACCATGGCCTCGAACGGCCAGTTCAACGGCGAGGTCATCGCCGCGAGCATCCCGGCGGCCAACCGGACCCTCACCAAGGTCGCTTTCACCGGCTGTCTGCCGCCACCCCCGCCGCCTGACGAGTCACTGACGCTGACGGCCCTGTGCGTGAGGGCGAACGGCAATCTGACGATGCGCCTGCGCAACACAGGCGATCGCGCGCGCAGCGGTACCTGGGTGGATCTGGGCGGCACTGACTTCGGCGACTTCGCAGTGCCGGCCCACCACGATCTGTTCTTCGACGTCGAGGACCCGCAGGCCCACAGCGTGATCGAGGCCACCTCGGGGACGACGACGGTGAGAGCAGCCGCGACCCGCGACCCATGCCAGGGCCAGATCACGCTGCGGCTCGTCACCACCGGACCCGCGCCGGCGGGTGCGAGCTGGGACGTCAGGCTGGACGCGGGTCTCGGCGGCGGTCAGGTCTTCAGCCTGGGCTCAGGCGAGGAGCACACGACCACCGTGCCCGGCGGCTATGTGCCAGGAGCAGCACCCATCGACCAGGTGGTCGGCGGCGTCGCCTACACCGTGTCCGTGGACGACACCCTCGGCGGTACGGCGACGGTCAGCCTCAACCCGGTCGAGATCCTCGACGGCCAGCACGAGATCGTCACGGTCACGATCGCATTCGACGAGTCCGGCGGCGGACCGGGGACCTGGACCCGGCCCCGGACCTGGACCCGGACCTGGACCTGGACCCGAGGTGCCGAGCGTGCCGGAACAGCCCACTCTTCCGCCGGGCGCGCCGCAGCCCCTGCCGGGCCCGCCTCTGGGCAGCTCCTCCCTCGGAACCGACCTGGCGATCACCTACGAGATCACTCCTCACCGCGTGCCCGTGGGCGGCGTCATCGATGTGGTGGTCAGGGTGCGCAACGTCAGCATCGAGGCGGCCGTCGGCGTCGTCGCCCGCGAGATCCCGCAGTACCACCCAGCTCAGGCCAACAGCGTCGCTCGGGTGCTCGGTGTCACCACCACGCGCGGGCACTGCACGAGCCCCCGGCCGGTCCACTGCAGCCTGGGGACCCTGAACCCCGGGGCAAGCGTGACCATCCGTAGCCGGGCCCGCGTGCTCGTCGTCAGTCCGCTGCGCGCCATCGCGGTGGTCTCCTCCGAAACCCCGGAGAGGAACACGGCCAACAACTTCGCGATCGCCCGGGTGACGACGTTCGCCCCCGCCCCGAAGCTCCGCGTGCGGGTCAGCGCACCGGCGGTCGTCCATGTCGGCCAGCGGCTGGACTACCGGGTCACCGTGACGAGCGGCGGCGCGGCCGGCGCCGACTCGGTCCGGCTCTGCACCAAGCCGCCCGGCACGCTCATCGCGGTTCGCGCTCCGGGGACGACGCCCTTCCGCGGCCGGCGATGCGCCACCACCGGGCACCTCGGGGCCGAGCGCTCACTCACCTTCGCCGTCTCGGGTCTGGCCTCCGCGCGCGGTCTCGTCTTCCCCTCCGGTCAGGCGACAGCCGTCGGCATGGCCCGCCCCGTCGGCGCGGCGACCCGCGTGCGTGTGATCGGACCGCTGGTCGCGTGCGCGGCCGTCGACGGCTCGGCGCGACGACACGGGCCGCCGATCGCGCGCGCGGCCTGTTGAGATCCGTGGCAATCACCCGTGCAGGTGAGGACCGGTCGCCTGCATCCTGCGATCATGCCTAGCGATCACCCATGGGCCTCACGCGGCGACTCCTGCTCTCCTGGCTGACCAACGCGATCTCGATCGCGGTGGCAGCGGTGGTGCTCAGCCGTATGACGGTGACCTCGGCCGGCGACCTCATCCTCGCCGCGGCCCTGTTCGGGATCCTCAACACCTTCCTGAAGCCCATCGCCCGCCTGCTGACGCTCCCGCTGGCCGTCGTCACTCTCGGAGTGGCGTGGTTCTTCGTGTCGATGCTGATGCTCTACCTCACGCAGGCCATCGTCTCAGGCGTCGACATCCACGGCTTCTGGACGCTCGTGTGGGCCACGGTCATCGTGTGGGCGGCGAACATGGTGCTGGATGCGATCACTGGCACTTGGACTTCGACGCCGACGTGAAGGCGCTGACCGAGTTCACGGTGTTCTTGACGTCGACGGCCACCGAGGCCAGCTGCGCCGGAGTCGGCGACGAGGACAGGGCCTTGATGCTCGTCTGAAGGCTGGAGACCGCGCCGTCGATCGCCGTCGTCTCACTCGGGAAATCGCTCTTGGCCGAGGACACCAGGTTCTTGGCCTGGCTCTCGATGGTCTGGAGCTGGCCCTTGAGCGCAGCCACGCCGCCGGTGACGCTGATACTCGAGACGGACTTCTGCAGTGCACTGACGTTCTTGCAGAAGACAGGCTTGCTGCTGCCACAGCCGCCGATCAGCCCCGCCAGGCCGATGAGCAGCCCGCACAGGAGCAGCCGTCGGGTCATGTAGCCACGCGTCACGCTACCCAGCCTCGCGCTGTCACGTTGAGCGAGCATCACCCCGATCGGGTGAGGGTCGACCGGGCCGGCGCGCACGCGGGCAGGCCCGGGCTCATCTGTTCGGGGTGATGACCTGCCAGGCACGCGTAGGCCATCATCAGGGGCAACGATGGCCATCGGACCCACCCAGCTTCTCATTGTCGTCGGCTTGGACCGTTCCGACTTCCATGACGCCCTCGGCGCGGAGCTCGCCCGGCTGCACGACGAAGCCATCGTGCGAGTGGTCGACGCCGTCGCCCTGGACAAGGGCATGGACGGCGAGGTCGAGGTGCGCCCGCTCGGCGACGCAGGTGAGGCGGCATCGATCGCCGTCGACGCCGCCCGTGAGGTCCTGGCGGAGATCCCCGATGGCTCATGCGCCGTGCTCGTCCTCCTCGAGCATCATTGGACGTGGCGCCTGCACGACGTGATCGCGGCCCTCAGCGGGTTTGGCATCAGTGACGGCTTCATCATCAGCCCACTGGATCCCGGCCGCTTCGCCGGTGCGCGCAGCGCCGCCCGGGTCGGGGTGGGCGAGCGCGTCAGCGCCAGCCCTAGTCCTTGACGAGGCCAGTCCCGCCGAGCACGGTCAGCCCGCTCCCGACGACCAACAGGAGGGTCGCGAGCACCACCGGCCACCGGCGCTCAAGCCAGCCCGCCGCTCGCTCAAGCCATGGGTCCGCGGCTTCACCGGCGACGATAAGGAAGAGCGCGATGGCCAGGAGCGGCGCGATGAAGGCCAGGTTGTAGATACCGATGAGGACGACCTTCGCGGGCGCGGCCGCGCTCGAGCCCACGACCGCCACGGCATAGGCGAAGTAGGGGACCGCGGTGGGCAGTTCGATCACGGCGACGGAGGCTCCCGCCACCAGCGCCGATCCTCCGCCACGGCCCTGCATCGGTAGCTCCCCTTGCGCCAGCCTTCGGCGGCCGAACCACAGAGCCGCCGCCGCGAACAGGAGCCCGACGCCGGCGACCAGTTCGATCACGTGGCGTGCGGTCTCCTCGGGATGCGGGATCAGGCCCAGCAGGAAACTGCCCGGCCCCAGGACCAGGACTAACCCGACGGCCAGATTGACGGCGAAGATGCCGAGGGTGAACTGCGTCACGCGGAGCGCGCCGTGCGCGACCGTGGCCAGGTAGACCGCGGGTCCGACGGTGCTGGGGCTCAGCGAGTCCGCCAGACCGACGGTCAACCCGACGATCGCCAGTCGCAGCACCGTTCGGTCGCCGGCGTTTCGCCGATATGCAGCGGGACGGGTGCCGGTCGATCAGACGGCGCGGGAGATGCGGCCGCCGTACGCGACCAGGCCGAAGATCGCGAGGATGTCGAGGGCGAAGATCGAGTCAGAGGCGCCGCCCGCTTGACCTTGGGGATCTGCTTGAACAGCCATAGTGCCCGCCCTCCGCGTTAGGTACCTGGAGCGCGGCCCGGATGCCCGGCCGCAGAGCTACGTTTCCATCAGCAACAGCGCTGGGCAATGGTGCGGCCCAGCGTCCTGGAAGGAGGCGAGCATCCCGATGAGCGGGGGACGCCGCATCAAGGGTGGTGGCATCCCACCGTGCACATGTAGGCCTCCTTGCGGTCCCATGGGGCACGCGCGACTCTGGCCAGGTGCCCGTGTCATCCGTCGGCCGCTCAGACGTCCAGACAGCCAGGGGGCATCGGACTCTGCCTCTGTGGGCGCGTTGGAACGGTGAGACGGGGCAGCGCTACACGCTCGGCGCCGAGGAGGAGGTCATGCTCCTGCGGCCGGCTGACTGGTCGCTGGCCGAGACCAGCGACAGCGTGTTGTCGCGATTGCCCCATGAGCTTGCAGACCATGTCGCGCCGGAGACACATGCCGGCGTCCTGGAGCTCGTCACGGGGGTCCACCCCGACGTACGCGGCGTTGCTCGGGAGCTCAGCCGGCTGCGCGACCGCTTCGGAGACGAGCTCGAGGCGATGGGACTGTCGGCGGCCGTCGCGGGCACGCATCCTCTGACCAGCCGGGGAGACAGCAGAGTCTCCCGCTCGCCGCGGTACCGTCACGTTGGAGAGTCGATGCGCGTCCTCGCGCGCCGAGAGCCCACGATGGCCCTCCACGTGCATGTCGGGATGCCCGACCCGGAGGAGGCGGTACGCGTCCTCAACGGCCTACGGCGCCACGCGCCGGTCCTGCTCGCCCTCTCCGCCAACTCTCCCTTCTGGCAGGGCCGCGACAGCGGCTTCGCCTCCGCGCGCACGCTGATCTTCCAGGCGTTCCCCCGGACCGGGCTGCCACGCTCCTTTGACTCCTACGCCGACTACGTGGAGGCGGTCGACCCTCTGATCGCCTCCGCCGCCATCTCGGATCCGAGCTTTCTGTGGTGGGACGTCCGGCTGCAACCGGCGCTCGGGACCGTCGAGGTGCGCGTGATGGACGCGCAGTCGACCCTCCGGCACGTCGGCCCCCTGGTGGCGCTGATCCAGTGCCTGGCTCGGCTGGAGATCGAAGGGGAGCCGACCGGGGGCACACCGGGGCCGGAGGTTCTGGCCGAGAACCGCTTCCTGGCGGCCCGCGACGGGATGGCCGCTCGCTTGATCGTGCCGGAGACGCGTGATCTGGTTCCGGTGCGCGACATTCTCGACCGCCTCATCGCCGAGTGTCACCCGCACGCTCTCGCACTCGGATGCCTCGAGGCGCTGGACCGCGTGGCGCGCGTCTCCTTCGCGAACGGGGCCGAGCGCCAGCGCGCGGTCGCGGCCCGCGGCGGTCGACCAGAGGACGTGCTGGCGAGCCTGGCCGCGCAGTTTCGACCGCGCGCAGCGCGCGACGCCCTGGAACCGATGCTCAATGCACAAGGCAGTACGACAGAAAGGGGCGGCTAATGTGTCGCTGGCTCGCATACTCCGGCTCTCCGCTGCTTCTCCAGGAAGTGCTGTACGAAGGCCCCAACTCGCTGGTCGGTCAGAGCCTGCACTCGCGGCTGGGCGCTGAGCCGACCAACGGCGACGGCTTCGGCGTCGGCTGGTACGGCCCGCCCGAGACCCCCGGGGTGTACCGCAGCACCGAGCCGGCCTGGAACGACCACAACCTCCGCGAGCTCGCCGGACACATCAGCTCACCGCTTTTCTTCACCCACATTCGAGCGGCGATCGGCAGCGCGGTGCAGCAGACCAACTGCCACCCGTTCCGCCATGGCCGCTGGCTGTTCATGCATAACGGCTACCTCAACGAGTTCGCAACGATCAAGCGTGACATCGTGCTCGCCATCGACCCCTCGCTCTACCCACAGATCCAGGGGGCGGCCGACACCGAGTTCCTGTTCTTCCTCGCGCTGACGCTCGGCCTGCGCGACGACCCCCCCGCGGCAGTCGCGCACGCCATCGGGCTCGTCGAGGAGATCGCCGGGCGCCACGGGGTCCCCCACCCATTCCAGGGAACCATCGCCACCAGCGACGGCGAGAGCATCTGGGCGTTCCGCTACTCCAGCGAGCATCAATCCCGCTCGCTGTTCTACACCACCGACGTTCCCACACTGCGCCGGCTGTACCCGGACCGGGACCTCTTCCAGGACGTCTCCGTCGATGCACGGTTGATCGTCTCAGAGCCATTGGGCGACGTCGCCGGCGTCTGGAACGAGGTGCCCGAGTCCAGCTGGGGTGTCGTCGGTCCGGGCCGCAACGAGCTGCATACGTTCGAGCCCAAGGTGCCGCGGGTATCGGTGTCGGTGGCCTAGCCGCCCGTCGAGGACCCCCCCAAGATCCCCTCAGCATCGCGCTCGGCGACCTGCGCAAGCCGGCGCAGGCGCCGCAGACGCGGCGACTTCGACGTTCGCCCAGTCCGAAACGTGAACAGCGCGCAGGCCAGGAAGCACATGGCTCCGAGCGACGTGGTCCAATTGGCGGCGGCCTGCGCGAGCACCGAACCCGTCGATGGCACGACGTACCCGGCGACGGCGGCAATCCCGAACAGGATGCACCCCAGCAGGTTGACCGATGCCTCCCACCATCCGGAGCCGGCGCGCACCGGCCACAGGCCGTGCCGCGCGGATGCCCGGTAGGCGACCACGCCGGATACGAGGAAGCAGATCGACCCCAGGCTGTCGGGCCGCCACACGAGCTTGTTGTATTCGGGGCTCGACAGCGCGGTGTGCAGGGCGCGGTATGTCGTCAGGTTGAAGAAGACCGTGCCGGCGGATTGGATCGCGGCGGCCCACACCTGCGCGGTGCCGCCCGGCGAGTGACGCTCCGGCAAGGCGATGATTGTCTGCAGGGCACCCGCGGCGGTGAACAGCACGGAGCCGACGAAGAACGTGATCGCGTCGGCGGTATCGCCGACGAGGTTCGCGTAGCCGGGGAACGGCCCGACGACGAAGCAGGCCGAGCCGACCACGAACAGCAGGGCCATCCATCGCTCTCGCGTCACGACGGCCCCCGCTGCTCAGGCGGCTCGAGGGCTATTCGCGGGCCATCATCGCCGCCGCCTCACGCTCCAGGTCGACGTACGGCTCGCCGCTGACGTCGACGGCGACTCGGTTGATGGTGCCCCCGGTAAACGCGTGAGGATGGACGCCGGCGTAATCGGCGGTGACCGGCTCGCCGCTGTCACGCCCCACGCACAGCCCCTCGCCGGAGAGCATGAACTTGCCGGGCTGGGTCTTGATGCGTTGCTCGCCGACCTTCTTGTCGCCGTGATAGAGCGACAGCGTTCCCGTGGCAACGCCCGGCGGGTCCTCGCCATCCTTGTCGAAGCTGGCCGACAGGATCAGGTTCTCGCCGGTGGGCACGTCCTCGGTTGCGACCACAGTCTGTTCGAGCAGGCTCACGAAGTTGTAGACATAGTGCAACCGGTTCTCCTTGACATACAGGGAGTGCCCGCCGAACCTCGAGCCGTGAGCGAACAGGACGCCCTCGGCCCCGGGCGCGGGGATGTCGACGAGGGCGCCGATGCTGTAGGAGCGATTGCGGACGTTGACGGCCTGGGACTCGGGCACCTCCGCCACGCCGGGGTAGTACACGTATCGGTTGCGCGCTGGGCTCAGCAGTGGCCGGGGGGTCAACAAGATCTCCAGGGCGGATCGGTCGTCGAGGGGGAAGGCGTCGTTGGCACCCGCCTCCGCGTACCACAGGTTGATGAGCTCCTGGAGGCGTTCGGGCTCCTCGGCGGCGCGATCGCGCAGCTCTGACCGGTCGACGTCGGTGTGGTAGAGCTCCCACGTGTCGGAGCCGAAGTTGCCCCACCCGCTGATGGTGGGATGAGTGGTGACCGCCTTCCACCCCGCGTGCCAGATCGCGCGCGAACCGAGCATTGAGTAGAACTGCGTCGTCCGCGCGGTCGGGATCGACGCCGCATCGAAGCTGTAGCGCATGCTCATCCCGTCGAAGTCGGTCTGCACATGCCCGCCGATCGTCTCCGGCGGCTCGACGCCCAGCGCGTCGAGGATCGTGGGGACAAGGTCGATCGCGTGGTGATATTGATCGCGGACCTCGCCGCGCGCCGAGATGCCCTTCGGCCACGAGATGATGCATGGGTCCGACGTGCCCCCGTTGAACTCGTAGCGCTTCCACATCTTGAAGGGCGTGTTGAAGGCCATCGCCCAGCCCGTCGGATAGTGGTTGTACGTCCTGGGACCGCCGAGCTCGTCCAGCAGGGCCAGGTTCGCCTCGATCGAATCCGGGATGCCGTTGGCGAACTTCATCTCGTTGACGGAGCCGTCGGGTCCGCCCTCACCGCTGGCCCCGTTGTCAGAGATGACCACGACCACGGTGTTCTCACGCTGCCCGGTCTCCTCCAGATAGTCCAGGAGCCGGCCGATCTGAGCGTCAGCGTGGCCCATGAACCCGGCGTAGACCTCGGCCATACGGCAGAACAGCCGCTGCTCGTCGGCGGAGAGGGAGTCCCACGGCCGGGTGTAGTCAAGTCCCGGGAAGGGCTTGCCGTCGGGCCCGGTGCGGGTGTCGGGGGTGCCGATCGGGTTGATGGGCGGCAGTTGCGTGGTGGCCGGGACGATCCCCATCTGCTTCTGACGCGCCAGCGTCTGTTCGCGGATCTCCTCGTAGCCCATGTCGAACTGGCCCTTGAACTTCTCGATCCACTCCTTCGGCGCATGGTGCGGCGCGTGACAGGCCCCGGGGGCGTAGTACAGGAAGAATGGCTTCTGCGGCGCCACCGCCTTGGCGTCCATGATGAACTCGAGCGCCTTGTCGGTGAGATCCTCGGTCAGGTGGTATCCGTCCTCGGGCAGGCGCGGCGGATCGACCGGATGGCTGTCGTATACGAGGTCCGGATACCACTGGTTGGTCTCGGCTCCGAGGAACCCGTAAAACCGCTCAAAGCCACGACCGGTCGGCCAGTTACGCCGCGAGGACGCGAGGTTCATCTCCGCGTCCGGGCACAGATGCCACTTGCCGACCATGTACGTGTTCCAGCCGCGCGCGGCCAGGATCTCCTGGATCTGCCCGTTCTCCGGCGGAATCACCCCGCTGGCGTTGGGGAAGCCGATGGCCGCCTCGGTGATGCACGCCATGCTGTTACGCGTGTGGTTGCGCCCGGTGAGCAGGCACGACCGCGTCGGCGAGCACAGTGCCGTGGTGTGCATCTGCGTGTAGCGGAGGCCATCGCCGACGATCCGATCGATGTTGGGCGTCTCGATCGGCCCGCCGTAGCTGCCCAGCGCCGAGAAGCCGACGTCGTCAAGCACGATGTAGACCACATTCGGCGCGCCGTCAGGCGCGACGGGCGCCTCGAACGGTGACCAGTCGGGCACCGAGTCTCGGATGTCGACGTTGACGATGCCCTTGAACGGCTTGCTCATGCTGGCCTCACCTTGTATTCGGAGAAAGAGGCTTGTTCGTCCTCCTACCTCCGACAACCGTCACCGCGCGGCTCGGACGCGCGCCCTATCGCTTCGCTATCTCAGCGACAACGGAGATCGCGGCTGCCGATGGGCGTGATGCCGTGCAACCGCGATCCCTCGCTCTCACTTCACCGCGCTCATCTCACTACGAGGCGGCACCGGCAGTCTGGTCCGGGGTCAACGCGTCCTGGAGCTTCTTCGTGTCCTCGTCGGACAGAGAGGTCCTGATGACCGTGCCGTGGTACTCCTCGAGAGCGGCAACCGCCTTGTCCGCCGTCACCTGCTCGATGATCATGAACAGCGCCGAGGTGCCCGGCTTGACGTAGTCGCGCACTTCCTGCTGGAACTGCTTGTCGATGCCCTTCTCCCCGAGATGGCCGAACAGCGCGCCCATGCCCGCGCCGAGCGCCAACCCGGCGAACGGTACGAAGAACAGCAGCCCGAAGAGCAGGCCCCAGAAGCCGCCCCAGGCTGCGCCGCCGCCTGCCGATGCGCCCCCGTGGGTGGTCGTCACGTGGTACTTGCCGTCGGGATCGCGACTGATCGCGGCCACCTGGTCGGCCTGGATGACCAGGTCCGCCTCGAGGCCCTGCACGGTCTGTCGAGCCGCTTCCGCGGTCGCCTGATCCGGATAGCCGATTGCAACCAACATTGCCATTGCGATTTACTCCTTTCACGTCTCTCGCCGATATTGACGGCGAACGATGGCGTGAGTCACCGCGGCGAGCATCACCCGAATGGGATGACGCACCCCGATCCCAGCAAATGCGCTGGTTTCCGGGTGAAACCGCTCCTCCCTCACTACTCAGCGTACGCAGGGGCGGTGGTATGGTTCCGTTCCTGACATTGCGCGCGCGACCTTGGGGGACGCGTACGGAATGACAGGCATAGCCGCGAAATGGGACACCGACCACTTACCGGGGGCCGGCGACCATGGTTCGTCTGAGCGGGCACGAGGCGCGCTGCCGCACGACCAGGGATGGGGAACACGAGGGCTGAGGACGTGGACGTGGGGCCAGGCATGCGGTTGTTGACGACGGCGGCTCGCGCGCGGGGGCGTCGGCCGCGTTGACCGGCACCGCTCACGTCGCGCAGGTCGCCCCGCGCAGCAGATCGTTTGCGGTGACCGAGCTCACGCTGTGGCTGACCGTCTCGGGGACCACGGTCGCCATCGTCACATGGATACTCATCGGCACCCCTGCGGCCACTCGCAACATCGCCCTGCCCGTCTTCGTGCTCGGCGCCGCGGCGATGTTCGGCCTCGGGCTGGCCGACATGCTGCGCGGCCGCGACGGGCGTTTCGCACGCGCGGTGACCGTGTCGGGGGTGCTGTGGTCACTGTCGGCGCTGACCGCGTCTGATCGGCCCATCGCCAACAGCATCGGCCACGTGAGCCAATGGTGCGTCGACCTCGCCATCGCCTATCTGCTGGTCAGCTATCCCTCCGGGCGACTGGCGGACCGCAGCGCGCGCCGTATCTTCGCAGCGGGAGCCGGCCTGGTCGGCCTCTTGTTCCTGCCGACCGCTCTGCTGGGTGAGTTTCCCCACCCGGCCCTCTGGTCGAATTGCACCTCGGCCTGTCCGGCAAACGCGTTGTCCCTCACGGGTTCGACCCCAGCGGTCATCAGCAACGTGGTCGTCCCGGTGCGCGAGGTGCTGGCGGTGGCGCTGTTCGTCGCGATCACCGTGCTCCTGATGCGGCGGGCGCGTGCGGCTGGGCGCGTGCTCGGCCAGCTCTACGCGCCGGTCATCGCGTTGGCGGCGGCCGTGGCCGTCATGTTCGCGGTCTACTTCCCGCTCCGTGCCATCGCGCCGGACTCCGAAGCGCTTTCGCTCCTGAGCTGGATGTTTGTCCTGTTGCTCCCGGCCATCGCGCTGGGCTGCGGAACGGGGCGGCTCTACCGGCGCATCCACGCCGCGAACGCGCTCGAGCAGGTCGCGCGCAGCCTCGTCGCCAGCTCGAGTCCGGCAGACGTTCGTGCCGGCCTGGCGGACGCGCTCCAAGATCCGTCGCTGCGGATCCTGCACTCGTTTCCCGGAGACTCCAGCGCGTGGGTCGACGAGTCCGGTCAGCCCGTGGTCCTCGAACAGACCGCGCCGTCCCGGGAGATCACGCAGATCTCCAGCGGGAGCTGGCGAATCGCGATGGTGCACGACCCCGTGCTCGCGGACGACCCCTCGCTGCTCCTCAGCGCAGGCTCGTATGCGCTGGCGACGATGGAGAACCAGTGCCTCACCGATGAGCTCGACGAGGCGCTTCATCACCTGGCCGCGTCTCGCGCCAGCCGACTCAACGCCGAGCAGGACACGCGCCAGAAGATCGAGCGTGACCTGCACGACGGAGCCCAGCAGCGTCTGGTGGCGCTGCGGATGAAGCTGGGACTGGCGGCCACGACGCTGGCGGCCCGAGATCCGGTCGGCGCCGAGACGCTGCACTCTTTCGAGCAGGAGATCGACGCGACGATCGACGATATCCGCGCCCTGGCCAGCGGCATCTACCCGCCGCTGCTCGCCCGCGCGGGGCTCCGAGAGGCGCTCCGCGCAGCCTGCCGCGCTGCTGCGCTGCCGACGACCGTGCGCGCGGAGCGGATCGGCCGCTACTCATCCGAGATCGAGACCACCGTGTATTTCTCATGCTCCGAGGCGCTGCAGAACGCCGCCAAGCACGCCACAGGAGCGACCGCCGTGACCATCTCGGTCTGGCAGGACCGAGAGCTGCACTTCGAGGTGCGCGACGACGGAGCCGGGTTCGACGTACCCCACACGCCGTGGGGGAAGGGCCTCGCTAATCTCAACGATCGCCTGGACGCCGTGGGCGGCACGATCAGGCTCGAGTCCACCCCCGGTCAGGGGAGCGTTCTCGGAGGCTCGATCCCGCTCGGCTGACCGCCCGCGGGCCCCGCCGAGGGACCACGACGCACGGCCGGGAGCAGGGGCGGCACGATGGTGACCACGGTACCGGCCAGCAGGTCGAATGCGGTCCGGCGACGGGCGGTCCAGAGGATCGGCAGGTAACCCCACAACAGCGGCAGCGACAGCACCATCCCGGCCAGACGGACGAGGGCGCGGCCGGTGGCGACCGGCCCCCCATCAGCGCGAGTGAGGCGGATCTGCATGACCCGGCTGCCGGGGGTCTGCCCGGTCGTCGTCCAGAAGGTCGCGAAGTAGGACACGACCCACACCACGAACAGCACGCCCCCGGCGACGATCGCCAGCGCGTCATGGTTGTGCCAACGCCCGAACAGCGACTCGAGCAGCAACACGGCGCCCGTCACTGCCAGCGCCGCGGCGTCGATCAGCAGCGCGTCGATCACGATCGCGATCATCCGCGTGACGAGGCCCGCGTAGGCAACTGGGCCGGGCGTCGGACCGGCGCTCAGGCCGGGCGGGCGGTGGCCCGGATCGGGGACGACCTGCCCGACGATGGCCTCCGTGGTCATGGCCCTGGCGCGGGCTCGGGATTGGGGCCGGCCGCGCTCCGGGGCGCACGGCGCGTGAGGCGCGCCGCGAGCCGCTCCAGCCGGTCGTCGGCAGTCCGAGAGCGGTCACGGGCGGCCCCGGCGACCTGATTGGCGAAGCTGACGCCCTGCTGGCTGATCGCCGCGGTCACCGCGGGGCTTCGGGCGATCTCGTCAATCAGGACCCACAGTCCGTCACTCTCGAGCAGGCGCGCCACGATGACGTCGAACAGCGGGCCACCGAACACCTGCGTCACCGTGGCCTCGACCAGACGGCTGTCGACCACCCGGGCGACGGCGGCGTCCAAGAGCGGCCCGTCGAGTACCCGTTCGACCAGGCGATCGACTTCCGCGCGGTCCACGGTCTGGATGACCAGGCGCTCCGTCTCCGGGCTGCTCAGCGTCTGCTCGACCAGGCGCTGGAGCACGTCGTCGGCCAGGCGGCTGGCCACCACCCGAGCGACCACCTCCCGCGCCAACGACGATGTGACGGCGGCGTCCGCGGCCGCCAGCGCCGTATCCAGCGAGGACAGCACGACCCATCTCACGGGCTCGGCCAGCGCACGCTGCGCCCGCCGCGCCGCCAGCCCCGCCATCCGCCGTCCGGGAAGATCGGGAGCCATCTCAGCTCCGGACGGCCGCGACGTCAGACCGCCAGCAGTCGCTCCTTCTGGGTCGCGAACTCTTCATCGGTGAGGATCCCCTGGTCGCGGAGCTTACCCAGTTCCTGGAGCTTGGCCATGGCGTCCGAGCTGATGCCCGCGCTGGGCGCTGCCGCCGGCGCTGCTGCAGGCGCCGGCGCCGGCGCCTGCTGCTGGCTTTCGAGATTGGCGATTCGCTGGTCCTGATCGGCCTCGTCCTGCTGGCCCTGGGCGTGGTGTTTGCCCGCCATATAGGCACCCCCGCCCACGGCCGCGGCACGGAGCAGCGGACGACGTCTCCTGAACATTTGCCGTCCCCCTAACCGAGGTCGTCGGGCAGCGACAGCCCGAGCGCCAGCATGATCTCGGGCGCGGCGGCCACGACCCTGGGACCCCCGACCTGCGGCGCCACTGCCCGCAGCACGGCGAGGATGTCCTCCGGACTCGCTCCGTCGTTGAGCGCGTTGCCGACCTGCCACGCGTATGACGCCGGCGGTGCATCGAGGGCGATCAGCGCCGCGATCTTCACCAGCGCGAACGTGCGGGCGTCCAATCCCGTCGATTCCAGCTGCGCCTCGCGCAATCCGAGGACGTCGTCGAGCAGGGTCGCGTCCCCGATGGCGACGCCCGTCAGCGTCTTATGAGTATCGGCTCCTACAACGGCCATATGTGTCTCCTTCGGGGCGTATGCAGCGATTTGCGCGTGAGAGGCGAGTCTGCGGCCGCCGGGGCCCCGGCGCATCAACCGAAACGGGTGAGACGCCCGATCAGGCTGGTGGCGATCGCTGCTCGGTGGTGGCGACGGTGTCGACGTCGGCGAGGTAGATGAGCGCGGCCTTGACCCGGCGGCTGGTGTCCTCGGATTCCCGCAGGTTGAGCTTCATGAAGATCGCGTTGATGTGCTTCTCCACCGCGCGCTTGGTCAGGAACAGCGACCCCGCAATCGCCGCATTGCTCTTCCCCACCGCCACCTCGGCCAGCACCTCACGCTCGCGTGCGGTCAATTCATCCAATGGCGACGCCGCCGAGCGCGCCCGCTCCGCGATCAACAGATCGATGATCTTGGCGTCCACCACCGAACGTCGCTCGGCGACGGCCTGAATCGCCTCAACCAGCTCACCACGATCCCCCACTCGCTCCTTGAGTAGGTACGCCCGCCCCTCGGACCCCGACTCAAACAGCTCCAGCGCCAGCCCAGGGTCGGCGTACTGGCTGAGGATCACCACCCCAATCGACGGATGGGTCTCGCGCAACCGCGCCGCCACCCGGATCCCGTCATCCCCCTCAAACGGCGGCATCCAGATATCGCTGACCACCACATCAGGCGCCTCACGCTCAACGGCCTCCAACAGCGCCTGGGTGTCCTCGCACACGGCGACCACTTCGATCTCAGACGCGCGCTCCAACAGCTGGCGCAGGGCCTCTCGGACCAGATAGCTGTCCTCGGCGATCGCCACCCGCAATCTCACGGCACGCCTCTCATGACCTCGGAAAACGGCTCGGCCCGCCGAGCATAAGCCTTTCGCTCACGCAGCGAGGATCGAGGCGGCGTGCCTGACAGGCAAGGCAGCCTGCCTGTCGATCGCCCGGCGTGCATGCACCACCATCAAAGGGGGTGTGGACACCCCCGCGGCCCGGCCGCCCCGACGGGGTCACCCGATCAGGGCGAGGCCAAGATGTGAATCGCCCGCGAGCGTGGGGGGATGACGACGGACGGCCCACAGCCAACCGAAGCGGAGCAGTTGCTGCGCGGCCTGGCGGCCGGCGACGAGGGGCTGCTGCGACTGGTGCTGGGGGTCTCACCGCGCAATACGCGGTCTCCCCTGACGACCCCCCACAGAACCCTGCCGGCAGAGACCCGCGCGCTCGTGCACGTGGCTGCGCTGCTGGCGGCGGGCGCGTGCACGACCTCCCTGCGCTGGGCGGTCGAGCTCGCGTTGCGCGCCGGCGCCGAGGACGAGGAGATCGTCGAGGTGCTGGTGACGACGGCCGCGATCGTCGGGTCCGCACGGGTGGTGGCTGCGGCACCCCGTCTGGCCCTGGCGATCGGATATGACATCGAGGTCGAGGGCTGGGACGGCGACTGAGACGCCCTCGGGCGTCGTGGCCGCGGCCCGCGGCCGCGGTCAGATGCCGAGCAGGCCGGCACTCGTGGCGTGCGCAACCGCTTCGGAACGAGAGGACGCGTCGAGCTTGCGATACACGGCGTGGACGTGCGTCTTGACGGTGTTCGAGGAGACGTGCAGGCGCTGCGCGATCTCCTGGAACGAGTAGTGGGTCGGCAGGAACCGCAGGACCCGAAGCTCGGCTGTGGTCAGCAACGCGACGCCGGCCAGCGCGGTCTCGGCTCGTTCGTCGAACTGGCCCCACGCTGCGGTGAACCAGCGACCGAAGATGACGACATCGGGGGTGCGACGGGCGAGACGTGAGGCGTCGGCCAGCAGTTCGCGGGCGGTGGCCACGTGTCCGAGCGCGAGCGAGACGCGGGCCAGAAGGATCCGCGCCTCTGCGCCGAACCAGGCCATGGCGTCGTCCACCTGATCCAGGAGGGTCAGACATCGCGCGGTCTCAGCCTTGGCCTCGTCGACACGGCCATCGCGCATCGCGGCTTCGGCACACACGGCGAAGACCAGAGCCGAAGCCGGCGTGGCGCACAGGCCGTGCTCTTCCATCATGGCGCGCGCACGCTGGGCGAAGTCGGACGCGAGATCCATCTCAGTGCGTTCGACGGCCACGACGGCCAGCTGAGCCAGGCACAGCGACGCCGCGTCGGGCGCAAAGAGAGCGCCACGTACCGCTCCCTCTCCGAGCCAGAGTTCGGCCTGGGTCTGGTCACCGGTCAGCAGCGCTGCCGTACCCCGTAGCAAACAGCAGCTCGCCTGCCAGGCGCTGTCGTCAGGGAGCAGCTCGTACGCCTGGGCCGCGGCATGGCCCATGCCCGCCGCACCCGTACGGGCTGCCCACGCGTGGACGATGAGCACGGCGGCACGCTCAGACTCGGTCATCTGCTCGGGCCAGTCGACCAGCCGCACCGCCGCGCAGCGAGCCCACTGCTCCGCCACGGCGACGCGTCCCCGCGCCAGATGGCTGTGTGCCGCCGCCAGCGCGAGCTGGGGGGATCCCATGAACCCGTCGACCGCGACTGCACCCAGCCACTGCTGGACCATCTCGTTGCGCCCGTCGGTGAGGAAGCCGCGCAGGTTCTGCCACAGCAGGTCTCCGGCGCTGTCGAGATCTCCCGCGCTCGCAGCGTGATCCAGAGCGCGTTCGACGTTCCCGGCGCGGGCATACCACGCCGCTGCCCGTCGATGGAGGATGGGTGCGCTCTCGGGCTCTGACCGCCCGAGGTGGGTCTGGAGCATCTCCCGGAACAGGCCATGGAGGCGGTACCACTCGTGGGATGGGTCGATCGGACACAGGGGCACGTTGCGCCGCGCCAGCCGGGCGAGCACACTCGCGGAGCCCTCGCGCCCGAGCAGCTCGTCGCACAGGGGGCCGGACAGGCGGTCGAGTACCGAGCTCTGGCTCAGGAAGCCCAGCATGTCGGGCGGCAGCGAAGCGAGAAGCTCGGCGCCGAAGTACTCCGCGAACAGATGGTCATCGCCGCCCAGCGGTTCCACCCTGCCGGTCAGCTGCGCCCGGCGCGCCCAGGCCGTCGCCAGGGCGAGCGCCGCGGGCCAGCCCTCGGCGCGGCGGATGAGGGTCTGAACGTCCGTCAGAGCCGGATCAACCCCGGCGTGATGCAGCGCCTCGGCAGCCTCGACCGGCGACATCGAGAGATCCTCGATGCCCAGCTCGACGATCTCGGCGCGGGTGCGCATTCGGCCAAGCGCCAACGTCGGCTCACAGCGCGACGACAGTGCCAGCTGGGAGCCCTCGGGGAGCCATCCGAGCACGTCGAGCACGGCGTCTCTGAGGACCGCGGACCCCACGACGTGGGCATCGTCCAGGATGAGCGCGAAGCTTGCCCGGCCATCGGGCGCGACGCCACTTGCCGTCAGCGCCTGGGCAATCGAGTCCGCCAGGACCCCGGCATCGGCGTCGGCGTCGTCCATCGTCACCCAGGCGCAGGGGCGCTCGTCCTCGTGCGCCCACTGCGCGAGGAGCGTCGTCTTGCCGTATCCGGCAGGGGCCCGCAGCAGGATCAGAGGGCAGTCGCGGTCCTGCTGGAGGCGGTTGAGCAGGTCGCCGCGCCGGACGGACTGCCTCCTCACCCTCGGAGATCTGAACTTCGGGTGCGGTAGATCGACGCCAAAACGCAGCCGCGCCGGCATCGGCGTCATGAGGTCGGCACCAAGAGTGGTCGCGGCGGCCATCGTGTCAAGCGTCACGTCGTACGCGCCCACGCGCAAGGTGGCCCGCCACCATCAGCGCGGGATGTCGCTACCACTCTTGAGGTGCGCACGGCATCCTCGGGCCCGTGAGCGGTCCGCGCCTCATCCGGTTGAGGGGATGCGCAACCGGCAGCCCGGCGTAGCGTCGCGATCGTGGACGCGGCGGAAGATCTCCTGCGCCGGCTGGCGCTCAACGACGAGGCGGCGCTAGGGAGGGTGCTCGCGCCAAAGGTGGATGCCGATCGGCGGACCGAACTGAGCTCCAAGGTCGAGCTCCTCGTTCGCCTCGCTGCTCTGCTTGCCGTCGGGGCGGCCACGCCATCGCTGCGGGAGGCCGTCGAGCGTGCTTCGGCCGCCGGCGCCACCACCGACGAGATCGTGGGCGTCCTGGTGTCGCTGGGCCCGACGATCGGGCTCGCCAGCCTGGTCGCCGCCGCGCCGAAGCTCGCCATGGCCATCGGCTACGACCTCGAGAACGGCCATGGGGCGCGGCCGTGACGCACGACGACGCGAACGGGAGCGTGGGCGAGCCGGCGGCGTGGCACCCTGAGCGGCCCCGGTTTGCACCGCTGCGCCTGACGTTCGCGCTGCTCGTCGGCGCGGTGGCGGTGTGGGTGTCAGGACTGCTGCTGCCGGGAGTTCACGTCAAGAGCGTCGCCGGCGCGCTGATCACCGCCGCCCTGATCGGCGTGATGAACGCGGTGCTGCCCCCCATCGTGGCCGCGTTGCGGCTTCCGTTCACGCTCGCGCTCGGGTTCCTGGCCGTGCTGGCGCTGGATGCCGGAATCATCCTGCTGGTCTCCTCCATCGACCCCAACGACTTCGAGGTCGACTCGTTCGGGTGGGCATTGGCCGCCGCGCTCCTCATGGCCGCGGCCAGCCTGGTCCTGCAGGTCATCTTCGGCGTCAACGACGACGACGCCTATTCGCTGCGCGTGATCCGGCGCGTGGCGGGCCGGCAGGGCGAGCGGATCCACACCGACGCTCCCGGCCTGATCTTCCTGGAGATCGACGGACTGGCCACCCCGGTGCTGCGTCGCGCGATGCGCGACGGCAACGCCCCGGTCCTGGCGCGATGGATGGCGGAGGGCACGCATCACCTGACGGAGTGGGAGACCGATCTCTCCTCGCAGACCGGCGCCAGCCAGGCCGGAATCCTGCTGGGCTCCAACGAGGGCATCCCCGCGTTTCGCTGGGTCGAGAAGGCTACGGGCAAGGTCATGTCGTGCTCGGCGCCGGCGGACTGCGCCGAGATTGAGCGGCGCCTCGCCACCGGTCGTGGCCTGCTCACCGGCGGCGGCGCCAGCCGGGGCAACCTGCTCTCGGGCGAGGCCGACGAGGTGATCCTCACCGTCAGCCGGATGGATGCGGAGAAGCGCGCCAATCCCGGCTACCGGGCGTTCCTGGCCAACGGCTTCAACGTCACGCGGGAGTTGGTGCTGTTCACCTGGGAGGTGCTGTTGGAGTACTCGGCGGCGATCAGGCAGCGGCGTCGGGGGGTCATCCCTCGCGGCGAGCGCGGAGGGCGTTATCCGTTCCTGCGCGCGGCGCTCTGCGTCGTCGTGCGCGACCTGATCGTCTACGGGGTTCTGGGCGACATGATGCGTGGCCGTCCCGCCGTCTATGCCACGTTCTCGAGCTACGACGAGGTGGCCCATCACTCGGGCCTCGAGCGCGTCGACACGCTTGAGGCACTGCGCAAGCTCGACCAGCAGTTCGGGCGTATCGAGCGCGCCCGGCGCTTCGCGCCGCGCCCCTACAAGCTGGTCGTCCTCTCTGACCATGGCCAGACGCAGGGCCAGACGTTCAAGCAGCGCAACGGCTACGGCCTCGACGAACTCGTCCAGCGCTCGCTGTCGCGGGGGAGCGTGGCCGCGGTCGGCGGCGGCGACGAGCACGATGAAGCCGTCGGCCAGGCGTTCCAGGAGGCCACCGCCCGCGGCCCGTCGCCGCGATCAGGCGGCGCGGTGGGCGACTCTCACGTCGTGGTGCTGGGTTCCGGCAACCTCGGGCTCGTCTACCTCATGGACGAGCCGCGGCGTCTGACCATGGAGGAGATCGAGCAGCGCCACCCACAACTCCTGTCGGCGCTCGGAGACCACCCGGACATCGGGTTCCTCCTGGTGCGATCGTCCGAGCACGGGCCGTTGGCGATGACGTCACGTGGGGTCCACTATCTCGCGGAGCAGCGTGTCGTGGGCACGGATCCGCTGGCCCAGTTCTCTCCCAACGCGCCCGCGCACCTGCTGCGCACAGATGGGTTCGAGCATGTGGCCGACATCATGGTCGGCAGCTTCTATGACCCCGAGCTCGAACGGGGCTGCGCCTTCGAGGAGCTGATCTCCTTCCACGGCGGTCTGGGCGGCCCGCAGACGCGGCCGTTCCTGCTCTACCCCGCCGACCTGCCGATACCGTCGGAGCCGATTGTCGGTGCGGCGGCTGTTCACGACGTGCTCATGGGCTGGCGGCGTCTGCTGGAGGAGGAGCCCCGGCCGGTGTCCGCCACTGAGAACGTGACCGCGCTCTGAGTAGTGCCGGCACGCCCGAGCGCCCTCACCTACGTCGGGCATGCGACCGTGCTCGTCGAGCTCGCCGGCAGCCGGTTCCTCACCGATCCGCTGCTGGGCGGGGTGCTCCACGTCCGCCGCCGCCAGCCCGCCCCGGTGATCGACGATCTCACGCCGCTCGACGCGATCCTCATCTCCCATGCGCATCGTGACCACCTGGACCACCGCTCCCTGAGCCGTCTCGACGCTGACTGCCCGACGGTCGTCCCGCGCGGATGCGCGTCCGTGGCGCGGCGCGCCGGCGCTCACCGGGTCACCGAGCTCGACGAGGGCGGCAGGATCGCGGTCGCCGGGGTCGTGGTCGAGGGGGTCCACGCCGCACACGACGGGCGCCGTGATCCCTTCTCGTCACCGATGACCTCCCTCGGCTACCTCCTGCACGGCCCGCAGAGCGTCTACTTCGCGGGAGACACGGACCTCTTCGCCGGCATGGCCGAGCTCGCGGGACAGGTGGACGTGGCCCTTGTCCCGATCTGGGGATGGGGGCCGCGCATCCCCGCCGGGCACCTGGATCCGGCCCGGGCGGCCGAGGCCATCGCCCGCATCAGACCACGCCTCGCGGTGCCGATCCACTGGGGGACGCTGCGCGCGTGGGGTGCTCAGCGCGGGCTTGACCCGGTGGCGCCGGCCCGGGCCTTCGCCGCCGCCGTCATGCACTCCGTGCCGGGCACGGAGGTGCGGATCCTGATGCCCGGGCAGCGCACCGCGCTGTGAGCGGATCGGTCAGAAGACGGTGCTCCAGTCGTCTCGCATGCTGACGACGGTCCAGCCGCTCTTGTCAGCTCGCTCCAACGCCTGTTCGGCGCCGGCGGTGTACGCGAACTCGCGCTCAGCGTCGTCGTGGAGGACGAGCAGACTCAGGTGCGGCCTGTCCTCGTGGTGGCTGAACTCGAACATCTGCATGTCGCCGTTGGCGTTGCCGGCGGACAGCAGCGGGCGCCGGCCGGTGCGGCTCCAGATTCGAATCGGCTTCTGCGGCCCGTCGTCGAGATAGTCCAGTTCGGGCTTGTGCGTGATGGTGCCGCCGGCGTCACCGCTGGTGTACTCGAGCGTGGTCGCGCTCCCGATCACGCGGTCGCGGGGGATGCCGTACACCTCCTGGGTGATCGGCCGCATGAAATCGCGCCCGCCCCCGGAGGCGATGTAGCTGGTGAAGCCGTTGGCCTCGAGGTAGCCGAGCAGCTCGACCATCGGCGCGTATGCGCATTCCAGGTACCCGCGCTCGAGTGTGGGATGCCGGGTGGTGCGCAGGAACGCGTCCGCCCGCGCCTCGAAGTCGTCGACGCTGATTCCGGCGTACGCCGCCAGGATGCCGCCCGCAAGCGTCGGCAGGTTGCTGTCGTCTCCGGCGTAGTGCTCGGTGATCACCGAGCCCAGCCACGCATAGTCGCGCTCATAGGCCGCCTTCCACGGCTGGCGCTCGCGCAGCGCGGGATCGGCCTCCGCCATCTCGAGCAAGCGGCGAAGGATGAAATCGGCCTGGATCGGCAGCGGCTTTTCACACCACAGCGTGCCGTCGTTATCGAAGACGGCCACCCGCTCCTCGACGGGCACTAGCTGCGCCGCGGTTTGCTCGACGAAGCTCACGATGGCGTCCCTCGCCATGCCGGCGTTCCAGCGGGTGAGGACCTCGGTGGCGACGCTCATCGGATCACTCCTTTGCGTTGATGTCAGAGTCTCCAGTGGTGGTGATGACCAGGGAGCGGCTCGAGCGCTCCGACCTCGTCGCCGGAGAGCGTCAGCACGAGCTCGTCGATCTCGAAGCGGGCCACCGCAGCCGCCTCGACCGGCACCATCCGCTTGCCCCAGAGATGGCCGTGCTCCAGGATGAATCCCGTGATCCGATCGTCGTCATCGATGACGAAGCCGACGACGTGGCCGACGTGATGATCGTCGGCCGACGTGACACTGCTCGAGCGCCGGATCTCCACCTCCCCTTTCGGGATCCGGTGGTAGTTGATGCCCACGTGCTCGTCATATTCGAGCGCCACCCCCGAGCCCAGAATCTCCGGGCCGAGGCCACCCGCTTCGGCCAGCGGGTAGGCCTCCTGGATCCCAACGTCCCAGTCGGGTCCCGCTTCGATGGGCTCGCCGATGCGCATGTAGGCGGACTCCTGGATCGGCTCAGAACCGCGGAATGCGGCGACCGTGCAGTCAAGCCCGAGCCCGTCCACCGCCAGTCCCTCCACGTCGCCTGCCCGCGCGCTCTGCGTCGGTACCAGCCGGGCGCGATGGCGTTGGTCGTGCGGCGCGACGACAAGGTGCGTCAGGCGCCGCGAGCGCGGGTCGATGATGACGTCCGCCAACTCGCCCACGGCACCGTCGACGCAGGAGACGGGCATGTCGAGGTCGATCCGCATCACGGGGATGGCCGGGAACGTGAGGCTACGTGCCCGGCCGGCCCCGATCGTGACCAGCGATCAGGCGCCGCGCGTCACCCGATGCGGGTGAGGGTCACTCGCGCGAGAGTGGTGCGCGCACCATCGTCGAGTCCGAACGGGTGTGGAAGCATCGGCCCCACTGCGATTCGAAGTGAGGGTGGACGATGGCGACAGCAACGGTGACCACACAGTCGGCAGCGACGTCGAACGGCGGCGGCGCGGTGCCGCACCTGTCCGTCGCCGAGCGCGTGCAGCGAGGCAAGGCGGCGCGGGCCGAGGTGCCGCGGGCCGGTCACGCGGCGTTCGCGCCGCCACCGGGCCGTGCCGATCCGCTCGAGGTGCTGGAGAGTCAGGCGCGCACGCGCGTCCCCGAGCTGGTCCCGATCCGCTACGGCCGGATGCTCGTCTCGCCGTTCACGTTCTATCGCGGAGCCGCGATGATCATGGCCGCTGACCTGGCGGATACGCCGCGCTCGGGCCTCATGGCGCAGAGCTGCGGTGATGCTCACCTATCGAACTTCGGAGTGTTCGCGTCGCCGGAGCGGCGGCTCGTGTTCGATCTCAACGATTTCGACGAGACCCTTCCCGGTCCCTGGGAATGGGACGTCAAGCGGCTGGCGGCGAGCATGCAGATCGCCGCCGTCAACAACGGCTACGCGGTCAAGGACCAGGAGGAGATCGTGCTCGCCACGGTCGGCCAGTACCGCACCGCCATGCGGATGTTCGCGGGCCAGGGCAACCTCGACGTCTGGTACGCGCACCTGGACATCGACGCCACCCTCGAGGCCTTTCGCGCGCAACTCGATCGCAAGCAGGCCAAACGAACCGCAAAGGCGATCGCGAAAGCACGCACTCGCGACAGTATGTCCGCGTTCTCCAAGTTGACGGTCACGGTCGATGGCCAGCTGAGGATCGCCGACCTGTCACCGCTGATCGTGCCCTACGATCAGCTCGGCACCGGCCAGGAGGCGGAGGTGATGTTCGAGGCGTTCACCCTGCTCCTGCGCGCCTACCGCGAGACGCTCGAGGCCCACCGCCGGGATCTGCTCGAGGGGTACCACCTTGTCGACGTGGCCCGCAAGGTCGTCGGGGTCGGCAGCGTCGGCACGCGGGCGTGGATCGCGCTGCTGCTCGGCCGCGACGAGCAGGACCCGCTGTTCCTCCAGATCAAGGAGGCCGAGGCGTCGGTGTTCGAGCCGTACCTGGGGCCGAGTGAGTTCGCCAACCACGGCGAGCGCGTGGTCGTCGGGCAGCGGACGATGCAGGCCAACAGCGACATCTTCCTCGGGTGGCTGCACGTCAAGGAGGGCTTCGACGGCCAGCCGCGGGATTTCTACGTCCGTCAGCTGCGCGATTGGAAGGGCTCGGCGGAGGTGGAGGAGATGGTTCCCACGGGTATGGCCATGTACGGGAAGCTCTGCGGCTGGACGCTGGCCCGCGCCCACGCTCGCAGCGGGGACCGGATCGCCATCGCCGCCTACCTCGGCGGCGGCATGAGCTTCGACCGCGCCATCGTTGAGTTCTCCAGCGCCTACGCCGAGCAGAACCAGCGCGACTACAAGCGGTTGACCAAGGCCGTCAAGTCCGGGGAGATCGTCGCCCAGGCCGGCCTCTGACACCAGGGATGGCTCATCTCAATCGGATGATGTCGTTGGGCCTCCCCTAGCACACCATCGCACGGTGGGCCGCGTGTTCACCCTGTCGCTGACCGCGGCGCTCAATCCGACCCTGCTGGCGGCCACGACGCTGATGTTGTCGCTGACGAAACCGAAGCGCTTGCTCTCGGGCTACCTCGTCGGGGCGATGGTGACGAGTGTCACCTGCGGCATCATCCTCGTGTTCACGCTCCACGGCTCGAGCGCGGCCAGCACCGCGAAGCACACCGTCAACCCCATCCTCAACGTCGCGCTGGGAGCGGTCATCCTGGTGGTTGCCTTCGTCGTCGGTACCGGCCGTGACACCCGCCGGCGCGCCCGGGCCGCGCGCAAGCGCGAACGCGCGAAGGACAAGCCGCCGCCGCGGTGGAAGCGCATCCTCAGCGAAGGGTCGGCTCGGGACACGTTCTTCGTCGGCCTGCTCCTGAGCTTCCCGGGTGCCTCCTACATCGCGGGCATGGACGGACTCGCCAAGCAGAACCTCGGCACGGCGGCGACGGTGCTGGCCGTGATCGGGTTCAACGTCGTCATGCTCCTCCTGCTGGAGGTCCCGCTCGTCGGCTACGCGACCAACCCCGACGGCACCGCTGCGGCCGTCGCGGGCTTCAACGGCTGGCTGAGCCGCAACGGCGGCCGAGCGGCACTGATCGTCAGCGTCGTCGCCGGGATCCTCCTGATCGGACGCGGGATCTTCAACTGGTGAACCGAGCGATCGACGCACGGCTGCTGACGTACGCCCGGGCAACCCGTCCGTTTCTGATCGCGCTGGTCGTCGTTGGCACCGCGGTCGCGATGCTGATCATCGTGCAGGCCTGGCTGCTGGCGGACATCATCGCCGCGGCCTTCGCCGGCGGAAAGGGCATCGCTGCGCTCAGCCTGCCGTTCACGGTCCTGCTCGCGGTCGTGGTGGCCCGCGCGGCCCTCGGCTGGGGGCGCGAGGTCATGGCCGACCGCGCCTCGGCACGGGTCAAGGCCCAGTTACGCGACGCCCTGCTCGAGCACGTCGCCGCCCTCGGGCCCGCACGCGGCGCGGGTCGGTGGACCGGTCAGATCGCCGTGCTGGCCACCCGCGGGATCGACGCCCTGGACGGCTACTTCTCGCTCTACCTGCCGCAACTGTGCCTGGCCGCGATCGTTCCGATCGCGGTGCTGGCGGCGATCGGCGCACAGGACTGGATCTCGGCGCTGATCATCGCCGCGACGCTGCCGCTGATCCCGCTGTTCATGGCCCTGGTCGGCGCGGCCACGCGCGAGCGCATGGAGCATCAGCTCCGGTCCCTGCAACAGCTGGCCGGCCATTTCCTGGACGTCGTCGCCGGCCTGCCGACGCTGAAGGTGTTCGGACGAGCCAAGGCGCAGATCGAGGCCGTCGGCGTGGTCACCGATCAGTACCGGCGCGCCACGATGTCGACGCTGCGAGTCACCTTCCTCTCCTCGCTGATCCTCGAGCTGGTCGCCACCCTCTCGGTCGCGCTGGTCGCAGTCGAGATCGGCCTGCGGCTGATGGGCGGCCACCTTGGCTTGCGCACGGCGCTCATGGTGCTGATACTGACTCCCGAGGCCTACCTGCCACTGAGACAGCTCGGTGCCAACTACCACGCCAGCGCCGAGGGCGTCGCGGCGGCACGGCAGGTGTTTGCCGTACTGGAGATGCCCGTTCCGGAGCACGGGAGTGGCTCAGAGGTTCCGGACCCGGCCGTGAGCAACATCGAGATCGAGGGGCTCGGCGTCCGGTACCCCGGACGCCCGCGACCCGCGCTGGACGGAATCTCGATGACCATCGCGCCGGGAGAGGTGGTGGCGATCACGGGGCCCAGCGGCTGTGGCAAGTCGACGCTCCTCGCGGTCTTGCTCGGCTTCACCTCGCCGCAGACAGGGTCGGTGCGCGTGGGTGGCGCAGACCTGGCCAAGCTGGACCCCGACGCCTGGCGCGCACAGGTGTCGTGGATGCCGCAGCGACCACATCTGTTTGCGGCATCGATCGCGGACAACATTGCCCTCGGGCAACCGAACGCGTCAAGCGCGGAGATCGCCGCGGCCGCGGCTGCCGCCGGCCTCAGCGATGTGGTGGCGAGCAAGCCGGCAGGGTTTGAGACGATTCTCGGCGACGACGGGGCCGGCCTGTCGGTGGGCGAGCGTCAGCGGGTGGCGCTCGCGCGCGCCTTTCTGCGCGAGGCACCCCTCCTGCTGCTCGACGAGCCGACCGCCAACCTCGACGGCGCGACCGAGGTCGAGGTGCTGGCAGCGTTGCGACGGCTCGTCGCGGGCCGTACCGTCCTGCTGGTGGCGCACCGGCCGGCCCTGGTGACGCTGGCCGACCGCGTGCTGGAGCTCGGCGCGGTGGCGGTGGCGGCATGAGGTCCAATACGGGTCATCCGGCGCGGTCCGACGAGCTGACCGGCCCGCAGGCGCCGGTCCTGGCGACCCTGGGGTTGGCGCTGACCCGTCCTGTGGCCGGACGACTGGCTCTCGCGACCCTGCTGGGCGCGGGAGCACTCGGCGCGGGAATCGGACTCATGGCCACCTCGGCGTGGCTCATCTCCCGGGCCTCGCAGCGCCCGCCGGAGTCCGCGCTGGCCATCGCCATCGTCGCCGTGCAGTTCTTTGGCCTGTCGCGCGGGCTGTTTCGCTACGAGCAGAGGCTCATCGGCCACGACGCCGCCTTCCGGTCGCTGGCGGCGCTGCGCACGCGCTCCTACGAGCGACTCGAGGCGCTGGCGCCCGCCGGGCTGGTCGCTTTTCGCAGCGGAGACCTGCTGGCGCGGATCGTCCACGACATCGACTCCCTCCAGGATGTCCTGCTGCGGGTGATCCCCGCGTGTGCGATCGCGCTGATCGTCGGCGTCGGGACCGTCTTGCTGATCTGGTGGATCCTGCCCGCCGCCGGTCTGATCCTCCTCGCCACGCTGATCCTGGCCGCGACCGCCCTGACGTGGCTGACCGGCAGGCTCGCAGCGAGCTCCGAATCCGAGCGAGCGGCCGCGCGGGGCGAGCTGACGGTGGCCGTGGTGGACCTGCTGCAAGGCGCACCCGAGCTCATCGCGTACGGCGCGGTCGACGCCCAGCGCCGGCGCGTTGCGGCCAGCGAGTCCCGGCTCGTCCGGGTCGTGTCCAGCGCCGCCCGCACCGCGGGGGTCGGCCAGGGCGTCGCGATCCTGCTCTCTGGACTGGCCATGTGGGGCGGACTCCTGGTCGGCGTCGCGGCGGTGCGCGCAGGGGTCCTCGACGGTGTGCTCCTGGCCGTCATCGCTCTGGTGCCGCTGGCCGCGTTCGAGCTCGGCGCCGACCTCCCGGCGGCATCACAGACGCTGCAACGCGTTCGTCGCTCCACTGCGCGCACGCTCCAGCTGCTGCAGACCGCTCCAGCGGTCGCCGAACCGGAGCATCCGCGTCCCGTGCCGCTCGGCGCGACGCGCCACGTTCTGCGCGTGCGCGGGCTGCACGCTCGCTACGGCGCGGACAGCCCGTGGGTGCTGAGCGGGCTCGACGTGGATCTCGTCTCGGGCCGGAGCGTCGCGGTGGTCGGCAGCAGCGGCGCCGGGAAGTCGACGCTCGCCAATGTCCTGCTGCGGTTCCTGCCCGACGAGGGAGGGTCCGTCACGCTGGACGGCATCCCGGTCAGCGACCTGGCCGGCGACGAGTACCGGCGAGTCGTGGGTCTCGTCTCCCAGGACGCACACATCTTTGACACGACGCTGGAGGAGAACCTGCGCCTCGCCCGGCGGGATGCCACCCGGGCGCAACTGCTCCACGCCCTGGACCGGGCCCGGCTGCTGGAGTGGATCGCGGAGTTGCCCGCCGGACTGGACACGAGGGTCGGCGTCCACGGCGCGGAGATCTCCGGCGGTCAGCGCCAGCGGCTCGCGTTGGCCCGTGCCCTGCTGGCCGACTTCCCGGTGCTGGTCGTCGACGAGCCCGGCGAGCATCTCGACCTTCTGACCGCGGACGCCCTCGTGGCCGATCTGCTGCACGCCAGGGCGCCGCAGGCAACGCTGCTGATCACCCACCGGCTCGCCGGCCTGCAGGCCGTCGACGAGATCATCGTGCTCGACGGTGGCCGAGCGGTGGAACGCGGCCGCCACGCCGACCTGGTCACCCTGGGTGGAGCGTACGCCCGCATGTGGGCACGTGAGACCTGCTTTACCTCCTCGACATGAGCTGGCGCAGGGGCTTCCGGATCCGGCTGTATCTGCGCGACTCGCTCTGGGTGCTGCCCCTGGTGGGTGCCCTGCTGGGCACGGTGCTGGGCCTGGTGGACGCTCACGTCGACAAGAGCACCCACGTGTCAGCCGAGTTCCAGTACTCGGCGTCGACGGCCACCGCGGTCCTGGCGGCGATCGTCGGGGCGATGGCGGCGCTGACCGGATTCGTCGTCACCGTGACCACGCTGGTGGTTCAGATGGCCACCGGCGCCTTCTCGGCTCGCTATATGCGGCTGTGGTACCGAGACCGCATGCTCAAGGTCCTGCTCGCCCTACTCGTCGGCACGCTCGCGTTCGCGTTCTCGCTCATGCGTCGCGTGGAGAGCAACTTCGTCCCCAACATCGGAGTGTCGGTGGCCGGCGTGCTCGTGGTGGCAAGCCTGCTGACGTTCCTCGTGTTCCTGGACCTCTACCTGCACCGCCTGCGACCGGTCGCGGTGGCGGCTCTCGTCCACGAGTATTTCCGGCGGAACTTCGCCTACGAGGTCGACCGCGCCGCCCACCCCGAGGTCTTCATCGGCGTACTCGATGCAGGGGGGGAGGCGCCTTCGATCACCGTACGCAGCCCGAGGCCGGGGGCCATCCAGGGCGTCCACGCCGACGCGCTGGTCCGCTGGGCGCGCAAGGAGGATTGCCTCATCGTCCTGCGTCACGCCATCGGGGACTTCGTGCCGTCCGGCGCCACGCTGATCGACGTCTACGGAGGCGGGGCGCACGGCGCTCGCGCCGAGCGACATCTCGCCGACATGGTCGCGCTCGGAGACGAGCGGACGATCGAGCAGGACCCCGCCTTCGCCATCCGCATCCTGGTGGACGTCGCCAACCGCGCCCTCTCGCCTGCGGTCAACGACCCCACGACCGCGGTGCAGGTGCTCGACTACCTCGGGGAGACCCTCCGTCTCGTCGGCACCACCGAGTTGCCGGTCAGCGCCTGGGACAGCAACGGCCGCGACCGCCCGCACCGAGGGGTGGTGGTTCCCGCTCGCAGTTGGGAGGAGTACCTCGCGCTGACCGTCAACGAGATCCGCGAGTACGGGAACGGAGGGATCCAGATCATGCGCCGGATGCGGGCGCTGCTCCAGGAACTGCACGCGGAGGTGCGGCCGGAGTGCCGCGCCGCGGTCCGCGACGAGCTGGCGCGCCTCGACGCCACGGTCGCGCAGTCCTTCGGAGACTCGGTGGACCTCGATCGGGCCAGCGCGGCCGACACGCAGGGCATCGGCGGGCCGCGCACCCGGCCGGTCGGGCACACGCCCGCCGGCTGATCGCCGATCAGCTCGCCGGCGCCGGCTGCGGGCCCGCAGGTTCGGTACGGGGACCGGGTCTGGCGTGCTCGGCGTACAGCGCGTCTGCCGGCAGCGACGATGCGAACAGCGTCACGAGGACGCCACGGCGCGCGATGCACCGCGGACAGTGTTCAACCGCCAGCCAGTCCGCCTTTGGCCTGATCGTCAAGCCGCAATGGGGGCAATTGAGATACGTGATTCCAGGCCCTCGCGTTGGCGTGAACTCTCCGCCAGCAGTGCGGGTAAAGATCACACGGCCGGCGGCGCTGAGCAATGGTGCCCGCAGGCATACGCGGGGGCAGTGAGCATCCCGCATGGTTCATCCGATTCAGGTGATGTCTCACTCACTGGCTGCGCCCAGACTGCGGGCAGATGACGATGCCATGGCCGGTCCGCAGTCTGATCGCCGGAGCTGCCGGGACAGCGACGATGACGCTGGCCTACGCCACCGAGCGCCGGCTTCGGCCCAATTTCCACAAGCCGCTGGACTACGACGACAGCTTGGTGCCCGGTCAGATCGTTGCCGGCATCATGCACCTGCCCGCCGCCACCGCCCGCGAGGACAACGACCTCGGGCTCGCGCTGCGCTGGGGCTACGGCTCGGCGTTCGGGATGTGGCACGGGCTGCTCCGTCGTCGCATCGGCGAGCCGCGGGCCAGCATTGCCTTTGGCGCGACGCTGATGACCGCGACGCTGACCATGTTCCCATTGCTCGGCCGGACGCCTCCGCCCTGGCGCTGGCCGCCGAGCGTGATCGCGACGGCTTTCGGCACCCACGCCGCGTACGTCGGGGCCGTGGCGGCGGTCGACGACCAGGTTCGGCGCTCCTTCAGCTGAGCGCTTCCGTAACGACCGATGGAGGTAGGAATGAGTGACAGCGATGTAGACGAGCTTGGGCCCGTCGATTACGTGGTGGTCGAGTTTCCGGCCGACAAGGCCGACTTCTCAGGTGAGATGGCGACCGAGCTGTCCGCCCTGATCGACCGGGACGTGGTCCGCGTGCTGGACCTCGTCCTGCTCAAGAAGGAGATGGACGGCACCGTCGAGGGATTCGAGACCCACGACTTCGGCGACACCGATCTCAGCGGGCTGCGCGAGCTGGAGACCGGCCTCGCGCTGCTGCTGGCCGAGGAGGATGTCGAGGCGATCGGGGCGGCCCTGGAGCCGGGAAGCGTCGCCGCCGTGCTGGTCTGGGAGAACGTCTGGGCCGCGCCGTTCGGGTCGGCCGTACGCAGGTCAGGCGGTCAGCTCGTGGCCAGCGGCCGGATCCCGATCCAGGCCCTCGCGGCGGCAATCGAGGCCGATGAGGCAAACGAGAAAGAGGGAGTCTGAAATGCTTGGCAGACGTCGAATCGGTAGACGAGGCGTGCTCGGACCGCGGCCGGTGGCTCGTACCGCCGCGGTAGCCGGGACAGCCGCGGTCGTCACTCGCGGGGTCCGCCGTCGCGGGGATCGGCGCGAGGACCGCCGGGACCGCCGCTAGACGCTCAGGCGGTCGGAGTGGCAGGCCGAGCGGCGGGGGCTTCGGCCTGCTCCGGGGGCGCCGTGACCCGGGCGCGGAACACGTGAAACGACCATCCCTGGTAGAGCAGCACGACCGGGAAGAAGATCACCGCGGCGATGGTCATGACCTTCAGCGAGTAGGAGCCTGAAGCTGAGTTGTTGACCGTCAGGTTGTAGGCGGCGCTCGTGGTGGAGATCATCACGTTGGGATACAGGTCGATGAAGATCGATCCCACGGTGGCGGCCATGGCGATCGCCGAGGAGGCGAAGGCCCATCCGTCGTTGTGCTCGGACACGGCCAGACGCGCGGCCGCGATCACTGCGATCAACGCCAAGATCTCCACCGGGCCCGGAATATCCGCGCCGTTGGCGACCACCCGGGTCCAGATCACGAAGCCGATCACGGCCGCAACCGCGGCCCAGCCCAGGGGCCCGGCGAGCGACCGCGCGCGCTCGCGCACGGCGCCGGTCGTCTTGAGCTTGAGGAAGATCGCGCCATGCAGCAGGCAGAGCGCGACGAGCGTCAGTCCGGTCCAGAGGCCGTACGGCGTCAGCAGGTCCAGGAAGCCACCGGTGAAGTCGTGGTTCTGGTCGATCGGCAGGCCGGCCAGGAGGTCACCCAATCCCACGCCGAGCAGGAGTGGGATGAGGAGGCTGCCGATCCTCGTGCACCACCTCCACGTGCTACGCCACCGGCGGTTCTCACTCTTGCCCCGGTACTCGAACGCCACGCCGCGGGCCATCAGGGCGGCGAGCACCACGAGCAGCGCCAGGTACAGCGCCGAGAACATCGTCGCGTACCAGCCGGGGAACGCCGCGAAGGTGGCGGCACCGGCCACCACCAGCCACACCTCGTTGCCGTCCCAGAACGGCCCGATCGTGTTGAGCGCGACGCGCCGGTCAGTTTCCGTCCGGCCGACGACCGTGTGCAGCATGCCGACGCCGAAGTCGAATCCCTCGAGCACGAAGAACCCGACCCAGAAGATGACGATGATGACGAACCAGATGGTGTGAAGCTGCATCGGACCTCTAATAGGTGAGTGCGGGCACCGCGGCAGCGCCGGGGCTTCCGTCCGCGCCGGGTTCAGATCCGGGGGCCGGTTCGTCCTCGAGGCCACGTCGCGAATAGCGGAGCATAAGGAGGAGATCCGCCGCGCCGAGTGCGAGATAGATGAGGACGAAGGTGATCAGGCTGATCCAGATATCAGTGGCGGTCACCCCCGGCGAGTTGGCGTTGGCCGTCTTCATCAGGCCCTGCACGATCCATGGCTGGCGGCCGCTCTCGGTGAGCAGCCAGCCGGCGGTGTTCATCAGAAACGGCGTGACCACCGCCCACAGCCCCAAGCGCAGGAACCACTTCGAGCGGCCGAGTGTGCCGCGGTGCACCAGCCATCCGCCCCATAGCGCCAGCAGCGCGATTAAGGAGCCCAGATACGCCATGACGCGCATGGACCAGTACTGGATGAACACATCCGGGATGTAGTTGCCCGGGCCGTACTTCTTCTGATATTGGGACTGGAGCTGGTCCAGGCCCTCGACCGGCCCGTCGAACGTACCGGTGGCAAGCACCGACAGAAGGTGTGGGATGGCGATGATCTGCGTCGGCGTCTGGTCGTTCTGGCCGCCGCCGATCTGAAACGCCGAGAATGAACAGGGCTGGCAGTTGGTCCACTGGGCTTCGGCGGCGGCGATCTTGGCGGGCTGGTACGTGGCCTCGATCTCGCCCAGCTTGTTACCGACGAACATCTGGATGAGGATCGCGGGCAGCAGCACGAGCACCGCCACGCTGGCCGTGCGCTGAAACGCACTCACCTCACGTTGCTTGCGCAGGTGCCAGGCCGACACGGCCAGCATCACCAGCGAGCCGGTGACCAGTGAGGCCAGGATGACATGCACGTAGCCCCACAGAAATGTCGGATTTGTGAACAGCGCTCCGATGTTGTTCAGGACCGGCTGGCCCTTGGAGTTCAGCGCGTAACCGACCGGATGCTGCATCCACGAATTGGCGGCGAGAATGAACAGTGCCGACAGCATCGAGCCGAGCGCCACCATCCAGATGCACGCGAGGTGCACCCGCTTGGGCAGCCGGTCCCATCCGAACAGCCACAGCCCCAAAAACGTCGACTCCAAAAAGAAGGCAGCCAGCCCCTCCATCGCCAGCGGAGCGCCGAACACGTCCCCCACGAAGCGCGAGTACGCCGACCAGTTCATGCCGAACTCGAACTCCTGCACCAGTCCTGTCACCACCCCGACGGCGACGTTGATGAGCAGCAGCGTCCCGAAGAAGCGTGTCACCCGGCGATACTCCGGGTCGCCGGTCCGATGCCACGCTGTCTGCAGGATGGCAACCAGGAACGCCAGTCCGATCGTCACGGGCACGAACAGAAAGTGGTAGATGCTCGTCGTCGCGAACTGCCAGCGTGCGAGATCGTTCGCCATCGGTAACGAGCAAAGCTCGCCCCGGAGGAGCAGGCATCACCCCGAACGGATGATGCCCACGGACGCACCGCCTCCTACCTTCCGGCAATCGAGATCCATGCAGAGCCGCGAACGCGCGGCAGCGAGGAGACCACCATGGCAGTCGTCGAAGATGCTCAGACAGCGGGCCCCAAGGCTGGAGCGCGGCCTCAGGCAGCCGACGCATTCGTGGCCTTCGGCATCACGGGCGACCTGGCCAAGGTGATGACCTTTCGCTCGCTGTATCGCCTGGAGCGGCGCGGCCTGCTCAACTGTCCCGTGCTGGGCGTGTCTGTGGACGACTGGTCCGTCGATCACCTCCGTGATCACGCCCGTACGTGCATCGAGGGCACCGGGGAGACCATCGATGACGCGATATTCGACCGTTTCGCCGCCCGCCTGGCCTACGTCCAGGGTGACTTCGGTGACGGTGCCACGTACGAGCGCGTGGCACACGCCCTCGGATCGGCGCAGCGGCCCGTGTTCTACCTGGAGATCCCGCCGTTTCTATTCGCCACGGTGATCAAGGGTCTGTCCGAAGCGGGCTTGACCAAGCACGCGCGGGTCGTCGTGGAGAAGCCGTTCGGTCACGACCTCGCCTCCGCCCAAGCGCTCGCCGCCGACATTCACCAGTACATCGACGAGTCCCAGCTCTACCGGATCGATCACTACCTGGGAAAGATGGGCCTCGACGAGCTCCTCTACCTGCGCTTCGCCAACACGATGCTCGAGCCGGTCTGGAACCGTCAGCACGTGGCCAGCGTCCAGATCACGATGGCCGAGGACTTCGGGGTCGAAGATCGCGGCCACTTCTACGATCGGGTGGGCGCGCTGCAGGACGTCGTCGTCAACCACCTCATGCAGGTGGTGGCGATGGCGGCGATGGAGGCTCCCGCCGGCGCGGACGCCGCCACGCTCAAGGACGCCAAGTTCGCGGTGTTCCGCTCCATGGCCGACGCCGACCCGCAGCACTACGTCCGTGGCCAGTACGACGGCTATCTGAACATCGACGGCGTCGCCGCGGGATCGACCACCGAGACCTACGCGGCGATGCGTCTGGAGATCGACAACTGGCGCTGGGCGGGCGTGCCCTTCCTGATCCGGACCGGTAAGCGCCTGCCGGTCACCCAGACCGAGCTACGGCTGGTGTTTCGCCGCCCGCCGAGCCTGCGCTTCATGTCGGCGAGTCCCCGCCCGCCCACCGACGGTCAGCTGGTGGTCAAGCTCGACCCCACCACGGGCGTCCGGCTCGAGATCGACGCCCACCGTGCCGACCAGGATGGGCCGCAGGCGATCACGCTGGACATGGAGTTCGCCGAGCAGGGCGGCGAGGCCCCGACCCCCTACGAGGTGCTCTTGGGAGCCGCGATGGATGGGGACAGCACACCGTTCACGCGTCAGGACGGCATCGAGGAGGCGTGGCGGGTCATGGCGCCGCTGCTGAAGGCGCCCCCGCCGGTGCATCCCTATGCACCGGGTTCCTGGGGCCCGGCGGAGGCCGAGGATCTGGTCGCCGGCCTCGGGCGCTGGCACGACCCGTGGGTGGCGTCATGACCTCCGTCACTCCGAAGGGGAAACGCAGCAGCAACAACCGGTCCGACAGCGCCAAGGCCAAGTCCGCGGCCCCGCGTCCCGTGCAGAGCGCCGCCGCGCCGTCGCCGTTCCCGCCCATCGCAAACTACGCCTTCCTGTCCAACTGCCATACGAGTGCGCTGGTGGCCCCGGACGGCTCGGTCGACTGGCTGTGCCTGCCCAGCTTTGACGCGCCCAGCGTCTTCGGCTCGCTGCTGGACCGCGAGGCCGGGCTGTTCCGCCTCGGGCCGTTCGGCGTAACCGTCCCATCAGACCGCCACTACGTCCCGGGCACCAACGTCATGGTGACCACGTGGAAGACGCCGGGGGGATGGATCGAGGTTCGCGAGGCGCTGACCATGGGTCCGACCACCCACGAGGACGAGATCACGCCCCACACCCGCCCGCCCGCCGACGAGGACGCCGACCACATGCTGGTGCGGACGGTGAAATGCCTGGAGGGTGAGGTCGAGATCGAGCTCATCTGCGAGCCGGCGTTCGACTACGGCCGCGTGCCGGCCGAGTGGACCCTCGTCGATGGCAGCGTCCACACCGCCGACGCCACGGGCGCCGGTCAGACGTTTCGGCTGCAGACGGACCTCAAGCTCGGGATCGAGGTCAGTCGCGTCCGCGCCCGGCATACGCTCAGGGCCGGCGAGGAGTCCTACGCCGTGCTCGGATGGGGAGCCGGGCTCGCCGTCGCGGATGATCTCGACGACGCCCGGCGGCGGCTCGACGCCACCGTCGGCTTCTGGCGTCGCTGGCTGAACCGGGCACGACCGTTCGCCGACCACCGCTGGCGAGAGGCGATCCAGCGCTCGGCGCTGACGATCAAGGGCCTGACCTATATGCCGACCGGGGCGACGGTGGCAGCGGCGACCACCTCGCTGCCCGAGACCCCCGGCGGCGAGCGCAACTGGGACTATCGCTACACGTGGATGCGCGACTCGACGTTCACGCTCCAGGCGCTGCATCTCCTCGGTCTCGACTGGGAGGCCGACGAGTTCATGCAGTTCGTCGCCGACGTCGAGCCCAACAGTGACGGCGGCTTGCAGATCATGTACGGCATCGACGGCCGCCGTGACCTGACCGAGAGCTTCCGCGAGGACCTCTCAGGATATTCGGGCGCCCATCCGGTGCGGATCGGCAACGGCGCCTTCGACCAGCGCCAGAATGACGTCTTCGGGGCGGTGCTCGACTCCATCCTCAAGCACTGCGTGCACAGCCAACGCCTGCCGCGTCGCCTGTGGCCCATCGTGCAGGCGCAGGCCGAATGCGCGACCAACGTCTGGCGTCAGCCCGACCAGGGCATCTGGGAGGCGCGCGGGAAGCCGCAGCACTATGTCTCCTCGAAGCTGATGGGCTGGGTGGCGCTGGACCGCGCCGCCAACTTGGCGGCGATCCGGGGCGCCCCGGAGCTGCAGGCCAAGTGGCAGGCCACCGCGGAGGAGATCCACGCCGACATCCTCGAGCACGGACTGAAGGACGGCGTGCTGCGCCAGCACTACGACACCGAGGCGCTGGACGCGTCGACCCTCCTGGCGGCGCTGTTCGGCTTCCTTCCCGGCGATGACGAGCGCCTGCACAAGTCGGTGCTGGCGATCGCCGACGATCTGACCGAGAACGGCTACGCCATGCGATATCGGACCGACGAGACCGACGACGGCCTCTCCGGAAAAGAGGGGACCTTCCTCATCTGCTCGTTCTGGCTGGTGTCGGCACTGTCGATCGTCGGCGAGACCCAGCGCGCGCACGATCTCATGGAGCGGCTGCTGCGCGTCGCGTCGCCGCTGGGGCTCTACGCCGAGGAGTTCGATGCCGAGACCGGTCGGCACCTCGGCAATTTCCCCCAGGCGTTCTCACACCTCGCCCTCATCGAGGCGGCGTCGCGGATCATCCTGAACGAGGAGCTGGCGATCGAGGGGCTCGGCCCGGCGACCTCGGGCACGCTCAGCCGCTCCATCCCTCCGGCGCGTTTCGAGGCGGTCTCATGACCCACTACGACGTCGTCATCATCGGGACAGGCGCCGGCGGGGGGACGCTGGCTCGTCATCTCGCCCCGTCGGGCAAGCGGATCCTGCTGCTGGAACGTGGGGGGTGGCTACCCCGTCAGCCGGAGAACATCTCGGCCGACGAGGTCTTCGTCAACAACCGCTACGTATCCGCCGACACGTGGCAGTATCCCGACGGGGAGGAGTTCCAGCCGCAGATTCATTACTACGTTGGCGGCGCCACCAAGCTCTACGGAGCGGCGCTCTATCGCCTGCGCGAGGCGGACTTCGGCGAGCTGCGCCACCATGACGGGGTGTCGCCGGCATGGCCGATCGGCTATGACGTGATGGAGCCCTACTACACCCTGGCCGAGCAGCTCTACTGCGTCCACGGCGCTCGTGGCGAGGATCCGACCGAGCCGCCCGCCGGCGGACCATATCCGTTCCCCGCCGTGTCTCACGAGCCGCGGATCCAGCAGCTGTCCGACGATCTGGCGGCACTGGGCCACCACCCGTTCCACGCCCCGTGCGGGGTCATGCTCAACGAGCGCAACATGCCCTACAGCGCGTGCATGCGCTGCGCCAACTGCGACGGCTTCCCCTGCGTCGTGCACGCCAAATCCGACGCCGAGGTCCTGGGAGTCAGGCCGGCGCTCGAGCACGACAACGTGGAACTGCTGATCAACGCCCAGGCAGTGCGGCTGGAGACCAACCCTTCGGGAACGAGCGTCACCACCGTAGTGATCGACCACGGAGGAGTACAGGAGCAGGTCAGCGGGGACATCGTCGTCGTCTGTTGCGGCGCCGCGAACTCCGCCCGCCTCCTGTTGATGTCCGCCAACGAGCGCCACCCCAACGGCTTGGCCAACGGCTCAGACCAGGTGGGGCGCAACTACATGTTCCACAACAGCCAGGCGGTGCTGGCGCTGTCGGTGGAAGAGAACCCGACCGTGTTCCAGAAGACGCTCGGGCTCAACGACTTCTACCTCCGCGGTCCCGACTTCGACTTCCCGCTGGGCAACATCCAGATGGTCGGCAAGTCACAGGCGCCGATGTTCCATGGCGAGAAGCCGGGCGAGACCAGGTTCGCGCCCGGCTGGTCACTCGAGGATGTCGCCAGCCACGCGGTCGACTTCTGGCTGTCCACCGAGGATCTTCCGCGTGCCGAGAACCGGGTCACGGTCAACGAGCGCGGCACGATCACGATCGCCTATGAGGCCACCAACAACGAGCCCAAGGACCGCCTGTTCGAACAGCTCAAGTCCATGGTGGGCGACCTGGGGATGCATCACCACCACCTGCTGCCCCATCACGCCTATCTGAAGAACGAAATCCCGGTGGCGGGCGTGGCGCATCAGGCGGGAACCTGCCGCTTTGGCTCAGACCCGCGGACGTCCGTGCTCGACGTCAACTGCAAGGCACACGAGCTCGACAACCTCTACGTGGCGGACACAAGCGTCTTTCCCAGCATCGGCGCGGTCAACCCCGCGCTGACCGCGATGGCCAATGCACTGCGCGTGGGCGACCAACTGCTCGAGAGGATGGGCGTGGGCACGGACGCGACGCGTCCCACGCTCAGCCCCGTCTGATACGTGTCCCACGTCCACATCCACGCGCCGCATGAGCTGAGCGAGCCTCCTGAGCACTCGCCACCCGAGGAGGAGGCGCAGGGCTCCGGGAGCGAGCGCTGGCTCGAGCTCGGCGCCATCCTCCTGCTGTCGCTGGCGACGCTGGCCACCGCGTGGAGCGGGTACCAGGCGGCGCTGTGGTCAGGCGAGCAGTCCCAGCGCTACAGCCAAGCGTCCGCGCTGCGCGTCCGTGCCGACGAGGACAACGTCAGCGGAGGCCAGCTTCATCTCGGCGATCTGATGCTCGTCAACGGATGGTTCAACGCCACGGAGTCCGG
>CAVTSK010000002.1:0-80761 GCA_963737335.1 uncultured Solirubrobacteraceae bacterium
TGAGCCACAGCCCGGAATGTCCGGGGAGCTGGTAATCGACGATGGCGACGTCGACCGGCACCTGCGCGGCCACCTCGGCGGCCGCCTCGGCGGTGTCGACGGCGTCGACCACGTCGACGTCGGGCTCGGAGGCGAGCAGGCCGCGCAGCCCGGCCAGGATCGCCGGGTGGTCGTCGACGACCAGGCACCGGATCGGTGTCTGGGCTGTCTCGCGGGTTTCGGCGCCGTTGCGCCCCATCACCGGCTGCGGCACAGGAGTTGTCATTTTTGGGTCCTTCCTTCAGTGGCGGTGGCCCGGAGGTTGGTGGCCAGGGCACGGACTCGCAATGGGGGTGATCACCCATCTCGCCCAGGAGCGCTGAACCCCGGCACGTAAGAAACCGGCGCGGCGCGCCGCTAAAGAGGTGTGCGTACGGGCAACACCTCATCGTCGAACTCCGCCGGCGACTCGGCGGGGGACTCGGCGCGCGACCAAGACCGGCTGCGTTGGGTGCACTGGCGCGAGGGCCGGCTCCTCAGTGCCGGGTTCGGCCCCGAACTCGCCGACGTGCTCGCTCACCAGGAGCGGGTCGACCTGCACGAGCTGCTCAAGCTCGTCGACCGCGGATGTCCCCCGCATCTGGCGGCACGGATCCTCGCGCCGCTCAACGCCCCGCTTGGCCTCACCCCCAAGGGGAGGGAGGGCGCAGGTGACTGGTAGCGTGCCGACGGTGTGGCGCGTCACCGCCCCGGCAACGCTGGATCGCGAGGCCGAGGCCCGAGCGTGGCTGGCAGCGCTGCGATCCACCGGCGCCGATCGCGACGACGCCACGCGCCGGCTCCACGAGCTTCTGCTGCGCGCGGCGCGCTTTGAGCTGAGGCGCCGCCGCGCGATGCTGGCGGGTGCCAGCCACGAGGCGCTGGACGATCTGGCCACGCAGAGCGCCGACGATGCGCTCGCCGCGATCCTGGCCAAGCTCGACGACTATCGCTTCGAGAGCCGTTTCACCACCTGGGCGTACAAGTTTGCGATCCTCGAGGCGGCAGTCCGGACGCGCCGTCGTGCCTGGCAGGAACGCGAGCTGCCGATGGATCCCGACGCCTGGACCACGGTGCCGGCACGGACGCTGGACCCCGCCGAGGATTTCGAGCAGCGCGACCGGCTGCGCGCCGTCATCGAGGCGGTGCGGACGGAGCTTTCACCCCACCAGCGGGAGGTGCTCGGCGCGCTCGTGCTCGCCGAGGTCCCCATCGACGTGCTCGCCGAGCGGCTGGGCACCACCCGTGGGGCGCTGTACAAGACCCTGCACGACGCGCGGCGCAAGCTGCGCACGTCCATCGGAGCCGACTCATGACCGAGACACGCCGCACGCGCGAGCGTCTGGTCGCCGGGCTGCTCGGCCCCTCTGGCGCGGAGATCACCTGCGAGGAATGTTTTGAGCTGCTCGACGTCTATGTCGACAGTGAGCTTGCCGGTGAGGATGCCGACGGACACGTCCCCGGGATGCGTGAGCACCTGACGGGGTGCCCGGCCTGCGCCGAGGAGCACGACAGTCTCCGAGACCTGCTGACGGCTCTGCGGTGAGCACGCGCCGTCTACAGGCGGTGGCGGCCGAGCCCCGCCGCGTTGATCTGCCTGCGGCCGAGCGCGCCGCGCGCGAGCTGCTCATCGCGCTGGGAGCCGATCTCGACAGCGCCGGGCTGGCGGAAACGCCCCGCCGGGTGGCCGCGGCGTTCGCCGAGCTGCTCACCCCGGAACCGTTCAACATGACCACCTTCCCCAACGACGAGGGCTATGACGAGCTCGTCGTGGTACGTGATATCCCTTTCCAATCGCTGTGCATGCACCACATGCTGCCCTTCCACGGCGTGGCCCACGTCGCCTATCTGCCGGCCGAGCGCATCATCGGCCTGTCCAAGCTGGCGCGCGTGGTGGAGCGCTACTCGCGTGATCTGCAGCTGCAGGAGCGCCTCACCAAGCAGGTGGCCGCGTGCATCCAGGAGGAGCTGTCCCCCAAGGGCGTCGGCGTTGTCCTGGAGGCCGAGCACCTGTGCATGTCGCTGCGCGGCGTGCAGAAAGCCGGCGCCCGGACCGTGACCTCAGCGCTGCACGGGTTGGTGCGCGACGACCCTCGCACCCGCGAGGAATTCCTCAGCTTGACCGGAGGCAGACCATGAGCAAGAAGACATTCGTGATCGTCGGCGCGAGCCTGGCCGGCGCCAAGGCGGCCGCCGAGCTGCGCGAACGCGGCTTCGACGGGCGCGTCGTACTCATCGGCGCTGAGTCCGAGCACCCCTACGAACGCCCGCCGCTCACCAAGGAGTATCTCCAGGGCAAGTCCGAGCGGGAGAAGGCGTACGTGCACGATGAGGACTTCTACGGCCAGCACGACATCGAGCTGCGCCTCAGTACGACGGCGGAGTCGATCGACCCGTCGGGATCGACGGTCACGCTGGCCGGCGGCGAGCAGCTCACCTACGACAGCCTGCTGCTGACCACCGGGGCCGAGCCCCGCGCGATCTCGGTGCCCGGCGCCGACCTCGACGGCGTGCACTACCTGCGCACGCTCGGCGATTGCGACACCCTGCGCGAGCGCCTGAGCACCGGTAGCGGTCGCGTGGCCGTCGTCGGTGCGGGCTGGATCGGCAGTGAGTTCGCGGCGTCCGCCCGTGGCGCGGGCCTCGACGTCACCGTCATCGATCCCCTGGCGCTGCCCAACGAGCGCATCTTCGGCCCCGAGATCGGCGCCTTCTATCGCGACGTCCACCTCAGTCACGGCGTGGACATGGTCCTGGAGGACGGCGTCGACGCCCTGGAGGGCGATGGCTCGGTGAGCGCGGTGCGCACCGCCGGCGGCCGGCGCATCGAATGCGACTTCGTCGTCATCGGGATCGGAGTGGTCCCCCGCGTCGGGCTCGCCGAGGCCGCGGGGCTGACGGTGGAGAACGGAGTCCAGGCCGATGCCGCGCTCAAGACCTCCGCGCCCAACGTGTTCGCCGCCGGTGATGTCGCCAATGCCTGGCACCCCTTCTATGACCGCCACATCCGCGTCGAGCACTGGGCCAACGCGCTCAACCAGGGGCCCGCGGCGGCGCGGTCGATGCTCGGCGATGCGGTGAGCTATGACCGGATCCCGTACTTCTTCTCTGACCAGTACGACGTCGGCATGGAGTACTCGGGGTACACCACCGACTGGGACGAGGTCGTCTTCCGCGGCGACCGCGAGGGCGGTGAGTTCGTCGCGTTCTATCTGGCCGACGGCCGCGTCGTCGCCGGGATGAATGTCAACGTGTGGGACGTCAACGAGCACGTCCAGGCGCTCATCCGCTCACGCCAGGAGATCGACGCCGCGGCGCTGCGCGACACCGACACGCCGCTGGAGTCGCTGGTCGCTCAGCCCGCCGGCTGAGCAGCGGGAGCGGGCTACGGACCAGGGGCTCTACGCGGCCCCGCGCGCGGCAACGCGGGCAGTACGCCCGCTCGGTCAGGGGGTTGCGACTGCGGACGGACAGTCCGCACTGGCCGCAGTTGAGGTACGGCACGTCAGTGCGACCGCGTGGGGGTCTGGCGCGCGTCGGTGGGGTCGTAGAGCGGATTCTCGACGGTGCCGGCGGAGCGTCCCCGGGTGGGGTCCTGCAGCGGATTGTCGAGGGTGCCCGCGGAGCGTCCCCGGGTGGGGTCGGCGATCGGGTTCTCCGGAGCGCCCGCTGAGCGGCCAGATGTGATGTCGTTGTGAGGCACTTGCATACTCCTTGTGAAGCTCTATACAAGGAATACCCCATCTCCGGGCGCGTCCCTAGAGCGCGCGTCATCCGGCGAACCGGTGGTGTTCGCCAGCGGACACGCGTGTGACGCCGGGGGTACGTTTGAGTGGTGCTGACACAGCTTGATCCACGCCACATGGTGGCCCTGCTGGACGCCGACCCCGACCTCGCCGTGGGGGTTCCGCCCGCCGAGGTCGACGCGGCGCGGGTCCGCGCCGTGGCCACGGTGGTCGAGCTCGAGCCCCCGAGCTGGGACACCCAGGCGACCGTCGCGCGCGCCGAGCCGGGCTGGCTTGGCCTGTACGTCCTCGAGGGCCTGCTGCTGCGGCGCGTCGAGGTGGGCAAGCGCTCGGCCTGCGAGCTGTTCGGCCCGTCGGATCTCATCCGGCCGTGGGACTCGGACGGCGACTACGACCCGCTCCCGATCTCGGTCAGCTGGCTGGTGCTCGAGCGCACGCGCCTGGCCGTACTCGACACCGCGTTCGTACTGAGGATCGCGCGCTGGCCGACGATCACCAGCCGGATCGTCAGTCGCGTGGCTCAGCGGGCGCGCTACCTGACGCTGACCCAGGCGGTCACCCATCTGCCCCGCGCCTACGTCCGGCTGCTCATCCTGTTCTGGCTGCTCGCCGAGCGCTGGGGGAGGGTCGGCACCGCAGGGGTGTACGTGACCCTTCCGCTCACTCACGAGGTCCTGGCCATGCTCATCGGCGCCCATCGGCCCACGGTGACCATCGGCCTGCAGCGGCTCACCCGCGCCGGCTTGCTCATCCGCGAGCGCTCGGACCGCTGGCTGCTGACCAATCAGGCCATCGAGACGCTGGCTCATCCCGAGCGGATGGGGCTGGTGGTCGACGACGGACCGTTGTACGGCGACGAACCGGACGATCACGATTCGTGAGCCCCGGCGGGCGCCGGGAGGTACCGTCGAGGGGCGATGTTGTCCCAGGACCTCGACGGCGCGCTGATCGAGTATCTGAGCGACGCCCACGCGCTCGAGCAGATGGGACTGCGGGTGCTCGAGGAGGGCTGTCGCCTGGATCCCGACGAGACGACGGTCGACATCTACCGCGCTCACCATCAGCAGACGCGCGGCCACCTGCGCCTCATCGACGAGCGGCTGAGTGCGCATCACGTGTCACCGCCCGCGCTCAGCGACGGCGCCGTGCGCGTGGCGGCGCTCCACATCGAGTTCGCCCCCGGCGCCGCCTGCACCCCCGCGGAGCTGGCGATCAGCGCCTACACGCTGGAGAACCTCGAGATCGGCGTCTACCAGGCGCTGCGCGGCCTCGCCCGCCGTCTGCATGACCGCGAGACCGAGGTCGTCGCGCAGCAGATCCTCGAGCAGGAGGAGGACGCCGCCGAGCTGGTGGCCAGCCGGATCGACCGGGCCCTGTCGGCGTGACGCAACCCGCTGCTCAGGCGTCGTCGCCCGCCGCCGCGGCCGTCCGCACGTAGTCGATCAGCGCACGATCGTCGGAGGTGCGGCGTTCGACGAGCTGGCCGGTGCAGGCGCACATGTCCAGCAGCGCCCGATCGTCTGAGAGCTCCACGACGCGCCAGGTGGCGCCGAAGAGCTCCCAGCGTTCGAGGTCGGCCAGGGTGAGCGAGGGATCGGCCATCGGCCCTGACAGCCTAACCCTCGCCCGCGAGCAATCCGACCGGTGACTAGCCGCCCCGACGAGGGCGGCGATGGTGAAACTCGATGTCGGCGAACGAACCCTGGCGCTGTCGGTCGGGGGTCCCGGCATAGCCGCCGGCGGCCTGCCAGCGGCGGCGCGGAGGTCCCGCGTACTTGCCGAAGGGGTCGGCCGGTGACACCGGCTTGGAAAAGCCTCCCACCCGCTCCTGGCGGACGTCGTGGTGACGAGGATCTACGGCACTGGGCATGAGAATGCCTCCAATCAAATCGTACCACGATATCGTAGCACGATATGCTAGACCTGCGGACGCCGGGGAGCTCGGGGGATCTGGAGCTTGCGCGGCTGGAGCACACGCTCGCGCTGGCGCTCGTAGAGCAGGTCGCGTAGGTGGCCCTGCAGCAGGTCCTCGACGGTGATCAGTCCCACGATCTGGCTGGGGTCGGCGCGCGAGACCACCACCGCGGTCGTCACGTGCTCGGAGGCAAACCGCCGGGCCAGGTGGCGCAGGGTCTCGTCGGGGAAGGCGGTGAGGGCAGGGGGCAGCGCGGCGTCGCCCGCCAGCGTCCCCCCGCGGCCGTCGAGCTCGATCAGCTGACGCCGGGGGATCACGCCCAGCAGCCCGCCCGGCTCCTCCATGACCGGGTACAGCCACTGCCCGCGCACGTCGGCGCGCTCCCGCAGCTCGGCCAGGGATTCCTGGCCGTGGGCGATGATCGGTGTGGTGTGCATCACCTCGTCGACGAGCAATACCTCGAGCGGATCGACCGCGTACTCGCGCGACAGGTGCAGGCCGCGCCGCGCCACCTTCTCGGTGAGCACCGAGCGCTTGAGCAGGAGCGCCGACACCGCGTAGGCGGCGGTGGCGGCGATGAGCAGGGTCAACAGCAGGGGCCAGGCGTGGGTCAGCTCCAGTGGGAAGACCACGCCGGTCAGCGGTGAGCGCATGACGCCGCCCACCACCGCCGACAACCCAATCAGCGCCCAGAACCCGGGGGTCACCGAGGGCAGAACGTGGGCCTCGAGCGCGCCGAGCGCACCGCCGATCATGAACACGGGCGCCAGAACGCCGCCCGAGGTGCCCGAGCCCAGCGACAGCCCCCAGATGAGCGTCTTGACGATGAGAATGCCGAGGATCAGCGACATGCCGGCGCGACCGGTGAGCAGCTCGTCGATCACGTCGTAGCCGACCCCCAGCGCGCGCGGCTGGATGAGCCCGCCGATGCCGATGATCAGGCCGCCGATGGCCGGCCACCACATCCAGTGAAAGCGCAGGCGCGAGAACGCGTCCTCGGAGGCATACACCAGCCCCGTGGCCGCGATGGCCAGCAGGCCCCCGACCGCGCCCGCCGGGATGCAGAGCAGCTCGTCGCCGGCGGTGAGGTGCAGGTGGGTCAGAGACATGGCGAACAGAGGGCCATGACCGATGAGGGGACCACGCAGCAGCGTGCTGGTGACGACCGCGGCGACCACCGGCACAAGGCTGCGCGGTCGCCACTCGAACAGCAGCAACTCGACCGCGAGCAGGACCGAGGCCAGCGGCGCGTTGAAGGTGGCGGCCATCCCGGCAGCGGCTCCCGCCACCAGCAGGGTCTTGCGTTCGTCGGCCGACATGTGCAGCGTCTGGGCCAGCACCGAGCCCACCGCGCCCCCGGTCATGATGATCGGGCCCTCGGCGCCGAACGGGCCGCCGCTGCCGATGCTGATCGCGGCCGAGATCGGCTTGAGCACGGCGACGCGGGGATCGACGCGGCTGCCCCGGGTGAGGATCGCCTCGATGGCCTCGGGCATGCCGTGGCCGCGAATCTTCTCCGATCCGAACCGCGCCATCAGGCCGATGATGAGGCCCCCCGCGACCGGCGCCAGCAGGATGAGCAGCGGCTGGTGGTGACCGGCGCCCGGGGCGACCAGCCGCGTGTCGATCCGCTGGTAGAAGACGAGGTTGGTGATGAGTCCGATCAGCCGCAGCAGGGCCAGCGCGGCGATCGCGCCAGCGGCGCCGATCGGCACCGCCCAGGCGGTGATGGTGAGCACGCGGGGGGTGAGCGAGAAGTCGCCCAGGTGCTCGACGCGCTCTCGAACGGGCCTGCTCAACGCGTCAGCCGCATCAGCATCATGGCTGCGGCTTCACTCTCGCTCAGCTCGCCGAACAGCGTCTGCATCGTCGGCGCCAGTTGGGCGAGCTCACGCAGGTGCACCTCGGACAGCGCGCTCAGCGTCAGCGCGCCGAACTCGGTCAGCTTGAGGTGGACCACCGATTGCGTGTCGGGGTCACGCTCGCGCACGATCAGCCCCGCCTCCTGTGCCCGGTCGATCAATCCCACCGCGCTGTGGTGGCGGATGATCAGGACCTCGGCGACCTCGCCCACGGTCGCTCCGCGCGGGTCACGGGATGACCGGATGGCCAGCAGCAACTGATGCTGCGTGGGCGTGATGCCGGCGTGCCTGGCCTGCTGCTCGCTCCAATGCAGGAAGCGGCGCAACCCGTACCGGAGTTCCGCCAGGCGCTCGTAGTCGGCGTCGGTCAGCTTGCTGTTTGAGCGTGCCATGTCGCGTCACGATATCGTGACGCGACACGAATGGCTGCGCGCGCGGGGTCAGGCCGGGATCGCCTCGTCGGCGATGGCCAGCCACGGATAGCGGGCCGTGTCCTTGCCGGCGTAGTCAGGGTCCAGGTAGATGAAGCAGCGCTGGATCTGCCAATCGCGGATCTCGAACACGTCGCACCACCGGCCCGCGCCCCACTCGGGGACGCCGGTACGCCAGGGCCCGTCCTGGTGCTCGCCGTAGCTGGTGCCTTCACACACCACGATGTCAGAGCCCGAGAAGATCCAGTTGAAGTTGGCGTAGTCGTGGCGGATGGCCTTGAGCGTCGCCCCGACGTCCCCGAACATGTTGCCGATCTCCTCGCGGCCGTTGGCGATCCCCCACTTGGGGAACATCACCTGGGCGTCGACGGCGAAGAGCTCGAGGATGCTGTCGCCGGTCGAGGTGACACCGCCATTGTCAAACGCCTTGAGGTACTCCACCGCGACGGACTTGCGCTGCTCGTCGGTCATCGTCTGACGCGTCAGGGTCATCGAGCTGCTCCTTTGCCGGTGTGGTGCGTCTGCCCGCGCACGATGCCCCGGATCATCTCAGACGGGTTTGCCGTCCGTGTGGCCCTGGGTATGCCATAGAGGCCACCGAACTTGAGGGAGGACCGATGTCCGGCAAGACGATCGCGTCGGGGGCGAGGCGCGCGCTGGGGACGATGGGCTGCGCACTGGCCGCAGCTGTTCTGGTCGGCGCCGCTGCGGCGGTGCCCGAAGCGGCCGCCGCGACCCCGGGCGCCGCGACGCCGTCGGGCCAGGCCCCGGGCGGGCCGGGCGCCCAGTCCTACCTCGACGTGGCGCGCAAGGACTGCTTCGGGACCGCGCGCAACACCACCTCCAAGGTGTGGTTCACCGTCGCCGGCGGCGTGCTCTCCGACGTGTTCAGCCCCAACATCGAGGCCACCAACGTCAACACGGTCCAGTACATCGTCACCGACGGGCACACCTTCGCCGATCTGCAGCAGCGCGACATGACCTACTCGCTGGCCTCTCCCGACCGGAGCGGCATGGTCTGTCAGGTCACGAGCACCGATCGGACCCATGGCTTCCGCCTGGTCAGCGACTACATCACCGATCCGGCGCGGGCCAGCGTCCTCGTGCACACCACGCTCAAGCCGATCGGCGGCGACGCCGGCGCCGTCTCCAAGCTCAAGGTCTACGTGCGCTATGACGCCACCATCGACAACAGCGGGGGCGGCGGCACCACCAATGGCGGCGCCAACGACGCCACGGTCGACCCGTCGAGCACCGCGCTGGTCTCCTCGGACACCGCGGCCCCCACGGGCCCGTTCGCGGCCCAGGTCGTCGGCGCGCTCGTCGCCGACCATCCCTTCCTGGCCGAGTCCAGCGGCTTCGTGGGCACGCCCAGCGACGGCCTGAACCAGCTCGACACTCATCACGCGTTGGTCAACGACTACCAGTCGGCCACCGACGGCAACGTCGTGCAGACCGCGCTGCTCGACACCACCCCCGGGCAGCCGTTCACGCTCGCGCTCGGCTTTGCCCCGACCGCGAGCGGCGCGGTGGCCGCCGCGCAGGGCAGCGCCGGCGAGCCGTTCAACCAGACGCTCTCGTCCTACGAGGCGGGCTGGCACGCCTACGACGCCGCGTTGCGGCATCCGCCGGCCACGCTGCCCGGCTTCTCCGGCGCTGAGAGCACCGCCGCCAAGAGCACCTACTGGCTGTCGGCCAACGTCATCAAGGCCGCCGAGGACAAGACCAACATCGGCGCCTTCGTGGCCTCGCCGACGGACCCGTGGGGCCAGACCGTCCCGGCGTCGACCACGCACGCCGGATGGACCTACCGCGAGGTGTTCGCGCGCGACAGCTATGAGACGTTCACCGGCCTGCTGGCCGACGGCGACCTCGCCTCCGCGCGCGACATGGTGCTGTTCATGTTCAACAAGACCCAGCAGCCCGACGGCAGCTTCCCGCGCGACTCCGAGCTCGACGGCGCGGTCGCGCCCGACACGTTCGGGCTCTCGGAGATCGACGAGGTCGCCTACCCGCTGCTGATGGCATGGGAGGCCGGCCTGTCAGGCGATGCGGCCTTCTATCGCGACCACATCCGCCCCGCGGCCGACTACATCGTCGACCACGGGCCCAGCACCGGCGCCGAGCGCTGGGAGGAGCATCCCGGCTACTCGCCGGCCACCATCGCCTCCGAGATCGCGGGCCTGGTCGCGGCAGGCCAGCTGGCCCAGGCCGCCGGCGACACCGCTCGCGCACACCTCTACCTGGCCACCGCCGATGAGTACCAGCGCAACGTGAAGGCCTGGACGGTGACCACCTCGGGCCCCGACGGGCCGCGCTACTTCATCCGCGAGTCGGTCTCGGGCAACCCCAACACCAACCAGACCTACAACCTGGGCAACGGCAGCCTCAACAACGTCGATCAGCGCTCGATCATCGACGCCGGCTTCCTCGAGCTGACGCGGCTGGGGGAGCTGTCGGCGACCGATCCCGACGTCCGGGCCTCGCTGAAGGTCGTCGACTCGGTGCTCGAGAGCCAGACGAGCTCCGGGCCGGGGTGGCATCGCTACGGCATCAAGGCCAAGGGCAGCAGCGACGGCTACGGCGACTGCTACGTGCCCGATCCCACCAGCTGCTCGCCCACCGGCGAGGGCTGGTTCCCGCACGCCGTCGGCTCCGGTCACCTGTGGCCGCTGCTGGACGGCGAGCGCGCCGAGCAGGACCTCCAGGCGGGCGCCACGGCCGCCGCCTCGGGGCTGGCGGCGACCTTCCAGCGCATGACCTGGGGACTGGGCTACGTGCCCGAGCAGGTCTGGGAGGACCCGAACACGCCCGCCTCGCCGTTCGGCGCCGACCCCACGACCGCCTCGATCGGGTTCACCAACGGCAAGGCGGCCGGCTCGGCGGCACCGCTGATCTGGGGCCAGGCCCAGTACCTGCGCCTCGTCCTCGATCTCCACGCCGGCAAGGTGTCTGACCAGCCCGCGATCACGCGGGCTCGCTACCTGAGCCCCGGGCCCCCGTCCGATGTCCCGGTGACGCTCACCGCGCCGTCGGCCGGAGCGATGACGACCGGCGCGACGACCACGGTGACCGGGACCACCACGCCCGGCGCCACCGTCGAGGTCTCGTCGGGTCAGCCGGGCTCGGCGACCAACACCACCACGGTGGTGGCGACGATGGCCGATGGCCAGGGCGCGTTCAGCGCCACCGTGCCGACGCCCTCCGGAAGCGACGTGATCACGGCGGCCACGTCGACTGGAGCGCACGCCACGGGCTGGGCCCAGGAGGCGGTGACAGGCGGCGCCTAGGCGAAGCTGACTGACAGGCCCGGCCCGCTCGCCAGGGTCTGGTAGACGACGCAGTAGCGCTCGGTCAGCTTCTGCAGCAGTGCCAGTTGCTCTGCATCGAGGTCGCCGTCGAGCTCGAAGGAGAGGCGGATGGCGCTGAAGCCGACCGGTGCGTCGCGGCCGACGCCCAGCGTGCCACGGAAGTCCAGGTCCCCCTCGGCGCGGACGCGCCCGGTGGTCACCGGGAGCTCGAGCGAGGTGGCCACCGCGCGCAGGGTGACCCCGGCGCAGGCCACCAGCGCCTCGAGCAGCATGTCGCCCGAGCACAGCAGGGTGCCGTCGCCCCCCGTCGCCGGATGCAGCCCGGCCTCGGCCAGCGCCCGGCCGGTCTGCACCGAGCACGAGACTCCGTCGCCCAACTCGCCCTCCGCGCTCAGCGTCACCTGAGCGGCCTCGGGCTCTGAGCGATAGCGCTCCTTCAAAGGGCCCTGCACGGTCACCAGCTCATCACGGTTCATCCACCGATCTTAAGCAGGCTTGCGCGCGGCCGCCCCACATGACAACGTGCCGCGGCGTATGGCGAGGTTCAGTCCCGTCCCGTTCGCTGATCGCTCCGAGGGCCAGAAGGTGATCATCGGCGCGGTCATCCCGGCGCTCGTCGGCGCTCTCGCCGGCTTCCTGGTCGGCGCCTCGGCGGTCGGCTACTGGGTGGTGGCCATCCTGGCCGGGGTGGGCGCCTTCCTCGGCGGCTTCGAGCACGACGGCGGCTGGGACGCGGCTGACCGCGGCTTCTTCGGTGGCGTCATCTACGGCACCACACTGCTGCTGGTGCATGAGCTCATCCACAATCAGGCCAAGGTGTCGCTGGGCAGCTTCCCGCCGTTCCTGGTCGTGATCACCGCGTTGGCGGGGACGCTGCTCTCCGCGGCCGGCGGGCGGCTGGCTCGCGGGCGGCACAGCGCAGACGCCGTCAGCCACGGGCCGGCATAGCGCTCACCGGCCGTTTGGCGCTTTCTTAGTGTGACCTTCACCAGGGCGGGCAGTGTTGTGGACCAGATGCGCGAGTATCTGTGGCCAATGGCCGGCGACAAGCGTGGCACTGCGGCCACGGCCCACACACAGAGGTGGCGGCGCCCCGGCTGGCGCGTGCTCGGCACGGCGGCGATCGCCGCTGTCTCGGCGGGCCTGCTGCTGTGGGTGGCCCCGCCCGGCGAGGTGCTGCACCAGATCAGCGATATGAGCCCCGCCTGGGTGCTGGGCGCCATCGCGCTGGAGGTGGGCTCGTGCCTGAGCTACGTGCTCATCTTCCGCCGCTTCTTCCCCGAGCCTCCGCGTGCGGTCAGCCGGCGGGTGGCCTGGATCGCGATGGGCGCGGGCGCGGTGCTGCCCGGCGGCAACATCTCGTCGGCGGCGGCGACCGGGGTGCTGCTGCGCCGCCATGGGATCGGGGCTCGCCGGTTGATCACGCGATGCGCGGCGCTGCTCTCACTGCTGACCGGCGTGGGCTTTGTCCTCAACGGACTGGCCGGCGTCTGGCTGCTGGTCGGCCTGCCGGGCGGCCCTCACGATCTCAGCCACACCGGCATCCCCATCCTGGTCTCGGTCGGCGTGCTCGGCGGCGCGACACTCGTCGTGTGGGGCGCGCGCCGCCTCGGCGCGGGCGCTCCGCTGGCGATGCGTGGCCTCGCCGCGGGACTCCACGGCGCCTGGAGCGCCGTCCGCACCCCCCACTGGCGGCTCGTCGGCGCGGTGGGCTTCCTGTGCCTGGACATGGGCGCCCTGTGGGCCGCCTGCGCCGCCACCGGCCACCCACTTGGCTTCCCGGCCGTCGTGATCGCCTACTGCATCGGCTATCTCGCCACCGCCGTGCCCGTCCCCGCCGGCATCGGCGTGCTCGACACCGGGCTGGCCGCGTCGCTGGTCCTCTACGGCCTACCGCCGGCGGCGTCGGTCGGCGCGGTGCTCGTCTACCACGCGATCTCCATCTGGGTTCCCGGCACCGGCGGGTTGGCCGCTTGGCTGCCGGCCTCGGGCCGCAGCTTCCGGCGCCGTCCGGCGATCCGGCTCACCGAGCTCCCGACGCTCCCGGTCAGCGAGCTGCCCGCGCTCACGCTGACCCCGGTCGCCGACTCCGACCGCTGATCGCATCCCGGCTCACGGCCGGAGGTAAGAATCCGCGCCGGCGCGAAGCCAACGGATCAAGGGCATCCGCTGCCCGACGCGCGAATGTACGGCAACGAACAATCGGCGGCCATCGCCCCCAGCAACCGGCCCCTTATACGGGGTGAGCGGCTTGACGGGCACGTCCTGGCTGCGATACGGCTACCCGACCCGCAATGACGCCCATCCAATCCCCCGATCAAACGGTCGACGTCCTCGTCATCGGGGGAAGCCTCGTCGGGCTCTCGACCGCCATGTTCCTGGGGATCCACGGGATCCGCGCGCTGGCGGTGGAACGCCATGCCGGAACCGCGATCCACCCCCGTGCCGGGCATTTCCAGCTGCGCACGGTGGAGATCCTGCGCTCGGCCGGGCTGGAGGAGCGCGTGCGGCGGCGCTCTGAGGAGCAGTACCGCCCCAACGGCGGGATCAACAACGTCGAGTCGCTGGCCGGCCGGGAGATTGCCAGCATCTTCGGAAACCTCAACGCCGGGGTGGAGGAGTTCAGCCCCACCGTCCGGCTCTTCATCGATCAGGACGCGCTGGAGCCCATCCTGCGCGAGCGCGCCCAGGAGCTGGGGGCGCAGCTGCGCTACCGAACCCAGTGCACGGCGCTGGTCCAGGATGACGAGGGCGTCACGGCCACGCTGGTGGACCTCGAGACCGAGACCGAGACCACGGTCCGCGCCCGCTACGTGGTCGCCGCCGACGGCAACCGCAGCCCCATGCGCGAGCAGCTCGGCATCGCCATGCGCGGCCACGGCCTGCTCTCCCACAGCGTCACCATCTACTTCACAGCGGGGGTCGATCTCAGCCCGCTGCTCGAGGGGCGCGACCAGGGCGTCAACTACGTCACCAACCCGGTGCTGCGCGGCTTCTTCCGTCTGGATCGCACCGGGAACCGGGGCTTTCTCGTCGTCAACCTCGTCGGTGACACCGCACGACCGGAGATCATCGCCGCCTACCCCTCGGCGCCGTGGGCCAAGGTGGCCGAGACCATCGACGAGGCGCGCGCGCTCGAGCTCCTGCGGGCCGCCATCGGCGTGCCCGAGATCCCCGTCACGGTCCAGGACATCGCGACGTGGCGTGCCGTCGCCGACAGCGCCGAGCGCTACAGCCGCGGCCGCGTGTTCCTTGCCGGTGACGCCGCGCACACGATGCCGCCCAACGGTGGCTTCGGCGGCAACACCGGGGTTCAGGACGCCCACAACCTGGCCTGGAAGCTCGCCTTCGTGCTCAAGGGCATCGCCGGACCGGCCCTGCTCGACACCTACGACGCCGAGCGCCGGGCGATCGGGGAGCTGACCGTCGAGCAGGCGTATGCGCGCTACGTCACCCGGGTGGCCCCGTATCTGGGGACCGAGGACATGCAGGAGCTCGTCGACGACATGTCGATGGAGATCGGCTATCGCTACAACTCCGCGGCCATCGCCCTGGAGCGGGGCGACGCCCGGCTGCACCAGCACCCCTCGGAGTCCCGAGCCCGCCCGGGCTCGCGCGCGCCGCACCTCCGGCTGGAGCGCGCCGGCGAGGCAGTGTCGACGCTCGATCTCCTCGGAACGGCATTCGTCCTGTTGACCGGAGCGGACGGCGAGGCCTGGCGCGACGCCGCATGCCGCGCCGCGGACGCCCTCGGGGTGCCGCTGAACGCCTACGTCGTGGGCGGTGGCGAGCTGCGCGACCCCAGCGGCGCGTTTGCCGCCGCGTACGGGATCTCCCCGGCCGGCGCCGTCCTCGTCCGGCCCGACGGGTTCGTCGCCTGGCGTGCCCATGACGCGGCGGGCGCCTCGGACGCCGTCATCGGCGATGTGCTGGAGGCCCTGCTGCTGCGCCAGGGCGACGCCTGCAGTGAGGCGGCCGTCTCGACCACCCCCAGTCCCTGACCGGAAAGGACCGATCCGCATGCCGAACCTCCTACGCGCCGATACCGTCGGCTCGCTGCTTCGCCCCGACTACCTGCTGCGTGCCCGCGCGCAGTCCGAGGCGGGGGAGCTCGCGCCCGCGGACTACAAGCGCATCGAGGATCGCGCGGTGGACCAGGCGATCGCCATGCAGGAGGGGGCGGGCATGGACGTCGTCTCCGACGGGGAGCTGCGCCGCCACACCTTCATCGACCAGCTCGTCGAGGCCGTCACGGGCCTCACGCCCGATCCGGCGTCTGACCACATCCCGGTGCCGTTCCATGACGAGGCGGGCGGCGAGCAGAGCGTGTTCAAGATCCCGCTCTCGGTGACCGAGAAGCTCACGCGGCGCCGGATGATGACCACGGAGGAGTTCGCCTACGCGCGGGCGGTGGCGCGGCGCCCCATCAAGGTGACGCTGCCCAGCCCGCTCATGCTCTTCCTGGTGTGGTCCCCGGAGCGCACGCGCGAGGTCTACTCCGACCCGTTCGAGCTGTTCGCCGACGGGCTGGCCCTCATGCGCGAGGAGGCCGAGGAGCTGGCCCGCATGGGCTGCACCTACATCCAGGTCGACGCGCCGGACTTCGGGCAGCTCGTCGACGCCTCCCAGCAGGAGCTGTGGGCCGACGCCGGCATCCCGATGGACCGGGTCCTCACCGAGGGCGTGGACATGCTCAACGACCTGGCCACCGTGCCGGGGGTGACCTTCGGCGTGCACCTGTGCAAGGGCAACTACGACAGCCAGTGGATCAGCACCGGCGGCTATGAGGCCCTGGCCGAGCGCATGTTCCCGCGTCTGACCAACTACGAGCGCATCCTGCTCGAGTACGAGAACGCACGGTCGGGCGGGTTCGAGCCGCTCAAGGGGCTGCCCCACGACAAGGTCGTGGTGCTGGGGCTGGTCTCGTCCAAGTTCGCCGAGCTCGAGACGCCCGAACAGCTCCTGGCCCGCATCGACGAGGCCAGCAACTTCTACCCCCGCGATCAGCTCGCCCTGTCCACCCAGTGCGGGTTCTCGTCGGCGGGTCCCGGCAACGCCATCTCCGAGGACGCGCAGGAGCGCAAGCTCCAGCTCGTCGCCGAGGTGGCGCGCCGCGCCTGGGGGTAGGACCCCCGCGCCGGCGGACTTAAGTTCCCCGCTGAGGGGCCGATGGGTGAAGAGAATGAGTATTGAGGCCGTGCTCTCACGGATTGACGTCATCGCGCAGGCGCAACAGCAGCTTGCCTCGCCCATCGGCTCCTCCGGGTCGGCCAACGCCGCCGCCATCGGCGCGACCCTGGACGGGACCAGCGGGACCACCGGCAGCGGCACCTCCGCTCCCACCAGCTTCGCCACCGCGCTCGCCCAGGCTCAGGGCACCTCGGGCACCGCCTCGACGGCCGGCGTGGTCCCCGGCGCCGTGATCCCGCAGACCGCGTGGAACCCCGAGCACAAACCGATCGCGGGCTGGATCGCGCCGATCCTCGACTGGGCCTCGCAGCACGGCTGGAGCGGCAGCGTCACCAGCGGCTACCGCGATTACTCCCAGCAGGCTTCGATCAACGCCTCGGGCGCCTTCAGCGCGCCCGCCGGCAAGTCCAACCACGAGACCACGCAGTACCCGGGCGGGGCCGTCGACGTCACCGACCCGTCCCAGCTCATTCAGGTCCTCAACGGATACACCGGCCCCAACAAGCTCGTCGGCGGGGTCCTGGGCCCGGCCGACCCCGAGCACTTCTCCGCCACCGGCCACTGAGGCCCCGCGCGCGGCCGAAACTCAGCTCCGTCGCGCGATGCGGACAGGCTCGAACAGGTCCGCGCACACCTCGGCGATCGCCGCGACGTGACGGTGATCGGTCCCGCAGCAGCCGCCGAGGACCGTGAGCTGCGGAAGGGCGGTGACCAGCTGCCGGTACTCCACGGCCAGCTCCACGGGATCCCCGTCATCGAGCGTGGGGGAGGCGTCGAGCTCGGCATGGCTGCGCCGAGACGCGTTGGCGCGGATCCCGCGCAGGCGCAGGGGCCACTTGCGGCCGGTCTGCAGGACGGCGCTGAAGTGAGACGGGTGGGCGCAGTTGATCATGTAGTAGGCGGGCGCGCGGCCGGTGGCGGCATCGACCTGGAGGATCGCGTCCTCGATCGTGGCCCCCGACGGCAGGCGGCCGTCGGTCTCCACCGTGAACGAGATGACCACCGGTAGGCCGGCCCGGCCGGCGGCGCGAGTGATCCCCACCGCCTCGTCGACGTAGGTGATGGTGAGCGCGGAGACGAGATCCACCGGGGTGTCGGCGAAGGCCTGGATCTGCGCGTCGTGATAGCTCTCGGCCTCCGGCGCGCCCATCTGCACGGAGGCGGCGTAGCCGTCATGGCGCGGGCCGATGCACCCGCTGATGACGAACGTGTCCGGGCTCTGCCCGAGCCGGGTGCGCAGGCCGGCCAGCTCGAGGATCGCGGTCCGGTTCATCGCCGCCAGCCGGTCGGCGTCGTAGCCCAGCAGGGCGCCCCAGTCGGGGTTCGCGCGCCATGTGGCCGACTCGGCGATGAACCCCGCTCCGTGCGCGCGGGCGATGGCGGCGTGGCACTCGAAGTAGGCCCGCAGTCGCTCGCGCCCGGCCCTGGTCTCCAGCAGCACGAATGCGGAGAACTCCGGCAGGTCGAGATGGTGGCGGTGGATGAGCGTGGTCTCCAGACCGCTGTCGGTGAGGAACAGCCGGTCCTGGAGCTGAGGCAGGGCCGGGGAGCGGCCCGCGCCGGTCACCGGCATGTCAGGCGGGTCCATGGCTCTATCTTCTCGGCGCCTCGCCGCCGCGCAATGGGGTGATCGCCCCATGTGGTCCAACGGCGCCTTTTTCCTCGCAATTTGCGGAGGGTTCTAAGATGCCCTTGCCATGGGCCGTAGCCGCCACGTCCCATTCGTCGGGACCGGTCTCCACCAGACGTTGGCCGCGCTTGCCTACGCGGTCCAGCAGCACGCCGGCCAGCGACGGACCGCCGACGGTGCGCCGTTCGTTCTGCACCCCATCGAGGTGGCCACGCTCCTCGCCGACGCGGGCGCGCCCGACCACGTCGTCGCCGCCGGTGTCCTGCACGACACGATCGAGAAGACGAGCACCGAGCCCGACGATCTTCGCGAGCGGTTCGGATCCCGTGTCGCCGCGCTGGTCGTCGCCCTCAGCGAGGACCCGGCGATCTCCGGCTATACCGCTCGCAAGGCCGCGCTGCGCGACCAGGTCGAGGCGGCGGGCGACGAGGCGCTCATGGTGTTCGCCGCCGACAAGGTCTCCAAGGCCCGCGAGCTGCGCATGACCTTCGCGCGCGCCGAGAACGGGGGCAGCGCCCGCCGGGGCTCCCGGGCGCACCGAAAGCTCGCGCACTACCGCCACTGCGCCGATCTGCTCGACGTGCGACTCGCCGAATCGCCGCTCGTGCGCAGCCTGCACGACGAGTTGGCGGAGCTCGCGCTGGTCGAGCGCCGCGAGTTGGTCAGCGCCGGGTAGCGGTCGTACCCTCCGGGACTTGACGGTCCCGCGTCAGCGAGGCGGTGCGGGCACCCGGTCGCGCTCGCGCCGCTCGGGCAGGTCCCGGATGTTGTCCAGTTCCTGGCGGAGCAGGTGGTAGTACGCCAGACCGGAGAGCGAGCCGTCGATCACCACCGCCAGAGCCTGGAGGGTGGCGTCGCTGTCGGGACGGGAGTTGTCTTCGTATCGCATGAGAGTCGGTCCTTTCCGCACTACGGAGATACCCGCGATCCGCGGTTTGGAGCGGGCCCGGCACCCAATTGGCACCGAGCCCGCCCACGATGTGACTAGTGCCGGATGGTCAGCGTCACCGGGTTGGTGGTCCCGAGGACGTTGCGATGGCGATCAAGGGACCGCAGCAGGATCTGGTACCTGCCCGTGCCCAGCCGGTGGCCGTTCACCTTCAGGTTCCAATGGATCTTCAGGTGGCCGGAGTGATGGTGTCCGAGCGGCACGCGGCCGACCGGGCGCAGCACCGGCACCTTGGCGCCGTGGACGCGCTTGCTGCCCACGATGCGCTGCACCAGGATCCCGACCGTTTGGCCGGAGTTCAGGGTGCTCTCGATGTCGGCTCCATCGTCGGTGGGGACGACGGCCAGCTTGCAGCCGGGGAACAGGGCCCCGTTGGGCCCGCCGATCACCGCCTGGCTGAACAGCCGCTGGGGCTGGCCCGCCGTGGTGAACGTCGCGAACGGTGCGTTGACCGGTGCCACCGGGCAGGCCGCGCCGTCACTGGTGAACGGATCGGCGGTGCAGCTCGATGACAACGGCACGCGCGCATCGATCAGCGGCGCGCGCTTGATGTGCGGGGCCAGCAGGATCCCGAACGGGGTGTCTGAGACGAACTGGCCGCTGGCCAGGAAGTGCCCGATGAACCCGCGGTTGCCATCTCCGTGAGGCTCGATCCACGACACGTACGGGACGTTGCCGAAGAACGTGATGTCCGGGCTCTCCGCATCGCGGTGGGCCGGCGAGACCGGCGCGCCGCCGTTGAACAGCTCGAAGTGGTCGCCCACCAGACGGGAGACGAAGATCGAGTGCTTGCCCGATCCGGTGTCCTCCGCCCATGCGACCCACGGCACCGTCGGGTTGCCGGCGACGAGCGTGCCCGCCGCCACCCGCGGATCCTCGGCGTCACTGGTCGGCACGGCGTTCAGCGAGCACGCGTCCTCGGCGCTCGTCGATGCCGCGCAGGCGCCGAAGCCGTTGCCCGACGTGTCCAGCACGTTGGTCTGGCCCGCGGTGCCGTTGCCCACGGCCTGCCAGTGAAAACCACCGTCGGCGGCTGGGTCGGCGACGATCTTGGCCGCGAACACCTGCTCGTTGTCGCGCAGGCCGAGCGAGCTGTGGTTCTGCTCGTACCAGACCACCCAGGCCACCTTGTCGTTGGCGCCGGTGAACGCGATGTCGGGCTCGACGCCGTCACGGCTCGGGTCGACGTTGAGCGTCGGGTCGCCGGTGGCCGACGATCCGCCGCTCTCCGCCAGGCGGTCCAGGCCCACCTGCTGCCAGCAGAACGCGCTCACGCTGGCCGCGTCTGACGGCTTGAAGCCGGTGCACGGACTGTTGGCCGCGGCCTGCTTGGCGCCCTTGGAGACGAAGATCTGGTCGTGGTTGCCGGAGCCACCCACGTTCCCGTCCTGCTCCTGCCACGCGACCCACGGCACGGGCGCGTTGCCGGGAACCGTCGCGCCGCCCGCCACCGACGGATTCTCGGCCTCCTTGTCGGTGTGGATGTTCAGCGAGGGCACGCCGGACCCGCGGTCCTGACCCTCGGGGACCCAGGTGTTGTTGGTGGCGTCAAAGCGGCTGGCGAAGATCTGCTTGGCGCCGCCCAGCGCCTGGTTGGGCTCATACCACGAGTCCCACGGCACGTTACGGCCGGCACCCGCGAAATCGATCGACGGGGCCTCGGCCTCGGCATTGGGGTCGATGTTCAGGGACTTGCCCTGGGTCACCCACTGTCCGTTCTTGAACGCCCGCACGAAGATCTGCTGCGAGCTGCCGGACTGCTGCTCGAACGTCGACCACGGGACCCGTGGCCCGTTGAGCGCGAGCGAGCCGCCGACGACGTCCGAGACGCCGGCGTTCTGGTTGGGGTCGATCCCGTTGGTGGGGTCGTTGTTGACCTGCGTGCCGTTGGCCGGCAGAGCGATGACCGTCGCGGATGCGCCGGCGGCGCAGACGAGGCCGACGATGACCGCCAGCACGGCGATACGGCTGAAGCGAAGCCGTCTCATGTCCTTCCTTTCCCTCGGCGTGGTGTGTGGTGTCATGTGGTGTCAGGCTGCGAGCGGCATCGAGGCGGCGCTGGTCGCCGCCAGACGCCGGACGGCGCCGGTGTCGGTGGATGTGGCAGCACGGATGGTCATGGCGTCAGAGCGCATGGGTGAACCTCACTTGCGTGTTGGTGTTGTCAGTGGTGCCGAGCACGCGCGGTCGCGCGGGCCCGGCGCGGGTGCGTCAGACGCCGCGGATCGAGCCGATGACCCGAACCTGGACGCTGTCCAGACGCAGATGGCGCAGCAGCGCCGGCGTCGACCGTTCCGGATCGGAGACGGCTCTGCCGTCCGCGATGCCGACGGCGGCGACGGGATCGCCGCAGATCTCAGCGAGGACGACCGCCCCCTCGGGCGGCTCGGCCTCGGACAGCCGGGCGAGGCGGCGGATGGACTCCCCGTCGATGCCCTCGCCCAGCGACGCGCGAATCGAAGCGACGGTCGGAGTCGTCATGACGTCTCCTCCCGCGCCGGTGTAACAGCGTGCATGTGGTGACTCCCCGGTCCTGTAGTGCCTTCTGACCGGACATACGGACGGTCCGGTCGTTTGGTTCTCGCCGGCGCCATCAGGGTCGGGCACCGCTCGATCCGACCATGGTGCGGCCCCCGGACCGGGCTTCGCACCGTGGGGACCCCCCTGACTTTCCGACGGGGATCCCGTGGGCCTGGGTGGTTGTCTAGCGGTGTACGGGTCCGTCGGCCGTGGGCGACATCCCCTCCGCGAGCCCCTCGCGCGACTCGATGTCCAGCTTGCGAAACACGTTGGTGAGGTGACCCTCCACCGTGCGCGCGGTGATGAACAGCGACTGGGCGATCTCGCGGTTGGTCAGGCCCTGGGCGGCCAGTTCGGCGACGCGGCGCTCTGAGGCGGTGAGGGCGTCGAGGCCGCCCAGCATGACTCGCCGCGGCCGCGCCCCGGTGGCGCGCAGTTCGGTCTCGGCGCGGTCCGCCAGCGGATGCGACCCGCACCCGTGGGCAATGTCGAGCGCGTCGCGCAGGAGATCGCGCGCCTCGCGACGGCGGTTGCGCCGGCGCAGGAGGGCGCCCAGATCGGTGAGGGCGCGCGCGTGATCGAGCCTGGCGCCGGCGGCGTCGAGGGTCATGACGGCGTCGCGCAGCAACGCCTCCCCGGCATCGCCGCCGTGAGCCACACCGGCCGCGCACAGTGCGATGCCGAGGCAGCGCGGAGCGCCGAAGGCGCGAGCCAGGGCCAGCTCCTCATCGGCCAGCGCGCGGGCCGCGTCGCCGTCGCCCACTGCCAGTTGGGCCAGCGCCGCATACGAGCGCCACGGCAGGAAGCTCGGGCAGCTGACCAGCGAGCGCGTCGTCACCGCGCCCGCGGACAGGAGATCGTCGAGGCCATCAGCAGTCAGTCCCTGCGCGATGCGGAGGCGGCCGCGGGCGAAGCGGAGCATCACCGCGGTCAGCGACCCGCTCTCGGAGCGCTCGTCCATCGGCGCCAGGGCCTGCTGCGCCGCGTCGAGCTCGCCCTGTTCCACCAGCGCGTCGACGAGGATGGCGGTGTTGAGGACGCGATAGAAGGTGGGGGCGGGCAGCTCGGCGGCGGCCAGCGCCGTCTCGGTGTCGGCTGCGGCCTCCATGGGGTTGCCGCGGCGTAGCGCCACCCAGCCACGATGCGCAAGGCCCACGGCGAAGCGCCCGCTGTCGGCGGTCGCCCGCGCCCGGGCGATCGACTCGTCCAGCAGGGGAAGCACCCGCTCGTAGTCCTCGGCCACCACCAGCGAGACCGTCGTCTGCGAGAACCACGTCGCGTGTGCGTACCACGGCCGGTCCGAGCGATCGGCGAGCGCTTCACGCCCCGCCGTCAACGCACGCGTGGCCAGCGCGATCGCGGTGTCGCGCGGCTCGTTGGTGAGCGCCGCCGCGAACGCCGCGACGGCGAGGGCCTCCGGCGGCGCCGACCGATCCTCCGCGGCATGGCGGCGCACGGCGTCGCGGCGGCGCACCATCGCCGGAGCGGTGGCGACGTCGATCATCCCCACACCCACCGTCGCGGCCTCGAGCCGGGTGGCCAGGCCGTGCTGTGACCTGTCAAGCAGCGCGGCCGCGCGATCGAGCACCGACACGGCCTCGGCGGCGCGCTGGGCGCGTCCCAGGGCCAGGGCGAGCACCATCGCCGCGGCTACCCGCGCGCTGTCGTCGGTGGCGCTCTCCACCGCGGTCTGCAGTCGTGATGGCCATGTCGGCAGGCCCGCGCTGGCCTCTGCCATCCCCAGCTCCAGCACCAGCGCTGCCTGGTCGGCCGGCGGCGGTTCCTCCAGAGCGCGACGCAGGTACGCGACCGCCGACTCGGGCGCGCCGCTGTGCGCCGCCGCCCGCGCCGCCGCCACCAGGCGCTGCACCACCCAGGCGTCGCCCTCAGGGTCGCTGGCCAGCAGGTGCTCGGCCACCCGCTCGTTGGCGCCGTGCTCCTCGGCGAGCATGCGCGCCGCGGTCCGGTGGCCCCGGGCCCGGCGGCTCGGGGACAGAGAGTCATAGATGCCCGCGCGCACGATCGGGTGCGCGAAGGTGAGCGGTCGTCCTGGGGCCAGGATGTCGGCGGCGGCCAGACGGTCGGCGGCGTCGCCGGCCTGCTCGATGTCCAGCTCGGCCAGACGGGCCGCCTGCCACAGCTCGCCTCGCTCGAGGATCGCCACCGCCCGGGCCAGCTGCGCCGTGGACTCGGGCAGGCGATCGAGGCGCAGCAGAATCGAGCGCCCCACCGTTCGGGCGCCGATCTCCTCGACGTTGAGCGCGGCCGCCGCCGTGGGTTGGATCGCCTCCTCGCGCAGGGCGGCGACCAGCTCACGCATGAGAAACGGCGTCCCGCGCGTGGCGCGCAAGCACGCCTGCACGAATGCCGGGTCGGGCACGGCCTCGAGCCGCTCGGTCAGGAACTGTGCCACGGCGGTGCGCGTGAGCGGGGCGATGCGGACAAGCTCGGCGCTCGGGTCGGTGGCCAGGGTGGCCAGCAGCCCCGCCTCCGCCCGGGACTCCCGCGGCCGCGCCGCCACCACGAGCGCCGCCCCCAGGCCCTCCAAACGTGGCAGCAGGAAGGCCAGGAAGCGCAGCGAGGGCGCGTCGGCCCAGTGCGCGTCGTCGACGATGAGGCAGGTCGGCTGCGCGGCGGCCAGGTTGGCGCACAGCCAGTAGAGGCCGTGGAGCACCGCGAACGGGGGCTCGGGCCCGGTGGTCAGGGCGCGCCCTGAGCTCTCGCGTCCTGGTAGGCCCAGGGCCGACGCGGCCAAGCCCGCCGGGCCCTGCAGCAACTCCGTCAGTTCCTCGGCGCTGGTCTGGGCCAGGGGCGGCTCGAGCAGCTGACGCACGACGCCGAAGGCGAACTCGCGCTCCAACTCGGCGCCCCGTGCGGCGAGCACCTGGATCCCCTCGCTTTCGGCACCGGAGCGCGCAGCCGCCAGCAGCGCCGTCTTGCCGATGCCGGCGGGACCTTCGATCAGCATCAGGCTGCCGGTCCCGGCGCGGCCCCGGTTCAGCGCCGCCTGGATGCGCGCGAGCTCCTCTGCGCGCTCCAGCAGACCGTGGCTCGTGGTCACCACGCCGGTCCACCAAAGTCAGGGGGGTGGCCACGGTGCGAACCGGCGCGGCTGGGCTCGATCATGGCGCGAACATGCATGCGCTGGTGTTGACAGAGGTTGTGGAGGCCGGCGGATGCGGCGATCTGGACGCCGCCGTCCGGGATCGGCTGGTGCCGTCGCTGCGCGTCGCCGTGGGGTTCTGCGGCGCGCTGCACCTGGTCAGCCGGTCGGAGGGACAGGCCCTGCTGGTCCTCCTGTGGGAGACCGAGGAGCAGGCCCTCGATGCTGCGTCCCTGCCGGAGATCGTTGCGCTCGGACCTGCCTCGCGCAGGCCTGGGAACCGAACGTCGGTCTGGGAGGTCACCCAGCGTGCCTAGCCACCCCTCGCTCGCGCCCGCTCACCGCCGTTGTGGGCGTCGGGGAGCAGGGCGAAGATGCGGGCCGGGCCGCCGTTGCCGCCGGCCAGCTTGATCGGCGCCACGACGACCTGCGAGCGGGGCGGCAGCTCGGTCAGGTTGGCCACGTTCTCGATGATCATGCGCCCTGAGGACAGCCACAGCCGGTGCAGGTCAAAGGTGGTGGAGTCCACGGGGTCGGCTGACGGCCCATCGAAGCCGATCGCCGAGATCCCGCACTGCACCAGCGCCCGGGCACATTCGACGTCCGGGTAGCTCCAACCGGTCCAGTACGCCGTGCTGCCCCAGTTGCGGGCGTTGTCTGAGCAGAGGAAGAGGATGTCGCCGGGGTGCAGGTGATGCAGCTGGGACTCGAGCTCGGCGAGCGGGATGGGGCCGGCCGGGCGGTCGGACACGTCGATGGTGAGCGCGTGGGTGACCAGTCGCTCCAATGGGATGTCATCCAGCGTGTCGCCGTCGGCGATCCGGTGGGCGGGCGCGTCGACGTGGGTGCCGATGTGGTTGACCAGGTGCAGCTCGGTCATCGCCCAGCCGTCATCGGGCACCGATGAGACGGGTCGAAACGTCGGTGCTGGAAGGCCTGGAAAGACCGGCATCCCGTCCGCGAACGGATGGGTCAGGTCCACGATTCGCACGCGCCTGCGTCACCTGACAGCCACGGAGACGACACCCCGGTCGGTCATCCCCTCGTTGCGGCGCAGCCTACCAGAGCGGTTTGATCAGATCTGGGGCTCCGGGAGGGCGGCCAGGGCCGCGGCCGCGGTCTTGGGAGATTCCTCCGATGTGGTCAGAGGTATCTCCCACAGTCCAACGTGGCGGGAGACGCGGGTATAGGCTTCCCCCATCGGCGCCGCCGGCGCGGTTGAAGGAGGAGAGAGCCATGTTTCGCGACGTCCTCGTCGTGGTGGATGCCACCAGCGAAGCCAGGGAGGCCCTGAGCCAGGCCATCGACCTCGCCCAACGTGAGCGCAGCCGCATGACGCTGATCACCGTGGAGCGGCGCCTGCCCGCGTGCGCCTACCTCGGGGTGGCTGTGGCGCTGCCCCTGGTCATCCCCGCGGCCGAGGCGGAGGCGCGCCAGGTCATGTGCGAGGCCGTGTCATGCGTGCCCGCCGACATCCCGGTGACCACGGTGCTGGCCCCTCCGCCGATCCGCCAGGCCTTGATGGGTCAGATCGAGCGCGGCCGCCATGATCTGGTGATCATGGGGGCGCGCCCGGGAGGCGCCCGGCGCCTGGCCTTCGGCACCCTCAGCCACTATCTCGTGCGGCGCAGCCCAGTGCCCGTGCTCGTCGTGCACGGCGAGGACCCGCGCCGCCGCGCCGTGACCCTCGGCGCAGCGACGCGGAGCCGGCGAGCGCGCCGCTGGACGACGCGCTCACCGGCCACCTGACCCACCTCAGCCGCGGCGGGCGAAGGCGCCGGCCTCGGACTTGACGATCCCGAGCAGGTTGCCCAGCGACAGGTTGGCGTCCGCGAGGTGCAGCCCCCACTCCGGAGTGGGGGCGGGAGTCGGCGTCTGGGCGCCGTTGCGCGGGGTGATCATCAGCACGTGCGCGCCGTTGGAGTCCTCGCACTTGGCCGAGTAGGCCCCGGGCGAGGTCCAGTACACCGTCGAGGGCGAGGGGACGTTCCACTTCAGCACGCCCAGGCCCGCGGCGATGATCGAGCCCGGCGCGAACGGTGCGCTGGGCTGGATGGGATCGAGGATCCCGCTGCCGCCGGCGAGGTTCGCCGGGTTCGTGCACAGCACCTGATCGCCCTTGGCCGGCTTGGGGCCGACGGCGAGCGTCCCGACGCGGCCGAACAGACTGTCGCTCGGCGGTGTCTGGTCAAACGTGGAGAACGCGATGACGCAGGACAGCTGCGTCGCGCTGCGGCAGGCGGGGATGTGCTGGAAGTCGCCGCCGATACCGCTGTTGCCCTTGACCAGCACGTTGCCGCCCATGAGGATCGCCGAGAGCATGCGCTTGCGCACCGCGGGCTTGGGATCGACCACCTTGGCGATCACGGACTCGAGCACGCCGGAACCCTGAGAGTGGCCGATCAGCACGAAACCGCGGCCGTGGTTGAACTTGGTGAGATACGTCTGCAGGGCCTGCTCCACGTCGGCGACCCCCAGCGCGGGATTGGCCTTGGAGCTCGACCCCGACGTCCCGGGCAGCCCGGCGCCGGCGAGCGTCACCTGCCGGTACATCGGCGCGTAGACCTTGCAGTACTGCGAGTAGCGCGAGGCCTGGTAGAGGGCGATAGACCGCTCGGTGTCCTGGATCTTGAGGTCGCTGTTCCCGCTCTTCTCGTCGCTGACGGTCGGGTAGACGTAGAAACAGTCGATCGCGGGGTTGCGCTGTGCCTTCGGGTGCTGGACGCCGACCGCCTTGGTGAGCGGGGCGTTGTACAGCGTGGTCGAGAGACCCGGGGTACACGGGTTGGGATGGGCGCCGGGCTTGCACAGCCATACCGTTCCCTTGGCGGCGGCCGGAGCCGCCCCGACGACGGCGAACGCGGCGGCGACCGCCAGCGTGCCCAGAGCAGTTTTGAACATGACCTCTCCTCGTGGTGCCGATTGCCGCCGCCCCCGGTGGCGCGCGGCGCAATTTGAGACACGAAGCGGACAGAGTACCAAAAGGGACTCGTGCCGGGCACTGCCTCAGCTCACGGCGGGAACCGCTGCTGGCACTTCAGGATCTTGTTCACGTCCCCCTGGGCGTTGACCATGCAGCGCAGCAGTTTGCTCGCCTTCGGGTTGTGGGTGACGGTGAAGGTGGTCGAGAAGCTGGACACGTTCGACGCCCCTGCCGGCACGGTCTGCGTGGTCGTGGTGGTGGCGGCCGTAATCTGGGTCGTCGCGCCCGCGTGGTGCACTCCCGACCCGTCGAACGCGGCGACGTAGTCATCCGAGGGGCCCTTGTAGGTCTCGAGCACCCACGACGAGCCGGAGAGGATGACGCTGGAATCGTCGCGGGAGAACCCGACCTTGTGCAGCAGCCGATCCACGACCCCGGGGTCGATCTGGCCGAGGGTCACTCGCGCCTGCGCGGCCTCGGCGGCGGTCGGCGCGCGGACGACGTCCGTGACCTTGCGGTTGTAGCCGGTCGTCCCCGCGTCGATCTCGGACTGGACGACGTCGTAGTTGCGGATGTGCAGACGCCCGTCGCTGGGGATGACCTTGAAGTCGACGTTCTGGCTCGAGGTGCTGATCTGGACGACCCGCGCCTTGGCGCCGAAGTCGCTCACCATCTTGGGCAGCGTCTCCTGCAGGGTGTAGGGCTGGATGCCGCCGCCTCCTCCGCCGCTCGTCTTCGTCGCGACGTAAATCCCCACGACGGCCGCCACCAGCGCCACCACCGTCCCCAGCCCTGCCCTGATCCCCCGTCGCGCGACCCTCATCACCCCCTGATCGCGGCAAGCATATAGCCGCGCCGACCGCGGCGACAGGGCGTCAGGCGCGGTGCTCGCCGAGGTAGCTGGCAGCCAGCAGCGTGCTGTCGCTGCGCAGTCGCTCGGCGCTGTCGTGCGCGACGAGCTCACCGTGGGAGAGCACGTAGCCCCGGTCAGCGATCTCCAGGGCCAGATGCACGTGCTGCTCCACCAGGAGCACCGCGGTCTGCTCGCTGTCCGCCGCGGCCCGCACGACGGGGAGCAGGCGTTCGACGATGATCGGAGCAAGCCCGAGGCTGAGCTCGTCGAGCAGCAGGATCTTGGGCCGGCGCAGGAGCGCGCGTGCGATCGCCAGCATCTGTTGCTCGCCGCCGGAGAGCAGGCCGGCGCGGCGGTGGCGCAGGTCGCGCAGCGCGGGGAAGTGCTCGAACGCCGCCTCGTAGCGGTCCTCCCCGTGGCCATCGAGCCGGAAGTGCTCGCCCACGGTGAGCCCATAGAAGATGCCACGGTCCTGGGGCACGTGGATCACGCCGGCGCGGACGCGTGCGGTGGGCGAGAGCGCGCCCAGGTCCCGTCCCTGCAGCGCGATGGTTCCGGCGTCAGGCTTGATCAGACCCGAGATCGCACGCAGCGTCGTCGTCTTGCCCGCGCCGTTAGCGCCCATCAGGGCCACCACCTCGCCGCCAGACACCGTCAGGCTGAGGTCGCGCAGCACCGCCGCGCCGCCGTAGCCCGCGGTGAGATCGGTGATCTCGAGCGTCGCCGTGGCGACGGCGGTCCCCGCGCTCAACGGGCCTGACTCCGGCGGGGCTCGACCAGCGGGTCGGGCAGGGTGTCGCCGTCGGGCGCGGCGCGGCGGAACTCGCGCGGCGAGCAACCGTAGGCGTCGCGGAACAGCCGGCTGAAGTGCGGTGCGCTGGGCAGACCCCAGCGGCTGGCGATCGCCGAGATCGACAGGTCCGCGAAGGCCGGATCGGTCAGATCGTTGCGGCAGCGCTCCAGGCGCTCGGACCGGATCCACTCGCACACGCTCAGCCCCTGCCTGGCGAACACTCTGTGCAGGTAGCGCGTGGAGATGAAGCAGGCGCGCGCGACCTGCTCTGGATTGAGGTTGGGGTTGCCCAGGTTGGCGTCGATGTAGGCCTGCGCGTGCAGCAGCAGTTCGGCCTGGGAGTGGGGGCGGCCCGACTTGGTGGCGTCCACATCGAGGTAGAGCCGGCGGACCAGATCGATGACGTGCTCGGCCAGCCCGGTGTCGTTGCGGGCGATGCTGCCGTCGGCCAGGCCGGCCGCGGCGCCGCAGAAGAAGCGCACGGCCAGCCGGGGCAGCCCGCTGTGGCCGGGGATGCGGACCGCGGTCTGGCGCGAGACGTTGGCGGCGTGCTTGCCCAGCGTGGCCTTGGGCAGCTTGAGCACCAGCAGGTCAAACGGTTCCTCGGCGCGGAAGATCGCCGGCTCGGAGGTGTCGTAGGTGGTCATGTCACCCGGGGAGAGCACGCACTCCCGGTGATGCTGGGCGCCGCGCAGCCGACCGCGCAGCAGGATGGAGAGGTGCAGGCACTCCGGATCCCCGGCGGCGATCTCGCCGCGCGTGCGGCTCATGGTGTTGGGTAGTGCGGCCACGCGGAACAGGCCGACGGAGGCCAGCCACTCGCCCCACATCCGTGCCTGGAAGCGCTCGGCGTCGTCGGTCCGGATCGTCAGGGGGTGGTACACCTCGTAAGAGGAGTTGGCCCAGAACTCAACGCGATCCCGCGGCAGCACAGCAGCGGTGTCGATCAGCAAACTCATGGCTCCGCGACGCGATCCACGCGGATCGTCGCTGTGTCCCCCTCTCTCCAAAGCGGACCGCTGGGCGACGGATCCTACCACCGGCAAAACCCCTGGAAGCGCGCGAGTTAACTCTCAGCGCACACCTTACGCGAGGGGCATTGCCGGTCAGTGCACGGTCACTGACGGCGGGTGAGCATGCGGGTCAGCCGCTGTAAGGATCGGCCGGCGATCACGGCCTGCAGCCACTCGGGGAGAGGGGAACAGCACGATGGACAGGATCCTTGCCACGCACACCGGGAGCCTCATCCGACCACCCGAGTTGCTCGCGTTTCTCGCCGCGCGCGACGCCGGTGAGAGCTACGACGAGGCGAAGTACGCCGCTGCCCTGCGCGCCGCCGTCACGGACATCGTTGAGAAGCAGGTCGATGCCGGCATCGACGTCGTCGACGACGGCGAGATGGGCAAGACGAGCTGGATCACCTACCTCTACGAGCGCGTCAGCGGCCTGGAGGCGCGGCTGGTGACGCTGGAGGGGGCGAGCATGCTCCCGCCCAGCCGCGACCGCCAGCAGTACCCGGGCGCCTACGCCGAGCTCGATGCCCTCGACGAGGCCGCGACCCGCTCGAGCAACATCGCGCCCGAGGGAACCCAGCGAGATGACGGGGCGGGCGGGGACGGGATGTCCCAGGTCGTCCAATGGGTCTGCACGGGCCCGATCACCTACGACCGTTCGGCCCTCGACCGCGACATCGCCAACCTGCGCGCCGCCCTGGAGGACCACCCGGACACCGAGGCCTTCCTCCCCGTGGTGGCGCCGGCGAGCGCCTACTGGCTCGCCAACGAGCACTACGGCTCGGAGGAGGAGTTCGTCTACGCCCTCGCCGACGCGCTGCACGAGGAGTACAAGGCCATCGTCGACTCCGGCTTCCTGCTTCAGGTCGACGACGCGGTCCTCATGCACGAGTGGGACACGATGCTCTCTCGCGGGCAGAGCGACGACGACTACCGCAAGTGGGCCCAGCTCCGCGTCGACGCGCTCAACCACGCCCTGCGCGGGCTGCCCGAGGACCGGGTCCGCTACCACGTGTGCTGGGGCAGCTGGCATGGCCCGCACGCGTATGACCCGCCGCTGAAGGACACCGTCGGGCTCATCCTGCAGGTCACCGCCGGCTACTACGCCATGGAGCAGGCCAACTCCCGCCACGAGCACGAGTGGCGGGTATGGGAGGACGTGGCTCTCCCGGAGGGCAAGAAGCTCATCCCGGGGGTGGTCACGCATCACACCAATGTCGTCGAGCACCCGGACCTCGTTGCCCAGCGGCTCGTCCGCCTGGCCAACGTCGTCGGGCGGGAGAACGTGCTGGCGGGAACGGACTGCGGCTTTGCCCAGGGCGCGTTCATCCATCGCGTGCATCCCGAGATCCAGTGGGCAAAGCTCGCCGCGCTCGCCGAGGGGGCCCGGATCGCCTCGCGCGAGCTCTGGGGAGCCACCGCCGCCGTGTGAGCTGTGAGCCAGATCGGCTCAGCGCTCACGACACCTTTCATTCAGAGGAGAGAAAGTGATCACGGAAGCTCATCGCTGGTTGGTCAGGGCGGCCACCGTTGCGGTCGCCGCCGTGGCCGTCGCCGGCTGCGGTTCCAGCAGTAGCAGCAGCAGTAGCCAGAGCAGCAGCGCAGCCGCCACCAGTACCTCGGCGGCTGCCACGAGCAGCGCGGCAGGGACCACCTCCGCGTCGGCGGGCGGCGGCGGCGCGGGCGCCCAGGCCGTGACCGACTACCTGTCCTACGTCCACGGCAAGGCCGGCAAGGCCGACGCGTCGCTGCCGCCCGTCACCATCGGCTGGATCAACCAGCAGGGCGGCCAGCAGGCGATCGGCCCGCTGGCGACCGCCGGCGCGCAGATGGCCGTGAAATACATCAACGCGGAACTCGGCGGCGTGGACGGTCACCCCGTGCAGCTCAAGACGTGCTTCATCACCAGCGCCGAGGAGGAGGGCAAGACCTGCGCCCAGCAGATGCTGGCCGACAAGTCGGTGCAGGTGATCGACGAGGGCGCGGTGGCCATCGGCATCCAGTCGTTCTACTCGACGATCGCGGCCGCCAAGCCGGTCATCGTCGGCGTGGCCGTCACCCCGGTGGACTCCGTCCAGAAGAACGCGGTGATCATGTTCGGCGACGTCACCCACGTGCTGGGACCGTTTGGCACCTACGCCAAGCAGGTGCTGCACGCCAAGACCGCCGCGCTCATCTACCCCAACATCGCCGGCATCACCGACGGCGCGGCCGCCATCGACGCCTCGCTCAAGGCGGCCGGCGTGTCGGTCAAGAAGGTCGCCTACGACGAGTCCTCAACGGACCTCATCGGCCCGCTCACCAGCGCGGGCGCGACCTCCGCGGACATGGTCATCCCCTACAGCGACTCCTCGGGCTGCGTCAACCTGGCCAAGGGCCTCAAGCAGTTAGGCATCACCGACGCCAAGAAGATCGTCTCGGCGCCGCTCTGTCTCAATGGCCAGGTAGCGGCCGGTCTGGGTGGCGACTTCCCCATCTGGACCTATGCCATCGCCAGCTCGCTGTTCGGCGATCCGACGGACCCGGGGATGCCCCCGTACATGAAGGTGGCGGCCAAGTATTCGACGCCCGCCAACGCCCCGGACCCGTGGAACATCGTGTCCTTCGCGCAGCTCCTCACCACTGTGCGTTATCTCAACCAACTGGGATACGGCAAGGCCACCCCGGCCAGCATCCTGGCCAAGGCAAAGTCGTTCACCGGCCCGGTGGCCCTGGGCGCGCCCTCGCTGGCGTGCGGCAAGTACCCGTCGGCGCCGGCGGTCTGCAACGACCGCGCGCAGTTCTTCGAGTACCACGGCAAGCACGCCTTCGTGAAGGTCGCCTCCTGGCTGCAGCCGCCCTCGTGATTGCAGCCGGTCTGAGACCGGCGCCGTCGGCCACGGCCTGAGCGGGCATGACACAGATCCTCCTGTTCATCCTGCTCGGGCTGGGGCCCGGGGCGCTCATCGCCGCGATCTCGCTGGGGGTGGTGCTCACCTATCGAGGCTCCGGGGTGATCAACCTGGCCACCGGCGGGGTCGCCATGATCGGCGGCTACGCCTACTGGGCGCTGAAGACCGGACAGGTCGCCGGGGTCCAGATGGGCACCGCCCCGGCGCTGGTGTGCAGCCTGGCCATCGTCCTCATCTTCGGCGTGCTGGTGGAGCTGATCGCCTTCCGGCCGCTGCGCAACGCCTCGCCGCTGGCCAAGCTGGTGTCCTCGCTTGGGGTGCTGCTCATCGCCCAGGCGTTGGTGCTGCTGGCGTTCGGCAACACCCCGCAGCCCGAGCCGACGATCCTGCCTCAGAGCACCGTTCACGTTCTCGGCGCGGTCATCCCGGTGGACCGGTTCATCCTCACCGGGATCGTCATCGCGATGGCGGCGGCGCTGGCGGCCGCCTACCGCTGGTCACGGTTCGGCCTGGCCACCCGGGCGGCGTCGGAGAACGAGGTGGCGGCGATGCTGGGGGGATTGTCGCCGCGTCGGCTGTCGCTCGGCAACACGCTGGTGGCCTCGTTCATCGCCGGTGCCGTCGGCATCCTCGCCGCCGCGATCACCGAGCTTGACTCCGAGACGCTGCCGCTGCAGATCGTCCCCGCGCTGACGGCGGCTCTGATCGCCCGCTTCACCTCGTTCGGCCTCGCCTGCGCGGCCGGGATCGGCCTCGGGATCATCGAGTCGCTCATCCAGTACGCCAGCTCGCAGCCGTGGTTCCCGCAGGCGGGCGGGTCGGCCATCCCGGGTGTCGCGGAGCTCGTCATCTTCCTCATCACCGTGGCGGTGATGTACCTGCGCGGAGCCAGCCTGCCGCGGCGCGGCGACCTGGTGGAGCGCAGCCTGCCGCAGGTACCGCGCCCCAACAACCTGGTCCGCACCGCCCTGGTCACCGGCGTCGTCTGTGCGGTGGCACTGGTGGTGCTCCCCTACGACTTCCGCGAAGCACTCATCAACACGATGATCGGCACCGTCATGGCGCTGTCGCTGGTGGTGCTCACCGGGTTCGTCGGTCAGATCTCGGTCGTCCAGCTCTCGCTGGCCGGAGTGGCGGGATTCACCATCTCCCACTTGGCGGTCAATGCCGGGATCGGCTTCCCCATAGCGATGATCATCGGTACGGCAGCGGCGCTCGTGCTCGGGATGCTCACCGCCGTCTCGGCGCTACGCGTGCGGGGCGTCAGCCTGGCGGTGGTGACGTTGGCGGCTGCGGTCGCCATCGAGAACTTCGGCTTCACCAACCCCACCTGGGGCGGTGGGCAGACCGGCTCGCCCGTGCCCGAGCCGCACCTGTTCGGGCTTGACCTGGGGCCCGCGGCGCACTTTCGCGGCCTGGACGGCAACCAGCCCAGCCCGGTGTTCGGCTGGCTCGTTCTCATCTTCACCATCGCCGTGTGCCTGGCGGTGGGGTACGTGCGGCGCGGCAGGTTGGGGCAGCGCATGCTCGCCGTGCGCTCCAACGAGCGCGCCGCCGCGGCGGCCGCCATCAACCCGCGCAATGTCAAGCTGGCCGCCTTCGCCATCAGCGCGATCATCGCCGGCGTCGCCGGGTCCCTGTACGCCTACAACTTCGGCTCCGTGAGCGGTGATCGCTTCGACGCCTTCATCGCGCTGAGCCTCATCGCCTTCGCCTATGCGGGTGGGATCACGCTCATCTCCGGTGCGGCCTTCGCCGGCCTGATCTCCACGCAGGCCCTGTTCCCCTATGCCCTGGACAAGTGGTTCGGCCTCAACGGCAACTGGTTCCTGCTCTTCGGCGGAGTTATCCTCGTCGTCACGCTCATCCAGAACCCCGATGGCGTCGCCGGTGCCTTTTACCGCAAGACCCACCGCCGGCCCACGTTCAGCCCGGATCTGCCCGAGGTTGCGCTGCGCCCGCCGGACGTCGAAGCCGCACAGGCCCGCGAGCGCCGTCGCGCCGCCACGGCCGGCGCGCCACCGGTGCTCCACGTCCGCGGGCTGTCCGTCGCCTTCGGCGGCGTGCACGCCCTCACCGATGTCGACCTGCAGGTGGGGGAGGGCGAGCTGGTCGGGCTCATCGGCCCCAACGGCGCCGGCAAGACGACGTTCATCGACGCCATCACGGGCTTCGTGCGCCACTCGGGTGACGTCGAGCTGCGGGGTCACGCCGTCGCCGGCCAGGCGCCCCACGCCATCGCCGCCCTGGGCTGCGCGCGCACCTGGCAGGGCACGGACCTGTTCGACGACCTGAGCGTCCGCGAGAACCTCACCGTCGCCGCGGGCACCACCGCCGCCCCCGCGGACATCGAGGCCGTCCTTGAGCGAATGGGCCTCGCCCCGGTGGCCGAGGCCATGCCCTCCGAGCTCTCCGAAGGTCAGCGCAAGCTCGTCGGGCTGGCCCGGGCGGTGGTCGGCAGTCCGGCGCTTCTCTGCCTCGACGAGCCGGCCGCCGGCATGGACACCCGGGAGAGCCAGGCGCTGGGACAGCGGCTGCGCGAGCTGGCCGACCTGGGCCAGTCGACGCTGCTCATCGACCATGACATGGGGCTGGTGCTGGGCATCTGCGACCGCGTGGTGGTGCTGGAGTTCGGGCGCGTGATCGCCAACGGCGCGCCCGATGTGGTGCGCCGCGATCCGGCTGTCATGGCCGCGTATCTGGGAAGCGCGGCCGAGGCGGCCGCAGCCGGTGTGGACCGGGCGACCTGAGGGGTGACTCGGTGGAGGCGACCGTCAACATCACAGAGGGAGAACGCACACCATGAGTGAGCGACGAAGTCTCGACGACCTGCTGGGCGAGAGTGTCAGTCCTGCGGTCGTGTTGCGCAACTCACAAGCCGGTCCCAACGTCTATCCCGGGGTCCCGGCTGAGTTCACCAACTGGCGCGATGAGCAGCTCGCGTGGCAGCGGACCTGCGTGCTGTTCAACCAGTCCTACCACATGGCGGAGCTCGCGGTGCGCGGCCCCGATGCGCTGGCCCTCCTCTCACACCTCGGGGTGAACACGTTCGCCGGCTTTGCCGTGGACAGGGCCAAGCAGTTCGTCCCGTGCACCCCGGACGGATACGTCATCGGCGACGTCATCCTCTTTCACCTCGCCGATGACGAGTACAACATGGTGGGCCGGGCGCCGGTGCTCAACTGGGTGACCTTCCACGCCCAGACCGGCAACTACGACGTCGAGCTCGAGCGCGACGAACGCAGTGCGATGCGCTCAGACGGCCGGCGGCGCTCGTACCGCTTCCAGGTCCAGGGGCCCCGGGCGATGGAGGTCATCGACGCCGTGCTCGGCCGGTCCGCGCCGGAGCTGAAGTTCTTCAACCTGACCACGGTCACGATCGCCGGCCGCGAGGTCCGCGCCCTGCGTCATGGGATGGCCGGGCAGGCGGGCTGGGAGCTGTTCGGGCCGTGGGACGACGGCGAGGCCGTCCGTGAGGCGATCGTCGCCACCGGCGAGGAGTTCGGCCTGCGCCAGGTCGGCGGCCGGGCGTATTCGTCCAACGCGCTGGAGTCAGGCTGGATCCCGTCGCCGCTGCCGGCGATCTACACCGGCGATGCCCTGGCTGACTACCGCCGTTGGCTGCCCGCGGCCGGCTATGAGGGCGCGGCGTCGATCGGCGGAAGCTTCTACTCCGACGACATCGAGGACTACTACTTCACCCCGTGGGACCTGGGCTACGGGCATCTGGTCAAGTTCGATCACGACTTCCTCGGCCGCGACGCGCTGGAGCACATGGCGCGCGAGGACGAGCATCGGGTCAAGGTCACCCTCGCGCTCGACGACGACGACGTGGCGCGCACCATCGGCACGATGTTTGGCCGCGCCTCAGGCGAGCGGGCCAAGTTCATGGACTGGCCGTCGGCGGTGTACGCCATGCACCCGTTCGACAAGGTCACCGTCAACGGCGGCACGGTCGGGGTCTCGACCTGGATCGGCTACAGCGCCAGCGAGGGCAAGATGCTCACCCTCGCCGTGCTCGACGCCCAGCACGCCGAGCCCGGCACCGAGGTGACGCTGGTGTGGGGCGAGGAGGATGGCGGCTCGGGCAAGCCCACCGTCGAGCGCCACGTCCAGACCGAGCTGCGCGCCGTTGTCGCCCCGGTGCCCTACGTCGAGAGCGTCCGGCAGGCCTACGCCCCGGACAGCTGGCGGGCGACGCCGTCCACCAGCTCGAGGTAGCTGCGACCGGCGCGCCGATCAGTGGGCCGCGGTGCGCCAGCCCTCCGCGTACTCCGTCCGCGCCGTCACCGAGTACGGCACCGGGCTGACCACGGCCCGCACGTTGAGCTGCTTGTGGGGCTCGACCGTCGTCTTGCGCGAGCCGCCACCGGGCTCGCCCCACACCACGGTCACCTCGTCGCCGATCTCCACCGCCGGGTCGACCGTGGCCAGGGACAGCGCGCGCTTCTCGTTGGCGCTGTAGCCGCTGAACATCGAGTAGCCGACGACCTTGCCGTCACGATCAAGCACGGAGTCGAAGTTCGAGGAGCCGTAGTTGGCGATCGGCAGGTCGAAGAACTGGTAGGACTCGCCGTCGACGTCCAACAGCGAGGCGAAGATCTTCGCCACGTCCTCACCCTCCCACGCGAGCGTGACCTTGTGACGCTGGGCGTCGGTGTCGATCGCCTGCAGCGCGTCGCGCCCGATGAAGTCATGCTCGAACTTGACGAACGGCCCGTAGCCGAGCTCCCACGGGTTGACGTAGTAATCCTCGATGTCGTCGGAGAGGAAGCTCCCGGCCAGGGCGTTGGTGGCCTCGTAGCTGTCCGCGCCGAGCCACTCGCGGTAGCCGCGGATCGCCTCGCCGGTGTAGATGGCGGGCAGCGGCGACGGGATCCAGCCTGACTCGAGGGTGTTGGAGGCATAGGCGCGGGCGCCGCACGGCTCCATCCCGAACTCGCGTCCGGCCTCGAGGATCGTGGCCCGGATCTCGTCGTAGCCCTCATACGGGCCCCACAGCTCCAGGCCGGGAGCGCCCGCCATCCCGTGGCGCAGGGTGCGCACGCGCTGGCCGCCGACGTTCATCTCGGCCATGCGGAAGAACTTGAGCTGCTCCAGCGGGCCGCCGTTGACCTTCTCGATGACCTGCCAGGCGTTGGGTCCCTGGATCTGGAACCGCCAGTACGCGCGGGTCACCGCCTTGCCGTAGGGGCGTGAGGGCGAGCGGTCGTCCTTCTCGATCTCCACGTCGTAGTCGCCCGTCTCGGCCTGGTACGTGAGCCAGTTGGCCACCGGCGCGCGCCCGACCCACACGTACTCCTCGTCGTCGAGGTGGAAGAGGATGCCGTCGCCGATGACGTGACCCGCCGGCGTGCACGGCACGAACTGCTTGGCCATGTTGACCGGGAAGTTCTCGACGCTGTTGATGCCGGTGTCGGAGATCAGCTTGATCGCCCCGGGCCCGCGCATGAACAGGTTGGCCATGTGGTGCGTCTGATCGAAGAGGACCGCGGTCTCGCGCCAGGCGCGTTGCTCACGGCGCCAGTTGGTGAACTCGTAGGGGACCACCGGGTAGATGTAGGCGCCGATCTGTGAGTTGCGCAGCAGCTCGACGGTGTTGCCAGAGGCGTCGAGCAGCTCCTGAAGGTTGCTGGTCCTGGGGGTCATAGGTGTCCTCTCCTTGTCTGTCCGTGCGCTGCGCCGGCCTAGGCCGGTCCCTGCTCAGTCTCGGCGAAGAGCCGGGAGGCGGTCGGGGCCGTGTCCCGGGCGCGGCTGGAGTGCGCGTCGTCATGCGCGCGCTGCCACCGCCAGGTCTCGAGCAGCTGGCCGAACGTGAAGATGTGAAAGCCGGCGAGGTTCAGCTCCGGGTCGTCGACCGCTGGAGCGAGCTTTGCATAGAGTTTGTCCGCTGTCGATCCTTTGGACAGGAGCGCACGGATCCCACGCTGCTTGCGCAGAAATGCGAGTGACGGGCCGACGCCGATCCGCGCCGACAGCTCCAGCAGCTTGGTGCGCGACACCTTCCCCGGGACTCCGATGAGGATCGGCAGGCCCATGCCCCGGGCGCGCTGGTCCGCGACCCACGCCACCAGGGCGTCGGGGTCAAAGCACATCTGCGTGGTCACGTAGTCGGCGTGGCGGCTCTTGTGAGTCAGCGCCTGCTCGAGCGCCTCGTCTCCGATCGCCGGATGGCCCTCCGGGTACCCGGCGATCCCGATCATCCGTGGCCGCTGCGGGTGGGTGGCCACGACGTCGAGCAGTTCGATCGCGGAGGCGTAGGCGCCGAGGGGCGGGTCGGCATCGCCGCCGATCAGGAACATGTCGTCGGCGCCGGCCCGTGCCATCGCGGACAGGATGCGGTCGAGATGGTGACGATCGGTGACCATGCGCGCGGCGACGTGGACGGTGACCTGATGGCCCATCTCACGCAGCTTCGCGGCGACCTCGACCGATCGGTCGGGCCCATGCTTGGGCGAGCAGGTGATGGTGAGGCGCACCTTCTCGGGCAGCTTGGACGCTTCGTCCATGCTCCGGGCGAAGGGGAGGACCTCGAAGCGGGCAGGCTCAAGCGGGCAGGTGGCGATCGCGTCGTCCACGGACCTGAAGGCTCGCGGATGCCGGGAGGCCGTGGCACTCTCAAAAGGTCAGGTTTCTCCGACCCTTTGGGCGGGGCGGCCACGCGCGAGCGCGGCCAGGCGGGCGGCGACGTCGGCCATCAGCGCCTCCTCGGCCGTCGTCACCCGCACGTACCCCGGCAGGCCGAACTCGGTGCCCGCGCGGACCAGGATGCCCGCCCGCGCGAGCGCCTCGGCGACGCGCAGGTCGTCGTCGCCGGCCAACTCCAGGAGCACGAAGTTGGCGTCTGACGGGATGACCCGGATCGCCGTCGGTCCCAGGGGGTCGGACAACGCCCGCCGGGCGCGCTCCACCTGCTCGCGGCGCGCGGGCAGGCGATCGATGCGCCGCAGGCTGGCCACACCCGCCGCCAGCGCGACGACGTTGACGTTGAACGGCTCCTGCACCGCGTTGACGTGCCCGGCCAGCGCGGGGTCAAGGAGCAGGTAGCCGAGTCGCAGCCCGGCCAGCCCGAAGATCTTGGAGAACGTCCGCATGACGATCACCGGCCGCCCCGCCCGGATGTCGGCGAGGCGGTCGATCCGCCGCTCGGGCGCGATGTAGTCCACGTAGGCCTCGTCGGCCACGACGACGCAGCCGCCCGGGAGCGCGTCCAGGAACGCCGCCCACGCGGCGGGTTCCAGGCGCCGCCCGGTGGGGTTGTTGGGGTCGCAGATCCACACCAGCTTGGCGCGCGCGTCGTGCGCGGCGCGCGCGACCGCCTCCAGGTCGATGCCGAGGGCGGAGTCGGTGGGCACTCCGCGCACGTCGGCACCGGCGGTGGCGCACACCGAGGCGTAGAGGCCGTAGGTCGGGCGGGGGACGATGACGCGGTCGCCGGCGTCCAGGAGGGTGGCGGCGAGCGCCAGGGTCAGCGCCTGGATGCCGTGGCCGGGCACCACCTCCTCGGGCTGCGCGCCGGCCCACGCGGCGACGGCGCCGCGAAACTCCTCGTAGGCCTCCTCGGGGTAGGCCCACGCGGCGTCCAGCGCCCCGGCCGCCTCCTCGGTCACCCCCGGCAGCGGCCCGAACAGGTTCTCGTTCCAGTTGAGGCGGACGAGGTCCTCGCGGCCGAGCCGCGCCTTGGTCTGCTGGGCGCTGGCGCCGGGAACGTAGGGGCCGGCGCCGATCACCGAGCGGCGCAGCAGCCGGTCATAGTTCATGGCGCGCGAGGCTATCGACGCGAACGGCGCTGGCGCAGATGCAGCACGGTCGAGACGGCGAAGAACAGCGCTGTCAGCAGTGCGAACGCGCCGAACCCCAGCCCCAGCCCGAGTCCGAGCGAATGGGCGCCGAGCACCAGCGCGAGCAGCAGTGGTACGGCGACGGCGATCCCGACGGGGCTGACCCGGAGCAGGGATCGGGCCAGGACGACGGCCAGCACGACGATCAGGCCCCCGCGATGGACGATCGCCCGCCCGACAGTCTCGGACTTGAGCGCCACGAGCACCAGCCCGCCGATGAGCGCCGGCCAGCGCCGGTTGCGCGTCCGCGCTCTTGTCGTCGTTGCCCCGATACCGGGCTGCTCCAGCTCGGTCACACGGGGAGGCTACCCGCGCCGGCCCGGCCCCTCACAGGGTTACCGGGGACGCAACGGAGGTAACGTGTCTAAGAGCGGTGACATAGCGGGGCCGACACGGCAACACAGGTGGCGGTGATCGTCATGAACATGCTGGTTTTGGCAGATGAGCGGCATCCCGGCTGCGTCAGGCTGGAGCGCAACCGACCGATGGCACGGGTGCGAGCGCGTATGTGGGCGCTCCATGCCGACCGGGCCTTGGCGGCGGGCATCTCGCCGGACTCGAGCGCGCGCCTCTCGCTACGGGCGCACGAGCTGATCGGCTGCCCGACGCGCGCGGAGCTGGCGCGAGCGATCCGGAGGTTGCTCAACGACGCCAACCACCGCGTGCGGCCGAGGAGCTTCAGCGTTCCGATCTGCCGCGCCAAGGTCTGGCGATCGCGCGACACCCTTCAGGCCCTGGCCGACCGCCTGCTCGGCGATGGGCCCCTCGATGCACGTGGCCTCGCCCAGATCCGCCTACTGCTCAGCGATGGCGCCGGCCCGCTCTATGCCCGCCCACGCGCCAACGACCTCGAGCCCGCCCTGGCGCGCGCCATCGCCGCGCTCGAGGTTCCGGCCGCGTAGCGCGTCAGTATCGCGGCCAGGCGGACTCAACCACCTGCGTACACCGTCGCCTCGAACGCCGCCAGGGTCTCCAGCATCGCCGGGTCGAACATCGGGACCAGCTGGGTCAGCACCGCGCCCGCGACGTCGCTGGCCCGGTCGACCCAGAAGTGGGTGTTGAGCACGCCCGACCAGAATCCGGAGCCGTCCCGGCGCATGCCCGGGATGTCCTCCAGCATCAGCTGGAAGCCGAACCCCCATGTCTGGCGAAAAGGCAGCGCGACGACGTCGTGCACCAGCCACGGCGCCTGGGTGGGCACGACGTCGGGGAGCGGCAGGCCGTTCAGCTGATCGGAGAACGCCAGGTCCACGCTCTCCTGGCTCAGCACGCGCGCGCCGTCCAGTTCGCCCCCGCGCAGCATGGCTCGCATGAACCGGCCGTAATCGCCGGCCGTCGAGTACAGGCCGTGGCCGCCGGCAAAGAACTCCGGCTCCTCCACCCAGGTGCGTTCGCTCACCACCACCCCGCCGCCGTCGCCGCGTTCGTGCAAGGTCATGAGGCGCTCCAGCGCCTGCGGGTTCGGGGAGAACGTCGTGCTGTTCATCCCCAGCGGGCCCAGTACGTGCTCGCCGAGATAGGCGGCCAGGTCCTGCCCGCTGACGGCCTCGATGACGCGCCCCAGCCAGTCGATGCTGATCCCGTACTCCCAGCGCGTGCCCGGGTCGGTCATCAGCGGCGCGTCCAGCGCGCCCAGCCGGCTCTCGATGATGTCGGGCAGCTCGCTCACTTCCTGGTAGCGGGCCAGGTCCGCGTTACCGAACCAGTAGCCGCAGCCGGAGGTGTGGGTGAGCAGCTGGCGGATCGTGGCGGGGCTCCGGGCGGGCCGCAGCACCGGCGTCTCCCCGTCGAACCCATCGAGTACCTGCAGCTCCGCGAAGGCCGGCAGGATCGAGGCCACCTCGTCATCCAGGCCCAGGCGGCCGGACTCGACGAGCTGCAGCGCGCCCACGGTGACCAGAGGCTTGGTCATCGACGCGATCCGGAACACGGTGTCGGGGGTCACGGGGGCACGCTCCCCGACGGTGAGGCTCCCGGCCGCGCCGAGATAGAGCTCGCCGTCGGTGTCGGTCACCACCGCGGCGACGCCCGCCACGATCCCTCGCGTCACAGCATCTGACAGCACCTGGTCAAGCTGTCGGGCACGTCCTCCGTCGTCAGCCATGTTCCTCCTCCTCGATCGCGGCGGCGAACTCTAGTTCCCGGACTGATCGGACGCCGTCACCAGCGCGGCGTTGGATTGGAGCGACGGCGAGGACCCCGGCCGGTGGCGGCGAACGGCGAGTTATGCTGTCGCCACTGGAGTCGACTGGCCCCGGTGCGCTCAGGCGCTCCTCAACCAGCGGGGGTCGAGCATGACTGACACCAAGGCGATGATTGACGCGGTGCCCGGGGGCGTGCCGCTGGGTGCAGACGCAGTGGCCGCGGCGATCGACGCCTGTCTGAGATGCGTCCAGTCCTGCACCACGTGCGCGAACGCGGACCTTGCCGAGGACGACGTGGCGCCGATGCGAAAGTGCATCGCCCAGTGCCTGAATTGCGCGGAGGTATGTGATGTCACCGCCCGGCTGCTGTCCCGACCGGCCTACACGGACCCGGCGGTCATCTACCCCCTGCTGCTGGCCTGCGTGCGCACCTGCACGAGCAGCGCCGAGGAGTGTGCCCGGCACGCTCCCCACCATGTGCACTGCGCCATCTGCGAGAAGGTGTGCCGGGCGTGTGTAGAGGCGTGCACGGCACTGCTTGGTGCCGAGCCCTTTGCCGCGCTGCGATAGTCAGCACGGTCCTGGCGGCCAGTCCGCACGGGTTCCGATGAGTTCCGCGCGCGAGGCGAGTCCTAGTGGACGGGCGGTTGACAACCTGCCCCGGCCCGGGCGATCGCGAACGGAAGCCGACGTGTCGAATCACAGGAGGTCACGATGACTGATCAGAAGATCGGAACGCGCGAGGACTGGCAGACAGCCCGGGCGGAGGTCGCCAAGCTCGAGGCCGAGTACGCCGAGTTGGGCCAGCGGGTGACTGAGCAGCGCCGCCGGCTGCCGTGGGTGCCGGTGGAGAAGGAGTACGTCTTCGAGACCAAGGACGGCAAGAAGACGCTCGCCGAGTTGTTCGACGGGCGTTCGCAGCTTCTGGCCTACAACATCATGTTCGGCCCTGATTACGAGCTCGGCGCCTGCCCAGGCTGCACGAGCCTCGCCGACGAGCTTGACGGGACGCTTGTGCATCTCAACCATCGCGACGTCACGCTCATCTGCTTCTCGCGGGCGCCGATCGATCGGCTGACCGCCTACCAGCAGCGGATGGGCTGGCAGTTCCCGTACGTCTCGACCTATGAGACGGACTTCCCCTTCGACTTCGGACTGGCGCTGACGCCGCAGCAGGCCCAGGCGATGCCTGAGATCCAGGGGATGGTGGATAACCCGCCCGAGTGGCTCGAGGATTGGGGGCGCCAGATCGGGGCCAAGCTCGAGGATGGCCTGCGCGAGGGTCCGAGCTGGATCGCCTTCGCGCGAGACAACGGAACCGTCTACCACACCTACACGGTGATGGCCCCCGATCCGTTCGTCGCCCCGTACCACTCGCTCCTGCTCAAGCGCACCCCCAAGGGCGACGACATGGACTTCCGCGCCTGGCGCAAGGACGAGTACCCCGACTGATCAAATTCGGCGTTGGCCCCGGGATGGTGCTGACGGGGTCAGAGAGACTGGTCGAGCGCCGGGGCTCGAACAGTCGTTGACCTTTGGCGGCCGCGCCCACCGCGGGCGAGTGGGATGCCGTCCTGTCGGGTAGCAGGAGCGAGACGCGTCGCCACCCCTGGTAGACGCACTCGCAAGGAAGCGGTACTCACGATGAAACGTCTCACGCTGGCGTGTGCGCTGGCCGCTTTCGCAATCTGTCCGACCGCCGCGTTGGCGCACGCGTCGCGTGCGACCGTGTTCTCGGTGGACAGGGGCCACCAGACGATCGAACTGGTGGACAGCGGTCACCTCGTGCACGCCTACGCCTATCGCGGCGTCCTGCCGCGTCTCGGCCTGGGGGACAAGATCTCCTTCCAGTGCTCAGGCCACGCCATCTCGCGCGTGAACAGGACCGCGCGCGCGTCGGGCGCCGTCGCCTTCTATGCGCGGGTCCTCCGCGCCGGCTCAGGAAAGCTGCAGCTGCGCCTGAGCGACCACAACACAGTCAGCCTGTCCTCCAAGCAGGTCTCGGTCAGAGCGCCGGCACACAACGCCGCGATCACGCGAAGTGGTGCGCCGAGCACAGGCACCGCACCGGTCACCATTCAGATCCAGGGTCTCACTCCGGGGCTCACCGTGCTGATCAGCGAGGCAGTGGACGCGCAGGGGCACTGGACGATCACCATCACGCTGCCGCCGGCGGCGGCGTCCGGGGGGACCATCGCCTCCGGGAACGGGCCGTCGGATGATGACCAGGTGACCGAGGGGACGATCACGCAGGTGTCGGCCAACCGCGTCGCCACCGACACCGGCTCGGGGCTGCTCGCCTTCTCCGTCGATCCCGGCTCCGGGCTCACCGACGGGTTCCTGGTGGGCGACGTCGTCGACGTGACGTACGCCCAGAACGCCGACGGGTCGCTCGGCGCCAACGACGTCGAGTACGTCGAGCAGGACGCCTCTGGGCCGGTCACCGCGGTGAGCGACAGCCGGATCACGATCGCCGACCCGGCCTCCGGGAACCCGTACACGATCACCTCCGATCCCCGCCTCGGTCTCTTCGCCGGAGTGCTCCCCGGCGACCAGGTCGACGTCACCTACCACCAGTCCGCCGCCGGCCTCGTTGCCGACGCGGTCGACGACCAGTCCTGGGACAACTGACGGCGCGCGCGCCTCCGGGCGCACGCCGCAGGTTTGGCCGACAGTCGTTCCCCAAGGCTGTGCATCCCTTCTCATTGCGGTTGTGCATTGAGCGAAAAGCCTGCTCGTGGGTTCCAAACGGTGATACAACCTTCGCAGCACGGCCAGGTGTGAAAGGGGGCCGGTGCTCAAGCGCCATAGAGACTTGGGAGGTCTTGATGTTGGGGAAGCACCGCGCGGCCGGGGCCGCAGCTGTTCTGATGGTGGCCGCCCTCGGGTGGAGCCAGGCGGCGAGCGCCGCCACGAGCGCGAATCCGACGGTGACCGGCACGGTCACTGCCGGAGCGCTCAGCGTTGCCACGGCGGCTGCGCCGACCTTCTCGGCCAACCTTGCCGGCGGCGACTCGACACCGACGTACACGTTGCCGCTGACGGCCGTTGATACCAGCGGCACGGGTGCGGGCTGGAACCTGACGATCACGTCAACGCAGTTCACCACCGGCGGCGGAACTCCGCACACGCTTGCCGCCAACGCCTCGACGATGACCGGGGTCACCTCGGTATGCGCGTCGGGCACCTGTACCAACCCGACCAACGCCGTCACCTACCCGGTGAACGTGCCCGCCGCAGCGACCGCCCCCACGGCGGTCAAGTTCTTCAACGCCGCCGCCAATACCGGCCTTGGCTCGTTCACGGTGACGCCGTCGGTGGGCGTGTTCGTGCCCGCCACCAGCTTCGCCGGCAGCTACTCGAGCACGCTGACGGTGTCGATCGTCAGCGGCCCGTAGAGGGCGGACATGTCCGCCGTGCGCCGCCCGCGCCGTGGAGCGGGACGGCCGCGACCGGCCGCCCTGCTCGCGGCGGTCATCGTCCTCGCCGGCGCGGCAGCGGTCGTGCCGGCCGCGGCCCAGGCGGCCGCGCCGACGGTCTCCCTGACGCCGGCCGGCCCGGCCGGTGCGAAGGGCTACTTCGTCTATTCCGCTCGCGCCGGCTCCCGGATCACCGGGCAGGTCACCGTGGTCAACACCAGCGGCGCCAGGGGGACGGTCCTGCTCTATCCCGTGGACGCCACCACGGGGCAGACGACCGGGGCCGTCTACCTCTCGCGGGCGCGGCGGCGGCGGGACGTGGGGGCCTGGACCAAGCTGCCGGTCCGCCGCGTCGTGCTCGGCAGCCACGGCCATGCCCAGGTCTCATTCGTCGTCCGGGTGCCCCGGGGCGCGCGGGGGGACAGCACCTCGGCGCGATCGTCGCCCAGCCGCTGACACCGCTGCGGCGCTACCGCGCCAACCGGAACGGCCACGCGTTCCACATCAACGTGCAGGCGCTCAGCGTGCTCGCCCTCCAGGTCAACGTGCCCGCGCGGCCGGTCCAGCGCATGACGGTCGCCGGCTGTCGCGCCGGCGGGCCACACAACTACCAGACGCTGTTCATCGGGATGGGCAACACCGGCAACCAGTTCGTGAAGGGGACGGGGACCCTCGCCGTGACCAACGCGGCCGGCCGGGTGCTCAAGCACCAGACCTTCGCGGTGGACACGTTCCTCCCCGGGACCGCCATCAGCTATCCCGTGATCCTCGCCGGCAGGCCGCTGCGCGCCGGGCACTATCGCGCCGTCGTGTCACTGGCGTACGGCAATGGTCACCGCCTCGCGCGCCGCCTGCAGTGCACGATCTCCAGCCGTTCGATCGTCCAGGTGTTCGGGGCGGCCAACGCGGCCCAGATCACGCCGCCGGGAGGCAGCTCCGGCCCGAGCACGCTCGTGATCGTGCTCGGGGGCGTCGCGCTGCTCTGCCTCGGCTTCGGGGCCGCCGTGCTGCTGAACCGTCGTGCCCACCGCGCGTAGACCGCCGTCACCGGGCCTCGTGAGCCAGAGGCGTCATCGGCGGACGCTTCGGTCCGCGTCCGTGCTGGGGCTGGCCGCGGTGTGCCTGCTGGTGGCCGCCGGGCGTGCCGCGGCGGCGGTGTCGCTGGTGTCGGCCACCTCCGCCGCGAACGCCGGCGGTTCGTCCTCGGAGACGATCAGCAAGCCCGCCGGGGTCGCCTCCGGCAACGTGCTGGTGGCCACGATCACCGCTGCAGGAACCGGAGCGATCACCCCGCCGTCCGGCTGGACCGTGATCAAGGACACCACCACGACCCTGCATCAGACGTCGTACTACCGCGTCGCCGGTAGCAGCGAGCCGTCGAACTGGACGTGGTCGCTGGGCAGCTCCCGGCTGGCCTCGGGCGGGATCGCGGCCTACTCGGGGGTGAACACGAACGTTCCCGTCGACGCCTCGGCGACCAACTCAGGCACGAGCGGAAATGCCGGCGTGCCGAGCGTGACGACGCACTTCGCCGGCGACCTCGTCGTCGCCGCGGTCGGGTACACGGGAACATGGGCGTCCAACTCGGTGTCGCCGGGGGCGTCGACGACCGAGCGCTACGACGTCGCCAACGCCGGCACCGAGAGCGAGGGCGCCGACTTCACCCAGTCGACCGCCGGTGCGACGCCCACGAAGACCGCCACCCCGGCCACCAGCGGCGCGTGGATCGCCGAGGCGATCGCTCTGGATCCGTCGACCACGGCGACGCTGGCGCTCTCCACCGCGGCCAGCCCCAGCTTCTCCGCGAGCCTCCCGGCCGGGGATCAGACGCCCACCTACACCCTGCCGCTCACGGTCCTGGACACGCGCACCGGAAGCGCCGCGGGCTGGAACCTGACCATCACCTCCACGCAGTTCTCCACCGGCACCGGCCACACCCTGGCCACCACCGCGTCGCGCGCCCAGTCGGTCGCCAGCGTGTGCTTCGGTGGCGCCAGCTGCCTCAGCCCCACCAACGGGGTCACCTATCCACTCAGCGTGCCCGCGGGAGGCACCGCGCCGTCGGCGGTCAAGCTGGCCAACGCCGCCGCCGGGACCGGCACGGGCATCTTCACCATCACGCCCACGATCGGCGTGACCGTGCCCGGCGACAGCTTCGCCGGCAGCTACACCGCGACGGTCACCGTCGCGCTCGTGAGCGGCCCCTGACGCCGCGAGGCTGCCACCTGAGCGTGGGCGCCGACCTGACTACCCGACGTGGTACCGCGTCGGCACGAAGTTCTGCTCGCCCTGGGGCGGACGGACATAGGCGCGGTTCTGGCGCTCGGGGAGGGTGATCTTCTCGCGCGGAACCTCCTCGTACGGGATGAGGCTCAGGAGGTGGCTGATGAGATTCAGCCGCATGGTCCGTTTGTCATCAGCCTCGACGACGTACCAGGGGGACTCGCGCGTGTCGGTGTAGGCGAACATGTCGTCCTTGGCCTCCGCGTAATCGACCCAGCGCCGGCGGGCCTCGAGGTCCATCCCGCTGAGCTTCCACTGTTTCGCCGGGTCCTTGAGCCGGGCCTTGAAGCGCCGCTCCTGCTCCTCATCGCTGACCGAAAGCCAGTACTTGATCAGGATGATCCCGGAGTGCAGCAGATCTCGCTCGAACTGCGGGCACGTGCGCATGAACTCCTCGTACTCCGCCTGCGTGCAGAAGCCCATGACTCGCTCGACTCCGGCGCGGTTGTACCAACTGCGGTCAAACAGGACGATCTCGCCGGCGGCCGGGAGGTGCGCGACGTAGCGCTGGAAATACCACTGCGTCCGCTCGCGCTCGGTCGGCGTCCCCAGCGCGACGGTGCGCACCACGCGGGGGTTGGTCTTCTCGGTGATCCGCTTGATCGTCCCGCCCTTGCCGGCGGTGTCGCGGCCCTCGAAGACCACCACCACCTTCATGTGCTTGTGGAGGACCCAGTCCTGGAGGCGTACCAGCTCCACCTGCAGCCGCTCGAGCTCCTTCTCGTACCCGTGCTTGTCCAGGCGACGCGTCTCGGTGTCAGGGGCACCGAGCGGAGGACGATCCCATTCGGTCTCGGCCCCGGCCATGAGCGTCACCGTACCGCACGCGAGTTCGCCCGGTGAGAAATGTCGGGTTCTCTCTGATGCCATCGGGGTCACAGAGGCCGGTCGTCGGTCTCAGCTTGCTCGCGGATGAGGTCCTCGCGCATCTGTCGCGCGACCTGGACCGCCTGCGCCACAGGGTCCTCGGTCTCGTCCTCGAGCGAGTCGATCAGCTGCGTGAGGATCTGAAATGGGCACGGCTGGGCTTGAACCAGCGACCTCTCGCGCGAGCGCGCCGATCAGCGAAAGAAGTCGGCCAGCGCGACGTGCCAGCCCGGTACCGCATCGCTGAGATCGAGGATTTCGTCGCCGCTGTGAACGCGGACGGCATCCTGCCCCCGGTACGCGGTCGCCGTACGCTGAGCGGGATTCAGCACGAGTACGAGCCGCGTGCCCGCCTCGAGCCATCCCAGCGTTTTTGCCTCTACCTCGGCAAATGTGTCGCTCGGCGAGATCACTTCCGCGGCAAAGTCCGGCGCGCCTGGCCAATACTTCTCGGTCCGGCCCACTGCCTCCACGCGCTCAGCTGTGATGAACGCGGCGTCGGGCGCACGGACGGTGTCGGGATCGCGAGCCAGGAGGAATCCGGTCTCGGCGGCAAAGGTGACGCCGGCACCCGTCTCGCGCGCGTGAGCGACTAGCAGTCCGGCGACCGTGGCCGCGACTCGACCGTGTTCTGCTCCCGGGGGAACCATCACTCGGAGCTCGCCCGCGACGAGCTCGTGCAGCAACCCGTCATCTGGCAGGTTCCACAGATCCTCAGCCGTGCGCGCGCCTGTCCGGACAGCCATATCCACAGGCTACCGCCCGTTCGGACCGCGCCCGATGGGTCACCCGACGGCGCTCAGGTGGCCAAGCAAGTCGTTGACGGCATCTATCTCGAATGCCGCCGCATCGAAGTCAGCGCCGCTTTCCAGCTCCAGCCACTCCAGCATGCTCGCGTGCTCCGCGTCGGACGGATCGGCGAGCACCTCCCGCAGGCGCGCGTACCCCCAGACGCTGCCGCAGTCCTCAGGTGGGCAGGCCCCCTTGCCTGTGACGCAGGTCGGGTACAGCTGCTCAGGGTCTGCGCCGAGCACCTTCTCGAGCATGATCTCGTGCTCCCAGGCATCGCCAAAGTCATACGTGTAGCGGATCCGGTCGCCCGGCTCGGGAAGCACCCGCGAGAGCGTCACGCGACGCTCGTCGAGGAATCCCAGCTCCAAATCGGGCACCCCGTAGTCGCCGGCGTCGGTCGTGAACACGTGCATGTGGTAGTCAGACCAACCCATCGCCACCTGGATCGCGCCGTGTAGCTCATCGAGCCGGATCTCGCCTCCGACCAGCAACCGTCGCCACACGGGTGGCTTCGAGACTCCGAGTAGCTTGATCTTCACCTGGAGAATCGTCGTCCCTGGACTTGCTGCTGCACCCATCTCAGCTCCTCTCGCCTGTCCATCGATTGAGGATGGTCCAGGCAGAAGCTAGGCCCCGATTCGGATGGACCAGCATGGGCACGGCTGGGCTTGAACCAGCGACCTCTCGCGTGTGAAGCGAGCGCTCTCCCACTGAGCTACGCGCCCTCTGACGAGGCATTCTACGCGGGGCGGCATGCCCGTTCATCCCCGCCCTGGGACACCGCGGGTCAGGAGGATGACGCCTTCACGGCCTGGCGAAGCGGGGCAACCCCGACGCGAAGTGATCGGTCAGGCCGGTGACCGCTCCATCGCCCGGGGTTGCCGCCGCCGCACCTCGCCCCGCCGACAGATGCGAACCCGCCTCGCCCAGCTCAGGCGCTATCGACCCGAGGTGCGTGGCGTGTCCAGCGGCGGTGGCAGTCTGCACGCGTAGGTGAGACACGCCGGGATCATCGCCCGGGCACGGTGCGGCCACCAGTGGCCGGGGGTGTGGGATCGGCAGTACCTTGGGCCCTCGCCGCTCTCAAAACCAACTAGCATTGTGGGCGGACCGTGCTAGGCGGGGTGCTAGCGGTGCCCTGTACCCGCAATCCGCTCTAGCGGGGCTGAATTCCCTCTCGAGGGGCTGGAGGCCCGAGGTCAGCGCCCTGTTTGAGGCGGTGATGGTCTGGTCCTGTTGCGATGGAGAGCTGTGAACCAGGTCAGATCCGGAAGGAAGCAGCCTTAAGCGGTCACCTCCAGGCACGACGGGAGCGCCAGATCGGAGTCATCAAACGGCGGTCGCGCCTCGGACCCGGTTTCGAAAGAGGGTGCACGGTCCGTTTTTCGCCCCCCCCCGCCCAGCGGACAGAGCCTGTCCGCGGAGGGCGGGCGGGCGGGCCGACGCGAGCCCTAGACTGGACATAACTGTGTCCACCGGACCGTCCCTCTACCGCCGCCACCGCCCCCGCACCTTCACCGACATGGTCGGTCAGGAGCAGGTGGTGCGCACGCTCTCCAACGCCATCACGCGCGGGAAGGTCCACCACGCCTACCTGTTCGTGGGCTCCCGCGGGACCGGCAAGACGAGCACGGCCAAGATCCTGGCCGCCAGCCTCAACTGCGAGCAAGGCCCCACAATCACGCCGTGTGGGGTGTGCGAGTCGTGCGTCTCGATCGCCAACGCCACGTCGATGGACGTGATCGAGATGGACGCCGCCTCCAACAACTCGGTCGACGACATCCGGGACCTGCGCGAGCGGGTTGCCTACGCGCCGCTGTCGGGCCGCCACAAGGTCTACATCCTCGACGAGGCCCACATGCTCTCCCCCCAGGCGTGGAACGCGTTCCTCAAGACCCTGGAGGAGCCGCCGCCGCGCACCATCTTCGTGCTGGCCACCACCGAGGCCCAGAAGGTGCTGCCGACGGTGGTGGACCGCTGTCATCGCTTCGACTTCGGCCGGCCCACCGTGGAGCAGGTCGCCACCGTGGTGTCCCGCGTCGCCGCCAGCGAGCAGATCAACGTCGAGACCGGCGCCGTGGCGCTCATCGCCCGTCACGCCACTGGCAGCTTCCGCGACGCCCTGGGGACGCTCGAGCAGCTCGTCACCTACGCCGGCGACGAGGAGATCTCCTCCGCCGACGTCCTCGCCGTGCTCGGGGTGGCCGACGCTGAGCAGCTCTTCGAGGCGGTGGACGCCGTCATCGCCCACGATCCCGCCGCCGCCCTGCGCGGCGCGGCGCGGCTGACCTCCGCCGGACGCGACCCGGGCCAGATCCTGCGCGATCTCGAGATCCACGGCCGCGAGCTGCTGGCGGTCAAGATGCTCGGCGAGGTCCCCGAGGAGCTCCGCGTCACGCCCGAGCGCGACGAGCGGCTGCTCATCCAGGCCCAGGGCCTGGCCGGCACCGACATCGTGCGCCTGCTGGACCTCGTCTCGGCCGCGCTCGAGGCCACCGCCAACGGCGCCCAGTCGCGGATCCAGCTCGAGCTGGTGCTCATCAAGGCCACCGCGCCCGAGGTCGACCCGTCGGCCGCGGCGCTGCTGGCGCGCATCGAGCGCCTCGAGGCCGCGCTGGCGGGGCAGCGGCCGGCGCCGACACCGGTCACAGAGACCGCGGCGGCGCCCGAGCGGAAATCCAATGGCGGCGACCCGGAGGCGAGGACGCCCGAGCCACCCGCCGCCGCGCCCGAGCCACCCGCCGCCGCGCCCGAGCCGCCCCCCGCCGCGCCCGAGCCACCGATCGCCGCGCCCCCGCCGCCCATCGGACCGCCCGAGCTCGCCACCGTCACCGCCTGCTGGCCCGCGGTCATCGACCTCGTGCGCAAGGACAACCAGATGCTGGCGGCGCTCCTGGCCGACGCGCGCCCCGTCGCCCTCCACGAACAGGACGTGACCGTCGCTTTCCCCTCGGGCAAGGCGTTTCTCAAGCGCAAGGCCGAGCAGGACGACTATCGCCGCGTCACCGCCGAGGCGCTGCGCGCGGTCATCGGATCCCCGCTCGTCCTGCGCTACGAGCTCCGCGACGAGCCCGAGCCTGCCGACCCGGCGGCCGAGCCCGGCGGTCTCTCCCACGAGGAGCTCGTGAAACGATTGGTGGAGGAGTTCGACGCCCAGGAAGTGCTCGATGACGAAGAGGAGACCGAGAACTGATGCCTCAGCCCAATATGCAGCAGCTGCTCAAGCAGGCGCAGAAGATGCAGGAGGACATGCTCGCCGCTCAGGAGTCGCTCAAGGATGAGGTCGTCGACGCCTCGGCCGGTGGCGGGATGGTCAAGGTCCAGGTGACCGGGGATCTGGTGATCAAGTCGATCACGATCGACCCGCAGGCGGTCGACCCCGACGACGTCGAGCTGCTCCAGGACATGGTGCTGGCCGCGATGAACGAGGGCATGCGCGCCGCTCAGGAGCTGGCCGCCGACAAGATGGGCAACATCGCCGGTGGGTTGGGTGGGCCCGGTGGGCTCGGAGGTCTCGGGCTCCCCGGCCTCTAGAAGCGTGTACGCACCCCCGGTCCAGCGGCTCATCACCGAGCTGTCCAAGCTCCCTGGCGTCGGCGGCCGCACCGCGCAACGGCTTGCCTTCCACATCCTGCGGGCCTCCGACGAGGAGGCGTTCGCTCTGGCCGACGCCATCCGCGAGGTCAAGGAGCGCATCGGCCTGTGCGAGGTCTGCTTCAACCTCGCCGACGGACCGCGCTGTCGGATCTGCGCCGACGAACGTCGTGACCCGGAGCTCATCTGCGTGGTCGAGGAGCCCTCCGACGTCATCTCCATCGAGCGCACCCACGAGTTCGCCGGGCGCTACCACGTGCTCGGCGGCGCGCTGTCCCCGATCGACGGGGTGGACCCCGAGGACCTCAAGATCGCCGAGCTCTATGAGCGGGTGACAGCGGACCCCGACAGTCCGGTCCGCGAGGTGGTCATCGCCACCAACCCCACCACCACCGGTGAGGCGACGGCTCTGCACATCGCCGCCGGACTGCGTGATCGGATCCCCGATATCTCGGTGACGCGCCTGGCCAGTGGCCTCCCCGTCGGCGCCGATCTGGAGTACGCCGACGAGTTGACTCTGGGCCGCGCCTTCTCCGGCCGTCGCGCCGTTTAGCGGGCTCGCCACGTACATTCCAGACCGTGCCGGTCACATCCTCTGAAACCGTGGTCATGAAGTTCGGCGGCACCTCGGTCGCCGACGCGGAGCGGATCAAGCGCGCCGCCAGGCGGATCGTCGCCCAGCGCGAGTCCGGCAAACGCGTCGTCGCCGTTCTGTCCGCGCGCGGCAAGACCACCGACGAGCTCATCGCGATGGCGGAGGAGGTCTCGCCCGACCCCGACCGACGCGAGATGGACATGCTGCTGTCCACCGGCGAGCGCATCTCGTGCGCGCTGTGCGCCATGGCCATCAACGACCTCGGTCACCGCGCCATCTCTCTCACCGGCTCGCAGGCGGGCATCGTCACCGACACTTCCCACACCAAGGCGCGCATCCTCGACGTGCGCGCCGACCGCATCACCGAGGCGCTCAACGCCGATCAGATCGTGCTCGTCGCAGGCTTTCAGGGCGTCTCCACCAGCCGGGACGTGACCACGTTGGGCCGTGGCGGCTCGGACACCACCGCCGTCGCGCTCGCCGCCGCCATCAGGGCCGAGGTGTGTGAGATCTACACCGACGTCGCCGGCGTGTTCAGCGCCGACCCCCGGATCGTCCCCGACGCCCGCAAGCTGCCGCAGGTGAGCTTCGAGGAGATGCTGGAGATGTCAGCGTCCGGGGCGGGCGTGTTGCAGTTGCGCTCAGTCGAGTACGCCCGGACCCACGGCGTCCGGATCCACTGCCGGTCAAGCTTCGATGCCGGCCCCGGTACCTTTGTCCTCGGAGAAGACGAGACCATGGAACACCCCCTCATCACCGCCGTGACCCACTCCACCGACGAGGCGCGGATCACGCTCGTCGGGGTGCCCGACCGACCCGGCGCGGCGGCCTCGATCTTCATGGCGCTCGCCGACGCCAACTGCAACGTGGACACCATCATCCAGAACGAGCCGCTCACCGACGGCCGCGACGCCGAGGTGTCCTTCACCATCGGGACCGAGGACCTGCGCGCCGCCGAGACGGCCCTGGCTCCGGTCCAGGCCGAGCTGGGGGTGACGCGAGTGGACACCGATCGCGACATCGGCAAGGTCTCGATCGTGGGTGCGGGCATGCGCTCGCATCCGGGCGTGGCCGCTAAGGTCTTTCACACGCTGGCGACCGAGGGCATCAACATCGAGATGATCTCCACCTCCCCGATCAAGATCTCGTGCATCATCCGCGCCGAATCCGTCCCGCAGGCGGTGCGCGCGCTGCACTCGGCGTTCGAGTTGGGCGAGGGTGGCATCGAGGTCGAGCAGGGGCCCCGGTGATGGGGAATTCGCAAGCGAATTCCCTGGCGAGATTTGCCAGGGGCAAATCTCGGGGGAGGCACCTCTGATGACGAGGGTTGCCGTGGTCGGCGCCACCGGCGCCGTGGGGCGGGTGATGATGGACCTGCTGCGCGAGCGGGCTTTCCCCGCCGACGAGATCATCCCCTTCGCGTCGGCCCGCAGCGCGGGGACCGAGATCGATGGGCGCATCGTCCAGCTCCTGGACGACAACGCCGATCTGAGCGGGATCGACATCGCGCTGTTCTCCGCGGGGGCCAGCACCTCGCGCGCGTGGGCCTCCCGGTTCGTCGATGCCGGCGCGATCGTCGTGGACAACTCGTCGGCGTTCCGCAAGGACCCGTCGGTTCCGCTGGTGGTATCCGAGGTCAACCCGCACACGCTCTCCAATCACCGCGGGCTCATCGCCAACCCCAACTGCTCGACGATGCAGCTCATGGTCGCGCTGGCTCCCATCCAACGGACGGCCGGGATCGAGCGATTGGTGGTCTCGACCTACCAGTCGGTGTCGGGCACCGGCAAGAAGGCGATCGACGAGCTGGACGCGCAGGCCGAGGCCAGCCTCAACGGCACGGAGATGCCCGCACCCGAGCTCTATCCGGACCACATCGCGTTCAACGTCATCGGCGCCGCGGGCAACTTCGCCGAGGGCGACGACCACACCGACGAAGAGCGCAAGATGATGTTCGAGACGCGCAAGATCCTCGAGGACGAGTCGATCGGGATCGCGGTGACGTGCGTCCGGGTCCCGGTGCGGGTGTCGCACTCGATCGCGGTCAACATCCAGACGCGCGAGCCGCTCGGTGCCGACCGCGCCCGCGAGCTGCTCGCCGAGGCTCCCGGCATCGCGCTCGCGCACGTGCCCAGCCCGCTGCAGGCCGAGGGTCGCGACGAGGTCTTCGTGGGCCGCATCCGTGGCGACGACTCCCATCCGCGCGCGCTGTCGATGTGGGTGGTCTCCGACAACCTGCGCAAGGGCGCTGCCACCAACGCGGTCCAGATCGCGGAGCTGCTGGTCGCCGACCGCGCCGGCTCCCCGGTCGCCTGACGTGACCGGCGCGGACGAGCTCTACGAGGTGATGCGCTGCGCGCCCTCGACGCGCAACTTCACCGAGGAGCCGGTGGGGCGCGAGGTGCTCGAGCGCGTGCTGGACAACGCGCGCTTTGCCCCCAGCGGCGGCAACCGCCAGGGGTGGCGGGTCATCGTCATCACCGACCCGGACATCCGTCGTCGCCTGCGCGAGCTCTACCAGGAGCCGTGGGACGCCTACATGATCAAGACCGGCGGCCGGGCCGCGCTTGACGCAGGTGAGGACAGCGGACTGCCGGAGGGCCGGCTGCGCATGCTCCGCGGCGCCGACGAGTACGCGCGCCGCTTCGATCAGGTGCCGGTGCACCTGCTGCCGTGCGTCGACATCGGTGCGCTGGCCGTCACCGACGAGGCGCTTGACCGGCCCAGCATCGTCGGGGGCGCCTCGATCTACCCCTTCGTCCAGAACGTCCTGCTTGGCCTGCGCCACGAAGGGCTGGGCGCCGCCTTCACCACGCTGCTCGTCCCGGCCGAGGCCGAGATCCGCAAGTTGCTCGCGATCCCCGATGAGATGGCCCTCGCCGGCCACATCTCGGTCGGCTACCGCGCCGACCCATGGCCGAAGCAGCTCAGCCGCAAGCCGGTGGCGGAGTTCGCCTACGGCGACCGCTACGGCGAGCCCTGGTAGCCGGCCGCCTCAGCCGACGATCACGCCGAGGAGCCCCAGGGCGGTCAGCACGACGCACAGCATGAGATACACCGCCCGCGGCAGCACGTTCATCAGCCAGTCCAGCAGCACGCCGTAGCCGCTGGTGGTGCGCCGCTGCCCGGGACGGTGGGTGACCCCCCAGGCGAGTGCCGACGCCCCGATGACCAGCACGCCGGCGGCGAGCAGGCGGTGCAGCCCGGTGATCACCCCGGCCAGCATCACCGCCAGGACCACATAGGTGGTGATCGAATCCCAGCCACGCCACTCGAACCACGGGCGCCCGGCGCGCTGCTCCGCCGCCTCCTCGGAGCCGGCCGCTGTGGCCGGCGCCTGGGGCGCTTGTGGCGTTCCCGACGCATCGGGCGTGCGCGGCGGGGCCTTGGGCCGCGCGGGCTTCTGGGGGCGGGTCGGTGGCGCTGGGTCGATGCCGGTCAGGGCGCGACGACGGGCGCGGCGACGCGCGGCCGGCGTATCGCCCCGCCCCGATCGATCAGGCCGGTATGCGGACATCCCGACGAAGGTTAGATGGAATGGACCGTCAGACCGTCGAGCGCAGCTCCCGCCGCGTGCTGACGCCGAGCTTGCGGTAGATGTGGCGCGCGTGAGTGCGCACCGTCTCGATCCCGACGTGCAGCGTGGCGGCGATCTCGGCGTTGGAGTGTCCGCTCTGCAGGAGCTCCAGCACGTCGGCCTCGCGCGCCGTCAGCGGCGTGGGCCCGGCCGCTTCGTAGCTGGACTCGCCGGCCGGGGGGAGCACGTGCATCCCGCGCGAGGCGAGGTAGATGGTGTGCAGGACGTCCCGGGCCTCCGTGTTCTTGGCCAGGCACGCGGTCGCTCCGAACCCGATCATCTGGCGGCACTCGGCCGGCGTCGGGTTGTTGGCCAACACCATCAGCCGGACGTCGGGGAAGCCGGCGTGCAGGTCGCGCAGCTCCGATGGGCTCGTCAGCGACGCGAAGTTGAGGATCACCACGTCGGGTTCGTGCACGCCCAGGGTGGTGTCCATCTCGTCCTGGGGCACGTCGGTTGCCACCAGGCGCAGGTGCGGGTCGCCGTCGATCAGCGACTGCAGTCCACGGTTGACGATGTCCTCGAACTGCGCGACCGCGATGTCGATCGGCTGGCGGGTGACGATGCTCAATTGCGGCGGGTGTCGGTGGGTGAACCTCGGCCTCAGTCGTCCGCACGTGAGGGGGGAGGCGCTCTCACCCGTGGTTCTACCCCGTATCCCCCGAAGTTCACCCCTAAAAGGGGACGAAAATTCCGGATTTGGAGAGCACACTTCTCGAGCTGATCTTCTCAGCCGCCTGCCTGCGGCTCAGAGGGACGGGCAAGGGAACAACGGGAGGTAAGGCGCGAGGACAACTGGTGGCTTCGCGCCTTTTCTCGCAACAGGGCCACGTAGCGCCCCGGGATCGACGAGGGAGGGTCCCGGGGTGCAGCGTTTAACGGGGCGTTCTGAGGGGTGAGGCGCGCGCGGCGCTCAGACGGTCGCGCCCGCGACCACCGACGCCGACCAGTCGATCACCGACGTCGGCTTGACCACGTGCTTGCTCATCCCCAGCTCCTTGGGGTCCAGCCCCAGGGCCAGGCCGAGCAGCTGCGGCAGGTGCAGCACGGGCAGGCCCAGCTCGCGTCCGACCTGCTTGGCCGCCAGCGGCTGCTGCAGGTCGAGGTTGAGGTGGCACAGCGGGCAGGGGACCACCAGGCAGTCGGCGTCGGCGTCGATGGCGTCGCCGAGGTGGCGGCCCGCCATCTTCAGCGAGGCTTCCATGTTCATGGTGATGATGGGGAAGCCGCAGCACTTGTAGACGCCGGCGTAGTCGATCACGGTGCCGCCGAGCGCCTCGATGACCATGTGCATGTAGCGATCGCGCGGGTGCTCCTCGTCGATCCCCAGCCGATGGACGGGCCGCACGATGTAGCAGCCGTAGAACGGGCCCACCTTGAGGTCGGTGAGGGGCCGCTTGACCTTGGAGCGGAGCGTGTCGAGCCCGATCTCCTCCACCAGAAGCCACAGCAGGTTCTTGTTGGTGAGGCCGCGCTCGTAGCTCAGCCCCTCGTCGGCCAGGTTCTGGTTGATGAGGTCGCGGTACTCGGAGTTGGCGTCGAGACGCTCCTGGCACTCGGACTGCGCGCCCTGGCAGGTGGAGCAGATGTTCATCATCAGCTCGCCGTCGGTCTGCTGCGCCAGCGCGAAGGTGCGTGCGTTGAGCGTGTCGGCGAGCTCCTGGTTGTGCTCGGCGATGACCCCCGCGCCGCAACAGGAGGCGCGGTCGAGCTCCACCAGCTCCAGATCGAGCAGCGGCGCGACCTTGGCCATCGACCCGTGCAGTTCCGGCGTGAACCCGCGGCTCACGCAGCCTGGCCAGTAGGCAACCTTCATGACGTCTCGCTTTCGCTCGAGGCGGATTCGGTTCCCTCTCCTGATGCTGTCTGTGCCGCGGTGGCCCCAACCGGCTCGGGCTCGGGATCGTCCTCGTAGCCACTCACGTACAGGTTGAGCTCCACGCGCTGCTGGCGATCCTCGACCGTCTTGTACACCCGCTTGACGGCGTCCAGGTCGGGCTTGGCGATCTTGTGCCCGAGGATGGCGGTCTTGATCTTGACCTTGCCGCGCAGGACCGCCGGGACGATCGCCCCCAGCGACTTGAGCAGGACCGCACCGGCGGCGGGGTGGAACTTGCCGAACCACGAGTTGCCGCCGAAGCTGCGTGGCAGCAGCTCCGCCTCGTGCAGGAGACCGTAGTCACGCACCAGAGTCACGAAGGACTCCTCATGACGCTGGCCGTTGTTGCGGTCATTGATGTCGAAGTCCGAGCCGGCCCGGCGGCGCAGGCGCATGATCTGGCTCATCGGCGCCACGTCCTTGGGGCAGGCGTCGATGCAGTTGAAGCAGTGGGTGCAGTCGTAGATGCCGTGCTCGTCCTCGGAGAGGTCCTTGAGCCGCTCCTCGTGCTCGGCATCACGCGGGTCCCCAACGAAGCGGTAGGCCTTGGCCAGGGCGGCGGGACCCATGAACAGGGGGTCGATCTCCATCGAGAGGCAGTCCGACACGCAGGCTCCGCACTGGATGCAGGCCATGGTCTGGGTGATGTCGACCATGTTCTCGTGGGGCACGATGTACTCGCGCTCGGGGACCGGCTCCTTGTTGATGAGGTAGGGGGTGACCCGCTGGATCTTCTTCCAGTGCACCGCGTCCATGTCCACGATCAGGTCACGGATGACGGGCATGTTGCCCATGGGCTCGACCTCGATGACGCCCGCCGGCGTGGTGCCGGCCTCGCCGTCGCCCTCCTCGGCATTCATGCTCACCACATCGCCGGGCGCCGGCGCGTTCCACCCGGCACCGTGCATCCGTGCCGCGGCCACCTCCAGGTGCGTGTTGCAGGCCAGTCCGGGCTTGCCGTTCATGCGCACGCCGCAGGACCCGCAGATGGCCTGCTGGCAGGAGCAGCGGATGCCGACCGAGCCGTCCACCTCGTCGCGGACCTTCAGGATGGCGTCCAACACCGAGCTGCGGCCCTCCAGCTCCACGCGGTGCTCGTCCCAGTAGGCGGCCTTCCCGGAGTTGGGATCGAACCGGCGGATCTTGAGCAGGTACTCGGGCATCGGAGCTAGTACGTCCTTTCCTGGGGCTCCCACTTGGTGATGGTCACCGGGGAATAGCTGACGGTGGGGACGTCATCGCCGTTGACGGTCACGTCGATGTGCTTGAGCCATTTCTCGTCGTTGCGCTCGGGGAAGTCGGTGCGGAACTGGGCCCCGCGCGACTCCTTGCGCTCCAGCGCGCCCACCACGATCGCTTCGGCCACGTCGAGCATGTACCCGAGCTCGATCGCTCCGATCACGTCCTGGTTGAACACCGTGCCGCGATCGTCGATCGACGCCTTGGGCGCCTCCTCCTTGAGCCGGCGGATGATCTCCTGCGCCTGGTTGAGCCCGTCGGCGTCGCGGAAGACCGCCACGTACTTGTTCATCGTGTCCCCGAGCTCGTCCTTGATCGAGGCCACGCGGCGGCCGCCGGCGGGCCGGTCGATGATGTCCTGGATGTAGCGCTCGGTGTCCGAGACCCGCGTAGACGGCGTGGTCGGCATGGTCATGTGCAGCGCCTGATGGGACGCGTGCTCGCCCGAGCGCCGGCCGAAGATGAGCGTGTCCAGGAGCGAGTTGGCGCCCAGGCGGTTGCCGCCGTGCACCGACACGCAGGCCACCTCGCCCGCGGCGTAGAGCCCCGCGATCGTCGTCTGGCCGTCAGAGTCGGTTTTGACCCCGCCCATGATGTAGTGCTGTCCGGGGTGGATGTGGATCGGCTCGCGCGTGATGTCGACGCCGGCGAAGTCGCGGCCGATGTTGACGATCTCGCGCAGCGCCTCGAGCACACGCCGCTTCGGAACCTTGGTGATGTCCAGCGCCACGGTGCCGTCGGGGAAGCCGTTGCCCTCGTTGATCTCGGTCTGCTCGGCGCGGGAGACGACGTCGCGGGAGGCGAGCTCGAGCTTGTTGGGGGCGTACTTCTCCATGAAGCGCTCGCCCTTGGCGTTGAGCAGCCACGCGCCCTCGCCGCGGGCGCCCTCGGTGATGAGCAGCCCGTTGCCCGCCAGTGTGGTGGGGTGGTACTGGATCATCTCCATGTCCATGAGCCGGGCCCCGATCCGGTAGGCCTGGGCGATGCCGTCACCGGTCACGATCAGCCCGTTGGTGGTGGGCCGGTAGGCCTGCCCGGCGCCGCCGTTGGCGAGGATCACCGCCTTGGCGTTGAACACCTCCAGGCGCCCGTCGCGCAGATTGCGGCAGATGGCGCCGATGCAGCGCCCGTCGTCGTCCTGGAGCAGGTCGGTGCCGAACCACTCCTCGTAGCGGTCGACGGTGTCGGAGTGCTTCATCAGCTGCTCGTAGAGCACGTGCAGGATGGCGTGGCCGGTGATGTCGGCGACGTAATAGGTGCGGGCGGCCGAGGCGCCGCCGAAGGCCCGGGTGCCGAGGTTGCCGCGTTCGTTGCGGTGGAAGGTGACGCCGGCGTGCTCGAGCCACAGGATCTCGTCCGGCGCTTCGCGGCACATGATCTCGATCGCGTCCTGGTCGCCCAGGTAGTCCGAGCCCTTGATGGTGTCGAACGCGTGTGACTCCCACGTGTCCTCGGGGTTGAGCGCGGCGTTGATGCCGCCGGCCGCGGCCACGGAGTGCGAGCGCACCGGATGGACCTTGGAGATGATCGCCACGGTGGCGCCCGTCTGAGCGGCCGCCAGCGCGGCACGCTGACCGGCCAGCCCGGCGCCGATGATCAGTACGTCATGGGAGGGCATTCAGACCAATATAAATGAGGGTGAGCGCGTGACGCCGCGCCCCTGAGCCGCGCCCGCTCAGGCCATCGAGCGCCCGAACGCGGCGGCGAGCGCCCGGCGGACCTGGTCGACGGTGACCACGCCGCGCAGGATGCCGTCACCGTCCACCGCCATCAGCGCACCGAGCTTGCCCAGCGTCTCCGAGGCGAGCAGCTCGGTGATGGGCCGGTCCTCCTGCACCCGCCAGCTCGGGGCGCCGTCGGATTCGAGCACCGCACTGGTGGTGAGCCACGCCTCGCCGCCGTCGATCGAGGCCTGAGCCCGGTCCTGGCGAGCGATGCCGAGCAGGTGGCCCGTGTCGTCGACGACCGGCAACCACGACTGTTGGTAGCGGAGGAAGAACTGGTCCACGGCCTCGGTGACCGGGGTTTCCGCCGGGATCGCCACGGGATGGGTGTCCATGATGTCGGCGACGCGGACCCCTTCGATTCGCTCCGCCATCGCCGATTGCACGAGCGCAGCCTGGCACGACCGCCACATGAGGTACGCAAGCGCGAGCAGCCACAGGCCGCCGAAGCTGGCTGACGATGCCGTCCACCAGAGTCCCAAGCCCGCCAGGACCAGCGCCAACCCCTGGCCCAGGCGGCTGGCGGCCACCGTGCCCCGGCGCTTGTCGCCGGTCACCCGCCAGACGATGGAGCGCGCCACACGGCCGCCGTCCAGTGGGAACGCCGGCAGGATGTTGAAGGCCAGCAGGAGGACGTTCATCAACAACAGCCAGCTCAGTGACAGGAGCACCGGCGTGATGCGGATCGTGGAGTCCAGTACGACGGCATGACCCAGGCGGCTCGCGCCCACGATGGGCAAATCGATGGCGAGGCACAATAGGATTACGCCGAACGTCGCGAGTGGGCCTGCGATCGCGACCTTGAAGTCCTCTCCGGGCGATGCCGCGTCTCGGCTCATCTGCGTTAGTCCACCGAACAGGTTTAGGTTGATTCCCTCCACCGCGATTCCCTGCCGCCGCGCCACCAGGGCGTGCCCGAGTTCATGGACGATGAGCGAGCCGAACAGCAGCAGGACGCTCACCACGGTGGTCAGGTACGCGACACCGTCGGAGCTGTGCAGCGTGTCGCGGAACGGCCCCGAGAGGACGAAGATGATGAGGAACAGGACGATGAACCAGGTGCCGTCAACGCCGACCCGGATTCCGAATGCGTCGAAGAGCTTGATCGAGGTTGAGCGCCTCAACATGGTGCAATGGTCTCACAGGCGCGTTGGCGCCCACGACATTCAGGAGACATGAGATGAGCGAGCGCCTTGACGGTCTCAAGCAGCGTCTCGGACAGTTGTCCGACCTGACCCATGCGATGTCGCTGGCCCATTGGGACCAGCAGACGATGATGCCGCCGCAGGGCGGGGAGGCGCGCGCGGAGTCGCTGGCCACGCTCACCCGCATCAGCCACGAGATGTTTGTCGACGACGAAACCGGTCGCCTGCTCGAGGGTGCCGCCGCTGAGCTCAACGGGTCCGACCCCGACGGTGACGACCCGCGTCTCATCACGCTGGTGCGCCGCCAGTGGGACAAGGCCCGGCGCGTGCCGCCCGATCTGGCCGCGGAGATGGCTCGGGCGGCGTCCGTGGGGCAGGAGGCCTGGGTCGTCGCGCGCGAGGCAGGGGACTTCAAGAGCTTCGCGCCGTATCTGGAGCACAACTTCGAGCTCGCGCGTCGCTACGTGGAATGCCACGCCGACAGTGGCGACTTCGAGTCTTCCTATGACGTGCTGCTCGACGACTATGAGCCCCAGCTGCCCACCCGCGACGTCTCGGTCCTGTTTGCCGAGCTCAAGGACGAGTTGGTCCCGGTGATCGCGCAGATCGCGGCGGCGCAGCCGGTCGACGAGGCTCCGGTGCATGCTGCCTTCCCGGTGGATGGCCAGCGAGCGCTGGTGCGCGAGGTGGTCGGGCTGATGGGCTTCGATGACGCCCAGTGGCGACTCGATGACACCGTGCATCCGTTTGCCACCCGCATCGGCGGAGGTGACGTGCGCATCACCACCCGTTGGGACGAACACTTCTTCCCCACGGGTCTCTATGGGGCGATGCATGAGTGCGGGCACGGCCTGTACGAGGCGGGACTGCCGCGTCGGCTGCGCCGCTCGCCGATCGGAGCCGCCGAGTCACTGGGCATGCACGAGTCCCAGAGTCGCCTGTGGGAGAACATGGTGGGGCGGGGCCGCTCGTTCTGCACCGTCCTCGCTCCCCGGATCGCCGCTCTGGCCGGTGGGGAACTGTCAGACCTGGATGCCGACCGCCTCTACCGCGCCGTCAATCGGGTCAAGCCCAGTTACATCCGTGTCGAGGCCGATGAGGCCACCTACGCGCTGCACATCATCCTGCGCTTCGAGCTCGAGCAGGGCCTGATCGACGGGACCATCGCCGTCCGCGACCTGCCCGAGGTTTGGAATGCGCGGTTTGAGGAGTACTTCGGCATCACGGTCGACAATGACGTCGACGGCGTGCTGCAGGACGTGCACTGGTCGGCCGGCCTGATCGGGTACTTCCCCACGTACGCCCTCGGCAACCTGATCGCCGGCCAACTATGGGAACGCGCCCAGGCCGACATCCCAGACATCGAGGATCAGTTGGCCGCGGGCGAGCTGGGGCCGCTGCGAGAGTGGCTGGGACAGCACGTCCACCGCCATGGGGCTAAGTTCACGACCGCAGAGCTGCTGGCCCGAGAAGCCGGTGGGCCGATGTCGGTCACCCCGTTCACCCGCTACCTCAAGGCTAAGCTCGGCGATGTGTATGGGTTGGATCTGACCGCCTGACACGACATTTAGAAAGGTAAGACGATCTTTAGTGATGAGTAAGAGTCCAGTCAGAGTTGCAGTCACGGGCGCCGCCGGCCAGATCGGCTATGCGCTGCTGTTCCGGATCGCCAGTGGACACCTGCTGGGGCCCGACACCCCGGTGCACCTGTCCCTGCTGGAGATTCCCCAGGCGGTCAAGGCCGCGGAGGGCACGGCCATGGAGTTGGACGACTGCGCCTTCCCGATGCTCACCGGAGTCGACATCCACGATGACCCGGCAAAGGCGTTCGACGGGGTCAACGTGGCCCTGCTCGTCGGCGCCCGTCCCCGCACCAAGGGCATGGAGCGCGGCGACCTGCTCGAGGCCAACGGCGGGATCTTCAAGCCGCAGGGCAAGGCGCTCAACGACCACGGCGCCTCGGATCTGAAGGTGCTGGTGGTGGGCAACCCGGCCAACACCAACTGCCTCATCGCGCAGTCCAACGCCCCCGACGTGCCCAAGGAGCGCTTCACCGCGATGATGCGCCTTGATCACAATCGGGCCATCGCCCAGGTCGCCAAGAAGACCGGCGCGGCGATCAGTGACGTGACCAACATGACGATCTGGGGCAACCATTCGGCCACCCAGTACCCCGACGTGTTCCACGCCAAGGTCAACGGAGGCGACGCGGCGGATGCCATCGGCGACCGTAACTGGATCGAGAACGACTTCATCCCCACGGTGCAGAAGCGTGGGGCGGCCATCATCGAGGCACGCGGAGCTTCCAGCGCCGCCTCGGCGGCCAACGCGGCGCTCGACCACATCTACAACTGGGTGAACGGTACGCCGGAGGGTGACTGGGTCTCTATGGCCGTCGCGACCGACGGGTCCTACGGCGTCGGCGAGGGGATCTTCTCCGGGTATCCATGCACCAGCTCGGGCGGCGAGTACACGATCGTCGAGGGCCTGGACCTCGACGACTTCTCACGGGCGCGCATCGACGCCACAGTGAAGGAGCTCAACGACGAGCGCGACGCCGTCAAGCAGCTGGGGCTGATCTGAGCGAACTCGGACCAGAGTTCGTAACGCCGCCGCGATCGTTCAGTCACGATCGCGGCGGCATTCGTGCCGCGTTCCCGGTCCGGGCTGCGGCGGTTCGCCCCAGACCAAGCTGAGGCGAGCTACTACTTCGCAGCGACGGGGTGCCAGCCTTGGCCTTCCCGGGAGACCTGACCGTCCTCAACCAGCTTCGGCATGACGCGGTACAGGTAGTTCGGCTCGATCTTGAGCGACTCGGCGATCTGCGGGATCGTGATTCCCGGCTTCTCCTGAACGAGGGCCAGGGCCTGGTTGGCGCGGGTGTTGCCACCACGACGTCCCCGAGGACGCCCGGCACGTCGCGTCGCGGCGCGACGACGGGGAGTGGCGGTGGCGCCACTGGCGCCCGCAGGGCGACCCGGGCCGCGACGCCCACCGACGAGTGCGGTTCGAGCGGCCTCGAGCTTTGACACCTCGACCTTCAGCTCGCTCAGCCGTCTATCGATGTCCTTCACGGTACTGTCAACGAAATCAGCCAACTCGGGCTACCTCCAAGGCAAGGGTTAGACGTATTCGTGTAGCCACGATACAACCGATCACCCTGGTTTGTGCAGATCTGGGTTCAAGTCCGCTCGACGAGTGCCTTCAGTCGGTCCAGTGACTTCCGCGCCTCACGCTCGGAGGTGGCGCCGACGATCATGCGACTGGCCACGTTGCCCAGACGTCCACCGGGCACGTGGAACTCGTTGGTGTACTGAAAGGTTGTCCGTCCCTCGTGATCGCTGGACAGCTCGTAGCGGATGACGGCCGTGGAGTGGGCCGGCCCGCCGCCCTCCCACTCCGCCCGGTGCGGACTGTCAACCGACATCAGCGTCCAATGGACCTTGAACGTGAGTCCGCGGACGTGCATCGACTGATCCATGGTGGAGCCGGCGTGCAGCGGCGCGTCTGAGATGTTCGATACGGCCTTGTGGATCGTGACCCAGTCACCGAGTCGCCGGGGGTCCATCACGGTCTCCCACACGCGTTCGATGGGTGCCTCGATGTCGATCTTGGCTGAAACGGTGCTCATGGTCCGCGCACACTAACGTCCCGCGACCGATGCAGGCGCTCGAGACGGGTTATCGCTCACCTTGCGGCGAGCGGCTCGTCACGCTCCCACTCGGCCAGGGCGTGCTCGATCGCGGCATCCAGTGTGTGCCGCCTCACCTGCAACAACTCCGCTGCCTCATCGTCGCCGGGCACGAGGTCGGTGTCCAGGCTCTCCATCAACGGGCCCACCAGCTGCCACTCCTCTCCGGCGATCACTGCGGCCACCCGGCTGGCGATCGGCGTCGCCGACAGTCGCTTGAAGCGCACCGCGGGCCGGTCGAGGAGCAGGTGGCCGGCGATGCGCTCGACCAGCTCGCCGTAGGAGACCAGGTCCGGCCCGCCCACGTCCAGACGCCTGCCGTTGACCCGCTCCGAGGTGGCGGCGCGGGCCAGCATCGCGACGATGTCACGCTCGTCGATCGGGGCGGTGCGGTTGGACTGCCACGCCGGGTAGGCGAGGACCGGCATGCGCTCCACCAGCCGGACCAGGAAGCGAAATGACCGCGAGCGTGCGCCGATGACGATCGATGCGCGCAGGGCCACCGAGCTTGGCACCGCCTCGAGCAGGATGTCCTCCACCGCCAGGCGGCTGGCCAGGTGCGCGGAGCGCGGCCCGTCTGGCGGGGCGATCCCGCCGAGGTACACGATGCGGTGCACGCCCGCCGCCTGCGCCGCGGCGGCGAAGCGCTCGGCGGCCGCGCGCTCGCGTGAGGCAAACGGATCGCCGTTGCCGGGCTCCATCCCGTGGATGAGGAAATAGGCCACGTCGACGCCCTCGAGCGCCTCGGCCAGTCCCTCTCCCGAGACGGCGTCCCCGGCAACCACCGGCACGTCGATTGCCACCCGCTCGGGCGAGCGGGCAAACCCGCGGACGGCATGGCCCTCGCGCACCAGTCGGTCGGCGAGGACACCTCCCACGTATCCCGTGATTCCGGTAACGAGGATCGTCATCTACGCGCCACCGGCCCACGGCGCGGGCATGACGAAGCGGCCGTCCAGCTCGGCGGCCCGGGGGCAGCCGACGAGCCCCAGCGCGTTGACGAACTCGCCCACCAGCGTCTCCAGCACGTGTTGGGCGCCGTCGGCGCCGGACACCGCCAGCCCCCACGTGACCGGCCGGCCGACGAGCACCGCCCGGGCGCCGAGGGCCAGCGCCTTGACGATGTCCGTGCCCCGCCGAATGCCCCCGTCGACGAGCACGTCGATGCGTCCCGCGACGGCGTCGGCGATCGGCGCCAGCGCGTCGGCGCCCGACGGCACCGAGTCGAGCTGGCGCCCCCCGTGGTTGGAGACCACCACGCCCGCGGCGCCGTGGGCGATCGCCAGCTCGGCATCCTCGGCGGTCAGGATCCCCTTGACCAGGAGCGGCAGCTCTGAGTCGGCGGCGAAGCGCTCGATGTCTGACCAGCTCAGGTCGGGGTCGATCTGCCCGTAGAGCGCCGCGGCCGGCATCTCGGGGGTCTGCGCGGGGTCCTGGCGCGGGATGTCGGCCACCGGGTCGCGCAGGCTCACCCGCCACTCCCGCTCCCGGATCCCCAGCACCGGCCGGTCGACGGTCACCACCAGCGCCTCGTAGCCGCACCGAGCGGCCTCGTCGATCAGCTCGCGGGTGGCGCCGCGGTCGGTGAGGGCGTAGAGCTGGAACCAGCGCGCCACCTCAGGCACCGCCTCGGCGATGGCCGCGGTTCCGGCACTGGCGAAGGTCGACACGCACATCACCGTGTCCGTGGCCGCCGCCGCCCGGGCGATCGCCAGCTCGCCGTCCGGGTGCGCGAGGCGCTGGAAGGCGGTCGGCGCCACGATCACCGGATGCGCGCGCCTCACGCCCAGGACGGTGACGCTCGGATCGCACCGGCTCGTACCCACCAGCATCCGCGGTCGCAGCGACCAGCGCCGCCACGCGGCCACGTTGTCGCCCAGCGTGATCTCGTCGCCGGCTCCGCCCTCGATGTAGCCCAGCGCCTCGCGGCTCATCGTCGCCAGCGCCGCGCGCTCGTAGTCGGCGACCGAGAGCGGCCGGCTCGATGATCCGTCAGGGGTAGCGTCGTCGGGAGCGCCGTTCATCGCCGTGCCAAAGCTACGGAAATTGCGGGCGCTGTCCGCGCTCTGAGACAAAGTACCCGCATTTTGGCCGTTTTTCCCGTGACGTGAAAAGACCCGCGATTTCCGGAAATGGGCTTTGCGCGGGGGGGTGGAATCCGCTTTGATCCTCGCCTGCTTCCGGTGTGAGATTGAGAGATTGGGGTCGAGGACAGGTATGGCGAATGGTCGGGCGCCCGTCGCGAAGGCGAGCTGCGAAAACTGCTTCTTCAGTCAGAACCTCCTGTGCGCGGTGGCTGACGCGGGACCCTGCGGGACGTTCCGCCCGGCGCATCCGGACGGGCTGCGTCCCCCCAGCCAACTGCGCTTCGTCTTTCGCCAGGAGCGGCGCCTCCAGGTCGCGTGGGCGTTCCCGACGCCCAACGAGCAGGTCGCGCTGCACGCCTGAGTCGGCGGTGCGCGCCCCTGGGCTCACCATCAGGGGGCCTGACCCCACCGTCCGGGAGCCTGACCCCACCGTCCGGGGGCCTCAGATAAGGTTCGCGCCATGTTCTGGCCGCTGATCGGCGGATTCATCGCCTTCATCCTGCTCGCCATCTTCATGGGATGGCTGATGGATACTTCTCGCCGCGGCGACCGCGACGGTCACTAGCCGCCTCCTCCGCCTCAGCCCGCCTCGCCAGCCACTCCGCCCCCGCCGTGTCGGTGGCCCCGTGGGCGAGGATGGAGCAGAACACCGTCAGCGCGGCGAGGTTGAAGATCGTCGTGCCCGCCCCGATCCGCTGGCTCAGCACGAGCAGCGAGAACGTCATCGTGGCCACGCCCTTGGGGCCGAACCACGACATGAACGCTCGGGTCGCCGTGTTGGTGGGAGTGCGGGCGAGCGCGACGAACACGGCCACCGGCCGCGCGACGAGCAGGGTCACGGCCGCGACGCCGACGCCGGCCCACCCAGAGCCGAAGAGGCCGTCCAGCGTGAGCAGAGCCCCGAAGACGACGAAGATCCCCAGCTTGACCAGCTCCACCATGTCGGCGGCGTGGCGCTCGAAATAGCCGCGGATGTCGGGGCGCCGGACGCCCAGGACGATCGCCGCGACGTAGACCGCGATCAGCCCGTTGCCGTGCGGTGTGAGCACGGCCACCCCATAGGTGGCAAAGGCCGTGCCCAGTGCGAACAGGGAGCGCTGATGCGCCGGGATGCCGTCCTTGAGGCCCACGTCGCGGGGAGCCAGCCAGGCGGCGGCGAAGCCCATCACGACGCCCACCACGAAGCCGAGCACGAGGTTCTCGATCACGAATCGCCACCACACGAAGTGGCCGCCGCCCACCGCCAGGGCGGCGCTCAGCGCCAGCACCGCCGGCAGCGCCAGCCCGTCGTTGAGCCCTGACTCCAGGTTGAGCGAGTGCCGCACCACCGCGGGCACGCGCGGGTTGGTGACGACGCTCGAGGACAGCACGGGATCGGTGGGTGACAGCAACGCCCCCACCAGGAACGATTCGGTCCACGACAGGCCCGTCAGCAGCCGCGTGGCGCCGGCGACGATCACCGCGGTCAAGGGCATGGCCAGCACGAGCTTGCGCAGGGGCAACCGCCAATGGGACTGCAGAAGCTCACCGTCCACCTCCAGCCCGTCGCGGAACAGGATGACGATGAGGGCGACGGTGGCCAGTTCGGACACGAACGGCGAGCGCGGATCGAGGTGCAGTACCCCGGTGACGCCTTCGCCGAGGATGAAACCGGCGATCACGAACACCGCCGTGAGCGACACGAACGTGCGGCGCTCCAGCCCGGACAGGAGCGCGCCCAGGATGAGCAGGCCCCCGAGGGCGAGCGCGGCCACCTCGAAGCGGTGGGACACGGCCAGGAGGAGCCACGGCATTTTCGGCGCCACCACGGCCACGAGGGTTAGAGTGTCAGACCGAGACACGGGAGGAGCGGAGTTGCGGGTCACGGTGCTTGGCAAGTCGCCGTCCTGGCAGGACGCTGCGGGGGCATGCAGCGGCTACCTGGCGCAGGAGCAGGGCTCCAACGTGCTCCTGGACTGCGGCAATGGCGTCTTCTCCAAGCTGCGCGGGATCTGTGACTACGTTGACGTCGACGCCGTGGTCATCACCCACATGCATGCCGACCACTTCCTCGACCTGGTGCCGTTCAGCTACGCGCTGCGCTACGCCCCGCGCCAGCAGCCGCTGCCCGTGGCGGGTTGGCCGGGAACGGCCGATCCGGCGCGGCCACGTCTGTACCTGCCGGCCGGCGGCAGCGAGGTGCTGCGCCGTGTCGTGAGCTGCTGGGGGCCCGAAGATCTCATCGACACCGCGTTCGCCGTGCACGAATACACGGTTGACGAGGTGCTGTCACTCGGGCCGCTGACGCTGCGCTTCTGCGAGGTTCCACACTACGTCGCCACCTTCGCCGTCGAGCTGGGCTGCCACGAGGCGCGCTTCACCTACGGCGCCGACTGCCGCCCCAACGACGATCTGGTGCGCTTCGCCACTGACACCGACCTCCTGCTCATCGAGGCGACGCTGCCGCGCCCGGAGCGCGACGGCATCCGCGGGCACCTCACCGCCCACGAGGCCGGCGAGCACGGCCGCGGCGCGGGCGCGCACCGTCTCGTCCTCACGCACTTCTCCGACGAGCTGGACCCCGAGCTCATGCAGGCCGACGGCGCTGACGGCTTCGGCGGCCCGGTGGACCTGGCCGCCGAGGGCGTCGTCTACACGGTGTGAGCCCGCCCCCGCCCGCCCCCGACCGGCCCCCCTGGGCGTGCGGGCCCGGACCCCGTCGGCGGGCTACGCTTAGGCCATGCCGGAGCGGGATCTGTTTGCCAACTTCGAACGGATGCGACGCGAGATGGACGAGCTGTTCGGGGATGTGTTCGAGCGCTCCGGGCTCTCGCGTCGGCAGACCGGCCGGTGGCCCGCCGTCGACGTCGCCTACGCGTCGGATCCGCCCCGGGCGATCGTCACCGCGGAGCTCGCCGGCATGGACCCCGCGGACATCGCGCTGCAGATCGAGGGGCGCAAGCTGTTCCTCGCCGGCCGCCGGGGCCCGGCACAGCCCGCTCCCGACGGCTACCAGCAGATCGAGATCGAACGGGGGGCCTTTCGCCGCCTCATCGAGCTCGGCGCCGACGTCGACGCGAACCGCATCAGCGCGCGCTATGAGGACGGGATGCTCCGCGTCGAGCTCCCGCTCGCCGGCCGGAGCGAGCCCCGCCGCGAGGTTCCGATCCAGAGCGGCGACGGGCCATGACCGTCGTTGACGTCGGGACCGCGACGGGTGAGGCCGACCAGGATCAGGAGAATGGCTTCCGCCGCCTGCCCGCGCAGCTCGGCGTCCTGCCGCTGCGCGACTCGGTGACCTTCCCCGATCTGGTCATCCCGCTCAACATCGGCCAGCCCCGCAGCCTCGAGCTCGTCAACGACGTGCTGCGCGGCGACCGGTCGATCGTGCTGGTGGCCGGCCGCGACCCCGAGGTCGAGAGCCCCGGACCCGACGACCTGTACTCGGTCGGCGTGCTGGGGGCGGTCGCCCGGATGGTGCGCCTGCCCGACGGGACGCTGCGCGTTCTCATCCAGGGCGGCCCACGCGTGCGCGTGACCGAGTGGGTGCGGACCGAGCCCTACCTGGTGGCCGAGGTCGAGCACGCCCATGACCGCGTGCGCAAGTCAGCCCAGCTCGAGGCGCTGGCCCGCAACGTCCAGCGCACCTTCTCGAGCATCGTGGGCCAGGTCCCCTACCTGCCCGAAGAGCTGCAGGTGATGGTGGCCAACGTCGACGACCCGGTGATGCTCAGCCACCTCATCGCCGGCGCGCTGCGGCTCCCCACCGAGGACAAGGAGGGGCTGCTCGAGGAGCTCGACGTGACCAAGCGCCTACGCCGGCTCTCGGAGATCCTCGCCCGCGAGCTCGAGCTGGTGGCGCTGGACACCAAGATCCAGACCCAGGTCCAGTCCGAGCTGCAGAAGGGCCAGCGCGAGTTTTTCCTGCGTCAGCAGCTCAAGGCGATCCAGGACGAGCTCGGGGAGGGCGACGAGTCCCAGGCCGAGATCAAGGAGCTCCGCGAGCAGCTCGAAGCGCTGCGCCTCCCCGAGGAGGCCTCCAAGCAGGTCGAGCGCGAGCTGGGACGCCTGGAGCGCCTGCAGCCGTCGATGGCCGAGTACGGCGTCGTGCGCACCTACCTGGAGTGGATCGCCTCGCTGCCGTGGGACACCTCCACCGAGGACAACCTCGATCTCGCCCATGCCCGCCGCGTGCTGGACGCCGACCACTACGACATCGAACAGGTCAAGGACCGCATCCTGGAGTTCCTGGCCGTGCGCTCGCTGATCGGCAGGGGCGACGGGACCGGCAAGCGCTCGCCGGCCGGCTCGATCCTCACCTTCGTGGGACCGCCCGGCGTCGGCAAGACCTCGCTGGGGCGGTCGGTGGCGCGCGCCCTGGGGCGCCGGTTCGAGCGCATCAGCGTCGGCGGCATGCGCGACGAGGCCGAGATCCGTGGGCACCGGCGCACCTACATCGGCGCCATGCCCGGGGTCGTCGTCCGCGCGCTGCGCGACGCCGGCGCCAACAACCCGCTGTTCATGATCGACGAGATCGACAAGATGGGGTCGGACTTCCGCGGCGATCCGTCCAGCGCGATGCTCGAGGTCCTGGATCCCGAGCAGAACAGCACCTTCCGCGACCACTACCTCGATCTCCCCTTCGACCTCTCCGAGGTCATGTTCATCACCACGGCCAACAGCCTGGACACCATCCCGGGGCCGCTGCGCGACCGGATGGAGATCATCCAGCTGGCGGGCTACACCGAGTCCGAGAAGCTCCAGATCGCCAAGCGCTACCTGGTGGCGCGCCAGATCGAGCGCAACGGGCTCAGCGCCTCGCGGATCGCCTTCACCGACTCCGGCCTGAAGACGATCATCTCCGACTACACGCGCGAGGCCGGCGTGCGCCAGCTCGAGCGCGAGATCGGCTCCGTGGTGCGCAAGATCGCGCGCCAGGTGGCCGAGGGCACGCTCAAGCGCAAGGTCAGCATCACCGAGCCGCGGGTCCGCGAACTGCTGGGCAAGCGCAGGTTCCATTCCGAGGCACGGCGGCGCACGTCGCGGCCCGGCGTCGCCACCGGCCTGGCGTGGACCCCGGTGGGCGGCGAGGTCCTCTTCGTCGAGGCCACCGCCATGTCGGGCAGCGGGCACCTGACCATCACCGGGCAGCTGGGCGACGTGATGCGCGAGTCAGCCCAGGCGGCGAGGTCCTACGTGCGCGCCAACGCGCCCGAGCTGTTCCCCGATCTTCCCGACGATTGGTTCGCCACCCACGACATCCACATCCACGTGCCGGCGGGCGCCATCCCCAAGGACGGTCCCAGCGCCGGAGTGACGATGGTGACCGCGCTCACCTCGCTGCTGTCGGGCCGCGCGGTGCGATCCGAGGTGGCCATGACCGGCGAGGTGACGCTCACCGGCCAGGTCCTGCCCATCGGCGGGCTCAAGGAGAAGGCGCTCGCGGCCCAGCGCAACGGGGTCCACACCATCATCGCTCCCCAGCTCAACGAGCCCGACATCGACGAGATCCCCGAGCATCTGCGAAAGTCGCTGCACTTCGTGTTCGTCTCGACGATCGACGAGGTTCTCGAGGCCGCGCTGAATCGCAGGCCGCAAAAGGGGTATCGCGTATCCTGAGCCCTTACCCGCCCATGACCTGAGGGAGACCAATGGCTTCACGACGGAAGAAAGTCGCAAAGGCGGTGCCGTTCAATACCGCCGATCTGGCCAACATCACCAAGGACAACCCGTACCTCCGGCGCCTCATCGAGGACGCGGAGCTGCGCGACAATGTCCGCACGGCGCTTGACTCCGGCAAGAACGCGGCCAACCGCCTGAGCAGCGCCAAGGCGCCGCAGAAGGCACTCATCGAGGACAAGAAGCTGCAGAACGAGCTGCGCTCGGCAGCCGAGGCCGTCCGCGACGCCGCCATGGCCCTGTCGGACGCGCCCAAGCACTCCAAGCCGAAGAAGAAGCGCGGCATCGGGCGCAAGCTGCTGTTCCTCGTCATCGCCGCCGGCTTGGCGCTCGCCCTCTCGGAGGGGCTGCGCTCCAAGGTGCTCGACACTCTGTTCGGCGCCGAGGAGGAGTTCCAGTACACGCCGCCGGCCGGCACGCCGACGCCTCCGCCGGCAAGCACGGTGAGCGCCGCGTAGCGAGCGCCACGGTGACAGCAGGACCTGCGTAAGGGCGCCCTGGTGGCGCCCTTTTCGCGTCCAGTGGAGGGGAGCCGCACCGGCAGCCCGTAGACTTGCCCCGGATGCAAGCGGCCACCGCACCCGAGCGCTCGCTTGCCGGCGATCTGCCCTCAGAGAAGGCGGCGCGGATCGTGGAGGCCATGCGCGCCAGCGTCGCCGAGCGGGGCATCGCCGGCTCCACGTTTGACCGGGTGGCCCGCGAGGCCGGGGTGTCGCGCGGGCTGCTGCACTACTACTTCGGCTCCAAGGAACGCCTGCTGGTCGAGGTCGTCCGCCGCGAGTCCGAGGTGCGCGGCGAGTCGCTGGACCAGGCCGTCGCCGGCGCGGCAGGCGCCGACGAGCTCATCGACGCGCTGGTCCGCAGCCTCGAGGAGATCCTCGGTGAGGGCACGCGCGCGATGGTGACCTTCTATGAACTGCTCACCCTCGGCCAGCGCAACGCCGAGATCGCCGCCGAGCTGGCCGAACTGGCACGCGGCACCCGCACCCGGCTGGCCGAGGCCCTGGGCGCGGGCAGCGAGGCGGGCAAGTTCGAGCTGCGCGCCTCCCCCGACAACGTCGCCAGCTTCCTGTTCGCGCTCGCCGACGGGGTCACCATCCGCCGCATGGCCGAGCCCGACCTGGACACCCGCCCACTCATGGACCAGGCGGTGGCTGCGGCGCGTGCGCTGCTGGCGTGACCGCGGCGGCGCGGTGAGCGATGCGCCGCCTCGGGGCGTTGGCCGTCGCCGGGCTGGTGGTGGCGCTGCTCGTCGTCGCCCAGCTCGTCCTGCCGGGAATCGCGGCCCAGCGGTTGCGCGACCAACTGTCGCGCTCGGGGCGTGTGCTCGAGGTACAGGTCTCGGCCTTCCCCGCCATCAAGCTGCTCTGGCACCACGCCGACTCCGTGGTGGTGCGGATGGCCAGCTACCGTGCCTCGCCGGCCAAGCTGCCCGGCACGCTTGACCAGACCGGGAGCGTCGGGTCGCTGCGGGCCTCGGCGCAGACCTTCCAGGACGGCCTGCTCACCCTTCACGACGCCAGCCTGGTCAAGGACGGCAACCGGCTCACCGGCAGGGCCACGGTCAACGAGTCCGACCTGCGCGCCGCGGCGCCGTTTCTCCAGTCGGTCACGCCCGTGGCATCCTCCGATGGCCGCCTGACTCTGCGGGGCACCGCCACTTTCCTCGGCCTCAGCGCCACCGTCGATGCCACCGTCTCGGCCCAGGACGGCAAGCTCGTCATCGCGCCCGACGTCCCCTTCGGCGGGCTGGCCACGATCACCGTGTTCTCAGACCCGCGCATCCAGGTGCTGGGCGTGAGTGCGTCGCCCGCCCCGGGCGGCTTCGCCGTGCGTGGAACGGCGGTCCTGCGCTGATCGGAGCGCAATCAGCGCCGGCGTCTGCCCGCCGGGGCACAATGGGTGCAGTGAGCGAGGCGCCGAGATTGACCCGGCGCGACGTGCTGAGCGGTGCGGCCGCCGTCGGTGTTGGTGCGGCCATCGCGCCAAGTGCCGCCCTGGCCCGCGGCCGCAGCAAGGGTCGTGTCTTCTCCGTAGCGGTCGGGAAGCTGGCCGCCGGGACGTCCCCCGCCATCGCGGCGGGGCGGCGCTTCGTGCTGGCCGGGATCCAGTGGACGAACCCGGCCACCGCGACCATCGAGCTGAGAGCCCGGCGTGGCGACGGCCGCTGGAGCCCGTGGGCCCAGGCCTCGGTCCGCGGTCACGAGCCCGACCGCCCGGGAGGGGGCCAGGCGCAGTTCGGCGAGCCGGTGTGGTTCGGTCCGGCCGACGAGGTCCAGCTGCGCAGCGCGGGTGCCGTGGCCGACGTACAGCTGCACTTCGTCGCCGGCGACGTGGCGAGCGATTCGGGGCCGGTGGGGGCGGTGCGCCGCCACATCACTGACGCCCCGTACCCGCTGGTGGATGTCAATCTGCCCGCCGGGCCCGGGCAGCCGCCGATCATCGCCCGCAGGGCGTGGGCGGGGACACGCCACCCGGCCATTTCCGGCCCCTTCTACGGCGCGATCGACCTCGCCTTCGTGCACCACACCGAGAATCCCAACGGGTACTCGCCTGGCCAGGTTCCGGCCATGTTGGTGGCCATCTATGACTACCACCGGTTCACGCGGGGCTACTTCGACATCGCCTACAACTTCATCATCGACCTGTACGGGCGAATCTGGGAGGCCCGGGCCGGCGGCGTCGACCAGCCGGTGGTGGGCGCCCACGCCGGCGGCTACAACGCGGTCTCCACCGGCATCGCCATCCTGGGGTCGTTCTCCTTCGCGGAGCCATCGCGCGCCGCGATGACGGCACTGCAGCACCTGCTGGCGTGGAAGCTTTCGCTGCACGGCGTCCCGGTGCTGGGCAAGGTCCGGGTCGAGGTCAACCCGTCCGACGCGTTCTACACACCGTTTGCGCCCGGCCAGCGCGTGCTGCTCCCACGCATCGCCGGCCACCGCGACGGCGATCTGACGAGCTGCCCCGGCAACGAGCTCTATCACCGGCTGCCCGCCGTCCGCACCACCGTCAACGGCCAGGCCGGCCCGCTGTATGCGCTCACGCTGGCGGCGTCGCCGACGACGATCGCCCCAGGCACCGCGGTCACCGTCAGCGGTAGCTACACGCAGACCCTGCGCCCGCCCGCCGCGCCGCTGGCCGATGCCCCCCTGCAGCTGCAGAGCGTCAACGGCGACGGCCGGCTCACCACGCTGTCCACCGTCACCACCGACGCCGAAGGCGCCTTCACGGCGACGCTGCCCTTTGCCCAGTCGGCGGTCCTGAGGGCGCTGCACGCATCGAGTCCCGCATCGGTCTCCAACCTGGTGGTGGTCGGAGTGACCCCGGTGCTCACCCTGGCGCTGGCCTCCACCGCGCCGGTGCGGGTGTCGGGCACCATCCAGCCCGCCAAGCCCGTCACGGTGAGCGTCTACAAGCTCGTGCGCGGCCACCGCAGGCTCGTCTCCAGCCGCCGCCTGAAGGCCGCGGGCGGGAGCTTCAGCGCGCGGCCGTCGCTCGGACGCAAGCCGCGCGGCCCCTACGTGATCGTCGCGCGGGTGGCCGCGGACGCCGTCAGCCTCGGCGCAGTCGCGCCCGCCGTCAGGGTCACGGTCTGAGCGGCGGGCCCGAGCCGGGCCGTCTCAGACGATCCGCGCGCATCTGAGCGTCATCGACGGATACGTGTTGTAGCGCGCGTAATAGAGAGCGGCAAAGCGGCCGGCGTGCGGGAAGCCCCATTTCGCGCCGATGCCGGCCACGGTGGCTTCGTCGGCGCTGGCATCGACGAGATCCTGATGTGCCCGCTCGAGGCGCGTGTGCTGGATGACCTGGTAGGGCGTGGCGCCCAGCGATCGTTTGAAACCCTGCTGGAGCGCGCGGACGCTGACCCCGGCAGAACAGGCCACTTGTGCGACTGAGAGCGGCTCGTGGGCGTGCTGCTCGATGTATTCATCGGCCCGCCGCACTGTGGTTGGGCCGATGCTCTGCACGGGCGCGTCCAGCTGTGCGCGGAGATCGTGGTCGGCGCTGATCAGGACGCCCGAGAGGATGGCGTGGACCAGGGGAACAGCCATGATGGGCTGTCGGAACAGCGACTCAGGCTCGAAGAGGCCGGTGGCGAGGGTGCACACCAACCGATTCCAATCGGCTGCGGCCCGGCGGGACAGGTCGAGCGGTAGCTCGAACCCGATTGCCCCGGTGACAGGTCGATGCAGCAGTTGCTGTAGCTCGTCCTCGAGCGCGTGTCGTTCGATCAGAATCGAGAGCATGTGGCCGGGGGAGCGCCAGCCCACGTAGCCCGTCGGCCGGTCGGGCCGGAAGATCATGCCCCTCGTTGACGTGGCGATCATCTGATCCGATCCGCAGTATGCGCGCGCCTGCCCCGCGCTGACGAGGTTGACCTGGTAGGCCTCGGCGGGTGGTTCGGCGTCGACCCGAGTGTCGGCGTCGAAGGAGAGCCAGCCGACCGTGATCGGACCGAGCGACGCGGCGTCCAGGCGCGTCGTCAGAGCACTATGATCGTCCAGGATCGTGAGACGGTGCTCGTGGTAGAAGCGGGCGGCGGCCGCGCTCGCGTCGATGCGATCGCGACTCTGTAGACCGGCCTCGTGTCCCGCGCCCAGCTCGTCGTTCCTCGGACGCTCAGCGGTAGCCATAGTGTTGTGCCGATATTAGGCTTCGATCGCCGGCTATCCAGATTGCGTAGCGGACGATCCGAATTACGCACTCTTTCAGCTGCCAGGCCTTGTTGCAAGCTGGTCAAAGCGGTTTGCTTCGCCGAGCCGGCGAAGGATCAACGCGGGCCGGCACGCGGGCAGTCGAGAGGAGGAGTCGCACCCATGTTTAAGTCCAAGCGCGCGCGCATAGGCGCGTGCACGGTAGTGGTGGCCATGATGGCGGCAGCACTCAGCGGATGCGGGTCGACATCGTCGACGTCCAGCGCCTCGGCGGCCGGAGGGTCGTCGTCGAGCTCGTCGGCGGCCGCGGCACCATCGACCACTTCGAGCGCAGCGGCAGCGAGCGGGTCGGGGACCCGGATGGCGATCTTCTATTACAACCCGAGTCCTTATGGGATCGCGTCGCTGAAGGGCGCGCAGGCG
>CAVTSK010000003.1:0-413146 GCA_963737335.1 uncultured Solirubrobacteraceae bacterium
GGGCCCGGCGGTCCTCGGCCTCGATCGGCCCCGGTAGCTCGACCACAGCTGGACGCTCGGAGGCCGGGCGCAGCGACACCGCCGCCACCAGCGCCGCGATCACGGCGAAGCCGAGGGCGACGGTGAAGGCCAGGTCAAAGCCGCTGGTGAGGGCGGCGGCGCTGCTGACCCCCGTCTCGCCGCGCGTGCGGCCGCTGGCGATCGTCGAGAGGATGGCCAGGCCCAGCGCCCCACCCAGCAGGCGGCTGGTGTTGAGCAGCCCTGACGCCACCCCGCTCTGCGCTCCGGCCACGCCCTGCATGGCCACGATCGTCGACGGCACGAGGCTGAAGCCCATGCCCAGGGCGGCGAGCACCGAGCCGATGACCACGGGCCCGACATAGCTCTGGCCCGGGGCGATGCCGCTGAGGGCCAGCATCCCCGCCGCCATCACGGTCATCGCGGTCACGATCACCCGGCGCGCCCCGAAGCGCGCGACGACACGCGGCGCCAGGGTCGAGCCGGCGAAGATCGAGAGCGTCATCGGGAGGAAGGCGAGCCCTGCCTCGATGGCGCCGTAGTGCAGCACCTGCTGGAGGTAGAGGGTGATGAAGAACCACGCCGGGAAGTTGGCGGCGTACATCAGCAGCACGATCAGGTTGGCGGCGCGCAGTTGACGGATCCGGAAGATCTGCAGCGGCACGAGCGGCGCGCGCGCGACGCGGGCTTCGACGTAGAAGAACGCCGCCAGCAGGGTCAGGCCCGCGGCCAGCGGCACCAGCACGCCGGGCGAGCCCCAGCCGAGGGTGTCGGTGCGGACGATGCCGAAGGTGAGCACGATGAGCCCGGCGGTGACGAGCGTCGCGCCCAGGGCGTCGAAGTGCCGCGGGTGGTCCTGCACCGGCGCGATCGAGGGGATGGCCAGCAGCCCGAGGCCCACCACGAGGGCGCCGAGCGGGATGTTGACGGCGAAGATGGCCTCCCACCCAAACGCCTGGGTGAGGATGCCGCCGAGCAGTGCGCCGGAGGACGCGCCCAGTGCGCCCATCGCTCCCCACAGGGCGAGGCCGCGGTTGCGCTCGCGGCCCTCGGGGAGGGTGCTGGTGATGATCGACAGTGTCGCCGGAGAGGTGATCGCGCCGGCGACACCCTGGACGCCGCGGGCGCCGATGAGCAGGCCGCGCGAGCCGGCCAGCGCGCAGATGAGCGAGCTGAGCGCGAACATCGCGGTTCCGGCCAGGAACACCCGCCGGCGGCCCAGCAGGTCGGCCGCGCGCCCGCCCAGCATCAGCAGCCCCGCGAAGGTGAGCGTGTAGGCGTTGACCACCCACTGCAGGCCGGTGGTGGAGAAGTGGAGCCCGTCCCGGATCGAGGGCAGAGCGACGTTGACGATCGAGACGTCGAGGATGATCATGAACTGGGCGAGGCAGACGACCGCCAACACCGCGTTCGTCGACGCCAGCCGCCCTTGGAGAGAGTTTCTGGTGGCACGCATGAGGGGTAGTGTGCGATCATCTTTATCCAGGTACAAGAGAAGGAGTTATCCTGGTAGTAGAGATTCCCCCCACCATCACCGAGCGCCCGGCGCTGGAGCCGGCCCAGATCCTCGGCGAGAGCGACGAGCGCCGCCGTGAAGAGCTCGCGGACTTCCTGCGCAAGCGCCGCGCCCTGCTCAAGCCCGAGGACGTGGGACTGCCGTCGGGCAGCCGACGCCGCACCCCAGGGCTGCGCCGCGAGGAGGTGGCCCACCTCGCCGGCGTGGGCACCACCTGGTACACGTGGCTGGAGCAGGGGCGCGAGGTGCGCGCGTCGCTGGACGTGCTGGAGGCGATCTCGCGCGCGCTGCGGCTCACCCCGGCCGAGCGCACCCATCTTGTCCTCCTCGGCCGCGGCGAGGTGCCTCCGCCCTGCAAGTCCGACGAGCGGGTGCTACCCGCGGTCAAGCGGCTGATCGACACCCTGGGCACCACCCCGGCCTTCGTCGTCGGGCGGCGCTGGGACTACCTGGCGTGGAATCGCGCGGCCTGCCTGCTGTTCGGCAACCTCGACGAGGTCCCCCGGGCGGCGCGCAACCACCTGTGGATGCACTTCATGGACCCGGCACGGCGCGAGACGTCCCCTGACTGGTCGACCATCTCGCGGCTGATGGCGGCCAAGTTCCGCGCCGACCACGGGCGCCACCTCGGAGATCCCAGCTTCGATCAGCTCGTCGCCACGCTGCGCAAGTCCAGCCCCGAGTTCTGCAAGCTCTGGGGCAAGCACGAGGTGGCCCAGTCCGGCTACGGGCGCAAGCCGGTCAACCACCCGGTGGTGGGCACGCTCATCTTCGAGCACGCCGTGTTCCATCCCCACGAGACCCCCGAGCAGCGCATGATCGTGTACTCGCCCCAGCCCGAGCAGGACACCCCCGCCAAGCTGGCGATGCTGCTGGGGTCTATGTAGCCCGCGGCCTCATCGGCCCGCTTCGAGCTCGCGGATCCGGTCAAGCAGCTCGCACGCGAGCACCGCGCCGGCGAAGTTGAGCCCGAGGTCCCGGCGCAACCGCTCGGCCTGGGCGACTCGCGCGGCGCTGTGCGGGGCATAGCGCGGCGCCTGGCCCGGCTCGGGCCGGGCCTCGAACAGCCCGAACTCCAGATAACGGCGCACGAGCGCGACGCGGACGCCCGCCCGCCGCGCGACGACGGTCAGTTCCACAGTCTCTTCACTGCTCATGAGCTCGTCTCCCCAGCCGAGGTCTCGGCGAGCTGCTCGTAGAGCTCGCGCTCACGGTCAGACAGCTGGGTGGGGACGGTGATCTTGACGATCGCGTGGAGATCGCCGCTGCCGCCCCCGGACTTCGGCAGCCCCCGGCCGCGCAGCCGGAGGCGCCGCCCGCTGGAGGAGCCGGCGGGCACCCGGATCTGGGCGGTCCCGCCCGGGGTCTGGACCGGGACGGTCGCGCCGAGCGCCGCCTGCCACGGAGCCACCGCGAGATCGACGTCGAGGTCGTCCTCGCCGCGCGGGCGAAAGTGCGGGTGGGGCTTGAGCGCGATCCGCAGGTACAGGTCGCCGGGCGGGCCGCTGTCGCGACCCGGCGCGCCCTGTCCGGCCAACCGGATCAGCTGGCCGTCGCGGACCCCGGCGGGGAAGTTGACCTCGATGTCCCGGCCATCGAGCGTCAGCCTGCGCCGCCCTCCCTCCAGCGCGTCCTCCAGCGATAGCTCGAGCCGCGCCTCGCGGTCGGAGCCGCGCAGCGGCCCGCTCGTGCGCCACCCCGGGCCGCCGCTGAACCGGCCCCCGAACAGTCGCTCGAAGAGATCGTCGCTGAACTCCGCCCCGGCCTCGTCACCGCCGAACCCCTGCCGGGTGAAGAAGTCCTCGAAGTCAGGCTCCGGGCTCTCCTGCGTCTGCTGGCGCCAGTTGGCGCCGAGGCGGTCGTAGCGCTCGCGCTTGTCAGCGTCAGACAGCACCTCGTAGGCCTCGCCAAGCTCCTTGAAGCGGTCCTCCGCGTCGCTGTCGGAGTTGAGGTCGGGGTGATAGGTCCGCGCCAGCTTCCGGTACGCGCGACGGATCGCGTCCTGATCGGCGTCGCGGGGCACGCCGAGCACCTCGTAGTAGTCCTTGTAGGCCAGCGCCATACGCCTAATCCTGCCGCATGCGGCTGGCCTGCGGCTGACCTGCGGTCCGGGCGGTGGTCAGTGGGGCGTGGCGGCGGGCAGCACGAAGCGGGCCGGCTGCCGGGCTGCGGGCGCGTCGCCGGCATTGATGCGTGAGCCGTGCAGCCCTCCACCTCGAGCCGACGGCGATGTGGTCTCAGGGGTTCCAGAGTGGGCGATGATCCAGTCGATGATCGCCGGGTAGTCGGCGCCGGCGGCGAGGATCGCGGCACGTTCGATGACGGTGCCACCCGAGGGATGCGGACGGGACAGTCGCGTGACAAGCGTCGTGATTTCGAGGTCGTTCATTTCTCAGTCCGTTACCAGTGTCGGTTGTGGGCGGCCCCGGTCTCCGTCTCGTTGGATCGAGATGTGCCGGGTCGGGTCGATGAGGTCAGTTCCGGCGTTCGGATGGCCGGGTTGGAGGTCGAGCAGCGTGGTGAGCAGCAGCAGCGGGGCCCCCGCGGCCCAGGCCTGGGGACGCGACGCTGTGGGGAACACCACCGGAACGGTCGTCAGAGAATCCGGAAAACCGGCGAAGACCTCGGGAAGACGGTGCTCGAAGTGCGGCGCCGCGTTGAGAATCGCGGAGGCGACGATGCGGGCGGCCTCGTGGTGGCCGTAGCGAGCGAGGCCCGCGACGATCAGTGAGTTGTCGTGAGGCCAGATCGTGCCGGTGTGGTAGCCGAGGGGGTTGTAGCCGGCCTCGCCCGTGGCGAGGGTGCGCACACCCCAGCCGGAGTAGAGCTGAGGATCGAGCAGGAGCTCGGCGGTCGCGGCGGCCTCGCTGTCGTCAAGGATCCCGGACCAGAGAAGGTGGCCGATGTTGGACGTCAGGCTGTCGACCTGACGTTTGGCGCCGTCGAGCGCGAGGGCGTGACAGCCCCGCTCGGGCATCCAGAAGTCCTGGCGAAAGCGCGCCCGAAGGTCACGGCTGCGCTGCTCGAGCCGATCGCTGAGCGCTCGGTCGTTCCATACCTCGCGAGCGAGCCGCGCGCAGCGGCGCTGGGCATCGTAGGCGTAGCCCTGGATCTCACATGTCGCGATCGGTCCGCGGGCGAGCGTTCCGTCCGCGAACTGCATGGAGTTCCAGCTGTCCTTCCAGCATTGGTTGACCAGTCCGGTGGTCGGGTTGCGGCATTCGTACTCGACGTAGCCATCGCCGTCCGGGTCGCCACTGGTCTCGATCCAAGCCAGGGCGGCGCGCGCGTTGGGCTCCAGGGTGCGGACGAGCTCGTCGTCTCCGGTCCATCGGTGGTACTCGTCGAGGAGCACCAGGAACAGGGGCGTGGCATCGGCGGTTCCGAAGTAGGGCGAATGGGGGCGTTGGCCGCGGGCCGTGAGCTCGCCGAAGCGCAGCTCGTGCAGGATCTTGCCCGGCTCCTGCTCGTGAAAGTCGTCACGGCGCGTGGCCTGGCGGGCGGCGAGTACGCGCAGGGTGGTCTCGGCCAGGCCCGGGAGGTAGGGCAGGGCTTGGAAGCTCGTGATCAGGCTGTCGCGCCCGAAGAGCGCCATGAACCACGGCAGGCCGGCCGCGGGCAACGTCGCGCCCTGGGCGAGGTCGGGGCGCATCCTGAGCGCCCCGAGGTCACTGAGACTCGCGCGATAGGTGCGCACGAGCGCCGGGTCGTCGGCGTGCAGGGCGGGCGCGCGCGCCAGCCACGCCTCCAGCTCGGCCGCCCTGGCCTGGCGCACCTCGTGGAGCCCGCCCCGTGGTGCGCGTTGCGCAAACCGGATCCCGGATTGAGCGGCACGAGGGGTGATCGTGAAGGTGGTGGACCACTGCTCGCCACGTCCGAGCTCGAGGTCGTAGGTGAAGCCCGCCCGGGTCACCACCGCCGGCGAGCTGCTGGCGACCGTGACCGAGCGGCGAAATTCGGCGTGTCGGTACCCGAGTGTCAAGCTCGAGCCCTGCTGGGTGCAGGTGACCTCGCGTGTCTCGACCGCGCCGTCCTTGACCTCGAACAGGTCAGCGAAGTCAGCGTCGACCTCCAGCATGACGCGGACGGAGCGCGTCTCGTGGAGATGATTGGTCACCGTCACCTCCTCCATCCACACGTCGTCGACGAGGCGGTGGCGCACGATCGAGCACGGCGCTTCGTCGTCGGGCCCGACGGTCGGTGTCAGGAAGAACTGGGCGTCGAAGTGCGCGCTCTGGTGGAGACTGAGCAGCTCGAGCGGCGCGTCTCCCACGCGGAGCGCCCAGCGCGATATGAAGCGCGTGTCCTCTGAGAAGAACCCGTGGTCTCGACCCTCGCCGGCCCGGATGTCACCGAGCCGGTCCCCGACGACGAACGTGCTTCCGTCCAGAACGCTGAGCGTTCGCTCAGACACCGGCGAACGCCTCGGCAACGCGTGGAGACGCCACTGACCGGTAGGCCTGCTCGTAGGCGGCCGCAACGACGTGAGCGTCGCAATGCTGGCGCACCCAGGCGCGGCAGTCGCGGGCGTCGATCCGCTGCAGCTGGCCGATCGCGTCGGCCATCGCGCGCTCATCGTTCACGAGGAAGCCGGTCGTGCCATCGATGACGACCTCGCGTGCGGCGCCCTCGGGGAATGCGATCACCGGTGTCCCGCAGGCGAGCGCCTCGACCATCACCATCCCAAACGGCTCGTCCCAGCGGATCGGCATCAGAAGCCCGCGGGCGTGAGCGAACAGCGAGCGCTTCACGGAGCCGTTGACCTCGCCCACGAAGCGGACCTTGTTGCCGTCGATGTGAGGGGCGATCTCCCGGTCAAAGAACGCCTGCTGTCCGGGCTGGATGACCCCCGCCAGAACCAGCGGAACGTCGACGGCGCGCGCGGCGGCGATCGCGCGGTGCGGTCCCTTCTCGCGCGTCATGCGTCCGACCCAGAGCAGATAGTCGCCCTTGCGCTCGTGCAGTGGCCAGGCCCGCAGGTCGATCGGGTTCGGGATGGAGCGCAGCGGCCCCAGCCCGGGGGGTGCCGATGCGAGCTGAGCACGGCTGATGCCCACCAGTTCCGCCTTGTGCCCGTGATGCTGGTAGAAGGCCGCGGTCTCGGCGGTGAACGGGCCGTGCAGGGTGTGCACGAACGGGGTGTCGATGCGGCCGGCCATCGCCAGCCCGGTGAAACCGCAATGGTCATGGATGACATCGAAGCGATCACCGTCGCCGGCGAGATCGATGCGGTCAAACGCCTGTCCCACGTGATCAACCTCGTACAGCGACCGCTCGATCTCGTCCGGATGGGACTCCGGCAGCAGGTTGACAACCCTCGCGCGCGAGGCCGAACCCGGCGCGCAGAACAGCGTGATGTCATGCCCGCGTTCGACCAGCGCCTCCGTCAGCGTGCTCACGACCGACTCGACGCCACCGTACCCGGGCGCCGGCACTGGGATCCACGGAGGAGCGAGCATCGCGATCCGCAGGGGAGGCTCGGAGAAATGCCCGGGCGCGCCGTCGGACAACCGGTCCATGTGGCCGAAGCTCGTCAGTCCCAGGCGCAGGCGACGCGTCGGCCGATCCGGCGCTGCAGTCACCGCATCCATTGATGCTCCTCACGTGCCTCTCAGGCAGGGCGCTCACCGGGCAGAGAGGTCAAGAAGGACCGAGGTAGCGCGATCGCCAAACCAGGGAGGTCATGCGATGGACTCCCTCACCGTACCACGTAGCTCGCTAAATCCGAGTGTGCTGGTCGGAATAGCGGCCTTCGTGCGTGCTGCACTCGATCCACGGGGTGACCGTAGGGTTGAGGCCCGGCATTGGTACATATGTACCGATGTTTGGTACGCTTGTACCAATGGCGATCACGACTACCCGCAAGACGCCCCAGACCCCGCAGACCCCTCGCCCCCGCGGCGCCGCTCGCCGCGAGGCGCTGCTGGAGGCCGTGCTGCGGATCGTGGCCGAGGTGGGTCCCGACGCCGTGACGCACCGGCGTGTGGCCGAGGTGGCCGGCCTGCCGCTGGCCTCGACCACCTACTGGTTTGACTCCAAGGAGCACCTGCTCACGGCGGCACTTGAGCTGGCCGCCGAGCGCGACACCGCGCGCCTGCTCGAGTACGGCGCCGCGATGGAGCACTCCGACGGCGATCCGCTCGACGCCGCCGTCGGCGCCATCGGCGAGTGCGACGACGGCTCCCAGCCCAACCGCGGCTCGCTCATCGCCACCTTCGCGCTGCTCCTCGAGGCCGCGAGGCGCCCGGCGCTGCAGGAGATCGCCCAGCGCTGGACCGAGGCCTACCTGCTCACGCTGAGCCGCCTGCTCGAGCGCGCCGGCTCCGCCAGCCCCCGGGCTGACGCCGAGCTGCTCATCGGCGCCACCGACGGCCTCCTGCTCGAGCAGCTGGCCTCGGGCACGACCGAGAACCTGAACCCGCGGCTGCGCCGGCTGGCGGCGGCGCTGGTGGCACCGACATGAGCTGGATCATGTGCCTGCTGCGCTCGCGCCTGAAGACGGTGAAGTACGGCCGCCAGGATCCCGCGCGCGGCACCGTCGTGCTCATTCGCGTGCTGCTGCTCTTCGAGTCGGCCATGTACTCGGCGATCACGCCGGTGCTCCCCCACTACGCCCATGTCCTCGGCGCCTCCAAGCCGGCGGTCGGCATCCTCACCGCCTCCTACCCGGCCGGGATCATCCCCGGCTCGCTCATCGGCGCCTGGGTCGCCACGCGCACCGGCGTGCGGCGCACCTCGCTGATCGGACTGCTGCTGTTCGCGGTCTCGATCGCCGGCTTCGGCTTTGGCACCAACATCGTCACGCTCGACGCGCTGCGCTTCATCCAGGGCGCGGGCTGCGGCTTCATCTGGGGCGGCGGACTGACCTGGGTCATCACCGTCGCGCCGCGCGAGCGGCGGGGGGAGATGCTGGGCTCGGTCATGGGCGCGGCCATCTTCGGCACGTTGATCGGTCCGGTCCTGGGCATCCTCGCCGTCACCGTCGGCACCGGGCCCGTGTTCGCCGTCGTCGGGGTGAGCGCCCTCGGCCTGGCCGCCTGGACCGCGCGTCACCCCGAGCCGGTGCGCCGGGCCGCGAGCACAGAGACCAACTCGCCCCTGCGCGACATCGCCCGCAGCCGGCTCATCCGCCTGGGCTCGTGGCTGATCCTGCTCGAGGCGGCCACGATCGGCGCCACCAGCGCGCTGCTGCCGCTGCGCCTGGCCCGCTTCGGCGCGCACACCATCGTGGTCGGAGTCGTGTTCCTGCTCGCCTCGCTGATGAGCATGGCCGTCTCGGCGCCGATCGGGCGTACCGTCGATCGCCGCGGCGCCGGGACGCCGCTGTGCGTCGGGCTCGCGCTCACGGCGATCCTCATGGCCCTGCTGCCGCTCCCCCACAGCGCCGTGCTGCTGGCCATCGTCGCCGTGATCGCCCTGGGCGGCCCGCTGACCGCCTACACCATCCCCGCATTGACGGTGATCACCGACACCTCCGAGCGGCTCGGCATCCCGCTCGTGGTGGCCACGATGCTGCTCAACCTCGCGTGGGCCTTCGGAGAGGTCATCGGCGCCCCCGCCGCCGCCAATCTCTCTCAGGCCACCAGCGACGCGGTGCCCCTGCTCGCGCTGTCGGCGATTATGGTTCTCACCTTGCGGCCCGTGATCAAAGCTCGCCTCACCCCCGCGCCCAATGCCGCCCCCGCCGCGGTCGACGCGCACGAGGAGCCATGGGTGCAGGCAGCGCCCGCACGGTGAGCGCCGCTCGTATATCCGGCGCCGCCGCGGAGGCCGGCTGATGGCCAAGCGGATCGGCGGGCACCTCGTCGCCGAGAGCCTGGCCGCGCTCGGCGCCGACGTGGCCTTCGGCGTCCCCGGGGTCCACGCCCTGCCGATCTGGGAGGGCCTGCGTGAGGGCTCGATCTCCGTCTACGCGACGCGCACCGAGTTGGCGGCCGGATTCGCCGCCGACGGCTATGCCCGCTCCAGCGGACGACCCGCCCCGCTGCTGCTGTCCACGGGGCCCGGCGCGCTGAACTCGCTCACCGCACTGATGGAGGCCGCCAGCGCACATGTGCCGGTGGTGGCGGTGTCCAGCCAGATCCCGTCTCACCTGATCGGGCGCGGCCGCGGCTACCTGCACGAGCTCGCCGACCAGCCGGCGTCGTTCGCGCCGATCGTCAAGGACGCCGCCCGGGCCCACAGCGTCGAGGCGATCCCCGGCCTGCTGGCGCAGGCGTGGCGGATCGCGCTCACCCCACCCAGCGGCCCCGTCTACCTCGAGATCCCCGTCGACCTCCTGCGCGCGCCGGCGCCGGGCGGCCCGGTGACCTCGCTCGAGGCGATGGTGGAGCGCCAGTGCGCGCCGCTCGAGCAGGTGACGACCGCGGCCACCCGGCTGGCCCACGCCAGGCGCCCGATCATCTGGGCCGGCGGCGGAGTGTTGCGCTCGGGCGCCGGCCGCGAGCTGCGCGAGCTCGCCGAGCTCCTCCAGGCCCCGGTGGCCACGACGTACATGGGCAAGGGCGCGATCGCCGCCGATCACCCTCTCGCCGCGGGCGCGGGCTGCGACGACGCTGCGCTGCAGGAGCTGCTGTCCTCCGCCGACGTGGTGCTGTGCGTCGGCACCGAGCTCGGCGCCGAGACGACCGCCCAGTACGAGTTGCGCTTCGCCGGCCAGGTCATCCACCTCGACGCCGCTCCCGAGCGCATCGGCGTCAACTACGGCGCCCTGCCCCTCGTCGGCGACGCCAAGCTGACGTTGCTGGCGCTCGTCTCCGAACTCTCCCACGACCATGCTCCCCCGGACACCGACGCCGAGGCGCGGGTCGCGGCCACCCACGACCGCATCCGCTCCGGCCTCCAGGCTCAGGACCGCGAGCTCGAGCTGGGCCTGCTGGAGACGATCGAGGACACGCTGCCACCCGACGCGATCACCGTCTGGGACATGACCATCCTCGCCTACTGGGCCGCCCCGCACCTGCGCCTGTCCGGCGGCCAGCAGTTCCTGTATCCGATGGGTTCGGGCACGCTGGGGTATGCCTGGCCCGCAGCGATCGGCGCGCGCGTCGCGCACCCCGAGCGCCCGGTGCTCGGCATCATGGGCGACGGCGGCCTGCAGTACACCATCGCTGAGCTCGGCACCGCGGCCCAGCACGGGATCGCCGCCAAGCTGCTCGTCGTGGACGACGGCGGCTACGGCATCCTGCGCGAGTTCCAGCGCGAGGCCTTCGGCCAGACCACCTCGGTGGAGCTGCCCGGGAAGAACCTCGAGGCGATCGCCGATGCCTACGGCGTGGGGGTGCGCACCGCCACGCCGGAGAACCTCGGCGCGCAGCTGGACTGGGCCTTGGCTGAGCCCGGGCCGGCGGTGGTCGTCCTGCGCCAGCTCATCGCGGCGGCGCAGCCGACGCCGTAGCGGCACGCTCGAGCTCTGCCGGGTCACAGCCGAGCTCCAGCGACGCCGCCGCCAGCGACATCGCCACGTAGGCCTGCGGCGTGTGCCCAGCGTCGCCGAGGACCATGTGGACGGCCAGTCCGTCGGTCAGGGCCGAGAGCCGCAGGGCCACCGCATCGGGGTCGGCGACGCTCCACTCCCCGCGCTCGCATCCGTCCCTGACGACATCCGCGATCGTCCGCCGCCAGCGCTCGTGGAAATGGCGCTGGGACACGGCCGTCTCGGGGTGGTGGCGGGAGTACACCCACAGGTCCATCCACAGCGGCCAGTCGCTGGTGCTCGAGCGCACGAACAGGCACGCGATCCGTTCGGCACCGGTCGAGAGCTCCTGAAGCTCGGCCAGCAGCGGCTCATAGAACGCGTCGTCAGCCTCGGCGATGGCCTGGGCGAACAGCTGGTCCTTGGAGCCGAAGTAGTAGACGACGCTCGTGGCGCTGATTCCGGCACGCTTGGCCACGTCGGCCAGCCGCACGTCCCACAGTCCGCGTTCGCCGATCAGCTCCACGGTGGTGGCCAGGATCTGCGGGCGCCGCACGTCGTCGAGACGCCGCCGGGGCCGCTGGTGTACGTTTCCACTTGAAACGGCCATTTCAACTTATTGTTTCAGATGCGCGCCCAGCCAGCCACCCCGTCCTTGAGCCCCCGCCCCATCGACGTCCTCTTTGACCCCGCGTCGGTGGCGGTCGTCGGCGCCTCCGAGGACTCGCGCAAGTGGGGCAACTGGCTGGCTCAGGGCGCTCTGCGCGGCGAGACCCACCGCCCGGCGTATCTGGTCAACCACCGCGCCGCCACCATCCTCGGCCGCCGGGCCTACCCGTCGCTGGACGCGCTGCCCGAGGCGCCTGAGCTGGTCGTGATCGCCGTGCCCGGCCCCGCCATCGCCGCGACCGTGGACTCCGCCCTGGAGGCCGGGGCGCGCGCGTTGGTCATCATCAGCGCCGGCGCGGGCGGCGCCGAGCGCGCAGAGCACGACGCGGCGCTGGCGCAACGCGTTCGCGATGCCGGGGCCGTGCTGCTGGGCCCCAACTGCCTGGGCGTCCTTGACTCCGGGCGCCGCCTCGAGCTGGTGCCCAACCCGTTGCCCGCCGGCGCCATCGGGCTCATCTCCCAGAGTGGCAACCTCGCGCTCGAGCTCGCGCTGATGGCCGCCCCCGAGGGGCTCGGGTTCTCCCGCTTTGCCTCGCTGGGCAACCAGGCCGACGTCGGCGCCACCGAGCTCGTCGAGGCCTTTGCCGCCCATGAGGCCACCCACGTCATCGCCCTCTACATCGAGGACTTCCGCGACGGGCGGGCCTTTGCCAGGGCCGCCGCCTCCGCCGTGGCCTCCGGGACGCCGGTGCTGGCGCTGGCCATCGACCGCGCCGGAGCCGGGGCGCGCGCGGTGCGGTCCCACACCGGTGCGCTGGCCTCCGACGCCGCCGCGATCGACGCCGCCCTCGCCGCGGCCGGCATCCAGCGGGTGCGCACCCCGCGCCAGCTCATCGACGCCGCCCAGGCGTTGCTGCGCTGCCCGGTCTCCCGCGGGCGCCGCGTGGCCGTCCTGGGCGACGGTGGCGGCCATGTCAGCATCGCCGCCGCGGTGGCCACGCAGCCGGCCTCGAAGTGCCCGAGCTCTCTGCGGCCGTGGCGGGTCCGCTGCGCGACGACGCTCCCGGAGGCGGCGGGCGTCTCAAACCCCATCGACCTGGCCGGCGCAGCCGAGCAGGACGTCCATGTCTTTGACCGCCTCGCCCTGGATCTCCTCGGCAGCGGCGAGGTCGACGCGCTGCTGGTCACCGGCTACTTCGGGGGCTATGCCGAGTACGGCCCCGAGACCGCCGCGGAGGAGCTGCGCGCCGCCGAGCTGATGGGAGCCGCGGTGACCGCGACCGGTCGCCCCGCGGTGGCCCAGACGATGTATCCGCACGGCCCGGCGGCCCGGGCGCTGCGGGGCGTCGGCGTGGCCGTCTATGAGTCCGTCGAGCAGGCTGCCTGGGCGCTGCGCGTGCTGGCCGATGGCGGTGCGCGCCGGCCCGCGGCTGCGATCGCAACCCTTCCCAATCCCGGCCCTCCCGTCAGCGGCGACGGCTATCTGGCGGCGCGCGCCCTGCTGGCCGCCGCCGGGATCCGCTTCGTCGCCCATCACGAGGTCACCGGCGTGGAGGACGCCGTGCAGGCCGCGCTGCAGATCGGCTATCCGGTCGTCCTCAAGGCGCTCGGTGAGACCCATAAGTCAGACGCCGGCGGCGTCGTGCTCAACATCGCCAACGAGGGCGAGCTGCGCGCCGCCTACGCGCAGGTCGAGGACGCCCTGGAGCCCGAGCGCTGCACCGTCGAGCGGATGGCGCCGCTCACCGATGGCATCGAGCTGCTCATCGGCGCCCGCTGGGACCCGCGGTTCGGCCCGGTGGCGCTGGCCGGCAGCGGCGGCCTGTACGCCGAGATCCTGGGCGACACCTCCGTCCGCCTGGCCCCGGTGACCGAGACCGAGGCCGAGGCGATGCTGCGCGCGCTGCGGGTCGCCCCGCTGCTCACCGGCGCGCGCGGGCGGCCCCCGCTGGACCTCGGCGCCGCGGCCCGCGCACTGGCCGCGCTGTCGCGCGTCGCCGCCACCCACCCTGAGATCGCCGAACTGGAGATCAACCCCCTGCTGGTCACGCGCACCGAGGCCATCGCCCTCGATGCGCGCTTCATCCCCACGTCACAGGAGCGAGAGAGTGCAGTTCACCTACACCCCTGAGCAGCAGGAGCTGCGCGACCGCGCGCAGCGGCTGACCGAGGCCATGATCGGATTCGAGGAGCCCTGCGAGCAGGGCCGCGGGCTGCCCGACGCGTCACTGGCCGAGATCCGCCGTCTCACCCTCGAGCACGAGCTCAACGCCATCAACATGCCCACCGAGTGGGGCGGCCAGGGACTGTCCGTGCTCGAGCAGGTGATCGTGCAGGAGCGACTGGGCCAGCTCACCAACGCGCTGTGGGACGCCGTCTGGCGTCCGGCCAACGCGCTGCGCCACTGCACGCCGGCCCAGCGCGAGCGCTACCTCATCCCCGCCATCAACGGCGAGCGCCGCGACTGCTTCGCCGTCACCGAGGAGAAGGCGGGCTCTGACCCGTCGCTCATCGAGACCGTGGCCGCGCGCGACGGCGACGGGTACCGGATCTCGGGCGAGAAGTGGTTCGTCACCGTCGGCGACGTCGCCGACTTCCTCATCGTGCAGGCGCTGGTGGGCTCAGAGCGCGCCCCCACCCTGTTCCTGGTGGACAAGAACCTCCCGGGCGTATCGGTCAAGCGGACCCCGGCCTACATGCACACCTTCGTCTTCGAGCACCCCGAGTTCGTCTTTGACGACGTCGCCGTCGGCCCCGAGCAGGTGCTCGGCGCGATCGGCGGCGGCTATGACCTGACCCGCGAGTGGTTCGTGGAGGAGCGGCTGATGATCGCCGCCCGCGCCACGGGCGCGGCCGAGCGAGCGCTCACGCTCGCCTCGGAGTGGGCCAACACCCGCATCCAGTCCGGCGGCCCGATCGCGTCACACCAGCTCATCGGGGCGATGATCGCCGACAGCGTGTGCGACATCGCCCTGTGCCGCACGCTCACCCATCAGGTGGCCTGGGAGGCCGACGCCGGAATGTCGCCCAAGCTGCTGCACGCCAAGGCGGCGATGGTCAAGCTCACCGCCTCCGAGGCGGCCGGGCGCGTCATCGACCGGGCGCTGCAGATCTTCGGCGGCCGGGGCTACATGCGCGAGAACCCGGTGGAGCGGCTCTACCGCGACATCCGCGTGGACCGCATCTGGGAGGGCACCTCGGAGATCCAGCGGATGATCATCGCCAACGAGGTGGCCAAGCGCGGCCTGGAGGCGCTGGTCACCTACCGCGTGGCGCAGGACGCCGTCCATGCTTGAGCTCACCGACGAGCAGCGCGAGATCCAGCGGGTCTGCCGGGAGTTCGCCGCCCGGGAGATCCGCCCGGTCTCGCTCGCCGTCGACGAGGCCGACACCGAACTGCCCCGCGAGGTGTGGGTCAAGGCCTCCCGGCTCGGGCTCACCTCGTTCATGCTGCCCGAGCGCTACGGGGGCGCCGGTATGACCGACTGCGTCACCGGCTGCATCGTGCAGGAGGAGCTCGCGCACGGCTGCAGCGGGATCGGCAACCTCATCACCTCGGGGGGCTTCTTCGCCGAGCCGGTCCTGGCGCTGGGCTCCGAGGAGCAGAAGCAGCGGTGGCTGGCGCCGCTGGCCGGCGAGGACCCGCCCTTCACCGCGCTGGCCATCACCGAGCCCCAGAGCGGCTCGGACGCCGCCTCGATCCGCACGCGGGCCCGCCGCGCCGACGGCGGCTACGTGCTGACCGGGCAGAAGGCGTGGATCTCCAACGGCGGGGTGTCGCGGTTCTACGTGGTCTTCGCCACCGTGGAGCCGGGCAGCGGCCACCGCGGGATCACCGCCTTCCTCGTCCAGGACGACGACGCGGGCCTGCGCTGCGGGCCGCCCCTGCGCAAGATGGGCCAACGCGCGATCCCCAACTGCGAGCTGTTCCTGGATGACGTGTTCGTGCCCGACGACCGCCGCCTCGGCGACGAGGGCGCCGGCTTCACCGGCCTCATGCACACCTTCGACCGCTCGCGGGTGACGCTGGCGGCCTCGGCGACCGGGCTGGCGCGCGCCGCCCTGGAGTACGCCACCGCCTACGCCAAGGAGCGCGAGCAGTTCGGCAAGCCGATCGCTCAGCACCAGGCGGTGGCCTTCCGCCTGGCCGACATGGCCCTGCGCGTCGACGCCAGTCGGCTGTTGACCTGGCGCGCGGCGCTGATGGTCGACCGGGGGCAGCGCGCCACCACCGAGGCCGCCATGGCCAAGCTGTACGCCTCCGAGACGGCGATGTGGTGCACCTGGGCCGCCGTGCAGACGCTCGGCGGGTGGGGCTACAGCCGCGAGTATCCGGTGGAGAAGTGGATGCGCGACGCCAAGCTGGAGGAGATCGAGGAGGGCACCTCGGACATCCAGCGGCTCGTCATCTCACGCGGACTGCTGCGCTGACCGGGGCGGCGGATGACCGCCGCCCCTGCAGCTCGTTTCAGCGGACGACTAGCGCGTCGCGGCGTCGGCCTGCTTGGCCAGGGTGGTCAGCGCCGCAAAGAACGCCGGCGACTGGCCGCGGAACAGGCCCATGTCCGTCAGGAACTTGCCCACGCCCATCGCGATGCCCTTGGTCTCGGTGGGACGGATGATGGACACCGCCGGGAGCTTGGTCCCCAGCCAGCTCGTCGTTGGCTCGGGCATGATCAGGTTGGTCTGGAAGTTCGTGCCGCCGAACGGCTTCTTGTTGAGGTCCGGGAACACCAGGCCGTTGGTCGGATCCTTGACCGGCGGGGCGTCGCCCGCCTTGTCTGACCAGGTCTGGAAGTGCATCGTCTCGGTCGGCCCGATGCTGAGCACCACCCGCAGCACTTCGGGATCGCGTACGCGCTGGGCGAGCGCCGGGTACAGGCTGGTGCCGCCCTGCTCGATGGTGGCGAAATGAAACCCGGCGGTGTTGGCGATCGCCTGGAGGTGCTTGGCGGGCTTGAGGTCCGCGTCGGTGCGAGGGATCGCCGGCCACCGGCCCTTGGCCAACCCGGGCACGGCCGGCGGGAAGGTATCGCCCAGGTCGGGGTTCTTGTGGCGCGAGCGGTACCGCGTCCACCAGCTGGTGTCGATCGTGAGCTCCATCAGGTTGGTCAAGCGCTTGAGCTTGGCCGAGCCGGTGGCGGTGCTGCCGGGCAGCGTCCGGAACGCATCCAGGTTGACCGGCTGCGCTCCGCGTGACTTCAGGTACGCGTTGAGGAACGTGAAGTGCGTGAACTCGTCGAAGGTGTTGTCATGGACGTACTGCGCCATGTCGGAGTCCAGCACGCTCAGCGCCTTGGTGAACTCCTTGTTCCCGGTCCCATGGGGCAGCTCGTGGTCCTGGATCCCGCACAGCTCGTTGTACTGCTGCCACAGGTCGGTCTCGAGGATCTCGGCGGCGGCCAGGAAGCGCAGGATGGCCGCGTCGCCGGTCGACAGGTCGCCCTTGCCGAAGGCCTCCGGCGCGGCGGCCAGCGACCCGACGCCGAGGGCGGTGAGCCCGGCTCCCGCGATGAAGCGCCGGCGGTTGGTCACGCGCGCGGCGTGCTCGGTATTGGAGGAGGATGAGGGTACGTTGGTCACGTCAACTCCGATCTGGAGACGAGTACGCCAAATCGCCGGCCGCCCACAGGGCGGTCGCGCACAGGGTGTCTCCTTCGCCCTTACCGGTTAAGACGCGCGGGGGCCCGCGGCCTTCCCGGGATCAGGCAAATCGGGGTGGTCGGCGACGTCGCGGGCCACCAGCGCCGCGTAGGCGCCGCCGCGCTCGATCAGCTCCTCGTGGGTGCCGCGCTCCGCCAGGCGGCCGCCGTCGAGGACCACGATCTGGTCGGCGTCACGCACGGTGGAGAGCCGATGAGCGATGGTGATCGTCGTGCGGCCCTCTGAGAGCCGCTCGAGCTCGGCCTGAACGGCGTACTCGGTCCGTGTGTCCAGCGCGCTCGTGGCCTCGTCGAGCACCAGCACGGGCGGGTTGCGCAGCACCGTGCGGGCGATCGCCATCCGCTGCTTCTCCCCGCCGGAGAAACGATATCCGCGCTCGCCGACGATCGTGTCGTAGCCATCGGGCAGCGAGGCCACCAGGTCGTGGATCCGCGCGGTGCGCGCGGCGTCCTCGATCTCCTCGTCGGTGGCGTCAGGACGAGCGAAGCGCAGGTTCTCGCGCACGCTGGCGTGGAACAGATACGTCTCCTGGGAGACGACGCCGACGGTCGCCGCCAGCGAGGCCAGTGAGACGTCGCGGATGTCGACGCCGTCGATCGTCACCCGGCCGTCCTCGGGCTCATAGAGCCGCGCCGCCAGGTAGCCGAGCGTCGTCTTGCCCGCGCCCGTCTCGCCGACGATCGCGGTGCGGGTCCCCGCCGGGACGACGAGGTCGACGTTGCGCAGCGTCCAGTCCCCCTCGGGCCGCCCGGCCTCCGGGACCGCGTAGCGGAAGGACACGTTCTCGAGGCGGACCTCGCCGAGCACCTCGTCGCGGCGTAGCGTCACCGGATCTGAGGCCTCGACGATGTCGATCGGTAGGTCCAGGTACTCGAAGATGCGGTCAAACAGCGCCATCGAGGACTCGAGATCGGCCTGGGTGCCCAGCAGCGAGTTGATTGGGAACAGAAGCCGCGTCTGCAGCGTGGTGAACGCCACCACCGTCCCGATCGTGATCGAACTGCTGACGAACGTCTGCCCCGCCAGCCAATAGATGATGGCCGGCTGGACGGCGAAGATGAACTGGATCGTGGCCATCATCCAGCGGCCGGTCATCCGGCTGCGGACCTCGAGGTCGGCGATGCCCCTGGACTCGCCGGTGAAGCGCTCGGCGAGGTCCTGCCCGCGCCCCATGGTCTTGCCGAGCATGATCCCCGATACCGACAGCGACTCGGCCACGAGCGCCGACAGGTCGGCGAGGCGCTTCTGCTGCTCGGTAGTGATGCGGCGGCGGATCTTGCCGACACGACGCGTCCCCCACACACTGGGCGGGACGAAGATCAGCGAGAGCAGCGCCAGATGCCAGTTCAGGATGCACATGGCCACCAACGCGGCCAGCACCGTCGTCACGTTGGAGGCGATCGTCGTGGCGGTCGTGGTGACGACGCTGTCCAGCCCGCCGATGTCGTTGGCGATCCGAGACTGGATCTCGCCGGTGCGGGTACGCGTGAAGAAGGCCAGCGACATCCGCTGCAGATGCCGGTAGACGGCGGCACGGAGGTCGTGCATCACCTGCTGGCCGACCATGTTGGAGAGGTAGGTCTGCCAGACGCTGGTGGCGTTCGTGAAGATCGCGACGCCGATCATCCCGAGCACCGTCGCGGTCAGCACTCCCTCGTTGTGCTGGGCGAGCCCGGTGTCGAACGCCGCCTTGAGCAGAAACGGGTTGAGCATGCTCACCCCGGCGGCCACGATGATCATCACCAGCACCACCGTCAGCCGCACGCGATACGGCCTGAACAGCCCGAGGATCCGCGACCGGTCGCGCTGGCGCGTGGGGTCCATCAGCTCCGGCTGCTTTTTGCCCGACCCGCGGGTCGAGCGCATGAAGCCGCTGCCACCGGCACCGTGCGACGCTGCAAAACCTCGATTTCCAGAACTCATGTCTGTCCTCATCCTACGAAGCGGCCACCCCGGGCCGGCGCGGGTCATCTACTGTTGTCGGCCATGAACGACGACTGGCGCGTACGGATCGATGTCCAGGACGACGGGCTGGCCCGGACGCTGACCGAGCAGCTGGATGCCGACGAGCTCGAGCACGACCTGGAGCACTCCTTCCATGACCGCGTGGTGGTCTCAGTCGAGGGACCGCTGGTCTTCTGTTACACGGGCTCGCGCGAGCAGGCGCAGGGCGTCGCCGACCTCGTGGGCCAGCTCGCGAAGAAGCACGAACTGACCGTCGACGTGCAGATCGCGCAGTGGCACCCGGTCTCAGAGGAGTGGGAGAGCCCCGACGAGCCGCTGCCGGCCACCGCCGCCGACACCGAGGCCGAGTTCGAGGAGCGCGTCGAGGACGAGCGCGAGGAGTCCGCCGAGCAGGGCTACCCGGACTTCGAGGTCCGGGTCCAGTGCCACTCGCGCCACGACGCCTCAGAGCTGTCTCACCGGCTTGACCGCGAGAACGTCCCCCACGTGCACCGCTCGCACTACCTGCTGATCGGCGCGACCGACGAGGACAGCGCCCAGGCGCTGGCCGAGCGGCTGCGCGGCGAGGCCCCGGCGGGCAGCGAGGTGGTGGTGGAGCAGAACCGACGGGTGGTCTACGAGCACCGTCCGTTCAACCCATTCACGCTCCTCGGCGGCCTCGGAGGCTGAGAAAACCGCCGCAAACCGCCGTGTCCCGCTGAAAGCGGGCGACCAAGCTTGGCGTTTTCCGGGTAAGCATTGATACTGCCGCCCTTGCGCGAGGAAGCCAACAGCCCTCAGCTGCACGCCCGACCGGCGCCCGCGCCGGCGCCGTCGTCGCCGGCCCGTGAGCGCGAGTACGCTCCCAATACGGGCACCAGCGCGTTTCCGCCGATCGCCGAGTACGCGTTCCTCTCCGATTGCGAGACGGTGGCACTGGCGGCGCCGTCGGGGGCGATCGAATGGATGTGCCTGCCTCGCGTTGACTCGCCGAGCATCTTCGGGGCGCTCCTTGATCGCGACGCCGGCCACTTCCGTATCGGCCCCGACGGCACGACGGTCCCGGCGGCGCGGCGCTACCTCCCGGGCACGATGGTGCTGGAGACGAGTTGGGGCTCGGGCTCGGGCTGGATCATCGTCCGCGACGTCCTGTTGATCGGGGGCTGGCATCACGAGCACGACCGCTCGCACACCCACCGCCGCGCCCCCACCGACTACGACGCCGACCACGTCCTGCTGCGCACCGTCCGCTGCGTCAACGGCGAGGTCCAGCTCCTGCTCGACTGCGAGCCCAAGTTCGACTACGGCCGCGACCCGGCCAAGTGGGAGTACTCGGGCGACGGCTATGACCAGGGCATCGCGCGCAGCAAGGACGGCAGCGTGGAGCTCAAGCTCACCACTGACCTGCGGCTGGGGTTCGAGGGCAGCCGGGCGACGGCGCGCCACCTGTTGAAGGAGGGCGAGACCGTCTACGCGGCGCTGTCGTGGTCAGAGCACAAGCCGCCGCAGGACATCAAAGAGGCCTACGAACGGCTGGTGTGGACCGCCCACCACTGGCAGCACTGGCTCGACCGCGGCAACTTCCCCGACCACCCGTGGCGCATGTTCCTGCAGCGCTCGGCGCTGACGCTCAAGGGTCTCACCTATGCGCCCAGCGGCGCGCTGCTGGCGGCCGCCACCACCTCGCTGCCCGAGACGCCGCAGGGTGAGCGCAACTGGGACTACCGCTACAGCTGGATCCGCGACTCGACCTTCATGCTGTGGGCGCTGCTGTCGCTGGGCTTCGAGTGGGAGGCCAACGACTTCTTCTACTTCATCGCCGACGTGGCCGCCGGCGAGGAGCAGCTCCAGGTCATGTACGGGCTCGACGGCGAGCGCCAGCTCGACGAGTACATCCTCGACCACCTCGAGGGCTACGAGCGAGCGCAGCCCGTGCGGGTCGGCAACGCCGCCTACGAGCAGCGCCAGCACGACGTCTGGGGCGCGCTCCTGGACTCGGTGTACCTGCACACCCGCAGCCGCGACTCCCTCGACGATCGCGTGTGGCGGATCCTCCAGCGCCAGGTCGAGCAGGCCATCGAGAACTGGCGCGAGGCCGACCGCGGGATCTGGGAGGTCCGCGGCGAGCCCAAGCACTTCACCTCGTCCAAGGTGTTCTGCTGGGTGGCGTGTGACCGCGGGGCCCGGCTGGCCGAACTGCGCGAGGACTTCACCCGCGCCCGGCGCTGGCGCGAGGCGGCCGACGAGATCAAGGCCGACGTGCTCGCCAACGGCGTCGACGAGCGTGGCGTGTTCGTCCAGCACTACGAGACCGAGGCACTCGACGCCGCCCTGCTGCTGCTGCCGCTGATGCGCTTTCTGCCGCCCGACGACGAGCGGATCCGCGCCACGGTGTTCGCCATCGCCGACGAGCTCACCGAGGGCGGGCTGGTCCTGCGCTACCGCACCGAGGAGACCGACGACGGCTTGGAGGGCAAGGAGGGGACCTTCCTCATCTGCTCCTTCTGGCTGGTGTCGGCGCTGTGCGAGATCGGCGAGCTCGACCGGGCGCGGTCCCTGTGCGAGCGGCTGCTGGGCTACGCCAGCCCGCTCGGCCTCTACGCCGAGGAGATCGACCCCCAGACCGGCCGGCACCTGGGCAACTTCCCGCAGGCGTTCACGCACCTGGCGCTCATCAACGCCGTCATGCACGTGATCCGCGCCGACGAGGAGGCCGAGGCGGGGCGGTCGCCCTGGTCGGGTTGGGGCTAGGCGCGGCGCGGGCCGAGCGTGACGGGCAGCGTCTTGAGCTGGTTGATGAAGCCTGACTCCACGAACGTCGTGGGGCCGGCCTGCTCCATGGCCGGGTAGCGGGCCAGCGTCTCCTCGAACATGATGCGCAGCTCCAGACGGGCGAGCGCGGTGCCCAGGCAGAAGTGCCGGCCGCCGGCGCCGAACGCCTGGTGCTCGGGGTTGCGGCGCACGTCGAAGCGGTCGGGCTCCTCGTAGCGCGATACGTCCCGGTTGGAGGAGACGTACCACATGATGACCTTCTCGCCCTCGCGGATCGGCTGCCCGGCGATCTCCGTGTCGCATGTGGCGGTGCGCCGGAAATGGGCGAAGGCGGGGAACATGCGCAGGCACTCCTCGACGGCGCTCGGGATCAGCGACGGGTCGTCGACCAGGGCCCGGCGCTCCTCGGGGTGCTGCATGAGCGCCCTCATCCCGCTGCAGTAGGTGGCCTTGGTGCTGTCGTTGCCCGCGGCCATGAGCAGGAAGAAGCCCATCACGATCTCGTGCTCCTCCAACTTCTGGCCGTCGATCTCGGCGTGGACGAGCACGGAGGTGAGGTCGTCGGTGGGCTCGGCGCGCCGCGCGGCGATCATCTCAGTGCAGCGACGGAAGATCTCGGGGATCTCGTTGGCCAGGATGCTCGGCATCCCCTCGGGCGCGAGGTCAGGGTCGCCGGCCGCCAGCGAGACGTTCATCAGCCGAGCCCAGATGGCGTCGTCCTCCTCGGGGATGCCCATGAAGCTCCCGATCACGCGCGAGACGACGGGCTGCGCGACATCGGTGACCAGATCGCAGTGGTCGCGCCCGTCGAGGCGGTCGAGCACGCGCAGGGTGATCTCGCGGATGGCGTCCTCGTGGGCGGCAATCCGCTTGGGGGTGAAGCCCGCCTGGAAGAGCATCTTGAGACGGTCGTGCTTGGGCGGGTCCATGCCGATGAACATCGCCCGCATCAGCTCGAGCGGGAACCCGTCCGTGATCGCGGTGACGCCGCCCACCTCGGAGGAGAACGTCTTCCAGTCGCGGCTGACGGCATGGATGTCGTCGGGCCGGGTGATCGACCAGTAGCCGGGCTCGTTGGGGTACTCGCTGATGCGCGAGGTCCAGTGCACGGGGCATTCGCTGCGCAGCCGGCCGAACAGCTGGTGCGGTGGGCCGTCGATCCACAGCTGACGTTCCGTCACCAGCACCTGGTCGAGGTCGCCTTCGAGTGCCTGGTCGAGGTCACGACGAGTTGATGTCACTGCTCCTCCTCACGGGCCGCTGGACCGCGGCCAATCCTACTGGCTGGCTGGCCAGCTTGGAGGGACGGGCGGGCTGAAGGGTCACCGGATGACGAAGGTCGCGCTGCCGAGGACCTTGCCGTAGTGGGCCTTGCGCTGCGGCCCGTAGCCCGGCCAGACAAACCAGCGATAGCGCCCGGGGGCCAGACGGTGGACCCTGCCGCCAAAGCGCCAGCTACGCGCCAGGCGGAAGCTGGCTCGCGTCGGCCACGCGCTGAGGATCTTCGAACCCCGGAACAGCTGGACGTTGTAGTAGCTGGCCTTCGTGATCGCCGTCCAGCGCAGGGTCGGCGGCGTGGCGAGCCGGGCGCCCGCTGCCGGGGACAGCAGGCGCATCCCGGGCTTCGCCGTGACCGTCTGCGCCGTGACGTTGCCGGCCTGATCGGCGGCGGTGATCGTGTACGTGTAGGTGGTTCCGTTGCGGACGCGGCGATCCTGATAGCTGCCGGCGAGGCCGGTATAGAGCACGCTGGTCGCGGCGCCCGTCAGGCCTGGCTGGCGCGCGACCTGGACCCAGGCCAGTGGCGCGGGCCCGGCCGCGGCCTGCCAGCTCAGACCGGCCAGCCCGTCGGCCGGCTGCGAGGCGACGGAGAGGCTGGGCGGGGTCGCGTCATAGCGGAAGGGGAAACTGGCCGAGGCGGTCTTGCCCGCGTTGTCGGTGCAGCTGCCCGCCAGCGAGGTCGCCGCGGACGCCGGGCCGGCGTAGGTCTGGGCCGCGGTGCACGCGGCGATCCCCGAGAACGCGGTGCCGGCCAGGGTGACCGTGACGGGGTGGTTGTACCAACCGTCGGCGTCAGGAGGGCGATCGGGGGCGGCAGTCGCCGTCGGCGTCGAGATCTCCACGTGGAGCGGGAATCATCGGCCTGAGCGACTGGTCCGCATCCACACGTGGCCGTGCAGGACAGGTCGTCGACGTGTCGGTGTCGAAGACGTGCTGTGATGCTCAGCGCGCATCCCGAGATGTCGACGCCGGAGGCCGCGATGCCAGACGGACCAGGTCACGGGACCGGGCTCGCATACCAGCCGGCGGTGCATGGTCGTTGCGTCTGTCCCGGCGACGGTGCAGGTCGGCGGTGATCGTGTCCGGCCTGCGTCGGCAGCCGCGCTCGAGGCGCAGACCCCGCAGCGAGCGGCGCAACAGCAACGCAGTACGCTCCGGACCCTCATACCGCCGACCCCATGATCTCCCGCCCCAGCCGATTGGCCGTCCGCAGCAACACCAGGCTCGCGGCCACCAGGACCAGCAACACCAGCCCCCCGAGCAGCAGCATCAGCCCGTGGCTGTGACTCGCCGCCGGGCGGGCGGCCGCGTGGGTCACCGCCACCGGCGCGAGCGGGCGGACAACCGGAGCCGAATGGGTGGCCGGCGCTCGGCGGTGGTGCGCGTGCGCCTTGCGCCGGTGTACGACCTTGGCGGCAGGGTGGTGGGGGTGGCGGCGTGCGCCGTGATGCCGGACCAGCGCCTGCGGCGCCGTGCTCACCACCGGCTGCCGGGACGGGGTCACCGCGGGGACCTGGGTGGGCGCCGACGTCGGCACGTGCGTGACCGGCACCGTGGTGGTGCTGCTGGGAGCAGTGGCGCGCGGGTGTGTCTGCGCCGCGGGCGCAGGATCGGGCGACGGCGCCGACGTGGTGGCCGGAGCACGTTGCGGACTGGGCCCCGCCGCCTGGGCGGGTGCCATCGGCAGCGCGGCGAATGCCGCGACTATCGCCGCAGTCAGGCTAATTCCGGGCCATCGCACCATGGCTTATGGCAACGGACGGTGCTGAGCTTGAACGTCGCGCGTTTCCCCTCCGCACGTTGTTGCTCTCCTCCTTTAGAGAACAACGGATGTCTCCCCGTTGATCTTGCGCGGCGCTGCACGCGCCCCGCTCTCGAATCATCGCACTCCGCGACGGCGCAGAACAGTCGATCCCAGTGCCGCCAGCGCCAGCGCCAGCGCGACGGCGAGCTCGAGCGCGGGCTGCGCCGTGGAGCTCGCGGGCACGGCGCTCGGGCCCGCTGCCATCACCGGCTCGGCGGCGTGCGCTGAAACGGGCGCGCTGCGCTGGCGGCCGCCGCGATGCGTGCTGGGCACAACCCGGGTCTGGACCGTCCGCGAGGTGGCGACGGACACGAGGGAGGTGCCGCCTCCCGCCTGCGCCAACACCGACACCTCCAGCGACTCCGAGGACTCCCGCCGGCCGCCACCCGCCGTGCTACTCCGGACGGCTCCGAGCTGTGCGCCGTGGACGCGGACGGGTGCGCCGCCACTGTCACCCCTGTGGGCGCCCGCCGACGGCGCCTGGCCGGGCACCGGAGCCTGCGGCCCCTCCCCCGGCTCGGCCAACGCCGCGGCGCCCGGCGGCGGGGCGACCGCGACGACCGTGGAATCCGACGCGCCCGCCGACTGGCTCTCGACCGCGTTGTAGCACCAGACCACGCAGCCGACCTGCACCTGCCACACGACCCTGGAGACCGTGTTGGCGGCGCCCGCGCCGCCGCTGTTGACCGACTGCACCGTGGTGGTGGACTGCTGGGCCTGCTGGGTCTGGCGGGTGCCCGAGCAGTAGAAGATGCAACCCACCTGAAGCTGCACGACGCCCTGTGCCGTGTGGTTGACCGCGGCAGGCGCGGCGCCCCCAGTGACGGCGGCGGGCGCGGCGCTCCCGGCGCCCGGCGCGCCGCCGGCCCCGACGACCGCCTGGACCGTGCCGTTGGCCTGCCCCGCGGTCTGCGACTCGCTCCCGCCGCTCTGAGACTGGGCCGCCGACTGCTGGGTCACGTTCTGCGCGTCGCCCGGTGCCGCGGTCGCGGCGGGGGGCGTGGGCGCTTGGAGCTGACCGAGAAGCTGGTCGATCTGGGCCAGGGTGAGACCGGAGTGATCACGCGTCGTGCTGCCGTAGCAGTGCTCGACGCAGCCCACCTGAACCTGGGTCACCCCCGGGGCCGGAGCGCCCGCTGAGGACGTTGGCGGGGTCGATGTGCGGCGGGGCGTCGACGAGGTGCGGTGGCTCTCGGTCCGGTTCGGCACGAGTCCGCTGCCGCCATCGCTGGGCACGGGCGGACCGACCGCCTGCACCGTGGTGTTGCTCTGAGACGCCTGCTGGATCTGCCTGCCTCCGTCGCAGTGCGACACGCACGTCGAGACCTGGACTTGAGTGATGGTCTGCGTGGTGGTGTTGGAGGCGGCCGGCGGCGCTGCTGTCGGCGCCGGGGCCGGTGCGGACCCGGGGCCGGATTCCGGCGTCGTGAGCGCGGGTCCCCCCGGCGTCCCCGAATCTCCGCTCGGAGGCGGATCTGACGGTGATACCGCCCCAGATCCGGGTGGTATCACGGCCGTTGGAGACGCCGGCGGCGTCACCGCGGGCGCGGTTGGGGCCGTCGGCGTCGCTGATACCGGCGCCGGTGGTGCCGGCGTCACCGTCGATACCGGCGCGCTCGGCGCCACCGGCAGGACTGGCACGACCGATGCGACTGGGACGGCCGGTATGACCGGCACGGAGGGCGTGGCCGCAGCCAGCGCCGGCAACTGAACCGGCGGCACCAGCCCGATCAGGCTCGCGCCGCCACTCCGCGGCGCACGCGGCCCGTCGGCTCGCGCTCCAGCCGCTCCCGCCAGCAGCGCGACGGCGGTGATGGTGACTACGAGGGGCTTTCCGTGCTTGACGATCTGCATCCGAGGCGATTGGTGGTGCCGGAACCCCCCGGCCGCGGTCTGCCGGGGGCTCCGAGGCATCAAGGGGGTCCGGCCGGTTGAGGCTCAGCCGGCCGGACCGCCCCCACGAGGCGTCAGGCGGTCTGGGCCTGGCCTCCGTTCTGCATGGTTCCTGCGTTGTTGCCCGCACCGCTCAGCGCGCCGTTCAGGGCGTTCTGCGCGGCGTTGTTGGCGCCACCCAGCACATCGCCGCCCGCGGTGGTCACCGGGGCGTTCGAGTTGACCAGGTTCTGCCATGCGTCCGCCTCCGACGCAGCGAGCTGCGCCGTGAGCGATCCCTGCTGGTTGCTCTGAGCCTGACCGGCACCGCCGCAGCCGATGTGACAGCTGGACGCGGCGGACTGGCTCTGGTTGCTGCCCTGAGTGGTACCGGCGTTGTTGCCCGCACCGCTCAGCGCACCGTTGGCCGCGTTCTGAGAGGCGTTGTTGGCGCCTCCGATGACGTTGCCGCCGGCGATGTTCACCGGAACGTTGGCGTTCACCGCGTTCTGGTTGGCGTCGGCGTTGGACAGAGCCGCCTGCAGCGTCGCCGCGTGCTGGGCTGACTGCTGGGCCTGTCCGGCGCCGCCACACCCGATCGAGCAGGCGGAGCCGGCCGACTGGGTCTGGTTGTTGGCCTGAGTGGTACCGGCGTTGTTGCCCGCACCGCTCAGTGCGCCGTTGGCGACGTTCTGGGAGGCGTTGTTGCTGCCACCCGCGATGTTGCCACCGGCGATGTTCACCGGAACGTCGGCGTTGACCGCGTTCTGGTCGGCGTTGGCGTTGGAGTCAGCCAGCTGGCCTGTCAGCGAGCCCTGCTGATTGTCCTGCGCCTGGCCGCCACCGCCACAGCCCACGCCGCACGCGGATCCGGCCGACTGGGCCTGGTTGTTGCCCTGGGTGGTGCCGGCGTTGTTGCCCGCACCGCTCTTGGCGCCGTTGGCCGCGTTCTGGGAGGCGTTGTTCGCGCCACCCGCGACGTTGCCGCCGGCGATGTTCACCGGAACGTTGGCGTTCACGGTGTTCTGTTCGCCGTCCGCGCTGGACTTCGCGCCCTGGAGCGTTGCCGATCCCTGGGTGGAGCCCTGCGCCTGGCCCGAGCCGCCGCAGCCGACGTGGCAGCTGGACCCGGCCGACTGGGTCTGGCTGTTGCCCTGAGTGGTACCGGCGTTGTTACCTGCGCCACTCTTGGCGCCGTTGGCGGCGTTCTGAGAGGCGTTGTTGGCGCCACCCGTCACGTTGCCGCCCGCGGTGTTGACCGGGACGTTGCTGTTGACCGCGCCCTGGTTGGCGTTGGCGTTGGACGCCGCGCCCTGCAGGGTGCTGGCCAGCTGCGTCGACCCCTGTGCCTGACCGGCACCACCGCAGCCGACGCTGCAGCTCGACCCGGCCGACTGGGTCTGGTTGTTGCTCTGAGTGGTACCGGCGTTGTTGCCCGCGTGGCTCGACGCGCCGTTGAGCGCGTTCTGCGCGGCGCTGTTGGCGCCACCGGTCACACTGCCGCCGGCCGTGGTGACCGGAGCGTTGCTGTTGACGGCGTTCTGCCCGGCCTGTGCCTGTGAGGCCGCTTTCTGCAGAGTCGCCGCGAGCTGGGAGGCCAGCTGCGCCTGACCGACGCCGGCGGCACCCGCTCCCGTGCCCGGATCGCCGCCCGCCATCGCGCTAGCCGGTACGGCCATCGCGAGGAGGGTGACAACCAGAGCGATCATTTTTGATCGCATGCCTGTTCTCTCCTGTGTGGAATCTGTGCCCCGCCCGGGCGAACCCGGGCCAGATGCACTGGACTTGGCCGTCACGGCATCTGCCGGACGGCCGGGCGGCGGCTCGGTGCCCCCGAGCGTGCCGCCTCTGTGACCAGACAGCGAGAGCTATCCCGGGCGTTCGAGCCGCAGGGACAGCAGCGTGGACCGCCACGCCGACAGGTCCAGCGACACCCGGGTCGACAACATGAAGATCAAGAGCAGGGCGGCGATCGTCAGCAGCACCGCTGAGCCGGCACCGCCGCCGCCTGCGCCTGCCGCAGCCGCCGCGCCGCTACCCGGCACCGGCGCGCTCAGTGGACGCGGAGTGCTGGTCTCAATGGCCGGGCGCGCGGGCCGCGATGACCGCGCCCCGTGGTGGCGCAGACGCGGCGCCGATGACGTGCGCGAGGGCGCCGGCAACGACCGCTGAGCCACCGCCACGGCCGCGGCCACCGACGCCGTCACGACGGCCCTCGTCGCGCGATCGTCCGAGCCCGTCCGGGCCGCGGGGTAAGGGCGCCTGGCGCCATGGTGCCGCTTGCCGGAGGCGGAATGTCCGTGACGGCGCAGCACACCCCCACCAAAGGGAGCTCGGCCCGCAAACGGCACACCCGTCCCCGAGGTACCCAGGGGCGCCGGCAGCGCGCCGGACGCCGTGAGCCCCGTCAGGTCCAGGGGCCAGCCCATCCAGGCGAGGCTCCCCGGAGTGGGCGTAGCCACCGGCCCAGGCGAGGCGGATGCCGCAGGGGCAAAGAGAGACGCCCACGCGGCCGACCACGGCATGGGCAACGTGGCGAGGTCGACGGGCAGCGCGGGCGCGACGGGGACCGGCGCCATCGGCAGAGCCGCGATGGACACCGTGGGTACGGCGGGGACGGACACCGTCGGCACGGGCGGCGCGAACACCGGCGCAACGGGCCCAGCCGCCGCGCGCATGACCGGATGCGCCGCCCCCGCGCGCGCCGCCGACGCCGCGACCGGCAGGGGCGGGTCGGCGGCGCGCGCCGGGGCGGCGGGCTGGGCAGGGTGCCGCGGCGCTCGCGCGGTCGCGCTCGCTGGGACCGCCGCGGGGCGCGGGGCGGTCTGAGCAGGCGCAGCCGGGGGCGCCGCGGCGGCCCTCGTGGTGGGCGCGGGAGCGACGGCTGGGACCGCTCCCGTGACCGCGGGGACCACGACCGCCGGGCTGGCGGCGCTCACGGCCGCGGCGGCGGCATCGACGGCGTTCTGAGCCGCGGTGATGCCCGCCTGAGCCAACGCGCTCGGGGCCACCGGCAGCTCGCCGGCGAGCGCACTCTGCGGCGCGGTCAGCGCGACCGCCGCGACCGCGGCGACGGCCGCGGACCAGAGTGCCCCTGAAACGTGCCGCCCCCGGCTTGCCATCGTCTACGACGGCCCCCGAGGGATGCTGAGCTTTGTGCAGGTCCCCACACCCTTAAGATCCCCGAAGGGGCCTGGTCTGATCCATGCAAGCGCTCCAAGGGCCCCTGGTACCATCGCGCTGATACTGCCCAGGGGGAACGGGCTGAGGTGGAAGGGTGACGTCAAGGCAACGGTCTCTCGCGCCCGCGGATCGTGAGAGCCTGATCGAGTCGCATCTGCCGCTGGCCAAGTCGGTGGCGCGACGCTACGCCGGCCGTGGCGTGGAACTGGACGACCTGGTGCAGGTCGCCGCCGTGGGCTTGGTCAAGGCCGCGGATCGGTTCGACGCCGGCCGCGGCGTGTCGTTCTCCGCCTTCGCGCAACCGACCATCGAGGGTGAGCTGCGCCATCACCTGCGCGACCGGTCAGGGTCAGTCCGGATCCCCCGCGAGGTGCAGCGCCTGGGCAAGCGCCTGCGCGTCCGGCAGTCAGAACTGGCCGCCCGGCTGGGCCGCGCGCCCACGTTGAGCGAGCTGGCCGACGCCGTCGACGCCGACACCCGGCAGGTCGAGCGCGCGCTGGCCGCCGAGCAGGCTCGCGACCCGCTGACCCTGCCCGCTCCCGACCAGGGCGCCTCCGGCGAGGTCAGGACGGAGCCCTACGCCGACAGCGACGACCGCGTCCTCCTCGACGCGCCGATGCATGTCCTGGACGAGCGCGAGCGCCGGATCGTGTACCTGCGCTTCCATGCCGACAAGACCGAGCGCGAGATCGCGCGCGAGGTCGGGATCTCACAGGCGCACGTCTCCCGGCTCCTGGCCGGCGCGCTGAGCAAGCTGCGCGCCGAGCTCGCCGAGGGTGAAACTCCCGCAGCAACGGCTGATACCACTCGCGAACGCGTGGTATCACCGGCTCAGGTGGCCCCGAGCAAGCCCGCGACCGCCACCGCCAAGACCACCGGCGGCAAGCCCGCCGCCAAGCCCGGCGCGGGACACAGCGGGCGCTTCCTGGTGCGGATGTCGGGCGAGCTACATCAGCAACTGGCCCAGGCGGCCGAACGAGAGCAGGTCAGCCTCAACCGCTATGTCACTGACGCCCTCGCCGAGTCCGTCACGGCGCACGGCACTCACCCCCCGGCCCCACCATCCACGCCGGAGCCGGACCCGCCCACCGACGCCCAGCCCGTCGAGGACCGGACCGCGACGACGGGGCGCCCGCGCGATCCCCGACGCACGCTGCGGATGGTGCTGGCCGCCAATCTGGTGGCCGTCGTGCTCGCGGTGGTCGTGGCGGTCGTGCTGCTGGTGCTGGCCATCCAGCAGGGCCTCTGACCCCGCGCTCAGCGGGCGACGGTCGTCCCGGCGTGCTGCTCGCCGCGGGTGCGCACGAGCCGCTCCCGGCCCGGATCCGACTCTGGCTCGGGCGCCGGCGCGGCTTGGCCGCCCCGGAACCACGAGGCGGCCGCGGCCACCAGGCAGGCGATGATGGCGAACGCGAAGGCCTCGTGGAGCCCGTTGCGGAACGGGGCGGAGATGAGCTGGGGAAAGAACGAACGCCCGACGAGAAGCGCGTGCTGATGGGCGGTGACATGCGCCAGGACGTGGTTGCCGACGAGGTGCTGGATCGGGTTGTAGCCCAGGAACGCGGCGAACAGGATCGAGACCGGCGGCAGCTGGGCCACGCGGTGGGCCGTCGCCGCGGGGACACCGTGGGCCTGCAGACCCGCCGACATCGTGTGGGGCAGGGTGGCCGACAGGCCGATGATCATCAGCGTGAAGAAGATGCCGATCGAGAGCACTTGGGCGGAGTTCTGGAAGGTCTGGTTCATGCCGCCGCCGGCGCCGCGGTCTGACGGCGGGAGGCTGTTCATCACGGCGGCGCGGTTGGGCGACGCGAACAGCCCCATCGAGACGCCGTTGAGGAACAGGCATACCGCGAACAGCGGATAGGGGAAGTTGGTGGGGAGCAGCGCGAGCAGCGCGAAGCTCACCGCGGCGCCGAGCATCCCGCCGGTGGCGAACCCCCGGGCGCCGTAGCGGTCAGACAGGTACCCGGACGTGGGGCCGGCCAGCAGCATCCCGACGGTGAGCGGCACGATGTAGATGCCCGCCCACAACGGGGTATCGGCGAAGTCGTAGCCGTGCAGGGGCAGCCAGATCCCCTGCAGCCAGATGATCAGCATGAACATCAGCCCGCCGCGGGCGACCGCTGACAGGAACGTCGACAGCGTCCCGAACGTGAAGGCCCGGATCTTGAACAGTGGCAGCCGGAACATCGGGTCCTGCACGCGGCGCTCGACCACCGCGAAGATCGCCAGCGAGAGCAGCCCGGACCCGATCAGGATGAGCACGCGCGGGCTGCCCCAGCCGGTGGCCGAGCTCCCGTAGGGACGGATCCCGTAGGTGACGGCCACCATGATGAGGATGAGGCCGAGCGCGAAGCTGACGTTCCCCGGCCAGTCGATGCGCGAGCGCCTGGGGGTGGACAACTCCTGGAGCTTGAGGTACGCCCACACCGTCCCGAACAGGCCGACCGGGACGGAGATGAGGAACACCAGGCGCCAGGAGATCGGCGCCAGCAGGCCGCCGAGCACGAGCCCGACGAACATCCCCGAGACGCCGACGATGTTGTTGATCCCCAGCGCCATCCCGCGCTGGTTGGCGGGGAAGGCGTCGGTGATGATCGCGGCCGAGTTGGCCAGCAGGCACGCGGCACCGACCCCCTGGACGATCCGGAAGACGATGAGGAACAGCGCGCCGTCGCGGCCGGTGAGCCAGTCGACGGTGAGAATCAACGACGCCACCGTGTAGATGACGAACCCCAGGTTGTAGATCTTCACGCGGCCGTACATGTCGCCCAGCCGCCCGAGGCTCACGATCAGCACGCTGGAGACGACGAGGAAGCCGAGGATCATCCACAGCAGGTAGAAGCTGTTGGCCGGGACCAGGGGGTCGAGGTTGATCCCGCGGAAGATGTTGGGCATCGCGATGAGCGTGATCGACGCGTCGAGCGTCGCCAGCAGCACGCCGAGCGTGCAGTTGGACAGCGCGATCCACTTGTAGTTGGGACCGCGAGGATCGGAGCGCGTGCCTCTGAGCGAGTGGCGGGCCACCGTCAGGCGGTTTCCCGTGCGGCGGCCAACTCAGGTTCCCGTGCCGTCGTCGGCGTCGCCGTCGTCGTCGCGGTCGCGTCGCCGTCGCCGTCGCACGGCGATGAGCGCTGTCCGGAATGAGCAGTCCGGCGAGCACAGCCACGGCCAGGAACGCCGCCTCGAGCGCGAACGAGGCCGTGAACCCCGTCACCGTCGGTTGCCCGTTCGCCACGTTATTGGCGATGAACGTGGCCACGATCTGGCCACCAAGCGCGCCGCCCAAGGTCCGCATGACCGTGTTCATGCCGGTCGCCACCCCGGTCTGCTCCGGCGGCACCGCCTCCACGATCAGGTTGCCCAGCGCGGAGAAGGCCAGTCCGATTCCGACGCCGAGGAGGGCGGCGCTGATCAGAAAATCGTACGGATGCCCGTGGGCCACCGCGAGCCACCCGAACGCGACTGCGGTCACCCCGCTGCCGACGATCACCGCGGCCTTGGAGCCGAACCTGCGCGCCACGGGGCCCGCTGCGGTCCCGAGCACGCTCATGAGGAGCGCCGCCGGGAGCAGGTACAGGCCGGCGACGACGACCGAGGCGCCGAAGCCGAAGCCGGTGCTCGTGGGTAGCTGCGCGAACTGCGGGAAGACCAGGAACGACGCGTACATTCCCGCGCCGAGCAGGAACGCGACCAGGTTGGTCGTCCAGACGCCGCGGATGCGCATCATCGCCATGTCGATCAACGGCTCGTCGCTGTGGACCTCGACCCATACCCAGGCGGCGCAGCCGAGCAGTCCGATGGCCAGGAGCCCGAGCGTCTTGGGCGAGCCCCAGCCCCAGGTGATCGTCTCCGAGATCGCGACCAGGACGCAGATGAATCCGCCTGACATCAGCGCGGCGGCGAGCCAGTTGACCCGGCCGGGCACCCGGACGGGCGATTCCGGGATGAACCTCCAGGTGCAGAAGGCGGCGATCAGCGTGATGACGAGCGGAATCCAATAGAGCCAGTGGTAGTTCAAGTGCTCGATGATCAGCCCGCCGAGCACGATCCCGATGCCCCCGCCGACTCCAAGGATGGAGGACAGCATTCCGATGCTCCCGGCGACTCGCTCCCGGGGGAACTCGTCGCGGACGATCCCAAACGCGAGCGGAAAGATGCCGCCCCCGGCGCCCTGGATCACGCGACCGATGATCATCGGGAGCAAGGAGCTCGACAGGGCCGCAATCAGAATCCCGACGGCCAGGATCCCGAGCGTCACCAGCAGCATCTTCTCCTTGCCGTACATGTCGCCAAGACGGCCGAGGATCGACGTCGCCACCGATGCCGAGAGCAGGTAACCGGTCAGCAGCCAGGTCACCCCCGTCTCGGTCGTGTTCAGGCTGTGCTGCAGATCGGTGAGGGCGGGGATGACCGCGGAGCTCAGCATCGCGTAGGCGAGGCCGGCGAGGGCGGTGACCGCGAGGATCAGGTTGGGATTGACTCCGTGATCCCGATGCGCGCCCGTTGACACGTCACGGTACTCTAGCGGAATGATGATTCCGGCGACGGAGCCGGAGGCTCCCTCCGGTCGCGGCGGCTGGACTGCGCTGGACTCCGCGGCCAAGCGCGAGCGGCTCCTGACGGCGGCCACCGAGGTCTTCGCCCGCGACGGCCTCGATGCGCCGATGAGCGTCGTCGCCGACGCCGCGGGAGCCGGCGTCGCCAGCGTGTACCGCCTGTTCGAGTCAAAGCGCGAGCTGCTGGCGGCCCTCGTCGTGCGGCGCATGGCGGCACTCGCCGCTGCGACCGAGGAGGCGATTGCGCAGCCGGGCGACCGCTGGGAGGCGCTCACCGGGATGCTGACCAGCGTCGTCAGCGCCCAGCGCGCCGACTCCCTGATCGGGGATGCGCTCGCCGAGGTCGCCGACCGTCCCGACGTCATGGCCGCGGTCGCGCGGGCCAGCGAGGCCCAGGAGCGACTGCTGGCCGCCGCGCGGGACGAGGGGCGCCTGCGGGCGGACGCCACCTCGCTGGACCTGCGGCTGCTGTTAGCCGCCACCCGTGCGGCCCGCCGCGTCGAGCCTGACCAGTGGCAGCGAATGCTCGAGCTGATGATCGACGCCCTCGATGCGCGCGGCAACGCTGACCGGTAGGGGGCCGCCGCTCACTAGGGTTGCGCCCTGACCCCACGACAGGGAAGGAGCGCCCTCGATGAAGATGCGTGCCGCGGTCCTGGAGGAGTTCGCCAAGCCCCTCCAGGTGACCGAGCTGGACCTGGCGGAGCCCAAGCCGGGCGAGGTGATGGTGCGGCTCGCCGCCTGCGGGGTCTGCCATACCGACATGTACACCGCCTCGGGGGTCGACCCCTCCGGCTACGCGCCGACCGTCCTGGGCCACGAGGGCGCGGGCTTCGTCGAGAAGGTCGGTGAGGGCGTCTCGAGCGTCTCCCCCGGCGAACTCGTGGTCACGCTGTTCTCGCCGCAGTGCCGCGAGTGCGTGCACTGCCTGAGCCCCGACACGAACCTCTGCCTGGCCATCCGCGACCAGCAGAACCTGGGCTATCTGCCCGACGGCACCACCCGCCTGTCGCGTGACGGTGAGCCGATCCGCCATTTCATGGGTACGAGCACGTTCGCCGAGTACACCGTCATGCCCGAGATCGCGCTGGCCAAGGTCTCGCCCGACGCCGCGCCCGAGCACGCCTGCCTGTTTGCGTGCGGGCTCTCCACCGGGCTGGGCGCGGCGATGAACACCGCCAAGGTCAAGGCGGGCTCGACCTGTGTCGTGTTCGGCGCCGGCATGGTCGGCCTGGGCGCGGTGGCCGGCTGTCGCCTGCAGGGTGCCGAGCGAATCATCTGCGTCGACCGATCAGACGACCGGCTGCAGCTGGCCACCGGCCAGGGCGCCACCGAGACCTGGGTCGCCGACGAGAACACCGTCCAGCGCGTGCTCGACGAGACCGGCGGCTTCGGGGCCGACTACACGTTCGAGGCCACCGGGCTGGTGGCGGTCATGCGCCAGGCCGTCGAGTCCGCCCGGATGGGCTGGGGCCTGTGCACGGTCGCCGGCGTGGCCGGCCGGGGCGAGACCCTCAACGTCATCCCGCGGTACCTGATCACCGGCCGGCGCATCTGCGGCTCCTCGTTCGGCGGCGTCAAGGGCCGCGACCAGGTGCCCCAGCTTGTGCAGCTCTACCTCGACGGGCAGATCGACGTCGACCCGTTCATCTCCCACACCATGACGCTCGACGACGTCAACCACGGCTTTGAGCTCATGGAGCGCCAGGACGGGATCCGGAGCGTCATCACGTTCAACTGAGCGCCCAGCCACCACCGCCAGCTGGGCCGGCCCGGGAGGGGGGCCGACCCAACTGTGGCGGGGATATAGGTGATCGGCGCATCACTCGCCGATCACTATGAGGCGGGCAGTGGGAGAACTGCCCGGAGACCACTTTGGCGACCGCTCCTCAGAGTTCGGTAGGGGAAATCGAAGAGTTTCCGAGCAACCCCGCAGCGTTACCCGGCGGGTAATCGACGGGGCGCCGGCCGGCTGGGAACGTGCCGGCCATGAGCACTCAATCGATATCGGCCGTCGGGCGGACCCCGGCGGCGTTCTCCCCCACTCGCAGCCGCTGGCTGCCGTTGCCGGTGATCCTCGCCGGCACCTTCATGGTCGTACTGGACTTCTTCATCGTCAACGTCGCACTGCCGTCGATGCAGGCTCACCTGCACGCTTCGGCCGGTGCGATCGAATGGGTCATCGCCGGCTACGGCCTCACCAACGCCGTGTTCCTCATCACCGGCGCCCGGCTGGGTGACCGGATGGGCCGCGTCCGGGCGTTCACGGTCGGGCTCGTCCTGTTCACCCTCGCCTCCGCCGGGTGCGGGGTGGCCGGCACCCCCGAGATCCTCGTGATCTCCCGGCTGCTGCAGGGCTGCGCCGCGGCATTGCTGATGCCCAACGTCCTGTCCATCATCGGCGTCCTCTACGAAGGGGCCGACCGCGCCAAGGCGCTGGCCGCCTACGGGATGACCATGGGCTTTGCCGCGGTGTCGGGCCAGCTGATCGGCGGGATCCTGGTGGAGGCCAACCCGGCCGGGCTGGGCTGGCGCAGTTGCTTTCTCATCAACATCCCGATCGGCCTGCTGGCGGTGCTGGCGGCGCCGCGCGTGATCCGGGTGGGCGGGGCCGATTCCCGAGGTCAGGCGGGACGGCTGGACCTCACCGGGACCGTCCTGTCCACCCTCGGGCTGACCGCCATCGTCCTGCCGCTGGTCGATGGCCGGGCCCATGGATGGCCGCTGTGGACATGGCTGTCGCTGGCCGCAGCACCGTTCCTGCTCGGCGCCTTCGTCGTCCAGCAGCGTCGCCTGGCCGCGCGCGGCGGAACGCCGCTGATGCCGCCCGAACTGTTCGCCTCGCGAGGGATGATCGTCGGGCTGGCCGCCCAGATGCTGTTCTGGAGCGGGCAGGCCTCGTTCTTCCTCGTGCTGTCGCTGTATTTGCAGCTCGGCCGCGGGATGAGCGCCCTGCACTCCGGGCTGGTGTTCACCATCCTCGCCGGGACGTACCTGCTGACCTCGATGCGGGCCCCGGCGCTGACCGTCCGTCACGGACGGCGCGTCCTGGCGCTGGGCGCGGGCGTGCTCGTGGTGGGCCACGTCACGCTGGCCCTGACCGTGGGCGACGTCGGCGTGGGCGGCTCGGTGCTGGCGCTGGCCCCCGGACTGGCGCTCGTCGGAGCCGGCATGGGCCTGGGCATCACGCCGCTGACGACGCTGGTCATGGGAGCGGCTCCGCGCGAGCACGTCGGCGCGGCCTCGGGCGTGCTGGCGACGATGCAGAACGTCGGCAACGCGATCGGGGTGGCCGTGGTCGGGGTGCTGTTCTACGGTGCCGTGTCCCACGGATTCGCGGGCGCGTTCCAGGTCAGTGTGATCGCGCTGGCGGTGGCTCTGGCCGGCGTCGCTGCGCTCACCCGGCTGATCCCGGCGCCGGTACGCTCGTGATGGTGACGATCGCCGCCAACCGCTCCGTGCGCATCGGTCCGCTGCTGCGTGACTGGCGCCAGCGCCGGCGCATGAGCCAGATGGAGCTCGCGCTGGACGCGGGGGTCTCGACGAGGCATCTCAGCTTCGTCGAGACCGGCCGCTCCCGGCCGAGCGCCGAGATGGTGCTCCACCTGGCCGAGCGGCTCGACGTGCCCCTGCGCGAGCGCAACGAGTTGCTGCTGGCCGCCGGGTTCGCCCCCCAGTACTCGGCGCGGGACTTCGACGATCCCGCGCTGCGGGAGGTCCGCGACGCGGTCAGCCGCGTCCTGGCCGCCCACGAGCCGTATCCCGCGATCGCCGTGGACCGGTACTGGAGCCTCGTCGCCTCCAACGAGTCGCTGGGCCCGTTCCTGGAGGGCGTCGCCCCCGAGCTCCTCGTCCCGCCGGTGAACACGATCCGCCTCGCGTTGCACCCCGACGGGGTCGCCCCGCGAATCATCAACCTGGGCGAGTATCGGGCGGACCTCATCGAACGTCTGGACCGCGCGGCGCGGCTCACCGGCGATCTGCAGCTGGCCGAGCTCCACGAGGAGATGCTCGGCTACCCGGGACCGGACGCGCCGTCGGTTCCGGTCGACGCCGCGGTCACGGTGGGGCTCCAACTGGCCCCGGCGCCGGGCTCAGACGCCCCCGAGCTGTCGTTCTTCAGCACCATCACCACCTTCGGGACCGCCGTCGACGTCACCGTCTCGGAGCTGGCGGTGGAGGCGTTCTTCCCCGCCGACGCGCGCACCGCCGAGTACCTGCGCGGCTAGCGACACCGCGCGGCGGGCTCCATGTTGCCCCAGTCACCTTGACAGGTGATCACCTACCCGAAAGATCACACTTCGGTCTGTCAGCACACTTACCAACCACAAGCGGTGGACCTGACCACGGGTCCTCGGTTCATGCATGGAAGCGGAAACGAAAGAGAAAGTTGTGTTGCCGGCACCGGAGCTTCACCCCAATCGGGTGATGTTGGATCACTGCTCCGGCCGCATGCTCACCGAAGGTTTGCAGTCAGTAACCGTACGCGTGACCATCGAGCACGTGATACGCCGCTGACGGCGACGAGATGTTCGCGTCATTCCGGGCCGGCTTCGGGGGCGTGAACCGCCTGAGGCACAACCGAGCTTCGACGCTGAACGCGCATCGCTCCGTGATCCAGGTGAATCGGTGTCAAGTGGGTGCTCGCTTTAGTGCAGAGCACCAAGGGAGGGAGTGACGATGAGAAAGTCGAGTCCATGGGTGTTTGTCGCGGCGGCGAGCCTTTCGACGCTGCTGGGGGTGACGTTGCTGGTCACGGGCGGAGACGCGCGCACGACCAGCGCGAAAACCGCGCCGAAAAATGCGCCTGCATTCACCCCCGTGTGTGTCCAGAGGACGGGAGGGCACGAGAGTCGCGGCGACCTCAACATCCTGCTCCACAAGGCGTGCGCCAAGGGCCAGAAGCCTCTGAAGCTCGCTCTGTTCCCGGTCCCGAGCGCTCCAGCTGTCGTCGGTCCCCAGGGACCTCCAGGCCCGGCCGGCCCGCTTGGTCCCTCTGGCCCCTCCGCCCCCCCTGCTCCCTCGGCGGGCGTTTCGACCGCCGGTGAGTACGCCGTCGCGAACGTGTTCGTGAGTCGAGGAACGGCCGCGCCAACGATCTGGGCGACCTACTCGGCGGCAATGGGCTCACCGGTCGGTACCACGACGGGGGGAGATTTCCGCTTCTCGTGCTCACAGGCACAGCAACCCTGCAAGATCTCGATCGCCGCTGCCGTGCTCTCTGATACGACCGGCTCGGCCCGTATGTATGCCAGGGTCTTGATCTACAAGGAGGTCGCGGGTGCGGATCAGGCCTTCTGCGAGTACGCGGACGGAGCTGACAACAACGGAGCCTCAGCCGAAGTCTCGCACGTCCCCATGGACACTTCCGTTGTCTCGATCAATCACCCACTCGACATGGGGATTGGCTCGACTCTGGACTGCAAGTCCACTCAGTTGCGGCCCGGCAATGGGGTTGTGCAGGACATCTGGGTGCCAAACGATCCGACTGGGCCGAACGGCAACGCCTCCTACGATGTCTCTACCACGTTTGCGTTCAAATAGGTAACTATTGACATGTGACGACCGGAGGTGAACACGGCGTCGCCGTAGGCACCATTGCTGCGCGTCACGTGTCAATTTGACACGGAGCGTGGGCGCCGCATTCAGGTGCGCCAGATCGCCGGACCGGGCGGCGATCTGGCGCGGCGAGTCGTTCGCGCGGCTAGCGGCGGCGCGCGGGGGGTTCCAGCGCCGGGTTGGCCCAGCCGCCGTCGGCCGGGTTGAGGTTGGTCCCCGGCGCCACGATCGCGTCAATCTTGTCCAGGACCTCGTCTGAAAGATCCACGTCGGCCGCGGTGATCTGGGACTCGAGGTGCTTCATCGTCCGCGGCCCGATGATCGCCGCCGTCACCGCGGGGTGGTGGATGACGAAGGCGAGGGCCATCTCGATCAGGGTGATCCCGGCCTCCTCGGCCACGCGGGCCAGCGCGTCGGCCGCCTCGAGCTTGCGCTGGTTGGCGGGCAGCGACATGTCGTAGCGAGCGGGGATCCGGTCGGATCGGTGGGAGCTGGGCAGGTCCTCGCCCAGCCGGTAGCGGCCCGAGAGCCAGCCGCCGGCCAGCGGACTCCACGGGATCACGCCCATCCCGTAGCGCCGCGCCGTGGGCAGGACATCGTTCTCCACCCCGCGGATGAGCATGGAATACGGGGGCTGCTCGCAGACGAAGCGCTCGCGGCCGCGCCGCTGGGCCACCCACTGGGCCTCGACGATCTGCGAGGCCGGGAAGGTGGAGGAGCCGATGTAGCGGACCTTGCCGGCGCGGACGAGGTCGGTCAGCGCGCCCAGCGTCTCGTCGATGTCGGTGTCGGCCTCGGGGCGGTGGATCTGGTAGAGGTCGATCCAGTCGGTGCCCAGCCGCCGCAGAGAGTTCTCGACCTCGCGCACGATCCAGCGGCGCGAGTTGCCGAACTCGTTGGGGTCGTCACCCATGGTGCCGTGCACCTTGGTGGCGAGCACGACGTTGTCGCGCTTGCCGCCCGCCAGTGCCTTGCCCACGATCTCCTCGGACTCGCCACGCGAGTACACATCGGCGGTGTCGATGAAGTTGATCCCGGCGTCGAGCGCCCGGTGGATGATGCGGATGCTTTCGTCGTGATCGGTGTTGCCCCAGTCACCGAACATCATCGCCCCGAGGCAGAGGGGGCTCACCTTCGTTCCTGTGGTGCCCAGCGTGCGGTAGTTCATCTCCCTGACCCTAGCCTCTCGACGATGAGCCTCCTCGGGACGGCCGCGGCCGGCGCCCGGGCGCGACGGCGGGGTAACGTGGGCCCATGACCTCCTCCGACGACAGGCACTTCGGCCTCACCGGCCTGGCGACGATGGGCGCCAACCTCGCCCGCAACGTCGCCCACCACGAAATCCCGGTCGCCGTGCACAACCGGACCACGAGCCGCATGACCGCGTTCGTCCAGGAGCACGGCTCCGAGGGTCCCATCGAGGGCTTCGAGACGACTCAGGAGTGGGTGCGAGCACTCGCTCCGCCCCGCGTGCTGATGAGCATGGTGCAGGCCGGCCCGGCCACCGACGCCGTCATCGACGACATCGCGCCCCACTTGGACAAGGGCGACATCCTCATCGACGGCGGCAACGCCAACTACCGCGACACTCAGCGCCGCCACAAGAGGCTGGCCGAGCAGGGCATCCACTTCCTGGGGGTGGGCGTCTCCGGCGGCGAAGAGGGCGCACTCAACGGCCCGAGCATCATGCCCGGCGGAGACCGCGAGGCCTACGACGCGTCGGTCAAACCGATCTTCGAGGCCATCGCCGCCCAGGTGGACGGCACCCCGTGCTGCACCTACGTCGGCGCCGACGGAGCCGGCCACTACGTGAAGATGGTCCACAACGGGATCGAGTACGCCGACATGCAGCTCATCGCCGAGAGCTATGACCTGCTGCGCAACGGCGTCGGCTGGGACGTCCCACGTATCGCCGACCGCTTCCGCACGTGGAACGACTCAGAGCTCGAGTCCTTCCTCATCGAGATCGCCGCCCGGGTGCTCTCCAAGACCGACGAGACCACCGGCGGGCCGCTGGTGGACGTCATCCTCGACGCCGCCGAGCAGAAGGGCACCGGACGCTGGACCGCGCAGGATGCCCTCGAGCTGGGAGTCCCGCTCACCGGTATCACCGAGGCGGTGTTCGCGCGGACGTTGAGCGCGCTCAAGGACCAGCGGATCCATGCCGCCGACATCCTCGCCGGGCCACCGACGCAGCCCGCTGCCGACGACTCGCTGGCCGACGATCTCGCGCACGCGCTCTACGCCTCCAAGATCGTCTCCTACGCCCAGGGCTTCGCCCAGATGGCCGCCGCCGCCGACGCCGAGGGCTGGGACATCGACCTCGGCGCGATGGCGACGATCTGGCGGGGCGGCTGCATCATCCGCGCCCGCTTCCTGGACCGCATCCGCGAGGCGTATGACCAGGAGCCGGGACTGGCCAACCTCATGCTCGCCGAGTTCTTCGCCACCGCGCTGGAGAACGCCCAGGATCCGTGGCGGCGCGTGGTGGGCAAGGCGGCGGAGCTGGGCATCCCCACGCCGGCGTTCTCGTCCTCGCTGGCCTACTACGACGGCTACCGGCGCGCCCGCGGACCGGCCAGCCTGATCCAGGGGCTACGTGACCTGTTCGGCGCCCACACCTACCAGCGCAATGATCGCGAGGGCACCTTCCACACGATGTGGGGTGATGACGGGCGCGAAGTGGAGGTGTAGGAACCACCCACCCTCCCGCGAAGGTGGTTGTGACGCTGCGTTTGACACCCTCCCCCACGCGGGCTAGCGTTGGCGCGCCGGGAAGGTGGCCGGTGAGCACCGCGTCGGGAGCGGTGTGTGTGAGCGGGGGGTTCACTCTAGATAGGAGAGCACTATGAACGGGTTCCGTTGTCCGCCCTTGCGCGTCAACCGTCTGGGGGCGGCGCTCGTCGCCTGCGCGGTGATGGCGATCGCGCAGTGCGGCGTCGCCCAGGCCTCCGCCCGAGGCCATCACCACGGAGACCACGGCTTGGGGGGTCACCGCGGCGCCCTCATCGTTTCCCCATCCGGCAGCTCCGGCAACAGTGGGCGCTCGTGTAGCAGCGCGACCTACTCAACGATCCAGTCTGCCGTTGACGCGGCGTCTTCCGGTGCAACGGTCACCGTCTGTCCCGGGACATACACCGAGGACGTGATCGTCGCCACGCCGTTGCGGCTCGTTGGCCTGCACGGGGCGACGGTCCAGGGATCACCGACGGGCAACGGGAACTGCGACCAGCTCGGTCCTGCTGGGCCCGGAAGCGCCCCATGCCTGGCCGGGATCACCATCAAGTCCAGCTGGGTGCAGGTCAGCGGCTTCACGGTCCAGGGCGCGATCGGCGAGGGAATCCTCGCCACGGGATCGCTCGCCGGAGGGTCGATCAGCCACGTCGAGATCCGCGACAACCACGTGACCGGCAACAACACCGGCACTGCTCAATCGCCGAACTCGCCCTACCCGCAGTGCAACCCGGTGGGCGCGACTCCGGGTGATTGCGGCGAGGCGGTCCACCTCATGGGCGTATACGCCTCCCAGGTGACTGGCAACCTCATCAACGGCAACGGCGGCGGAGTCCTGCTCACCGACGAGTTCGGGCCGACGCACGACAACCTCATCAGCGCAAACGTCATCAAGGACAACCTGTTCGACTGCGGCGTCACCGTGCCGGGACACAACCCGTTCGCGCTCGATGCAGCCGGCAACCGTCAGCCGTCGGTGGCGGGTGACTACCGCAACGTCATCGCCCGGAACGTGATCACCGGCAACGGGGTCGATGGCGAGGGCGCCGGAGTGCTGTTTGCCAACGCCTCGGCCGGCAGCGCCTCCTACGACAACCTCGTGATTCACAACTACATCGCCGGCAACGGACTGGGCGGCGTGACGTTGCATGCCCATCCCATCGCGCCGGGCACGTTCGAGGATCTCAACGGGAACAACGTCATCGCCAACACGATCGGTCAGAACAACCTCGCCCCCGACGCGGATCCGGGACCGAACGCGCCGACGACCACGGTCGGGGTTCTCATCTACGGAGCGGTACCCGTGACGATCAAGGTCGCCGGCAACCGGATCTTCGACAACAACATCGGGATCTGGCTCGGCACCGGCGGCAACGTGACCGCCAAGCTCCGGCACAACCGCACCTTCAACGTCACAACCCCGGTCTTCGTGCAGCCGTAATCGTCCGAACCGTCACCCGGTGGCGCGCGCCGTCGCGCCACCGGACGGCGGTCAATAGCCCTGGGCACTACTGGCTTGGAGAAATCGCAAGGACAATCAGCCTCCAGGGCGAGTGTCCCGATTTCTCCCAAGGGAATCGCCCTCAGGGCGATTTCCCCTGGCCGGGAACCCAGTTCGTGCCGGCCAGGGGCACACGCGCCATCGCGGACGCCTCGATGGTGAGGGCCACGAGGTCCTCGGGCTCGAGATTGTGCACGTGGGACTTGCCGCAGGCGCGAGCCAGGGTCTGGGTCTCGAGGGTGAGCGTCCGCAGGTAGTTGGCCAGCCGGCGCCCGCCCACCACGGGGTCAAGCCGCGCCGCCAGCTCCGGCTCCTGGGTGGAGATCCCGGCGGGGTCGCGGCCCGCCTGCCAGTCGTCGTAGTAGCCCGCTGCGGAGCCGATCTCGGCGTACTGGCCGTCGTGCTCGGGCGCGTTGTCACCGAGCGCGATGAGCGCGGCCACGCCGATCGAGACGGCGTCGGCGCCCAGCGCGAGGGCCTTGGCCACATCGGCGCCGGTGCGAATCCCGCCGGAGACGATGAGCTGGACCTTGCGATGCATGTCGAGCTCCATCAGCGATTCCACCGCCTGCGGGATCGCGGCCAGGATCGGGATCCCAACGTGCTCGATGAACACCTCCTGCGTGGCAGCGGTGCCGCCCTGCATGCCGTCGAGCACGACCGCGTCGGCGCCGGCCTTGACCGCCAGCGCCACGTCGTAGTAGGTGCGCGACGCGCCCACCTTGATGTAGATGGGGACGCGCCAGTCGGTGATCTCGCGCAGCTCCTGGATCTTGATCTCCAGGTCGTCGGGGCCCGTCCAGTCGGGGTGCCGGCAGGCGCTGCGCTGGTCGATCCCCGCGGGCAGGTCGCGCATCTCGGCCACGCGGTCAGAGATCTTGTGGCCCAGCAGCATGCCGCCACCCCCCGGCTTGGCCCCCTGGCCGATGACGATCTCGATGGCGTCGGCGCGGCGCAGGTCATCGGGGTTCATGCCATAGCGGCTGGGCAGCAGCTGATAGACGAGCGTGGTGGAGTGCTCGCGCTCCTCGGGCGTCATGCCGCCGTCGCCGGTGGTGGTGGACGTGCCCACCTCGCTTGCGCCCCGGCCCAGCGCCTCCTTGGCCTGACCCGACAGCGCGCCGAAGCTCATGCCGGCGATGGTGATGGGGATGTCCAGGTGGATCGGCTGTGATGCGAAGCGGGTCCCGATGGTGACGTCGGTGGCGCAGCGCTCGCGGTAGCCCTCCAGGGGATAGCGCGAGACGCTGGCGCCGAGGAACAGGAGGTCGTCGAAGTGAGGGACGCGACGCTTGGCGCCGAACCCGCGGATGTCGTAGATGCCCTCGCGGGCGGCCCGCTGGATGTCGGCGATGGTGTCGCGGTCAAACGTGGCGGACTCGCGCAGGCCGGGCTGCCAGCCGCGGTGGCCCCCGTTGGTGGAGGCGCCGTTGGTGGCACTCATCAGTAAGCCCCGACGTTGTCGACGTTGAAGTTGTAGAGCCGGCGGGCGGAGCCGTAGCGCGTGAACTCCGCAGGGTCGGCATCGACCTCGGCCGCGGCCAGCAGCGCGCGCAGCTGCTCCAGATGCTCGTCGCGCATCTCCTTCTCTACGCAGTCGGCGCCGAGCCCGGCGACCGTCCCGCGGACGTAGAGGCGGGCCTCGTAGAGCGAGTCGCCCAGGGCCTCGCCGGCGTCGCCGCATACCACCAGGCAGCCGCGCTGCGCCATGAAGGCGCTCATGTGGCCGACCGACCCGCGCACCACGATGTCGGCGCCCTTGAGCGAGATCCCGCACCGCGCCGACGCGTCGCCGTGGATCACGAGCAGCCCACCGCGCGCGGTCGCGCCCGCCGCCTGGCTGGCCGAGCCCTCCACCACCACCGTGCCCGACATCATGTTCTCGGCGACCCCGACCCCGCAGTTGCCGCGCACGCGGACGGTGGCGCGCTGGTTCATGCCCGCGCAGTAGTAGCCGACGTGGCCGTCGATCTCGACCTCGCAGTCGGCGTCGATGCCAACGGCGATGGCGTGACGGCCGTCGGGGTTGACCACCTGGACGCGGCCGGCGGCCTCCTCGCCGTGCAGGCGGCGGTTGAGCTCGCGCACGCTGTCGGTGCGCAGGTCGAAGGTGAGCGCCGTGGCCGGCGGGATCTGGGGCGTGACCATCACGCCACCAGCGCGGTGCCCCAGCTGTACACGCGCCCCGGCACAGGCTCCCAGCTGACGGCGTCCTCGGCGCCCGGGAGCACGGCGATCGCGCGGTACTCGGAGGCCATCGCCACCCACTCGTCGGTCTCGGCCATGACCGCCGGCTTGCAGGCGATCGGGTCGCGCAGCACCGCGAAGCCGTCGGCGGTGCCGACCGCGAAGGTGTAGAAGCCGTCCAGGTCCTCCAGGCAGCCTTCGAGCGCCTGTTCGAGCGTCGCCCCTTGGGCCATCTTCCAGGTCAGATAGCCGGCGGCGACCTCCGAGTCGTTGTCGGTCTGGAAGTGGATCCCCTCCTTGCGCAGCGCGCGACGCAGGCGGTTGTGGTTCGACAGCGAGCCGTTGTGGACCAGGCACAGGTCCAGGCCCGTGGAGAACGGGTGCGAGTGCTCGGTGGTGACGCGGCTCTCGGTGGCCATGCGCGTGTGCCCGAGGGCATGGCTGCCCTCGATCGCGGCGAGGTCGAATCGGGCCACGAAATCGGTGGGCGGGCCCGCCTCCTTGAAGATCTCGATCGTCTGGCCCGCGCTCATGAGCGTCAGCAGCGGCTGCTCGGCGCGTAGCCACGCCTGCACCGCGCCCGCGTCCGCCGCGACCACGTACGTCGCGTGGGTCGCGCGCACCCCGGTCAGCGAGGCATCGCCGAACTGCGCCGCCAGCGCTTCGACGAGGTCGCTCCAGCCCGGTTCGTCGGCGGCCGAGTGCACGGAGATCTTGCACCACCCCTCGGGGGCGGGATCCCGATAGAAGGCGACCCCGGCACTGTCCGGTCCGCGGTCAGAGAGCTGGAGGAGCATGGCCGCCAGGTGGAAGCCGAGCTGCGATCGCAGCGTATCCGTCTTGGTGTAAAGGCCCGCAATGCCGCACATGGCGCGGAGCGTAGAACGTGCCCGGACCCGCTCCAATGGCGACGCCGGGCACACTTTGAGCCCCAAATGTGGCGACGAGCGCCACACCACGCCGACGTCAAGCGGCCACCTGAGTCGATTGCGTTACAGATTCAGACCGCTAAGCGTTTCTGAGCGCGCTTGACCAGCTGGAGCGCCTCGCGCAGCTCGGTGCGCACGATCGGCGTCAGCGCCGTGGGGTCGATGAGGTTGTCCGCGGGGCGGCCCGCGGCGATGAGCTGCGCGTGATGGTCGAAGCGCACCCGGGCGATCACCTCGAAGGCCTCGGACAGCCCCCGCGCCTCGTCGGCATCCAGCGCGCCCGTCATCGCCACCGCCTCGATCCGGTCAAGCGTGGGAGAGATGGTCACCCCAGCTGCGATGGCGTGGTAGCGGACGAGATTGACGATGGGGATGATCGCCCCCTTCTTGAGGTCGAAATGGCCGCCGCCGTCGGTGGAGAGCTGGCCCCGGAATCCCGACGCGACGGGAAAACCCGAGGCCGAGCGGGCCAGCAGCCGCATGAACTGGGGGTGCTCGCGCGCGGCGCGGATGCGGGCGCCGAGGTCGGCGACGACGGCCAGGCCACCGGCGGCGGGGCGGAAGTCGAAAGCCACGGTCGCCCGTACCAGATGGGACTCATCGGGCTGGGTCAGGACCTCGTCAAACGTGCGCAGCCACTCGGGCTTGGACATCCGCCAGCGGCGGTTGCGGGCCATGACGCCGTTGTTGTCGATCCCGATGCCACATCGCTCCAAACCCTCGTTGACGTCCTGGCCGAGGCGCTCGAAGTAGGCGTCCACCGCCTCCGGCGTCAGCTCGGTTCCGGGCGCCGGGCGCGCATAGGCCAGGGCGTTGTCCTGGTCAGAGGCCAGCGTGAACTCGCGTCGCGCGGCCGAGCCCATGTCCAGCCACGCCCACGGCAACGGCGCCGGCCCATGGCTCCACATCGAGAAGTGGATCAGCCGCGCCACCACGGCATCCTGAGCGAGGCTCAGCACCCGGCCCAGCTCGCGTGACGGGACACCCGCCCCCGACAGCGCCAGAAACAGTCCGGGCAGGCGCGAGACCGTGCGGGCGAGGACGTCAGCATCGACCGCGCCGAGGATCCTGTGGCGCAGCCCAATCGGGCTGTTGGCGTCCAGGCCGAGCAGATCGGCGCCTGACAGCACGCCGCAGACGCGGCCGCGATCGAGCACCACCATGTGCTCCACCCCCGCCGCCACCATGTCGACGGTCGCCTCGATGGCCAACTGTTGCAGCGGCACCGTCGGCGCAGGCGCCCGGGCGAGCGCGTGGGCCGGGGCATCGGCGGAGAACGAGGTGTCGGCGACGGCGGCGCGCACGTCGGCATCAGTGAGGATGCCGATGCTCTCGTCGGGCATTGCCACCAGCAGCGCCTGGAGGTGGTCCTCTCCCAGCCGCCGGGCTGCCGAGCGCAGCGTCTCGGTGGACTCGGCGTAGACGGGCGGGCGCATGATGGCCGACACCGGCGTGGTACCGACGTCATGCAGCCCGCGGACCGTGTGCCCGGCTCGGGTCAGGCGCTTGCGCAACGACCGGGCCACGTAGGAGACGCCCGCCTCGGTGGCCAGCACCCGCCGGGCGGCGTCGGGCGGGAACAGCAGGCAGCGCGAGGGCTCGCGCGCACGCACGGTGAAGGCGGGCGCCATGCCGGTCAGCAGGGACGGATGCCCGAAGCACTCGCCGGGCTCGAGCACCTGGATGACCGCACCGGAGTGCACGACGTCCATCGATCCCGACAGCACCACCCACATTCCCGTGGCGGGCGCGCCGTCCTCGACGAGCAGGACCGCGCCCGGCTCGTAGTCGCCCACCGCCGCGGCGGCCGTCACCTCGTGCAGCTGCTCGGGCGCCAGCGCGTCGAACGGCGGGTGACCGGCGAGAAATGTGTCCAAGTCATCCATGTCGAGCCCCGCAATTGTGTTCGCATCTTGCCTTGTGAGCAAACGGAGAGATGTCAGGGTAGGCCCAGCAACGACCACCGGACCTGGAGGGCACATGCCGGACGAAATGAGCACGCCCGGACCTTTTGAGGACGAACTCGTCTACGAGGGCGCGGGGCTCCCCAAGACGACCAACTGGTGGGGCGCCTTCGTGATCGGGCTCGCTGGAACGATCCTGGTCACCGGGATCGCGCCGGTCATGGTCACCGAATTGGGAGCCGCATCGGTGCCCGTGATCGTGTTCATCACCATCACCGGCTATCTCGTGTGCCTCCTCCTGGCCGAGTTGTCGGCAATGATGCCCGACCGCTCGGGCGGATTGCCCTCCTACGCCTACCCCGCCTACAAGGACAAGTGGCCGCGGTTCGCCGAGCACGTCAACGGGTTCACCGCATGGGCGTACTGGCTGGGATGGTTCCCCGTCGCGCCGTTGAACATGATCCTGGCCTCGCTCTACATCGCGGACCGGTTCAAGCTCACCGGCGGATCGCTCACGGTGTTCAGCACCCCGATCAGCTACTGGACGCTGGGTATCTCGGTCGTCGGGCTGATCCTCCTGGCCATTCCAGCGATCCGCGGGATGCGCTTCGGCGCCAATTTCGCCACCGCGCTGGCGATCCTCTCGATGATCCCGCTCACCTTCCTGGCCATCTCCTGGATCTTCAACCCGTCGGTTGTGGACTTCGGTCAGCTCACCCACTTCCAGCACACCAACGGCACCAGCTTCTTCTCCAGCCTGTTCGGCCACAACTGGCTCACGTTGTACATCGCCTTCAGCTTCCTGCTCACGTGGAACGTGATCGCGATGGAGGCGGCCGCCTGCTACATCGGCGAGACCCGCAATCCCGACCGCGACGCCAAGATCGCGATGAACCTCGAGGGTCTCTACGGCCTGTTCATCTACACGATGATCCCCGTGGCTTTCATCATCGTGATCGGCAACTCGGCCCTGGGCAACCCCGCGCTGGTCGATCCACAGACGATGTTCGTCACCTTCGCCTCCAAGGTGTTCGGGGCCGGCGCCGGCTCGAATCTCCTGGACTGGCTGATCGCGATCATGCTGATCCTGGCGCTCATCCTGTCGGCGCTCAATGCGATCACGGGCACGGCGCGCTCGTTGCACCAGATGTCCACCGACGGGCAGTTCCCCAGGTTCTTCCAGAAGGTCAACAAGACCGGGGTTCCGGACAGAGCGATGATCTTCAACGTCGTGTGCTCGATCCTCGTGGTCTTCGCCGGTGGCGCGGTGCAGATCTACACCCTCTCGAACGTCGGCTACCTCGCGTCGTTCATCCCGGTCCTGGTGGGTTACTACCTGCTGCGCAAGCACCGGCCCAACGTCCGGCGGCCGTTCAAGCTGCCCGAGTACATGAAGTGGGTGGCGATCGGCATCGCGGTGCTCTACGCGATCATCTACTTCTACGGCGGCCCGATCTACGCCTCGTGCGCCTGTAACGCCGCCGGTACCACGACGCTCCCCTTCTACTTCATCGGTTGGGGCGTGCTCCTGCTCTACCTGCCGCTGTACTGGTACCGCAAGCGGGTCGAGGACAAACGGACCTCTCCGGCGGACACGATCTCGGCGTCCCAGGCCGGCATCGCCGGAGCCGGGGATTGAGCGCCACCGCGCAGGTGGCGCAGCCCACACCGGATCAGACCGCCTTCCGGCGGATCCTGCTGGCCTCCGAAGGCCGGCCGATTCCGCCGGCGGCGGTCGCTCGGGCGGTCGAACTGGCCAAGCCGACCGGTGCCAGCGTGCACGTGTTCACGATCGCCCGGATCCACGGCACCAGCTTCGGCATGCCGACGCCCGGGCTGATGCCGACCAAGAAGGAGTGGGCCGAGCAGCGCGACATCGTTGCCAAGACGATCCGCCGGCTGGAGCGCAAGGGCATCGACGCCGGCGGCCACGTGCTCGGCACGCGCAACGCCACCAAGAAGATCCTGGCCGAGGCCAAGGAGAAGGGGTGTGACGCGATCGTCATGGCCGCCGACCCCGACCGCAACCGGGTGACCGGCAACATGATGTGGACCCAGGAGCCCCAGCGCGTGCGCCGCAAGGCCAAGCTGCCGGTGTACCTGGTGCCCGACGAGTAGCCCCGGGTCAGACGTGCGCGTCGGGGCGCCCGTGCAGGCGGGCGACCTTGATCGCCAGCTCCAGTGAGAGCAGGTCGTCCTCGTTGAGGTCGAGTCCGGTGAGGTCCTCGATGCGCCCCAGCCGCTGACGCAGCGTGTTGGGGTGCACGTAGAGGGCGCGCGCGGACTCGATCACGCTGCGGCGCTCGGACAGATAGCGCTCCAGCGTGTCCAGCAACGACGTCCGCCGGCGGCGGTCGTAGTCGATGAGCTGATCGACGGCGGCCCGCATGCGGTCGCGCGGGGCGTCCTCGGCCCCGATCTGGACCAGGTAGCGGTAGGCGCCGACCTGGGAGTACGCGATCGCGCCGCCGTCGCGCAGCAGCGCGTGGGCGATGGTGGCCGCGTCACCCGCCTCGCGATAGGCACCGGGGGCATCGTCGGACGTGTCGCGCAACTCGGACACCCCGATGACCGCGCCGTGGGCCTGCCCCAACTCCCGCGTCTGGCGCAGCAGTCCGTCGACGGCGTCGCGGCGCGCGGAGCCGAAGGCCAGCAGAGCGCGGACGGGACCGGGGCCCGATTCGATGGCCGACCGCGGCGCGAGGTCCGCCAGCCCGCGACCGATCGCCTCGGCCGCGACCCGCCACTCGCTCGTGGACTGCGCCCGGCCGCCGGCGGGCTGCGCGGAGAGGATGAGGTACGCGGCGTTGAGATCGCACCGGACCTCGGCGGCCTTGGCCGCGGCGAACGTAGTGGCCCCGGCGGCCAGCGCCTCGAAGAGATCCTTGATGGTGTTGGCCTTGGTCAGTCCCTCGATCAGCTCGGTGCGCTTGATCGCCACCGCCGCCAGGTGGGCAATGGCGCGGGAGATCTCAGAGTCCTCATCGGCGAACGCGCGCGCCTGCGCCGAGGCGACGCACAGCACCCCCACGCGGTCGCCGCCCACCACCAACGGGGTGACCAGCACATCGGCCAGGTTCTCGGAGGGCCACAACGCCCGTCCCGCGGCGCGCCGGGCGGGCCCCGAGCGGTTCTCCAGCCCGGCCAGCATCACCTCGGCCACGCTCATCAGCGCCGGAGCCGGCAGGCTCTCGGGATGTGAGGCGAAGGGGACGACGCTCTCCCCGTCGGCCCCGACGCGCAGCAGTTGGCAGGCGTCAGCGTCCAGGAGCGCCGCGGTGCCCCGGACGAGCACCTCGCCCAGCTCCCCGGCGTCGGGCGCCGCCGCGACCTGCTGGGCGAGCTCGGACAGTCCGGTGAGCGCATCGACCCGGCGGCGCTCGCGATCGTAGAGCTGAGCGTTCTCGATCGCGCCCGAGACCAGCGAGGCGATGTGGGTGAGCAGGTTGGGAATGTCCTCCCCGAACTCGTGGGGCGCGCGGGTGTGCAGCACGATGACGCCGATGGTCTCCCCCGCCCGCGACAGGATCGGGACCGCCGCCATCGACTGAAAGGACTCCTCCTCGAGCAGCGGCACGTACTTCATGCGCGGGTCCTGCATCGCCCGGTCGCGGATGAACTCGGGCCGGCGGTGGCGTGCCACCCAGCCTGCCAGGCCCTCGCCGACCGAGAAGCGGACGTTGCCGACCGCCTCGCCGAACACCGGCGACGCCGCGCGGATGACGAGCTCGCCATCCTCCAGGAGGTAGATGAAGCAGGCGTGGCAGCCGGTGGCCTCGGTGGCGAGGTCGACGACGCCCTGGAGCATGGGCACCAGCTCCAGCGACGAGGACACCAGCTTGATGACGCCGTACAGGGTCCGGTTCTCGTCACGGAGGCCGTGGAGCTCAGAGACGATCGGGCTCGATGATTCTGCGGGGAGTGCCATTGCGGTCTTGCTATGTGCGGCGCGCACATGCCCGGGCGCCGTAACGGGGTGCCCGGAACCATTGTGCAGCACGGCGGCACCCGTATAGAAATGGGCAATGATCGATCCTCCCCAGAACGAAGACGACGCTCGCAAGATCGTCAAGGACAACGGCATCGAGTTCCTGTTCGCGCAGTTCGTGGACATGCACGGAAAGCCGAGCGCGAAGTTGGTCCCCGCCCACCACCTCGACGACCTGCTGACCGAGGGCGCGGGGTTCGCCGGCTTTGCCGCCGGCGACATCGGCCAGGGCCCCGACGATCCCGACATGATCGCCATGCCCGACCCGACCACGCTGACGATCCTGCCCTGGCGGCCGACCGTGGCCCGCTTCGCCTGCAACGTGACGGTGGAAGGCGAGGAGTGGGACTACTGCCCCCGCACCATCCTGCGCCGCGCGCTGGCCCGTGCTGCCGATAGCGGCTATGAGATGCGTATCGGCGCCGAGCTGGAGTACTTCCTGCTGCGCCGCGCCGCCGACGGCTCCCTCGAGCTCGCCGACCCGCTCGACACCCTCGAGCAGCCCTGCTACGACATGCGTGCGCTGACGCGCAACCTCGACTTCGTCTCAGAGGTGTCGCGCGCGGTCACCGACCTGGGGTGGGACAACTACGCCACCGACCACGAGGACGCCAACGGCCAGTTCGAGCAGAACTTCCAGTACGCCGACGCGCTGACCACCTGTGACCGGGCGATCTTCTTCCGCTACATGGTCGAGTCGCTGGCCCAGCAGCGCGGTCTCATCGCCACCTTCATGCCCAAGCCGTTCGCCCACCTCACCGGCAACGGCTGCCACTTCCACGTCAGCCTGTGGAAGGACGGCGAGAACGTGTTTGACCGCGATCCGTCTGAGGACCCGCGCGGCCTGGGCCTCTCAGAGCTCGGCTACAGCTTCATCGGCGGTCTGAAGGCCAACGCCAAGGCCTACATCGCCGTCACCGCCCCGACGGTGAACTCCTACAAGCGCCTCGTCGTCGGCGCCCCGACCAGCGGGGCCACGTGGGCGCCCGCCTACGTCAGCTACGGCTACAACAACCGCACGCAGATGCTGCGCGTGCCGGCCGGCGGACGGATCGAGGACCGGACCGTGGACGGCTCCTGCAACCCCTACCTGGCGGCGACGGCGATGCTGGCTGCCGGCATGGACGGGGTCGACCGTGGCCTGGACGCCGGGGACCCCAACTCGGCCAACCTCTACACCATGTCCACCGCGGACCGCGAGGCGGCAGGTATCGAGACGCTCCCGTCCAACCTGCTCGACGCCACCCGCGAGCTCGCGGGCAACGCGCCGCTGCGCAAGGCGTTCGGGAAGACGCGCGGTGGTGACTACGTCGACTACTTCATCGAGTGCAAGCGTCGCGAGGTTCAGGCGGCGCACGAGCAGATCACCCAGTGGGAGCTCGAGCGCTACCTGCAGCTGTACTGAGCCGCCGTTCATCGTTGTGCTCGATTTTCCGCTTATTTGACGGAAAATCGAGCACTCCCCTCCGAACCAGCTCCATCCTGAGCCCGACCCGTCGCCAAGTAAACTTATAGGTTTACTTGGGGCGGGCTCAGGGGCCGGCGGCGATGGCCTCGCGGACCTCGGCCAGGCGCGGCTGTCGCCCGAATCCGGTGAGCACCCAGGTGGCGCCGGCCTGAGCCCAGGGCCCGGGGTCCTCCCCGGGCCCGATCTCGGCCACGAGGTCGAACGGCTCGCCGCCGCGGGCCTCGGCGGTCTCCTGCGCAAGCTCGGCCAGCGCCTCGGGACCGGGCATCTCGATCGGGAACAGGCCATCCCAACGCACCGCACGGCGCACCGGCCGGCGGTTGGGCCAGCGCGCCGCCACCCACACCGGGATCCGTGGCTGCTGGACCGGCGCCGGGGCAAACTCGCCGCTCCACATGGCGGCGAGACGCTCCAGCCCGTCATCGAGGAGGACCGCGCGCTTGCGAGCATCGAGCTCCTCGCCGAACGGGCCGAGCTCTCCGCTGTTGTCGCTGCCCAGCCCGACCCCGAGGGTCAGCCGGCCGCCGCTGAGCAGATCGAGGGAGACCGTCTCGCGGGCGAGCTTCTGGACGCGCCGGCGGGCCAGCGGCGTGACCAGCGGGCCGATCCGCACCCGCGACGTGGCCGCGGCGATGGCGCTGAGCACGATCCACGGGTCGGCGACGGCGCTCACCGGCTCGCGGTAGATGATGTGGTCCCACACGAACACGCCGTCCCATCCACGCTTCTCCGCGGCGGCGGCGACCCCGGCCATCACCCGCGGATCCACGAGCTCGTCAAACGGGGCGATGAACAGGCCACGCATCATGGAGGGTGAACCCTACTCATCAATACAAGACCCCGCTTGTGCGTCCTATTACCTAAAGGATCCTGCTCAGCGACCGATCAGATCTCGCAACCAGATCGCAACCGCCGGGGGGCGCAATCCCGCGGTACGGGGCCATGAGGAGGGCGTACACACCGATGGAGTCGCTTGCCGCGCTGTACCACATCACGCCGGAAAACCTCGCGCTGCGACGCCGATTCATCGGCCTTGACGCCGCTGTGATCGCGCTGCTGGGCAGCCTGCAGCCCTGGGCCGATGAGGTGGCTGATGACATCGCAGCCGAGCTCACCGACCACACCTTCGCCTTCCCTGCCGCCGCCGACTTCTTCGATGCGTATGTGGCGCGCAAGGGCATCTCCCTCGCCGCGCTGCGCAAGGGCTGGCACGCCGCGCAGGTCGGTCACTGGCGCGCCATCTTCGCCGAGCCGGGCAAGGCTCAGCCGTTTGGCACCGATTACTTCGAGGCGCTGCTGCGGGTGGGCGCGCTGCACAACCAGATCGACCTCCCGCTGAAGTGGTTCTTGGGGACCTACACGACGTACCTGGACGCCGTGCACCGCGCGCTGCGCGAGACGGCGCCTCAGATCGCCGGCGCCGAGCGCAAGGCGCCGGCCTGGCGGCGACGCCGTGAGCCCGAGGTGGACCCGGCCCTGCTGGCCGACGCCGAGCGCGCGATCCGGATCGTCTTCAACTATGACCAGCAGGCGATCACCGACTCGTTCTACTTCGACACCTTCGCCACGCTGGGGGTGAACCTCAGCGAGATCACGAGCCGCAGCGGCAAGCAGGATCTGTCCGATCGCGGCCCGGAACTGAAGGCCACGGTCAACGAGTCGCTGCACCTCTTCATCGACTCCAGCCAGAGCATGCACGAGGTGTTCTCCCAGGTGCGCGACACCGTCGAGCAGGCCAGCCACGCCATGAACGGGATCGCCGAGGCCAGCACCGAGGTGGCTCGCGGCGCCGAGCAGCAGGCGGCCATGCTGCAGCGCAATCGCGAGCTCTCCGACGAGGCCGCGGCGGCCACCGCGCGGGCCCTCGAGCTCGGTGAGCTGGGCACCCAGGCCATCGGCTCCACCAACGGCGTCATGCAGCGCGTCCGCGTCTCCGGACAGGAGGCACAGGCGGGCATCGAGGAGCTGGCGCGTAAGTCCGGCCAGATCGGCGGAATCCTCGACACGATCACCGGCATCGCCGACCAGACCAACCTGTTGGCCCTCAACGCCGCCATCGAGGCCGCCCGCGCCGGCGAGAACGGCCGCGGCTTCGCGGTCGTCGCCGAGGAGGTCCGCCGCCTCGCCGAGCAGTCCGGGGATTCGGCCACCTCGATCGCCGGCCTCATCCAGGAGATTCAGCACGGCATCGACGCGGTGGTCGGCCTCGTGCAGCAGGCCGCTCACCTCGCCGACGAGGGCGTCGAGAGCTCGGAGCGCGCCCAGCAGGCGTTCGTGGATATCGGCGAGGCCATCGCCGGCATCTCCGAGCGCGTGGCGGGCATGGCCGACACCTCGACCGAGATCGCGTCGGTCGCCGAGCAGTCCTCGGCGACCGCCCAGGAGATGTCCTCGGCGACGCAGGAGACGAGCGCGCAGTCCCAGGAGGTGAGCGTCTCGCTCGCCGAGCTCGCCCGCACCGCCGGCCGCGTGCTCCAGGCCTCGACTCGCTTCAGCCTCACCGAGGGCGGGATGCCCGGGCCCGACGGCCCCGGCCGCTAGCCCGGCCCGAACCTCCGCGTGCCCCCGGCACCGAGCTCGCGCTCGGCCGCCTGCAGCGTCCCAACGGTCTGGGGCGACGCCGCATCGAGGTGGCTGGCCAGCGCGATGAACGCCTTGCCCGTCGTCAGCGCGTCGCCCAAGGCGTGGTGAGGGTCCTCACCGGGCTGGCCCAACACCGCGGCCAGGCGCGACAGCGGGAGGCCCGCGGGCAGAACGCCGTCGCGATGGCGCAGCCACACCCGGCCCAGCACCTCGGTGTCGACGTCGTCGGGAAGGCGCAGGCGGCGCCGGCGCAGCTCCTTGCCCAGGAACGCGCGCTCGACCATCGCGGTGTGGAACACCGGGACGCGACCGGTCAGCGTCTCGAGCAGCTCATCGATGGCATCGTCGAGCGGCGGAGCCTCCAGCAGGTCCGCGGAGCGCAGCTTGTGGACGAGCACCGACGCGTGCTTGGGCGGGTGCTCGGGGCGCGCCAGCGAGTACATGGCCTCGCCCAGGATGAGCGCCCCGTCGCGGATCGGCACCGCGCCGATGGCGATGATCTCGTCGGAGCGGTGCAGCCCCGTCAGCTCGAGGTCGATCGCGCACCACTCCGCCTCGCGCCACGGCGTGCCGCGGTCCGGGGCGGTGTTCTGGGCGAACCGGCTCCCGGCCTCCGTGCGCTTGAGCGAGAGCCTCACGCTGGACGTAGCTCCCGCGCCACGGTGCTCACGGCGTGAAAGACGTCGCGCAGGCGCCCGCGCGTCAGCGCGCTCATGGCCGCCGCGTCCAGCATGTCGTCAGGAGTCTGGCCGGCGGCGATCTGGTCGAGCTGGTGCACGATGCGCAGCTCCAGGGCCAGCTCGAAGGCCTCGGTGAGGGTCTGCGCCTGGTCGTCGCCCAGCACCCCCGCATCGGCCGCGGCACGGAGCCGCTCGGGGGTCGAGCCCTCGCCGGCGTCGGCCGCCGCCGCGGCCCAGCGGGCGATGGCCGCGATCGGCACGATCGCCGCCGCCCGCACGTTGAGGCGGCTCTGGCGGCCCTCCCGGGTCAGTACGGCGTCGGCGTCAAAGCCCGTCGGCAGGGCAGGCGTGAACGCACCCGCCGCGAGTGCCTCGAGCAGCGCCGCGCGGGCGGGACCGGTGGCCAGCGGCAGCGGCTCCCGGGGCGTGCCCCACAGCACCCGCCGGTCCGCAAGGACCGACAGCGCCAGCTCGTCCGCCCCGGCGCGCGCCGCCCAGCCCTGCGCGTCATGCGCGACCAGGGGCCCGACGACGCCGCAGCGGGTGAGCGCGGCCTCGACGGCCTGCACCCACTCGGCTGACGGCGGGCGCTGCGGGTCATGAATGACCGCGCCGCGCCGCGTCGAGGCCGGCGTGAGCTCGCGGCGCGCCTGGCTGCCCAGCGAGACCCACACCGTCCCCGGCTCGGCGCCGGCCCCGTTGGCCGAAGCCAACTCGATGGCGCGGCGGGTGAGCGCGTCGACCAGCGCCGAGAGGACGGGCGCCAGCTCCAGCGCCGGCACGCTGGAGTGGTGCAGGTCGAGCATGAGGGCGGGCAGCTGGGCCGCCGCCTCTGACAGCGCCTCGAGGTTGCGGGAGCGCTCGATGTTGCGCCGCGCACGGACCCAGGACCGCGGCTGCGCGGCGTAGAGGTCGGCGTCTTCGAGCATGCCGATGAGGCGACCCCGCTCGGACACGACCGGGGCGTGGCGGATACCGCGCTCGAGCATCTCATAGAGCACCTCGCCGGCCAGGCGATCCGGGCTGACGATGTACGCCGGCGCGGTCATCGCCGCGTCGACCCGCACCGCACCGGACCGCCCCACGGCGAGCACGCGCGCCCGCAGGTCGCGGTCGGTGAGCATCCCCCATCCGCCCTCCTCGAGCTCCACCACGGCCGCGCTGACGCCGGCGGCGGTCATCCGCTCGGCCACGAACCCGATGTTCTCCGAGGGCTTGCAGGTCACCGTCGCGGCGCGGATGAGCTTGACCACCGGCTGGTAGTTGACGTCGGTCCGCCCGGAGCGCAGCTCGCTGCGCCGCGCGCGATCGAGCAGCGGCCGGGCCACCTCGACCGGGATCCGGTAGCAGAGCGTGTCCTCAGCCGCCCGCGCCTCGAAGCCCGGCGGCAGCCCCGACAGCATCGCGGCGTGGCCGAAGGCATCGCCGGGGCCCAGCAGGTCCAGCAACCGGCCCTCGTGCATGATGTCCACCCCGCCGGAGTGGATGATGCGCAGGTGCGTGACCGGGCCGCCCCCCTCGTCGAGGATCACCGCCCCGCGTAGGAAAAACTCAATGGCCGCCTGCGCCGCCACGCCGGCCAGCTCGTCGGCGGCCAGAGCGTCGAACGGCGGGCGCTGCGCCAGGAAGCGGGCGATCTCGCTCAGGCCGGCGTCCAGTTCGCCCTCCTCTGGGTCGCGACGGCGGTCATCTGATCAACGGTACGCCACGCCTCATCGCAGCAGTCCCAACCGCTGGGCGCGTTGCACCGCCTCGGTACGGTTGCGAACACCCAGCTTGCGGTACAGCGAGCTCGAGTGCTCCTTGACCGTGTGGCGCGACAGGTGCAGTGCCTCGCCGATCTCGGGGTTGGTGGCGCCGGAGGCCATGAGCTCGAGCACGGCGCGCTCGCGCTCGGACAGGCCGAGCGCACCCTGGCGGTCCTGGTGCTCGAAGACGGTCTTGCCGAGCCCGACCAGCCGCACCGCGCTGGCGATCTTGCGCGCCGGCCAATCCTTGTAGGCAAAGCCCGAGGCGCCGGCCGCGCGCGCCGCCTGTGGCGAGATCTCGCCGGCGCCACTGAACAGGAGCACGCGGGTGCTGGGCTCAGCCTCGCGGACGCGCTCACACACCTCCGCGCCGGACTCCTCGCCGATGAACAGATCGACGAGCGCCACGTGCGGGCGGTAGCGCTTGGTCATGGTCACCGCTTCGGGACCGGTGTGGGCCGAGACGCAGCGCTCGACCCACGACTGCTGCGTGAGCATGAGCCGAAAGCCCCAGTGCACGACGTCGTGATCGTCGACGACCAGCACGCGCAGCCGCTCGGGGCTGCGCTCCTCGTCAGTCATCGTCCTCGTCGGGGACCACCAGCCGCACCTGCCAGATGCCGGGCTCGCGCTCACCGAACTCAATGACGCCGTTGGACTGCAGCGCCTCCAGCGCCGCCAGGCGCAGGCCCATGCCCGCCCGCCGGCGGGCGGTGGTCATCCCGTCGTTGACGACCTCCATCCAGAAGGCCCCATTGGCCCGGCCCAGGCGCACGTCGACGTGGGTGGGCTGGGCGTGCTTGCCGGCGTTGCGCACGGCCTCGATGAGCACCGACTGCGCCAGCGGCTCCAGCGGCGGCGGCACGTCGGCCCCGGTCCCCTCGACCAGCGACAGCCTGAGCTGGGGATGGGCGACGGCGAGCCGCATCACCTCGGCGGCGAGGGTCGTCTTGGTGGCGCGCGGCGCGCGCCCCAGTGGACGCTGGAGCGTCGCCCGCAGGTCAGTGAGCGCGGCCTGGGTCTCCTCGGCGCAGCGCCGGCGCGCCGATTCGGGCAGCTCGCCGTCGCCGTCGAGCGCCATCGAGACGCCGAACAGGCGCTGGATGACGCCCTCGTGCAGTTCGCGGGCGAGATCGATGCGCTGTTCGAGCTGGCTGGCCTTCTCGAACTGGGTGGAGACGATCCGCGCCACCGACGCCAGGGCAGCCGCCTTGCCCAGGGTCCACAGCAGGCGGCGATCGGCCTCCTCCAGCGGCGGCTCGTGCATGAGGCGGTCGGCGAGGATGACGCCGAAGGCGCGGCCGGCGGCCGTCATGGGCGCGCACACCAGCCGGGCCGGCTCGGATACCAGCGCCGCGAACTCCTCGGGCACCTGGCCGCTGAGATCGCCGACGACCTCGACGACCTCGTCGCGCCGGATGGCCTGTGCGGCGATGGGCGCCGACTCCACGGTGACGTAGGCGCCCGCGAGCGGTTCGATGTCCATCCCGTGCGCGCCCACCGCGCGCACACGCCGGTCGGCGGAGTCGTAGCGGAAGATGAGAGCCCGGCGCATCCGCGCCAGGCGGCAGACCACCTCGCACAGGTGGTCATAGAAGCCGTCGACGGTGGTGCCGGCCTCCGACTGCGAGAGCACCTCGACGAACAGCTCGAGCGCACCGATGCCGAGATCGGCGCGGCCCTCGTTGACCACGTCGTGCGTCACGCTGCGCGTCCCCGCGGGCACTGCCGGCCGTGCGTTACGCGGCGTGCGCGTGCATCAGCCCGAGCCGCAGCGCCTGGTCGGGCGCCAGGTAAACACGCCACCGGGTCTGACACGAGGGACAGCGGCATTGGACCGATGGATCGTAGCCCTCCAGGCTGTCGTGGAATTCCACGTCCTCGGCGCGCAGGCAGACTGGACAGGCCAGGGCCGCCTGGACGAGGACATCAGGGTCCTCGGGGCGAAAACGGGCGACATCGGCGAGGGCGGCCATGCGCTCACTATCCCGTCGGTGGTCGGCACGGGCAACCGCAGCCGCGGGACGACCCCCCGAGTGGGGGGATGCCTCAGGACGCCGCTCTGAGCGGGTACGTCTCAGCGGCGAAGGCGTCGACCCGGGAGATCGGGCGCTTACCCCAGCGGGCGCGAGTGGCGAAGTCCAGCAGCCGGTCGACGTAGTCACGCAGCGGAACCGTGGTGATGCCGTCGGGCTCCAGCCGCTTGCGGGTCTCGCGGTCGTCGAACGTGCCCTCCATGGAGAAGTAGGGGAAGTACTCGCTGCCGGCCTCGAGCGCCTTGCGCTCAGCGGCGCCGAGGGTCATCGTGGCGAACTCGGCAGGCGAGACCACGCGCGGCACCGGGCGGCGGAAATAGCGGCTGGCGAGACTGGCGAGCTCGGCGATGCTGGAGGCGTCCTCCCCGGCGGTGAGGTGGTAGGTGGCCCCATTGCCGCAGCTCGTCTCACACAGCTGGTAGGTGGCGTCGGCGACGTAGTCGATCGAGACGACGTCGACGGGGGCCGAAGCGACCGCCGGCACGGCGGTGAACAAGCCGCGCGCAAAGGCGCGCAGCGGCCAGTAGAGGACGTTGAAGGCCGAGGTCCAGCCGTTGTTGCGATCGCCGACGACGATGCTGGGGCGCAGGATGGTGAACGGCAGGCCCTCGTGCGAGCGGATGAGCTGCTCGGCCTCGAACTTGGACTGCTCGTACGAGTTGTGGAAGGTCTGGCCGACGTCCTGGTCGCACTCGGCGAAGGCTCCCGGGTGGTCACCGGACACGAATGCCGTGGAGATGTGGGCGTAGCACTCCAGGCCGCCGCGCGTCTGAGTCAGCTCGGCGAACTCGAGCATGCGCCGGGTGCCCTCGGTATTGATCTGTCGCGCCTCAGCGAGCGGGAGGCTGAACGACACCGAGGCCGCACTGTGCACGATCTTGGTCACCCGCTCGGCCAGCCCGGCGCGCTCGGCCTCGGTGAGCCCCAGGCCGGGGGCGGTCATGTCAGCGGCCACGGCGTGCACGCGCGGGCGATAGGCGCGGGCCTCGGCGCCGAAGAGGTTCTCCAGCACCGCGTCGACGCGCGCCTGGGCGCCGGCGTGGCAATCGGACCGCACGAGCGTCACGATGTCGCGGTCACCGCGCTCCAGGTACCGCGCCAGCATCTCCATGCCGACAAAGCCCGTGGCTCCAGTGAGCAGGATGTCGCCCTGGGGCGTGGGGGTCATCGTTGCGGAGCCAAGGTGTTGTAGGCCCAGACGAGGCGTGCGCGCGTGTCCTGCGGGGCGATCAGCTCATCGACGAATCCCCGCGCCGCGGCCACCTCGGGACGCAGCTGCGTCTCGGCGTACTGCGCGGCCAACTGCTCGCGCTCGGCCTCGGGATCGTCGGCCGCAGCCAGCTGGCGACGGTGGATGACCCCGACGGCGGGCTTGGCGCCCATGATCCCGATCTGCGACTGCGGCCACGCGAACACGTAGTCGGCGCCCAGATCCTTGGAGTTCAGGGTGATGAACGCCCCGCCGAAGGCCTTGCGCAGGATGACCGTGATCCGCGGCACCGTGGCCTCCGCGAACGCGTGGACGAATGACGCCCCGGCGCGGATGACGCCGGCGGACTCCTGGCGCACGCCGGGCATGTACCCGGGCGTGTCGACCAGCACGAGCAGCGGGATGCCGAAGGCGTCGCACTTGGCGACGAACCGGGCTCCCTTCTCCGAGCTGGCCACGTCCAGCACGCCGCCGGTGTAGCGCGGCTGGTTGGCCACGATGCCGACGGTCCGGCCGTCGAGGCGGGCGAACCCGGTGACGAGGTTGCGGGCCCAGCCGGCCGACACCTCGAGCAGCTCGCCGCCGTCGACGATCGCACCGATCACGTCGCGCACGTCGTAGTAGCGGCGCTGCTCGAGCGGCACGATGGACTCCGGGTCCGCGCCGCTGGGCGGACGGCGCCGGACATGGGGCGCGGCCTCGCCACTGTTGCTGGGCAGGTAGGCGAGCAGGTCGCGGGCCAGCGTCGCGGCGTCGGCGTCGTCGCGTGCGACGAAATGGCACACTCCGTTCTTGGCGTGCACCTTGGCGCCGCCGAGGGTCTCGGCGTCCACGACCTCGCCGAGCGCCTCGCGGACCACTCCGGGCCCGGTGAGGAACATGCTCGACTGCTCGGTCATCACGATCCAGTCGGTGAGCGCGGGCGAGTAGGCGCCGCCGCCGGCCGACAGGCCGGTGACGATCGAGATCTGCGGCACCTTGCCGCTCAGCGCGACGGTGCGCTTGAAGATCCGCCCGTAGCCACCGAGGGCGCCGATGCCCTCCTGCATGCGCGCCCCGCCGGAGGAGACGAAGCCCACGACCGGGGCCCGGCCGCGCTCGGCCAGCTCCAGGACACGGGCGATCGTGTCGGCGTGGGGCTCGCCCAGCGAGCCGCCGGCATACCGGGGATCCTGGGCGTAACAGAACACCGGGCGCCCACCGACGGTGCCCGAGCCGCCGAGCACGCCGTCGCCGTGGCGGGCCCTGTCGCCCATCGCGGACGACAGCACCTCGGTGCGGATGAGCTGCAGGGAGCCGGGATCACAGAGAGCCTCCAGGCGCTCCAGCGGGGTGAGCTGGTCCCCGCGCTCGGCGGGTGCGCTCGGGGCAAACCGGCGGCCCTGTGATGCCGGGCGCTCGAGGAGGGCGCTCATGCGGGTCGTCCCCACTCGAGGACAGTTGCTCCCCAGGTGAACCCGGCACCGAACGCTCCGAGCAGCACCCGGTCACCTGGGGACAGCATCCCTTCCCTTTGGCTGAAGGCCAGCGCCAGCGGCAGCGTGGCCGCCGAGGTGTTCCCGTACTGGCCGATGCAGTCGACCACGCGGCCGGGCGGTAGGCCCAGCCGCTCGCCCACGGCGGAGAGGATCCGGCCGTTGGCCTGGTGGTAGACGAAGAGGTCGATCTCATCGAGGCCGATGCCCGCGGCCCGCACCGCCTGGTGGGTGCAGAGGGTCAGGCGCGCCACCGCCTCGCGGAAGGTCTCGTGGCCGCGCATCCGGATCTTGCCGTCGGAGCGCTCGGCCTTGATGTGGTCCGCGCCGGCGCCGTCGGAGCCCAGCACGACGGGGCCGATCCGTCCCTGGCCGGCCGTCTGCTCGAGCACCACCGCGCCCGCCCCGTCGGCGAACACCGCAGCGGTGGCGCGATCGTCGGGGTCGGTGATGCGCGACATGAAGTCGGCGCCGATGACCACTGCGCAGCGCGAGCGCCCGGCCTCGACCTGGGCGGCGCCGACGGCCAGCGCAGAGAGGAACCCGGTGCAGGCCGAGCCGACGTCGAACGCGCCGGCACCGGTGGCGCCCAGGGCGTGGGCCACGAGCGGCGCGGTGCCCGGCATCAGCTCGTCAGATGTGGTGGTGGCGACAATCACGAGGTCGACATCGGAGGCGGGGACGCCGGCGTCGGCCAGCGCGGCGCGCGCAGACTCGGTGGCGTGGGTCTCCAGACGCTCGTCAGGGCGCGCGATACGCCGGGAATGGATCCCGGTCCGCCGCGCGATCCAGTCGTCATCGACGCCGAGACGCGCGCCGATCTCCGCATTGGTGACCACGGTGTCCGGCACGCTGACCGCGACGGACGCCACCGCGACCCCGGCGCGCGGCTGAGGCACCGGCGTGGCGGCAAGCTCCGGCTCCATGTGCAAGGTGGTTGCCATGGTTCCACACGCTATGGACCCCCGGCGCAGATTCCAGCGGGCGATGGGCAACACCAGACACCCGGGGGGTGAGCGCACGATCCCCACCAGAAACAGGTGTAATTCGCGCGTTCGCCGCGCGCGCGGTGCATCCTGTCGCGGTCCCGCCGGGGCCCCGGCGCTCGCCGGGCGCCCGAGGAGGTAGGCGCCCGGCGAGTGACGCGACTGGTTATACGAAGGCGCCGGGCATCTGATGTTGACGGCTTGTTACCGCCGTCGCGACGCCCGCAAGGAGCGCGTGAGGAGATTCAGTCAGCGGGGCCGCAGCTGAGCTCGTCGATGAGCGCGGCGAGGCGGACCAGCAGGTCCGAGACGAGGCGGCGCTCCTCGCCGGGCAGGCCGGCGAAGAACTCGAGCTGGCGGGAGCGCATCCACTCGTGCTGCTGATCGAGCGCCGAGCGACCGTGGTCGGTGAGGGTCACCGTCACGCCGCGGCGGTCCTCCACCGAGCGCGTGCGCTGGACGATCGCGCGCCGCTCCAGCGCATCGAGGATGCGGCTGGCCGTGGACGGGGCGATGCCGGCGCCCGCGGCGAGATCGGAGACCCGCGCCGTGTCGGCACCCGACAGCGGCAACAACAGCGAGTACTGAGAGAGGGTCAGGCGCCCCGGCGTGTCCTGGGCCACGGCGCCCCGGGCGCGGCGCACCGCCTGGGCCAGAGTCTCGAAGGCGATCAGGAAGTCTTCCGCGCCGACGGGCGGGCTGGCCGCTTGCACCTCCATCTCCGTAGCCTAGCAGCCCTTGTCATGCTAATGTTTGGCATGCCAATCAAATGAAGTCCCCGTAGGGGGTTGTCATGTTTCGGAACATCCTGGTCTGCGTCGATGGTTCGGCGCACGCCGATCAGGCGTTGAGCGAGGCGATCGACCTCGCCACGGCCGAGCGGTCGCGCCTGACGATCCTCACCTCCATCCCCCGCCCGGCCTACTGGGCGTGGAGCCCGATCACCGCCGCGGGCATCGAGCCCCTGGCCAACGACCTGGCCAGCGAGGCCAAGGCGACGCTGAAGGCCGCCGTCGACCGCGTGCCCACGGAGATCCCGGTGACCACGATCCTCACCCGCGAGCCGATCCGCGAGGCCCTCAGCGCGCGGATCCGCAGCGGCGAGCACGATCTCGTGGTGATGGGCTCACGAGGGCGCGGTGCGCTCAGCGCCTCGCTGCTGGGCAGCGTGAGCCACTACGCGCTCAACCACAGCCACGTGCCGGTGCTCATCATCCACACCGACGACGAGGCGCCCCAGCCTCAGTCCGCGTGTGATGCCGAGCAGGCCGGCGCTGCGACGGTCCCGGGCGACGCCTTGACCGCGGCCACCTGATCCCACTTCTCCGCGCACCCCTCTGAGCACAAGTACACCGTGCGCGAGTCGCTGGAACGCGTCACCGCCTTGTCGCGATCGACGCGCATGCCGCACACGGGATCGGTGACGCCACGGCGCCGGGTCAACCACCACAGGGCCGCGAACACCGCCGCCCCCAGGACATTGAGGGCGAGCTTGTAGTTGAGCTGCACCGATCCGAAGATGTCGGCGCGATCGGGGCGCGGACCGGTGGGGCTCAGCCCCAACAGCGCGAACCCCCCGGCGACGAACAGCGCCGCCGCCACCATGGTGACGTACATCAGCGTGGTGATCCGCAGGGCGAACGCGGTCCCGTAGTACTTGCGATAGATGGCCACGATCGGCAGCACGATGAGGTCGGCGAACAGGAACGCCAGAACGCCGGCAAAGCTGATCCCGCCTGACCACAGCACCGCCGCCAGCGGGACGTTGCCCACGGAGCACACGAAGCTCAGGACCGCGATCACGGGCCCGATGACGGCGTCCGCGATCGCCGGGATCGGCGCCGGCGCGCTGTGCAGGAACAAGCCACTGAACACGTCGTCGGGGACCTGGGCGATGAAGCCGGCCAGCAGGAACCCGATGCCGATCTCACGCCACAGCATCTGCCAGTCGCCGCGGAAGTTGTGGGCCACGTCTGACCACGCGTCGGCGGAGGTGAGGCGCCTGCGCCAGGCAAGCTCCGAGCTTGCCGAGTGGTGCTGGTGGCCCGGATCGGCGACGGCCGCGTGCTCACGCGCGCGCGCCTCGAGCCGGGGGCTCACGAACACGCGCAGCCAGAGCGCCATCAACACGATCATCACCACCCCGCCGAGGTACTCCGCGAGGGTGAACTGCCAGCCGAGCAGGATCCACAGCACCAGCCCGAGCTCCCACACGAGGTTGGTGGAGGCGAACTGGAAGGCCAGCGCGCTCGCCGCCGACGCGCCCTTGACAAAGAGCGAACGGGCGATCGCCACCGCCGCATACGAGCACGAGGACGAGGCGGCCCCGAGCGCGGTGGCCCGGGCGGTGGCACCGGCTCCCTCCCCGCCCAGGGTGCGCTGGATGCGCTCGCGCGGCACCCACGCCTGCACGATCGCCGAGATGGCGAAGCCCAGCACGAGCGCCCACCACACCTCCCAGGCCATCAGGAGCGCGTCGCGCAGCCCGTGCCACAGGAAGTCCAGGAGAGCGGTCATCGCTCTCGACTATACCCCTAGGGGGTAGTGGTATGCTGGCGCCATGATCACGACGCGCGGTTACACCGCCACCAAGGACCAGCTGCTGGCGCGGCTGAAGCGGATCGAGGGACAGATCCGCGGAATCGAGGGCATGGTCGAGGAGGACCGCTACTGCATCGACGTGCTCACGCAGATCTCAGCGGCGCGGGCGGCGCTGGACAAGGTGGCGCTGGGCCTGCTCGACGATCACGCCCACCACTGCGTGATGGGCGCCGACACCGCGGACGAGCGCGACGAGAAGACGGCCGAGCTGATGGACGCCGTCGGCCGGCTGATGCGCCGCGGCTAGGGCGCCGGATCGGCGGGCGCCGCCACCAGCCGCTGAAACAGCGCGTCGAGCGTCGCCTCCGGGTCCCGGCTGAGCCCGGTGTGGACCTCGGAGGCCTGCACGATCGTCGACGACGGCGCGGCCAGCCAGCCGAAGCGCTCAGACGCCGGCAGCGCCGCGATCGGCCCTGCTTCGGGCGCGCCCTCGGCGACGCGCACCAGGGCAGCGAGGTGCTCGCGCAGCTCGCCGAGGCTCACCGAGGGGGCGAGGGCCGCCAGCCGCTCTGAGTCCAGCTCGACGCGCGCGCCCAGAAAGCCGCGCTGGCGGCAGAACAGGATGACGCCGATGTTCAGCCGCTCGCCGCGTTCCACGCTGGGGACGACGCGCAGGATGAGGTAGGTGAACGGCTTAGCGTCCGGTTCGGGCACGCTCGGCCTCCTCCACGAATCCGCCCGCGGCCAGCCGGCGCGTCAGGTAGTCGGCGTACACGTCGGCCGGGTCGGCAGCGGGATACCACTCCGCGGGCACGAGATCGACCGCGGCCTGGACCGCGCCCTCCCCCAGTCGCCGGCGCATCCGCTCGTCGGCCTGCGCGATCGACCCGGCCTGTCCCAGCAGCACGTGCTCGGCGATGAGCGGGAACGGACGCTCGGCGTGGGCGACGGGGTCGAGGCCCCCGTGCTGGAGATACAGCGCGGCGCCGTGGTCGATGATCCACAGGCGCTCATGCCACAGCAGGAGATTGGGATTGCGCGCGGTCCGGTCCACGTTGGTGGCCAGCGCGTCGAGCCACACGATGTCCGCCGCCAGCTCGGGCGAGGGCTGCCACGCGCCCGCCGGCGTGTAGGCCAGGGCGCCGGGGAGGAAGTCGACTCCGAGGTTCACGCCCTCAGACGCGGTGATGAGCTCCTGGATCTCGGGGTCGGGCTCGGCGGCCCCCAGTCGCGTGTCGATTTCCACCGTCACCAGCTCGGGGACGAGCAGCTCCGCGCCGCGCGCGAGCTCACCGACGATCACCTCGGCCACGAGCGCGCGCACGCCCTGCCCCGCGCCGCGGAACTTGGTGACGTAGAGGCCGTCGTCGTCGGCCTCGACCAGGCCCGGCAGCGACCCGCCCTCGCGCAGTGGCGTCACGTACCGCGTGGCGGCGACATCGCGGAGGGCGCTCGTGCTGACCGGCATCCGGCTGCTTTCTAGCAGCCCCTATTGACTTCGCCACGCGGGCGGGAATAGCGTTCGCCACGTGAACCGTCTCGGGACCGGACCCGGATGGCGGACGGCGATGGTGCGCCACCGCGCCCGGCTGATCGCCGTGGTGATGGTGGCCGCATCCGCGCTGATCGCCGCGGCCGGCGCTCAGGCCACTCAGGCCAAGAACAAGCCCGAGGCCGACCTGGCCCTACAGCGGATCACCATCGAGCGGCACCACGTCGTGGTGGAGCCCAACGGCAAGGCGTCCCCGATCAGCGTGACCTTGTCGATCAGGAACATCGGCCACGCCGCTGCGCCGGCCTCGGTCACGCTCGTCAAGCTCGTGCAAGGGACCAGGCCGGTGGCCTCGGAGGAGATCCCGCTGCCGCGGTTGGCCCCCGGCCATGCCGGCACCCAGATCGAGATCTTCCGCGACGCGGAGCCCGAGCTCGGTTTCCTGCGCGCGTCGGCCAAGGCCGACCGCGACAACGAGGTCACCGGTGGCCTCGGAAACGACTTCAGAGCGACACCTGACATCCCGGTGATCGCCCAGCGCTGGCTGGCCCGCGGGATGGAGGTCGATGAGAAGGTGCCGGGGCTCGGCTTCGGCGGCGACGAGGACGACGACACCGCCACCAGCACAGTCAGCTTCCAGTTCTCTCACGTGGCCAGCCATCCGGCGCGCTTCGTCTACAGGGCAAGCGGCGAGGTGACCGAGACAACGACGGTGAGCGGCCAATGCTCGGCGGAGGGCGAGATGTCGGCGTCCATGAGCCCCTGGGGACAGGACAGCGGGCTCTTCATCAGCACGAGCCTGAAGCAGTACGAGGCCACCGTGCGAGCCTCGCTGGCCAAGCCGTTCACCATCGGCGAGAGCTGCCAGGGCGAGCCGGTCACGGTGCCCAGGACCGTCCGCTTCCACGACCTCCTGACCACCGTCGCCACCCATGGCGCGCCGCTCCCGATGTCCCCGTCGGAGCGCAAGCTCAGCGGCCACGTCGCGAACGGCGCGCTTTCCAGCCTCGTGTACAGCTGGACCATCCTCGCCGACGTGCCGTAGCCGCAAGGTACGAGATCCATCGAACTAACATCGAGGGCATGCTCCTCTCGGTCCTCGATCAGTCCCCCATCTCGCAGGGCTCCACCGGGGCCGACGCGCTGCATAACACGCTGGACCTGGCCCGGCTCACCGACGCCCTGGGCTACCACCGCTACTGGGTGGCCGAGCACCACGGGGGGCCGATGCTGGCGGGCCCCAGTCCCGAGGTGCTCATCGGACCCATCGCGGCGGCGACGGAGGGGATCCGCGTGGGCAGCGGCGGCGTGATGCTGCCCCACTACAGCCCGCTCAAGGTCGCTGAGTCCTTCACCATCCTGGCCGCGCTGTACCCGGAACGGATCGACCTGGGCATCGGCCGCGCCGCCGGCACCGATCCGCTGACCATGTTCGCCCTGCAGCAGGACCGCCGGCAGGCCGCGGCCGACGACTTCCCCCAGAAGCTGGCCGAGATGCTCGGTTACTTCGACGACGACCTGCCCGAGGAGCACCCCTTCCGCCACCTGGCCAAGACCCTGCCAGGCCGCCCGGAGCTGCCGATCCCCTGGCTGCTGGGTTCCTCGGAGCAGAGCGCCATCTGGGCCGGCGATCTGGGCCTGCGCTACGCCTTTGCCGACTTCATCAACCCCAACGGCGCCGACATCGCTCGCATCTACCGCGAGCACTTCGCCCCCGCGCGTGACATCTCGGCGCCGCGCACCGCCGTCGCCGTGTGGGCGCTGGCCGCGCCCACCGACGAGGAGGCCCAGTTCCTGGCCTCGAGCAGCCGGATGTCGTTCACGCTGTTGCGCCGCGGCAAGCTGATCGCCGTCCCGCCGCCCGAGGAGGCCACCGAATTCCTCGAGCGCGAGGCCAAGGTCACGGCGTCCGGCGACATTCCGGGCCGCCGGGGCGTCGTCGGCTCGCCTGAGACGGTCCGGGCTGGAATCGAGACCATCGCCTCCGCCTATCAGGCCGACGAGGTCATCGTGGTCGCCATCACCTATGACCACGGCGTGCGGCGGCGCTCCTACGAGCTCATCGCCGACGCCTTCGCGCTCGATCCCCGGGCCGCGGCGGCGCAGACCGCCTGAGCCGCGCTCCACGCCGACGCCTCATCGAGGGTAGGATCGCGGCGTGACGAAGTGGGTCTACGACTTCGCCGAGGGTTCGAGGGACATGCGCGACCTTCTGGGTGGTAAGGGGGCGAATGTCGCGGAGATGACTCGGGTGCTGGGTCCTGAGCGAGTGCCGGCCGGTTTTACGATCACCACCGAGGCGTGTGTGGAGTACATGCGCGCTGAGCGTCACGAGCCCGATGGGATGGCCGATGAGGTCGCTGAGGCGCTCACGCGCCTGGAGGAGCAGGCGGGCAAGACGTTGGGTGATCGCGGCGATCCGCTGCTGGTGTCGGTGCGTTCGGGCGCGCGTGAGTCGATGCCCGGGATGCTGGACACGGTGCTGAACCTGGGGCTCAACGACGAGTCGGTCGCCGGGTTGGCTGAGAGCACGGGTAATGAGCGGTTTGCGTGGGATTCGTATCGGCGGTTTGTGCAGATGTTCGGCAACGTGTCGCGCGGGATCGCGGGCGAGAGGTTCGAGGAGGCGATCCAGGCGGCCAAGGACGCCCGCGGGGTCAGCGAGGACACCGAGCTGGATGTCGAGGCTTTGCGCGAGCTGACCGACACGTTTAAGGGCATTTATGGCGAGGCGACCGGCGAGGAGTTTCCGCAGGACCCCCAGGAGCAGTTGCGCCTCGCGATCCGAGCGGTTTTTGACTCGTGGGTGGGTGATCGCGCGGTGTCCTACCGGCGCCTGAACCACATTCCTGATGAGTGGGGCACGGCGGTCAACGTGCAGCAGATGGTGTTCGGCAACAAGGGCGACACGTCGGGCTCCGGGGTGGCGTTCTCGCGCGACGAGGTCACCGGCGCGCCTGAGCCCAGCGGCGACTTCTTGCCCAACGCGCAGGGCGAGGATGTCGTCTCGGGGGTGCGGACCCCGCGTGATATCGCGGAGATGTATGACTGGATGCCCGAGGTTCACGAGCAGCTCATGGAGATCCTGCGGGCGTTGGAGGCCCACTACGAGGACATGCAGGACACCGAGTTCACGGTCGAGGAGGGGCAGCTGTACATGCTCCAGACGCGCAACGCCAAGCGGCCCGCGCAGGCCGCGGTGCGTTTCGCCGTCGACGCGGTCAACGAGGGGCTGCTCAATCGTGAGCGAGCGTTGATGACGATCGACCCCGGCGCGCTGGACGCGTTGCTGCACCCCACGTTTGATCCCAAGGCCCAGTTCGAGGTGCTCGCGTCCGGGGTCAACGCCTCGCCGGGTGCGGCCAAGGGCGAGATCGTGTTCACCGCCGCGGACGCGGTCGCGGCCGAGCAGGAGGGGCGCGACGTGATCCTGGTGCGGCCGTTCACCGACGCTGAGGACGTCGCCGGGTTTCACGCCGCCAAGGGGATTCTGACCTCCGAGGGCGGCAAGGCATCGCACGCGGCGCTGGTCGCCAGGGGGATGGGCCGCCCGGCGGTGGTCGGCGCTCAGGCGCTGGAGATCGACCTCTCCACCAAGACCGTCAGCGCCAACGGGACCACGCTGCACGAGGGTGACCGGATCGCGATCGACGGGACCAAGGGGCAGGTCACCACCGACGACGTGCCGCTGGTCGACGCCCAGGTCGATGAGAACTTCCAGCAGGTCCTGGCGTGGGCGGACGAGGTGCGCCGCATGAACGTGCGCACCAACGCCGACACGCCCGAGGACGCCGAGAAAGCCCGCGAGTTCGGCGCCGAAGGCATCGGCCTGTGCCGCACTGAGCACATGTTCATGGCCGAGGACCGCCAGCCCAAGATGCGGGCGATGATCATGGCCGATGACCGCGAGTCACGCCGCGACGCGCTGGCCGAGCTGCTCCCGCTCCAACAACAGGACTTTGAGGGCATCTTCACCGCCATGGCCGGCCTCCCGGTCACGATCCGTCTGCTTGACCCCCCGTTGCACGAGTTTCTCCCTAACGCCGAGGATCTCGCCACCGCGATCGAGCGTGCCCGGATCGAGGACGCCCACGACCTGCCCCAGCTCGAGCGGCTGCTTGACCGCGTCCATGACATCTCTGAGGAGAACCCGATGCTCGGCACCCGCGGGGTCCGGCTCGGGATCCTGTACCCCGAGATCTATGAGATGCAGGTCCACGCCATCCTGCGCGCCGCCAAAGCCGCCGACGAGCCACCCCACCCCGAGATCATGATCCCGCTCGTCGACTACGAGCACGAGCTGGAGATCATGCGCGCGCTGGTGCAGAGCGTCGGGGACGAGGAAGGCCTGGAGATCGGCACCGACTACACCGTCGGCACCATGATCGAACTCCCCCGCGCCTGCTTCGTGGCCGACCGCATCGCCCAGTTCGCCGACTTCTTCAGCTTCGGCACCAACGACCTGACCCAGACCGCGCTCGGCTTCTCACGCGACGACGTCGAATCCAAGTTCGTGCCCACCTACCTCAAACGCAACATCATCGACCGCAGCCCCTTCGAAACCATCGACAAACCCGGCGTCGGGTGGCTCGTGCGCCTCGGCGCCTGGGTCGGGCGCGAAGCCCACCCCGGCCTGAAACTCGGGATCTGCGGCGAGCACGGCGGCGACCCCGAATCCGTCGTGTTCTTTCACCGCGCCGGACTGGACTACGTCTCCTGCTCCCCCTACCGGGTGCCCATCGCCCGGATCGCGGCCGCGCAGGCATCGATCGAGTTCCCGATCGGCCGCTGGGACTGAGCCTGGACCCGCCGACGGCAGTCCGGCGGCAGCCGGGCCACCGGATCGGCGGATCCAGGCTGGAACCGCGCCCCTACTTGGACAACTTGGACGAGCGGGCCGGGACTCCCCCTAGCCGATCCGTGGCGGTTCCCGTGCCCATGCCGTCGATCCTAAACCAGCGAGTGTCTGGTTTCTGTGAACGAGTGGAGAACGTTCGCCGGCCGGCGTCGTGCTGCCGCCGGCCGGCGAAGATTCGGACCGAGCGGTGCGATCAGGCGGCCAGGACCGGCTCGCCCGCCATCGCGGGCTCCTCACGCGTGCGCGTGAACAGGAGCCCGGCGAGGACCGCCGCCGCGGCGAACACGCCCGCCGAGACGGTGAACGCGGTGGTGTAGCCATGGATGGCGGCCTGGGCCATCAACGCCGGGGTGGGGCGCTGGCCCGCGATGAACGTGGTCGTGGCGCTGGCCGCCAGGGTGGAGAGCAGCGCTATGCCCAGCGACGCCCCGATCTGCTGGGCGGCGTTGACGGTGGCCGAGGCGACGCCGGCGTCGGCCGGCTTGACCCCGAGCGTGGCGTTGTTCATCACCGTGGAGAACACCAGGCCGAGCCCGGCGCCCATGATGACCAGGGCGGGCAGGATGTCGCCGGCGTAGCTCGAGTCCATCCCGATGCCGCGGAGGATGAGCATGGCGACCGCGCCCAGCGCCATGCCGGCCACCACCAGCGGCCGCGGGCCGAACCGGGAGCGCAGCCGCGTCGTGGCGACGACGGCCGTGACCATGACGACGAGGGTCATCGGCAGGAAGGCCAGGCCGGTGGCCACCGGCGAGTAGCCGAGGTTGACCTGCAGGTAGTAGGTGAGGAACAGGAACACGCCGAACATCGCGATCGCGGCCAGCCCCATCGAGATGAAGGAGGCGCCGCGATTGCGGTCCAGCACGACCCGCATCGGCAGCAGCGGGCTCGAGACCCGGCGCTCGATGACAGCGAACGCACCCAGGAGCACCACGCCGGCGGCCAGGACGGCCAGCGTCAGCCCGTTGCCCCAGCTCGTCGTCTCGGCGTGGTTGAAGCCGTAGACGAGGGCGAACAGCCCCAGGGTCACGGTGGCGACGCCGGGGATGTCGATCCGCGCCTTGGTGGCGGGCGCCTGGTGGTGCAACAGCGTCACGGCGCCCGACACGGCGATGACCGCGAAGACCACGTTGACGTACATGCTGAAGCGCCAGTTCAGGTACTGCGTGAGCAGCCCGCCGAGCAGCAGGCCGACCGAGGCGCCGCTACCGGCGATGGCGCCGTAGATACCGAACGCCTTGTTGCGCTCCGACGGCTCGGTGAAGGTGGTGGTGAGTAGGGACAACGCCGCGGGGGCCAGCAGCGCTCCGAACGCGCCCTGGAAGGCTCGCGCAGTGGCGAGCATCACGAACGACTGAGCCGCGCCGCCGATGGCGGAGGCCAGTGCGAAGCCCGAGAGGCCGGCCACGAACGTCCATTTGCGGCCGAAGAGATCGGAGATCTTGCCGCCGAGCAGCAGCAGGCTCCCGAAGGCCAGCGAGTACGCGGTGACGATCCACTGGCGGTTGTCGTTGGAGAAGTGCAGCGCCTTCTGCGCCGAGGGCAGAGCGATGTTCACGATCGTCGCGTCGAGCACGACCATGAGTTGCGCGATGCCGAGGATCGCGAGGATCGCCCAACGCCGCTCGTGATGAGGGTTGTCCAAGTGAGGCATAACGGGACTCCGGTCAGAGAGTGGGGACAAGTGTTCAGAAGTGGAGTATTGGTATCCAAGTGGATATCGCATATCCGTTTCTGACCAGAACCCTAACAAATAAACGGATATTGTCAATCCACTTCTTGCTACGGTGCTTCGCGTGACGCTCGCCGAACCCGACAAGCCGCTCCGGCGGGACGCCGAGCGCAACCGGCAGCGGATCCTCGACGCAGCGCGCGAGCTGTTCGCCGAGGAGGGGCTCGGGGTCACGCTCAACGACATCGCCCACCACGCCGGGGTCGGCGTGGGAACGGTCTACCGGCGCTTCCCGGACAAGGCGGAGCTCATCGAGGAGCTGTTCGAGCAGCGCCTGGAGGATCTGGTCTCGCTCGCCAGCGGCGCCCTCGATGATCCCGACGCCTGGCACGGGCTCAAGACCTTCCTGCGGCGGGCGCTCGAGCTGCAGGCCAACGACCGTGGCGTCAAGGACCTCATCACGGCCAGCACCGACGGCCTGGACCGAGTGGCCAAGATTCGCGCGCGCCTGCTGCCGCTCGGGCTCGAGCTCGTGCGCCGCGCCCGGGAGGCCGGCCAGATCCGCGACGACATCGAGGCGCCGGACCTGCCGATCATCCAACTCATGCTGAGCACGCTGATCGACGCCTCGCGTGATGCCTCACCGGATCTGTGGCGTCGCTATCTTGGGATCATCACTCGCGGGCTGTCGGCGCACCCTGACCAGGAGCCGGAGCTGGAGACCCCTCCGCTGCCGCCTGACCAGGTCGACCACGTGATGTCTTTTCTCAAACCCGCTCGCCGCTGATCTGAACTTGTGACGACCTTTCCCCTCCGGACCCCGGGGCACGGGCCGGTGCTGCGCGCCGCCCTCATCGCCCTGCTGCTGGCCGCGGCCGCTGCCGTCGGCGCCGTCATCGGCCTGTTTCCCTCCGCGCCGCACAGCGGCTCGCACCCCAGCCTCGCCCGCGGCCCGCGCAACGCGCCCGCCGGGCCCGCCAACCTCCACTCGGGCCCGCGCCATCCCAACATCGTCTTCGTCCTCACCGACGACCTCTCGATGGATCTCCTGCCCTACATGCCCCAGGTGCAGGCGCTCCAGGCCAACGGGATGACCTTCCGCAACTACTTCGTGTCGGACTCGCTGTGCTGCCCGTCGCGCACCTCGATCTTCACCGGCGAGTTCCCGCACGACAGCGGTGTGTTCACCAACTCCGGCCCCTTCGGTGGGATCAAGGCGTTCTACAACCACGACGATGAGAACCGGACGTTCAACATCGCTCTCCACGACGCGGGATACCGCACCGCGATGATGGGCAAGTACATCAACGGCTACCTGCAGGGACCGGACCGCTCGCCCATCGCCTCGGGGGCCGTGCCGCCCGGCTGGTCGGAATGGGACGTGGCCGGCTGGGGCTATCGCGAGTTCAACTACAAGCTCAACATCGACGGCACCGTCCACCGCTTCGGCCACGCCCCGCAGGACTACCTCACCGACGTGATCGCACGCCGGGGCGTGCGGTTCATCAACCGATCGGCCGCCATGGGCAAGCCGTTCTTCCTGGAGCTCGCCACCTTCGCGCCCCACACGCCCTACGTTCCGGCGCCGCGCGACGCCGACCTGTTCCCGGGCGTGATGGCGCCGCGCCCGCCCAGCTTCGACGTCCTGCCCACCGACCCTCCGTCCTGGCTGGCCGGCCATCCCCCGCTCACCGATCACCAGATCGTCAAGATCGACCGGGTATTCCGCCGCCGGGTGCAGGACGTGCAGGCCGTCGACGACATGATCAGCCGGGTCCGGGCGGCGGTGCAGGCCGACGGGCTGGCCGGCGACACCTACATCGTCTTCAGCTCCGACAACGGCCTGCACACCGGCGAGTACCGCCTGACGCCGGGCAAGCTGACCGCGTTTGACACTGACATCCACGTCCCGCTCGTGGTCACGGGCCCCGGCGTGCCGGCCGGCGCCTCCAACGACGCGATGACCGAGAACACCGACCTGGCGGAGACCTTCGCGCAGATGGGCGGGACGAGCATGGAGACCAGCGACGGGCACAGCCTCCTCGGGCTCATCCACGGCGACGTTCCCGATGACTGGCGCAACGCGGTCCTGGTCGAGCACCACGGTCCCAAGCCCGACCGCGGTGACCCCGACGAGCAGGACCGCTCCAACGGAAACCCGCCCTCCTATGAGGCGATGCGCACCCCGAGCTTCCTCTACGTCGAATACCGGGACGGCGAGCGCGAGTTCTACGACCTGAGAAGCGATCCCTTCGAGCTCGACAACCTGGCCGAGAGCCTGTCATCCGACGATCTGGCGACGCTGCACGCCGAGTTGGCGCGCCTCGAGGCCTGCCACGGCGCCGCCTCCTGCTGGGCGGCCGGACACCTCGACACGAGGATCGCGCTCAGCCGCCGTCGACGCCACCGGCTGCTTAATGCCAAGATCGCCGCATCTTAATCGGGGCTAACTTGTTAACGGTTGGGTGCGGACCTCGTACTGTCGCCGGCCAGTGAGCTGTCTCGGCGTCTCGGTCGGGGATATGTCCGATGCAAGCCTGTCCCTCGACCCATGGGTGGAACCACGATGACGTTGAAATCGCTGCTGAGCAGGTCAATCGTCACGCTCGCGGTGACGGGCGGAAGTGCGCTGGGCGCGTTTGCCGCCAGCGCGCACGCCGCCGCACCGATCGGCGCCTTCACGACAAAGGGCGCGTACTCGTTCCTCTCGGCCCCGCGCCTGCACCCGCCCAAGCTGAGCACTGACGTCAAGACCCAGACGAGCAAGCTCGCCAAGGGCGACTTCCTGGTCGACAACTTCCCCAATCTGACCGCGCCCGGCCCCCTGACCGGCGAGGGCGGGCCGCTCATTCTGGACTCCAAGCTCCAGCCCGTCTGGTTTCTGCCGATCGGAACGGACGTCACCTCCACCGACCTGCGCCAGCAGACCTACAACGGCAAGCCCGTGCTCACCTACTGGAAGGGCGTCGTCACCAACACCGGCGCCTCGACGAGCGGCGAGGTCGACATCGTCGACCAGCATTACCGCAACGTGGGGACGATCAAGGCCGCGGCGCCGTGGATCATCAGCGTCCATGACGCGGTCATCAGCGGCGGCAACGTCTGGGTCACCGTCTATCGCAACGTTCCCGGGCAGGATCTCTCCGCCGAGGGCGGCTCGACCTCTGGCATCGTCTACGACTCCGGGGTGCAGGAGTACAGCATCAGGACGGGCAAGCTCCTCTACACCTGGGACGCGCTCAACCCCGGCGGGACGCCCAACGTCCCGCTGTCGGAGTCAGAACAGCCGGCTCCGCCTCCCGTGGCCGCCGCGAACCCGTGGGACGCCTACCACATCAACTCGATCCAGCTGCTTCCGAACAACGAGATGCTCGTCTCGCTGCGCAACACCTGGGCGGGCTACCTGATCAACACCAAGACCAACCAGACCATCTGGACCCTGGGCGGCAAGGCGTCGAGCTTCAAGGTCGCGGCCAACGCCGCCTTCGCCTGGCAGCACGACGTCCAGATGCTTCCCCACAACCAGGTCTCGCTGTTCAACGACAACTGCTGTGCCATCACCGGTCCCGGCGTGTTCGCCAAGCCCAACGGCGCTTCGGGCGGCCTCGTGCTCAACCTGAACACCGGCGCGCACACGGTGTCGCTGGCCTCCTCCTATACCCACCAGAACCGGCCGCTGGATCCTGCCTTCCTGGGCAGCATGAGCGTGCTGTCCAACGGCAACGCGCTCGTCGGCTGGGGCTCGCAGCCCTACTTCTCCGAGTACTCCAAGACCGGCCAGCTCCTGCTCGACGCGATCTGGCCGGGCAAGGACCTCAGCTACCGCGTGCTGTTCACCGGCAACTGGGTCGGAACCCCGTTCTTCCCGCCCAGCGGCGCCGCACGCAAGGTCAAGGGCAAGGCCACCGTGTACGCAAGCTGGGACGGCGATACCCAGGTGACGGCCTGGAAGGTCCTGGCCGGGACCAACGCCAACCACCTGCCCGTCGTGGCCACGCACGCCAAGACCGGCTTTGAGACCGCGATCACGCTGGCCAAGAGCGCCAAGGTCTACAAGGTCCAGGCCTTCGACGCCAAGGGTCACCTGCTGCGCACTTCGAAGGCGTTCAGCGTTCCGAAGGGGAAGTCCCTGCCACTCCCGCCTCCCGGGTCCTACTAGGCCGCATCCTTACGCTGATCTGACCGCGGCGGTGACACTGTGGAGGATGTGTCACCGCCGCGCGTCGGCTTCGTCGTAACTATCAGAAGCACGGCGTGTTACAGCGTCCACTCGGCCGCCGTCATGGGTTCGGTCTGAGCAGTACAACGTCCGAGAAGGAGATCGATGTCCCACCTGGAGTGCCCGACCCGTCCTCACCGCCGCCGTGCCCGGTTCGCAGCTTCCGCGGTGCTGGTAGCGGTGGGAGTGGCGCTGGGGCCGGCGGCCGCAGCCCAGGCGGCACCGGCCGCGGTCAACGTATTCCCCATCCCGGGTGGCCACCTTGCCGCGCCATCGACCCAGATCACCCTCCGGGGCGTGCCCGCCGGGCAACTCGGGGCCATCTCCGTGACAGGATCGAAGAGCGGCACCCACACCGGCCGCATCGTCGGCGACTCTGACGGTCACGGCGCCAGCTTCCTCCCCAGTCGGCCGTTCACCGCCGGTGAGACGGTGACCGTGCACACGGGCCTGAACATCGTCGGTGGCAGCGCGGGCGGCTACAGCTTCACCATCGCCACCCCGGCCGGCGCCATTCCGCTGGCCGGCGTGCGCCCGGCGCCGCGGGTCCGCAACGACATCAGCCGGTTCGTCTCCCGCCCCGACCTGGTGCCGACCGCGCTCACCGTGACCAAGAAGGCGTCCACCTCGGTCGCGGCCGGCGGCGACCTGTTCGTGGCCCCACAATACGGCCCCGTCCAGAACGGCCCCATGATCATCGGGCCCTTCGGTGGCCTCATCTGGTACCAGCCCGTGCCCCACAACGACACGGCCACGGACTTCAACGTCCAGAGCTACCAGGGCAAGCCGGTACTGACCTGGTGGCAGGGCAACGTCAGCGCCGCCGGGACCGGCGACGGCGTCGATGAGATCTACAACAGCTCCTACCAGCACGTGGCGACGGTCAAGGCGAGCAACGGTGTCAACGCGGACCTGCACGAGTTCACCATCACGGGCCAGAACACGGCACTCGTCACCGCGTACTACCCGGTGCTGTGGAACGTGTCCAACGCCAAGGGTGCCAAGCCCCGGCTCGTGCTCGACGGCGTGGTGCAGGAGATCGACATCCCCACCGGGCTGGTGCTCTTCCAATGGGACAGCCTCGACCACGTTCCGGTCAGTGCCAGCTACCAGGCGATCCCCAAGAACACGGGTCATCCCTGGGACTACTTCCACCTGAACTCCGCACAGCTGACCGGCAACGGGAACGTCATCATCTCCTCACGCGACACGTGGGCGGTCTATGACGTCGCTCACCAGACCGGCGCGATCGTGTGGACGCTGGGCGGCAAGTCCTCCAGCTTCAAGATGGGCCCGAACACCTCGTTCGCCTTCCAGCACGATGCGCGGCTCATCGCCGGCGGTCTCATGACCATCTTCGACGACGGTGCCGGACCGCCCGACGTCCACAAGCAGTCCCGCGGCATCACGCTGCGCCTCGACACGACCCACATGACGGCCTCCCTGGTCATCCAGGACACGCATTCGCCGTCGATCCTGGCGCGCTTCGAGGGCTCTGATCAGTTGCTGCACAACGGCGACTCGCTCGTCGGCTTCGGCTCGCAGCCGTGGATCACGGAATTCAACTCACATGGCACGGCTGTCTTCGACGCGCGCTTCGTCGATGCCAACCAGAGCTACCGCGCCTACCGCTACCCGTGGACGGGGACGCCGAGCGCCCCTCCGTCGGTGGGCACGCGGACGACCAAGGGCACGACGACCGTGTACGCCAGCTTCAACGGCTCGACCCAGCTCGCCCGCTGGCAGGTGCTGGGCGGCTCGAGCCCGTCAAAGCTGTCGGTGGTGGCCAGCGCCGGCAAGGCGGCGTTCGAGACGCCGATCAAGCTGCGCCACCGGTCCACCTACGTCGCTGTCCGCGCGCTGGACTCGGGCGGGCATACGCTCGCCACCTCGCACCCGGTCAAGGCCTCGTAGGCCGTACCGCTGCGCCCCGGTGCCTCAGAGGTCGATCTCGTAGCGGATGAAGCCGCGGTTCTGCGCGACGCGGTCATAGACCCGGCGCGCGGTGGCGTTTGACTCGCGCGTGCTCCAGTACAGGCGCATGCAGCCGCGCTCGCGCGCCCAGCCGGCGACCGCGTCGATCAGCGCCGTGGCGGCGCCGTGACCGCGGCTGGCCGGCGCGGTGAACAGGTCCTGGAGGTAACAGACGTCAGGGCCGGAGGTGTTGGCGTGGATGAAGAAGTGGGTGATCCCGATCAGCTCGCCGTCGAGCCTGGCGCCGAGGGCGTGCATCCGGGCGCCGCTGGCGAATTCCTCCCACGCCTGGTCATAGCTCTCGTCGGGCAGCGTGCGCTCATAGAACGCGATGTAGCCGCGAAACAGGACCTCCCACTGGTCGCGGTCGGCCGGGGTCAGCGGCCCGACGCGCACCGAGCTCTCGGCCCCCGGCGACACGTGCTTCAGCTCGCGACGGCCTCGGCGAGGCTGGCCAGGACCTGGGTGTAGATGCGGCGCATGCCCCGCGGGGCGAAGAAGCCCTCGAACATCCCGGCGATCCCGCTCGCGCCGTCCCAGGAGCTCTCGATCGTCACCTCGCTGCCGTTGGGCGTGGGATCGACGTGCCACGTGGTGACGAAGGACGAGAGCTGGTCGGACTCCTGGAGCCCGCCGGGGCTCTCGTAGACGTGGAGGCGGTAGTCGCGCTCACGTCCGCCGGCGGCGAAGTGGTAGGCGTAGACCGTGCCCTCGCCCCTGCCGCCCTGCTCGACCCGGTAGGCGGTGTAGTTGCTGGTGAGGATCGGCTCGCGCGAGTCGCGATAATCGCGCAGGACGTCCAGGATGCGCTCCGGCGCGGCCGGGATCTGGAGGCTGGCGCGAGCGACGACACGGGGCATGGGCCCGATTGTGACATCGCGCGAAGATGCCTACGTCGGCCAAAGATGGATAGCGTGCCGGGGCATGCTTGCCGTCTATGCCGCCGAGATCAATCCCGAGGACCCGCTGGCGGGCCTCACCGTGGGCGAGATGCCCGACCCGTCGCCCGCCGAGGGCTGGACCACCGTGACCGTCAAGGCGGCTGCGCTCAACCACCACGACCTGTGGTCATTGCGGGGCGTCGGCCTGAGCGCCGAGGCGCTGCCGATGATCCTCGGCTGCGACGCGGCCGGCACCGACCAGGACGGCAACGAGGTCATCGTGCACGCCGTCATCACCAGCGACTCCTGGCGTGGGGACGAGACGCTGGACCCGCGGCGCTCGCTGCTGTCCGAACGCCACCCGGGCACGCTGGCCGAGAAGGTGGCGGTGCCGGCGCGCAACATCATCCCGAAGCCGCCCGAGCTCTCCTTCGAGCACGCGGCCTGCCTGCCGACGGCCTGGCTGACCGCCTACCGCATGCTCTTCACCCGGGGCCGCGTGACGCCCGGGATGACGGTGCTGGTCCAGGGCGCCGGCGGCGGCGTGGCGACCGCCCTCACGGTGCTGGGCAGCGCGGCCGGCGTCAGGGTGTGGGTGACGAGCCGCTCAGAGGCCAAGCGCGCCGGCGCGCTGGCGCTGGGCGCCGACCAGGCCTTCGAATCCGGGGCGCGGCTGCCCGAGCGCGTCGACGCGGTGATGGAGACCGTGGGCAAGGCGACCTGGGGCCACTCCGTGCGCTCGCTCAAGCCGGGCGGCAAGCTGGTGGTGTCGGGTGCCACCTCTGGGGACGCCCCACCGGCCGAGCTGACCCGCGTCTTCTTCCTCCAGCTCGAGGTCATCGGCTCCACCATGGGCACGCGCGACGAGCTCGAGCGGCTCATGCGCTTCTGCCTGGAGCGCGACATCCGCCCCGCGGTCCATCAGACCCTGCCGCTGTCCGAGGCGCGCGAGGGGTTCTCCGCGCTGCTGGAGGGGGACGTGGTGGGCAAGGTGGTCTTCAAGCCCTAGTGAGCTGGGCGATCCGCCGCCGCGCGATCCGAGTTGCGCGATTTTCGTCGTTATGTTGGCAGGATCGCGCACGTCGCCATAGGCGCCAGGAGGAGCCGGCTACGCAAACACGATGAGCGCCCGCCCCCGCAACCCGCCGGCGTCCGTCAGCCGGTGGGCCTCAGCCGCCTGCTCAGGGCCGAACTGACCCGCCACGCGCAGCGCCAGTCGCCCGGCACCCGCCAGCCGGCGCAGCTCCTGAAGCCAGTCGGTCCGCTGGATCACCTCGCGGACCATGACCGGATGCACCTGGATCCGTCGGGGTAGGTCGCCGCCGGGCCAGCCGCGGACCACCACCAGCCCGCCCCCGTCGCGGATCGCCCCGAAGGCGGCCGCGTTGAGCACGGCGGTGTCATAGACGGCCGCCACCCCGCCGGGCTCGACGCCGCGCACCGCGCCGGCGAAGTCATCTGAGCGCGCCACGACGATGTCGGCACCGAAGCCCCGAACCAGGTCCTCCTCGCCGGCCTTGGCGTCGGCGATCACCCGCAGGCCGTGCTCGCGGGCCAGGCCGATGACGTAGGAGCCGAGCAGACCGGCGCCGCCGCTGACCGCGAGGGTCTCCCCCTCCGCCAGGTCCAGAAGCTCGAGGCCCCGCAGGGCGGTGAGCCCGTTCATGGGGAGGGTCGCCGCCTGTGCGAGGGTCGCTCCGGGTGGGATCGCGACCACGGACGCGGCCGGCACCACGATCAGTTCGGCCTGGGCCCCGCCCTCGGGCCGCCGCGGGCTGACCGCGGCCATGACCTCGTCTCCGGACGCGAGGCGATCCACACCGGGACCGACGGACGTGATCGTCCCGGCGGCGTCCATCCCCGGAGTCCACGGTGGGTCGATCCCGTCAACGCCGTTGGCGCGCAGGCCGATGTCGGTGGGGTTGACCGCCGCGGCGCTCACCGCGATCCGGACCTCGCCCGCCTCGGGCTCGCGCACCGTGCGCTCGATCACCTCGAGGACCTCTGGTCCTCCGGGCTTGCGGATACCGACGGCTCGTGCCACGCCCAGCGAGGCTAGCGGGCTAGCGGGGCGGTTCGCGCTCCAGATCGAGCTCGGTGCGCACTCCCAGCGCGTGGAGCGCGTCGTTGGCCTCCTCCAGGCTCCCCACCGTCGCCAGCGCCCGGGCCAGCCGCCCGGCGGAGGCGAAGGTGGCGGCCACGTCGAGGAACGTCGTCTGCGCCGCGGCGCTCGAGAGCTCAAACGAGCGCAAGCCGCCCCGGATGCTCACGGTGCCGCTGCCCCCGCGAAAGGCGCGGACGGCCTGCGCGCTGGCCTCGGTCGGGACCAGCGCGAGCGACTCCTCCACGCGCGCGGCCACCGGCTCGGTGAGGCCGCGCGCCCCGCACAGGCCGCCGGCGGCGGCCACCCAGGAGATGCGCTCGGACACCTCGGCGACGGTCAGCTCGGAGTCGCAGCCGATGCCGAAGACGCCGAGCAGCACCGGGTGCCCCTCCGCGGCCAGGCGCTGCGCGGCGGCGAGCATGATCGCGTCGCACAGCGGGCTGCGCAGGCCCGGTTCGTCGCCCTGGGCCAGGACGTCGCCGCCGACGTCGATGAACACGGTCAGGTCGCGGCCGAGCGAGGTGATGGCGTGACCCAGGCCGTCGGCGATCGCCCCCGGCCCGCCGTGGATGTCGATCAGCACCGTGGGGCGCCCCAGGTACGCGGCCATCCGTGACTCCGCGAAGAACACGTCGCGGCCGCGCACCCGGGTGTGTGGGCCGGCGAGCAGGACGCCGGGAGCGAGCTCCCACCCCGCCTCGATCTCGTCGACGCGGCGCGGGCCGGCGACGGGGTCGATCGGGCGCCGTTCCCAGGTGAGGCCGCCGAGGAGTGGCTCGGCGTCGTCGTAGAGGCGCATCGCCTCGGCGGTGGCCAGCGCGCCGACGACGTCTCCGCCGCCGCCCATCCCGATCACCAGCGGCCGCCGTGACCCCCTCAGCATCGCTTCGGCGTCAGCGGTCATCGGGCCCGCCCAGGCGGATGGAGGCGTACAGCTCCTCGTCGCCCTCGCCCTCGCCCTCGCCCACGATCCAGCGATACGTCCCGTCGCCCACCACCCGCTTGGCGCCCGGCTGGGCCGGCGTGCGGTACTCGATCTCGACGTCGATGCGCTCGGGATCCTCGCCGGCCAGCAGTTCCTCCTCCAGCGGCTGCCAGTAGGCGGCGTTGTTGACGTGGTCGGCGATGTCGCACTCTGTGGCGCGGAAGCTCCACTCGGTCCCGCCGTCGGTTGACTCAGGGATCGGGTGGCGCAGCCGCGCGCTCACCCTCCGGGCGGGCATCCCGCCGTAGGTGTCCATCTCGGTCTGGGTCAGCGGCGACGGGCGCCAGTGCTCGGCGTCGAGATGGACCCACAGGGACACGGCCTCGACGTCAGGAACGGCGCCGGCGCCCGCGTCGTGGGTGACGATGTCGGTACGGCGCTCGGCCCACATCCGCCCGATCCCGCTGCAGAACGTGGTGAGATCAAAGCGCTCCCCGAAGCGCGGGAAGCGGTTGACGCGCATGCGGGTGCGGCGCACCACCCACACCGCCGCCTCCGCGAGCCCGGCATCCTGCACGTCGCCGTAGGCCACGTCCTGCAGCCAGCAGGCCAGCGCATCGAGGCGCACCCGGCCCGACGGCGCGCAGTCGGCAAAGCCCGGCCGCCGCGGCTCGCTGTACGCGCGCACCTCGGGATGGCGCGCTGAAAACCGCATCTCGTCGCCGCTCACCTCATCCACCCGCGCTGTGGAAGTGCGGCGATCAGTCCGGGCGGCCCATGGCGGCCAGGATCCAGGCGATGAACAGGCCCTGGAACGGGAGCCGCGCCCACAGGGCCGGTGCCCCGCCCGGGACCTTCGGGAACTCCTCGGGATGCAGCGCCATGTGCAGGTTGGCGGGGAAGACCGCCACCAGCGTCGCGATCAGCCACCAGCCGGCCCGCCGGCGCTGGCTCGGCAGCATGAGCCCGGCGCCGCCCGCGATCTCGGCCACGCCGCTGGCATAGACCATCGTCGTATGCGCCGGGACGTACGGGGGCATGATCCGCCGGTAGGCCCGGGGGATGACGAAGTGCATGACCCCGGCGAAGACGAAGAACGGGCCGGCGAGGCGACGGATGACGGACACCGCGAAGAACTTATCGAAATTCGCGCAGCTGCCGATAATGGTCGTGCGTGCGCGCCGGCAGGGGGCGCGTGCGCGCTCTCTCCTCTCTCACGGGCGGGTCGGCTCTCTTTAAAAGGGGGCCGGCCCTCTCGCGCCTTCAGACATCCGTCTTAGACGCCTCATAGGGCCGGCTTCGGCGCGCTGACGATGCTGCTCGCAGACACCCCTTCCATGAGACTGCGAGCGCGACCATGACCTTCACCCTCGCCTCCGGTGCGCCGGAGCGTCCCCGCGGCGAGCCCGCCCCTCCCGCCCTGCCCGCGGCGCGGATCGACATCGTCGTCCCGGTGTACAACGAGGAGGCCGCGCTCCAGGACTCGATCCGCCGGCTGCACGCCTTCTGCTCGCACGAGCTGCCCTACGCCTGGCGGATCGTCATCGCCGACAACGCCAGCACCGACGCCACGCCGGGAATGGCCCGGGCCCTGGCCGTCGAGCTGCAGCACGTCACCGTGGTGCACCTTCCGGCCAAGGGCCGCGGCCGCGCGCTGCGGGCGGCATGGGCCGACAGCGACGCCGACGTGCTCTGCTACACGGACGTCGACCTGTCCACGGATCTGCGCGGGCTCCTCCCCCTCGTCTCGCCGCTGGTATCCGGCCACAGCGAGGTGGCAATCGGCAGCCGCCTGGCGCCCGGAGCGCGCATCGTCCGCGGCCCCAAGCGCGAGGTCATCTCCCGCTGCTACAACGGCCTGCTCCGCCACGTCCTGCGGGCCCGCTTCTCCGACGCCCAGTGCGGTTTCAAGGCCATCCGGGCCGACGCCGCGCGCACCCTGCTCCCGCTGGTCCGCGACGAGGGCTGGTTCTTCGACACCGAGCTGCTCGTGCTGGCCCAGCGGCGCGGGATGCGCATCCACGAGGTGGCCGTCGACTGGATCGATGACCCGGACTCCCGGGTCGACATCGTCGCCACCGCCGTCACCGATCTGCGGGGCGTGCTGCGCCTGCTCTTCGCCGCGCCCGTCGCGCGCTTTGTCTCGATCGGAGCCGTCTCGACGCTGGCCTACGCCCTCCTGTACCTGCTGCTGCGCGCTCCGCTGGGCGCGGGCGGCGCCAACGCCCTGGCCCTGGCCCTGACCGCCGTGGCCAATACCCAGGCCAACCGCCGCTTCACCTTCCAGGTCCGTGGCCGGGACGGACTGATCCGCCAGCACGCGGCCGGCGCGGTGATCTACCTGCTGGCCCTGGGACTGACCGCCGGGGCGCTGGACGTCCTGGGCGCAGTCCATCCCCACCCGCAACGTCTGCTGGAGGTGGCGGTGCTCGTCGCCGCCACCACGGTGGCCACGGTGACCCGCTACGTGGCGCTGCGCAGCTGGGTGTTCGCCCGACGCCGGCGGGTGCCAGGCGTGGTGCGCGCCACCGCGCGCTGACGGCGCCAAACCCCGTCCGGGGCGGCGATGACAATGCGCCGATGCCCGATAACGCCGCCGGCCTCGTCTACGGGACGATTCTCGTGGCCACATTGCTCTCGGCCGAGAGCGCGCTCCGGGAGACCTACGCGAAGACCGTCATCGGAGTGCTCGTCGCCCTGGTGACCTACTGGCTCGCTCTCGCCTACGCGCGCTTCACCGGCGAGCGCCTCGAGGAAGGCAGGGGCGCGACCCTCGCGGGCCTGGCCAGCGCGGGTGCCCACGAGCTGACGGTGTTCTACGGCGCGGCCGTCCCCTTCGTCTCGCTGATCGTGTTCTGGATCGGCGGCGCGTCGCTCCAAACCGCGGTCATCGGCTCGGTGTACGTCGCCGACGCCGCGATCATCGGCGCGGAGATCCTCATCGGCGTCCGCGCGAAGCTGACGGGATGGGCGCTCATCGGACAGGCCGCGATCGGGGCGGTTCTGGGCGTGCTCGTCCTCGGCCTCCGCCTCCTATTGCACTGAGGACCAGCATCACCACCACGGCCACGGCGCCGGCGGCGGCCAGGATCAGAGCGTCCGAGCGCAGGTCCGTCAAAAACGCGTTCCACACCGCGCCGGCGGCGCTGCGGTCCTGACCGACGGCGAAACGGCTGAGCACGACCGGCCGGATCACCAGGTAGGCCGCCACCAGCACGATCCCGTCGACGAGGATGGCCACGCCGACGTAGCCCGCAGCACGCCGGCGCTCGTCGGCCTGTGCGATCGCGATGAGGAAGATGACCCCGCCGGCGACGAGCAGGAGGATCCCCACGGTGTGGGCGCCTTCGATGGCCCGCGCGGCCCGGGTGGCCTGCCCGAAGTCGCCGCCCGAGATGCTGATCACCTGATGCGACAGTGAGGGCGGGATCTGCGCGGCCAGGGCCGGGGAGACGCGGCGCACCGCGTCGATGACCAGGCTGCCCACGTGGGCGAGTCGCAGGGTGATGGTGTCCGCGCCGGAGTCGAACACCGACGTGTGCAGGTCGGAGACGGCGTCGTCGAAGATGCGATGAAACGCCGGCGTCCCGACGGCGGCGTCGACGGCCCGGTTGACCAGCGGCGCGAACTCGGCGGGCACATTGACGGACTCGACGGCCTGCTCCTGGACGCGCTGCGCGATGAGCCCCCGGATGCTGGGGTCGTCCAGCAGCGACGTGGCCCGAGCGCTGAACTGGGCGGAATCGCCCAGCACGTGGCCGGCGTAGGTGAGGGGGACGCCGGCCAGCACGGCGATCGCCCCGATGCAGGCGAGCACCGCGCTCAGACGACGCCTGGTGTGGACGGGAGCGCGCACGGGCCGGACACGAGTGTGCCCGATCGCCCAGCCCGGGAGCGCACCCGTCCACCTGACGTCTATGCCAGTGCGACCTCGACGTCGCGTGCCTCGACGCCGCGGACCACGCTCAGCGCCAGCGTCCCGTTGGCGGCGCGCACGGCCCGCTCCAGGTCGCCGACCGAGCGCACCGCAGTGCCGGCCGCCGCGGTGATCAGGTCACCGCGGGAGAGACCGGCCGTGTCGGCCACGCTCCCGGACTTCACGCGGACGATGAGCAGGCCGGGCTCCTCCTCGAGCCCGACGGCCCGGCGCATCTTCTTGGCCACGGCGGCGCCGGCGACGGCCACGCCGAGGCGACGGTGCTCGCCCTCGCCGGGCTCGAAGAACGCCTCCCAGGCGGTCATGGTCTCGCCCAGTGAGTCCGCGGCGCCCTCGGGGACCCCGTGGGCCAGTCGCGCCGCGCGCTCGTCATAGCCCGGACGGGCACGCCGCACGAGCTCGAGGCCGCGCTCCGTGAGGGTCACGGTGACGCTGCGGCGGTTGTCGGGGTCCGGCTCCCGGGTGATCATCCGCGCGCGCTCCAGCCGGCCCAGGCGGACCGACAGCGTCCCGGAGGTGCGTCGCAGCGCGCTGACGAGCTCGCGCTGGTTGAGGGTGTGGTCGGCGGCGCGCTCGAGCGCGTCGAGGACGAGGAAGCTGGGGCGGGAGAGCCGGTACTCGGCCAGCGCCTCCTCCAGCTCCGCGTCCACGTGCGCCGCGACGCTGATGACCGTGTCGGCCAGCCGCCGCTCGGGAGTGATGGGATCAGACATGTTGCTTCGCTCCAATTGCTTGAACTCAAACAGTTGTGTACGATTATTGCATGCCAAGCAGAAATGGAACAGCATCCGCGGAGGAGGCGGCGGCCGGCGCGTCCGCCACCGCCACGCTCGACCTCCTCGAGCAGTCCGCCGTCGCCCTCGACGCCTACTCGCGCACCGTTATCGGCGTCGCCGAGGCACTGAGCGGCAGCGTCGCCAACCTTCAGGTCCAGCGGCGTACGCGCCGGGGCCCGGCCACCGGTGCCGGCAGCGGCGTGGCCATCTCCGCCGACGGCTTCGTCATCACCTCGGCCCACGTCGTGGAGGGCACCCGCCACGGCGTCGCCAGCTTCAGCGACGGCCATGAGACCCCGGTCTCCGTGGTCGGGGCTGATCCCCTGTCGGACCTGGCGGTCCTGCGCGCCGACGGCGGTGAGCTCTCCCCCGCCCCGCTCGGCGATGCCGACGACCTGCGGGTCGGCCAGCTCGTCGTCGCCATCGGGAACCCCAACGGCTTTGCCAGCTCGGTCACCGCGGGCGTCGTCAGTGGCCTCGGCCGCTCTCTCCCCGTCGGCGCCCGCGGCGGGCCGCGCCGGGTGGTGGAGAACGTCATCCAGACCGACGCGGCGCTGAACCCCGGCAACTCAGGCGGGGCGCTGGTGGACGGAGCCGCGCGGGTCGTGGGCATCAACACGGCGCTGGCCGGCATCGGACTGGGCCTCGCGGTGCCCATCAACGATGCCACGCGCGCGATCATCTCGACCCTGATCCGCGACGGGCGCGTGCGGCGGGCCCACCTGGGCGTGGCCGTCGCCCCCCGCCCCCTGCCGCCGCGGGCCGCGCAGCGGTGGGGCCGCCGCGGCGGGGTGCAGATCATGCAGGTGATCGACGAGAGCCCCGCGGCCACCGCCGGCCTGCGCCGCGGCGACCTTCTGCTCGAACTGGACGGCGAGCCGGTGACCGACGCCTCTGATCTGCAGCGGCTGATGGTCCATGAGCGGATCGGGCGGACCGTGGCGGCGATCGTGCTGCGCGACGGCCGTCAGCGGACCATCGAGCTGGTACTGGACGAATTGTCCTAAGAGCAGGTCTACCCTGTGGGGGCATGCGAGCTCCTGCGGCGGTAGGCCGTGATGCCGAGCTGGCCGATGTCGACCTGTTCCTTGGCCAGATGACTGCGGCCAGTTGCGCACTCGCGCTCGAAGGCGACGCCGGCATCGGCAAGACCACCATCTGGCAGGAGGCGATCGACCGCGCCGGGGAGGCCGGGATCGTCGTCCTCGCCTGCCGTCCCGCCGCCGCCGAGGCCAAGCTGTCCTTCTCGGGCCTCTCGGACATGCTGACCGGCGTCCCCGAGTCGGCCTTCGCCACGCTGCCCGGGCTGCAGCGCAGCGCCCTCGAGGTCGCGCTCCTGCGCGCGGCCCCTGAGGGCCCGGCCCTGGATGCGCGGCTCGTGGCCACGGCGCTGCTCTCCCTGGTGCGCGAGCTCGCGGTCGGTGACGCGGTGCTGTTGGCCCTCGACGATGCCCAATGGCTCGACGGGCCCACCGCCGGCGTGCTCACGTTCGCCATCCGTCGCCTGGACTCCGAGCCCGTCGGCGTGCTGTGTGCCTCGCGCCCGCGTGCCGCCGGGCTGGGGCTGCTGGACTCCGTCGAGCGCCATCGGGTGCGGCGCGTCCGCTTGGGCCCGCTGGGCCTCGGGGCGCTTAGCCAGGTCATCGCCGACCGGCTGGGACGCTCGGTCCCGCGCCCGACGCTGGCTCGCATCGCCCAGGCCTCGCGCGGCAACCCGTTCTACGCCCTGGAGGTGGCCCGGCTGGTGATCGCCGACGGCGACGCGGGCGCCGCCGACGCGCGACTGCCGGTCCCCGACGACGTGCGCACTCTGGCGGAGTCGCGGGTCTCCGAGCTGCCGGCCACGACCCAGCGGGCGCTCCTGCGCGCCGCGGTCCTGGCCGAGCCCACGACCCGGGCGATCGATGCCGCGCCGCTGGCACCCGCCGAGGAGCGGGGCATCGTCAGGATCGACGAACGCGGACGGATCGCCTTCGTGCACCCCCTGTTCGCCGCTGCGATCTCCGCGTCGGCGTCGGCCGCCCAGCGGCGGGCCGCCCACCGCGCCGCCGCCGAGCAGGTCGGTGACCCCGAGCAGCGCGCCCGCCACCTCGCCTACAGCGCTGACCGGGCCGACCGCGCGGTCGCGGCCGAGCTCGACGCCGCAGCCGAGCTGGCCGCCTCGCGCGGAGCCCCCGACGCCGGCGCCGAGCTCATCGAACTCGCTCTCGAGCGCACGCCGGCCCGCGACGGCGAACGCCGCGCCGAGCGCCTGCTGCGAGCAGCCGGCCTGCATCTGGACGCGGGCGGCACCGGCCGGGCCTCTGAGCTGCTGGCGCAGCTGCTGGGCTCGGCGACGTCGGAGCGCGTGCGCGCCCATGGCCTGCGGCTGCGCGCGACCCTGGAGAGCCGCTCGCATGGCTTCGCCGCGGCGATCGAGACCTCCCGCGAGGCGCTCGTGGCCGCCGCCGGAGAGCCATCGCTCGCCGCAGCCATCGACCTCGACGCCGCCTTCTACCTGGTGGGGATCGGCGACGTCGGCGGCGGGCTGCGCCATGCCGAGGCCGCGGTCGGCCGAGCCGAGCTGCCGGGCGGTGACCGGGGCGTGCTCGCCGACGCGCTGGCGGTGGCCGCGATGGTCAGCTTCCTCAACGGCGACGGCCTGGCCACCGAACGGCTGGACCGGGCGCTGCGGCTGGAGGACCCAGGCCGCCGGCGGCTGGCCTTCAGCTCGCCGCGGCTGATCGCGGGCCTGCTGCTGATGTGGACCGGGCGCGGGCGCGAGGCCGCGGAGACGCTCGTCGCCCTGCGCGCCGAGCGGCGGGAGCGCGGCGTGGAGAGCGACATCCCCACCTCCTCGCTATATCTCACGTGGACGTATCTGTGGCTGGGCGAGACCGACCGCGCCGCGGAGATCGCGTCATCGGACACGGCCGCCGTCGCCCTGCTCGGCGACTCGGCGCTCAGCGCGCTGGCGCTCAGTGCGGCCGCGCTGGTCAGCGCCCAGCGAGGTGACGTCGAGGCCACGCGGGCGCAGGCCACCACGGCGCTGGCGCGGTTCGCCGAGCTGCAGTGGTGGACGGCCACGGTGTTCCCGCGCTGGGCGCTCGGGTTCGCCGAGCTGTCGGCCGGCGACCCGGCGGCAGCCCATGCCGCCTTAGAGCCGCTCACCGAGATGCTGCCGTCGATGGGGCTGGCCGATCCGATCGGGCTCGTCTTCCTGCCCGACGAGATCGAGGCGCTCGTCGCGCTCGGGGAACTGGCGCGCGCCCAGCCACTCATCGAGCTGCTGCGGCGTCTCGGGGTGACCCACGACCGCCCGTGGGCGATGGCCGCCGCCGCCCGTAGCCGTGGCATCCTGGCCGCCGCCCGCGGCGACCTGGAGGAGGCGATCGTGGCCCTTGGAGAGGCGCTGGCCGCCCATGACCGGGTGGAGATGCCGTTCGAGCGCGCGCGCACCCTGCTGGCGCTGGGCCGGGCGCTGCGCCGTCGCAAGCAGTGGTCGGCGGCGCGCGAGGCGCTGCGCGCAGCGGTGAGGCTGTTTGACCAGACTGGCGCGCCCCTGTGGTCGCAGGCGGCCCGCCAGGAGGTGGGCCGCGCGGGCGAGCGCAGCGGCGACCGCGACGAGCTCACCGCCACCGAGCGCCGCATCGCCGAGCTGGCGGCGTCGGGTCTGAGCAACCAGGAGGTGGCCGAGCGCGCCTTCCTGACCGTCAAGGGCGTCGAGGCCAACCTCACCCGCGCCTACCGCAAGCTCGGCATCCGATCGCGCGGCGGGCTGGCGGGCGCGCTGCGACGCGACGACGAGCCCGTCGCCTGAGGTCGCTCTGCTTTTTTGATCCTAGGGTTTCCCCGCTTTGCAAGGGGGCGATTGCCCCGTACCTTGCTTCACAGCGGTTCGGACACCGTTGCGACGCTCAGGGGGATGCGTGGCTTCGGTCGTCTCGGGTCCTCCCTCATCGTCGGGACCGAGCTATATGCCGGGGGCTAGGCGGTGCGGAGAGGGAGACCCGGGACGGAACCGGCTCCACCCACATGGGGCGCGTGGAGCCGGTCCGCCGCGTGCTCGCATGGCCCCGCGCGGCCAGGTGGGGTGGCGCGGTCAGGCGGTCGCTGATGCGGCCTCCGACCCCGCTGTGGCGGGTTGGCGTCCGCGGATGAGATCGGCCGCGCGCTCGGCGATCATGATCGTCGGCGCGTTGGTGTTGCCGCGCACCAGGGTCGGCATCACGGAGGCGTCCACGACGCGCAGCGATTCGATCCCCAGCACCCGCAGCTCGTCATCGACGACCCGGCCCATCCCGCAGGTGCCGACGGGGTGGTAGATGGTCGTGGTGTTGCGCTCGATGTGGGCGAGGATGCCGGCGTCGTCGATGCCCGCCGGGGCGGAGTAGGTGCCGGTGGTGACGGCCTGCAGCGCCGGCTGCCCGGCGATGTCCATCGCCCGGCGCACGCCCTTGATCAGCGCGGCCCGGTCCGGCTCGCTGACCAGATAGTTGTGCAGGATCCGCGGCTTGGCGGTGGGCACGCGGGAGCGCAGCTTGACGAAGCCGGTGCTCGTGGGGCGCAGCAGACAGGCCGAGATGGCCCAGCCGTCGACCACGATCTCCGCCGCGCCGGCCTCCGGGAACAGGATCGGGATGTGGTGCAGCTGGACGTCAGGGGCCTCCAGCGCGTCGTCGGTGCGCAGGAACCCTCCGGACTCGGCGAAGTTGGAGGTCAGCGGCCCGCGCCCCTCGGTGGTGAGCAACGCGAGGTTCTCGGGGCTCTCGGCGCTCAGCAGCGACGGCTCGTCGGTGGTGTAGGTGATCCACGTCGACGGGTGGTCCTGGAGCCCCTGCCCGACGGGGAGGTCCAGCGCGCACGGGATGTTGACCAGGGCGAGGTCCTCCGCCGGCCCGATCCCCGAGAGCATCAGGATCTGCGGGCTCTGGTAGGTGCCCGCCGAGAGGATGACCTCGCGCTCGGCCGAGATGGCCGCCACGTCTCCCTGGTGGTCGATCTCGACGCCGGTGGCCCGGTTGCCGTCCATCAGGACGCGGTTGACGTGGGCGCCGGTGATGAGCGTGAGGTTCTCGCGCCCCAGCACCGGGTGCAGGTATGCGACCGCGGCCGAGCAGCGCATCCCGCCCCGCTGGGTCACCTGATACCAGCCGATCCCGTCCTGCTCCGGGCCGTTGAAGTCGTCGTTGGCGGGCAGCCCGGCCTGCACGCCGGCCTCCACGAAGGCCTCGCAGGTCCGGTAGCGGCTGCGGTTCTCGCTCACGCCCAGCGGCCCGCCCGCCCCGTGCAGCGCACCGGCGCCGCGCTCGTTGTCCTCGGCGCGGATGAAGTACGGCAGCACGTCGTCCCAGCCCCAGCCCTTGTGGCCCATGGCCGCCCACTCCTCGTAGTCGGCGCGGTTGCCGCGGATGTAGACCATCGCGTTGACTGACGAGGAGCCGCCCAGCGTCCGGCCCCGGGGCAGGTAGCGCTGGCGGCCGGCCAGGCCGGGCTCCGGGTCGGAGAAGAGCGACCAGTCGTACTTGCTGGTCGCCACCGCGAGGACGCCCGCCGGCAGGTGCAGCTCGTCGGCGGCGTCGGGCGGTCCCGCTTCGAGGAGGCACACGGAGACGTTGGGGTCCTCGGTCAGGCGTGCGGCGAGCACACAGCCGGCCGAGCCGGCACCGGCGATCACGTAGTCATAGGTCATTGGCGGCCTCCCAGAGGGCGTGGGGGTTCGCACCCATTCTCGGCGTGACGGCGCCATGCCGTCAAGTCACGCCCACATCGCCCCAGATCGGCCGGGCATCGGCGCGGGAGCGGGGCTGCGGTCTAGTAGTAGTCCTGAACCTGCGCCGACCAGCCGGCCTGGTCGCCGCCCGGGGTCACCCGTACCTCATAGGTGCCCGCGCCGGTGGCAAGGGTCTGGGCCTGGCCCGTGCCGTTCTGCAAGCCGAAGCCGGCCACGTAGCCCCCGGTCGCGGCATTGACCACGCGGGCCGTCGGCCCCGAGCAGAACAGGATCCACGTGCAGGTGCCCTGGAAGGCCATGCGGTAGACGATCCGCCAGTGGGTCCCGATGATGTGGACCGCACCGGAGCTGGGGCCCGTGAAGGTCGTCACGGTCCGCCATTGGGGCACCTCGGCGACCGACAGCGTGACCGTCGAGCCGCGCGGGCGCGTCGTGCCACCGGCGGGTTCCTGTCCCACCACGGTGCCGGGAGTGGTTCCGGGGGCCGCGACCCGCCGCACGATGGTGTGCAGGCCGGCGCTGTGCAGGGACTGCTCGGCGTCGCTCATCGTCTCGTTGCGCACGGAGAGCACGGGGACGGGCGCCGGGCCGCTGCTGAGCGTGAGCCGCACGGCGCTGCCGGCGGCGACGCGCTGGCCCGCGCGGGGGGTCTCGCCGATGACGGTGCGCGCCCGGGCCATGGAGTGGCGCCGGGAGAACGTCAGCCTGACGTGGGCGTGGTGTGCCACCGCTCTGGCCCGGCTCTCGGTCTTGTGCATGAGGGCGGGGACGTGGGTGTAGGTGGTGTGGCCGATCACCAGCGCGGCCACCACCATCGCTCCCAGCAGGGTGACGACGACGCCCACGGCCGCGATGGCCCGCCGGCGGCCCGCGGGGTTGAGGTTGCGGCGCGGTGAGGGCGGCGCGGCACGGCGGGTGCCGTTGGGGCCGCGCGGCGGCGGAGGCAGCGGTGGGGTGAGCGGGGCGGGCGGGATGGGCGGGCCCAGGTCATCCGCCGGCCGGTCCATGGTGCTCGTCGAGCCCGCTGCGGACCCCGAGCCGTTTCCGGCGATGCCGAGCAGGCGCGGGCGCGACACGTGAGCGGCGCTCCGGGCACGAGCCGGAGCAGCCCCGGGGCGGCCCGTGACGGCACGGCTGGTCCGGCCGGTACGACGCGCGCTGTCTGAGCGGCGGCGCGCCCCGACCAGGGCCTCGGCCATTTCGGCGCCGTCGGCGTACCGCCTGGCCGGGTCCTTGGCCAGCGACCGCTCGGTGATTGACACCAGCGAGGTCGGCAGGCGCGCCGACAGCGGCGGCGGGGGCTCCTGCAGGTGCAGCAGCGCCAGTTCGACCGCCGAAGCCGCGCTGAACGGCGGCGCGCCCCTCAGCATCTCGTACAGGACCACGCCGGCGCTGTAGACGTCGGTGGCGGATGTGGTGGGCAACCCGCGCCCCTGCTCGGGAGCCATGTAGCGCGGTGTGCCGACGATCGAGGGCGGGTGAGAACCGCGCCCGTCGGTGCTGCCCTCGGCCAGGCGGGCGACCCCGAAGTCCCCCACCTTCACCCGCCCCTCCGCTGACAGCATGATGTTGGCGGGCTTTACATCGCGGTGCACGATGCGCTGAGCGTGAGCGCCGGCCAGCGCCCGGCAGAGCTGGGCGGCAATCTCGCAGGCCTCCCAGGCGGGGATCGGCCCGCGGCGCAGGCGCGCGGCCAGGCTCTCGCCGTCCACCAGCTCCGACACGTAGTACAGGCCCTGGGGCGCGTGTCCGACGTCGTAGATCCGGATGATCCCGGGGTCGCTGAGCCGGGCCAGCAGCCGCGTCTCGCGCTCGAAAAGGGCCACCCATTCGGGATCCTCGGCCCACCACGGCTTGATGACCTTGACGGCCACGAACCGCGCCAGCCGACGGTCAAAGCCCTCGTAGACACGGCCGAACGCCCCCTCGCCCAGGATCGCGCGGAGTTCGTAGCGGTCGTCCAGGGCGTGGCCGGACAGGTCGGGGGCGTGGGGCATCGGCGGTCGATAGAGGCTAGAGCACCCGACCGCGGACGAGAAGACCATCCCTGGCTCGGTCGTTGCCGCCGTGGACGTTCGCGCGCTACCCGGTGTTGCGCAGCCCGCTGGCGATCCCGTTGATGGTCAGCAGGCTCACGCGGCCCAGCTGCTCCGGGGCGTCCCCCGCCCCCGCCCGGCCGCGCCGCAGCCGCCGCAGCAACTCGACCTGCACGAAGGAGAGCGGATCCACGAACGGGTTGCGCCGGTCGATCGAGGCCTGGAGCACCGGCTCGCCGTCAAGGAGCCGCTCACCGCCGCCGATGAGCACGAGCTCCTCGATCGTGCCCTGAAGCTCGGCTTCCAGCGCGACCCAGATCCGGTCTCGCGGCCCGGCGTCGTCCCACAGCTCCACATAGCGGCGCGCGATCACGAGATCGGCCTTGGCGCAGCCCATCTCGGCGTTGGACAGGACGCTGGTGAAGAACGGCCACTCGGCGGCCATCCGCTGCAGGAGCTCCAGCCCATGTCGCTCGCGCGCGTGGCGCAGCGCAGTGCCCAGCCCGAGCCACGCCGGGAGCACGATGCGCGCCTGCGTCCAGCTGAACACCCACGGGATCGCGCGCAGATCCTCGATCCCACCCGCCTCGGTGCGCTTGGCGGGCCGGCTGCCCAGGCGCAGGCGGCTGATCTCGTGCACGGGCGTGACGGCCTCGAAGAAGGCGACGAACTCCGGATCGTCGTGGACGATCGAGCGGTAGAGCGCGGACGAGTCCTCGGCCATCTCAGCCAGGAGGCGCTCGAAGCGCTCTGATTCGTGGTGGGGCCGGGACCGCCCCGTGGCCAGCGTGGCGCTGGCGGCCAGTTCGAGCTCGCGGTGGGCGATCTCGGGTACGGCGTACTTGGCGGTGAGGACCTCGCCCTGCTCGGTCATCTTCAGACGGCCGCGCACCGTGCCCGGGGGCAGGGACAGGATCGCGCCGTTGGTCGGGCCGCCGCCGCGGCCGACGGCGCCGCCGCGGCCGTGAAAGAAGCACCAGCTCACGTCGTGGCGCGTCAGGACCTCCGCCAGACGCACCTGCGCCGTGTAGGCCGCCCACGCCGAGGCGAGATACCCCACGTCCTTGTTGGAGTCCGAGTAGCCGATCATGATCTCCTGCTCGTCGCCCACCGCGCGCAACGCTTCCCGGTAGACCGGCATGGCCAGCAGCCGTTCCATCGTCTGCGGCGCGGCCCGCAGCGTCGCCCCGGCCTCAAACAGCGGGACGACCCGCAGCCTGGCCATCTCGCCGCCGGCGCGGCAGAGGCTGGCCTCCTTCATGAGCAGCAGAACTTCGAGGATGTCGGCCGGGCCCTCGCTGCCGGAGACGATGTAGGACTGGATCGCCCCGCGGTCGCGGTCCTCGAGCGTGGTGCGCAGGGTGCGGAAGGTGCCGATCGTCTGCTGCGTCGTCTCGGTGAAGCGGTCGATGTCGGTCGGGATCAGTGGGCGCCGATCCGCGATCTGCGCCTGCAGCAGCGTCACGCGCTCGTCCTCGGGCAGCCCTTCGTAGTCCTCGCAGACGCGCAGCGCGCCGTAGATCTCGGCCAGCGCGCGGCGGTGCACGCGGGCGTGCTCGCGGATGTCCAGGCGCGCGAAGTGAAAGCCGAACACCTCGACCTGGCGGATGACGTCGCGCAGGTCCGAGCCCGCGGTGAGCGCGCCCTGCCCCTGACGCAGCGACGCCTCGACCCGGCGCAGGTCGGCGATGAGCTCGTCGGGCTCCGTGTAGGCGCCGGCGGCGCGGGTCTGCGTGGCGCGAATGCGCTCGCGCATGAAGGTCAGCGCCCGGCGGTAGGGCTCCTCGAGATTGAGGCCCGCGAGGCGCTCGGCCAGCTCCGGGAAGCGCTCGCGCCCGGCGGCCAGGATGGGCTCGAGCCCAACGGCGGGGCCGGTCAGGCGCTCAGACAGCGACAGCCGCCCGGCGAGCTGCTCGAGCCGCGCCTCCAGGAGCCGCAGGCATTGCTCGCGCATCAGCTCGAGCGCCGCCACCGTCGTCTCCGGCGTGACGAACGGGTTCCCGTCCCGGTCTCCGCCGATCCAAGAGCCGAAGCTGAGCAGCGGCGGCACCGCGAGCGGCCGGTCCGCCGTCTCCGGGTAGAACTCGGCCACCGCCTCCTCGAGGTCGCGGTAGATGCGGGGGACCGTGTCGGCCAGGGTCGAGGAGAAGTGGATGAGGCCGCCGCGCACCTCGTCGCTGACGGTCAGCTCGGCGGCGCGCAGGTCGTCTGAGCCCCACAGCTCCTGCACGGTGGCCAGCAGCCGGCGCCGGGCGTCCGCGGGGGGCGTCTGCGCGCGCTCGTCGAGCTCGCGCAGCACTCCGAAGACGCGCGCCAGCTTGTCGATCGTGGTCCGCCGCCGCGCCTCGGTGGGGTGCGCGGTCATGACCAGTCGCAGCTCCGCGTTGCTCAGAACCTCGGCGATGTCATCCCCTGTCGCGCCGGCCTCGCGCAGCCCCGACATCACGTGGCGCAGCGAGCCCGCGCGCGGACGCTCGGGGTCCGCGGCATCACGCGCGCGCAGCCGCCGCACGCGCTCGTTGTCCTCGGCCAGGTTGACGAGCTGAAACCAGCGGGTGAGCGCGCGCACCAGCATCTCGGTCTCGTCGAGAGTGAGACCGGCCACGAGCTCGGCCAACCGGTCGGCGGCCCGCTCGTCCCCGAGCCGAGCCTCCTGCCCGAGGGCGACGGCGTCGTCGAGCAGGCGCAGGGCGTCGGCCCCGTCGCCCATCGCGATCACCTCGCGCAGCACATCGGTGAGGAGGGCCTCGTCGGCGGCGAAATCCCTACGGGTAGCGGTGAGGCTCATCCACCGCAGATGTTCACAGAACGACGAGGGCCGCCCCGCCCCGGGCGGCCCTCACGATTACGACAGCGTGTCTCCCTCGGGCGGGAACCCGACCGCGAACTCCAACTCCAGGTACTCGTGGTCGATGGGCTCCAGCGTGCGGGAGGCCCGCGCCGAGCCCCGGCCTCGGGGGCCCAGCACGTGGCGCAATCCCCGCCCCAGACCGTCCTTGCGGAGGGTCAGCCCGCTGCGGGCACGGCGGCGGATGCGACGGCTGGTCAGGCCGGCCTCGAAGACCTCGTCGGGGCCTGGTCCGGCGCGCGTTGAATATGGGCCCCTGCCGGTGCGTGAGAGCAGCAGGAACTCATCTCGATTGAGATACATGATGCCTGTCCTTGTGTCACAGTGAATGTTGATGCGCGCAGGTGTCACCGTTCGCGCAGCACTGAGCGACCCACCGGAGTGAGTGTCACTTTGGTGCGCGGTGATGAGTGCGCAGATGTAGCTACGTCGGAACCGGCGCGATGCCGGTCAAACGCGGAATCCGGCTAACGGCCGGTGGACTGGAATGTGAGCATGCTGGTCTCCGATGGTTCGTGAACGCGGTTTTGGGCACAAAAAAGGCGACCCCTGGGGTCGCCCTTGCTTCGAGTTCGCTGTGCGCCGGCTCTGGTCAGCCTGCGCTCCTCGTAGCAAGGGCATCAAGATTGCGGGACGTCTCGACGGTCGCGGTCCGGATCCCGGCAGGGGCCCACATCGCGGCACCGGCGCTGCCTGCTCGGCACGCCCGCACGCCAAAATCGGCGCCGCTGTGGTGCGCCGTCTTGGCCGAGAGAAGGATGTCGTAGGTGCTCGTCATAGAGGTGACTCCAATAAGGATCCTCGCCAGAGTAACTCACGGAGTGGCGCAATGCAAGCAATTGACACAAAGAATTTGCACTCTCGCGCGGATCGTGACCCCGTGTGGCGCTGCCGATGCCGGGGATACCCTGTGTGGGCGTGCTCCACATCCACCGTGCCTCCCGAGCCGACGCCCTCGCCGACGCCCTCGCCGCGCTCCTGTCCCAGAGCCCGGACGACCCCTTCGCGCCTGAGGTCGTCGCGGTCCCGACGCGCGGCATGGAGCGCTGGCTGACCCAGCGGATGTCCGGCGTGCTCGGCGCACGCGGCGGCCGTACCGACGGGATCTGCGCCAACGTCGAGTTCCCGTCCCCGCACCGGCTCGTCACCGACGCGGTGGCCGCCGCCTCCGGGATCGACCCGGCGGAGGACCCGTGGCTGCCCGAGCGTTCGGTGTGGCCGCTGCTCTCCGTGGTGGAGGAGGCCCTGCCCGAGCCCTGGCTGGCAACGCTGGCGGCCTATCTGGGAGCTGACACCGCGGCCTCAGACCCGATGCACCCGGCCCGGCAGAGCCGCCGTCTGACCACGGTCCGCCACCTGGTCGGCCTGTTTGACCGCTACGCCCTGCACCGCCCAGAGATGCTCACTGCGTGGGCCCGCGGCGAGGACCTCGACGCCGTCGGGGCGCCGCTGCCCGCGCCCTCGGCCTGGCAGGCCGAGCTGTGGCGGCGGCTGCGCGCGCGGATCGGGGTCGCGGACCTGGCCGAGCGCACGGGCCGCGCTTGCGAACGGATCGCCGATGATCCGTCGCTGCTGGACCTGCCCGCGCGGGTCGCCCTCTTCGGGCTGACCCGGGTGCCGGCGGGCCACCTGGAGATCCTGCGCGCGCTCGCGGCCGGCCGGGACCTTCACCTGCTCCTGTTACACCCGTCGCCGTCGCTGTGGGAGAAGGTGACACACCGGTCTCAGCGCACGGTCGTCGCGCGCCGGGAGGACGACCGGACCGTCACGCTGGCCGCCAACCGGCTGCTGGCCTCCTGGGGACGGGACTCGCGTGAGATGCAGCTGGTGCTCGCCGCGGGCGCGCCCGAGCTGTCTGACGCCCACCACGCCTCGCCCCCCGCCCCGGACACGCTGCTCGGCCGCATCCAGCAGGACGTGCGCGAGGACCGCGCCGCCCCCGGCGCGCCGCTGCCCGGCGCGGCGGATGAACGCCCGCTGCTGGCGGCCGATGACCGCAGCATCGAGATCCACTCGTGTCACGGGCGCGCGCGCCAGGTGGAGGTGGTCCGCGATGCGATCCTGCACGTCCTCGCCGAGGATCCGGAGCTCGAGCCGCGCGATGTCATCGTCATGTGCCCGGACATCGAGACCTTCGCCCCCCTCATCCAGGCGACCTTCGGGGCCGGTGAGCCCGACGGCGAGGACTCCGTGGACCTCCGCGTGCGTCTGGCTGACCGCTCGCTGCGCCAGACCAACCCCGTCCTCGGCGTGGTGGCACAGCTGCTTGACCTGGCCGAGCAGCGCCTCACCGCCTCCCAGCTGCTCGACCTCGCCGACCGCGGGCCGGTACGCCGCCGCTTTCGCCTCGACGACGACGACATCACCCGCCTGGCCGACTGGATCTCCCAGGCGGGCATCCGCTGGGGGCTCGATGCCCCCCACCGGGCCCCGTACAAGCTCGACACGCTGACCAGCGGAACGTGGCAGACGGGCCTGCAGCGGCTGCTGCTGGGGGTCACGATGACCGAGGATGACCAGCGCCTGTTCGCCGGCGTGCTCCCTCTTGACGACGTCGACAGCCGCGCCATCGAGCTGGCCGGGCGGTTCACCGAGCTGGTCGCGCGCGTGGGGCAGGCGGTGCGCTCCTTGAGCGCCCGCCAGACGCTGGCGGAGTGGGCCGAGGCCATCGGTCAGGCCGCGGACGCGCTGACCGCCACCGGGCTGCGCGACCGCTGGCAGCGCGCCGAGCTGCAGCGGCTGCTCGACGAACTGGTCGCCGAGAGCGGCGACGCCCCACCGGCACAGCTGGCGCCCGCCGAGGTGCGGGCGCTGCTGGCGCGGCGCCTGGAGGGCCGCCCCACCCGCGCCAACTTCCGCACCGGCCACCTCACGATCTGCACGCTGCAGCCGATGCGCTCGGTGCCGCATCGGGTCGTCTGCCTGCTCGGGCTCGACGACGGAGCGTTTCCGCGCAAGGCCCCGCGCGACGGCGACGACCTCATGCTCGAGCACCCCCACCTGGGCGAGCGCGATCCGCGCAGCGAGGACCGCCAGCTCCTGCTCGACGCGCTGCTGGCCGCGAGCGAGCGCCTGATCGTCACCTACAGCGGCAACGACGAGCGCACCAACGCACGCCGGGCTCCGGCCGTTCCCGTCGGCGAGCTGCTGGATGCGGTCGACTCCACCGTGCGCTGCGCGGACGGGGAGCTCGCCCGCAAGCGGCTCGTGATCCGCCACCCGCTGCAGCCGTTCGATCCGCGCAACTTCATCGCGGGGACGATCGCCGGGCCGGAGCCGTGGAGCTTTGACGCCGCGGCACTCGCCGGCGCCCAGGCGCTGGCCGGGACGCGCTCGGCGCCCCGACCGTTCCTGGGTGGGCCGCTCTCGCAGCGCCCCGCGACCGTGGTCGAGCTGGCCGACCTGGTGCGCTTCGTCGAGCATCCGGTGCGGGCCTTCCTGCGCCAGCGGCTCGGGATCGGCCTGTATTCGGCCGCCGACGAGATCGAGGACGAGCTGTCGGTGGAGCTGGACGGCCTCCAGCGCTGGGGCGTGGGCCAGCGGCTGCTCGAGGCGCGGCTGCGCGGCATCGACCAGCGCACGGCGATCCTGGCCGAGATCGCGCGCGGGACGCTGCCGCCGGGCGTCCTGGGCAAGCCGGTGATCGATGACCTCTCGCCGATCGTGACCGGGATCGTGGACCGCGCTCACGCGGTGGCGCCGGCGCTCGTGGGGGCTGGCGCCGGTGCGCCTGCGCCGGGCGCTCCGGCGGGCGCTCCGGTGGGCGGCGAGCCCGTCGACGTGCGCGTCGCGCTGGACGACGGCCGCCTGCTCAGCGGCACCGTCACCGGGGTCAGCGGCGACCTGCTGCTGACCACCACCTTCTCGCGCGTATCGGCCAAGCACCGGATCGCCGCCTGGGTGCGGCTGCTGGCCCTCACGGCCAGCGCCCCCGAGCGGCCCTTCGCGGCGGCGACGGTGGGACGCGGCCAGGGCCACGGCGATGTGCGCACGGCGTGGATCGAGCCGATTGGCGACAGCGCGGACGCGCGGCTCGCGGCGGCCAGAGCGGAGCTGGCGATCCTGATGGACCTCTATGACCGCGGCATGCGCGAGCCGCTGCCGATGTTCTGCCAGACCTCCGCCGCCTATGCCGCGGCGGCGCGCCAGGGCCAGGACGGCCACGCGGCCGCGGCCAAGGAGTGGGAGACCGAGTGGAACTTCGACAAGGAGGACCGTGAGCCCGAGCACCAGATGGCCTTCGGCGCGGTGCTGACGCTGCCCGAGGTGCTGGAGATCGCGCCCGTCGACGGCGAGGCCGGCGAGGGCTGGATCGAGGCCGAGGAGTCCCGGTTCGGACGGCTGGCCCGGCGCCTGTGGGAGGGGCTGCTGGCTCGCGAGGAGGTGCGCGCCCGATGAGCGCCCGGGCCATGCCGCTGCAGCCGGTCGCGTTTGACCCGTGCGGGGAGCTCCCCCGCGGGGTGACCGTCCTGGAGGCCAGCGCCGGAACCGGCAAGACGTACACCATCGCCGCGTTGACGGCCCGCTATGTCGCTGAGGGGATCCCGCTCGAGCGCCTGCTGCTGGTCACCTTCACCCGCATCGCCACCGGCGAGCTGCGCGAGCGGGTGCGCGAGCGGCTGGTGAGCGTCGAGCGCGGCCTGACCCGGCGCCTGGCGGGAGCGCCGGCGCCCAACGACGAGGACCCGGTGGTGACGCTGCTCGCCCGCGAGGACGCCGACTCCCACCGGGAGAACCTGGCGCGCGCCATCGCCAGCTTCGATGCCGCCACCATCGCCACCACGCACGGCTTCTGCCAGGAGATGCTCGGCGGGCTGGGCATCGCCGGCGACCTCGAGCCCGATGTGACCTTCGTCGAGGACCTGTCTGACCTCGTTGACGACGTCGTCGACGACCTCTACATCCGGCGGTTCTCGCCCCAGAGGCTCAACCCGGACGGCACGGCGGCGTTCGGGCGGGCCGAGGCCGGCGCGATCGCCCGCGCCGCGATCGACAACCCGTCGGCACGGATCGTGAGCGACGACAGCGAGGTGCCGCGCATGCGGCTGGGGCTCGCCGACGCCGCCCGCCGCGAGTTCGAGGCGCGCAAGCGCGCAATGATGGTGATGACCTACGACGACCTGGTGGAGCGGCTCAAGAGCGCGCTGGCCGGCCCCGGCGGGGCCGCGGTCGGCGCCCAGCTGCGGGCGCGCTACGAGGTGGTGCTGGTCGACGAGTTCCAGGACACCGATCCCGCCCAATGGGAGATCCTGCGCCTGGCCTTCGGAGACGGTCGGACCCACCACCCGGCCACCCTGGTCCTCATCGCCGATCCCAAGCAGGCGATCTACGCCTTCCGCGGCGCTGATGTGTACGCCTACCTCGAGGCAGCCCGCGCCGCCGAGACTCGGGCCACGCTGCCGATCAACTGGCGTTCTGACCAGGGCCTGATCGACGCCCACGACGCGCTGTTCTCCGGGGTCAAGCTCGGCCATGAGGGGATCGAATACCGCCAGGTGCGTGCGGCGGACGCCCACCAGGCGCCGGGGCTGACCGGCGCGCCGGTGGCGGCGCCCCTGCGGCTGCGGGTGGCGCTCCGTACGGACCTCCCCCAGACCCCGCGGGGCTATGCCCGAGCGGCCGATGCGCGCCGCCACGTCGTCTGCGATGTGGCCGCCGACATCGTCGCGCTGCTGAACTCCCGCGCGCGGGTGGCCGCTGCCGGAGCGCGCGGAGACGCCGCCGACGGGCCAGAGGGCCCGGCCGGGGCGGGCTCTGAGCGGGTGCAGCCCGCCCACATCGCCGTCCTGGTGCGGACCAACCGCCAGGCCGCCATGATTCGCGAGGCGCTGGAGGACGTCGGCGTGCCGGCGGTCATCAACGGCGCGGGCAGCGTGTTCGGCACTGAGCCCGCGCGGCAGTGGCTGCGCCTGCTCGAGGCGCTGGAGCGCCCGGCATCGATCGCCCGCGCCCACTCGGCGGCGCTCACGGCGTTCGTGGGCTGGCGGGCGGAGCGCCTGGCCGAGGCCGACGACGACTCCCGGGAATGGGAGGACGTGCACCGCCGCCTGCACGAATGGGCCCGCGTCCTGCGGACCCGGGGCGTGGCGTCACTGCTGGAGACCGTCATGCGCGACGGGACCGAGGGACCGGCGCTGGCGGCGCGCGTCCTGGGCGACGCCACCGGCGAGCGCAGCCTCACCGACCTGCGCCACATCGGGCAACTGCTGCACACCGCCGCCTCCGAGGAGCAGCTCGGGCCCACCGCGCTCACCGGGTGGCTGCGCACCCGGATCGCCGAGGCCGAGATCGACACCGCCGACGAGGAACGCAGCCGACGGCTGGAATCGGACGCCGAGGCGGTGCAGGTCCTCACCATCCATCGCAGCAAGGGCCTGGAGTTCCCCGTCGTCTACCTCCCGTTCCTGTGGGAGGCCGGCTACATCCCTGACCGGCCGCCGCGACCGGTGTTCTTCCACGACCCTGAGGCCGGGGACGGTCGCACCATCGACGTCGCGCTCGAGGGTCGCGACTTCGCCCACCACCGCGAGCAGTTCATCCGCGAGCAGCGCGGCGAGGACCTGCGCCTGGCCTACGTCGCGCTCACCCGCGCGCGCCATCAGGCCGTCGTCTGGTGGGCGGGCTCCTACGACAGCCGCGACTCGCCGCTGGGGCGGCTGCTGTTCGCGCGCAACGACGCCGGCGACGTGGAGCCCAGCGGGGGCTCCACGCCGTCAGACCAGGCGATCGTCAACCGGTTTCGCGGTCTGGCCGACGCCACGGGCGGCCCCGGTCACACAATCAGCGTCGAGCGCTCCCAGCTGAGCGAGGCGGCGATCTGGCGCCCGGACCGCACGCCGCCCGCCGCGCTGGCCGTATCGCCGTTCGCGCGCAGCCTCGACCTGCGCTGGCGGCGCACCTCCTACAGCGACATCACCGCGGCCAGCCACGAGGACTGGGTCACCAGCGAGCCCGAGCAGCCACTGCTCGCCGACGAGCCCCCGGTCCCCGGGCCGGCCGCCGGGCCCCCGACCCCCGACGCGGCCCCCGTGCCCGAGGACGAGGTCCCCGTGGCGCTCGCGGCCATGCCCGCCGGGGTTGACGTCGGGACCTTCGTGCACCGCGTGCTGGAGGCCACCGACTTCACCGCCACCGACATCGATGCCGAGCTGGCCGCGCGGATCGCGGAGGTCCAGGGGCGCCGCGCGGTCGACGTGGGGCCCGCCGACGCACTGGTCACGGGGCTGCACGCCGTACTCGAGACCCCGCTCGGACCCGTGCTCGGCGACCGGCGGCTGCGCGACGTCGCTCGCCGCGATCGCCTCGACGAGCTCGGCTTCGAGCTGCCGCTGGCCGGCGGCGACCAGCCGAGCGGGTGGCTGACGCTGACGCGGATCGCGAGCGTGCTCCGCGCCCACACGGGCGCCGACGACCCGCTGGCCGGCTATGCCGAGCGCCTCGAGGACGCCCGCCTGCGCCAGAGCGTCCGCGGCTATCTCACCGGCAGCCTGGACCTGGTCGTGCGGGTATCGGACCCCGCCCGCCAGGATCCCGCGGTCCCGCGCTTTGCGGTCCTTGACTACAAGACCAACTGGCTCGGCGCCCCCGACGAGCCGCTCACCGCCCAGCACTACCGCCCGGAGGCGATGGCCGCCGAGATGCTGCGCCACCACTACGCGCTGCAGGCGCTGCTCTACGCGATCGCCCTGCACCGCTTTCTGCGCTGGCGGCTGCCCGGCTATGACCCCGCGGTCAACCTCGCCGGCGTCGTCTACCTGTTCGTGCGCGGGATGACCGGCGCCGGCGGGCCGGACGGCGGCGCGCCGCGCACCGGCGTGTTCGGATGGCCCGCCCCGCTCGGCCTGGTGCCGGCGCTCAGCGACGCACTGGACCCCGACCCACCCACCCCCGGGCCATGAGCGTCAGCGAGCCCGCCGCGGCCGCCCGTGAGCGCGATCCGTTCGCGGCCCGCTTCGCGTTGCAGGCATCGGGATTACTGCGCGAGTTCAACGAGGCGGGCGTGATCGATGCCGCCGACATCCACGTCGCCCGCGAACTGGCACGCCTGAGCGGCGAGGATGACGAGACCGTCCTGCTGGCCGCCGCGCTCGCCGTGCGCGGCCCGCGGCTGGGCCACGTGCACGTCGATCTGGCCCGGATCCGCGACACCGCGGCGGTCGACGCCGAGGAACTGATCGACCTCGCCGCGCTGGACTGGCCCGAGCCCCAGCCGTGGATCGCGCGCGTGGGCGCCAGCCCGCTCGTGGCCACCGGCGATCGCCCCGTGGCCGGGGAGGTGCGCCCGCTACGGCTCGTCGGCTCGTGGCTGTACCTGGACCGCTACTGGGCCGAGGAGGTCGGGGTGGCCCGCGCGCTGCGGGCCATGGCCGCCCGCCCGCCGTCGGGCGTCGATCCCGAGGTGCTCACCGACGGACTGTCGCGCCTGTTCGGAGCCGACGCGTCCGGCCGCCAGTCACAGGCGGCGGCCGCCGCGGTGACGCACCGCTGGTCGGTCGTGGCCGGCGGCCCCGGCACCGGCAAGACGACAACGGTGGCGCGGATCGTGGCCCTGATCTGCGAGCAGGCGGCCGCCGCGGGCGGTTCCTTCCCGCTCGTCGCGCTGGCAGCGCCGACGGGCAAGGCCGCGGCGCGGCTGCAGGAATCGGTCCACGCCGAGGCCGGCTCCCTGGACGTCGATGGCCGCATCCGCGATGAGCTGTCGGCGCTGCGCGCCTCGACGATCCATCGCCTGCTGGGCTGGCGGCCGGGGAGCAGCAGCCGCTTTCGCCACGACCGCAACCAGCGCCTCGCCCACGACGTGGTCATCGTCGACGAGACCTCGATGGTCTCGCTGTCGCTGATGGCGCGGCTGATCGAGGCGCTGCGCTCCGGGGCCCGGCTCATCCTCGTCGGGGACCCGGGGCAGCTGGCCTCCATCGAGGCCGGCGCGGTGTTGGGCGACATCGTGGGAACGGGCGGGGACGGGCTTGGCGCAGCGGCATCGCGGACCGGATCCCGCCCACCGGAGATCGTGGTGCTCGACCAGGTGCATCGCTTCGGCGGCGGGATCGCGCGCCTGGCCACCGCGATCCGCGCCGGCGACGCCGACGCCGTGATCGAGCTGCTGCGCGCGGGTGGCGACGACGTCGTGTGGCTCGACGGCGACGTGGCCGAGCAGGAGGCGATGCCCCGCGTGTCAGAGCCCGCGCTGGTCGCGGCGCGCGCCACCATTCAGGCGGCTCGCGCCGGCCGCGCGCCCGAGGCGCTCGCTGCGCTGGGCTCGTTCCGGATCCTGTGCGCCCACCGGCGCGGGCCCTACGGGGTGGCGACGTGGACGGCGCGGATGGAGGGCTGGCTCGCCGCCGAGCTCGCCGGTCTGGACCCCGAGGACCGCTGGTATGTCGGCCGTCCGCTGCTCGTCAACGAGAACGACTACGAGCTGCGCCTCAACAACGGCGACACCGGCGTCGTCATCGCGCACGGGGACGGCCGGGTGGCCGCGGCCTTCGCGCGCGGCGATGAGACGGTCGAGCACAGCCCCAGCCGACTGGGCGCGGTCGACACCGTTTACGCCATGACCGTACACAAGAGCCAGGGGTCCCAGTTCTCCAGCGCCGCCGTCCTGCTGCCCTCCCCGGAGTCGCGCATCCTCACCCGCGAGCTGCTCTACACCGCGGCCACCCGGGCCCAACAGCGGCTGATCCTGGCCGGCACCGAGGAGAGCGTGCGCGCCGCGGTGGGCCGCCCGGTGGCGCGGGCGTCGGGGCTGGGCCGGCGGCTGTGGGGCGATCTCGCCGGCTGAGCCGAGCGCCTGAGCGGCACCGCGCCGCCGCGCCGCCTCGCCTGCGCGGCGCCGCGCCGCCTACAGCCCGCGCGCGAGGTGGTAGTAGGCCTGGTTCCAGCGCAGCTCGTTGGTGAACTGCCGGATGGTGGTGTCCTCGTCGATGACCAGCAGCTCGATCCCGGCGATCTCGGCGAAATCCTGCAGTGCCTCGAGCTTCAGCGCCGTCGTGAACACGCTGTGGTGCGAGCCCCCCGCCATGAGCCACGCCTCGGCCGCCGTCGACAGCTCCGGGCGCGGCTCCCAGACGGCGCGAGCCACCGGCAGGCGGGGCAGCTCCTCGTCGGGCGCGACGACATCCACCTGGTTGGCGACGAGCCGCAGCCGGCCCCCGATGTCGATGAGGCAGACCAGCACGGCCTGGCCGGGAGGGGCGGTGAAGACGAGGCGGACGGGATCGTCGCGGCCGCCGATGGACAGCGGGTGGATCTCGCACGACGGACGCGCCGAGGCGATCGAGGGACAGATCTCCAGCATGTGCGCGCCCAGCACCTTGGCCGGGCCGGGGCCCAGGTGGTAGACGTAGTCCTCCATGAACGAGGTGCCGCCCGAGAGCCCGCGCGCCATCACCTTGAGCACGCGCAACAGCAGCGCCGTCTTCCAGTCGCCCTCCGCGCCGAACCCGTAGCCGTCGGCCATCAGCCGCTGCACGGCGATCCCCGGAAGCTGGGGCAGGCGGCCCAGGTCCTCGAAGGTGTCGGTGAAGGCCCCGAAGCCGCCGTCGAGCAGGACCGCCCGCAGCCCCACCTCGATCTGTGCGGCCTGGACTAGCGATTCACGCCGCGCGCCGTCGGACTGCAGCTCCGCCGCGAGGTCGTACTCATCGTCATAGCGCTCGAGCAGCTCCTCGACGGCCGCCTCGCGCGCGTGCTCCACCGCGTCTGAGAGCCCGTCCACGCCGTAGCCGTTGACCGTGGCGCCGAGCGTGATCTGGGCGCCGACCTTGTCGCCCTCGGTGACCGCGACATCGCGCATGTTGTCGCCGAACCGGGCGATCCGCAGCCGCTGGGCCTCCTGCCAGCCGCACGCCGCGCGGATCCAGATCCCGATTCGCTCCTGCACCAGCCGGTCAGACCAGTGTCCGACGATGGTCTTGCGCGACACCCCCATCCGGCTCTCGATGTAGCCGAACTCGCGGTCGCCGTGCGCCGACTGGTTGAGGTTCATGTAGTCCATGTCGATCTCGCCCCACGGCAGCTCGCGGTCAAACTGCGTGTGAAGGTGCAGCAGCGGCTTGCGTAGCGCGTTGAGGCCGCCGATCCACATCCGTGCCGGGGAGAACGTGTGCATCCAGGCGATCACACCGACGCAGTCGTCGTCGGCGCTGGCCTCCGCGAGCGCCCGGCGGATGGCGTCGGCGTCGGTCAGCGGCTCGCGATCGACGATCGTGAGCGGGATGGCCGGGCTGTCGTTGAGCGCCTCGGCGATCCTGCGCGAGTGCTCGTGCACCTGCCGGAGGGTCTCCTCGCCGTACAGATGCTGGCTGCCGGTGAGAAACCACACCGAGCCTCTGCTCTCGTCGATCACGCGCGCATCATATGCAACGACCCGGCCTCGAAGCGCTTCGACTACGCCGTGGGGGCAGCGCCGGACGGTGACAGCGCCGCCGCCAGCGCGGTGCCGTCGGGAGAGCCCAGCCCGGTGCACGCATCCCAGCCGGGCCCGGCGGCATACGAGCCGTTGTTGCCCGAGGTGATGTCGTGAAACGAGCTGCTGCCCAGCAGCGGGTACAGCAGAGGCTGCGCGAACCCCAACGGCGCGCCGAGCCGCTCGTTCAGGCACGCCGTGAGCCCGGCCCACAGCGGCGCCACCGCGCTCGTGCCGCCGACCGTCTCCTGCGCGCCGTCGACGCGGATCACGTAGCCGGTCTGCGGATCGGCGTCGCCGGCGACGTCCGGCACGCCGCGCCCGGCGGCGTCGCTGTCGACATTGGAGGGCAGCTTTGCGTTGGCCTGGTAGCTGGGCACCGGGAACTGGCGGCTGATGCCGCCGCCAGTCGCGCCGTCACCGGGGTCGTTCCACACGGTCTCTGAGTCGATGGTCGCGCCCGACGCGCGCAGCGAGGTCCCGCCGCAGGCCAGCGCGTGGGGCGCCGAGGCCGGGAAATCGACGTGCTGCTCGCCGTCGGTGACCCCGTCGGTCGAGCCGTTGTCCCCGGCGGCCACCGTGACTGTGACGCCCAGGCCCGCCGCCTCGGTGAGGACCTGCTCCATCTGCGTCCGCGCCTGCGCGGTCCACGCGTCCTCTGACTCCCCCCAGCTCACCGAGACCACCGACGGCTTGTGCGTGGTGTCATGCACCGCCATCGAGACCGCGTCGATGAAGCCCTGGTCGGTGTTGGGCGCGAAGTACACGACGATGGCCACGCTCGGCGCGACGGCGCCGACCACCTCGATGTCGAGCATGACCTCGCCATCGGCGTTCTCGTCGGCGCCCGGGGCGTTCTGTCCGCCGTCGACCGAGACGGCGATCACGCTGGGCTTGGTCAGGCCCAGCCCCTCGAAGTACGTGGTGAGATCAGTGGTGTCAAAGCCGCCGCCGAGTTCGACGATGCCGACGGTCTGACCCTGCCCTGTCGCCCCGGACGGGAAGGCGTAGGCCTCCGCCACCTGAACCGGCGTGAACGATGACGCGGCGTCCGCCTGGGCGTGCCGGCGCAGCTGGGGCCGCGCCTGAGGCCGGTCGTCGATGCCGAACACCCCCGTCACGACCTCGCCCAGCGCGGCGGGAACGGTGAGCGCACCGGACCGGCAGCGGTACTCGCCGCTGCCGTTCTCCGCCCGGTAGCGACCCTCCAGCGTCGCCTCGAAGGCGTCGGCCGCCGCCTGCAGCCGGCCGCGGAGATGGACGGCGCGACGTGCCGAGTCCAGATCGGCGACGGTGAGGCCGGCGTCGTGGGCGAAGCTCGCCACCGCCCTGAGGTCCTCGTCGCTGGCCCCGTGCATGTCGGACCACTCCTCGCGGCTGGGGAGCCGTCGCAGCGCCGGGGCGCGGGCGGACTCCGCATCCACCCAGTCGATGGGCGCGCGCGGACGCACGTAGACGGTCAGTTCGACCTCGGACTGCGGATCGACGTCACCCACCCGGCTGTCACCGGGCGAGAGCCCGCGCTCGCTGCCGACAACGGGAACACGGTCAGACGCTGCCATGGCTTCCCCCCTGCGTAGGGTCCCCTTACTGCGGGCGAGTCTACGCCCCGGGGGAGAGCGTCTAGCGCTTGACCACCTTGCCCAGGAACGTCATCAGGTTGCTGAAGAAGACGTTGTGCGGGAACGCCGCCGCCGGATCGTTGTGGGCGTAGGTGCCGTGGCGGCTGACCAGCAGCACCTGGCCGCGCGGGATCCGGCTCTGCTTGGCCAATGCCGCCGCGCCCTTGGTGATGAGCGTTCCACCGAAGGCGCCGAAGGCGTAGATACGGAGCGACCGCGGGAGCTTGTGGCCCATCGTCGTGTCCACGCCCAGCACCTTCTGGGCGGGGTTGGCGTTGCCCTGGTCCACAGCGCCGGTGTCATCGGTGAGGCGCTGGGGGAAGTACCACTCGCTGCCGTCGACGTTGCTCATCCCGGCGCCGGCCAGCATGGCGGCCCAGCGTTTGATCGGGGTGATGGCTCCGGCGCTCGACCAGCCGGCCGGGCTCACGCTCGTGTTGAGCTGGCCGACGTGGGCCTGGGCGGCGAACACCAGCTTGGAGGTCTTGACGTCGGTGTCAAAGCCGAACGTGGCCAGGTTGGTGGCGGGCACCGGCGGCTTGAGCACCGACGGCGTGAGCGAGAACGACTGCGAGCTCGACGGCGCGTTGGGGGCAACGAGCGCTGCGGTCGAGCCGACGGCGGAGAACAGCCCCAATAGCGGCGCCGGGACGCCGGAGAAGGCCAGCCACGGCGTGCTCTTGGCCAGCGTCGCCAGCTCCGTGCGCGCCGCGGACGCCGAGACCACCTCAGACGAGCTGCCGCCGTCGTCGTAGACGAGCCCACTCAGCTCATCGGCGCCGGGCTTGCCCCCGAAGTTCCAGGTGGCGTAGGCAGTGACGACGGACCCACCCAGCGAGTGGCCGCCGAGCACCACGTGCCCGCCGAGCTTGCGGGCGGCGCCGATCACATCGTGCAGGTCCTCGACGGCGACCTTCAGGCCCCACTGGCGCGCGAAGGGCACCGCCGAGTCGGGCACCGGGTGGATGTGCTGGGTGATACTGGCATCGGACAGATAGCCCAGGTAGTAGTTGAACATCTGGGTGACCGAGACCTTGTGCGCCTTGGCCAGGTTGAGCTCTGACTGGTCTTCGAGCAGGTTCTCGCGGCGCTCCACCGACCACACCTGCCAGCCGGGCGCGCGGGAGACGATCCACTGCGCCAGCGGCACGAAGTAGCCGGCGCCCGCCGACGTCCCGGGCTCGAGCACGAGCACGTTGCGCGCGCGGGGCGAGCCGACCTTGATGACCCCGACCTTGTTGTACTTGGCCGGAGTTCCGGGGGAGGCGTAGCCCTTCATCCAGGTGACGCCGAGCTTGGCGCTCGCGGGCGCCGCCGCGGCCAGGCCGATCACCGCGAGGACGAGCATCGCCCCGCGCAGCCGCCGGATACCTCGAGCCATGCCAACTCCTCCTCATGCTGACGACAAGACGCGCGCGGGCCCGTGTCTCAAAGGCCCGCGGCGGGGAGAGTCTACGGCTCCCGCCGTAGGCCCGGCAGCGGTAGGGTGCGCGGCCATGGACGACGACGCAGCGGGCAGGGCCAGGTTCTGGATCGGCGCCGGCGGCGAGGCGCCCATGTACGTGGAGCGACACGGCTCCGGGGCGCAGGACCGCCCCGCGCTGGTGCTCATCCACGGTGGCGGGGGCCAGGGGCTCGACTGGCTGGGCACGCCCGACGGGCGACCGGGCTGGGCGACGGAGCTGGCGGGCCGCGGCCATCGCGTCTACACCGTCGACCGCCCCGGGCACGGGCGCGGCGCCCAGTGGGCCGGCGCGCTCGGCGAGATGGGCGAGCCGCTGGACGCTGACGGGCTGGCCGTGCTGTTTCGCTCGCCCGACGGCGTGCACCCGACCGCGCACCTGCAGACGCAGTGGCCGGGGGACGGGGGCGTGCCGGGCTCCGACCCGGCGATCCTCCAGCTCCAGGCCAGCTGTCGCTCCATGCCTCTCGACCTGGCCGCCGCCCACGGGCTCGAGCGCCAACTGGGCGCGGAGCTGATCGACCGGGTCGGGCCGGCGGTTCTGTTCACGCACTCCGCGGGCGCCCCCGCGGGCTGGCTGATCGCCGCCGCTCGCCCCGAGCTGGTGCGCGCGATCGTCGCCCTCGAGCCGTTCGGTCCGCCGTTTCGCCCGGCCGCCGACGGCCTCCCGGGCCTCCCCCACGGCCTCACCGCCGTGCCGCTGGGCGGCCTGAACGACATCCCGGTCCTGCTCGTCACCGCCGAGGCGTCGCTGCTGGGCCACTTCGACACCGAGGTGCGCGACTACCTCGCCGGCGAGGGGGCCAACGTCGCGCTGCTGCGCCTCGCCGACCACGGGGTGCGCGGCAACGGGCACGGGATGATCTTCGAGCGCAACCACCTCCAGGTGCTCGACGTCGTCATGGGGCAGCTGGACGGCCTGCTCGCCGCCGTGCCAAAGTAAACTTATAGGTTTACTTGCGTCTGGCTCAGAGCTGGCAGGCCGGGCACCAGTACGTGGTGCGCCCACCGACCGTCGCGCGGTTGAGGCTGTGTCCGTCGCGCGGGCAGTGCCCCTCGCGACCGCGGGCGGGGATGAAGGCGCCCGTGTGCACGCCGCCCTTGCGAATCGCCGAGCGCACCGCCGAGCGCAGCTCGCGGCGCAGGCGGTCCAGATCCTCGTCGGTCAGGCTCGCGGTCGAACGTGTGGGCGAGATCCGCGCCTGCCACAGCGCCTGATCGGCGAGCAGGTTGCCCACGCCGGAGATCGCGCCCTGGTTGAGCAGGCGCGCCTTGACCGCGGTGTGACCCGCCCCGACGATGCGGCGGAAGTCGTCGCGGCTGACGCCGGCGGCGTCGGGGCCGACGTGGCTGAAATCGGGGTTGAGCACCGCGCGACCGAGCCGGCGCTTGTCGCGCAGCGCCATCCGCGTCCCGTCGTCGAACTCGACGGCGAAGCGATCCCACCGCGAGACGTCGTCGCCGTCGTCGACGACGATCCGCCCCGCCATGCCCAGGTGCAGACCCAGCACCGGGCCGTCGTCGGTCTCCAGCCACAGGAACTTGCCCCGCCGCCGTGCGGTGGCGAACGTGTGCCCGACGAGCCCCGCCGCGATCTCCCCGGGCGCGTGCGGACGCGACACGTAGGTGTCGCCGTCGTGGACGCGGGCGATCCGGCGTCCCAGGATCGCTTCCAGGGCGCCGCGGGCGCGCTCGGCTTCGGGCAGTTCGGGCATCGGGACTACCGAGCCTAGATGGTTGTGCAGTCCACCATCTAGGCTCAGTCCAAGAACCCGCCCCCTGTGAGAATCGAGACGCCATGGCCGAGCTGACGATCACCGACTACACCGACCCCGGCTGCCCCTTCGCCTGGTCAGCCGAGCCGTACCGCTGGCGCCTGCAGTGGCTCTACGGCGACCAGCTGGACTGGCAGGTCCGGATGGTCGGGCTGGCCGAGGACGGAAGCGTCTACGAGGACAAGGGCTTCACCGCCGAGCGGATGTCTGACTCCTTCCGCAACCTCGGCGCTCGCTACCACATGCCCATGGACACCTCGCTGCGCCCGCGGATGGCCGGCACCATTCCGGCGTGCCGCGCCGTGGTGGCGGTGCGACGTCACCAGCCCGAGCTCGAGGCGGCCATGCTCCGCGCGCTGCGCGTGCTGCACTTCTCCGGCCGGCTGCTCGACGAGCCGTCCACGCTCGCCGCGGCCGCCGAGCGCGTCGGGATTGACCCCACCGACCTGGAGGGGTGGCTGGCCGAGCCTGAGACCGAGGAGCTCCTGCGCCAGGACATGGCCGAGGCGCGCGACCCCTCGCCGGGCGCCCTGGCGCTGGTCCACAAGCTCGCCCCCACCGAGACCGGCCATCGCTACACGTGCCCGTCATATGAGATCGTGCGCGACGGGGCCGGCGACGGCGCGTCGCTGTCGGTTCCCGGCTTCCAGCCGGTGGCCGCCTACGAGGTCGCCGTGGCCAACCTGGCGCCCGACGCCTCGCGACGCGAGGACCCCGAGGACGTGCGCGAGGTGCTGGATTGGGCCGGCGAGCCGCTGGCGACGATCGAGGTCGCGACAGTCTGCGGGACGGACCTGACCGACGCCCGCGAGCGCCTGGGCCGCGTCGCCGACGAGGTGCATCTCGGCTTCGACGGGCTGTGGCATCTCAACGGCGTCGTCGCGGTCGCCTAGTCTCACCGTACGGTGAGCAACTCCATCCAACGTCATCCGCTCGGCCTCACGTGGATCGAGACGACGGGCATGCGCCGCGCGGCGCACGCCCTGCGTGCCGACGGCCGCGTCTGGCTCGTCGACCCCTTCGAGGACCCGATCGCGCTCAGCGCGGCCACCGAGCTCGGCAGCCCGGCGGCGGTCATCCAGCTGCTCGACCGCCACAACCGCGACTGCGGCGCGATCGCCCAGCGCCTCGAGGTGCCGCTGCTGCGCCTCCCCGAGCAGATCGACGACAGCCCGTTCACGGTCCTGCCGGTCATCTCGCGGCCCTGGTGGCACGAGATGGCCCTGTGGTGGGAGGCCGAGCGCGCCCTGATCGTCGCCGAGGCGCTCGGCACCGTGCCCGCGTTCGCGCTCGGCCGCCGGGTCGGCGTGCACCCTCTTCTGCGCCTACGCCCGCCCCGGGGGCCGCTGACCGCTCGCTCGCCCGAGCGGCTGCTGGTCGGACACGGCGCTGCCCTTGAATCCGGTGCAGCAGCTGCGATCCGCGACGCCCTCTCGGGCGCCGTCACAGACATCCCGCAACTCGTTCTCAAACTGCCCTCGCTGGTCCGCGGCACGTAGGTCCGCTGCCGGACGCCGGGGCGTAACGGTGTCAGCGATCTTCCGTACCTGGGTATGACCAGAAAGTCTTAACGCAATGGAAACTGACGCCGTTTTTACATCCAACGCCGAAAGTCGTAGCGTTCCGCCCCGCGGCCGACATTCCGCCAGTTCGGGTGCAATCATCGGTCCCATGAGGGCTCGCGAGCCGCTTGGGGCCACACATCACGGCGGCGCGTTCGAGCTGAGCGCGACGGGTCCCGACGTGTCCAGGGGCATCTCCTCGCCCGCGGCTTGGGCCGGTCTGGCAGGCCTGCTGATCACGGCCCTGGTCATCTCCCTGTCGGCGGCGCACACCGAGTTGCTTCTGCCCCAGTCGCTGCGCCAGAGCCTCGGCGGCCTCGCCGGCGCCTTCGGGCACGTCGGGCTCGACATCGGCCTGCCCGGGCTGATCGCTGCCCTGGTCCTGATGTTCCTGTCCTACGCGGTCGCCCTGCGCGCGGCCAAGTACCTGTCGCGCCGCGCCGTGCTGGTGAGCATCGCCGCCCTCAACGCGCTCGTGCTGGTGGCGCCGCCGCTGCTGTCCACCGACCTGTTCAGCTACATCGCCTACGGGCGCCTGGGCGACACCTACGGGGTCAACCCCTATCTGTACGGGCCCAACGTCATCTCGTTTGACCCGCTCTATCACTTGGTCGGCCTGCAGTGGACGCATACGCCCACCGCCTACGGACCGCTCTTCACCGCGCTCAGCTATCCCCTGGCGGGGCTGAACATCGCCACCAACGTGTTCGCCTACAAGGGGATCGCCGCGCTCTCGCTGCTGGCGGTCGTCGTGCTCGTCTGGCGCTCCGCCCAGCTGCGCGGCATCGACCCGGTCAAGGCGGTCGCGCTCGTCGGCCTCAACCCGGTCATCGTCATCTATGGCGTGGGCGGCGGCCACAACGACCTGCTGATGCTGGCCCTGCTCGTGGCCGGCATCTACGTCCTGCTGCGCCAGCGCGAGGGCACCGGCGGCGCGATGATCATGGCCGCCACCGCCATCAAGCTCACCGCGGGGATGTTGCTGCCCTTTGCCATCGCCGCCAGCGCGGGACGCCGGGTCGCAACCTACGGGCGCGCCCGGATCCTCGGCGGCGCCGCGCTGGCTGCCGTGGCGTTCGGCGGCCTTGGCCTGGTCATGTTCGGCTCGGGCACCCTGCACCTGGTCGGCACCCTCTCGACCATCCAGGCCCAGGGCGGCATCCATAGCGTCCCCGGCTTCATCCTCAACGCGATCGGCCTCAAGCGGTTCGACGCGCCCGTGGGCGCGGTGCTGCGCGTCGCCTACGTCATCTCAGTCGTCTGGCTGATGTGGCGGGTGTGGATCGGCGAGCTGGACTGGATCACCGCCGCGGGCTGGGCCACGGTGGGCCTGCTCGTCTCGGCCGGGCTGCTCATGCCGTGGTACATCGCGTGGCTGATCCCGCTGGCGGCGCTGAGCTCTGACCGGCGGCTGTGGCTCACCGCGATCGGGCTCACCAGCCTCGGCCTGACCTCGCTGTAAGCGTCTGCCCCCGCGCCGTTGGGTGCGCGAGACGGGTTTCTGCTGGGGAAGGGTTGCGTGGCTGGCGCCCCGGCGTCGCCGCCGGGGCACGGCCCTGCGTTCTGTGCGAAACCTAGATTGCCGCCGGAGGTTTTGCGCGCAGTGCATCGACCAGCTGCATTACGTGGGAAACCTCCGAAGCGCCGGCAGGTTTCCCACGTTATGCAGGTCGCGACCTACAGGTTGACCGCGGCCATCCCGGTCTCGTCGTAGCGGTCCCCGGCGGCTGACGGCAGCTCGGCGTCGATCCGGGCGAGGTCGTCGGCGGTGAGCTCCACGTCGACGGCGGCCGCATTCTGCTCGAGGTACTCGCGGCGCTTGGTCCCGGGGATGGGGACGACGTCGTCGCCCTGGGCCAGGACCCAGGCCAGCGCGAGCTGGGCCGGGGTGCAGCCCTTGGACTCGGCGATCTCCGCCACCTTGGCGGCGAGCTTGAGGTTGGCATCGAGGTTGTCGCCGGTGAAGCGCGGGCCGTGGCGCCGGAAGTCGCCGGCGTCGAGGTCCTCGGGTGAGGTGAACCGGCCGGAGAGGAAGCCGCGGCCCAGCGGCGAGTAGGGCACGAAGCCGATTCCCAGCTCCCGGCACGTGGGCAGGATCTCGGCCTCGACATCCCGGGTCCACAACGAGTATTCGGTCTGCAGCGCGGTGATGGGATGCACCGCGGCAGCCCGGCGCAGCGTGTCCGCGGAGGCCTCCGAGAGCCCGATGTGGCGGATCTTGCCCTCCTTGACCAGCTCGGCCATGGCGCCGACGGTCTCCTCGATGGGGACGTTGGGGTCCACGCGATGCTGGTAGTAGAGGTCGACGTGGTCGGTGCCCAGCTGCTTGAGCGAGACCTCGATCGAGTTGCGCACATGCTCCGGGGAGCCGTCCAGAGGCCCGGTGGTGCTCATGTCGCCGGGAGTCGCCTGGTCCATGCGGCGGGCGAACTTGGTGGCGATCACGTACTCGTCGCGGTGGCCCGCCACCGCGCGGCCCACCAGCTCCTCGTTGGTCAGAGGGCCGTAGAGCTGCGCCGTGTCCAGGAAGTTGATCCCCAGCTCGAGCGCCCGCTGGATGGTGGCGATCGCCTCCCCCTCGTCGGCTGAGCCGTAGAAGGCCGACATCCCCATGCAGCCGAGTCCAAGGGCCGAGACCTCCAGCGTTCCGAGCATGCGCTTCTGCATCAGGTGAGCTCCAATCGAAAGTCGGGTGTCCCCCTCACGATAGAAACGGCCTGTCACGATCTGGTGAATGGCAGCGAAGAGCGAGGCGATCGAGCTCGAGGTGGGCGAGCGCACCGTGCGCATCTCCAATCCCGACCGCGTCTACTTCAGCGCCCGGGGCGAGACCAAGCTCGACCTGGCCCGCTACTACATGAGCGTCGGGGACGGCATCGTCCGCGCCCTGTGCGAGCGGCCGTGCATGCTGCACCGCTTCCCCTCCGGCGTCGACGGCGAGAAGGTCCACCAGAAGCGCGTGCCCAAGGGCGCCCCGCCGTGGCTCCAGACCGTCCGCATCACGTTTCCCCGCTTCAACCGCACCGCGGACGAGCTATGCGTCACCGAGCTGGCCAGCGTCATCTGGGCGGTGCAGATGTCGACGGTGGAGTTTCACCCGTGGAACTCCCGGCGCGCCGACGTCGAGCACCCCGACGAGTGGCGCATCGATCTGGACCCGATGCCCGACTGCCCCCTGGAGCGCGTGCGCCGCGTGGCGCACACCGCCCACGAGGTGCTGGAGGAGATCGGCGCCGTCGGCTGGCCCAAGACCTCCGGGGGCCACGGGATCCACATCTACGTCCGCATCGCTCCCGAGCACGGCTTCGGCGACGTGCGCCGGGCCGCGCTGGCGTTCGCCCGCGAGGTGGAGCGCCGCGCGCCCGATGACTCCACCACCACCTGGTGGCGCAAGGACCGCGATCCGACCAAGGTGTTCGTCGACTACAACCAGAACGCCCGCGACCACACGATCGCATCGGCCTACTCGGTGCGCGGCAAGGTGGAGGGGACGGTGTCGGCGCCCATCGCCTGGGACGAGGTCGACGACGTGCGGCCCCAGGACCTCAACATCGCCACGATGCCCGATCGCTACGCCAGGCTCGGGGATCTGCACGCCGGGATCGACGACGCGGTGTTCTCGCTGGCGCCGCTGCTGGAGTGGGCCGAGCGCGACGAGCAGGCCGGCGAGGAGACGCCGCCGGAGCCCACACCCTAGATCGGCGCCTAGCGGCCATAATGAGGTCTATTGTCATGCCGGAGTTGTGAGCGTCAGACCCGAAGAGGAGGGTGAGTTCGATATGTGGCAGGTAGTGCGGCGAACCGCCCTATGGGGCGCTCTTGCTCTCAGCGGCGCGGCGGCGCTGGCCCCGGCGGCCGGCGCGGCGATCACGCCGACCATCAGCCTGGACCAGAGCGCCGGGAAGACCGCCGGCTCCACGGCCGACCTGGGCGTCGATCTGCAGTTCGCGCCGACGGGGAGCGACTCCCCGCAGCACATGACGCTCAACCTCCCGCCCGGCCTGCTGGCCAACGCCTCGATCAACGGAGGCGCGTGCCTGAAGACCGCCGACCTCGACGACAGCGCCTGCCAGGTGGGGAGCGGCACGGTCACGGCCTACGCCTTCGGGACGGTGCCGGTCCCGGCCAACGTCACCTTCGACCTGGTGCCGCCGCCGGCGGCCGGTGATCTCGCCGGACTGGCGGTCAACAGCAACGGCACCCAGATCGGCGCGACCGCGGACATCAAGGTCCGTCCCTCAGGCGATCCAGATGGCGTGGGCATCACCATCCAGTTCCTGCTGCCCAATACGCTCTTCGGGACCCCGATCTCGATCCACGAGATCAGCAGCACGTTCGACGGCCTGCGCTACCCCGCGACCTGCCCGGCCACGCCCCAGAGCTTCGTCGTCTCGGCCGACTCCTACAGCGATGCCACGGTCCATACCATCAGCGCGCCGCTCGCGGTGACCGGCTGCTCGTCCCTCGCATACTCGCCCGCGTTCGCGGTGACCGCCACGCGCGATAGCGCCGACAACAAGGTCAAGGTCGTCACCCAGGTCACTCAGAGCGCCACGGAGGCACCGAGCCGCTCCGTCGCGCTCGCCCTCCCCGGCGCGCAGCTGCAGACGAACATCGACGCGCTCGGGCAGCTCTGCCGGAGCCTGTCGAGCGGCACCTGCAGCCCGGTCGGCTCGGTGACGGCGAGCTCACCGGACTATCCGAAGGCGCTCACCGGCCAGGCCTACCTGACCAACTCGGGCAGCAGCCTCACCCTCACGCTCGTCTTCCCGCCCCCGTTCCCGCTGACGCTGATCGGCGCGGTCGACCTCGTCCACAACGTCACCACGTTCACCGGGCTGCCCGACATTCCGCTCACGGACCTCGACGTCACGCTGGACTCCGGCCCCGCGGCGCTGTTTGCCACCGACTGCCACGTCCCGGCGGGCACCGCCACGGCGACGCTCACCAATCAGAACGGCGACAGGACAGCGACCGTCCCGGCCAAGTTCACAGTCTCCGGCTGCCCCTCGTCGAGCACGGGCGGTGGCGGCAGCAGCCCAGGCGGTGGCCCGGTCCTCAGCGCGCCCACGGCGTCGGCGCTGAAGACCGGCCACCCCTCGCTGCGCTTCAAGGTCAAGGTCGCCAAGGGCGCGGCCAAGCTCCGAGCGCTCACGATCGAGCTGCCGCGCGGCCTGAGCCTCATCGCTCACCGTGCCGGGCGCACGCTCACGATCAAGGGCGTCCGGCTGACCGGGGGCGCGATCAGATCGCTCTCACTCTCCCACGGCCACCTCGTGATCATTCTCAAGCGCCCCGTGGCGAGCGTCACGGTGGCGCTCTCGGGCGCCGCGCTGAGGGAGAGCGCGGCCCTGCGCGCCCAGGCGAGGGCGCACAAGCTCAAGCGGCTGGCGCTCACGGTCATCGCCCAGAACACCAAGGGCAGGCGCTCCACCGTCCACGTTCAGGTCACCCACCTCGGGCTCTAGGCGAAAGGGTCAACATGCGGCACATCGTCTCTCGCGTTCTCGCCGTCGCTGCGGTCCTCGCGGCCGTCTTGGCGTTCGCGCCGCTGGCCGGCGCCTCGGTCACGCCCTCGGTCAGCCTCGACCAGAGCGCGGGCAAGAGCGCCGGGTCCGCGGCGAACCTCGGCCTGGACCTGAAGTTCGCGCCGACCGGCACCGACTCGCCTCACCACCTCACGATCAGTCTGCCGCCGGGCCTGCTGGCCAACGCGGCGATCAACGGCGGCTCGTGCCTGAAGAGCACCGACACCTCGGGCACGGCCTGTCAGGTCGGCTCCGGGCAGGTCACGGCGACCGCCGATCCGATCCCTCCGCTGGTCAACCTGCCGGTGCCGGTCACCGTCCCCGTCTCCTTCTACCTCGTCCCACCGCCGGCCCCGGGCGATCTCGCCGGCTTGGCGGTGCAAGGGCTCGGTGAGCAGATCGGTCCGACCGGCGACATCAAGGTTCGGCCCAGCGGTGACCCCGCCGGCGTTGGCGTGACGATCAGCCTGGCCCTCCCTGACCAGTTGCCGCTCACGCTCCCCATCATCGGACAGGTCCCGACCGCCTCCATATCGCTCACCGAGATCAACAGCACCTTCGACAGCCTGCGCTACCCCGCGACGTGCCCCTCGACCCCCGCCCGGGTGAGCGTGACCGCCGACTCATACGCGGACTCAACCACCGCCGGCGCGGCGGCGCCGCTGACGGTCACGGGCTGCTCGGCGCTCGCCTACAACCCCGCTTTCAGGGTCAGCGCCACCCGTGACTCAGGCGACCGGCAGGTCACACTGGCCACGACGGTCACCCAGACGGCGACCCAGGCGCCCAGCCGCTCGATCACCCTCGCGTTCCCGTCGGCGACGCTCGCGCCCAACCTGGAGTCGATCAAAGCGCTCTGCCTCAACCTCGCCTCGGGCACCTGCCAGACCGTCGGCTCGGCCAGCGCGACCTCCCCGCTCTACCCGGCCACCCTGACCGGCAAGGCCTACCTCACCGGCTCGTCGAGCGGCCTGTCGCTCACGCTCGTGTTCCCGTCCCCATTTCCGCTGACCCTGACGGGCTCAGTCGACCTCCTCCACAACGCGGCGACGTTCACCGGGCTCCCGGACATCCCACTGACGAACCTCGGGGTGACCCTCAACGGCGGCACCGAGGGACTGTTCCTGTCAACGTGCGCCGCGCCGACGGGGACGGCGACCGCCACGTTGACCAGCCAGAACGGCGACAAGACGGCGAGCGTCCCGGGCAAGTTCACGGTCGCCGGCTGCCCGGGGACCGGCGGCGCCGGCAGCCCTGGCGCCGGTGGGTCGGGCGGTTCCGGGTCAGGTGGCACGGCCAGCGGCAACGGCTCGAGCGCGGCGGGGGTCACCGTGGGCCACACCAACCTCAGCCGCGGCCGGTTCTCCGGCCTGCGCTCCGGGCATCCGGCTCTCACGTTCAAGGTCAAGACCGCCAAGGGCGCGGCCAAGCTGCGCGCGCTCACCGTCGAACTGCCGGGTGGCCTGCGAGTCGCGGTCCGCCTCCACCGAGTCGCCGGGGTGACCGTCGGCGGGGCGGCGATCAAGTCGCTGTCGCTATCGCGCGGGCACCTCACGATCAGCCTGAAGCGGCCGGCGTCCAGCCTCACCGTGACCCTCAAGAGCGCGGCGTTGACCGAGAGCCGCTCCCTCGAGGCCAGGGCGAAAAAGCGCACGCTCAAAGCTCTCGGCCTCGTCGTCATCACCCAGACCGTTCAGGGCAAGCGCACGACGATCCGCGCGCAGATCAAGAGCCTCGGGCTCTGACCGCACGCGCCGGGCTACGCGGCTGCCCAACCGCTCCAGCGATCCACGTCCACCGCCAGCGCGGCGCCGACGGCCCGCTGCTGGGGATAGCGCGCCTGCAATAGCTCCACCGCGCGCCGCGCCTCCGGGGCGTCGGGCTCGACCACACGCCCGCGCCCCTCGGCACGCACCCACCACAAGGCGTCCCAGTCAGTGTCGTCGTAGTGGTCGACGAGCAGCGCCACCCACGGGTTCTCGGCCACGTTGCGCAGGCGCCGCAACGCGGTCGTCCGCTTGGGCTTGGCGTCGACGACGGTGTAGACCAGGTCGCCGTCGATGGCGAAGACGACCGGGACCAGGTGCGGCCGGCCGGCGGCATCGGCGGTGGCCAGCCGCGCCACCCGCGCGGCGGCGAAGCGCTCCCGGGCCTCGGCGGGAGTCACCCCTCGCCGGTGACCTGCGCGATCGCCGCCTCCCAGCGCTCGAACCCCTGCTCGACCACCGAACGGTTCCCCGAGGGGACCCAGTGCACGACGCGGCGGCACCCGGCCTCCTCGCAGCGTTCGATCACAGCGGGATCGGCGGGCAGGCCCATCACCATCATGTCGATCGGCCGCTCGGACCGCGTGCGCAGCGCCTGGATGCGGTCGAGCACGCCGGCGTCGGTCCAGTTGGGAAACCAGGCGTCGCCGAAGTCCAGCACCCGGTCCTCCACGGTCGGCCCGTTGCCGCCGACGAGCACCGGTGGATGGGGCCGCTGTGCGGGCTTGGGCCAGGACCAGATCGCGTCAAAGGACACGAACTCGCCGTGATAGCTGGCCTCATCTTGAGTCCAGATGGCCTTCATCGCCTCGACGCGCTCCTTGAGCAGGCGCATGCGCGTGCGCGGATCGGTGCCATGGTTGGCCATCTCCTCGCGGTTCCAGCCGGCGCCGACCCCGAACTCGAAGCGGCCGCCGGACAGCCGGTCGACCGAGGCGACCTCTTTGGCGGTGGTGATCGGGTCGCGCTCGACCACCAGGCAGATCCCGCTGCCGACACGCAGCCTCGAGGTCGCCGCGGCCGCCGCGGTCAGCGCGACGAACAGGTCGTAGGTGTGGATGTACTTGCGCGGCAGGGCCCCGCCGCCCGGGTACTCCGAGGCTCGGCTGGCCGGGATGTGGGTGTGCTCGGCGAAGAACAGCGACTCAAAGCCGCGCTCCTCGGCCAGGCGCGCGATCTCGCCGGGGCCGACCGCGTCGTGGGTGGGGAAATAGCCGATTCCGAATTCCATGCGGGCGAGTCTAGGCCCGCCCGCATGCACCCCGCCGTACCTCAGTCCAGGACGTCGGTGCCCTTCTCCTCGACGTCGGGCTCGGGCGTCGCGCCGCGCGCGATGAGCACGTTGCGGATCCCGACGTCATAGACGACGGCACCGATCACCCCGCCCACCAGAGGCCCGACGATCGGTATCCAGAAGTAGGTGTTGACGTTGCCGTAGTCGCCCGGCATGGCGATCGACTTCCAGCCGGCGATCCAAGCCCACAGGCGCGGCCCGAAATCGCGCGCGGGGTTGATGGCGTAACCGGCGTTGGCCCCGTAGGACAGGCCGATGGCGACCACGATGAACCCCACGATCAACGGCGCCAGGTTCCCCTTCACCGGCGCGTTGAACTCGTCGGTGATGGCGAAGATGAACCCGACGAGGAATGCCGTCCCGATCACCTGGTCCACGAACGGGCCCACCCAGGAGTGGAAGTACTTGGCCGGGAAGGTGGCGAAGATCGAGTACGTGGGCACTGAGTCAGGCGCGCCGCGCACGATGTGGTTGGCGGTGTCGAAGCTGTTGATCGCCGCGTGGTAGTTGAAGTAGACAAGCGCAGCGCCGACAAACGCGCCGAACACCTGCGCCGCGCAGTAGGGGCCGACCTTGCTCCAAGGGAACTTCCGGCGCACCGCCTGGGCCAGCGTGACCGCCGGGTTCAGATGCGCGCCGCTCACGCCCCCGGCCACCCACACCGCGAACGCCACGGCGAAGCCCCAGCCCCAGGCGATGAGCAGCCAGTCGGCCTCGGCCAGGAACGGCGACTTGCCGCGTCCCGACTGGTTGAGCGCCGCCACCACCATCGCCACCACGCCGTCGCCGAAGGCAATGATCACGAACGTCCCCAGAAACTCGGCGACCAGCTCTCCTGCGGTCGTCTGCTGCCACCGCCAGCGGCGAGTTCCGCCTTCCACCATGGACCCTCCTCACTTGCAGAGACCGGCCCTTGGTCACAAGCTACGCCCGGCGCCTGCCTCCCACATCCGAGAGTGTTCGTCAGCAAACACGGAAATACTCGGCCGGCGTCATCCCGGTCTCGCGCCGGAACGCCGCCACGAACGCGCTGGGGGACTCGTAGCCCGCGCGGTCAGAGGCGCGGGCCACCGAGCCGCCCTGCGCGAGGGTCGGCAGCGCGGCCTGCAGGCGCAGTTGCGTGCGCCAGCGGCCGAATGACACTCCCGTCTCGGCCTGGAAGGCACGGGCCAGAGTGCGCTCGCCGGCCCCCACCTCTCGGCCCCACTGGCCGAGCGTGCGCTTGGACGCCGGGTCGCGCACGAGGGCGGCGGCGACGTCGAGCGCGCGCGGATCGCGCGGCATCCGCAGCTCGATGGTGGCCACGTGCAGCGGCTCGATGAGGTCGATGAGCACCCCTTCGGCTCGCGCGCGGCGCGCGGGGTCAAGCTGAGCGTCGCCCAGGTGGGCGATGAGCTCGGCCAGCAGTCCGCCCACGCCGACCGGGGTCGGCGCCCCCCAGTCAAGCGGGCAGCGGTCGGGGCGCAGGTAGACGGTCTGCATGGTGGCGGCCCCGCTGGCCCGGGTCACGTGACGGACCCCGGCCGGGATCCACAGCGCCCGCGTCGGCGGGAGCACCCACGTCGCCTCGTCGGTGTGGACGGTGAGCACGCCCCGCGTGGCCCAGGCGAGCTGATGGTCATCGTGGGCGTGGCGGTCAAAGGTCGTGCCCGCGACCATCGGGAACGTCTTGACCACCAACGTCTCGGCCCCGGTACGCGCCGCCGGCGCACGTTGTCCGTCTGACGACACAGGTTGGCAGGCTACGCCCTTGGCGCCGCCTCGCGGGGGTGAAAGCATCGGCCCATGAACACCAATCACGACCGCGTCTGCCCCACCCCCGAGTGGGCCGAGTACCTCCACACCGAAGTGCTGCCTCAGGCCGTCGCCGGCGTGCAGCTCGGCGCCCAGATGCTCGAGATCGGCCCCGGCCCCGGGGCGTCGACGGACTGGCTGCGCCGGCGCGTGGACCAGCTCGTCGCACTCGAGCTCGACGAGGACGCCGCCGGCAAGCTCGCCGACCGCTTCGCCGACGCCGGCAACGTCGAGGTCCGCACCGGCGACGCCACCCAGATCCCCTGGCCGGCCGACTCCTTTGACTCGGTGGGCTGCTTCACCATGCTCCACCACGTCCCCACGGTCGCGCTCCAGAACCAGGTCCTGTCAGAGATCCACCGGGTCCTGCGCCCCGGCGGGACCCTCGTCGGCTCCGACAGCGTGCACAGCGTCGAGCTGCACCACTTCCACGAGGGCGACGTCTACAACCCGATCGACCCGGGGACGCTGATCACGCGCCTGCAGACCATCGGCTTTGACCACCTGATGGTCTCGGTCCAGTGGGGCGTGTGCTTCCGCGCCCGCAAGCCGCCGCTGCTTCAGGAGACCTGGCCGGCGTGAGCTGAAGCTACGAGGCGCAGCTCGTTGGCCAGGCCGAAGGTGTCCTCGATCGGCCGCAGCACGATGCCGCCGCTCACCGGCGCCGCGTCGAGCTCGTCCATCTGCCGGACCCCGGGGACGAGCAGGGCCGCGAAGGTCACGGCCGCTCCCAGGACCCCGGCGCCGATCAACGTCGTGCGCAGCCCCAGCGCCGCGCTCACCGGCCCGGTGATGGCAAAGGAGACAGGCAGCAGTCCGATGGAGATCAGCCAGTCCAGGCTCGAGACCCGCCCCAGCAGCTCTGTCGGCACGAGGCGCTGCTTGGTGGTGGCCCAGGCGATCGTGCCCGCCGTCTCGAGCGTGTTGAAGGCGACGCTGGCCAGCATCAGCCCCCAGAGCTGGGTCGACAGCCCATAGCCCGCGACCGCCAGCGTGGCCAGCGTCCAGCAGATGTACATGAAGGTCAGCGCCCGTCGCGGCAGGCCGCGCTGGCCGATGAAGATCGCGCACGCCAGGGACCCCAGCCCTCCCGCGGCAAAGACGAGGCCCAGCGCGCCGGCGCCGTCACCCAGTCGGTTCTTGACCACGAACGGCAGCAGCACCTCGGTGGGCCCCATGAACAGCAGGTAGGCGATCGCCGCGCTGGCCAGCGTGGCCCACAGCCACGCGTGGCTGCGGACGTAGCGCAGCCCGGCCGCGACCTCTCTGCGCATCGAGCGCACCCCGTTGCCCGCGTCGACCGGCCGGCGCGTCGGCGACATCGCCAGCAGCGTCGCCGCGGAGACGACGAACGACGCAGCGTCCAGGCCGAACGACCACCCGACGCCGATCGCACCGATGACCACGCCACCGACGGCCGGACCGACCAACCGCAAGGCCAGCGGGCGGATGAGCTGATCGAGCGAGTTGGCCTGGGCCAGGGTGTCGGACGGCAGCAGCTCGGGCACGAGGGCGTCTGACGCGGGATCAAAGAACGCGGTGGCCGCTCCATATCCCACCGCCACCGCCATGAGCTCCCACAGGTGCAGGGCACCCCTCACCGACAGGAAGGCCAGCGCGGCCAGGCCGAGCGCCCGCACGGCGTCGGCGCACAGCATCACCAGGCGGCGGTCATAGCGATCGGAGACCGCGCCGCCGATCAGCAGACAGACGATGGTGGGGATCGTCATGGCGATCCCGACGCTGGCCAGCGCCGTGGGCGCGTTGGAGAGCGCGTAGACCTGCCAGGCCAGGGCGACGAGGAACAGCCCGTCGCCGAGCAGCGACACGCTCATCCCGCCGACCAGCAGCCGGTAGTCGCGGTGGGCCAGGGGCGCGAACAGCCGGACGCGGTCAAAGCCTCCGACCCGGTCGAGCCCTTCGTAGCTGTGCTGCATGGTGGCCGAGCCCCCGGGCTCAGCTGCCGGCCGCCGGCACCGCCACGCCGTCGATCTCGCCGGCGCGCTCGTCCAGGAAGCTGAGCAGGGCCGGCGGCTGCATCGGGCGGGCGAAGTAGAAGCCCTGGCCGGTCTCGCAGCCGAGGTCGCGCAGCGTCGCCGACTGCTCGGGATACTCGATGCCCTCGGCGACGACCTCGAGGTCGAAGGTCTCGCCCAGGCCCAGCACGGCGGAGGCCAGGCCCGAGGTCACCGGGGAGGCGCCGGCGGCGAGCAGCGAGCGGTCCATCTTGAGGATGTCGAGCGGGAACTTGCTCAGGTAGCTCAGCGACGAGTAGCCGGTGCCGAAGTCGTCCATGGCGAGGCGGATGCCCAGGTCGCGCAGCTCGGTGAGCCGCTTCACCGCGGTGTCGATGTCGGTCATCATCACCGACTCGGTGATCTCCAGGGTCAGCGCGGCGGGTTCGAGCCCGGCGTCGTCCAGGGCCTGGCGGACGTCGGCCACGATATCTGACTGAAAGAGCTGCTTGACCGAGAGGTTGATCCCGATCCCGGGCTTGACCGCCGCCGCGGTCTCGTCGCGGAAGAGCTTGGCCTGGCGGCACCCCTCGCGCAGGACCCAACGGCCGATGGGGACGATCAGGCCGCTCTCCTCGGCGAAGGGGATGAAGTCGAGGGGCGGGATGAGGCCGCGCGTCGGGTGGTTCCAGCGCAACAGCGCCTCGACGCCGGTGACCGCGCCGTCCTGGAGGCGGACGAGCGGCTGGTAGTGCAGCTCGAACTCGTCGCGCTCCAGCGCCCGCTGAAGGTCCGCGCGCAGCTCGAGGCGGGCCACCACCTGCTCGTGCATGGCGGGCTCGAACACTCGATAGCCGCCCTTGCCCTCGCCCTTGGCGATGTACATGGCCGCGTCGGCGTTGCGGATGAGCTCGTCGGCGTCGGTCGGGGCGCCCGCCTCGGCCACCGAGATGCCCAGGCTGGCGCGGACGACGATGTCGTTGTGGTCGAGCTGGAGCGGACGGGCCAGCGCCTCGAGGATCCGCTCGGCGGTCTCGGCCGCGGACTGGATGTCGGTGACGTCCTCGAGCAGGACGGCGAACTCATCGCCGCCGAAGCGCGCGGCGGTGTCGGCGGCGCGGATGCTGGTCGAGATCCGCTGCGCCACCTCCAGCAGCACGCGGTCACCGGCGGCGTGGCCGAGTGAGTCGTTGACGGTCTTGAAGTCGTCGAGGTCGACGAAGACGACGGCCATGCCGATGCCCTCGCGCAGCGACCGGGCCACTGCGTGGCGGACGCGCTCGTTGAACAGGGCGCGGTTGGCCAGGTGGGTGACCGGGTCATGGAAGGCCTGGTGGGCGAGCTGCTCCTCGAACTCCTTGCGCTCAGAGACGTCGCGGCCGTTGAGGACGATCCCCCGCACGGCGTCGTCGTCGAGCAGGTCGGAGTGCAGGATCTCGAAGTAGCGCAGCTCGCCGTCCTTGGTCCGCAGCAGGCACTCGATGACCTCGGGACGGCCGGTGGCGCCGGCGCCGTCGGAGAGCCGTCGCAGCAGGCGGCCCTGCTCCTCGGGGTGCAGCAGCGTCTCGAACGAGCCGCCGATGACCTCGTCGGCGGTGTAGCCCAGCACGCGCTCGATGGACGGGCTCTGGTAGGCGATCGTGTTGTCGGCGCGCAGGACGGTGATGAGGTCGGTGGCGTTGGCGACCAGGGTGGAGAAGCGCGCCTCCGAGGCCTGGCGGTGGACCTCCTCAGACAGCTCGGCGCTGCCCAGCGCCAGTGCCACCTGGTGAGCCAGCGTCCGCATCGCGTAACGGGTGTCGGCGTCGCCGCACGGGGCACCGGCCACCACGAACATGAGCAGCGAGCCGCTGTTGTCGCCCTGGCGCAGCTCCAGTCCGAGGACCGGGTCCTCGCCGATGGGCATGCGCAGCTGCTGGCGCGCGTAGGCCGGCAGCATGGCCACCCCGCGGGCGTCCGCTTCCTGGACGAGCGCCGCGACCTCGCCGGAGACCGTCCAGTCGGCCAGCCCACCGCGATCGTCGATGGCCAGCACCCGGACCCGCTCTCCGGTGATGCGACACAGGCGTGCGTCCACGTGGTCGCCGCCCAGCTCGACGACCGCCTGGAGCGCGGCGACGACGATCTCGTTGCGGTCAGTGGCGCCGACGAGCAGCCCGCCGGCGGCGGAGAGGGCGCGCTCGCGCGCGGCGGCCTTCTCGCGCTGGCGCACCAGCCCGGCCATGCGGCCGATGACGAGGGTGAAGAGCGTCATCGACGTCCCGATGAGGACGACGGCGTCCCAGTCGTGGTGGGGGACGGTGCGGGTCAACTCGAGCACCGGCGCGATGAGGGTGGCGCCGGCCAGCAGGATGAGGCGCACGCTGGTGAGGCGTGGTTCGCGGCCGGTCTCCACGTCGGAGAGCTCGACCATCGAGGGGTGCAGCGCCGCCGCGCCCCACAGCAGGTAGAAGAAGATCCAGCCGGCGTCGAGCCACAACTGGTGGTTGTACGTGCCGTTCAGGGTGAGGATCCCGTAGACGAAATCCGTGAGCAACAGCGTGACGATGCTGGCGATGAGCAGGTAGAAGCTCGGGCGCCGCTTGCCGGCGTCGACGGCAAGGCGGATCGCCGCGGCCAGGAGGATGAGGTCACCGGTCGGGTAGGCGATCGACACCAGCTTGGGGATGATGCTCATCGTGCCGTCGTGGATGTACGGGGCGATGAGGAAGAGGAAGGAGACCAGGCTGAGCCCGACGCTCATGATCACCGAGTCGACGACGCCGGGGCCGTCGGCGCGCTGGTTGCGGCGGCGCACCAGCAGCAGCAGACCGATCATCAGCACCGGGTACACGCCGATGTACATGGCATCGCCGGGCGATGGGAAGGGGACGTCGGCTCCGGTCAGCTTGGGGTAGCTGTAGGTGTAGACGTCGCCCAGGAAGAAGAGGGCCAGGCCGGCGGCCATGAACCACCAGGCGGTCGCGGCCTTGGGCTTATGAATACGAATGCCTGCGACGACGCCGATGACGCCATACAGCCCGAGCCCGTTGATCACCGGGCCCGAGCCCTGGAACGGCGCCTTGAAGACGTAGAGGCCGCACAGGATCGCCCCGACCACCAGATATAGCCACCAGCCGTGGCGCGCGCGTGTGGACATCCTGTCCGTTGCCGAGGTGCTCATCGTTAGGTGTTACTCGGCGTCTGAGCCCTGAAGCTTGAAGCGCTCGGCGACTTCGCCGAGAACGTCACACAAATGGTCGACCTGCTCGTCGGTGTTGGCCGAGGTGAGCTGGATGCGGAAGCCGACCTCGTTGCGCGGGACCAGCGGGTAGGCGGCCATCGTCACGTAGATGCCGCGATCGAAGAGCAGGTCGCCGACGGCGTCGAGGCTGTCGGGATCGGCCAGCGGGATCTCCACGATCGGGAAGCCCGATTGGTTGGGCGTGTACACGCCCAGCTCCGAGAGGCGGTCCAGCACCCGCCACGTGAGGCGGTGCAGCGTGCCGCGCAGCTGCTCGCCACGCTCCTCGTTGACCCGCAGGCCCTCGAGCACCGTGGCCAGCGAGGCCACCGGCGACGGGCCGGAGTACAGGTACGGGGGCGCCGCGGTCTTGAGCACCTGCTTGACCGGGGTGGGGCAGGCGAGGAACGCCAGCAGCGAGGAGTAGGCCTTGGAGAACCCGCCGACGAGCACGACGTTGTCGTAGGTCTCGCCGAGGTGGCGGACGATGCTGTTGCCGCGGGCGCCGTAGTCGCAGACCTCAGCGTCGGAGCGCTCGCCGATCACGCCAAAGCCGTGGGCGTCGTCGACGTAGAGCAGCGCGCCGTGCTCGCGCGCCAGTTCGGCGAAGGTGTGCAGGTCCGGCGCGTTGCCGGTCATGCTGTTGACGCCGTCGATGAGGATCATCCCCGGGCGCCGCCACTCGTTGGAGCGCAACAGCGCCTCGAGCTCGTCGAGGTCGTTGTGGCGGAAGCGCTGCACGGTCGCACCGCGGGCCTCGGCCATCGCGGAGCCGTCATAGATCGTCTTGTGTGCGCGGCTGTCCAGGAACATGGTGCCGCCGCCGGCCAGCACGGGGATCACCGACATGTGGATGTGGGTGATCGTCGGCAGGACGAGCGTGTCCTCGGCGCCGAGCAGCTCGGTCAGCTTGCCCTCGATCTGCTCGTAGAGGATGGGGCTGCCCAGCAGGCGGCTCCAGCTGGGGTGCGTGCCCCACTTGGCCAGGTACTCGGGGACCGCGCTGATGATCTCCTCGTCGAGGTCCAGGCCCAGGTAGTTGCACGAGGCGTAGTCGGTCAGCCAGTGATCGCCGATCCGGATGTCGCGCCCGTCGATCTCGTCGATGACGGCGTCGAGCATGCGGTGGGAGTACTGCAGGCGGGCCAGGTCCTCGGTGGAGCGGATCCACCGCTGCAGCCAGTGGTCGTGGTGGCGCTGGCCCCAGCCGAGCGCTTCCCGCGGGTCAACGGGACGCGACGGCGCCGAGTGGGGGCGGTGCGGCTGAGAAGAGTTGTGCTGGGACGGATCAGTGCGGCGCATCCCTCGCGTTATCGGTCAGGTCGTCCGGAATCTGAATAGCTCGATCAACTTTTGGGAGATCGGGCCAGTGCTTTCAGCCGTCGGCGGACTGGGCCAGCGCGATCGCCCCGAGCACGCCCGCGCGGTCACCCAGCGCCGGCGCAACCACATAGCGGTCGACCTCAGCGCCGATCAGCGGCGTCTGCAGATAACCCGCGTTGAGCTCGACCAGCCGGGTGCGGGCCGCGCTCAGAACACTCCGACGTTCCAGCACGCCGCCACCGGCCACCACCCGCTGCGGCGAGGCGACCAGCACGATGGCGAGGAGCCCGAGGGCAAGGTACTCGGCCTCCAGCGCCCACGCGGGATGGTCGTCGGGCAGCTCGCGGGGGTTGGCCTGCCAGCGCGCCGCGATCGCCCCGCCCGCGGCCAGGCCCTCCCAGCAGTCCCCGTGCTGGGGGCAGCTGCCCGCGAACGGATCGCGTTCGCGGTCGTGGGGGATGCGCAGATGGCCCACCTCGGGATGGACGAGGCCGTGGACCGGGCGGCCCTCGACGAGCAGGCCGGCGCCGATCCCGGTGCCGACGGTGAGGTAGCAGACGTTGTCCACTCCGGCGGCCGCGCCCCAACGGTGCTCGCCGATCGCGGCCGCGGTGACGTCGGTATCGAATCTGACCGGGACGCCGAGGCGATCGCGGAGCACGGGCGCCACCGGTGTGTGGGCCCAGCCGGGCTTGGGCGTGGTGGTGACGTGGCCCCAGGTCGCCGAGCGCGGGTCGAGGTCGACGGGACCGAATGAGCCCACGCCGATGGCGGCCGGACGCGGGCCGCGCTCGAAGAAGGCGGCGATGCGCTCGAGCGTGGGGGCCGGCTCCCCGGTGGCGAAGGTCTCCTGCGCGACGATGTCGTCGGGGCCCGTGCCCAGCGCGCACACCACCCAGGTGCCGCCGGTCTCGACCCCTCCGTAGATGCTCGCCATCGGCTCAATCATGCCCGCTTCGCCGCGCCGGGCGGGCGCACGCGCGGGTGCGCGGTTCGTCGCGCCGATCAGCCGCCCGCCGCGGGCAGCGTGAGCAGGGCGGCGCTTCCCGCGGGCAGGGTCACCGAGTAGGCCCCGGCGCGCGGGGTGACGGGCTGGGGGACCGCGGGCGCCAGGACGCCGGTCGGCGTGGCCGCGCCGAAGGTTCGGCCCCCCAGGGTCACGCCCGAGGTGGCATAGGCGCTGGCGGCGCGCAGCCGCTCCAGGCTCGCCGGTCCCGGCGCGACGGGCGTGCGCACGACGGCCACCGCGGAGCTGGTCAGGCTGTCGTTGATGAGCAGCACCCTGATGTGGCGGTCGGGGGCACGCGTCGCCCATGCCCGCAGCGGCCCCTCGCTGCCCGAGACGACGCGCAACAGCCGCGACCCGGCGGGCGCGGCCTGGGCGAACATGAGCGCCCCGTAGTAGAGGGGATGCACGCTCGCGCGCCGATGGCCGTGCGCGCTGGAGAAGTCAAACAGGCCGTTGGCGGAGTTCGGATAGGTGTGGAGATTGACCCCGTCGACGCCGCCGCCGGCCATCGTGAACAGGGCGTCCATCACCCACAGCGCGGAGGCGAGGGTGTCAGAGACCCCACGGCGTCCGTTGCACGTCACCGAGCCCATCTCGTCGATCCGGAAGGCGGCACCGTTGCGATGCGCCAGGGCCACGTAGGGCCCGATGTCACTCACCTCGTCGCGCGAGGCGGTGAGGCTGACCAGGTTGGGCACCGACGGGTACACGGACGACGACGGACTCTTGACGCACTGGTTGAGCCCATAGGCGTGCGAGGTCAGCATCCGCACCTGCGAGCGCGGTGTGACCAGGCGGCCAAAGGCGTCGGCCCACGCCGGGGTGCCCGTCTCCGGGCCGGCGATCGGCAGCCGGGGCACCACCTTCAGCGTGCGGGTGACCTCGTCGACGTAGTCCTGCGGCCCGTAGCCCGGGGCGCGCGAGAACACGGGCGACCCGTCGTGGCTGTACCACGGCAGGGCACGGCTGCCCTCGCGCCGATACCACGGCACGGCCGTGTAGAGGTCGGGCTCGTTGCCGATCTCCAGCGCGTCGATGTACCGGCGGGTGATCGCGGTGACGAGCCGGCCGGCCTCGGCCTGGCTGACACGGGTGCGGTTGGCCTCGAGGTTGATGCCCAGCAGATATTGCGCGTCGGTGGCCTGCGCCAGGGCGTGCGCGTCGGCGGCCCAGGTGGAGGTGAGGTCGTAGGTGACCCCCAGGGGCCGGGCCACGCCGCGGGCCGGCCACCACACCCGGTCGGTGCTCTGGCCGCCGATGCGGATGTTGGGGCGCCCGGCGGGGTCAAGGCCCTTGAGGAGCTGCGCGAAGATCGGGTTGACCGACTTCGGGGTGGTGCCCGTCAACCTGGGGATCTGGCTGAACTCGAGCGCGAGGCCGAGGAAGTTGGACGGGATGGGGCGGCCGTGCGGCGCGTCGGTGACGCCCAAGCGGAACACGTAGGCCTGGGCCGAGCCGGCGGCCAGTGCGGATCCAGCGGCGAGGAACGTCGCCGCGCACAGCAGCGTCAACATCCGGCGGACGAGCCGGTGCGGCGTGGCGGGCACCGCGAGCAGGCTAGATGGTTGGCTCTGCGGCCGCGTGAGGCCGGGGGATTCACACGCGGAGTCGTGGAATCAATCATCAGGCCCGTTTGTGGGACAGTTCCGCCGATGGCCCGACCCCAGGCGACTCCACGCGCGCTCGCGGTCGCCCGCGGCGATGAGCCCGCGGACACGCTGATCACCGGCGGCCGGGTCTTCGCCGACGCCACCCGGGAATGGATCGACACGCCGTTGGCGCTCGCCGACGGGGTCATCGCCGGCTGGGGTGAGCGCGAAGCCGTGGAGGTGATCGACGTTGACGGTGCGGCACTGACGCCGGGCTTCGTCGACGCCCACATGCACCTGGAGTCCACCAAGCTGTGGATCGACGAGTTCGTGGCGACGGTGCTGCCGGCCGGGACGACCGCCGTCGCCGCCGATCCCCACGAACTGGCCAACGTGCTGGGCGTCCCGGGCATCCTCGCGCTGATGAAGGCGGCCGCGCCGCTGCCCTTCACCTTCGGGGTCTACGCGTCCAGCTGCGTGCCCGCCTCGCCGTTCGAGTCCGCCGGGGCGACGCTCGGCGCCTCTGACATCGCCGAGCTCATCACCCGTCACGGCGCCCGCGGCGTCGCCGAGGTCATGAACTTTCCGGGCGTCATCGCGGGCGACGAGGAGATGCTGGCCCGGGTGGCGGTGGCCGGTGGGCTGCGCGTCGACGGCCACAGCCCGGGCGTGTCGGGGCGGCTGCTGGACGCCTACCTCGCCGCCGGGGTGGAGTCAGATCACGAGAGCACGGTGCTCGCCGAGGCCGAGGAGAAGCGCCGCAAAGGGATGTGGGTGTTCCTGCGCCAGGGGTCGGCCAGCCAGAACCTGGTGACACTGGCGCCCTCCGTCATCGCCCACGGCACCGACGGGGCGGCGTTCTGCACCGACGATCGCGAGCCCGACACGCTGCGGCGGCTCGGCCACATCAACGACTGCGCGCGCCTAGCCGTGGCCAGTGGGATCTCCGAGATGGAGGCGATCCTGTTGGCCAGCACCAACCCGGCCCGCTATCACGGCTTCGACGCGCTCGGCAGCCTCGGTCCCGGCCACCAGGCCGACATCCTCGCCTTCTCCTCGCTCGCGACCTGGCGGCCTGACCGGGTCTGGCAGCGAGGCCGGGCCGTCGTGACCGCCGGTGCTCTGATGCCCGGCGCGGTCCCGGCGGCCCCGGTGCCCGAGCTGCTGCGCGACACGGTCAACATCGGGGCGCTGCCCGATGCCGACTCGCTGGTGCTGCCCGTGCCGCTGCGCAGCCACGTGCGTGCCATCGGCGTGGAGAGCCACAGCCTCACCACGCGCCTGATCGAGCTCGAGGTCGAGCCCGACGCCGACCTCGCCCACGCCGCGGTGATCGAGCGCCACCACGCCACCGGACGTGTGGGGCGCGGGTACGTCACGGGCTTCGGGCTGGCGCGCGGGGCGATCGCCTCGACGGTCGCCCACGACGCGCACAACCTCGTGGTCGTCGGCCGCTCCGGGGAGGACATGCACAGCGCGGTGGCGCGCCTGGCCGAGATCGGCGGCGGCCAGGTGGCGGTGCTCGACGGCGCCGTCCTGGCCGAGGTGCCGCTCCCCCTCGCCGGGCTGATGAGCGACGCCCCCGCGGCGCAGGTCGCCGACCAGATCGAGGTGCTCAACCGCGCGGCCGCGGAGCGCCTGGGCGCCACGGTGGCCGAGCCGTTCATGCAGCTCTCGTTCATCGCGCTGTCGGTGATCCCGCGGCTGCGGCTGACCGACGGCGGCCTGGTGGACGTCGACCGCTTCGCCTACGTGCCGGTGCAAGTCAGCTGATCCTGGGTATGGCTGGGTCGTGACCTCCAGCGTTCTGGATGACACGCGGCCCGCGCCCGGCGGCGACGTCACCGACGAGCCGGCGTTCGAGACCCGGGGCATCGAGTACATCCCTCTGGCCGAGCGCCGCGGCGGACCGCTTGACCTCATGTGGATGTGGGCCGGCGCCCTGTTCAACGTCGAGTACGTGGTCTATGGGGCGCTGATCATCTCCTTCGGTCTGGCCTTCTGGCAGGCGGCGCTGGTCATCGTGATCGGGAACCTGTCCTACCTGATCACCGGGATCGGCAGCCTCCAGGGCCCGCGCGCCGGGACGTCGGTGTTCGCCATCACCCGTGCCCCCTTCGGGCCCAACGGCGCCCGGTTCGTGTCGGTGTTCAACTGGATCACGCAGGTCGGCTATGAGACCGTGGGCCTGGCCCTCGTCGTCCTCGCCGGCCTGGCGCTCGCCTCCAAGGCGGGGGTCCACGCCTCGACCGGCCTGAAAGTGGTGCTGATCGTCGTCGCCGCCGCCATCCAGCTCGTGCTGCCGCTGTTCGGGCACCGGGCGATGCTGCGGGTGCTGCGGATGCTGGTGCCGCCGTTCGTGGTCCTGTTCATCCTGCTGGCGATCTTCACCCTGCCCAAGGCGCACCTCGGCGCGGGATCAAGCGCCAACTTCGCGACGGTGATGACCGCGCTCGCGCTCATCCTCTCGGCCGGCGGCTACGGCTGGGTGATGAACGCCAACGACTACTCGCGCTACCTGTCACCCGACGTCAGCCCGCGCCGGATCGTGTGGGCGGTCGCGATCGGCGGCTACGTGCCCTCCACGCTGCTGGGCCTGCTCGGTGCGGCGGTGGCCACCACGGTCACCTCGGCGTCGGACCCGATCTCCGGGCTTCCCCAGGCCTTCCACGGCTGGTTCCTGGTCCCGTACCTGATCTTCGTGATCTTCCAGCTGTTCGCCATCAACAGCGTCGACCTGTACTCCTCGGGCCTCACGCTGCAGGCGATCATCCCCGGCATCAGGCGCTGGCAGACGGTGTTGATCGATACCACGGTCGCGGGGATCCTCACCGCGGTCACCGTCTTCTCCTCCTCGTTCAACACCTTCATCGAGGACTTCCTGCTGTTCATGATCGTGTGGATCGCCCCGTGGGTGGCGATCTTCCTGACGGACTGGGCGCTGCGGCGCGGACGCTATGACTCGCGCTCGCTGCTGAGCGGCCGCGCCGGCATCTACTGGCGCCACGGCGGGATCCACGTGCCCGGCATCGTCGCGCAGGTGGTCGGAATGCTCGCCGCCGCGTCCTGGCTCGATACCACCGTCTGGAAGGGACCGCTGTCAGGCGCCACCGGCGGCGCTGACTTCAGTGTCTTCATGGGCGCCCTGTTCGGGGCCTGCGTCTATCTGCTCCTGGCCCGGCGGACGGTGCCCGCCGAGGCTGCGATCGCGGATTAGCGCCGCCCGCGCGATCGGTTAGTGGGGTGTTAGGCGGGGCCGTTTGACGGCCCGAGCATGAGAGGTCCCTCATACGGGGGCCGTTCGTTAACCCCCGCTAAGGCTGTCTACCGACTCTCGATGCGTTCGCTTCAGAGGGGCGCACCGGAGAGGCGAGCGGGAGAGAGGCGCCGGTCGCGGCCGGCCACAGACGACCGACCACCCACGAAAGGACGCCATGGGCGAAACCAGCCACCCACGTTTGCGAGCCGCGCTGCCGCTGGCGCTCAAGGTCCCCGAGATCGCGCTCATCTTCTGGGTCCTCAAGCTCCTCACCACCGGTATGGGCGAGGCGATGTCGGACTTCATGGGCCAGCACAGCGTGCCCATCGCGGCCGCGGTGGGGCTCTTCGGGCTGGCGTTTGCGCTGTGGCTCCAGTTCCGCGCGCCGGAGTACCGCGCGCCCGTCTACTGGTTCGCGGTGATGATGGTGGCCGTATTCGGCACCATGGCCGCCGACGGCATCCACGACGGCGCCAGCATTCCGTACTCGGTGACCACCCCGGTGTTCGCCGGCATCGTGGCCGCCACGTTCCTCGTGTGGTATCGCAGCGAGGGCACGCTCTCCATCCACTCCATCAACACCCGCCGCCGCGAGGCGTTCTACTGGACCGCCGTGCTGGGCACATTCGCCCTCGGGACCGCGGCCGGCGACCTGACCGCATACTCGCTCAACCTCGGCTTCTGGGCCTCGGCGGTGCTCTTCGCGGCCGTCTTCGCGGTCCCGGCGCTGGCGTGGTGGCGCCTGAATCTCAACCCGATCGTGGCCTTCTGGGCCGCCTACGTGGTTACGCGGCCGCTGGGCGCGTCGTTTGCCGACGGCTTCAGCAAGCCCACCAACGGCGGCCTGGGCCTGGGCGACGGCACCGTGAGCGCGGTCGCGCTGGTCATCTTCATCGCACTCGTCGCCTACGTCACCGTGACCAAGCGCGACGTGCAGGGCGTGGGCACCGTGCGAAGCGAGCGGGAAGCGTCTCACCGGCACGTTCCCCATCTGGAGCGCACGCCTCAGTTCGAGGCCGCCGAGAGCTGAACAAACCTGCCTAAATGTCCAGAAGGTGAGCCCTCTAGACCAAGGTGCAGTACCCAGCGCCAGGTCCGCGATTGACACTGCCGTCCAGAGGCGAGGCGCGCGATTCATAGACCGGCGCCGACGGCACGCACCGCACACGGAACCCCGTACTGCGGTAACGACGTGCCGAGGCACCGGACGCTCGGCGATGCCGGTCGCCGGCGCGAGTCGGCGCCTCGACCCTGTGTCCGGGCGAGAGGCGGCTCACCACCCCGTCTCTCGCCCGTCCTTGCCCCCAAGCGCCGCGTCCGCTCAGCCGGACGCGGCGCGTCTCTTTCTCGTCCCCGCCGCGTTCGCAACCCCCGTGGCGGTAGGGTGCGAGCACACCGCCAAGGAGGCCGTTGCCGATGTCGAGGGTCGCTGAAGCACGGGTCATCGTCACCTGCCCGGGCCGCAACTTCGTCACGTTGAAGCTGACCACCGAGGACGGCCTCGTGGGCATCGGCGATGCCACGCTCAACGGGCGCGAGCTGGCCGTGGCGGCCTACCTGGAGCAGCACGTCTGCCCGCTGCTGATCGGGCGTGACGCGGGGACGATCGAGGACACGTGGCGCTACCTCTATAACGGGGCCTACTGGCGGCGCGGCCCCGTGACGATGACGGCGATCGCGGCCGTCGACACGGCGCTGTGGGACATCAAGGGCAAGACCGCGCAGCTTCCCGTGTACGAACTGCTGGGCGGCCGCTGCCGTACCGGCGTCACCGTCTACGGGCACGCGAACGGCGAGACGGTGGACGACCTGCTGGCCGCGGTCGAGCGCTACGTCGAGCTCGGCTATGAGGCGGTGCGCGTCCAAGCCGGGATCCCGGGGCTGCCCAGCACCTATGGGGTCAGCCGCGGCGACATGTTCTACGAGCCCGCCGAGGGCCTGCGTCCCCGCGGGGAGGTGTGGTCGACCCGGCGCTATTTGGACACCATCCCCGACGTCATCGCCGATGTGCGCGACGCCTACGGGCCCGACCTGCGCCTGCTGCACGACGTCCACCACCGGCTGACACCGATCGAGGCCGCCCAGCTGGGCAAGGCGCTCGAGCCCCACCGCCTGTTCTGGCTCGAGGATCCGGTCCCCGCCGAGCTCCAGGCCAACCTCCGCCTCGTCCGCAGCCACACGACGACGCCGCTGGCCATCGGCGAGGTCTTCAACACCGTCTGGGACTGCCAGCAGCTCATCTCCGAGCAGCTCATCGACTTCATCCGGATGAGCGTCGTCCATTCCGGCGGCATCACCCACCTGCGCCGGGTCCTGCACCTCGCGGAGCTCTACCGGGTGCGCTCCGGCTGCCACGGCGCCACGGACCTCTCACCGGTGTGCATGGCGGCGGCCGTGCACCTGGACCTGGCCATCCCCAACTTCGGTCTGCAGGAGTACATGCGCCACACCGAGGACACCAACCGCGTCTTCCCCCACTCCTACGCCTTCCGCGACGGCATGCTGCACCCGGGCGACGAGCCCGGGCTGGGGGTGACGATCGACGAGGAACTGGCGGCCACGTTCCCGTATCAGCCGGCGATGCTGCCCGTGGCGCGGCTGGAGGACGGGACGATGCACGACTGGTGATACCCAGCGATCTCGTCGTGTTTGTGCAACAGGTTAAGACCTCGTGGTGCTGAGGTGACACCGGTGGTATAAACGCGCAAACGGGGCGAGGGACCGGAGGGTGACCGGTATGGCAGGGCGACATTTTCTGTCCGCGCGGGCCGGGGCATGACCAAGACGAAGACCTGGGACCGACCGCTCATGTGGGCGGCACGCGTCGCGCTCGCGTTGCTCACTCTCGGCCTGGTGCCCGCCACCGCCGGCGCGCAGACGTTCTCGTTCTCGGGCTCTGAGCAGGTCTATACGGTTCCCGCCGGCGTCACCGTGGTGACAATCGCCGCGCACGGCGCGGATGGCGACGGCACCGTGGCCACGGCCGGCGGCCATGGCGCGATCGTGACCGCAGATCTCCAAGTGAGTCCGGACGAGTCACTGTTCGTCGAGGTCGGCGGCGCCGGCCAGGGCAACCAGAATGGCACTGGCGGGGCCAACGGCGGAGGCGAGGGCGGCAACCGCGGTCCCGACAGCGCCTTCGGGGGAGGCGGCGCCTCGGACGTCCGGCTCTTCTCCTGCGAGAGCGACCCGACGCTCGGCTGCCCGAGTGACACCGAGTCGTCGAACTCCCGCGTGCTCGTTGCCGGCGGGGGCGGCGGGGCCGCGGTCGCCGATGGCGGCGTGTCCGGTGCCGGTGGCGATGCCGGGCAGTCCGGTGGCGTGCCCACGGGAGCGCCGTCGGACTCCGCGGGCGGGGCTGGAGCGCAGGCGCAGACGAACAACGAGGGAGACGGTTGCGCCGGCGCCGGCGCTGGTACTGCGGGCGCGGGGAGTGTCGGCGGCAGCGGGGACGGCCTGACCCACATGCTGATATCCGGCAGTGGAGGCGGCGGCGGGGGCGGCGGCTACTTTGGCGGCGGTGGTGGCGGCGCCTGCCTGAGCCCCGCATACGCCGGCGGGGGCGGCGGAGGGTCAAATCTCGCGGGCCCCGGGACGTTTGGCGCGAGCACCACAGTCGATACGACCACCGATGCCAACGGCAGCGTGGCGATCGTCCCCGCCGTGCCGACGGTGTCATCCGGACCGACCATCGCCGGGTCCGATGTCATCGGGCGCACGCTGACCGTGACCCATGCGCCCTGGACCAATGCTCCCACCGGGTTCTCGTACCAGTGGCTGCGCTGCGATCCCGCCGGCAACACGTGTGCGTCGATCTCCGGGGCTGCCGGCTCCACGTATCTGCTCACCCCGCTCGATCTCGGCTCCACCCTACGAGTGCAGGAGACGGCGGCCAATCAGACCGGTTCCAGCCAGCCCGCCACGTCGGCGCCCACGGGCGTCATCGGCGCGTTGCCCTCAGCCACCGATCTCCCGGGGATCAGCGGCTCTCCCAACCAGGGCCAGCTGCTCTCCGAGTCACACGCGACCTGGACGACCAGCCCGACCGTCTTTGGCTACCAATGGCTTCGCTGCACGCGATCAGGCGGCTCCTGCGCACCGATCACCGGCGCCACCGGTCAGCTGTACCGGCTGACGTCCGCAGACCGCAACTCGACCATCCGCGTGCAGGAGACGGCGTCGAACCAGTACGGCGCCGGCAGTCCGGCGACGTCCACAGCCACTCCACGGGTGGGCGGACCGCTCGCCCTCAGCACCGCGATCTCGGGACCACATCAACCAGTCGTCGGCGTGCGCGAGACCTACGAGGCGTCCGTCGTCGACATTGACGGCAACCCCACCGGCTATCGGTGGAGCGTCGACGGCAAGCGCGCCGGGACCGCACCGGAGCTCCACTATCGCTTTTCCACGGGTGGCAAGCACGTCATCGGCGTCACCGTGAAGGACACGGCGGGCAATTCCCTCGCCGCCAAGCTCGCCGTCACCGCGCAGGTGACGCAGCTGAACGTCCAGCTGTCCTGGAACGAGAACTTCACGCCTTCGTGGACGCAGTTCACCTCGCTCGTCGCGCAGTCCGTCCCAATCGGCACGACGATCGGGCTCGCCTGCAGGGGTGCCGGCTGTCCGTTCCGCCGTGACCACCTCGTGATCACGAAACCGGTCCGCTGCAAGGGCAAGACGTGCAGCAGCAAGCGCAAGAAGCCGGCCGCGGGCGGCACGCAGGACGTCGATCTGACCAGCATCCTGCACCGCCGGAAATTGTCCGCGGGCGACACCCTGGAGATCACGTTCACGCTGAAGTATTTCGCCGGGCAGGTCCAGACGTTCAGGATCACGCCTCATGGCCCGCACCTGACAAAGAAGCACCTCGCGCCGGGCCATACATAGTCGCGCCCTGGGCTGATCACCGGCCGCGGCGACCGCAGGCCGCCACGACGAGCGCGACTCACGCCGTGCGCTACTGTAAACCTTTACATGGCTGCCGGCATTCACGACGTGGCGCGCCAGGCCGGGGTCTCGGTGGCCACGGTCTCGCGCTCCTACACCGCTCCGGACACGGTGCGCGAGGCGACGCGCGCGCGGGTGCTGACCGCCGCCGCGGCGCTCGGTTACCGGCCCAACCGGGCTGCCCGGGGGTTGATCACCGGCCGGACCGGCAACGTCGGGGTGATCGTCCCGGACCTCGGCAACCCCTATTTCCAGGGCGTGCTCAAGGGCGCCCAGGCGCAGGCACGCGAGGCCGACTATGCCGTGTTCGTGGCCGACGGCCAGGAGAGCGCCGCCGAGGAGGAGGCGCTGATCGGCGCGATGAGCAAGCAGGTGGACGGCATCCTGCTGTGCTCGAGCCGCCTGGCCCCCCAGAGACTGGCCGGGCTCGAGCCGTCGCCCGCCGTGGTGCTGCTCAACCGGCACGTCGACGGGCTCAGTACGGTCACCGTCGACAGTGCCGACGGCATGCGCCAGGCGATGGCTCACCTCGCCGCTCTCGGCCATGTCCGCTGCGCGTTCCTCTCGGGCCCGAAGCGCTCATGGTCAAATCAGCAGCGCCTGCGCGGCCTGCGCGCCGCCGCCCGGGCCGCGGGCGCCGAGATCGTGACCATCGGGCCGGTCGCGCCGCAGTTTCAGGGCGGCGTCCAGGCCGCCGAGCAGGTCTTGGCCAGCGGCGCCACCGCCGTGCTGGCCTACAACGACCTCGTCGCCGCCGGCATCCTCAGCCGTCTGGCACAGCTCGGGGTCGACGTGCCCGGCCGCGTCAGCGTGGTGGGCTTTGACGACATCCCGCTGGCGGCGATGCTCACCCCCGCGCTGACGACCGTCGCCGCGCCCACCGCGCAGGCCGGCGCCGCCGCCGTCCAGGCCCTGCTGAGCCGTCTGGAGCGACCCGACGCGCCGCCCAGCATCCAGCAGCTGCCCGCGGCGCTGGTGGTGCGCGGATCAACCGCGCCCCCGCACGCGCGCCGGGTGGGCGGGCCTCTTTTCCAGTCCAACCAAGGAGCCGTGTGATGCGACCACTGACGACCGCGGGCGACGAGACCGCCCACATCAACCTCGCCCTGGCGGACCTGAGCCCGGGCGAGAGCATCGAGCTCCCCGCCGGCGGAGAGACCGCCGCGGTGGTGCTGAGCGGCGTGATCGACGCACACACTGCGGACGGGCTGTCGCTGGGCCGCGCCGGCGGCCGTACATCCGTGTTCGACGCAGCGGGCGACACCGTGTATGCGCCGTCCGGGACGGGCCTGCGCCTGGACGCTCTCGATAGCGCCGCCCAGGTGGCGATCGCCTCCGCCGCCGCCGAGCCCTCCGCGGACGCGCCGCCCGCTCGCATCATCACCCCCGCAGAGCAGCGGATCGCGGAGGTCGGCGAGGGCAACTGGGCGCGCACGGTGCGCACGATCCTCGGGCCCGAGCACGATGCGCAGCGGATCCTGATCGGCGAGACGATCAACCCGCCCGGCAACTGGTCCTCCTACCCGCCGCACCGCCACGACCGCCACAACCCGCCCGAGGAGGTCGACCTCGAGGAGGTCTACCTGTTCAAGACCAACCCGGCGGGCGGGTTCGGCGTCCAGATCCGCTACGAGCTCGACGGCGACCGCGCCGAGGAGGCCTTCCTGGTTCGCGACGATGACATCGCCGTGATCCGCTCGGGCTTTCATCCCGTGGTGGCCGCCTCGGGCTATGAGCTGTACTACCTGTGGGTGATGGCCGGCGACGGCCGCGTGATGATGCCCTACCTGGACCCCGCCCACGCCTGGGTGATGAACGGGCGATGACGATGGACCTCGCCGGCGCGGTGCTCCAGCTGCACCCCGGGGATCCGGTGGCGCTGGCCCGACGCGAGCTGGAGCCGGGCACCGAGCTCCAGGGCCCCGGCCGCACTGTCACCGTGCGCGACCCGATCCCCCACGGCCACAAGCTCGCCCTCACCGACATCGTGGCCGGCGAGCAGGTGCGCAAGTACGGGCAGCCGATCGGCATCGCCACCCAGGCGATCGCGGCCGGCGAGCATGTGCACGAGCACAACTTGCGCTCGCTGTCGCGCGAGGGGCTGCCGGTGCCCGCGCAACTGGAGGGTGGCGCCGCGACACAGAGCAGCGGCGACAGCGCAGCGACCCCGCCGGCAGCCAGAGAAACCGTCCCCACCTTTGACGGCATCGTGCGCCCCGACGGCCGCGTCGGCACCCGTAACTACGTCGCAGTGCTCAGCACCGTCAACTGCTCGGCCACCGTGGTCAAGCGGATCGCCGCCACCTTCGCGGCGCCGGGCGCACTGGACCAATATCCCGGCGTCGACGGCGTCATCGCGATCACCCACGGCAGTGGCTGCGGGCTCTCGCGCGACGGGGAGGGCCTGGAGGTCCTGCGCCGCACCCTCACCGGCTACGCGCGCCATCCCAACGTGGCCGCCGTGGTCGTGGTGGGGCTCGGCTGCGAGGTCAACCAGATCAACGCGCTCGTCGACGGCTTTGACCTTCCCGAGGGCATACCCGTGCGACGCCTTGTCATCCAGGAGCTGGGCGGCTCGGCGACCACCGTGCGCCGGGGGATCGAGCTGGTCACCGAATTGCTGCCCGAGGCGGCCGCGCCGCGCCGGCCCGTACCCGCGTCAGAGCTCGTGCTGGGCCTCAACTGCGGCGGCTCTGACGGCTGGTCGGGAGTCACCGCCAACCCCGTCCTGGGGGTCGCGGTCGACCGCCTCGTCGCCGCCGGGGGCACCGCCGTCCTGGGCGAGACGCCCGAGATCCACGGCGCCGAGCACCTGCTCACCGGCCGCGCCGCCTCGCCCGAGGTGGCCCGCGCCCTGATGCAGCGCATCGAGTGGTGGGAGGGCTACACCGCCGCCGAGGAGGGCCACATGGACAACAACCCCTCCCCCGGCAACCGCGCCGGCGGGGTGACGACGATCGAGGAGAAGTCACTGGGCGCGGTGGCCAAGGGCGGCTCCACCCCGCTCCGGGCCGTCTACCGCTACGCGGAGCCCGTCACGGCCAAGGGCCTCGTGTTCATGGACACGCCCGGCTATGACCCGGTGAGCGTGACCGGGATCGTCGCCGGCGGCGCCAACCTCGTCTGCTTCACCACCGGGCGCGGCTCGGTGTTCGGCTGCAAGCCGGCCCCGAGCCTCAAGCTGGCCACCACCACCCAGCTCTACGAGCGGATGGGGGACGACATGGACTTCAACGCCGGCACTGTCCTGGACGGCGAGGCGACGGTGACCGAGCTGGGCGAGATCCTGTTTGCAGAGATACTGGCCACAGCGTCGGGGCGGCGCACCAAGAGCGAGGAGCTGGGGTTCGGCGATGAGGAGTTCGCCCCGTGGCAGCTCGGCGCGGTGATGTGACCCCTCGCCCGCGCCTGGACCTGGCCACCCTGGAGCACCTCCCGCGCGAGGTGGCGCCCCGCGTGAACCCGTGCGCGCTGCCCGTCGGGATCGTGCACCTGGGCATCGGCGCGTTTCACCGCGCCCACCAGGCGGTCTACACCGAGGACGCCATCGCCGCCGAGGCAGGCGACTGGGGCATCTGCGGGGTGAGCCAGCGCAGCCCCGCCGTGGTGCAGCAGCTCACTCCCCAGGACGGCCTCTACACCTTGTCTGAGCGCGACGGTGCAGGCGAGCGCCTGCGGGTCATCGGCGCCGTGCGCGAAGTGCTGTGGGTCCAGGCCGAGCCCGAGACGGTGCTCCAGCGGATGGCCGCCCCGGCCACGCAGGTGATCTCGCTCACCGTGACCGAGAAGGGCTATCACCACGACCCGGCCACCAACCGCCTGGCCCTGGACAGCCCCAACGTCGCGGCCGACCTCGCCGACGGCGGAGCGCGGACCGTCGTGGCCCAGCTCACGCACGGGCTGGCCCGCCGGCACGACCACGACGGCGGCCCGGTCACCGTGCTCTGCTGCGACAACCTTCCACACAACGGCCGGGTGCTGCGAGGGCTGGTCGCGGAGTTCGTGGACCGCTCACCTGGGTGCGATGGGTTGGGCGACTGGATCGCCGCCAACGTGACCTTCCCCTCCACCATGGTCGATCGGATCACGCCCGCCACCACGGAGGAGGATCTCGCGCGAATCGGCGATGCGCTCGGCGTCCGCGACGAGGGCGCCGTGGTCACCGAGCCGTTCACCCAGTGGGTCATCGAGGACGATTTCGCCGCCGGGCGCCCCGCCTGGGAACGGGCCGGGGCGATCATGACCGGCGACGTCGGGCCCTACGAGCAGATCAAGCTCCGGCTGCTCAACGGCTCGCACTCGACCCTCGGCTACCTGGGCGCGCTGGCCGGCTACGAGTTCGTCTCCGATGTCGTCGCCCCCGAGCGCCCGTTCCTGGGCGTGCTGCGCAGGCTGATGGGAACCGACCTCGCGCCGACGCTCACGGTGCCCGAAGGGTTTGACCTCGATGCCTACCAGGAACAGCTGCTCGAGCGCTTCGCCAACCCCGCGCTGCGCCACCGCACCCTGCAGATCGCCATGGACGGCAGCCAGAAGCTCCCGGTGCGCCTGCTGGCCGGGATCGGCGAGCGGCGCCGGGCCGGGGCCGAACCGGTGGCGGCCTCGCTCGGGGTCGCGGCCTGGATGCGCTTCGTCAGCGCCCGGCGGTCAGACGACGGGCACCCGCTCACCGTCGACGACCCGCTCGCCGACGAGATTGCCGACCGGCTGCGCGGGCGCGAGGAGGCCGAGCCCGTGGTGGACACCCTGCTCCAGATGAGGCAGATGTTCGACGCCGAGCTCGCCGCCGACGCGACGTGGCGGGGCCTGCTGATCGACCAGCTCGACGCGCTGATCCGCGACGGCGCCGAAGGCACCGCCCGCCGCGTGGCGGACTGAGGTCACAATGCCGTCCGTGCCCGAGCGCCTGCCCATCACCCCACAGCTCGCGCAGTCCGGCGTCGTGGCCATCCTGCGCGGGTCGACCGACCGCCATCTGGAGAGCGTGTCGCGGACGCTGGGCGAGGCCGGAGTGACCTGCCTGGAGCTCACCCTGACCACTCCCGGCGCGGTGGACGCGCTCGCGCGGGTTCGCGCCGAGCTGAGCGGCGAGGTCGCGCTCGGCATGGGCAGCGTCATCGACGCCGAGCAGGCCGCGGCCTGCCTGCAGGCGGGCGCCGACTTCCTCGTCAGCCCCGCGGTGTGCGCGGAGGTGGCGGTCTATGCGGCCGAGCACGGGGTGGCCTGCTATCCCGGCGGCTGGACTCCCACCGAGCTGCTCGAGGCCTGGAGGCTCGGGGCCCCGGCGGTCAAGCTGTTCCCCGCGGCATCGGGCGGTCCGCGGCACCTCAAGGATGTCCGCGCGCCGCTGCCCCACATCCCCCTGGTCCCCACCGGCGGCGTCGCCCTCGATCAGATCGCCGACTATCTCGCCGCGGGCGCCGTGGCCGTCGGGCTGGGCGGCCCGCTGGTGGGCGATGCGCTCGACGGCGGGTCCCTGACCACGCTGACCGAGCGAGCGCACCGCGCCCTGGAGGCGGTCCGCGCCGGTCGGGAGCGATGAGCCCGGGCGTCGTCACCGCCGGGGAGACGATGGGCCTGGTGATCCAGGGCGCGCCGGGCTCGCTGCGCAACGGCGAGCCGATGACGTTCGGCATGGGCGGCTCAGAGTCCAACGTGGCCATCGGAGTCCGGCGGCTGGGCGTGGCGGCCACCTGGGTCGGGCGCGTGGGCGCCGATCCGCCCGGCGACCTCATCCTGCGCGAGCTGCGCGCCGAGCAGGTGCAGGCCATCGCCACGACCGACCCATCGCCCACCGGGCTGATGGTGCGCTGGCGCCCGAGCGGCGCCCACGGGCAGGTCACCTACTACCGCAGCCACAGCGCAGGCTCGCACCTGGCCGCCGGCGACATTCCCGCCGACCTCGTCCGCGGCGCGGCGGTCCTGCACGTCACCGGGATCACGCTCGCCCTCGGCCCCGGGCCGGCCGCGGCGATCGCGCAGGCCGTCGACGTCGCCCGCGAGGCCGGAGTGACCGTCAGCTTTGACCTCAACTACCGCAGCGCGCTGTGGTCCCCCGGCGACGCGGCACCTGCGCTCGAAGCCGCGGTGCGCCGCGCCGACGTGGTCTTCGCCGGCGAGGGCGAGGCCGAGATCGTGACCGCGACCGCCGAGCCCCTGTCGGCCGCGCTGGCCCTCGAGCGGCTCGGCCCCACCCAGGTGATCATCAAGCGCGGCGCCGAGGGCTGCCTGGCCCGCATCGACGGCGCCACATTCGAGCAGCCCGCACCGGTGGTCACGGTGGTCGACACCGTCGGCGCGGGCGACGCATGTGTGGCCGGCTACCTGGCCGAGCTGATGAACGGCGCCGAGCCGGCCGCGCGGCTGCGCACCGCCGTGGCGGCGGGAGCGTTCGCGGTCACCGTGTCCGGTGACTGGGAGGGCATGCCCGATCGCCGGGCGCTGGCACTGCTGGAGGCGACGGAACCGGTCGTCCGCTGAGAGCGGGGGCGGGCGGCGCCCCGGACGCCGCCCTCCCGTGTCCACCGACTACGGCGACCAGGTCACCGGCTTGTCGATGTAGCTCTCGGTCCCGGTGTACGCCGCCTTCGTGATGCCCCCGGGAATCAGGAAGGTCAGGCACGTCTCGAAGCTGGACCCGACGGCCATCGGGTTGGGCGCGTCCTTCTCGTCGCACCTGGGGAAGTCGCCGAGGAAGGTGATGCTCTGCTGCGTCTGTCCGGTCTTGTCGACGCCCTCGATCTGGATGCCCGGATCGCTACCGTCGGTGTTGATCTTGCCTGGCCCCAGGTTGGTGAATTTCGCCTTGACGTAGAACGGGGTGCTGGCCTTCTCGGTGGCGTCGAGCTGGACCCCGTTGAAGTCCGCCAGCGTGCCCTTCTGGATCGATTCCACCTGGACCTTGAGCTTGTAGGTGGGGCCGTTCTTGCCGGACTTCAGCGTCGTCGCGAACGGGACGGTCGCGGCCGCGCCCGCCTTGAGGTTGGTGCCGGGCGCCGCGGTGGCCCCACCGCCGCTCGCTGCGGCGCTGCTCGTGCCCGCCGCACTGCTGGTGGCGGCCGCGCTGCTGGTGGCCGCCGCCGTCGATGTCGCCGCGCTGGTCTGCGCGGCCGTCGAGGACGACGACTGCGTCCCGCCTCCACTGTTGCTGCTGGAGCCGCATGCCGCGACCCCCAGCACCAGCGCCCCGGCCGCCAGAGCCGAGAGCCCCACTCGCGTGCCCTTCAACAGAATGGTCACCACGTCTGCTCTCCCTTCTCCGCATCCATGCGTTCACGGCTCTGACTACCTGCCTCCTGTCGGTCCACTGCTCGCTCCAGTCGGTCCATCAGCTCCAGCCAGCCGAAGAACTCGGCACCCGGCGCACCCGGCGCCGTGACCTGTCCAGTGACGGTTCCGTCGCTGTAACCGATCTGCACGATGACCTCTACGACTGCGCCCCTATTCATCGTCGGTGAGGCTGGCGGAGGCCGGCGCTCAGCGCATCAGGAAAGACCCTGATCTTTTGTCGCCCCGCCCCTGACGTTCTGGCCCACCCGGTCCGGTCAGCGCCCGGGCCAACTCGGCGCGCGAGCCGATCCCGAGCTTGGCGTAGGCCTGGGAGAGCTGGGTCTCGACGGTCTTGGTGGAGACGAACAGCGCTTGGGCGATCTCGCGGTTGCTCATGCCCGACGCCGCCATCTCGGCTGTGCGCAGCTCGGCCGGGGTCAGCGATCCGGGGCCACTACGCGACGCGCGCCGCGGCCGCGCCCCGGTGGCGACGAGCTCGGCCCGCGCGACCTCGGCCAGGGCCACTGCCCCGCAGCGGTGGGCGAGGTCAAGCCCCGCGCTCAGCGGCTCGCGCGCGGCCATGGCCTCGCCACGGTGGCGCAGCCCGATGCCCAGGTCGATCAGCGCCCGCGCGCGCGCCAGCCGCGCCGGAGAGTCGCTGAGCAGCGCCACCGCCTCCTGGAGGAGCGCCAGCCCCGCCGGCCCGTCATCCAGCGTGCCGCATACCGAGAGCGCGATCGCCCGGCGCCGGGGTACGCCGAAGGCGACCGCCGCCTCGAGCTCTCGCCCGGCAACCGCTGCGGCCTCGGTGTGGCGACCGAGGCGGGCCAGCGCGGCAGCGGCGCCGGCCACCCACTCGACGAGCACGCTGAGGTGGCAGCCCGCCGCGGTCATCCGCCGGTCGGCCTCCAGCACATCGGCGATCCCGGTTTCGAGCTCACCCGCGGCGATCCGCACGCGGCCGCGCACGGCGAGCACGCCCACGCCCTGCCACACCCGCAGCTCCCGGTCGCCGAGCGGCAGGGACTCGAGGATCGCCTGCGCGTCCTCGAGCCGGCTGCGCTCGGCCAGGATCGGGACCAGGAACATCGCGGCGAAGTGCGTCGAGCCGATCTCGCGCGCCAGCTCGTAGGCGCGCTCAGCGTGGTCCTCGGCCTGGTCAAGCTCGCCGAGGCGCAGCGAGGTCACGCTGCAGACAGTTGAGGCGTGCATGAACATGGGGCCCGAGCCTCGGCGCTGGGCCTCGGCCAGACCAACGGCTTGGGCGGGCACGGCGTCGTCGAACTGCTCGGTCCAGGTCAGCGCGCGCGACGCGCCCCCGTAGGGAATGAGATCGCGCAACAGGCGCTCGTCGGCCAGTGCCCGCCGCGCGTACCCTGCAGCCTCCGCGGCGGACAGCCCGGTGACCACCCCGGTCGAGGCCAGTGCGGCGAGCATCAGGGGATCGCTGACCTCGTTGCGCCGCCCACGGGCAAACCACGGGGCGGTGCGCGCGATGATCCGTCGGGTCGCGGTGAGGTCGGTGGCGCCGCCGCCGAGCAGGTGGGCCTCGAGGCGCTCGCCCAGCGCGACGTCCAGGCGCTCTGCGTCGTCGAGCATGCTCTCCACCAGTGCCCGCACCGAGTCGCCGCGGCCCACGCTGAGCAGCGCATTGGCGAGCTCATGTCCGACGCGGGCCCGCTCGTCCGGTCCGCGCGCGAGCTCCAGCGCTTCGCGCAGCGCCGGGAACGCGTCGTCGGAGGGCCCGAGGGCCTCGGCATGCCCGAGCTCCAAGAGCACCTCCAGTCGCAGGTCGCCGTCCGGCGGCTCCGCCAGCGCTCGCCGCAGGTAGGAGGCGGCGGTGTCGGGCGCGCCGCGCCCTATCGCCTGACGCGCCGCCGCTCGCAGCGCCTCGACCACCCATGCCTCGCCGTAGGGCTCGGCGGAGAGCAGGTGCGCGGCGACGCGATCGGGGGGCGCGGCCTCGGCGACGAGCAGCCGCGCGGCGCCGGAGTGCAGCGCCGCGCGCCGCGCCGCGGGCAGCTCTGCCAGCAGCGCCTCGTGGACGATCGGGTGCACGAAGTCCAGCTCGCGCTCGGACGACACGACGTCGGCGGCGCGGAGACGGTCGGCGGCGACCTCGGCCGCCTCGCGCTCCAGGTCGGACAGCCGCGCGGCATGACGCAGCGGAGTGCCCGGGCCGAGGATGGCGAGCGCCTGGGCGAGGCGATCGCAGTCCCAGCCAAGGCGGCCGATGCGCACGAGCACGCTGCGCCCGACCGCGCCCGCACCGAGCGAGCGGACGCTGCGCGCGACCTCCACGGTGGGACGGCGGCCCTCGCTCCGCAGGTCGGCGAGCAGCTCGCGCAGGTAGAAGGGGTTGCCGCCGGTGGCCTCGTGGCAGGACAGGCACAGGTCCTCGTCGGCGCGCGGACCGAGCTCCCGGCGTACGAGCTCGCCGCTGCCGGCCTGCGAGAGCGGGGCCGGCGCGAGCACCTGCGCGGCCCCCTCCGACAGCGCGGCCAGCGGCCCTGACACCTCGCCGGGCCGCTGCGCCACCACCAGGACGGCGCGCAGCGACTCGATGCGGCGAGCCAGGTAGAGCAGGAACCGGGCCGAGGCCGGGTCCAGCCAGTGCGCGTCGTCCACCAGCAGCGCCACCGGCCCGTCGTCACAGCGGTCGGCGACCAGCCAGTAGAGGCCGTGAAGCACCGCGACGGCACGATCGGCCTCCGGCGCAACGTCGGCATCGCCCAGGAACACCGGCGCGGCGAGCCCGGCCGAGCCCCGGAACGCGTCCGGCCCGGCCGCGGGCGCCAGCAGCTCGCGCATGGCGGCGAATGACGACTCCATCGACACGTCGTCGCCGCGAGCCCGCAGCCGCTCCATGCCCAGCTCTGCCGCGCGCCGGGCGCAGGCGTCCATCAGCGCGCTCTTGCCGATGCCGGGCGGACCCTCGATGACGACCAGGGCGCCGCGGCCGTCGCATGCCGCGGCCAGCAGGCCGTCGAGGCCCGCGAGCTCTGCGCCGCGCTCCAGAAGCGCGACGCCGTCCCGGTGCGACTCGCCCACGGCCGGGAATCCTACGGAATTCCTGATCTTTGACACGGGCAGCAGGTTCGCACTTGACGGCGAGGGGATCTGACGGAGAGGATCGCCACTACAACGGTTTCTGGCGGATTCGGGCGAGGGGAGCAGGATGCTGACCGATCACGACGCTGGTACACGGAGCGCACGACTCACGGGGCGACGAGCAATGACGCTCGCGCTGGCGACGGCCGCGCTGGCGCTGTCGTTCAGCGCCTCAGCCGGCGCCGCGCCGCCTGATGTGGGCACGCTCACCGCGATGAGCGGCGCCTCGGGCTGCCAGATGGTCGTCGGCGGCAACCTCGGCTGCACGCCCGCCGCCGGGATCGGGGGCGCGGAGAGCGCGGTGGTCAGCCCCGACGGGCGCAACGTCTACGTCACCAGCTACCCGTCGAGCAGCCCGAGCACCCCCGACGGCCTGGCGGCATTCTCTCGTGACCCGGCCACGGGTTCGCTCACGCAGCTCCGCGGGACGAGCGGTTGTCATGACCCCCACTGGCGACAGCGCTGCAGGACCCGGCACGTGCACGCCGGTCCCGGAGCTCGGCAACGGCGACGGTCGCGACTTCGTCATCAGCCCCGACGGGAACTTCGCCTACCTCGCCGGCGCCAATCCCGACGCCATCGTCCTCTTCAGCCGCAACCCCACCACCGGCGCGCTCACCCCGCTTCCGGGCACGGCCGGGTGCATCACGGCGGACGGTTCAAGTGGCACCTGTCAGGCCATGCCGCATCTCAGCGGCCCGTTCCACGCGACGATGAGCCCTGACGGCCGCTTCCTCTATGTCGTCGACTTCGAGAGCGCCAACGCTGGGATCATCGCGCTCGCACGCGACTCCTCCACGGGCGCCCTCAGCGAAGTGCAGTGCCTGTTTAACTCGCCCGCGCCGACCGGCTGCGACACGGGTCGCGACGTGGGCGGCTCCCAGGGCATCGTGATCTCGCCCGACGGGCTGCACGCATTCTCGAATCTCCCCGACGGCATCTCGAGCCTGGACCGCGACCCGGCGACAGGCCGCCTGACCCAGCCCGCGGGCAGGCCGGGCTGCATCAGCGACGACGGCACCGACGATCAGGGCAACGTCACCTGCGCCCAGGGACGGTTCTTGGACGGTCTGTACTCGATGGCGATCAGCGCGGACGGCCACATGCTCTACGCCACCGCCGGTGACGGGAGCAGCACCGGTGGCGTGGCCTTCTTGCACGTCGCGGCCGACGGCAGCCTGAGCCAGCCGGCCGACGCGCCGGCGTGTGTCTCGAGCACCGGCAGTGACCTGGGCACCGGCGTCTGCGAGAGCGGCCGCGGTCTGGAGTCGCCGCAGGGCATCACGATCTCGCCGGACGGCCAGACGGCGTACGTCACCTCCCAGGCAGGCGACGGCGGCGATGCCCTCGACACGTTCTTCATCGTCGCAGCCGACGGGTCTCTGGGCGGGGGCAACTGCATCACCGTTGACGGGCGTTCGGACAGGTCCTCGGGCACCTGCGCAACCGGTGGGCCTCAGGTGGAAGATCCCTACCCACCCGCCGTGAGTCCCGACGGAACCAGCCTCTATCTGCCCACGTTTGCCAATGGAGCGGTACTGGGGTTCCGCCGCGAGACCGCGCCGGTCTGCCAACCGGCCACCGCGTCCACCCCGTTCTTCACGCCGGTGACGATCACCTTGTCCTGCAGCGATCCCGACGGCGACCCGGTGCGCAACTGGATCGTCGCGAGCAATCCCGCCCACGGTTCTGTCAATCCCGTGAACCAGGCCGCCCACACGGTCCAGTACTTCCCCGCCTTTTTCTTCAGCGGCGTGGACAGCTTCACGTTCACCGCCAACGATGGTCACAACACCAGCGCTCCGCAGACGGCGACCATCACCGTCGGGCCGCGGCCGCCCCTCCCGCCGCCGCCGCCCACGCCGCAGCTCAGCCGCGTCCATCAGTCGCACGCGCGCTGGCGCGAGCCCGGAAAGGCCAAGAGGCACGCGCCGCCGGTCGGCACGACCTTCACGTTCACGCTCAACACCCCGGCCAAGGCCACGCTCACGTTCACCCAGCGGCTCTCGGGCCGCACGGTCGGCGGCACCTGCGTGGCCCGGTCACGGCACAACGCCAAGCGCCGCGCGTGCCCGCGCACGAAGGCACGGGGGAGCTTCAGCTTCGCCGCGGACCCGGGCATCAACCGCCGGGTTTTCAGCGGCACGATCCCGCATCACGGCAGGCTCCCGGTGGGCCGCTACACGGTGACGCTCACCGCGAAGCGCAACAAGCTCCACTCCGGGCTCGAGTCGCTGCGCTTCACGATCGTGGCCTGAGCCTGAGCCCTCGTCGCGTTGTCCTCCCGCGCACGGGTGTTCGCCAACGGACGCCGGGACGGTTGACAGCGGCCGCGGTCGGAAGAGAATCCCTCGCCGGCGAGAGAGAGGAAGGGGTTCCATATGCAAACGTTTCGCCTGCGTTCGCTGCGTGCCTACCTGTACCTGGCAGGAGCCGCAGCAGTCACGACCATCGCCGTGGCCATCCTGGCCTCGGGCGGGAGCGTGGCCAGTGCCCACACCAGCCGCGCGCTGGTCAACGACTCAAACCGGCTGGCCGCGGCCAGCCCGACCATCCCGGCCAAGATCGGCTGCGCGACGTTGCCGTCGCTGCCGAGCCTGGTCACCATCCCGCACTTCCCGACGAGCATCGACTCGGCGACCGACGTCGCTGCGGCCGGCGGCAACCCGGAGTACTGCGACGTCAAGGGGATGATCGCGCCCCAGACGCACTTCGAGATGAAGCTGCCGGTGAGCACCTGGCAGGGCCGCTACCTGCAGAACGGGTGTGGCGGTTACTGCGGCGTGATCACCAACCAGAACTTCCCGTCCTGCGACGCGCAGCTGGGCGGGGACTTCGCGATGGCGACCGACGACGAGGGCCACACCACCTCCAGCGGCCTGGGCGGCGCGGGGTTGTTCGCCTTCAACAGCCAGAAGCTGCGTAACGAGTACGGGTACGAGTCAGAGCACGCGCTTGACGTCGTGGCCAAGACGATCATCGGCGACTACTACGGTCAATCGCCCAACTACTCCTACTTCGACGGCTGCTCGGACGGCGGCCGCGAGGCGATGGCGGTGGCCGAGCGCTATCCCACTGACTTCAACGGGATCATCGCGGGCGCGCCGGAGATCATCGCCGGCCCGCTCAACGCCGAGCTGCAGACCTGGGACTACCGGGTCAACACCGACGCGAGCGGCAACGCGATCCTGACCTCGGCGAAGCTGGGAGCGCTGCACAACGCGGTCATCGGCGCGTGTGCCGGCGATGACGGCGTGCCCGGCGACGGGATCATCACCGATCCCCGCAACTGCCACTTCGACGTCTCGAGCATGCGGTGCCCGGCGGGCACCGACAATGCCAACTGCCTGACCCCGGCGCAGGTGACGGTGGCCGACGAGATCTATCAGGGACCGGTGGATCCGCAGGGACGCCACCTCTACCCGGGCGGTTTCGCCTTCGGCTCCGAGGGGTCCTGGGGCGGCTTCCAGGTCTCGGCCGCGCCATTCGGGACCACGGTGTCATCCAAGACCGCGGCGGTCTACGGCGGGCTGTCGCTGCCCTACCTGCGCTACCAGTACCTGCCGCCGGGCCAGCTCGGTCCTGACCCGGACCAGTGGAGCTTCAGCGACCGGACCTTCCGCTCGCTGTTCCCGGTGGCCAACACCTACGACGCGATGGACACCAACCTCAGCGCGTTCCGCCGCCACGGCGGCAAGCTGATCATGTGGCAGGGGTGGGCCGACCAGGCCATCCCGGTGTTCGGGACGATCGACTACTACGACACGCTGGCCAGCCGGATGGGCGGGTTGAGGTCGACCCAGCAGTTCGCGCGGCTGTTCCTGTTCCCCACGGTCGCGCACTGTGGCGGTGGCTACGCCGCCTCGAGCTTCGACCTCGTCTACCCGATGGTCCAGTGGGTGGAGGGCGGGTCGGCGCCGAGTCAGATCACGGCCACCGACACCGTCGGTGGGACCACCCTGACCCGGCCCGTCTATCCGTATCCGCTCGTGCCCAAGTACAACGGCGCCGGCGCCACCACGGACGCGTCGAACTTCCATCCGGTCGTCTCGCCGCACGCCCACGACTACTCGCAGTGGATCGGCAACGATCTCTTCTACCAGCCCGTCAACGCATCAGACGGCTCACACGGGGACACTAGGAGGGGTGGCCACAAGAAGACCTGACGTCATCGTCGTCGGCGCCGGCCACAACGGCCTGGTGGCGGCGACACTGCTGGCGGGCTCCGGTCACCGCGTCCTGGTGCTGGAGTCCGCCGGCCATGCCGGGGGCGCGGCGGTGTCCGCGCGCCCGTTCGCCGGCGTCGACGCACGGATCTCGCGCTACTCCTACCTCGTCAGCCTGTTCCCCCGGGCGCTGCTGCGCGAGCTCGGGGTCGCGGTGGAGCTGCGCCGGCGTTCGATCAGCTCCTACACGCCGTTCGGCGACGCGGGCGTGCTGATCTGCGACGACGCGCAGCGGACGCGGGCGACGCTGGCGCGGACGCTGGGTGAGCGCGATGGCGTCCGGTCCGCGGACGCGCTGGACCGCTTCGCGGCGCTCACCACGGCTGTGGCCGAGCGCGTCTTTCCCACACTCACGCAGCCACTGCGCTCGCGCGCTGAGCTGCGGGCGCACGTAGGCGACGACGTCGCCTGGGAGGCCCTGTTCGAGGCGCCGCTGTCTCGGCTGCTCGAGTCGTCGTTTGACTCAGACCTGGTCCGTGGGATCGTCGCCACCGACGCGCTCATCGGCACCTTCGCCGCGCTCGATGACCCGGGCCTGGCGCAGAATCGCTGCTTCCTGTACCACGTGATCGGCAACGGGACCGGACACTGGGACATCCCGGTCGGCGGCATGGGGGCCCTCACCGGCGCGCTCGCCGATGCGGCCCGCAGCGCCGGCGCGGAGCTGTGCCTCGCCACGCCCGTGACGCGGATCGAGTCCACCGGCGCGGGCGTGGCGGTGCACACCGCCGCCGGCGAGGTCCACGAGGCGCGGCGCGCGCTGGCCAACGTCGCCCCGGCGGTGCTGGCCGAGCTGATGGGAGACCCGCCGCCGGCCGGTGACCCGCCCGAAGGCTCCCAGCTCAAGCTCAACCTGCTCCTGCGCCGCCTGCCCCGGCTGCGCGATCCGGCGGTCACCCCGCAGGAGGCCTTCGCCGGCACCTTCCACGTCAACGAGGGCTACGACCAGCTCCAGCGCGCGCACGCCCAGGCCGCCGCCGCCCAGATCCCCGACCTGCCCCCATGCGAGGCCTACTGCCACACCCTCACCGATCCGACGATCCTCGCCCCCGAGCTGCAGGCGGCGGGCGTGCACACGCTCACGGTGTTCGGGCTGCACATGCCGGCGCGGCTCTTCCGCGGCGACCATGACGGCGCACGCGACGCGGCGGTGGCGGCGACGCTGGCCTCGATCAATGCCGTGCTCGCCGAGCCGATCGAGGACTGCCTGCTCCACACCCCCGACGGCGCTCCGTGCCTGGAGGCCCACACCCCGCTCGACCTCGAAGACGAGCTCGGCCTCCCCGGCGGCCACATCTTCCACCGCGACCTGTCGTGGCCGTTCGCCGAGACCGACGGCGACGTCGGGCGCTGGGGGGTCGAGACCGAGCGCCCCGACGTGCTGTTGTGTGGCGCCGGCGCGCGTCGAGGCGGCGCCGTCAGCGGCATCCCCGGCCACAACGCGGCCCGATCCGTGCTCAAAGTAAACTCATAGGTTTACTGGTGTCCGACAGCGGGCGCTGGCGTGGGCGCTCGCGGGCTTGGGGCGTGGGGCCCGCGGGCTGGGCGGAAGTGCACGCACGCCGTGCCCCCGGCGGGTGTGGGGCGAGTAGCGCCAACCTGGAGGGCACAAGTGCACACGCGCCGGCTCCGACGGTGGCGTGCGAGCACTTCGGCCAGTTATTGAAACGGCAGAGCACACACCGACCGGCGACGCAATGCGTGCTCTGTGGTTTCAGCGGGCTGAACTCTCAGAGCGCACACCGTCAAATACCGGAGTGTGTGCTCTGTGCGTTCAGAAATCGCCGGGGGACGGACGCAAGCCTTGGTCCCGCGCGCCCTCCCCGCCCGTGCGCTACTGGCCCCGCGATTCGGCCCAGCGGTCGATCAGGAAGCGGGCGATCGACACCGGAGGCGGCAGCTGGAACCCGGGGTCGCCGCCGTCGATGGCCTCCTGGACGGCGTCGCGCCCCAGCCAGCTCACCTCCTCGAGCTCCCCGTCCGTGGCCCGGGGCTCGCCCCCGTCGGACACGGCATGGAAGCCGAGCATCAGCGAGGCCGGGAACGGCCACGGCTGCGAGGCGACGAACACCGGGTCGCGGGCGACGATGCCCGACTCCTCCTCCACCTCGCGGGTGACGGCCTCCTCGGCGGACTCTCCCGGCGACACGAACCCGGCGAGCACGCTGACGCGCCCGGCCGGCCACCCAGCCCGCCGCCCCAGCAGCAGCCGGTCATCGTGCTCGACGGTCATGATCACCACCGGATCGGTGCGGGGGAAGTGGTTGGCGCCGCACCGCGGGCAGTGGCGCAGGTAGCCGGCCTCGTCGATGTTGGTCGGATTGCCGCAGTTGGCGCAGAAGCGGTGGCGCCGGTGCCAGTTGAGCATCGCCATCACGTAGGCGGCCAGGCCGGCCTCGGCGGGCGCCATCAGCGCCCCGGCCTCGCGCAGGCTCATCACCTGGTTGCCGTCGATCGCCTGGCCGCGGTCGTCCGGCGTCATGGCGTCGAGGTCGACGGCGAACAAGGCCGTGTCGCCGTCGAGCCCGAGCAGGATCGGCTCCTCATCGAGCCGCGGCGGCACCGCGTCGCGCGCGAGAGACGGCGTAGCCCTCCCGCCTGCGCGATCGCCGTCGCTGACCAGAACTCCCTCGTGACCCGCGGCGATCACGCGCGAGCGGGGGGCGCTGATCAACCCCTGGACCCACCCGGCGTCCTTGCGCTCCGTCGAGGCGCGATCCAGGGCCATTCCGGTGAACGGGGGCAGGGCGGGGTTGTCGGCGGCAGCGGGCATCGGTGTCCATCAGGTTAATGACCGGCGGCGAACCGCTTGGCCCGGGACCCACCGAGGCGTATGCTGACTGCCCCGCGTCATGCCGTCGTCGGCGCGGATCAGGTAGGGAACCCAGGTGAGAGGGGATAGCCGTGAAGCGTCGCGTTCTGGCGGTGACGATCGTGGTTGGCGCACTCTGTGCCGCCGTGATGACCTCAGCGGCCCAGGCCGCGACAGCTCCCGGGTCGCCCGGCTCTGAGAGCTACTTCGACCTTGCCCGCAAGGACTGCGTGGGCACGGCCCGCAACACCACCTCCCGCGTCTGGTTCACGGTCGCCGACGGCGTCCTCTCTGACACCTACTGGCCCAACGTCGACGCCACCAACGTCCACACGCTCCAGTACGTCGTCACCGACGGCTCCACCTTCACCGACCTGCAGACCCGCGACATGACCTATCGCGTCGTCCCCGACCCGTCGGGCATGTCGTGCACGATCGTCGCCTCGAGCGCCGCGCACCACTACTCGATCACGACGACGTACATCGCCGATCCGGCGCGCGATGCGGTGCTCATGCGCACCCGCTTCCGCGGCCCGTCCGGCGATCAGGTCTACGTGCGCCTGGACCCGCTGGCCGGCGGCACCGGCGGCGGCGGCACGAACAACTCCGGCCCCAACACCGCTTCGCTGGTGGGCTCGGTCCCGGTGGACCAGAACACCAACACCGTCACCGACGCCACCAACCGCGACTACGCCGTCCCCACCTTCGAGGCGCTGCAGTCAAGCCGCGGCTTTGGCTCCGAGAGCGTCGGCTACGCCGACAGCGCCTCGGACGGGCTGACCATGCTCGACGACTCACACGCGCTGACGACCGCCTATGACTCGGCTCCCAACGGCCACGTGACCCTCACGGCGCAGCTGCGTCTGCGCCAGGGCCGCGCCGCCAACCTCGCGCTGGGATTCGGCACCACTCAGGCCGCGGCGATCAGCACCGCCGCCGCGTCGGCCAACCAGCACTTCGATCGCGCCTGGCGCGACTATGAGGCGCAGTGGCGACGTTATGACTCTCGCCTGCGCCGCCCCGCCCGCTGGCTCGGGCGCAAGGTCGATCAGGCGTACTACGCGTCGGTCAACGTCGTCAAGGCCTCTGAGGACAAGCAGTTCCCCGGCGCGATCGCGGCCGGCCTGGACTCCCCGTGGGGCCAGTCGGTCCCCGCCGGCGACCCGGGCGGCAACGGCGCGCCGCACTACTTCGGCTCCTACCGCGAGGTGTTCGCCCGCGACCTCTACGAGGCCTTCACGGGCCTGCTCGTCGCCGGCGACGTCCAGACCGCGCAGGATGCGACGACGTTCCTGTTTGACCGCCAGCAGCAGCCTGACGGCTCGATGCCGCGCAACTCCCTGGAGAACGGCCTGCCCGCCCCGGACACGGGCGGCCTTCAGCTCGACGAGACCTCCTACCCGATCCTGATGGACTGGCAGTCGGGCCTGGCCCATGACGCCTCGCTGTATACCAACCACGTCATCCCGGCCGCGGATTTCCTCCTCGCCCACGGGCCGTCTGATGGCGTCGAGCGCTGGGAGGAGCAGTCGGGGTACTCGCCCTCCACGATCTCGGCCGAGATCGCCGGGCTCACCGCGGCGGCCAACATCGCCGCGGTCAACCACGATCCCGCGCACGCGCGCCTGTACCAGGCGACCGCCGACGACTTCGCACGCAACATCAAGGCGTGGACGGTGACCACCACCGGGCCCTACGCCCCGCGCTACTTCATCCGCGTCTCCAAGACCGGCGATCCGAACGCCGCGATCTCCTACACGCTTGGCAACGGCAACTCCACCGCGACCGACCAGCGCTCGATCGTCGACGCCGGCTTCCTCGAGCTGGTGCGGCTGGGCATCCTCCCCGCCCGGGATTCGGACATCCGCGCGTCGCTGGGCGTGATCGACAACACGATCGAGGCCCAGACCGACAGTGGGCCCGGCTTCTACCGCTACGGCACGAGCGCCCCGGGCTCCGAGGACGGCTACGGCGACTGCGTCCCCGGTGGAGCCTCGAGCTGCAGCGTCCTCGGGGCGCCGTGGCCCCCCACCGACACGGGGACCGGCCATCTGTGGCCGGTGCTGAGCGACGAGCGCGCCGAGTACGACCTGTCCGCCGGCAAGGCGGGATCGGCCTCCGCGCTGCTGGGCGCGATGCTCAACATGACCTCCGGCCAGGGCCTCGAGCCCGAGCAGGTGTGGGAGGACCCCAACGTCCCGCCTTCGCCCTTCGGGACCGACCCGGCCACGGCGTCGATCGGCTTCACCAACGGCAAGCCGGTCGGCTCGGCCAGCCCGCTCACCTGGGCCCAGGCCACGGTGGCGCGGCTCACCATCGACCTGGGCGCCGGCCGCAGCGTGGAGACGCCGGGCATCGTCTCGGATCGATACGTCGCTCACGGGATGCCGGGGACCCTGCCGCTGACGATCATCTCGCCGGCCCCGGGGTCGCCGGTCACGACCCCGTCGATCACGGTCACCGGGACGACGGCGCCCCGCGCGCTCGTCGATGCCGAGGCCCAGGGCCCGAGCGGCGGTACCGCGGCGACAGCCTCGACCATGGCCGACAGCTCAGGCCACTGGTCGCTGTCGCTGACCCCGACGACGTTCGGCTCTCCCACGATCACGGTGTCGGCCACGAAGGGCAACAGCACCGGTTACGCCCAGGAGTCCGTCAGCGACGTGACGCTCCCCGGGACGCCCGCTCTGACGGTCACCGATCCCTCCGGTGACGACAACGGCCCTGGGACCTACCAGTACCCGACGTCGTCGAACTTCACGGCGGGCTCGTTCGATCTGACCGGATTCCGCGTGAGCCAGACGGCCACCGACGTCTACCTGCAGATCTCGCTGCGCGATCTCGCGGCGACGTTCGGCAGCAACTTCGGGGCTCAGATGCTGGACATCTACGCCCGCGATCCATCGGTCGCGTCGACGTCGACGGTCTCGGCCATCCCACAGGAGAACTACACGATCGCTGGGGCAGACGCCTGGAGCGAGCGCGTCGAGGCTCAGGGGTTCGCGCCGGTCCAGTGGGTCAACGCCGCCAACGCGTCACTCGGGTCCGCTCAGCTGATCGCCGACCCGCCCAGCGACACCGCCACGATCGTGCTGCCGCGCGCAGCGTTCGGGACGGTGGGCTCGGGCTGGATCTTCACCGTGGCGATCACCGGCCAGGACGGGACCAACTCGACCCAGCTGCGCGCCTTCGACGCGACGCCGCAGGACTTCGCCTTCGGGGTGTGCGCGCCGGGCGGGACGAGCCCGATCTGCGCCGTGGACCCGAACACCGTGCCCAAGGTGATGGACACCATCCCGCCGGCCGGCGTCGACCAGGCAACCGAGCTGAACCCGCTCAACGGCCCGGTCGCGCTCCAGGGCGTGACCGTGGTGCCGTAGATCCCGTTCAGTTCGGTCGCGAACACCACGGCTCAAGATCGGCGAGCGCCGGCCGATCTGCCTGCATACATCTGTCTATGGCGATCGAGGAACGTAGAGACGCGCACCCCGTGCCGGGTGCCGACGGCGTGTGGCCGCTCCGTGAGCTGGCCGTGCGCGGCGACGAGCTGGGCGGTCTCAGCCGCGATGTGAGCGGCGCGCTCGACGAGCTCGCCCAGATCACCGTGGAGTTCTCGTGCGGCTCGGCGCGCAGTGCTGCCGCCGTGTCGCTCATCGGAAACCAGATTCTGCAGCTGCGCGACGACCTGCGTCAGGTGACCGATCGCGCCGGGTCGCTGCGGGCGTCCTCGGACGAGGCGGCGCTGTCGGCCGCTGACGCCGCCGAGCTCGGTGACCAGCTTTCGGCGGAGAGCGCTCGCGGGCTGGAGGTGATCGGCCCGCTCATCGACGCCTTCGATCAGATCTCAGACCAGGCCGTGCGTGTGCACGAGCTGGTGGAGAACCTGGCCGCCAACGAGCTGGCCTCCATCGGCCAGTTCTCGGCCATCATCGACCGCATCGCCGATCAGACCAAGCTGCTGGCGCTGAACGCGGCGATCGAGGCGGCCCGCGCCGGCGAGCACGGGCGCGGCTTCGCCGTCGTGGCCGACGAGGTCAAGCGACTCGCCGCAGAGACGGCCTCCCAGACGGCGCAGATCCGCGAAACGGTGACGCGCACCCAGGGCCAGATGCACGAGGTGGTCAGCGCCGCAGCCATTGCGCGCGACCAGTCGGCGCAGAGCGCCGCCGGTGCCGGCGCGGGCCGCGAAGCTCTCGAGCACATCGGTGGCCTGGCCGCCCGCTCGGACGAGCGGGCGCGTCAGATCGCGACGCTCGCCCGCGAGCAGTTGGCCGACGTGACCGCGATCGACGCCAACCTGCAGGCGATCACCGCCGGCAGCGCGGAGATCGAGTCCCACGTCGGTTCGGTCGCCGCCGCTCAGCTGGGGTCCTCGGCCGCGACCGAGCGGGCCTCGAGAATCATCGGCCGGTTTGACACCGGGGGTCTCATCAGTCGCCTGCGAGCCCGCTGTGAGGGGCTGGCCGCCGACCTGCAGGAGATCGTGGAGGCCGCCATCGACGCCGGTCACGTGAGCCTGGCCGGGGTCATCGAGCTGCGCTACACCGAGGCCAAGGGAGCCAACATCGCACGCTTCGGCCGCCTGTTCGACGTCTCGGCCGCCGATCCCGCGGGCTTCTCTCCCGCCAAGTTCCATACCGCCTACGACGCGGCGGTGGACCGTCAGATGATGGAGCGCATGGACGCAGTCGTGCAGGCCGAACCTGGGTTGACCTTCGCGCTGCCCTTTGACCTCAACGCGTATGCCCCGGCCCACAACACGATCTTCTCCCAGGCCATCACCGGCGATCCGGCCCGCGACCTGGTCGGCAACCGCACCAAACGCTTCTTCCTGGACTCAGGCGCCCTGACGCGCGCCTCGCGGATGAGCCTGGGCGTGGACCTACCCGCCGAAGTCCTCACGCGAGCCCAGATCCGCAGCGCCGGCGCTCGGCTCAGCACGCACGGCGCCGGCGATCACTCCTTTTTGGTGCAGACCTACGCCCGTGACACCGGTGCCGTGCTGACCACCCTGGCGGTCCCGCTGTACGTCAGGGGCGAGCGCTACGGCTGCGTCGCCCTCGGCTGGGACCCCGAGCAGCTGCGCTCCTAAGCTTCTCATAGCTCAAAACACCTTCTCCTGGTGTATTGTGGAGAACATGCTGAGAGACAGGCCTCGTCCTCGAGGGAGGGAGTAGGTGGTGGAGGTCAGGCGCGAGTGGCATCCGGCTGTGCGGTGAGCGGGAAGCTGACGCCTGTCAGCTGCTCGGACGCCTCCCACAGCCGGCGCGCCACGCCCTCGTCCAGGGCCTCCTTGGACCGGCCGACGAGCTCGGGTGCGCCGCGGCCCTCCATGAACCCGCTCGGACCGGCGTAGCTGTTGCCCGGGACGTCGGCCACCGCGGCGTACAGCGTGGGCAGAGAGCCGCCCTTGTCATCCTGGGCGATGACGCGATTGCCGATCACCATCAGCACCTCCATCAGGCGATTCTCGCTGTGGGACTGCAGGTTGGTGGCCGAGTAGCCGGGGTGAGCGGCGGTGGCCAGCACCTCAGACCCGGCGCCGATCAGCCGCCGCTGAAGCTCCGCGGTGAACAGAAGGTTGGACAGCTTGGACTGCCCGTAGGCACGCCACGCCTTGTAGGACTTGCGCTCCCAGTTGAGGTCATCGAAATCGATGCTCCCCATCCGGTGTGCGCCTGAGGCGACGCTCACGACGCGGCCCGTGACGTGGGGCAGCAGCAGGTTGGTGAGCGCGAAGTGGCCGAGGTGGTTGGTGCCGAACTGCATCTCGAAGCCGTCGGCGGTGCGCGAGAGCGGCGGGATCATGATCCCCGCGTTGTTGACGAGGATGTCGATGGGGTCACTCCAGCCGGCCGCGAACTCCCTGACGGACTCGAGGCTGGCCAGATCCAAGCGACGGACCTCGGTGGCCCCGGCCATCTGGGACGCAGCCGCGTCGCCCTTCTCGGTGTTGCGGACGGCCAGGACGACGTGGGCGCCGTGGTCGGCGAGGGCGGTCGCCGCAGCGCGGCCGATGCCGCTGTTGGCGCCGGTGACGATGACCGTTCTGCCGGTCATGTCGGGGATGGAGGCGGTGGTGAAAGTAGGCATGGGCAACAATGTAGTCGCTGACCACAATGTTGTCAAGAGCTACTTTGTGCGCTAGCCTCGTCGCGCCGATGCCCGCACGCCCCTATCACCACGGCAACCTGCGCAGCGCTCTGCTGGCGGCGGCCGAGCGCACCGTCCGCGAGCGCGGCGTCCAGGACCTGTCGCTGCGGGAGCTTGCACGGGACGTCGGGGTCAGCCACGGTGCGCCTCGCCGTCACTTCCCGGATCGCCAGGCCCTGCTCGACGCCCTGGCCGAGACCGGCTTCGAGCGCCTGCGCACCGATCTGCGGACGGCGGTTGACGGTGCCGGCGATGACTTCGAGACCCGCCTGCACGCGACCGCCGCCGCCTACATCCGCTTTGCCACCGGGGACCCGGCGCTGCTCGAGCTGATGTTCACGGTCAAGCACCGTGAGGACGCCGGCGCCCTGCAGGAGGCGGCCGACCGCGCCTTTGCGGTGATGATGGACGTCGTGGCCCAGGGACAGGCCGAGGGGCGCCTGGACTCCGGTGATCCCGAGCGGGTCGGGCTCGTCCTGTTCGCGACGATCCAGGGCATCGCCGCGCTCCTCACCGGGGGCATGGTGGCTCCCGCGCAGCTCGACGAACTGCTCTCCGACGCCATCGCGCACTTCCTGCGCGGGTCGCGGGTCGCGGTCTGAACGGACATGGCGCACGACGCGCCGCGGCCCCTAGAGCAGCCGCATCCCCGGCTTGCGGCCCTTACGGATCATGACCCGAGCACGCTCGGATCTCCACGACGGCGCGCTGAGCGAGACGAGCAGGCGGTCGCCCGCCCGGTAGAGCCTTCCGGCCGGCAGGCTCCGGCGGTGGCGGCGCAGCGCCGACCCGGCCACGTGAACCCTGTGTGCCGGGCAGCCCCGCCCGCGGCAGGTGATGGAGAACGCCGCGTGAGCCGGGACGCGGCCGATCGTGATCCGGACCAGTCGCGTGTGACCGTGGTTCCAGGTCCAGCGAAGAAGGATCTTCACCGCCAGCTTGTGCGGCGTCTTGGGAGCCGGCGGGGTGAGTGACTCCGACCCGCTCCCAGTGGGCGGGGGCGCGGGAGCGGGCGTGGGCGGGGTCGGGGCAGCGGCGAGGGTGCCCGCGGGGGCCACCACCGAGACGTGGTCAAAGCCGCTTGACGGGGTCCATGAGATCTCGCGCAGCGAGCCGTCCGGGGCGGCGAAGTACACGTTCTGGCTGTGGTTCTCGGGGTCATAGTTGGTCGCGGGCGCCGAGGCCAGCGACCCGGCCGGCACGACCACGATCACGTGCCCCCACCCGTGTCCCGGCGCCCAGGAGATCTCGCGCAGCGAAGCGTCCGGGCCCTCGAAGAACACGTTCTGGGTGGCGTTGTCGGCGTCGTAGTTGGTCGCCGGCCCCGAGCCCAGCGAGTGCGCCGGCGCGACCACCGAGACGTGGTCAAGGCCGCTGGACGGCGTCCACGAGATCTCGCGCAGCGACCCGTCGAGGCCCTCGAAGTACACGTTCTGGCTGTGGTTGCCCGGGTCGTAGTTGGTCGCCGGCGGCGCGGCCACCGACTTGGCGGGAACGATCACCGACACAGGCTTCCAGCCAGAGCCTGAGACCCACGGCTTTTCCTGCAGCGACTGGTCCGCCCCCGCGAAGTACACGTTCTGGCTGTGATTGTCCGGATCGAAGTTGGTCGCCGGAGCCGACCGCAGCGTGTTCGCGGGCGCCGGCGCCGAGACGTGGCTGTATCCCCCCGACGGCGTCCACGAGATCTCGCGCAGAGACCCGTCGGTCCCGGCGAAGTACACGTTCTGGCTGTTGTTCTCAGAGTCGTAGTTCGTCCCCGGCGCCGATGCCAGCGATCCCGCACCGACCAGCCGCTTGATCGCGCTCCATCCGGCGCCCTGAACCCACGTGATCTCCTGCAGCGATCCGTCGGTCCCGGCGAAGAAGACGTTCTGGCTGTGGTTGCTCGAGTCGAAGTTGGTCGCCGGCGCGTTGGCGGCGGCGGCCGCACCCGGCCACGCCACGACCGCGGCAGCCACCATCACTCTCGTCACCCAAGCGCGCATCCTCATCGCAGACCTGCCGAGGCTACCAACGCGTGGCGGTACTCCTCCCCAGTCAGCCGCGCGACGGCGTGGGATCCGGGAACTGCGCGTCGTCGCGTGAGAGCTCGGCGTCGATCGCGTCCTCCTGGGCCCCGTGGCCCTCGATCCGGATCCGGGGCAGCCGTCGGTCGATCCAGTCCGGCAGCGCCCAGGTCACGGGCCCCAGGATCTCGAGCACCGCGGGCAGCAGCACGCAGCGCACGACGATCGCATCGAGGAACACCGCCACCGCCAGCCCGAAGCCGAACTCCTTGATCGAACGCTGGTCACCCAGCATGAACGACAGGAACACGCAGATCATGATCGCCGCCGCGGCGCTGATCACCCGCCCCGTGAGGGCAATTCCGTCGGTGACCGCCGCGGTCGCGTTGCGTTGGCGCACCCACTCCTCGCGCACTCGGGAGATGAGGAACACCTCGTAGTCCATGCTCAGGCCGAACACCACCGCGAACATCAGCACCGGGATCCACGGCTCCACGGGGCCCTTGGTCACCCCCAGCGCATCGGCCAGGAACCCGTTCTGGAACACCACGACCGTCACGCCCAGCGCCCCGCCGATGCTCAGCAGGTTCATGAGCGCGGCCTGCACGGGGATGACGAGCGAGCGGAAGATGACGAACAGCAGCAGCGCCGAGAGCACGATCACGATCCCGATGAACAACGGCAGCTTGGTCGCCAATACGTGGGAGAAGTCGATGGAGCCCGCGGTGAAGCCGCCCACCAGCGGCCGGTCTGCGAAGGACTTGGCGAACGGCGGGAGCACGTCGTCGCGCAGGTGGTTGACCAGGTCGGTGGTCGCCTGGTCCTGCGGCGCCGACGCGGGATAGGCCTCCATCACCGCGACCTTGCCCGAGGGGGCCAGCCGCGGCGCGGTCACAGCCACGACGTCCGGGGTCTTGGCCACCGCAGCATGCAACGCCGCCAGCTCCGACTGCTGGCTGGGGTTGTCGAGCTGGGCGACGATCTCCAGCGGGCCGTTGAACCCGGGACCGAAGCCGGCGGAGAGGAGGTTGAAGGCGCGGTAGCTGCTCGTGTTGGACGGGTCGTTGCCGGCGTCGCTTGAATCCAGCCGCAGCCCCAGGACGGGAATGAGGCAGATGAGCATGACGGCCAGCGCGCCGGCCGCCAGCGGCCACGGGCGCGACTGCACGACGATGCTCCACCGCCGCCACGCCGACTCCCGCGGCGCGTCGCCCCGTGCTTCGCGGCGCCGGGCGCGGCGGGTGGGGCGCACCACCCGGTTCCCCCAGGCGCCCAGAAGCGCCGGGACCACCGTCAGTGAGGCCAGCAGGACGCACAGGACCGCGAGGACCGAGGCGATCGCCAGCCCATACAGGAAGGTCACGCCGGTGGCGAACATACCCAGCAGCGCGATGATCACCGTGGTGCCGGCGAGCAGGATGGCCCGGCCGGAGGTGTCCATGGCCTCCACGATCGATCTCTGCACGTCCCCATGGCGGGCGTGGTTCTCCTTGAAGCGGGTGATGATGAACAGCGCGTAGTCCACCCCCACGCCCAGCCCGATCATGATCGCCAGCTCCGGTGCGACGTTGGACATGCTGGTGATGTGCGTTCCGAGGCCGATCAGCGCGATGCCGGTGATCAGCCCCAGGCCGGCGGTGACCAGCGGCATCCCGGCCGCGCTCAGCGAGCCGAAGGTGATCAGCAGGATGATGAGTGCGGCCAGCACCCCCACCGACGTGGCGGGACCGATGTTGAAGCCCTGGGCGTTCTCGATCACCTGGCCGCCGGCGGCGAGTGTCAGCCCCGGGACCTTGACGGCGTTGATGGCGTCGAGCAGGGGCTGGCCGGTCTTGTCGGGCAGCAGGTTGGCGCGCTTGTCGTAGTTGACGGTGGCGAACGCGGTCTGGCGGTCCTTGGCTACCTCGACCGCACCTTCGCTGCTGTACGGGCTGACAACACCGGCGACATGCGGCATCTTGGCCACATTCTCGAGCACGGGCGTCACCGCATTGCGCACGGCCGGGTCGTCGACAGTGCCCTTCGAGGTGTGGAAGACGATCGTGTCCACGTCCCCGCTCTGGGCCTTGAACTGGCTGCCGAGCAGGTCCACCACGTGCTGGGCCTCGGTGCCGGGAAGGCTGAAGTCGGTGGCGTACTGGCGGCCCACCGTGCCGGCGATCACGGTCGTGAGCACCGCCACAAGGACCCATCCTCCGATCACCCACCGTCGATGAGCGATGCACCAGCGACTCAGTCTCACCATTGCGATTCGGCTCCCACGTTCGCCTTGCCCACGTCTGCGCCTACGTGTCCAGGGTAAACAGGCGCGAGCCTCGGCCTGTGATCAGCCCGCAACCATGGTGATCCCGGTTTCTGGACTGAGCGGGGTGGGTCACTGGCTCGTCACGAGCCGCGGGCCGGTGTCGGCCGCGGCGCCTCACTGGCCGATGCCAGGCCTGCTGGCTGATGCCGAGCACTTGGGGCAGAGCTTGGTGCTGCTGCCCGGCGCCAGGACGTGATCTGTCCGGGCGGCTGGTTGTTCGTGACCATCGTGAAGATGAATTGCTTGCCGATACTAGCCCCGGCTCGAACATCGTCATGGTGAGCTTGGTCCCGACGCGGAGGTGCTTGCCGGCGACGAACTTGGTGAGGTTCACGTTGGCCTGCCGGCGCGACGTGCTTGCACTTGCGCTTCTTGCCCTTGCCCTTGCAGACTCGGTGCTTGGGCACCGAGACGGTGTGCTTGGAGATCGGGCAGCCGCCCTTGGCCTTGCAGGACAGGAAGATCTTCGCCCCGCCGGGCACGCCGACCACCGTGAACGAGGAGATGGTGGTCGCGGTGGCCGTCGTCGGGAAGAAGGTCCCAGCCCATCGTCGCCGTGATGCGCTTCAGCACAGGCAGTTTGATCGTCGCGGTCGCCGTCTTCGACGGACCGCCGGCGTTGCTCGCCCTGTAGACGAAGCGGTCGGTGCCGCTGCGCGCCGACGTGCGTCTTGTAGGTGACCTTGCCGTTGGACTGGTTGATCTTGCCGAGCTTGCCGTTGCTCGGCTGGCTCACGATCCCGTATGTGATCGGGTGGCCCGATGGGCCCGTGCACTTCAGCGTCACCGTCACCTTCGTCGCATCCACTTTGCCCTTCGCCCGTGACGTTGGAGCACGTCGGGACCGGGAGGCCCTGGGACGTTGAGCGATCGCCGTCGGCGATGTTCGAGAGACCCCACTGGTCGTTGACGTGATACGTTGAACGAGTCCTGTCCGGCAAAGAGCGCGTTCGAGGTGTAGGTGACGTGCCCGTCGTCGCGTTGAGCCCGCTGAGCGTGCCGCTGCTCGGGCCGCCGATGACGCTGAAGTTCGCAGCGCTGCGCCGACCGGCAGCGTGCATACAGCGTTACGTCGACGCCACCACCGCCACTGCCGGCGTGGCCGAAACGCTCGAGCACACCGGGTCGGGCGGAGCGAAGGCCCACGCGGCCCCCCTCGGGTAGCTGTCACCGGGTCCGCCGACCATCGCCGTCTGTCCGTCCGTCGCCAGGGCAACGCTGAATCCGAAGAAGCGCCGTCGGCCTCCTGGGCCCCGGTGAGCTTCGTGACTCCGTCCAGACGCCCGCCGATCTGGTGAAGAGGAACGCCGCGCCAACCATGTTCGAGTCGTTGTTCGCACCGACAGGACAGTGTTTCCGTCCCCCGAGATGGATACTGAGCTGCCGAACTGAAGGCGCCTGTGCTGGCGTCGCTGGCCCGAGCCTCGGTTCCGCTGCTGGCTCAGGTCGGTTCCGGAGCCGGTCGTCACGAACACCCAAGCTGCCCCGCCGGCCGGAGTTGTCGTTCTCACCGCCGATGAGCGCCGTGGTGCCGTCGGCTGACAGATCGACATCGCGGTGCCGAAGCTGTTGACCCCGGGAGCGTGATGGTCGCTGGGCAGAAACATCTGCTGTCCGGTCCAGTTCGTGCCGTGCGCGGTGTAGACCCACGACCGCCCACGTTAGCCTGGCCGTCTCCCGGGCCCCCGATGAGCGCCGATGGTGCCATCGGTCGAGACGGCGACCGCCGGCGCCGAAGTGGCTGGGGTTGTTCGCCCCGCCGCGACGGTCGGGCGAGATCTCGGCCTGCTCGCCCCAGTTCGAATGCCCGAGCGCGTGAACACCCACGCGGCACCCAGCCACTCGTTGAGGCGGTGGAACCCTGGTCGCGGCGCCACCGATCAAGCGCGCGTGTTGCCATTGGCCGAGAGCCAACGCTGGCCCGCAAACTCGCCCCGCCGAGCTCCCGTTCGCCGATGAGCTTCGTTCTGCTCGACCTAGTCGTCCCGAGCCACGTAGCACCCACGCCGCGCCGCTCCGAGCTGTTGTCGAGGTCGCCGCCGATCGAGGGCCTGTTGCCGTCCAGCGACAAGGCCACGCTCGACCCGAAGTCGCTGTCGCCGCGCCCTCTGTCGTTGGGTGAACAACTTGGCCCTGCTGACTCCACACGCCGTCCGAGCGGGTGAACACCCACGCTGCGCCTTTGTCGAGTTGTCGATGAATCCGCCGGTGAGATCGCGGTGTTGCCGTCCGCCGAGAGCGCGACGCCCCGCCGACGCCACTGCCAAAGCCCGGTATGCGCCTCGTCGTTGGGGGTGAGCTTGTCGCCCTGCTGGACAGCGGGTCGATGGTGAGCGGGTAGCGCGCGCCGCGGTCGTTGACGCTGATCACCACGCGCCCGCTCGCGACGCTGAGCGCGCTGGGAAGATGGCGCCCGGTCGCGTCGACCGCGGTCAGGCCCCCGTATCGCGCCGCAAGAACGCCACGCGGCCCCATGAAGTTGATGTCAGACCCTGCGGCCTGGGCGCGCAGCGACCCGCCGACCGCCAGCGAGAGAGTCAGGCCCTGCGCGGTCGCGCCCGCCGGCCGGTGGGCCAGCGTGAAGCCCTGCTCGACCCCGAGCGGGCCCGCGGCGTACCACTCGCGGATGCCGGAGCGTGAAAGCGACACGCGGTTGCCGCGCGCCGTGACCGCGCCAGGCGCGCCGAAGCCGGCCAGAGACAGCGAGAGCGTGTTCCCGCCGGCCAGAGACAGCGTGGGCTCGCCGGTACGGAAGTCAGCGCGCACACCACCGCCGCTGAGGCCCCACCCGGAGGCGGTGCGCCGCGGGGCGAAGGCGTGGCTGTCGGCGGCGACGGTCGAGGAGATCACCGACTGCGCCTGGAGCGGCAGCGACTGCAGCCGACTCAGGCCGGCGCTGGCGACAGGGGCCGACCGCCCGCTCGATACGGGCAACGGCAGGTGCGTCACGATGGCCACGGCGAGCGCAGCCAGCCCCGCCAATCCCAGCGCCGCCAGTGCAGCGCGCACGTCCAACACCCTGATCCCCGGCATTTTGGTCCCCCGGTTGTTGCGGTCCTGTTTTTGGATCCTCGCAGGGGGCGCGGAGAATTTCCAGGCCCCTTGGTGCTAACCCGTCACACCATCCGTGGTTGCGGCGGGCGGTGCGGGTATGGCGAGAGCGCGGAGTGTGGGTGCCGGCAGTTGCGGCCGCCCCTCGGCTACGGACGCCGTGGCGCCCAGCCCTCGACCTGTATATCGCGCCAAACCTCCGGCGCGGATCCAGGTTTGTCCGGATCTCGCACATAGCGGGTGTGGCGCTCCACCAACGTCACGATGGCTGAGCGCCCGCCGAGCCCCGACCAGCAGATCACCCTCCCAGTAGCCCAGGAAAACGCCGATCATCAACCTCCGGAGGCCGCTCAGCGATCATCACCATGTCGGTGATCCGGCCGCGCTCCTCCCGCTGGCCCTGAGGCTTGCGGTGCGTGCGCTTGGTCCGCAGCTGAGCGGTTAGCTCCCGGCGCAGCTCCCCACGCGACTGCACATATAACGACTGATAGATCGTCTCGTGACTGACGCGCATCCCCACATCATCGGGGTACTCCCGGCGCAGCCGAACCGCGATCTGCTGCGGCGACCACCCCGCCACCAAGCCCTCCTCGACCGCCGCCAACAACCCCGGGTTGCTCACCAACCGCGTCGGCTTGGGCCGCCGCGCCAGCCGGTCAGCCCTGCGCTGCGCGGGCATCGGGCGATAGCGACTACGCGACTGACATCGAGCGAGCTCCCGCCCGATCGCGCCATGCCCCACATGGATTCCGCGCAAAACCTGAGCGCCGCGCCGAGCTTTGTCGACTTATGCAGGTCGCCGCCCTCGTCTGGCCCAACTCTTCCCCACATGCGCAACGCGCACCGGCCCCCCTTACACGCGGCGGCTCGCCGGTGGCGGATATGTAGTGCGGGTGTTGAAACCGCGCGTCACGCCGACCCCGCACGGAGGCGGTGTGTCCTGAGGTTTCAGCGGGCTTGAGTCCCAGAACACACGCCGCCAGACGGGCGGCGTGTGACCCCAGCTTTCAATGCGCGCCCGCTGGCTGCCCTCAGGCCCGGGCGGCGGCTCACCGCGACCCGCCGGCGTCGCCCACGGCTATCCGGCGGCCGCGGAATCGATCATCTAGACCTCGAGCACGAGCTTGCCCAGGTTCTCACCCCGGAACAGGCGCAGCAGCGTCTCGGGGAACTGCTGCACCCCGCCGGGAGCGACGTCCTCAAACGACTTCAGCCGGCCCTCCTGCATCCACCCGGCCATCTCCTGCGCGGCCTCGGCGTAGCGATCGGCGAAGTCGAAGACGAGGAACCCGGTCATCGTCCCGCGGTTGACCAGCAGCGACATGTAGTTGGCCGGCCCGCGCATCCCCTCGGTGGCGTTGTACTGAGAGATCGCGCCACACAACGGGATCCGCGCCCCGCGGGCCAGGCAGGCCAGCGCCGCGTCCAGGATCTCGCCGCCGACGTTGTCGAAGTAGACGTCGATCCCCTGCGGGCACCGCTCGCGCAGCGCGCGCAGCACGTTCTCTGACTTGTAGTCGACGGCCGCGTCAAAGCCGAGCTCCTCCACGATGTGGCGGCACTTCTCCTCGCCGCCGGCGATCCCCACCACGCGGCAGCCCTTGATCTTGGCGATCTGGCCGACGACGCTGCCCACGGCGCCGGCCGCCGCGGAGACGACCACTGTCTCGCCCTCCTGGGGCTTGCCGATGTCCAGCAGCCCGAAGTACGCGGTCATCCCCGGCATGCCGAGCGTGCCCAGGTAGACGGGGAGCGGGGCGAGGTCGGGATCGATCTTGATCAGCCCATCGCCCGCCACCACGGCATGCTCCTGGATCCCGGTCAGCCCGGTCACGTGATCGCCGGGCGCAAATCCCGGATGCTCGGACGCCAGCACCTCGCCGCAGCCACCAGCGCGCATCACCTCGCCGATCCCAACGGGCGGCACATAGGAGCGCCCGTCGTTCATCCAGCCGCGCATCGCCGGGTCCAGCGACAGGTACTTGACCTTGACGAGCACCTCACCCTCGCCCGGCTCGGCGACGGCTTCCTCGGTGTGATCCCAGTCGCTCGGCTTGGGCAGCCCGACCGGGCGCGCGGCCAGGCGGACCTGGCGGTTGACGGCATCCATGGTGGTTCCTCCCAGAGCTGTAGACGTGACCGGCGGTGTCGGCCAGCCTACACGGGGTAGGACCAGAGCTGATGACCACCGATACCAACCAAGACCGGGCCGCCCGCGCCGCCGACTACTACCAGCTCGATGAGCAGCTGACCGACGCTGAGCGCGCCATCCGCGATCGGGTCCGCGCCTTCGGCGAGACCGAGGTTCTCCCGATCATCAACGACTACTGGGAGCGCGCCGAGTTCCCCTTCGAGCTCGTCCCCAAGCTGGCGGAGCTCAGGGTGGCCGGCACCACCATCGACGGCTACGACTGCCCGGGGATGTCGCGGCTGGCCGCGGGCATCGTCTCGCGCGAGCTGGCCCGCGCCGACGGGAGCCTGAACACGTTCTTCGGCGTGCACTCCGGCCTGGCCATGGGCACGATCGACCTGCTGGGCTCCGAGGAGCAGCGGTCCCGATGGCTGCCGCCGATGGCCCGGCTCGAGCTCATCGGCGCCTTCGCCCTCACCGAGCCCCAGCATGGGTCGGACTCGGTCTCGCTGCAGACCGAGGCGCGCCGCGACGGTGACGCGTACATCCTCAACGGCACCAAGCGATGGATCGGCAACGCCTCGTTCGCTGACCTCGTGATCGTGTGGGCGCGCGACGCGGACGGCGACGTGGGCGCATACGTGGTGGAGAAGGGCACGCCGGGGTTTGACCCGTCCACCGTGATCGGTGGCAAGATGGGCAAGCGGGCGGTATGGCAGGCCGAGATCACGCTCAGCGACGTCCGGGTAGCGGCCGAGAACAAGCTCGCTGAGGCGCACACCTTCGAGGACACGACGCGTGTCCTGGATCAGACGCGGGGCGGCGCGGCCTGGGAGTGCGTGGGACACGCGATGGCGGGCGTCGAGGCCGCGGTGGCCTACGCGGCCGAGCGCACGCAGTTCGGGCAGCCGATCGCCGGTTTTCAGCTCGTGCAGGCCAAACTGGCGACGATGGTGGCCGAGACCACGGCGATGCAGCTCATCTGCTTCCAGCTCGCCAAGCTGCAGGAGCAGGACGCGGTGACCGGCTCGATGGCGTCGCTGGCCAAGCTTCACAACGCGCGCAAGGCCAAGCTCGTCTGTTCAGAGGCCCGGGACATCATGGGCGGCAACGGGCTGCTGCTGGAGTACCACGTCGCCCGCCACCTCACCGACCTGGAGATCGTCGAGACCTACGAGGGCACCGACAGCGTCCAGTCGCTCATCCTCGGCCGGGACCTGACCGGTCTCTCGGCCTTCACGTAGGCGGCTCAGCAGCCGGGGCAGGGAGCGGTGCCGCCCGGCGCCAGCGTCCCGATCTTCACCGCGGGCGGCTTGTCGCGAAGCATCCGGAACACGTACTCCTTGCCGATCGCACCCGGCTGGATCATCGCCACGACCAGCTCTGAGCCGACCTTGAGGCGCTTGCCGCGGACCAGACGGGTGAGGTCGAGGTTGCCGCTCTTGGGCACCACCAGCCGGCACCGGCGCTTGCGGCCCTTGCCGTGGCACGTGCGCTGCTTGGGCAACGACACGCTCTGGGTCTTGATCGGGCACCGCCTGCCGGTGCACGACAGCCGCACCGTGGCGCCGCGCGGCAGGCTCTTGACGACCATGCCCGGCAGGACCGTCGATGTCGCGCCGGACGTGAACACCCCCCAGTTCATCGTGGAACTGACCCGCCCCAGCGCCGGCAGGACGATCGTGGCCGTCGCGGCAGCGGACGCTCCACCGAGGTCGGTGGCGCGGTAGGTGAAGCGGTCGGTGCCGCTGAAGCCGACGTGGGTGGTGTAGATCAGCTTGCCGTCGGACTGGTGGATCTTGCCCGCTCTGCCATTGCCCGGAGGCGTCACGATCGCATAGGTGATGGGCAAACCCGCCGGGCCCGCGCATTTCAGCGTGACCGTCACCGCCGTCGCCCCTTTGCGCCCGCGGGCACTCACGTTTGCGCACGCCGGGGCGGCGAAGGACGGCACGGTAACCGCCGCCGTCGCCGTGTTGGACTGGCCCCACTGGTCGGTGACCCGATAGGTGAACGAGTCCGCTCCCACGTACCCGGACTGCGAGGTGTAGCCGACCTGGCCGTTGGGGCCGAGCGAGCCGAGGCTCCCATGGCTCGGCCCCGACGCGATCGCGAAGCTGAGTGCGGCGCCGGCCGGGCCGCTGCAGGGCAACGAGACCGTCACGGTCCCGCCGCCCGCGGGCGTAGCCGCCGAACTGTTGGCGCAGGTGGGCGCCGGCGGCGCGAACGCCCAGGCCGCCCCAGCCCCGCCGCTGTCGTTGTCGGCGCCGATCAGTGCCGTCTGCCCATCAGCCGCCAGCGCGACGCTGTCGCCGAAGGTACCCACCAGGTTCTCTCCCTGGCCGGTGAGCTTTGCCCCCTGCTGGCTCCATGCTGAGCCCGACCGGCCGAAGATCCACGCCGCCCCGTTGCCGCCGCTGTCGTTCTTGCCCCCGACGAGCGCGATGTTGCCGTCCGACGAGAGCGCCACGCCGGAGCCGAGCGCGCTGCCCGAGGAGGCGTCGCTGCCGGTGAGCTTTGAGCCCTGCTGACTCCAGATCGACAGTGTGCGGGTGAAGACCCACGCCGCGCCCTCGCCGGACTGAGGGCCGGTGCCATCGCCTGGGCCGCCGATCAGCGCCGTGTTGCCGTCGGCCGTCAGCGCCACGCTGGACCCGAAGGCCGTGTTGCCGGCGCCGGTCGCGTCGCTGGGCGTCAGCTTGGCCTGTTGGGTGTAGTTGCCGGCGTTGAGCACGAACGCCCACGCCGCGCCCCTCCCGCTGGTGTCGTTATTGCCGCCAACAAGCGCGGTGACGCCGTCGGAGGAGAGCGCGACGCTGGAGCCAAACTCGCCGGCCGCGCTCTCGCCGGCGCCGACCAGCGTGGCTCCCAGCGGGCTCCAGCTGCCGCCGCTGCGGCTGAAGGCCCACGCGGCCCCGGCGTTGCCCGAGCCGTCGGTCGGGCCGCCGACCAGCGCGGTGTTGCCGTTGGCCGACAGCGCCACGCTCGTCCCAAAGCCCGCCGACGCGGTGGCGCCGGCCCCCGTCAGCTTGGATCCCTGCGGGCTCCACGTCGACCCCGAGCGGCTGAACACCCATGCCGCTCCGACTCCGCTGTTGTCAAAGTCGCCACCGATGAGCGCGGTGTTGCCATCCGCCGACAGGGCCACGCTTGATCCGAACGCCGCACTCCCGACAGCGCCTCCGCCGGTCAGCTTCGGTCCCTGCTCGGTCCACACCCCCGCCGAGCGCGTGAACACCCACGCTGCTCCAACGCTCGACGCGCCGTCGAAGTCGCCGCCGACGAGCGCGGTGTTGCCATCCGCCGACAGGGCCACGCTGACGCCGAAGAAGCCGAGGCCGCTCTCGTCGCTGGGCGTGAGCTTGGCGCCCTGCTGGACGAGCGGATCGATGGTGACGGGGTAGCGAGCCCCTCGATCGTTGACGGCGATCACCAGGCGTCCGTGGCGCAGCGACATCGTGGCCGCGAGCCGGCGGCCGGCGGCGTCGCGCGCCTGCAGGCCTCCGTAGCGCAGGCCCACGTGACCTCCGCGCGAGATGAATCGCAGCGCGGACCGGTCAGCGCGCGCGGCCAGCGATCCGGAGACGCGCAGCGCCAGCATCAGGCGCCCGTTGAGACCCGCGCGGAGCCGTCGCGACACCGTGAACCCCTGCTCGATGCCCAGCGGCCCGGCCGTGTACCACTCGCGGACCGCCCCCGCGGATCGCGTCACCCGGTTGCCGTGCGCCATCCACGGACCGGAGCCATGTCCCAACGACATCGACACCGTTCCGGCGGCCGCATCGAGCCGGACGCGACCCGCACCGAAGTCGGCGCGGACGCCCCCGCCGCGCAACTCCCAGCCGGTCCCTGAACGCCGCGCGCTGAACCGCGCGTCCGACGCGCCCAGCGTCCCGGAGATCGCCGACTGCGCAGTCAACGGCAGCGACTGCAGCGGGCGTACGCCGAGCGCTTGCGTCGGCGCTACGACGCCGGCGAGCGCGCCGGTCTCCGGCGGCGTCGCGAGGTGGGTCAGCGCGACCCACACCAGCGCCCAGCCCACTGCCGCACAGACGAGCACGCGCATGGCGCGCGTGCCCACGATGCTCATGGTGCCCACGTATTCCCCCCGGCGTTGTGACTGGTGGGGATCGTGGCAGGCAAAGTGACACAAATCCATCCCCCCCAGGGTGAGAGCGTCCACACCTTGGCTCTCCGGGGGTACGATGGGCCCGCGGGGCCAACCACGAGCGCGGGCCCCAGTTCTCCTTCGCCGGCTCCGCCTGGGGCACAGGCCCGCGCCTTCTCAGACCGGGGATGTCATGACGTGGACCGCGGTAGCGAATCTCAACACTGCCCGGCAGGGCCTGGCGTTGGTCACGGCTCCAGCTCCCTCGCCCGCAACCAACCGTGTGCTCTACGCGATCGGGGGCGACGGCGGCGCCAACAACCCCCTCAGCGGCTGGGTGTCGACGTTCGATCCGACCTCTCCCGCGACCTGGAACGACTCCAACGTCACGGCGTTGTCGGGGCAGGTGCTCACCGGGGTCGCCGCGGCGACGCTCGCAGGGCACGTGCACGTGATCGGGGGCACGCGCGTGGGGCCGACAGTTGTCCCGGTCACCACCCACAACATCTTCGATCCCGCGACCAATACTTGGGCCGCCGGCACGCCGGCTGGGCTCACCGTCGCGCGGGCGCATCACGCCGCGGTCACCGGCTCGGACGGGGCCATCTACGTCATCGGCGGGACCGACGGCAGCCACGCACTCCAGACCGTCGAACGCTATGACCCCGTCATGGGGACGTGGAGCCTGCTGGCGTCGCTGATGCCGACTGCCCGCTCGGGGCTGGCCGCCGTCGCGGTGGGTGACAGCATCTACGCCATCGGCGGCCAGGACAGCGGCGGGACCCCGCTCACCACCGTCGAACTCTTCGACACCGGGTCCAGGACATGGAGCGGGGTCACGCAGCAGTCGCTGCTGCACCCGCGCACGAAGCTGGCGGCAACCCTGGGCCCGGGTGGCTGGATCTATGCGATCGGCGGCCTGAGCGCCACGTCCCCTGCGACGCCCGCCGGCGACGTGCTGAGCTGGAACCAGTCGACGTCCTCGATGTGGCAGACGGTGTCACCGCCGCTTGCCCCGCCCACGGGCGCCCTCGCGGCGTCGCTCGGACCCGACGGCCGCCTTTACGTCGTCGGCGGCAACACGACGACCGGCAACGGCGTCGCGTCGAAGGACGCCTGGGTGTTCACCTCTCCCACCGTGCCTCAGCAGCCGCAGCCATACATCAGCAACGGGACCTACCAGAGCCCGGACGTCATCCTGGCCGATCCGAACGCCCCCGTTCCGCCGGTCCCGCTCGGCGGCCAACCCAATGGGCCGTGGGACACGTTGCTCATCCCGAACAAGGATTACCTCCTCAGCGCGTTCATCCGCAACGACACGACGGTGCCCGCTCCCGACACGATCGTGCGGTTCTGGAGCTTCCCGGGCGGAGTGGGGACGGCGGGCACGCTTCTGTCAGAGGTGCTCGCCACGATCCCGCCGGGCGGGACCACGGTGCACTCCCCCGCCCCGTTCCATAGCGCGGCAGCGGGTCACGAGTGCGCGGTCGTCAGCCTCTCCGACGCCCAGGCGCCGGCCATCAACGTCGACGCGACGTCGGCGGCCCTGGTGCCCGATCCCACTGTTCCGCACCCCTCGGGGACAATGCACTACGCCTCGGCGTGGCGCAACACGGATTCGATGGTCGTCGGCCCCGGGATGATCTGGTACCTGCCCTTCGTGGCCGGAACGCTGATCAGGGACCCGCTCCCGCTGAAGGTCGACGTGACCACCGCCCGGGTGCCGGTGGGCTTCGAGGACATCGGCGAGGCGGCCAAGCTGCGCGACGATCTCCGGCTGATCGGAGCGTCGCCGCGCACGCCGCTGTTCCTGGCGCCGCGCGTGCGGGCCCGACTGGAGCCGGCGCACGAGCTCGAGATCTCGGTCTCCGTGCCCGAGCGCGAGCAGGAGTCCGAGCGCCTGCGCGAAGGCGAGCATCGGGAGCTGCGCACGAGCCATCGCGAGCCGGCGCGCTTCACGGTGCGCGGGCGCATCCCGGACGACGCCAAGCCCGGTGAGGTGTTCCTCGTGGATGTCGGCGCGCACTACCCCGAGGGCGAGGCTCGCGAGGCCCGCACCATCCGCTGGCTCGAGGTGCTCTATGTCACCGACCGGCTCATCTCTCGCAAGGGCCGAGACGACGCCTGACGGCGGTCCCGAGCCGGCCGGCCGGTGGCCTGTCTGAGGCGGTCAGGCCACCAGCACGGCCGGCTCAAGCTCGTGCGCGATCCGGTCCACCGCCATCCGCAGCGCACCCGCAGCGAGCAGCGCGTCGGTGGCGCCTGCCAGCACGCGGCCGAACAGGCCGCTACCGGCGACGCCGATGCGGGCGCGCACGCTGCTGCCACCCACGTCACCGACGACGCGGTACTCGACGTCGATCCGGATCGGTCCGGTGGCGGTGAGTGCGAGATGGCCGTCGTGTGCGTCGGCGACGTCGACCAGGAACTCCACCCCGCGTCCGGCGAGCTCGCCCCGCACTCGCACCCGGTCCCCGGCACGCAGTCGCCCCGGATCGCTGTCCATCACCCGGAACGGCACCGGCGACCAGCGGGCGATCGCGCCTGGCTCGGTCAGCAGTTCAAGGACGTCGTCCGGCGTCCCATGACACGTCGTCTGCGTCGTCCAAATCGACATCTTGCCCCCTCAATCCTCTGGTCCTGCGCCCTCGTGCGCCCTGACGCATGTCCTGCGCCCTCGTGCGGATGTTCACATTACCGGCCCGGGGAGGCTGTGAGAAGGGGCACACACATCCTGGCCGCACCGGATCACGCCGGCGCGGCCCCTAGTCCTTGTACGGGTCGTGGATGTCCCGGCCCGCCATGGCCACGCCCAGCGGCCGCAGGCGGTGAGTCACGCGGATCGAGTCGGCGTGGGCCGAGAGCACCTCGGGCAGGCGCTTGTAGACCTCCGGCGCCTCGTCCGCGCCGCCTCCGACGAGCACGATGCCCTGGTCGCGCAGGCGCGCCTGGACGGCCGGCCAGTCGACCACGCCGGGCTTGATCTGCTCCTGGATCCAGGTCTTGAGCATGCGCGAGCCGGGGTGCTCGGGACACGTCGCGTCCGCGGACTCGAACAGCCGGTCACAGTCGCGGTCGCTGCACGCCCAGCGCTTGCGCCGTCGCACTCGCCCCGCCGCCTGGGTCCGGCTCATCACCCGGCCCGCGCCGTGCACGGTGGAGAACAGCGACTCGGTCGCCTCGCCGGACGCAACGCCCTCGAGGATCACCGACTCATCACCCATCGAACCACCCACGAACCCCTCCTGGCCCGGCCGCGCCGGCGTGCAGCCCTTGCGGATGACCCAGTAGGTCCGGCCGCCGTGCTCCTCGCGCCAGGCGAAGTTGTGGTGGTTGTGGACCTCGTGAACCGGCTCGGCCGACAGGACCTCGAGCACCTTGGAGACGACGACGTCGCGCCCGGCGTAGGCGTACTCGCCCGCAAGCGCCATCGCCGCGATGTAGGAGTCGCCGAGCTCGGTGCCGATCTCGAGCAGCACCGGCGGGGAGTCCATCTCACCCTCCTGCGCGCGCCCGGCGAAGGCCAGGCCTTGGGCCAACGCCAGGAACCCCGACGCGGTCTTGTGGCCGAAGCCGCGCGAGCCGAAGTGGACCCCCACCCACACGTGGCCGTCCTCGCCCTCCATGAGGTTGACGTAGTGGTTGCCCGAGCCGACCGTGCCCAGCTGTGACTCCGCGAGCCCCGCCAGCCTGCGCTGGGGGGCGAACTCCGCGTTGCGGATCTTGTCGAGCACCGGGTGATCGACGCGCTCTCGCGCCGGCACGCCCATCCCGAACGAGATCCGCTGCGTGATCCGGTCCATGATCGCCTCGACGCCGCCGAGGTCCCTAAGGTCGGCGCGGGTCAGTCCGGTCTCTACGGCCTTGTTGCCGCACCCGATGTCATATCCGACACCGGACGGGGACACGTATCCCTCATAGGCGATGGCCCCGCCGATCGGCTGGCTGTAGCCCGGGTGATGGTCGGCGCAGAGGACGCCGTACTCGGCGTCGCCCGCGGACATGCATCGCTCGAGCTGGTTGAGGCTGCGCTCGTCGACCGGACCGAACGTCTTGATGTTCATTGCGGCTACCTCCTTCCTTCTGCTGTGTTTGTAGCGTCCTGGGATGACAAGAGCCCCCGAGAGGAGTTGAACCTCTGCGCGCGGGTTCGAAGCCCGTTGCTCTTCCGCTGAGCTACGGAGGCGGATGGGAGCGCGTGACGCGCGCTCCCGGGTATTAGCCACTGGCGCCAGATCGGCGCTAGGTCATGGGTGACATCGCATCCCTCCTTTCCGGGTCTCGGCGCCGCCGCCCGGACCGGCGAGGCGGCGGCGCGTCTTCGTTCGCCCCGCCGCCGTGCTCTGCCGAAAGAGCGCCTGGCCGGGCGAAGGCTGTGAAATGTTGGCGTGCGCCACCGTCACCTGCACATGTCAGGTGTCGGTGACAGTGTCACTCTCCTCGTGGGCGAATGACGGCACAAAAAAGGCGACCCATCTGGGTCGCCCTCGCTCGGCCAGTCTGTGCGCTTGGCTTTAGCGCACGCGCGGCTCCGCGAGGGTGTTGAGATTGCTGCGCAGCTCCTGACCCCACGGTCGAGGCGGGCAGGGGCCGGCGAGCGCGACGAACGTCGACTGGGGTTCAGCGGGGAGGTTGTGGATCAGGGCATACATGGCAGACGTGATTCCTTTGTACGGACCAGAGTAACCCAGGTGTCAGCTAAATGCAAGTGTCACAACCACAAATTTTTGTGTCACTCGAGACGAAGCGCGGGTGCAGGTGCGTCGGGCGGCGCGGGCGCCTCAGGCGTGCCGGGCGACGCCGGCGCCTCGGGCGCCTCGGCCCTGCGGCGCCGGTCGATGGCCAGAGCCGGGATCGTCACGTGCGTGATCGGCCCGATGGTCGTGGCATAGAGGAGCGTCCCCCAGCCCACGTCGCCGCCCAGCAGGAACCCGGTGACGAGCACCGTGCCCTCGATGCTCGTGCGCACGACCCGCATCGAGTGGCCGCGTCCGGCGAGCCCGGTGCTCAGGCCGTCGCGGGGCCCGGGACCGAGGCCGGCGCCGATGTAGAAGCCGGTGGCGAGTCCGTTGCCGATCACGCCGCCCACCAGCAGGGCGATCCGCACCCACAGCACGTGGGGCGGGTGCACGGTGCCCAGGATCACGTCCATCACAAGCCCGACCGCGAGGGCGTTGGTGACTGTCCCCACGCCCGGGCGCTGGCGCAGCGGCACCCACCCGCACACCAGCACGAGGATGCTGGCGATCACCGCCCACGTCCCGATCCCCAGCCCGAAGGTCCGCGACAGCCCCTGATGAAACACGTCCCAGGGATCCAGTCCCAGGCCCGCGAGCACCAGCATCGAGGCGGTCGCGCCGTACCCGACGAGTCCCGCCAGCAACTGGGCGAAGCGCCGGACGCGGCGGTCCGGCGGCGGCGGTGCCAGGACACGGCTGAGGCGACTGGCGGCACGGCTCATGGCCGGTAGACTGCCAGACTTGGCACCATCCAGACAGGGCCAATCGCGCGATGATGGCACCGTGGTGGCGTTGCGCCGCCTGTCGACGCCGCATCTGGTGCGGCTGCTCGGCGAATGGCGCGGGGGCAGCGTGGCCTACCCGGCACTGGCCGCGGCGCTGCGCGCCCTGATCGTGGAAGGCCGGCTTCCGCCCTACACTCGGCTGCCGTCCGAGCGTGAGCTGGCCCTCTCCCTGGGCGTCTCGCGCAACACGGTGACGGCAGCCCTCGACGTCCTGCGCGAGCAGCGCTACCTCGCCTCGCGCCGGGGGCGGGGCAGCTGGATCACCTCTCCGCCGGTGCCCGAGGACCGGCCCGACGAGGCCGAGCGGCCCGCCGGAGACATGATCGACCTCACCGTGGCCAACCTGCCCGCGCCGCCGGAGCTCGCCGAACTGGCCCTCCGCGCCGCCGATGCCCTCGCTCCGGAGCTCGGCAGCCACGGCTATGAGCCGTTCGGCCTTCCCTCCGCGCGCGACGCCATCGCGCGCCACCTCAGCGGCCGCGGCCTGGCCACCGAGCCCGCGCAGGTGCTGGTGACCCAGGGCGCCCTGCACGCCTGGGACCTGGCCTTGCGCACCTTCGCCCGCCCAGGGGACCGCGTGCTGGTGGAGACGCCCACCTACCCGGGCGCGCTGGACGCGGTCCGCGCCCACGGCTGCATTCCCGTCGGCGTCCCGGTCGGCCCTGACGGCTGGGACCTGCCGTTGCTGCGCGCCGCGCTGCGCGACGCCCGGCCGGTGCTGGGGTATTTCATCCCCGACTTTCAGAACCCGACCGGCTTCCGTGCCTCGGCCCGCGAGCGCGCGGCCGTGGCCCGTGCGGCGCGCTCGGCCGGGATGCTGCTGGTCAGCGACGAGAGCCTGGCTGAGCTGGTGCTCGAGCCCTCCGGCGGAGGCGAGACCGACGCGCCCCCGCCCTCGATGGCGGCGGGTGACTCCGGGAGCGGCGTGCTCGCCGTCGGGTCGCTGTCCAAGCCGGTCTGGGGCGGGCTCCGCACCGGGTGGCTGCGCGGCGAGCCCCAGCTGGTGCGCCGGCTGGCCCTCGCCCGGGCCGGCCAGGACGTCGGCAGCCCGATCCTCGACCAGCTGATGGCCATCGAGGTCCTGCGGCGCCTTGACACGCTCCTGCCCGCGCGCCGCGAGTGGCTGCGCGAGCGCCGTGACGCCCTGCTCGGCGTCCTCGCGCAGGAGCGCCCGCAGTGGCGAGTCGGGCGACCCGCCGGCGGAATGGCCCTCTGGGTCGAGCTACCCGAGGGGACCACGGCATCGGCCTTGGCCGCCCGCGCGGCGGCCCACGGCGTCCGGGTCGCGCCAGGCCCGCGCTTCGGCGTCGACGGCGGCTTTGAGCAGCGCCTGAGGTTGCCGTTCACCCAGCCACCCGAGCGCCTCGCCGAGGCGGTCCGGCGTCTCGCCGCCGCCGAGCGGGCCCTCGGCTCGCGCTCCGCGGCGCGCCCGCCCGACGTGCGCTGGGTGGCCTGACAGCGCAGCGTGCGCCGGGTAGCCTGCGCACGTGCGCACCCGGGCACCGCGATGGCAGGATGCGCCGGCGGTGGTGGCCCTGCTGGTGGCGCGCCACACGGCGGATATCGGACTGCCCCTGTTCCGGCTGCAGGAGGTGCAGGACGAGTGGCGCTCCTCCGACCTCGAGCTGAGCCGCGACGCGCTCCTGGTCGAGATTGACGGCGCGCTGGCCGGCTACGCGATCGTGCACCGTCCGGGTGCCTTCGCCGTTGTCGCCCCCGCGCACGAGGGACGCGGCGTCGGCGCGCGCCTGCTCGCGTGGACCCAGCAGCGCGAACGCGAACGTCGGGTCAATGCGCACCGCCAGATCGCCGCGTCCACCAATGCCCGTGCCCGCGAACTGTTTGAGGGCGCCGGCTACCGCCAGGTGCGCAGCTACTGGCGCATGGCGCGGTCGCTGGATCGCGGCCTCAGCGCGATGGCGCCGCCCCCCGGCGTCACCCTGCGCGGCTTGGATCCCGACGGCGACGCCCGGGCACTGCACGCGCTGGACGCCGAGAGCTTTGCCTCGAGCCCGGACTACGTGCCCGAGTCCTTCGAGATGTTCGTGCAGGAGCACCTCCAGGCCCACGACACCGCCGCGGAGCTCAGCCTCGTCGCCGAGCAGCGTGGCCAGGTCGTCGGCTTCCTGCTCGGCCGCCGCTGGCAGCACGAGGCCTCGGGCTACGTCGACCTGCTCGCCGTCGCGCCCGCTCATCAGCGCCGCGGGATCGGAGCCGCGCTGCTGACGCACGCCTTCGCCGCCTTCGCCGCCGCCGGCCTCATCCTGGCCCAGCTGGGAGTGGCGTCCGACAACCCCCGCGGCCTGCGGGTCTACGAGGCGGCCGGGATGAGCCCGCGTTTTCAGTTCGACGTCTTCGAGCGCCCCCTGGTCGATTCCACATGATCGTGAGCGGAGCGGCCCGCCTGTCCTCAGCGCAGTGGCGGATCTTGAAACTACTGGCCAATCTGCACACGCGGCACCGGCTCAGACGGGGTGCGTGCATTTGTGCTCGCCATGTTGGCGCGACACGCCCCACCCCTCGCACACGCTGGAGGTGCGTGCAGTTCACACCAGGCCGGGCGGCTACCGCAGGCGGGTGACCAGGTCCCGGAGGCGCATCGGCTCGGCCAGCAGGAAGCCCTGAATACGCTCGCAGCCCATGGCGCGCAACGACACGAGCTGGGCCTCGGTCTCGACGCCCTTTGCCGTCACAGTGGCGCCGAGTGCCGTGCCCATGCCGCTGATCGCGGCGACCACGGCGAAGCTGACCGCGTCCTCGGGCAAGGCGCCGAGGAAGCGGCGATCGATCTTGATGCCGTCGACCGGACGATCGCGGAAGCCGACCAGCGACGCGCTCCCGGCGCCGAAGTCATCGACGACGATCCGGACGCCCAGTGACCGCAGCTCGTCGAGCGTGCGCACGGTGACCTCGTCGCCCTGCATGAGCGCGCCCTCGGTCACCTCCAGGGTCAAGAGCTCCGCCGGGAAGTTCGCGTGGGCCAGCGTCTGGTAGACGGACTGGGCGAAGCCCGCCTTGGCCAGCTGGTGCCCGGAGACGTTCACCGCGAGCTCGAGCCGGCGGCCGGTGAGCTCCGTGATCCGCACCGCCGTCTCGCAGCTCTCGCGCAGGGCCCAGGCACCGAGCGGCACGACCATTCCCGAGTCCTCGGCGAGCGGGATGAACTCGCCGGGTGAGACCTCGCCGAAGGTGGAGGAGGTCCAGCGCATCAGCGCCTCGATGGCGACGATCTCGCCGGCCAGGTCGAACACCGGCTGGAACGCGAGGGTCAACTCGCGGTGCGCCTCGGCCTCGCGCAGCTCGCGCGTGAGCGAGACCCGGCGGCGCTCGGGCAGACCGTCGCCGCTGGCCTCCAGGAAGAAGGCGGAGCGATCGCGCCCGGACTGCTTGGCGCGGTACATCGCGGTGTCGGCGCGGCGGATGGCCTCGGTCGCGTCAACGTCGCCATCGACGAGTGCGATCCCGATGCTCGCGGTGACCGTCCTGCCCTCCAGGCCCCGCAGCGGCGCGGACGTGACCTCCAGCAGGCGTGCCGCAAGCGCGGCGGCCTGCTCGGTATCGGCGATCCCCTCGGCGATGGCGACGAACTCGTCGCCGCCGAAGCGGCCGACGAAGTCCTCCTCGCGCAGCGCCCGACGCAGCCGCTCGGCGACCTCGCGGATCATGTCGTCGGCCCGGTCGTGGCCGAGGGTGTCGTTGAGCGCCTTCAGGCCGTCGAGGTCGACGAACAGCGTGGCGACGTTTCCGCCTCCGGCCCGGCCGAGGGCCAGCTCCAGCCGCTCGAAGATGGCCCGGCGGTTGGGTAGCCCGGTCAGCCCGTCGTAGCGGGCGTCGTGGATGAGACGCTCCATCGTGCGCCGGCGCTCGATGGCGATCCCCGCCAGGCGCGCGCCGTCCTGCATGAGCGTGATGTGCTCAGGCTGGGGCGCCCGCGGCTGCCGGCCGTAGAGCGCGAAGGTGCCCAGCACGAGGCCATCGGCGCCCTTGATCGGCATCGACCAGCAGTGGCTGAGGTTGCAGCCGGCCGCGAACTCACGGACGGGCGTCCACTTGGGGTCAGTCGAGAGGTCCTCGCTGATCACCATCTCACCGGACCAGGCCGCGGATCCGCAGCTGCCGATGTTGGGCCCGATCACCACGCCGTCGATGGCCTCCAGCCAGTGGGGCGGCAGCGACGGCCCGGCCCCCGGATGCAGCGTGCTGGACTCGCGGTCCAGCAGCACGACACACGGCATGACCGAGGGCTCGTACTCTGCGATGCCCTCCACCAGCTCCGAGAGCACCTCGCGCAGCGGAGCGTCACGCGCGATCAGCTCATGCAGGCGGTTGTGGGACGCCACCAGGTTGCGGACGCGGGCGGTCTCCTCGCGCGCCAGGAGCAGCTCCAGTTCGCCGGCCGGCTCGTGGCCGCCCGCGGGCTCCGTTCCCTCTGTCACAGCACTCTGGATCACAGTCCGACGATCGACTGCCAGGCGTCTGATGTTGAGTAAAGGGCCGCCCGATTGGCCGGATTTCCGCGGACTGGGGCCCCCGACGCAAGATGGGGACTGGTCGCAGGCAACATAGGGAGTCCTCCCGATGCGCCCGCCACCGGCGCTTTTTAGGTTGGCTGGAGTCAGAACCGCTGGGCTTCGGGCACTCGGCCCGGCGGCAACCTCTCTCAATCCAAGGAGCGTCTCATGCGTCGCATGATGATCCCAGGAATGTTGGTTGCGGCCGTGGCCAGCGTGGTGATCGGCATTGCCGCCACAGCGTCGGGTCGGGCCCCGCACCCCGTCTTGAGCCAGGCGGCAGCACAGCCCGCGAGCCAGTCCGCCGTAACGGCCGACCTTGTCGCGGCCCGCCTGGCCACCGCCCGGTACGCCACCAACCTGGACCGGGCCAAGGCCGACGGCTACCGCATCCTCACCAAGATGATCCCGAATATGGGCTACCACTTCATCAACCCCAAGATCACCGGGTTCAACGTCCGCAAGCCGCCGATCCTGGTCTACGAGCACACAGGTCGCGGCTGGCAGCTCTCAGCGCTGGAGTGGGTGTTCACCTCGATGCCGGCCAAGGCCCCGCTGCCGGGCGCGAAGTACGGCGTGTTCGGCGCGGCCTGCCACTACGACGACGGGACCGTGGTGTTCGCCGACGCGCAGTCTCAGTGTGCGGCGAGGGCGCCGGGCAGCGGCGCGAAGTTCAACTTCTGGCACCCCCGCCTGATCACCCTGCATTTCTGGATCTGGTACCCGAACGAGACCGGGATCTACACGGGCACCAACCCGATGGTGGCGCCCTTCAACCACAACTGATCGAGCGCTCTCGACCGGGGCCGTGGCGCGGTGGGTGCGCATCGCGTGACGCGGCGGCGGGATGACGGGCGACCTGGCGTCGCCCGTCATCTGCGCATGTGGACGGCAGGGCAGCCGGGAGGTTGAGTTAGTAGTCGGTTGCGCCGATATGTGGTCCGTCACGCCCCGAGACCAGCCCGGGGCGCTGGCCGCCGCATGCGCACATCAGCCCGACACCACCCGCTGCTCGTCCTCGCCTTTGCCGCGATGTGGGTCCTCGTCGCGTTCCACGCAGCCCGCGCGCTGCTGGGCTTTGGCGGCCCGGGGATGGAGGCGATCGCCAAGAACTGGGTCTACACCGCGGCCGAGGTCCTGGCCGTGGGGATCTGCGTCGCCCGCGTGTGGGCCCGGCGCGAGGACCGCTGGGCCTGGGGGCTCATCGCCTTCGGGCTGCTCACCTGGACGGCGGGGGACCTCGTCTGGACGCTGTGGCTCAACAACCTCGCCAACCCGCCGTTCCCGTCGATCGCCGACCCGATCTACCTGGCGATGTACCCGGCCATGTACGCCTCGCTGATGCTGCTGATCCGGTCGCGCCGCGGCCGCGTCCTGGCCGAGCAGTGGCTCGACGGCGGGATGGTGGCGCTGGCCCTGGCCTCGGTGGGCACGGGCCTGATCCTCCCCACCGTGCTCTCGCTCAGCCAGGGGCGCCTGATCGAGGACACGGTCAACATCGCCTACCCGCTCGGCGATGTGACGCTGCTGGTGTTCGTCGTGGTGGCATTCGCGCTGTCCTCGTGGCGGCCCGACCGGCTGTGGCTGTGGCTCGGCGGCGCCATGGTGGTGGATGCGGTCGCCGACCTGCTCTTCACCTACCTGGAGGCCAAGGGGACCTACGTGGCCGGCGGGATCCTGGACACGATGTGGCCGGCGGCGATGGCGCTGTTCGCGGTCGCCGCCTGGCAGCCGTCTGGACGCCGGGTGACCCGGCCGACCGCGTCGTTGCAGGTTCTCGTGCTGCCGCTGGCCTGCGCGGCGCTCGCCCTGGGTGTGCTCGTCGACGCCGCCTTCACCCGTATCACGCCGACGGCGGTGGCGCTGGCGGCCGCCGCGTTGCTCACCGGGATCATGCGCGCCGTGCTCACCTTCCTGGAGAACATCCGCATGCTGCGCGCCAACGCCGAGGACGCGATGACCGACGGCCTCAGCGGTCTCGGCAACCGCCGGCGCCTGATGCGCGACCTCGATGCCGCCGTCGCCGACGCCGCGCCGGACCAGCCGCAGACGCTGGTCTTCTTCGACCTCGACGGCTTCAAGCGCTACAACGACACCTATGGGCACGCCGCCGGTGATGGTCTGCTGGCACGGCTGGGCGCCTCCCTGCACCGCGCGATCGGCAACCATGGCCGCGCGTACCGCCTCGGCGGCGACGAGTTCTGCCTGCTGCTCCCCGGACGGTTCACCACCGAGGACCCGCTCATCGGGGCCGCCACCGCCGCCCTCACCGAGCGGGGCGCCATGTTCAGCGTCAGCGCGTCGCGCGGCCTGGCCACCGTTCCCGACGAGGCCACCACCACGACCGCGGTGCTCCAGCTCGCCGATCAGCGCATGTACGCCGCCAAGGTCCGCACCAGCCGCACCGCCCCGGCCCGCAGCCATGACGTGCTCATGCAGGTGCTCTCGGAGCGCACGCCGGATCTGCACTATCACGTCTTCGGGGTCGGCCAGCTGGTCCGCGACCTCGGGCACGACCTCGGCCTGAACCCCGATCAGCTCGACGAGCTGCTGCGCGCCGCCGAGCTGCACGACGTCGGCAAGCTCGGGATCCCCGACGCCGTCCTTGACAAGCCCGGCCCGCTGGACGACGGCGATTGGCAGCTGATGCGCCAGCACACCGTGATCGGCGAGCGCATTCTCGACGCCGATCCCGTGCTGCAGCCGGTGGCGCGCCTGGTCCGGGCCAGCCACGAGCGCTGGGACGGCGGCGGTTACCCCGACGGGCTGGCCGGCAGCGCCATCCCCCTCGGGGCGCGCATCATCGCCGCCTGTGACGCCCTTGACGCCATGACCGCCGACCGCTGCTATCAGAGCGCGCGCAGTCTGGCCGATGCCCTCGCGGAGCTGCGCCGGTGCGCCGGCACGCAGTTCGACCCCACCGTGGTGGCCGCACTGTGCGCGCGGCTGGACCCGGCGGCGCCGATCGCCCCGTCAGCCGAGCGAGCGGACGACGCGGCCGTGCTCGCGTATGGTCTCCAGCCCGTCCTCGCCGGGCTGGCGCCCGAACCCGCAGTACATGGCCACGCCAAAGTCTGAGAGGTAGCGCGAGGCGGTGTCGTGGCGGCGCTTGAGGCCCGACGCGCCGTCGACGGGCAGCACGATGCCCAGGAACACGCGTGCGGGCCCGGGCTCCAGGTCCACCAGCGGCCGGAAGAAGCTGCGGTCCTCGCTGCGCAGATAGCGGGGCCCGGCCAGGTGCAGCCAGTCCACCGTGCGCCCCGAGTTGGCCACCGCGAAGTTGGCCATGCGGACGAGGACCCCGTAATCGCGGGCCTCGTACATCGGCCATTCCGGAAAGGTGCCGTAGCAGAGGTGGTAGCCGACCAGCACCTCCTCGGGGATGAGCCGGGTGAGCGTCGTCACCGGACGCGCGAACCGCTCCCATGCCCCCTCCGAGGTCCAGGCCAGCACGCCCTCGATGTCCTGGGTCTCGTAGGCGAGATCCCACTGCAGGGCCAGCTCCTGCGGCGGGATCGCGTCGGTGAGGCGCGCGAGCTCGCGCGCCACCAGCTTCTCGAAGCCGCGCTCGGCCACCGGGTAGTCGGCGGCGAAGTCGGCCTTGAAGGCGTTCAGCGCGCTCGCGGGAAACGGCAGTCCGACCTGGAAGCGCAGGTGCTCGGGGATCACGCCGTCGGCCTTGAGCTGGGCGAACTCCCGGTAGGAGGTGATGGCGTCGTCGACCCGGGGCCAGGACTCGAACTGCAGCTCGCTGACCCCGGGGCGGATGCCGAACACCGGCGTCTCGTAGGCGTGGCGGGGACGGCCGGTGGGCGATTCGGTCTCAGAAATCACAACCACGTCGGGGTTGGGCCGCGCGAGCTGCTCGCGCTCGTAGCTCACCCACGCTGACCGCGGGCCCGTCTCGCCGTCGGGCAGCGCGAAGACCAGATCGCCGAACAGCTCCGCGCCGGCCCGGAGTGCGGCATCCGTGGACTGCGCCGGCAGACTGCCGACGAGCAGGAGGGGACTGTTGACGCGCCGGCTCACCATGCCGCCCGAGGATCGCACATGACGGCTTCAGGCCTCCAGTGCCTCCGAGAGCTCGAGCCATGAGGCCTCCAGCCGCTCCCGGTCGGCGGCCAGCGCGGCCAGCTCGCGGGTGAGCTCGTCCAGGCGGGGCGCGTTGGTCGCGGCGTCGGCCATCGCGGCCTGAAGCTCGGCGTCGCGCCGCTCGGCACGGCTGAGCTCGCGCTCGACGCGGGCCAGCTCCTTCTGGGCGGCGCGGCGCTGCGCCCCCGGGCTCTCTGAGCCTGACGACCGCGCCGGGCGCGGCGCCTCGGTCTCGGCGTCTTGGGCAGCGCGCAGCGCGAGGTACTGGTCCACGCCGCCCGGGAGGTGGCGCAGCCCGCCGTCCCCCATCAGCGCGAACACGTCGTCGCACACCCGCTCGGCGAAGTAGCGGTCATGGGTGACGACGACCAGCGTCCCGGGCCAGTGGTCGAGCAGGTCCTCGAGCGCGGTCAGGGTGTCGATGTCCAGGTCGTTGGTGGGCTCGTCGAGGAGCAGGACGTTGGGCTCGGTGAGGAGCAGGCGCATGAGCTGCAGCCGGCGGCGCTCGCCGCCCGACAGGTCCTCGGTGCGCGTGCTCAGCTTCTCGCCGCGAAAGCCGAAGCGCTCGGCGAGGGTCCCGGGCGTGAGCTCCTCCCCCGCGCTGGTGACGGCCCGCCCGCGCACCTGCGCCAGCGCCTCGACCACCCGCAGCCCCGGCGGGAGCTCGGTGGTGTCCTGTGAGAGCTCGGCCAGGCGAACGGTCGCGCCCCGCTCCACCTCGCCGGAGTCGGGGGCACGGTCGCCGGCGAGCAGGCGGATGAGCGTCGTCTTGCCCGAGCCGTTGGCGCCGACCAGGGCCACCCGCTGCCCCGGTCCCAGGCGCCAGGTGACATGCGAGAGCAGCCGGCGATCGGCAAAGGCCACCGAGACGTCGACGGCGTCGAGCACCCGGTCGCCCAGCCGGGCGATGGCGAAGCGCATGAGCTCCACCGTGTCGCGCGCGGGGGGCTCGTCGGCGATGAGCGCGTTGGCCGCGTCGATCCGGAACTTGGGTTTCGAGGTGCGTGCCGGGGGACCTCGGCGCAGCCACGCCAGCTCCTTGCGCACGAGCTGGCGGCGGCGGTCCTCCCGGGCGGCGGCCTGGCGGTCGCGCTCGGCGCGGGCCAGGACGTACGCGGAGTAGCCGCCGTCGTACTGGTGGACCCCGCCGTCGGTCACCTCCCAGGTGCGCTGGCACACCGCGTCCAGGAACCAGCGGTCGTGGGTGATGACCGCGAGCGTGCCCCGATGGCCGGCCAGGAACGCGGCCAGCCACGCGATGCCCTCGACGTCGAGGTGGTTGGTCGGCTCATCGAGCAGCAGCAGGTCGGGCGCCCGCAGCAGGGCGCGGGCGAGCATGATCCGGCGCTGCTCGCCGCCCGAGAGCCGCCCCGTGGGCGTCTCGAGCCCCTGTGGGAACCGAGTCACGGCGACGCCGCCGAGGAGGCCGTCGAGCACCTCGCGGATGGCGGCGTCGCGCGCCCATTCGTGGTCGGGCCGGCCACCCACCAGCTCGGCGCGCACGGTGCTGTCGGGTTTGAGGTCGATCCGCTGGCCCACCAGCACCGCGTGCAGGCCCGTGGTGTGCGTGGCGGCGCCCTCGTCGGGCGCCTCGGCGCCCGCCAGCAGCCGCATCAGCGTCGACTTGCCCGCGCCGTTGTCACCGACGATGCCGACGCGCTCGCCCTCGTTGAGGCCCAGCGTCACGTCCTGCAGGACGGCGCGGCTGCCATAGCCCTTGGACGCCGCGTGAAGGTTGACGAGGTTGCGTGCCGCCATCGGACAGATGTATCGGATCTGACCGGGCACGCGACCTCTGGCACCATGCACAGGCGTGAGCCGGATCGCGGTCATCCCCGGAGACGGGATCGGGCCCGAGGTCTGTGCGGTGGCGCAGCGCGTCCTCGATGCCCTCGCAGGCGCCCAACCCGGCGCTCAGTTTGACTGCGAGACGTTCCCGTGGGGGTCAGACCACTACCTGCGCAGCGGGAGGATGATGCCCGCCGACGCCCTCGAGACCCTGGCGGACTTCGATGCGATCCTGTTCGGCGCCGTCGGCTCCCGCGAGGTCCCTGACCATGTGACCCTGTGGGGGCTGCGGCTGGCGATCGTCCAGGGGTTTGATCAGGGGGTGAGCCTGCGCCCGGCGCGGCTGCTGCCCGGCGTGCGCGGTCCCTTGGCGAATCGCTCGCCCGACGAGGTCGACATCGTGGTCGTCCGCGAGAACACCGAGGGGGAGTACTCGGGAATCGGCGGTTTCACGCGCCGCGGCCTGCCCGGTGAGGTGGCGGTCCAGACCACCGTGTACTCACATGACGCGATCGCCCGGACGGCGCGCTACGCCTTCGAGCTCGCGCGCTCCCGGGAGGCGCGCCATCTCACCAGCGTCACCAAGTCCAACGCCAGCCCCCACGCCAGCGTCCTGTGGGACGAGGTGGTGGCCGAGGTCGCCGCCGACTTCACCGATGTGCGATGGGAATCGGTGCTGGTCGACGCCGCGGCGGCGCGGCTCGTGCTCGCGCCGCAGGAGTTCGACGTGATCGTCGCCTCCAACCTGCACGGCGACATCCTGTCGGACCTGACCGGCGCGCTGGCCGGGAGCCTGGGCATGGCCCCCAGCGCCAACCTCAGCCTCGATCGCTCGCGCCCCTCGATGTACGAGCCCGTCCACGGCTCGGCGTTTGATCTCGTCGGCCGCGGTCTGGCCAACCCGATCGGGATGGTGCTGTCAGCGGCGCTGATGCTCGACGACCTGGGTCTGCGCGACAGCGCGGATCGCGTGCGGCGCGCCGTCTCCTCCGCCTGCGCCGAGGGCGTGCTGACCCCCGATGTGGGCGGGGGCGCATCCACCGACGAGGTGGCCGATGCGATCATCGGCGGTCTGTAGCCGAGATGCGGGCGCCGGTAGGTTGTTGGCATGAGGATCACTGACGCGCGGGAGCTGTGGACGCCGGCGGGCGTGTATTGCAACACCGCGAGCTACGGCCTGCCGCCGCGGCCGGCCTGGGACGCGCTGCAGGCCGCGCTGGCTGACTGGCAGGGCGGGCGCACCAGCTGGGAGCCCTGGAGCGAGAGCACCGAGGCGGCCCGGGCGGCCTTCGCTCGGCTCGTGGGCGTCGACACTGCGCGCGTCGCGGTCGGCGCCACGGTCTCAGAGCTCGTCGGCTCGATCGCCACCGCCCTGCCGGCGGGGACGCGCGTGGTGGTTCCGGAGATCGAGTTCGCCTCCAACCTCTTCCCCTACCTGGTCCAGAGCCGCCTCGACGTGCGCACGGTACCGGTGTCAGCCGTGGCCGACGCGGTCGCCGACGGCGCCGGGGCGGTGGCCTTCAGCGCGGTCCAGATGAGTACCGGCGAGGTTGCTGACGTGGACGCGATCCTCGAGGCCGCGTCGGCGGTCGGCGCCATCACGATCTGCGACGCCACCCAGGCGGTGGGCTGGCTGCCCCTCGACGCGGGACGCTTCGACGCGTTGGTGTGCACCGCCTACAAGTGGTTGATGTCGCCGCGCGGCACGGCCTTTGTCACCGTCTCAGACCGCATGCTGGCCGACGCGGTGCCCCACAGCGCCGGCTGGTACGCCGGCGAGGACGTGCACTCCAGCTACTTCGGGCCGCCGCTGCGCCTCGCGCACGACGCGCGCCGCTTTGACCTCTCGCCGGCGTGGTTCTGCTGGGTGGGCACGGCGCCGGCGCTGGAGCTGATCGAGGAGATCGGCGTCCCGGTGATCCATGATCACAACGTCGCGCTGGCCAATCGATTTCGCGCCGGGCTGGACATGGAGCCCGCCGACAGCGCGATCGTCTCCGCCGAGGTGCCCGACGCGGCCGCGCGGATGGAGCGAGCCGGGATCGTGGCCGCCATGCGGGGCGGTCGCCTGCGCACCTCCTGGCACGTCTACAACGATGAGCGCGACGTCGACCGGGTGCTCGAGGCGGTGCTTGGGTGATGCCCGGCGCCCGGCGGATCTCTACTCGATGACCTGGTCGAAGAACTCGAGCGGTCCCACCGTCGCTCGCAGCTCGTCGGTGAGCGTGCCGTCGACCATCACGAACACCATCCGCACGGGTTGATCGGACCGGTTCGCCCACGCGTGGTTGGTCCCGCGCTGGACCACCGCGTCACCGGTGTGCACCAGCGTCTCTGACCCGTCGTCCAGCAGCAGCCATGTTTCCCCTTCGAGCACGATGCCGACGTCCACGGTCTGCGTGCGATGCATGGGTGACTCCGCGCCCGGCTCCATCTCGGTGAACCGAACCCCCACCCCGTCGGCCGGCGGCGGGACCCGCACGGGACGGTCCGTCGGCTCGGGCTCGCTGGCCGCGATCGGGGCCGGCGTCGCGTCGGTGTACCAGACCTCGTGAAAGGCCGCGGTGCCGATGTCGAGCGTCTTGGGCGTCGGGGCGTCCGACAGCACGACTGACTTCCCGGAGGCGTCGTGGCCGGTGACGATGCGACGCGGCTGGCTCATCGATGGCACATCAAACCACAGCTGGGCTCCGACCGTGCTGTCACCATCCGCGCTCGTGAATGGCGATGCGGTGCGTGACCTGTGCCTCAGCTTCCAGGGCTCGGAGGAGACTTTCCCCTTCGGCTTTGAGACCTCGGTGTTCAAGGTCGCCGGCAAGATCTTCGCCCTGTCGGGGCTGCAGGGCGAGCCGCTGTCAATCAGCCTGAAGTGCGAGCCGATGCTGGCCGAGCAGCTGCGCGCCGCCCACGCCTGCATCACCCCCGGCTATCACCTCAACAAGCGCCACTGGAACACCGTGGTCATCGACGGCTCGCTGTCGCAGGAGATGCTCGCCGACATGGTCGAGGACTCCTATGACCTGGTCGTCAGCAAGCTGTCGCGGGCGCGCCAGCGGGCGCTGCTGTGGCGGGGCGCACCGTAGGGCGCGATCAGGGCAGGCGGCCCGACCAGCGGGCGGATGAGACCGCGGCGCCGATGAGCAAAACCACGCCGGCGGCGGCAAACCAGGCGGTGATCTCATGCTTGCGCGTCACCGTGCTGAGCTGGCTGCCCAGGTGCTTGTAGATCGAGCTGAGCTCGTCGGAGCTGCGGGCATTGAAGGCCCGGCCGCCCGAGACACGGGCGATCGCCTGCATGAGCTCGGGATCGGGCGGCACCGGCTGGGCCGGGGCGAACGGGTCGGGGTTGGGCAGGACCCCGCCGGAGGTGCCGAGAGCCACGGTGTAGATGGGAATCCGGTCCTTCTTGGCCTCCCGGCTGACCGCCACCGGATCGGGGCCGGCGTTGGCGGCGCCGTCGGAGAGCAGCACCACCGCCGACGGCGGGTGCTTGGGGTTTGAGCCCTGCAGGAGCTGGAGCGCGAGCCGGAGTGCGTCGCCGGTGTCGGTGCCGCCGTCGGCCACCAGCGAGTCCACCAGCGCGCGCGCCTGGGCGTGGTTGGCGGCGAGGCCCTGCACGGCGTCGGGCGAGGTCCCGAAGCCGACGGCGCCGACGCGGACGGTCGACGGCAGCTGGTCGATAAAGGTGTTGGCCGCCGACACCGCCGCGGCCAGCCGGTTGGGATGCACGTCCTGGGCGGCCATCGACCCCGAATGGTCGGTGACCAGGATCATGTTGGCCTGACCGGTGGGGATGTGATCGGTGACGCGCGGACGCGCCAGGGCCACGGCCACCAGCGCCACGGCGGCCAGGGCTAGCGCCGTGGGGACATGGCGCTCCCAGGTGGGCGTGGTGGCCATGACCTCGCGCACGGTGGCGACCGCGGGGAAACGGATGGCGTAGCGCCGAGTGCGCCGGCGCGCCCACAGGTAGGCGGCGAGCCCGGCCGGAACCAGGGCCAGCGCCAACAGCCATAGCGGCGACGCGAAGCTCATCGCAGGCGGCGCCCCAGCTCGACGAGCCAGTCCTCGTCGGTCGAAAGCGTGGCGTGGTGCACGCGCAGGCGCCGCAGCTCCCCGGCCACCGCCGCGCGCCGCTCACGCTCGAGCTCGGCAAAGCGCTCCCGGATGCGGCGCCGTCCGGTGTTGACCTCCACCCGGGCCCCGGTCTCGGGGTCGACGAGCATCAGGTGGCCGACCGCGGGCAGCTCGGTCTCACGGGGATCCACGATCTCGAGGGCCAGCACGGAGTGGCGGACCCGCAGCGACCCGAGCGGACGCTCCCACGCGCGCTGGTCGCGGAAGTCCGAAATGAGCACCACCAACCCCGGCTGGCCCGCCAGCTTGCCCACACGAGCCAGGGCATCGGCCAGCGCCTCGGGGTCCTGGCTCCCATCGACGGCCACCCCGGTCTCCAGCCGGCGGCGCAGCGCGACGATGCCCGGTCGCGACCCGCGCGGCGGCGACACGATCGCCGAACCGGCGCCGAAGGTCACCATGCCGACGCTTCCGGCCCGGCGCACGCCGAGACGGCCGAACACCAGCGCGGCGCCCTCGGCCACGTCGGCCTTGAGCCGCCGAGCCGTGCCGAAGGCCATCGAGGGCGAGACGTCGAGGACGATCCACGTGGTCAGGGCGCGCTCGGGCACGTGCAGCCGCACATGGGGCGTGCCCGTGCGCGCGCTGGCGGCGGCGTCGATGTGGCGCACGTCGTCACCCATCTCGTACGGGCGCAGCTGGGCAAGCTCGGTGCCCAGGCCGACACCGGCGGCGCGGCGGTCACCCGGCAGGGTCTGGGCCACGAGGCGGTTGACGGCGAGGTCGAGCGCCTCGACGAGCGGTTGCGCGATCGGGCCGGGGCCCTGCCGTGCGGCCGGGGGCGCGAGCAGCGCGTTACTCACGCGCTCATCAGCCCCCCGGCACTGCGCTCCTCGCGCTCGGTGCGCATGAGCCGGCGCGCGCCCGGCTCGGGCACGGCGGCCAGGACCTGCTCGACGATCTCGTCGGCGGTGACGCCGTCTGAGAGCGCGTCGTAGGAGAGCACGAGGCGGTGGCGCAACAGGTCTGGGGTGAGGTCGCGGATGTCCTGGACCTCGACGTGGGCACGCCCGCGCAGCAGAGCCAGCGCGCGCGAGGCCTGGACGAGGCCGATGGGACCGCGAGGGCTCGCGCCGAACTCGATCAGGCCGGCGATGTCGTTGAGCCCGTGCTGGTCCGGGTGCCGGGTGGCGTCGGCCAGGGCCACCGCGTAGCCGATGACCTCGCGGTCGACCATCACTGTCTGCACTGCCTGGGCGTGGCGGCGCAGATCGTCGAGGGTGAGGCACTCGCGGACGTCGACCGCCTCGCGGAGGCTGCGCCCCACGACCGCCGCCTCCTCCCCGACGCTCGGGTAGTCGACGATGATCTTCATCAGGAAGCGGTCGACCTGGGCCTCGGGCAGCGGGTAGGTGCCCTCGGACTCGATCGGGTTCTGCGTGGCCATGACGATGAAGGGGAGCGGTACGCCGAAGCTGGTGCCGCCGATCGTCACCTGCTGCTCCTGCATGACCTCCAGCAGGGCGGACTGGACCTTGGCCGGCGCGCGGTTGATCTCGTCGGCGAGCAGGAAGTTGTGGAACACCGGGCCGAGCTCGGTATCGAACTTCCCGGTGTCGGGCCGCCACACCCGGGTGCCGACGAGGTCGGAGGGCACGAGGTCGGGGGTGAACTGGATCCGGCCGTAGGTGCCGCCCAGCGAGGCGGCGAGCGTCTTGACGGTGAGCGTCTTGGCCAGTCCCGGGACGCCCTCGAGCAGGACGTGGCCCCCGGCGAGCAGGCTGACGAGCAGCCGCTCGAGCATCGCGTCCTGCCCGACGATGACGCGCTTGATCTCGTAGAGCACCTCCTGGAGGGCGTCGCGGGCCTCGTGGCGCTGTTGGGTGGTGGCTTCGATGTCGGTCAAGGGTCCTCCGGGAGTCAGTGTCTCTAGACGATGCGGCCGAACCACATCAGGGTCATGGCGCCGCCGACCAGCAACAGCACGAGGCCGCCTCCGGCGACGTCGGCGGTGATCTCGCGCTTGACCTTCTTGTGGCCGAGCGCGACGGCGAGATGGGCGTAGACCGTGCTGGCCTTGCTGCTGTCGGCGGCGGTGTAGGTCCTGCCGCCGGAGGCCTGAGCGATCGCGGCCAGCTCCTGCGAGCTCACCGGGACCGGCGTGCTGACAGTCTGGCCGTTCTTCTTGATGCGGATGGTGCCGTTGGCCGTCCCCAGGGAGATCGTGTAGATGGGGATGTGGTCGGCCTTGGCCTGGCGCGCTGCGGCCAGCGGGCCCGGGCCGACGTTCGAGCTGCCGTCGGAGAGCAGGACGATCGCGCCGGGCGGGCGCTTGCCGTTCTTGCGGGGCAGCGTCGTGAGCGTATGCAGCGCGGTGGTGATGGACTCGCCGATCGCAGTGCCGCCGCCGGCCGGGCGCAGGCCGGCGATCGCGTTCTTGGTCACCGCGTGGTCGGTGGTCGGCGACTGCAGCAGGATCGGCCGGCGCGCGAACTCGAGGAGGCCGACCTGCACGCTGCCCGGGACGCCTGAGACGAACGCCGACGCGGCCTTCTTGGCCGCGCCCAGTCGGGAGGGGGCGACGTCGGTGGCGCTCATCGAGCTCGAGACGTCGTTGAGCAGCATGATGGCCGCGCTGTTGACCGGCACCGCGACGGTCCGCTGGGGCTTGGCCGCAGCCGCGATGAGCAGCGCGATGGCGATGGCGAAGACCAGCATCGGGGCGTGTCGGCGCCAGCCGGGACGCCGCGGGGACACGGACTCGGTCAGGAGCGGCGCGGCGAACGCCGCGGCCGCGTCGCGGCGCCGGCGCTGCTGGCCGAAGTACCACGCGGCGAGGACGGGGACGGCGACGAGCCCGATGAGGACGATGGGCGAGGAGAAGCTCACGGGTATAGGGAGGGCGGCGCCGCCAGGGTCGCTGCGAGGGTGAGGTTGGCTCCGCCCGTATTGACGAGCATCGTGATCTTGTCGCCCGAGTGCAGGCCCTTGATCGCGTCCGAGATGCTTCCGGTCGAGCCGACGGGATGGTTGTTGATGAGCACCAGCGTGTCGCCGGGCTCCAGCCCGGCGCGGTCGCCGTTGCTGTTGGGTGTCACCGTCTCAACGAGCGGGACGCCCTGCGGGGCGGTGATGATCTCCATCCCCAGCCACTTGATCGGCCGGGTGTCGCCCGTCACGTGCGGTGGCGGCAGCGGGTTCAGCGAGGAGATGTTGTTCGGATGGGCGTGCTGAGAGGAGCCGAACACCTTGCTCAGGCCAAACGCCGCCGCCGCGATCACCAGCACACCGATCACGACCGGCACAACCCACGGGCGCAGGTTGCGGCGGGGGCGCGGGGCGGGCGCAGGCGGCGGGGAGACGGGCTCAGGTTCGACGGGCCGGGGCTCACGGACGATCCGCGTCGTGGCATCCTCGGACTCGTTCTCCCAGTCTCCTGACCAGAGATGTTTGGGTCCACTCATAAGACGGGTGTCAAGGTAGGCGACATTCGTGAGAGGTCCTTAAGAGGTCATGCGCCATTGCGGCGGTTGCTTCGGACCCGATGATCATGGAGCATGCCGCAGCGATGGCTCCCCACCCCCTGGATCCGCTCAGTACCGAGGAGTTCCGCCAGGTCGCGGCGATCGTGCGCCGCGACCAGGGCGTGGGCGAGCGCTGGCGCATCGCCTCGATCGAGCTGCGCGAGCCGTCAAAGGACGTGGTGCGGGGCTGGGGACCTGGTGATGAGGGTGAGCGCGAGGCCCGCGTGGTGTGCTGGAACCGTGAGGACGGCAAGGCGTACAAGGCGCTGGTCTCGCTGACCGCGGATGCCGTCGTCAGCTGGACCCACGAGCCCGACGGCCAGCCGAACATGACCGTCGACGAGGTCCACGAGTGCGACGTGGCCATGCGTCGCGAACCACAGGTGATCGAGGCGCTGGCGCGCCGCGGGATCACCGACATGGAGCGGGTGGTGGTGGAGGCGTGGGCCTACGGCGCCCATCTGCTGCCCGAGCCCTACTCGGAGCGACGGCTGGGCTGGGCTGACGTCTGGTACCGGTCCGAGGACGGGTCAAACCCCTACGCCAACCCGATCACGGGGCTGCATGTGGTCGTCGACCTCAACACGATGGAGCTGCTCGAGGTCGAGGACACGGGGGCCATTGAGGAGCCCGGCGCGATGGGCGAGTACATCCCGCGGCTGGTCCCGGGCCTGCAGTTGCGTACCGACGTGAGGCCGCTGGAGATCAGTCAGCCCGCCGGGCCCTCGTTCGTGCTCGAGGGGAACCTGCTGCGCTGGCAGAAATGGTCGATGCGCGTCGGCTTCAACTATCGCGAGGGCCTGGTGCTCCACACCGTGGCCTATGAGGACGGCGGTCGGCCGCGTTCAGTGGCCCACCGGCTGTCCTTCGCGGAGATGATCGTCCCCTACCGCGACCCCACCTCCGAGCACTACCGACGCACGGCGTTCGATATCGGCGAGTGGGGGCTGGGCTTCATGACCACCTCGCTGGAGCTCGGCTGTGACTGCCTGGGCGAGATCGCCTACCTCGACGCGGTGCTCCACGACACCGCGGGCGAGCCGTACACCATCGCCAATGCGGTGTGCATCCACGAGGAGGACGACGGCGTGCTGTGGAAGCACGTCGACGAGGTGAGCGGCGCCGAGACGCGGCGGATGCGCCGGCTGGTGGTCTCCTTCCACGTGACCGTCGGCAACTACGAGTACCTCATCTACTGGCGCTTTCACCAGGACGGGACGATCCAGGCCGAGGTCAGGGCCACCGGGATCATGGTCACCACGCACTTCGCCGAGGGCCGCCAGCCGCCGTACGGGACGCTGGTGGACGAGCGCACCTACGCCCCGTTTCACCAGCACTTCCTGGTGGCGCGCCTGGACCTTGACGTCGATGGCGACGCCAACACCGTCGTGTCCTCAGAGTCAGAGGCGCTGCCCGTGGGGCCCGAGAACCCCCACGGGATCGCGCTGGTGCAACGGGAGCGGGCGCTGCGCACGGAGACCGAGGGCATGCAGGATTACGACTGGTCGGTACAGCGCGGCTGGAAGGTGATCAACCCGAACGTGCGCAACGGCCTGGGCGGTCCGGTCGGCTACAAGCTCGTTCCCGGAGACTGCATCCCGGCGATGCTCTCCGCCGACTCTCCGGTCCTGCGCCGCGCTCAGGTCCTGGCCCACACGCTGTGGGTGACGCCGTTTGAGCAGGAGGAGCGCTGGCCGTGCGGCGAGTTCGTCGTCCAGAGCCGCGAGGACCGGGGCCTGCCGGCCTGGACCGCCGCCGACCGCTCCATCGAGGACACCGACGTCGTCCTCTGGTACGTGTTCGGCATACACCACATCACCCGCCCCGAGGAGTGGCCGGTGATGCCGGTGGACACCGTCTCCTTCTGGCTCAAGCCCACCGGGTTCTTTGATCGCAACCCGTCGCTGGACGTGCCGCCCAGTCACTGAGTCGATGGTCTCCCCCGAAGGGGTCGTGGTAGATCACCGTCACCACGTGACGCTCATCTCCCACGACCCTACTCAGGAGCGGGCAGGTCGACCCTGTCTTCGCCGAACACGGCCGACATCCCGTCGAGGCGCCCGCCGAGCGCCGCCACGAACAATTCGATCGCCGTGACGTACAGGTCCCTCGGGCTGAGTGACTCCGGGTCGGGAGGCTCGCATGTATCCAGTGCCGCGTCGATCTCATCGTCGGTCATCCCGGCGCGAGTGCGCGAGGCGGCGATGCGGTTCTGGGCCTCGATGATCCGCGCGTAGGCCGCCACCCGCGCCTCGTCGATGGGCAACTCCTGGCGGACTACCTTCCACGACTTGGTGGATCTCGACGCCATCCTGGTCCCTCCCTTCCGTCGTCTCGCGTGTGGTTGCGGTACAGCCTGTCAGCCTCGGCGATCTTGCGCGGATACCAGCCCTTGCCGGCTCCGCGCTTGTCGCCGCCACACAGCATGAGGGGCCCATCGCGCTCAAAGACGAAGAAGACCCGCATCGTGCCGGTGCGCATCTCCTTGAGCTTGTGGTGGCGGGAGCCCTTGATGTGGTCCACCAGCGGGCGTCCCTGTGTCGGCCCGCCCACCCTGACCCGGTCCATCGCTGCGGTCAGCCGGTTGGCCTGCTCGGGCAGGAGCGTTTTCAGCCACGCCCGAAGCTCCGGAGTCATTCTCAGGTCGCGTTTTCTCTCCACATAACTAGAGAGCCTCCAGCGACCCGGTTTTCACCCCCCTCCGCGTCGTTCACGTCCCCCAAACGCGGCCGACCTGGCCTGTAGTTATAGTGCCCGGCCACATAGCCGAGCCGCCGCACACTCAGGAGCGGCGGGCGGGGAGCCCAAGTCGTTGGGGCGAATCGGCCGGTGTTCCGGTCGTAGCGGTTTTTAGTGAATCGCGAGCCCGTCAGCTAACTCCGTAGGCACCGGGATCGAAGGAGACAGGTATGACCCTGCATTCGCAGGTGCGCGCGCGGACGCCGCGAGGACCCTCGATGGCCGAGTTCGGCGTCCTGTTCCGCCGTTGCGCAACGGGTGACGCCCGAGCGCGGGAGGAGATCATCATCGGATTTCTCCCTTACGCGCACCATCTCGCCCGCCGTTACGTGGGGCGCGGCGAGCCGTTCGATGATCTGTGCCAGACCGCCAGCCTCGGACTCATCAAGGCCGTCGACCGATACGAGCCCGAGCGCCAGGTCTCGTTCGTCTCGTTCGCCGAGCCGACGATCATCGGTGAGCTCCGCCACCACTTTCGAGACGCGACCTGGAAGGTCCATCTGCCGCGTGGCGTCCAGAATCGCGCCCTGCAGGTCGCGGAGGCGAACGACCGACTGCGACAGAGCTCCGGCGTCGAACCGACCACCGACGTCATCGCGTCGGATCTGGCTCTGGGCGCCCGCGAGGTCGCGGAGGCGCAGACCGCGCTCCGGGCCAACCAGCCCCGATCACTCGATGCGACACTCGCGACCGAGGACGGTCAACGCCAGCCGCTGGGGGAGCTCATCGGCGAGGTCGACCCCGAATTCGACCGCGTCGACACCCGGCTGAGGTGGCGACACGCGCTGCCGAAGCTGCAGCCACGCGAGCGCCGCGCGTTCGTCATGCGTTTCGGCGCCGATCTGAGTCAGAGCGAGATCGCGAGACGCATCGGGGTCTCTCAGATGCATGTCTCCCGGATCGTTCGCGGCTCCGCCGCGGACGTCGCGACGGCGCTCGAGCTCGGGTAGCCGCCGCTGGTTACGACACGCCCGCCGCCGCCAGCGTGTCAGCCAGCCACGCGGCCTGGCGGACCTTGTGGAAGGCCTGGCCGCCCTCGTGGTCGTTGTAGGGGTAGGTGACGATCTCCTTGGCGCCCGCGTAGGCGTTGTAGGCGGCATAGACCGTCGACGGCGGGCAGGTCTCGTCCATCAGCGCCACACTGAACAGCGCCGGCGCGCTCGCCTGCCGGGCCAGCACGGCGCCGTCGAAGTAGGCCAGCGTCGCGAACGCGGCCTCCTCGTGGTCGCGGTGCGCCGCCAGGTAGCGCACGATCTCCAGGTAGGGGTTGGTCATGGCGACCTGGCTGGAGCGCCGGAAGTCACACAGGAAGGGCACGTCGGGCATCACCGCGCCCACGCCATCGGCCAGCGCCGCGACGGCCAGTGACAACCCGCCGCCCTGCGAGGCCCCAGTGACCGCGATCGCCTCCCCATCCACCCCGTCGACGGTGCGGATGAACTCGACGGCGCGCACGGCGTCCGCGTACACCCGCCGGTAGTAGTAGTGGGCCGGGTCGGTGATGCCACGGGTCATGTATCCCGGCTGGGCGGGCGCCGATCCCGCTGGGTCCGCGGTGTCCCCCGTCGACCAGCCGCTGCCCTGCCCCCGCGTGTCCATGACGAGGTGCGCGTAACCCGCCGCCGCCCAGAAGACGTTCTCGAACACCAGCCCCCGCCCGCCGCCGTAGCCCTGGTACTGGATGACCCCGGGCAGCGGGCCGTCACCGGGCACGCGGCCGGCGGGGAGGTGCAGCCAGCCCCGGATGAGGTCGCCGCCGAAGCCGCTCCACGACACGTCGAAGCTGTCGAGCACGGTGAACGGCGAGGCCGCCGCCGCGTACTGCGGGTCGAGATCGTGGGCGCGGGTCTCGGCGAGCGTCTGCTCCCAGAACGCGTCGAGGTCCGCGGGCGCCTCCAGGGGCGGGTCATAGCCGGCCAGCTCGTGGCCGGAAAGGTCGAATTGCGGCATGTGGGTCGGCGGCTCCTGCCGGGGTCGCCGTCAGGACGCGTGTGGCGCCTTCACCCGCACGAAGCTGCGCGCGACGCGGATGAGGTCGCGCAGCGAGACGTGCGAGCTCCCGAGTTGGATGACGTAGTGCTTGGCCCCGCTCTCGGGGACGAACATGATGAACACGCCGTCGGTCTCGCCGTCATGCACGGTGCAGTGGGGAAGGTGCCGGCACTGGACCAGGACAGAGACCTTCTTCCCATGGATGACCGCTGTGGAGACCTGGTCGGCCTCGCCCGGCTGTCCGCACTGCGGCGTGACGCCCGGCTCGTCGATGCTGAAGTGCGGCCCCTTCTGGGTCTTCACGCTCCCCCAGGCGCCAATGAGGCAGCCACCCGTATTGATCACCAGGGGCTGCGGCTTGATCCCCAGCGTCACCCGGGGGCGGTAGACCGGGGCCCCGAGCCGCCCCGCGGCCTGCTGCCAGGTCAAAGCGGAGGTGTGGGCACCGGCGCCGGGCACCAGGACGAGCGCGACCAGAGCCGCGACGGCCGCCATGCCGACCGCAGCACCCAGCCCGCCGAGACGTCTCCTGCCGATCACGAGCGCCCAGCGTAGTCGCGGCGGCGCCGCGAGGTCAACTCCCGAACGCGATCAGCTCAGGTCGGCGAGCTCTGTGACCTCGCGCCGGAAGGGCACGGTGTCGTCCCGGTGCGGCGGCTGCTCGAGCTCCTGCGCGTAGCGGTGGCCCTCCCAGACGGCCGCGGCGATGGTTCCGGGGGCCAGGCAGTCGCCGACCGCGCGGACGGTCTTCAGGCCGGCGCCGGCCCAGTCGTCGCGGCGCTCGAAGAGCTCGCGGTAGACGGCGTCCTCGGGCAGCCGCGCGGTGACGAATACCGCCGCGTCAGCAGCGATCTCGCGCTCGCGGCCGGTGAACACGCACGTGACGCGCACCGTCGCGGCCGTCGTGGCGAGGACCGCGTGAGAGGCCACGATGTCAACCTCGAGCTCGAGCAGCCGGCGCTGGATGCGGTGCTGCTCCATGGTGTTGGTCGTCCAGCTCGACGCGCACACCGCCGGCGTGACCAGCGTGACCCGGCGGCCCGCGCGGGCCAGCAGCTCGGCCAGGACGCCGCCCATGTAGTAGTGGTCGTCGTCATAGATGGCGACGCGCTCGGCCTCCGGCAGCGCGCCGGTCATGAGGTCGTCGGGCGTGAGCACCGCCAGCGCGGGATCCAGCCGGATCGGCCGGGTGTGGTGGCGCCCCACCCCGTCGGCGCGCCAGCGCGCTCCGGTGGCGACGGCGACGTGATCGAAGTCGTAGTTGAGGATCTCCTCGGCGCTCACCTCGCCCTGGGTGCGCTCCACGTTGCGCAGGCGGCGCAGCTGAGCCTGGCGATAGTCCGCGACACGGATGTAGCTGGCCATCCCGGGCAGCCGTGCCTCGCGGGCCACTCGCCCGCCCAGCGCGGACGAGGCCTCAGCCAGGATCACGTCGTAGCCGCGCTTGCCGACCGACGTGGCCGCCTCGAGGCCCGCCGGGCCTCCTCCTACGACCAGCACCTTCGCGTCGGTGGTGCGATGGCGGATGCGTTCCGGGTGCCAGCCCCGACGCCATTCCTCCCCCATCGACGGGTTCTGGGTGCAGCGGATCGGGGACATCGTGAAGTCTCCGGACACGCAGATGTTGCAGCCGATGCACTCGCGGATGTCCTCCAGCCGGCCCTCCTGGATCTTGCGCGGCAGGAACGGGTCGGCGATCGACGGCCGCGCCGCCCCGATGAGGTCCAGCACGCCGCTGCGCACCATCCGGACCATCGTGTCGGGCGAGGTGAAACGCCCGACGCCCACCACCGGCTTGGAGGTCAGAGCTTTCAGCCCACGCACGTATTGCTCCTGCTCGGCCTCCTCGCCGAAGCGGGCGGTGACCGAGTCGTCCTCCCAGGAGCCCAGCACGAAGTCCCACAGATCGGGCAGCTCGCCGAGCGTGCCGACCACGTCCTCGATGTCCCCGCGGGTGATCCCCTCGTCGCCCAGCAGCTCGTCGACGGTGATGCGGCAGGCCACCGCCGCGCGGCCGTCGGCCTCCTCGCGGGTGTCCTCGAGGATCTCGCGCAGCAGCCGCATCCGGTTCTCCGCCGAGCCCCCGTAGGCGTCGGTGCGATCGTTGTAGCGCCGGGACAGGAAGTGGTGGATCCCGCCCAGCGCGTGACCGGCGTAGACGTAGACGAGGTCATAGCCCGCCTGCAGCGAGCGGCGCACCGCCGCGCGGTGCCAGCGGCGCAGATCGGCGATGTCCTGCAGGTCCATGCGCCGTGCCTGGACCGGGTCAGAGGTGAACGTCGCCACCGGCAGATGCGCCGGGCCCATCGGCGCCACCCGGCTGTACAGGTTGGGCCCGTTCATCCCGTTGTAACAGAGCTCGATGCCCGCCAGGGCGCCGTGCTGGTGGATCGAGTCGGCGATGCGGGCGACGGCCGGGATGTCCTGGTCGTCCCAGATCCGCAGTTCGATGAACGGCGTGACCTCCGACGAGTAGTGGATCTCGGCCTGCTCGGTGCACACCACCGCCCAGCCGCCCTCGGCCTTGACCGCCCGCATCTCGGCGTGGGCGGTCACGTCCCGGTAGCCCATGCCGTTGCAGTGGGGCACCTGGAAGAACCGGTTGCGCGCGGTCACCGGCCCGATCGTCACCGGCTCGAGCAGGATGTCGAAGCGGGGGATGCGCGTGCCGCCCGCGGGGGATGGCGCTGTGGTGCTCATCGCTGCACCGTACGCCGCGAGGCGGCCCGCAGGCTAATTCAGCCGGTCAGGCAGCCCGAAGCGGCTGAAGGTCCCGTTGAGCTGCCGCTCGTCCACCGGCTGGGTCGGGAAGTTCACGTAGGCCTCGGGCTCGGGCGCCGCGGTCGAGCGCACGATGAAGGCGGTCACGTCGGTGACCAGGGCGTCGTCGCGCAGGGTCAGCACGTTGAGCGCGAACGGCAGGAAGGCGCCCTCGGGCTCGTCCCACGCGTAGAAGGCCAACGCCGGCTGTGCGTTGGCGCTGGTGAGGACACCGCGCCAGCGCCATTGGCCCGACATGGGAAACGACGTGGCCCACGTGACGATGCTGTCGCGCGGGGCGTACCAGGTTCCCAGCGGCGGCATGGCGAAGGTCGCCTCCTCGGCCAGCATGCCGGCGAAGGCGGGGACGTCGCAGCGCTCCCACGCCTCGACGTAGCGGTCGATGAGCTTGCGCACGCCGCGATCGCCCAGGGTGCGCAGCGTCGCCTGCTGGGTGCGCTCGGGCACCCGCTCCTCCACCGCGGCTCGGGCGCGCTGCAGGGCGCTGTTGACCGACGGAACGCTGGTGTCCAGCATCGTCGCGGTCTCGCGGGCGCTGAAGCCGAGCACCTCGCGGAGCATCAGGACCGCGCGCTGGTTGGCCGCCAGGTGCTGCGCGGCGGCGACGAAGGCGAGCTCCACCGCCTCGCGCTGGTCATAGCTGGCCTCCGGGGCGGCGCGGCCCGCGGAGAGGCCCATCGCCTCGTCGGGGTAGGGCTCGAGCCACGTCGACTCGGCGGCGGGCTGGCCGGGGGGCGTGTGCCCCTCGGCCGCGGGCCCGAGGTCGTGCGGGAGCGCGCGCCGCTTACGGCGCTCGAGCTCGGTCAGGCAGACGTTGGTGGCGATGGTGTACAGCCACGACCGGGCCGAGGTCTGCTCGCGCAGGCCGGCCGCGCCGCGCCACGCGCGCACCAACGTCTCCTGGAGGGCGTCGTCGGCGTCGTGCGCCGAGCCGAGCATGCGGTAGCAATGCGCGTGCAGCTCGGCCCGGTGCAGCTCGACGAGCTCGGCGAAGTCCCGCTCTTCGCTGGGGGTCTGTCCGGTCAGGACGGGTTCTCCACCACCATCAGCGTGTGGCCGGTGGGGTCGCGGAACCAGAACATCGGCGGGACCGGGTCGCCCATGCGCGAGACCTCGGCGTCGACATCGACGCCCAGGCTCTTCATCTGGGCGTGGGTGGCATCGACGTCATCGGTGGTGAGGGTGATCCCCGTCTGCTGGGGCTCGACGTTCTCGCCGCCCTGTGGCGGCGGGGCCAGCGCAATGCCGGTCGTGCCCTCGGGCGGGTAGACCTCGATCCAGCGGTAGCCGCCGCCGAACGGCACGTCGGTGCGCTTCTCAAAACCGATCGATTCATAGAAGGCGACGGCCTTGTCCTGGTCGGGCGTGCCCACGCAGACCAGGCTGATCGTCCGGATCCGCGTTGCGGTGGTGCTCATGCTGCTCCCTCCTGCGGTTGTCAGGTCCACAACCTAAGACCAACCATGCCCCTAAAACTAATCGGTCGGCTGCGCGGGAGTGCTGTGACGGGCGCGGCGAACGCGAGCTGCGCGGACTACTGGAGACTGATCGCGGCCTGTAGCCCGGTGGTGAGGTCGCCCTCCACCAGCCGCCCGTCGGCGATGTAGCCGGCGCCCGTGCCGCCGGCCCCGCTCCCGGGCACGCCGGTCAACGTGAGCTTCACGGTGTCGGTGCCCGATCCCGGCTGCCCTGAGTCCAGCGCGTGCAGGACGAACCTGTGCTTGCCCGCGCCGTTGACGGTGGCAAACCCGACGAGCTCACGCACGGTGCTGCCGGGGAGGTGGCCGTAGCTGGTGATCTGGGTGCTCTGCAGGTGCAGGCCGGTCCCGTGCCACGCCGGGTCAGACCACGTGAGCGCTCCTCCGATCACCGTCTGCTTGCCGCCCTTGAGCGGCACCTTGTTGCCACAGAACGATGCCTCCGCGCTGCCCGTGGGCGTCTGGATGACGCCGCCGCCGGTGAAGCCCACCAGGTGGCACTGGATGCAGCAGAAGATCCCCTGGCAGTGGCCCTTGTTGTCCGTGCCCGAGCAGCAGTAGCAGAACCCGCAATCGAGGCTGAAGATCGCCCCGCCGGTCATCTCAGAGGCGCCGGCAACGGACGGCGCGAACCCGCTGAGCACGGAGCCCATCGCCCCCGCCAATCCGGCGGCACCGGCTGTTCTGAACCAGCGGCGCCGGGTGAGTGGAGTGGTCACTTTCCACCTCCTCGCATCGAAGCGGGTCTGGTGTTGATCGCCGTCGCCTGGAGGCTGACCGTTGCGTCACCCTGGCTGAGCTCGCCGCTGGCCGCGTACGTGGCTGCACCCCCGCCCGCCCCGCCGGCCGCGACCCCGTCAACCGTGAGCTGCACGGTGTCCCGGGCAGACCCGGGCGCGCCCTTGTCGACGACGCGCAGCACGAAGTGGTGCTTGCCCTTGCCGTTGGCCGATGCCAACCCGACGAGCTCGCGCACGGCCGTCCCTGGAACGCGCCGATAGCTGGTGATCTGTGCGCTCTGCAGCGACAACCCGCCACCCGGCCACGACGGATCAAGCCAGGAAAGCGCCCCGAGGGTGACGCTCTGAGTGCTGCCCTTGATGGTCAGCTTGTTGCCGAAGAACGAGGCCTGGGCGGTGCCCGTCGCGGTCTGGACGACACCGCCGCCGCTGAAGCCCACGCAGCCCGTGCAGCAGTATCGGGTGCAGAACGTGATCCCCAGGAAGAACACCGTGCCGCAGCACACGCAGTGGGTGCAGGCCTCCGGTTCGATCGAGCGGCTGCCCTCGTCGACGGCGAGCGCCGCGCCGGTGTTGAGCGCGGTCAGCGCCGACCCGGCGGCTCCGGCGAGACCGACGCGGATCCAACGGCGTCGGCTCCACAGCGCCGGGGCGCTCCCCGGCGTTTCAGGCGCAGCCCTGGCGCGAGGACGCGTGGACCCCGCCACGGCGAGCAGCGCTGCCAGCGCCGCGGAGGCGAACCACCTCACCGACGGCGCGGCCGCGGCCGGGCCGATCGCGATGAGCGCGCCGGCGAGGCCGGCGAGGACGCCGTTGCGCACCGGTGGTGCACCGAGGCGCGGTGATCGCGCACCGAGGCAGCCGCAGTCGGCGTCCGGCTTGCGGCCCAGGACCACGATCGCCCCCGCGGTGAGGATCACGAGCAACACCAGGGCCGCCGCGGCGCCGGCAGTGGAGACGGCCGGCGCGAGCAACGCGCCGGCCGTCGCCAACTCGGCCACCGCCAACCCCCTGACGAGAGGTGGTGTGACCGGCTGCCGGGCCCCCGGTCCCGTCAAGACACGCACCAGCGAGCTGGGGTCGCGTAGCTTGGCCACTCCGGCCAGGCCGAACACCCCTGCCACCAGCCCCCGCGCGGCGAACCCCGTCGCCGGCAGGGCGACGACCACGCCGAACGCGACCGCCGCTGCCCCCAGCGCCGCCGCCGCCCAGAAGATCGGTCCGCGTCCCTCCATCGTGCGCTCCTCACCTGCGTCGGTCTCGTGAGCGAGGACGCTACGGCCGGGCGCTCACGCAATCCTCACGGGTCGGAGCATCCGCCTCCGGTTCATCCAGCAGCCGTGCGATGCAAGCGCCCACCGCGGGCAGGCCGGGTGCGACGACGCTGCGCTGGTGGCGGACGTCTTCCACCACCACCCGGCGCGGGGCGTCGCTGACCCTGACGATGAACGTGCGTCCGGCCACGCTCGCGACCATACGGCCGGCCGCTCACGCAACGCTCACACGTCGCGCGCTGGGGGTTGACCACACGACCCCATGATTTCTATGGTCTTGGATGCCAATGGTCACGGATGTCGCCACCGGGGCGATGGACCGCGCGGGGCTCAGCGCCACGATCGCCGACGCGCTCGCGGCCGGATCGCTGCTGGTGATCGCCGATGCCGGCTTCGGCAAGACGACCGCGCTGCGCCAGGGGCTGGCGCGCGGCGGCCTGAACGCGGCCTGGGTGCGCTGCGGGGACGCCAGCGGTGACCCGGGCCGGCTTCTCGGGCTGATCCTCGACGCGCTGCGCAGCGCACTGCCGGGTGCGGCCGATGCCCTCGCCGAGCGGCTGGCGGCCGCGCGCGAGCCGATCGACCCCGAGGCAGCGGCGGCGGCGCTCGAACGCGAGTTGGCCGCGGTGCTGGTCGAGCGGCTGGTCGTGGTCCTCGACGACGCCGAGACGCTTCACGATTCACCGGCGGCGCTGGGCGTGATCGCGCGGCTGCTCGGGTCCGAGTCCGCCCTGCTGCGCGTGGCGCTCGCCGGCCGGCGGCGCCCGGCACTGCGGCTGTCACGGGACCGGGCGGCGGGCCGGCTGATGGAGATCGGGGCCGCCGAGCTCGCCTTCTCGGCGGCTGAGTGCGCGCGGTTCCTGCGTTGGCGCGGCGGGCGCGAGCCCGATGGCGCCGAGGTGGAGAACCTGATGGTGGCGACGGAGGGATGGCCCCTGGGCGTGGCGCTCGCGGCCGGCGCGACCACGGGCGCGGCCGGCGCCGGCCGTCCCGGCCCGTCCCGCGACGCCGTCCGCGACTACTTCGAGGAGGAGGTCCTCGCCGGGCTTGACCCCACGCTGCGCCAAGCGGTCCTGACGGCCGGGGCGGCGCCGGATCTGGAGACCGCGCAGGCGGCGGGCCTGTGGTCCGCCGAGGATCTGGCCACAGCGATCGACCGCCGCGGCCTCTTCGTCCGCGATGACACGGCCGGCGATCGCCGGCGCTTTCACCCGCTGTTTGCCGAGTTCCTGCGCGCGCGGCTGGCCGAGGAGATCGCACCGGCCGAGCGCCGGGCCGTCGCCGCGCGGATCGCCGATGCGCTGGCGGCCGCCGGCCGGGGCGCCGAGGCGGTGGATCACTACATCGCCGCCGAAGCGTGGGACGCCGCGGCGGCCGCCATCGCCCGCGAGGCGCCGCCATTGGTGCGCCGCCAGGCGGACACGGTGGCCGCGTGGCTGGCGGCCCTGCCCGAGCGCTACGCCCAACGTCCGCTGCTGATGTTGCTGGCCGGCCAGCTCGCCCACGGCCAGGGGCGCTTCGCCGACGCGGTGGCGCTGTGCCGGAACGCCGTCGCCGGCCTGGACGGGACGGCATCTCCCCCGCTTCGGTTCGCGGCACGCTTCGCTCTCGCCGACGCGCTGATGGCGGTCGGGGACCTCGATGGCGTCGCCGCGCTGGCCGGCGTGCTCGACGATCCCGCCGCCGTCGGAGACGTGGCAGCACGCGCCGTCGGTGTGTTCGCGGCGGCGGCGCTGGCCCGGCGCGGCTCGTTCGGCGACGGCCAGGCCCTCTTCGAGCGGTCCGTGAACGATCCGAGTGCCGCGGCGATGGAGGGCCTGGAGCCCACCTTTCGCGGGTACTACCTGGACCTGCCCGCGGGACGCCTCGACGATGCCCTCACCCACGCGCTGGCCTCGGTCGCTGCGCTCGAGGTGTCAGACCCCACCGGCCGGCTGCCCTACGCGCTGACCTACCTGATGGCGATCTACGAGGAGCGCGGCGAGGACGACGAGGCCTTGGCGGTGGCCGCGCGCACTCGGGCGCGGGCCGGCGACGCCGGCCTCGCCGGCTGGGTCGGGCAGGCGATCGCCATCCGGATGGCGAGCCTGCTCGCGCGTGGCGGCGACGCCGGCGCTGCCGAGGCCCATCTGGCCGAGGTGAGCCCGCGGTGGCGCGCCTGGGGCGCGTGGGAGGTCGAGACGACTCGGGCGGCGATCGCCGCGCGCACCGGCAACGACCGTGAGGCGCGAGCGACGGCGGACCGGGCCATGCGCGAGGCCGAAGGGCGCTGGCCGTACTACGACCGGGCGCGCTGCGCCGCCTTGCTCACGCCGGTGCTGGCGGGCGCCGGCCATCCCGGTCGAGCCCGCGAGATCCTGGAGGCCACCATCGCCGCGCGGCCTGATGGGTTCTCCACGGCTCGCCTGCAGGGGCTCCTGGCGTGGTTGCTGCACGACGAGGGCGATCAGGTCGCCTCGTCGCGGGCGCTCGCCGCGGCGTGGTCTGAGGCCGGGGATCAGGCGCGCCATCTCGTCCGCCGCGAGTGGCCCCGGATCGAGCGGCCGCTGTGGGACGCGCTGGCCCACGGCGCCATCTCGGTGGCCGACGGCGTCGGTGCGTTGGCGGGAGGGTTACCCGGCGGCGCCGCGCTCGATGGCTTCGCCCAGCACCCCGATGCCGGCGTGCGCCGAGCGGTCCTGCTCGCCGCGGTCGCCGCCGGCCGGCCGGAGGGCATCGAGCGCCTGGACGAGTTTGCCCGCGACCGCGACCCGCAGGTCCGCGCGGCGGCCGCCGCCGTCGCCGAACGGGTGCGCCGCGATCCTCCCGCGCTCGTCTTCCAGCTGCTGGGCGGGTTCGAGCTGCGGCGGGCGACCTGGCTGGTCGACGACGGCGCCTGGGATCGCCGAGTGGCTCAGCGCCTGGTCCGCTTTCTGCTCTGCCGTGGCGGTGGCCCGGTGATCGAGGACGATCTCATCGCCGCGTTCTGGCCCGACGCCGGCGTGTCGGCGGCGCGGCGCAGCCTCCAGGTTGCGGTGTCGGCCGCCCGGGCGGTGCTCGACCCGCCCGGGGTGGCGGAGAGCCGCCTCACCTCGGCCCAGCGGACCTATCGCCTGCGGCTACGCGAGCGCGACGTCGTCGACGCCGACGAGTTTGAGCGGGCGGCGCACGCGGCGTTGTCGGTGACCGGAAGCGGCCGGCGGCCTGCGCTGCAGGCGGCCGCCGCGCTCTGGGGCGGTGAGCCGCTGCCCGAGGAGCGCTACACCGACTGGGCCATCCCGTGGCGCGAGCGGCTGCTGGACCGCCGCGGCGAGGTGCTCAGCGCGCTGGCCGACGCGCACGCCGACGCCGGTGATCTCGCCGCCGCGGTCCACGTCGCGCGCCAGCTCGTGGAGCTCGACCCGCTCGACGAGGCGGCCCACCGGCGGCTCATCCGGGCGCTCGCCCGCGCCGGGCGGCGCGGCCACGCGCTGCGCCAGTTCCTGGCCTGCCGCCACGCGCTGGTGACGACCCTGGGCGTCGAGCCCAGCGAGGAGACGAGCGCGCTGCAGCGGCGGCTGCTCGCGGGCGACGCGGTGTGAAAGGCTGGGAGGCGCCGTCCTGGTCCGCGGGTGACGCGCGGGCGCGGCGGACGATCCCATGCGCCCGTTTGAAATCGAGATCCCGGAGACCGAGCTCGAGGACCTGCGCGCGCGGCTGCGCCACGCACGGTGGCCCGAGCCGGCGACCGCCGACGGCTGGAACCAGGGCGTCCCCCTGGACTACCTGCGCGACCTGTGCGAGTACTGGGCCGAGGCGTATGACTGGCGGGCCACCGAGGCGCGCCTCAACGCGCTGCCCCAGTTCCGTGCCGAGGTCGACGGGCTGGGGATCCACCTCCTGCACGTTCGCTCGCCCGAGCCGGAGGCGACGCCGCTCGTCATGACCCATGGCTGGCCGGGGTCCGTGGTGGAGTTCCTGGAGGCGATCGGGCCTCTGTCGAATCCCGCGGCGCACGGCGGCGATCGGGCGGACGCGTTCCACGTTGTCTGCCCGGCGCCGCCCGGCTACGGCTTCAGCGACAAGCCCGCGCAGTCCGGCTGGGGCGTGCAGCGCATCGCCCGCGCCTGGTGTGAGCTGATGTCCCAGCTCGGCTACGAGCGTTTCGGCGCCCAGGGCGGCGACTGGGGAACCAGCATCAGCACCAGCATCGCCCAGCAGGCGCCCGAGCGCATCATCGGGCTGCATCTCACCCCGCCGCTGGCCCCGCCGGACCCGGCCACCTTTGACGACCTCACCGCCTCAGAGCGCGCCGCGCTGGACTCGCTGGCTCATTCGGAGCGGTTCGACTCCGGGTACTCGCGTGAGCACGCCACCCGCCCGCAGACGATCGGCTACGCGCTGGTGGACTCGCCGGTGGCCCTGTGCGCGTGGATCGTCGAGAAGCTCTGGGGATGGACGGACCACGACGGCGACCTGGAGAGCGCGCTCACCCGCGACCAGGTGCTCGACACGGTGATGCTCTACTGGCTGCCGCGTGCCGGGGCGTCCTCCGCACGGCTGTACTGGGAGAGCATCGCCACGGTCAACGAGTGGATCTCCGGGGACGTCACCGACACCGTGGATGTGCCCGTCGGGTGCTCGATCTTCCCGCGCGAGCTGCAGCGGCCTTCGCGCCGCTGGGCGCAAAAGCGCTTCACCGACATCCGCTACTGGAACGAGCCCGAGCGCGGCGGGCACTTCGCCGCCTTCGAGCAGCCCGAGCGCTTCGTCGCCGAGGTGCGCGCCGCCTTTCGGGCGATCCGCGCGGGCGGCGAGCCGGTGGCCCGCGCGGCGCCGTAGGTGACTGCGACGGGTTCCGAGCATGTGGATGGGTGCTCCGGGCGTTCTCGGTGAGCTTCGAGCGGAGTCCTGGGCGCAAATGGTTGTGGGAGGACCACAATCTCCCAAGACTCCCCGAGGCGGGCCGGTCGGGCCCCAATTCGCGAGGGCTCTACAGCCGCCGGATCTCGGCCGCGCGGGCGAGCTCGCGGGCGCGGGCGGGGTCCAGGCGCGCCGCGCCGGGGATCTCGGCGTTGGCCGTCGCCGCGCCGAGGCCGAGCCGCGCCGCCTCGGCCCAGCCGGCCGGAGGGTCGGCGCTCAGAGCGGTGAGCAGGCCGGCGAAGAAGGCGTCGCCGCTGCCGACCGGATAGGCGCCGCGCGCGGCCACCGCTCCGTGCCATGCCGCGCCCGTGGGGTCGATGAGGACCATGCCCCGCTCCGCCAGCGTGACGACGACGGCTCGGCCGTGGCCCCCGGCCCGGGCGCGGATCGCCTCTGCGGCCGCCGTGGCCTGCACGACGTCGTCGATGGCCGCGACCTCGAGCAGCTCGCATGCCTCCGCGGCGTTGATCTTGACCAGGTCGGGGCCGCGCTGCAGGGCGCGCGCCAGATCCGGGCCGCGCGAGTCCACGGCGCTGGGAACGCCCGCGGCGCGTGCCGCCTCCACCAGCTGCGCGTAGCCGGCCACACCGGACGCCGCCGGCATCGAGCCGGCCATGGCCAGCCAGCTTGGGCCCTGGGCGAGGAGCTCGTTGACGATCTGGGCGAGCCCGGCCCAGTCCTCGGGCGCGGCCTGGATGCCGTGCTCGTAGAACTCCGTGAGGCCCTGAGTCGCCCGGTCGGCCACGGTCAGGCAGGAGCGCGTCTCGCCGTGCGCCGCCCACGCGAACACGCCGGGAACGCCCTCGGCGGCGAGCGTCTCGGCCAGCCAGCGCCCGTGATGGCCGCCGAGGATGCCGGTGGCGATCGCCTCGGCACCGAGCGCCGTCGCGACCTGGGCCACGTGGATGCCCTTGCCGCCGGGGAGCGAGATGAACGCCTCCGGGCGGTGGATCTCGCTGGGGCGCACCACATCGACCTCGAAGAGCTTGTCAATGGCGGGATTGCCCGCAACGCAGACGATCATACGCACGCTCACTCTTGCACACTTGACGGGGAAGTAGAACAATTTCGAGCATGAACCCACGGATCACGCTCATCGGCGCCGGCAGCGTCGAGTTCACCCGCATTCTCCTCGCGGACCTCAGCGACTTCCCCGAGCTCATCGAGGCCACGGTCGTCCTGCACGACATCGACCCCGAGCGCCTCGCCACCGCGCAGCAGATCGCCGCCGCCACGATGCAGGCCACCGGGGCCCGCTTCACCGTGGAGGCCCATCTCGACCGCCGCGCCGCTCTCGACGGCGCCGACTTCGTGATCAACGAGATCCAGGTGGGCGGGTTTGCGGCGACGCTGCGCGACTTCGAGATCCCCAAGCGCTACGGCCTGCGCCAGACCATCGCCGACACCCTCGGGGTGGGCGGGGTGTTCCGCGCCCTGCGCACGATCCCGGTGGTGCTGGCCATCGCCGATGACATGGACGAGCTGTGCCCGGAGGCCATCCTGCTCAACTACACCAACCCGATGGCGATGCTGTGCTGGTCGGTGTGGGCCAGTGGCCGGGACACGCGGATCGTCGGGCTCTGCCACTCGGTGCAGAACACCCATGAGCAGATCGCCGAGATCGTCGGGGTGCCCGAGCCCGAGGTCGAGTACCTCACCGCCGGGGTCAACCACCAGGCGTGGGTGCTGCGCTTCGAGCGCGACGGCGAGAGCCTCTATCCGCTGCTCGACGAGGCGATCGCGCGTGACCCCGACGGGCTGGGCCGGCGGGTGCGCGTCGAGCTCTACCGCCAGTTCGGCCACTTCCCCACCGAGTCCAGCGAGCACAGCGCCGAGTACCTGCCCTGGTTCATGTCCCATGACGATCAGCTCGATCGCTATCGGATCCCGGTGGACGAGTACCTCCGGCGCTCTGAGGACAACCTGCGCGAGTACGCCGAGATCAAGGGCAAGCTGGCCGCTGGAGAGCCACTCGAGGTGCTGCGTGAGGGTGAGCTCGCCCCGCGCTACATCCACGCGATGGCGACGGGCGCAGAGCGCGTCGAGTACGGCAACGTCCGCAACGACGACCTCATCGACAACCTCCCGGCCGGGTGCTGCGTCGAGGTCCCATGCCGTGTCGACTCAGACGGGGTGCATCCGATCGCCGTCGGCGCCCTGCCCCCGCAGTGCGCGGCGCTGAACCGCACCATGGTCAACGTCGCGGACCTCACCGTACGAGCCGCCCTGGAGGGCCGGCGCGACCACGTCTATCAGGCGGTGATGCTCGATCCCAACGCGGGGGCGACGCTGACGATCGCCCAGATCCACGCGATGGTCGACGAGCTGATCGAGGCCCACGGGGACCTGCTGCCCGAGGGGATCCGCGCCACCACTCACGTCTAGTGCCCTGAAGCGCTAAACGATCGTCACGCGCACGCCGGCGTCCTCGATCGCCGCCACCGCGGCGGCGTCCGCCCCGTCGTCGGTGATGAGCTCGTCGGCGTCGGCCAGCTCGCAGATCCGGGCGAAGGCGACGCGGCCGAGCTTGGAGCTGTCGGCGACGACCACCATCTGCTCGGCGCGCGCCATGAGCGCCCGGTCGGTGCCGGCCTCGATCTCGTGCTGGGTGGTGAGCCCGGCCCGCGGCGAGATCCCGTCGACGCTCAGGAACGCGACGTCCAGGTTCAGGCCCTCGAGGCTCGACTCTGCGATCGGCCCCACCAGCTCGTATGACTCGGCGCGTGCGACACCGCCCGTCACCACCAGCTTGAGGTTGGGGCGCACGGCGATCTCGGCGGCGATGTTGAGCGCGTTGGTGACCACGGTCAGCCGCGGTCGGTCCACGAGCGCGCGCGCCACCTCGGTGGTGGTGGTACCCCCGGTGAGGCCGATGGCCCAGCCCTCGCGCACCCGGCTGGCCGCCTCCAGCGCGATCCGCCGCTTCTGCTCGGGCTGGCGGGTCGTCTTGTAGCGCAGCGGCAGCTCGTAGGTGACACCGTGAGGGACCGCGCCACCGTGCGTGCGCTCGAGCAGCCGCTGCTCCTCCAGAAGGCGCAGGTCACGGCGGACGGTCGCCGCCGAGACGTCGAGCAAACCCGCCATCTCGACGACGTTGACCGCGCCGTCGACCGACAGCCGCTCCAGGATCGCTCCGAGACGCTCGGACTGCTGCATCGCGCGCTCAGTGTAGGCCGCACCGCGGTCGTATGAACACGGTTGGACATGATCAGGTGTTGATTTCTGCTCAGTCGAGCCATATATTGCGCACAAATGAGCGTCACGCGTGAGGAGATCACCAGCCAGCCGCAGATGTGGCGCGAGGTGGGAGACCTTCTACCACAGGTGGCCGGCCGGCTCCCAGCGTCCGGGGAGCGCATCGCGATCGTCGGCTGCGGCACGTCGTACTTCATCGCCCAGGCCATCGCCGCCGCACGCGAGAGCGCCGGCCACGGCGAGACCGACGCGTTCGTCGCCTCCGAGATGCCCGCGGAGCGGCTCTACGACCTCGTGCTTGCGATCTCGCGCTCCGGCACCACGACCGAGGTGGTGCGCTGCCTCGAGGCCGTCCCCGATGGCGTGCGGTCGCTCGCCATCTCGGCGGTCCCGGGCACGCCGGTGGTCGACGCGGCCGGCGAGGCGATTGTCCTGGCCTTCGCCGATGAGACCTCGATCGTGCAGACGCGGTTTGCCACGACGGCGCTGGCGCTGCTGCGCGCCCACGTCGGCCACGACCTGTCCCTTGCGATCGCCGATGCGCGGGCCGTGCTGGACCAGCCACTGCCCGCCCAGCCGCCCGAGTTCGAGCACTTCGTCTTCCTGGGTCACGGCTGGACCGTCGGCCTGGCCTCCGAGGCGGCGCTGAAGTTCCGCGAGGCCGGCCAGGCGTGGGCGGAGGCCTATCCCGCCATGGAGTACCGCCACGGCCCGATCAGCGTCGCCGGCCCCGGCACGCTGGTGTGGTTCGTGGGAGAGGCCGATCCCGACCTGGTCCGCGATGTCCGCGCGACGGGCGCGACGGTCGTGACGCGGGCCCTGGATCCGATGGCCGAGCTCGTCGCGCTGCAGCGGGGCGCGGTCGCCCTCGCCGAGGCCAAGGGCCTGGACCCCGACAATCCCCAGCACCTCACGCGGTCAGTCGTCCTGGGCTGACCCCAACCAAGGCAAGGACACGATGAAGCGGCTCATCCTCCTCCCTCTCATCACCGTCACGCTGGCACTGGCCGCGTGCGGGGGCAGCAGTACCACCAACAGCAGCGGCGGCAGCTCGAAGGGTCCCGCCCCATCAGGCGGCACCAAGAGCGGGCACACCACGATCACGGTCTGGCAGGGCGACACCGAGGTGGAGGCGGCCGGCTTCAAGACGCTCGTGGCCGAGTTCAACAAGACGCACCCGAGCATCACCGTGAACTCGCAGTTCTACGGCAACAGTGACTACGCCCTGCAGAAGGTGCTGGCCGCCATCGCCGGAGGAAAGCCGCCGGACGTCTCCTATCTATACGGCTCGTGGGCGCCGAACATCGCCACCAACCCGCAGCTGGTGCCGCTCAACAAGTTCATCGACGCCGACCCCAGCTTCAACTGGAACGACTTCTTCCCCGCCGAGCGCAAGGTCGCCACGGTCGGCAGCAGCATCATCGGAGTCCCCGCGCTGGTCGACAACCTCGCGCTGGTCTACAACAAGACGCTGTTCAAGCAGGCGGGCATCCCGCTGCCCACCGCAACCTGGACGTGGAGCCAGTTCGAAAACGCCGCGATCAAGCTCACCAACCCGGCCAAGAAACAGTTCGGCTGGGCGTATGTCAACGACGCCAGCGAGGACACGGTCTGGCGCTTCTGGGCGATGCTGTGGCAGGCGGGCGGCTCGATCCTCAGCCCCGACGGCAAGCAGGCGGGCTTTGACTCCGCCGCCGGCGTCAAGGCGCTGACGCTGCTCCAGCAGCTCACCCAGCACCACTCGATCTACCTCGACAACGGCTCGGACAATTATCTGAGCGTGTTCAACAACGGCCACATCGGCATGCTCTGGACCGGGCCGTGGGATCTCGCCCAGATCGTCCAGTCCAAGGTGAACTACGGCGTCACCATCCTGCCGGCCGATCAGAATCACCAGACGATCTCCGGTCCTGACAACTGGGTGATGTTCAACAACGGGCAGGCGCGCGAGCAGGCGGCGTGGACGTTCCTGAAGTGGCTGACCTCGCCGGCCATCGACCTGCAGTGGGTGACGCTGACCGGCGACCTGCCGATCCGCGCCTCGGTCTCCAAGCTCCCGGGCTTCAAGAAGTTCGCGGCGAAGTACCCCGGCATCGCCGTGTGGGCCGCCAACCTCAACAACGCCACCCAGGCGCGTCCGCAGAGCACCAAGTATCCGAAGGTGTCAACCGCGATCGGCCAGGCCGTGCAGTCGGTGCTTCTCGGCAAGGCGTCGCCTCAGCAGGCGCTCAGCCAGGCCTCGCAGCAGGTCAACGGCATCCTCGCGGCGCCGGGATAGCGGTGCGGGTCACGGCATGACCGCCCACTCGGCGACCGGGCTCGCCGTCCACCGGCGCCCGAGCCTGCTCAAGCGGCTCATCGCGTCAGACCATCTGGCCGGCTGGGCGTTCGTGGCGCCGGCCGTGGTCCTCATCGCCGTCTTCGCGATCATCCCCATCGGCTGGTCGCTGCTGCTCTCGTTTCAGGCGAACAACCTGATCGCCCCCGCGCACTACGTGGGGTTGGCCAACTACCGCGCGCTGGCCAAGGACCCGGCGTTTCGCTCCGCCATCGGTCACACGGTCGTCTACACCGTGATCTTCGTCCCGGTGTCGGTGGCGGGCGCGCTGGGCCTGGCGGTGGCGCTCAACCGCAAGATCCGCGGCATCCGCTTCTACCGCCTCGCGGTATTCGTACCCCTCGTCACCTCCACGGTGGCCACCGGGATCATCTTCCTGTGGCTGCTGGACCCGACGTTCGGGCTGGTCAACTACGTACTGCACCTGGTCGGCATCGGACCGCAGCAGTTCCTCCAGGACCCCAACCAAGCGCTCTACTGCATCGTGGCCATCACGGTGTGGAGCTGGCTGGGGTTCGACGTGATCATCTACCTCGCCGCGCTGCAGGGCATCCCGCACGACCTGCTGGAGGCCTCCGAGATGGACGGCGCCAACCGGTGGTCGACCTTTCGCAGCATCGTGCTGCCGCTGCTGGGACCGGCCACGCTGTTCATCGTGGTGTGGTCCACGATCAACGCGCTCCAGCTCTTCGATGAGATCTACGTCACCACGCGCGGCGGCCCGCTGGGCTCGACCACGGTGATCGTCTACTACCTCTACCAGCAGGCTTTCCAGTTCTTCAACGGCGGCTACGGCGCAGCCATCGCCATCGTCCTGTTCATAGCCATCCTCATCGTCACCCTCCTGCAGCTGTGGGTGGGGCGGCGGCGGGTCTACTACAGCTCATGAGCGTCCAGCCGATCGCGGTCCCCGAGCGTTTCCCGCGCCTTCCCGATGCTCCGGCGGAGCGGCGGCGTGGGCGGCTGCCCTTCAGCGGCTGGCATCTCTTCCTGTTCCCGGTGGCGGCGATCATGCTCGTGCCGCTGATCTGGATGGTGATCGTGTCCCTGGAGACCCGGCAGCAGGCGACGAGCTTCCCGCCGCAACTGATCCCGTCCTCCGTGCACCTGAGCAACTACTCAGCGGCGTGGAACGCAGTCCCGTTCGGGCGGTTCTTCATCAACAGCCTCCTCTACTCGCTGGCCACGGTGGCGGGCAACCTGCTCTTCTGCAGCCTGGCGGCCTACGCGTTCGCGCGGATCCGCTTCTTCGGGCGCGAGGTGCTGTTCGTGGTGCTGCTGGCGACGCTGATGGTCCCCTTCCAGGTGATCCTCATCCCAACCTTCCTCATCGTCAAGAAGCTGGGGATGGTGGACACCATCGGCGGGCTGATCGTGCCCAACCTGTGCAGCGCGTTCGGCATCTTCATGCTGCGCCAGTTCTTTCGCACGCTCCCGATCGAGCTCGAGGAGGCCGCCCGCATCGATGGCACGTCGCGCCTGGGCATCCTGTTCAAGATCGTCCTGCCACTGTCCCTGCCGGCGCTGGCCACGCTGGGGATCATCCAGTTCATGTGGTCCTGGAACGACTTCCTGTGGCCGCTGATCATCATCGACTCCCAGGCCCACGCCACGCTCCAGCTCGGGCTCTCCCAGCTTCAGGGCTCGCACTTCACCCAGTGGAACCTGCTCATGGCGGGAACGTTGATGAGCCAGATCCCGATGCTGGCGGTGTTCCTGCTCGCGCAGCGGTGGTTCATCCGGTCCGTCGCGTTCACGGGGATCAAATGATTGTCTGCGCAGGTGAGGAGGGCTCATGCCCGGCGTGACGCTGGACGGTGTCAGCAAGCGGTTCGCCGGCGGGGTCACGGCGGTGGACGAGCTCTCGCTGGAGATCGCCGACGGCGAGTTCATGATCCTGGTGGGCTCGTCGGGTTGCGGTAAGACCACCGCGCTGAGGATGATCGCAGGGCTGGAGACGCCGACGTCGGGCACGATCCAGATCGGCGACCGCGTCGTCAACGAGATCTCCGCACGCGACCGCGACATCGCCATGGTCTTCCAGAACTATGCGCTGTACCCGCACATGACGGTGGCGCGCAACCTGGCCTATCCGCTGCGCCAGCGCCGAGTCCCGCGCGGCGAGGTGACCCGGCGGGTGTCCGAGGTGGCCGAGATGCTGGGCCTCGAGGAGCTTCTCAAGCGGCGCCCCGGGCAGCTCTCGGGCGGGCAGCGCCAGCGGGTGGCGATGGGCCGCGCCCTGGTCCGCGAGCCCGAGGTGTTCCTGCTCGACGAGCCGCTGTCCAACCTCGACGCCAAGCTGCGCGTGCAGATGCGGGCGGCTTTGAAACGACTGCATGGCCGCCTCGGGGTCACCACCGTCTATGTCACTCACGACCAGGTGGAGGCAATGACGCTCGGCGACCGCATCGCGGTGATGTCGGACGGCAAGCTCCAGCAGCTCGGCGCGCCTCAGGACGTCTATGACCGGCCCGACAACGTGTTCGTCGCCGGCTTCATCGGCAGCCCGCCGATGAACCTGCTGCGCGGCCGCGTCCGTGACGGGGTGGCGGTGGCGGGGGACCTGGTCGTCCCCGCACCCGGGGTGGACGATATGGACGTGTTCGTCGGGGTTCGCCCCGAGTCACTGCAACCGGCGCACAATGGGATGCCCTCGCTGGGCTTCGAAGTCGCGGTGGTCGAGCCGCTGGGTGATGAGGTCATCGTCCACGGCTTCGTCGGCGCGGACCTCGTCGGTGTATCCGCTGAGGAGGGCGACGCTGCGCTGGTGGCCGCCAACGGCCACCGGGCCGAGGCCGTGGCCTGCCTGCCCCCGCGTGACCGCCCCGCCGAGGGCAGTGTCATCCAGCTCGGCGTCGAGCCCGAGGAGGTCCATCTCTTCGACGCCGGCACCGGTCTGGCCATCCGCCGTGACTGACCTCGACCTGCTGGTCCTGGGCGACGTCAACCCGGATCTGGTGCTGTCCGATGCCGCGATGGACGTCGCCTTCGGGCAGGCCGAGACGCTGGTCGACGACGCCGAGCTGACCATCGGCGGATCGGGCGCGATCATGGCCTGCGGCGCGGCGCGGCTGGGGCTCCGCACCGCGCTGACCGGGCTCGTGGGCGCCGACCAGTTCGGCGAGTTCATGCTGCGCGCGGTGTCCGAGCGCGGCGTCGAGGTGAGCGGGGTGGCTGTCTCTGACGAGGTCCGCACCGGGCTGACAGTCGTGCTCGCCCGTCCCGATGACCGCGCGATCCTCACCTTCCCCGGCGCGATCGCCGCGATGACCGCGGAGCGCGTTGATGCCGAACTGCTGGCGCGCGCCCGGCACGTCCACGTGGCGTCGTTCTTCCTCCAGACCGCGCTGGTGCCAGGGCTGGCGACGCTGCTGCGCTCTGCGCGGGCTCACGGCGCCACTACCTCGGTGGATCCCAACTGGGACCCGGCGCAGCGGTGGGACGGCGGACTGCGCGAGCTGCTGGGCGACGTCGACATCCTGCTGCCCAACGCGGCGGAGGCATGCCGGCTGGCCGGAGTCTCCGACGCGGAGGCCGCCGCGACGAAGCTGGCGGCAGCCGGCCCCCTGGTGGCCGTCAAGCTCGGCGCCGAGGGAGCCGTGGCGGCGCCGGCCGGTGGCGAGGGCGAGCTCGTGCGCGCGGCCCCGCCCGAGCGGGTGGTCGACCCGGTGGACGCGGTGGGCGCCGGGGACGCATTTGACGCGGGACTGCTCTGCGCCCTGCTCGGCGGTCAGCCGCTCGGCGTGGCGCTCGCCTTCGCGTGCGCCTGCGGCACGCTGTCGATGCGCGCCGCAGGCGGGACCGCGGCGCAGCCGACGCTCGCCGAGGCTCGCGCGGTCACCCGCCAGGCCTAGCCCCCCGGGCCGATGCGCGGTGGCGGTCGAGGAGTTCCCGCGCCGCCGCCCGCTCGGCGTCGTGCACGGACGACGACACGAGGCGGTAGCGGGCGGTGAGATGCTCGAGCAGCGCCGCCTGCACCTTCTCGACGGTGGCGCCCGGGAGCTCGTCAGCGACCGACCCGACGCTCCCCGGATCCCACTGGAGCCCGAGCGCCGCGTACACATCCACCAGCACCTCGCGCACCAGCCGCGCGTCCCCCACCACGACCACCGACGAGAACAGCCAGGCGCCGCTGATGATCCGCTGGGCGGCGCCGATCAGTTTGGTCTGGCCGCCCGCGTTGACGCTGAACCGGCCCGGGCAGTACTCGCCCGGGACCTCGCCCACGCGCGCGTCGACGCCGAGGCTGCGCAGCGCCTGCGCCTGGCTTTCGGCCTCGGCGGCAAAGCGCGCGTCGACATCGGCCATCGCGTCGCGCGCGGGGACGATCTCGTCGATGACCAGGCACTCCCCGTGATAGGCGGCGGCCCGCCCGCCGGCGGAGCGGATCGCCGGCGTGAAGCCCGCGCTCACGGCAGCGTTGGCGGCATCGACGAAGCCGTCCAGGAAGGCGTCGCGCCGGCCGAAGGCGACCGTCGGCGCCGGGCGGTAGACCCGGATCACCGGGCCGCGGCCACCCGCCGCGACCTGCTCGAGCAGGGCCGTGGCCAGCGCGAGATCCAGCACCGGGTCATCGCCGAGACGACCCTGCAGCAGATCGGCGTCGGTGAGCGGCACGCCGACAGCTTGTCAGCTGGCCGGCCGTCCGCCCCACGCGCCGAGCTCGTCGAGGATGGCCTCGATCACGGGACGCAGCTCGCGGGCGATGCGCGCGGACGAGTGCCCGCGGTGAGCGCGCCGGCCGGTCTCGTCGGTGATGGTCTGAAACACCCAGGCGAGTGCGATGGCGTGCAGCTTCGCCACGGCGGGCTGGGGGAAGGTGCCGGCCAGCGCCGCCGCCAGCGCGTCGGCGTGACGATCGGTCATGGCCAGCGACAGGCGGCGCACCGTCGGGCTGTTGACAGCCAGATAGCCCAAGCCGCCGCGGATCTGGTCACGGGACATCGTCGCCATCGCGTCGACCCAGTGCAGGGCATCCGCGCGGATGGCGTCGGCCGGGCTCATCCCCGCGGGACAGCCGCGGATGTGCTCGACCAGGCGGTCACGCAGCTCCTCGTCGCGATCGAGGACGAGGTGCTCCTTGGTGGGGAAGTGGTTGTAGACCGTCTGCTCGGAGACCTCGGCGGCGCGGGCCACGTCGATCACGGTGACCCGCTCGTAGCCCCGCTCGGCGAACAGGCGGGCGGCGGTGACCGCGATGAGCTCCCGGTTGGCCTGTTTGCGGCGCGCCCGCAGTCCGGTGCTGGACATCGGCGGGGACGCTACCAGAGATTGGGGTGTGCTCTATTGTTAGGGTGCACCCTAGCTTGTTGAGAGGTGAACGACCTGATGCCCATCGACTCACACCACATCGAGTACCTGACCACCCACAGCCATGGCCGGCTGGCCACCGTCGGTCCCAACGGCACACCGCAGAACAAGCCGGTCGGCTACCGCTACAACCCGTCTCTGCGCACGATCGACATCGCCGGCTTCAACATGGAGCGCTCTGCGAAGTACCGCAACGTCGGCGCCCACCCCGACGTCGCCTTCGTGATCGATGACATCGTGGGCGAGGGCGCCGAGGGTGTCCGCTTCGTCGAGCTCCGCGGGCGCGCCGAGCACGCTGTGGATCCCGACCGGGCCACGCCCGGTGGCGTGAGCGCCCATATCGTTCGGATCCATCCGCGCCGGCTGGTGAGCTGGAACATCGAGCCGGGCCATGCCGGGATGTACGCCGAGGACGTGGGCCCCGCCACCGACCCTCCGCCACCCTCGCAGGGCGAGCGCCCCACGTTGGCGGCGACCGGCGCCGACGACGAGGCAGCGCAGGCCGCCGTTCAGCGCCTGGTGGACGAGCTCCAGGAGGGCTATGACCGCCGCGACGCCGACATCTCCAACCGCCACTTCGCCGCCAACCTGATCTGGGGCAGCCCCTTCGGCGCGATCGTCACCGGCTACGACGAGCTGCATGCGATCCACGAGCGGCTCAAGGAGCGCGGGGTGGGCGGACCGGCGTCCCGCTATGAGATCGTCCACACGCTATCGCCGGCGCCCGGGGTGGCCGTGGCCCACGTTCGCCGCGTCGCGCTGGATGCGCAGGGCGATCCCGCACCCGAGGGCGGCGCGAGCGACGCGGGTTTCTCCGAGATGGCGCTGTATGTGCTGGTCCGTCGCGGCGCGAGCTGGTGGCTGGCCGCCGGGCAGAACACCCCGATCCGGCTGTCGGAGGCTCCGTCGCGGACCGGGGACTGACCCGGGCTCGCGATGGTCACCTCACCGTGTAGTGCGCCACCGTGATCGTGGTCCGCGGCAGGCGGTTCTGGGTGACGTAGGCGATGATGGTGCGGCGCTTGGGCTTCCCGGCAAGCGGGGTGAAGGTCAGCGTCCCACGCTTCTTGGCGACGAGCCCGAGGTCGTGGTCGATCCCGGTGGCGTGCTGCACCAGGCGGACGCTCTGACCGAGGATCCGTGTGAGCCGGTAGCTGAGCTTCTCCTTCTTGCCGCGACGGCGGAGGGTGGCGGTCACGCGCGGGCGGGGCAGGCCGCGGGCGCTGCTGACGCCGCGGATCGGGCGATCGGCGCGGATGTGCCAGCGGCCGGCGCGCGGGGAACGGACGACGACGTAGAACGGGTCATCGCGAGTGCTCTCGAACGCGATCCGACGGCCGTCCGGTGACCAGCCCGGCTCCCCTCCGGCCGTCAGCACAACCTGATTGGAGCCGTCCGCGTTCATGACCGCGACGCTGCCGCCACGCGTGAAGGCGATCCGACGGCCGTCGGGCGACCACGCCGGAAAGCTGTCGTTGTGCCCGGACGTCAGCGTCACCTGTCCGCTCCCGTTGGGGTTGACAACCGCGATGACCTGGGTGCTGGTCGGCTGTCCCTGCGTGACGAAGGCGATCTTGCCGTTGTCACCGGGGAATGTCGCCCATGCTGGGCCGGCCAGGCCCGCGACGAAAGCCACGGTGGCAAGGGCTGTCACCGCGGCGAGAGATGCGCGGCGCGGCAGGAGCCTGATCATGCGCGCCACCGTACGCGCGGCCGCTCACAGGATCCTCACACGGCGGCCGGCCGGCCGGGAGGGCCCCGTCCGCGGTGCGGCGACGTTCCTGCGCACAGGTTCTGAGCGGAGAGCCGTGCAAGAAATGACGCCACGCCGCCGCGGCGATGCGGGCTGCGGTTATGCTCGCGCGGTTGGGGTTTTCCGTGACTCGGCGTCGCGGAGCACGGGCGTGAAGGCCTGGACCGGGCCAAGCGGCTGTTCACATCTAAGAAGCGGGGAACATCATGGCGGTAGTTGCGCAGACCGATTCGGACTTCGCGTTCGCGGGGCTGGATACTCCCGAGGTACCGGCGGTGGAGCATGCGGCACACGCGGCACAGGCCGGCGGGGCCGCGGATCCCCTGGGGGCGCTGGCGGACCTCTTGGGCACCTGGAAGGGACACGGCTTCAACGCGATCTGGCGCCCGCATCACCCGGCGGCGCAGCAGGATCGCTTCCTGGAGCTCAACATGACCAACGAGACGCTGGTGTTCACGCGGATCAACGGTCCCATCCCCAACCGAGGGCTGGCCATGCCCGACATCAACATGTTCGGGCTCACCTACATGCAGCAGATCAGTGAGGCCAGCACCGGGGCGGGGCTCCACATCGAGCCGGGCATCTGGGCTTCGGTGCCGCACACCACCGATCCCAACGAGCCGGCCACCGTGGTGCGGATGGCATCGATCCCGCACGGCACGACGATCATGGCCCAGGGCGTCGCCCAAGTTCTCGCCGGCGGTCCGCAGAACATCCCGGACAACAACATCCTGCCGTTCTTCTTCGGCAGCCCGGCGCCCGCCAACGGCGATTTCAACTCGGTGTCTCAGACGTTCACCGAGCTCAACCTGTCTCAGAACACCCAGTTCCGCTTCAAGGCGCCCGGGGTGAACCAGGGCATCGTCAAGAACCCCAACAGCGTCCTTCAGACGGCGCTACAGGACTCACTCCAGGGCACCCACATGAAGAGCCGGACCTTCCTGCACGTCGCGTCCACCCACAACATCGTCAACAACGGCGGCGGCACCTCGAACACCGCGTTCCTGAGCGCCAGCAACAACCCGCCCGGCGGCAACGCCAAGGCCACCCAGGTGGAGGCCACCTTCTGGATCGAGACGATCGCCGGGACCGGAGGCCAGCCCGACAAGCATCAGCTGCAGTACACGCAGTTGGTGATGCTCGACTTCAACGGGATCCACTGGCCCCACGTCACGGTGGGGACGCTGGTGCTGCAGTAGCTCTCTGGACGACGGCGGCAATGAAGGGAGGGGATGCGGGTGGCCGCTGCCGCGCGCCAATCCTGAACGCACAGAGCACACACCCCCCGCTTGGACCTCGCGTGCTGTGAGAGTTCAGCGGGCTGAAACGTCAGAGCACACGCCCCGGAACCACGCACCGTGCGCTCTGTACGTTCAGGATCCGCAGGAGTCTCACGGCAACGACCGGAACCCATCCCCTTCCTCAGCCGCAGTAAGCGCCTCGGGCCCCGCGCACGTCACGCGGAGCCCAAAAACAAGGCGCTAGACGTCCGCGGTCGGAGCCGTCTCGGCCTCCGACCCTCGGCCGCTCCGTCACCACCCGCGTCAGTCCTCCCTGGTCAGTACTCCGGCGCGCCCAGGGTCGCCTGATCGGTGCTCGCGCTGGCCGCCAGCGGATCGCTGCCGCTCTCGGGGTGGCAGAGGTAGATGCTGAGCTGCTGGAGCTTGGCCACCTCGCCCACGGTCGCCCACTGCTGCTTGCCGGTTGACAGGGTCTGCGCCTCGGCCAGCGCCACCGACACCTGCGTGGAGGAGGCCGGCGGGGTGTTGAGGTGGACCTTGGCGTAGGGACCCATCAGCTGCTGCTCGGTGAACAGCCGACCGTTCTGCATGACGAAGTCGTCGTTGGCGATCGTCTCGATGTTCTTGAGCGGGTTGCCGTGGATGATGTCCATGTCCGCGACCATGCCCGGCTGGATCGTCCCGATCTGGTTCAGGACGCCCATCACCTTGGCGGGCTCCACCGTGAAGGCCCGTAGCGTCTGGTAGTTGCTCAGGCCGGTGTGGGCCATCACGCTCGCAGCCACGACGGTGCCCCAGTTGCCGATGCCGATCGGGTTGTCGGTGCCGCCGAGAACCGTGCCGCCCGCGGCCACGATCTTGGCGTCAGCCTGTGACCAACCGCGGATCGACTGCAGCGACGCGGCGCTGAGCGGAGGCGCGGCGTACTCCTGCTCGGCCAGCGCGTACTGCCACGGGCTGAGCAGCGCCTTGAGCCGCGGGTCCGACAGGATCGGCTTGCCGTTGACGTTCTCCAGATACTGGACGCCGAAGAACGGCGTGTTGGTGATCGACATGTTCGACTGGGCGTAGAGCTGGATGGTGTCGTCGTAGGCCACCGAGTTGTTGGAGGTGGCCAGCTGATAGCCCAGCCGCTGCGTGGCCCAGTGCGAGGTGCCGTCCTGGCCGAACTCCAGCGCCGGCCAGAAGTAGTGCGAGAACGACGGGACGCCCATCTGGTGCCCAGCGTTGATCGCCTTCTGCTCATAGTCGTTGGGCAGGCGGACGTAGGTCTTGAGCATGTCGGGCTTGAGCTTCTTCAGGCGTCCGAGATCGCGGTCCAGCGCCGTCATGTCCGGGTCAGCGCGCATCCAGCTGTAGAAGATGCGCCGCCCGTCGACGGGCTCGGCGCCCCAGAAGTACCGCGGCCCCAGGGTGGCGCCGGATTGCTGGGACTCCACCTGCTCGAGCGAGTGGTAGGCCTCGTCGCCCATCGAGATCTCGCTCGTCACGCCCATGGCCAGCTCCAGCCGGTCGCGGCGGTTGCCCGCGAAGGGCTGGTCCATGTTCTCGTGCGAGTGCGCGTCCCACAGCCCCGGGATGACCGTGTCCGACGACGCGTTGACGTACTGCACGCGCTTGGGGTAGGAGGAGCGCGGCTTGGCGGCGCCGACGCTCACGATGTGGTTGCCCGAGACGACGATGTCGACGTTGTGCTTCTCGGCGGCGCTGGTTCCGGTCCAGACCGTGCCGGCGTGGATCACCTTCTCACCCGCCGGTGCCGGCTGTGGACGCCAGTTCAGCGCCACCGGGACGGTGGTGGGCGCGCCGCCGTTGACGGAGACCATCCGCATCGTGCCGGCGGAGTCGTAGAGGATGTGCTGCGAGTTGCCCGACCAGCTCAGCTGATCGGCGACCTCGTTGGTGACCTGCCGGGGCGGGCCGGCGGGGGCGCCGGTCGACGTCACGGGCAGGGCCCACAGGACGTCGTCGAGCACGTAGGCCATGAACTTGCCGTCGGGTGACCAGACCGGCCCGTCGCCCTCCACGCGGTTGGTGATGGTCTCGTAGGGCCACGGGTCGTACTCGTGGGTCTCACCCGTGGTGGCGTTGACGGTGAGGATCTCTGACTCGCCCTCGCGGAAGCGCGTGGAGTAGCTCTGCTGCACGGCCAGCGCGATCGTGTTGCTGTCCGGGCCCCACGTCGGCGCGCCGGGCTCGAACGCGATCTCGTAGTTCGCGCCCTTGGCGTTGTCGGGGCCGAAGACCTGGCGGAACTTGCCGCTGGCGACATCGGCGACGTACAGCGCCTGGCTGCCGGCCTCGCTGTCCAGCGCGGTCTCAAAGGCGATCTTCTGCCCGTCAGGCGACCACGCCAGCTTGGCCTGGGCGCCGGTGAACGGCGCGGTGAGCCGCCGGGTGGCCCCGGTGCGCATGTTGCGGATGTAGATCGCCATCGGGCCATCCTGGTCTGATGAGTAGGCCAGGAACTTGCCGTCGGGAGACCACGCCGGCGTGGCCTTGGCCCACGGCGTGTGCGTCAGGGCCACCGGGCGCTGGCCGATCGTCATGTCGTAGAGCTGGTTGAGCGCCACGAAGGCCACGTGGTGCCCGTCGGGCGACAGCTCGGGGGTGAGGATGCCCGTCGTGGGCTGCTTGGCCGTCGCGTCGAAGTTATGCGCCTTCATCGGGTAGGAGGCGCGGTGGAAGGACAGCTTGGCCGAGAACGGGATCGTCTGGGCGGTGCCCGCGGACAGGCTGCGCTGCATGATCACGCCGTTGGCGGCGTAGATGAGGCTGTCGTTGGATGCCCACCGCGCTGGGAAGGCGAACACGTCCTCGTTCCCCGACACCGCCTTGCCGTTGACGAACAGCTGGGTCAGCGTGCCCTGGTTCACGAGCTCGGTGTAGGCCAGGCTCTTGCCGTCCGGCGACCACGTGGGCGAGTAGAAGGTGTTGGCCGCGTCGGTGTAGAGCGTCGTCGCCGAGCCGGTCCCGTCGGCGGCCGTGCTCTCGATGGCGTGGCTGGTGTCGACGTAGGTGATCTGCGTGCCGTCCGGGGTCCACGTCGGGTAGTAGTCGTTGGTCCCGCCTGACTGGTGGGTGACCTCGGTCAGCTGGCCCGTGGCGAGGGTGAGGGTCCAGATGTTGTAGGACCCGGTGGCGATCCCCGCGGGCGAGCCGGCCGGCGGCCGGTCTGACGAGAAGGCGATCTTGGTCCCGTCGGGGGAGAACTGCGGCTCGCGGTCGTCGTAGAAGCCGGAGGTGAGCTCGCGGACGTTGCTGCCGTCCGGGTTCATCGCCCAGATGTGGAACGTCCCGCTCTTGTAGGACTGGAAGGCGATGGTCTTGCCGTCGGGCGACCAGTCGGGGTAGGCCGTGTCCTGCATCAGACCGGAGGTGCGCGTCGCGGTCCCGCCGGACGCGGGCAGCGTCCACAGGTTGCCCATCAGGTTCATCGAGATCGTCTTGTGATCGGGCGACAGGGCCAGGGTCAGCGCAGAGGCCTGGTGCAGGGTGAGCGTCGCCGACGTCCCGCCGCCGGTGGCGCGCCCGCCCTTCGTCGTGGACCCCTTGCCGGCGCTGGATTTGCCGGCGCCTGATCTGCCGGCCGCGGGCTTGCCGGCCGCGGGCGCGGATCCCTTACCGGTGGCGGGGCCCGACGCGAGCAGCGCCGCGACGGCACCGGCCAACGCGGCGACGGCGAGGAGGGACAGGATGCGTGACCGCAGCCGCCGGGGCGCGGCGGACCGGCAAATGGACATGGCGTAGTGCACGTTTCCTCCCAGAACGCGGTGACCTTACCTCGCATGCGGTCACGCCGAGTGGCACTGACCACGCACATATCGTCACTGGGTCACGCGTCTCCCCGCGTCACGCCAATGACATTTAGTTGCAGACTCATCCAGTCTTGCACCGTGTCACTGAGGTGTCAAGTAGATGTATACGTTCGAACCGCGCCCAGTCCGTAGAACGCGGCGGCCGTGTCGTTGAGGACCCCGGCGCGATCCTCGGCTGCCAGCTGGTCCAGCAGCGGCGCGATGCTGTCGCCGTGGTCGTGGGGGAAGTCGCTGGCGTAGGCGAGCATCGCCGAGCCGCCGAGCATCTCCAGCAGCTGCGCGCGCCCGCTGTCGTCGGGCGGCAGGTGGGCCGGCGCGGTGGTGAGACAGAAGTGGCGTCCGACGTACTCCGACGGCAGGTCCTTGACCCACGGCACCTCTCGCCATACCCCTTTCCAATCTTTATCAAACCGCCACAACAATGTGGGTAGCCAGGCAAAGCCACATTCAGTCACCATCACCCGTAGGTCCGGGAAGCGCTCGAACACCCCTTCGGAGACGAAGCTCAGCATCTGCGCCTGCGCGATCGGCTGATTGGCGAGGTAGTCCTCGAGGTAGGTCGTGGTGAAGCCGCTGGGGGTCAGCGACCGCCCCGCCCTCCCCCAGGCGTGCAGCGCCACCTGGAGCGCGCGCTCGCGCATGGCCTCGAACATGGCGTGGTTGTTCTTGTGGCCCCAGGGCAGATCCGATCGCACCGGGAGCAGGACCTGGACGAAGCGCGGGTCATCGCCCACGCGCTCGATCTCGGCGGTCGCGTCGTCGGGGGACACGGGCGAGACCGAGAGGCTCGCGCGCAGCCGGTCGTCGCGCTCGAGGAACGTCTCGCGCACCCAGTCATTGAGCGCGCCCGCCACCGCGGCCGAGAAGTACGGGTTTCGGTGGGTATCAAAGCCGTCGATGCAGTTGAGGACCGCGTGGCTGGGCTGCGCCTGGTCGAGGTAGCGCTCGGCGAGCTGCTCATAGGTGCTCGGCGGCGTCGCCCAGCCCTTCTCGCGGGCCTGCGCGCTGGCGGTCACCGGGGCGCCGGGCGGATAGGCGTGGCCCACCCCGGTGAGGCGGACGGCCGCCTCGGAGATGTACTGGCGCCAGTAGTCAGACAGGTACGGGAGCAGGTCGGCGTAGGCCGCAGGGGCGACGTGGACGTCGCAGTCGACGGCGCGGGGCTGGTAGGCGAGCGCGCTCATGAGGCCTTGGCTCCTGCGGTGGCGGCCGGCTCCGGGCGCTCCGCGGGGAACCCGTAGAGCTCCGCCGCGTTCTCGCAGAGGATCCTGCGCCGCAGCTCCTTGTCGAGGACCCGCGGCAGCGCCTGACTGGGCGAGTCGAAGTCCCAGTGAGGATAGTCGGTGGCGAACAGCAGCCTGTCGCGCAGGTGGGCCTGCTCGATCGCATAGACGAGATGCTGGGGCTCCTCGGGCTCCTCGATCGGCTGCGTGGTGAACCAGACGTGGTCGTCGATGTACTCCGACGGCCGGCGGTTGAGCCGCGGGTGATCGGCGCGCATCAGCTCCCAGGCGGCATCCAGCGACCAGCGCAGGGCCGCCGCCCAGGCGACGCCCGATTCGGTCAGAACCACCCGCACGCCGGGCACCTCCTCGAACAGCCCGCCCACGACCATGCTCGTGAGCTGTCCCTGGGTCACGATCCCGTTGCCGACGTGGTAGTCGAGGTAGAACGACGGATAGCCCGCCCCGCGGTGGTCGACATAGCCGCCGGTGTGGACGACCACCGGCCGCCCGGACTCGGTGGCGGCGCGGTAGATCGGCCAGTACTTCGGCGCGCCCAGCGGCTCGGCGGCGCTGGCGGGCAGCAGCACGGCGACGAAGCGCTCGTCGTCGGCGCGATTCTCGATCTCGGCCACGGCGAGCTCCGGGTACTCGTGGGCGACGGCGATGGTGCCGCGCAGCCGCGGGTCGAACTCCAGCCACGTCTGCACCTGCCACTCGTTGATGGCGTGGTTCCAGTCGCGGGCGAAATCCGGATGGTCGTAGCAGTCCTGGCCCGAGAGGACCTCGAGGATCGCGTAGTCGATGTCGTATTCGTCGAGTAGCTGCTCGCGGAGCGTCTCGGGGTCAGAGCCCCAGATGTGGCCGGGCTTGTCAGGCCACGCGTCCACGCGCATACCGCCGTTGCGTGCCCTCGGATACCAGTCGGTGGTGCGCGGCGTGCGGCGTCCGTAGTGCTCGAGTTGCGCACGGGCCCACGGGCCGAGGTGCTCGGCCAGCATCGGCTCGGTGGCCTGGGCGTGCACGTCGCAGTCGATCAATTTCATCTCACTAAACCTCCAGGACCACGTAGTCGTCTTGGACATGCACCTCGAAGGTCTCGGCCACGTACGGTCCGGGGCGCAGCTCGCCTTCGCCGGTCTGCGCGGCCTCCATCTCGGCCAGCAGCGGACCGCCGGCCTGGACGGCGACGCCGTAGCTGCGCACGCCCGCCTGGCCGGCCCCCATGAACGACTGCCCGGTCTCGAGGTCGTACTCCCAGCCGTGCCAGGGGCACGCGATGCGCAGCGGGTTCTCGGAGATCCGCGGCCGGCCCGGCGCGTCGGCCACCGCGTCGTCGAGCAGGTGCCCGCGGCACAGCGGTCCGCCCTGGTGCGGGCAGCGATTGCGGATCCCGTAGAAGCGATCGCCCACGCGGAACACGCCGATCGACCGGCTTCCCGCCTTGACGATCCGCCGCTCCCCCGGGGGGAACTCGCTCACCGGGGCCACCACCATTCTCATCTGGGACCCTCCTCACTCATCAGTGCCGTTTGTTGTCACTGTGATCGTCACTCACCGTAGCGCGCCGAGATGCGAACGCGCAAGACCAGATGGTTACTACCCGTTCTGGCCCCATTGCAGTATCAACGGCATTTATAGGGACTAGACAAACTATCCATTTCTCCATCGTGCATACCGGTGTTAGGGTGGCCCGATCGCCACCCTCGCCTGCTGCGATGGTGGCGACGGTGCGCGGCCTTCCAGGTGTCGCGCCACCGACCCCATCACGGAGGGAGAGAGATGTCCACGGTCTCTGCAGCGCCGGCGCCCGAGCGCCTGACTCCGGCTGCCCGCCGGTCGATCTTCGGCGGTGTCATCACGCTGTTCCTCGACAGCTATGACATCTACCTGCCGGCGCTGGTGCTCCCAGCCGCGCTGGGTTATTTCGAGCCCGCGAACATGTCTGACACCACGCGGGCGACGCTCGACACGCTCGTGTTCACGGTGACCCTGCTGGGCCGCCCGATCGGCGGGCCGATCTTCGGCAACCTCTCAGACCGCATCGGGCGCAAGCGCGTCGCGCTCATCACCGGCGCCGGCTTCACGGTGATGGTGACCCTGATGGGCTGCCTGCCGGGGTACGACACCTGGGGCTATTGGTCCATCGGTGCGCTCATCGCCCTGCGTCTGCTCGGTGGCGTCTTCTTGGGCGGCGGCTACGCCGGCCCCGTCCCGCTGGCCATTGAGCGCGCGCCGCGACAGTGGCGCGGCCTCGTCGGCGGCCTGGTCGTCACCGGCGCGGGCCTGGCGCTGGTGATGATCAGTCTCATCCAGCTGCTGGCGCTCAACCACATGGCGCCACACTCCTTCGAGGTCTGGGGCTGGCGTATCCCGTTCTTCGTCGGGACGGCCATGGGGATCCTCTACCTGGTGTACTTCCACCGCCTCGTGCCCGAGCTCAACGACGAGGAGTTCACGCGGTCCCGCCGTGAGAAGCGCATGCCGCTCGCGCAGCTGCTGACCGGCGAGGAGGACCGCTCCCGGCTGATCCAGTCCGCCGTCCTCATGACCGGCATGTGGTTCGCCTCCCAGATGACGGTCTCCTTCCTGCCGGTGCTGCTCATCACCGTGCTGCACCAGACCCCCACCAACGTGAGCTGGTTCGAGATCGTCTCCAGCCTCACGACGGCGTGCGGCATGGTTGCCTACGGCGCGCTCAGCCAGAAGGTGGGGCGACGGCCGGTACTGCGCTGGATGGCCGTGTCGGTGGTGACGATCGGCTCGGCGGCGTGGGTGTTCATGATCCATTTCGCCGAGGCCGGCGCGAGCTTCGGCCTCATCGCCCTGATGGCGGGGACCGCCAGCTTCGTCACCAACGCCCCGCTCGGTGTGTTCGTGGTCTACCTCAACGAGCGCTTCGGCACCAACGTCCGGGCCGCCGGCTACAGCACGGCGTACACGTTCGGGCTCATCCTGCCCGGGCTCTACACCGTGTGGGTCAAGGGCCTGGCCCACGTCGTGCCCTATGCCTACACCGCGCTGTTCCTCATCCCGCTGGGTGGGGTGCTGGTGTTCCTGGCGGCCAGTCTCGGTCCCGAGACGCGCGACGCGCCGCTGCTGGGCGAGCAGGGGCGCGACCGCAGCCTGGACGAGCCCGGCGCCGAGCTGGCCCGCGGGATCGCCGGGGTCGGGCGCGTTCGGACCCGCCCCGCCCCTGGTGTGGGCGTGCGCTCGGGCTGAGCCGCACAGCGCCCGGCAAAGTAGGCTTCGCGGGCCGTGGCGCGGACGACTGATGCCAAGGTCACGCGCCCCGTGGCGCAGCTGGCCAAGCTGGACCTGAACCTGCTGGTCATCCTGCGCGAGCTCATCCGCGAGCGCAACGTCACCCGGGCCGCCGAGCGGGTCGCCGTGACCCAGCCGGCGGCGAGCGCCGCGCTGGCCCGGCTGCGCCGCCACTTCGACGACGAGCTGCTGGTGCGCCGCGGCGGGGACTATCTGCTCTCGCCGCTGGCCACGCAACTCGCCGAGCACGTCGAGGCCGCATGCGCCGCCGCCGAGCGCGTGTTCGCGGCCGAGACGGAGTTCGACCCCCGGACCTCCAACCGCGAGTTCACCCTGCTGATGGCCGACTACACGCTGGCGGTGATCGGCGACCGGCTGTCGGCCCTCGTGGAGCGCGAGGCGCCCAACGTGCGCCTCCACATCCTGCTGGTCCGTGGGCCGCTGGCCGGCGAGGCCGAGGAGCAGATCCGCCGCATCGACGGGATCGTCTCCCCGCCCCTGACCGCGCTCATGGTCCCGCACGTGCGCTCGGCCGAGCTGTTTCGCGACCGCTGGGTCTGCGTCTGCTGGACGGGCAACACGGCGCTCAACGGCGGCACCCCGAGCGTCGCCGACCTCGCCCGCATGAACTGGGTGGCCCCGTTCGTGCCCGATCGCGGCCGCACCTCCTCGGCACCGCTGCTGGCCCAGCTGGCCATCCTCGGGATCCAGCCCCACGTGTCGGTGCGGGTGGAGAGCTACCAGGCGGTGCCGTTCTTCATCACCGGCACCGACCGCGTCGCGCTGATGCAGGCGCGGTTGGCCGAGAAGCTCGCGGCGCCCCTGGACCTGCGGATCATGCCCTGCCCCGGCGCCTCGGAGGCCATCGTCGAGGCGCTGTGGTGGTGCGAGGACTATGACGACGACCCGGCACATCGCTGGCTGCGCCAGAACCTCCAGATGCTGGCCGCGGAGGTGTGAGCGCGATGGCGCGCCCCGAGCACTGGCAGGTCCAGGAGAGCGAAGCGCAGCTCTACGAGCGGTATCTGGTGCCCGCGGTGACCGCCCTGTGGGCCGCCGATCTGGTGGCGCGCGCCAATGTGGGGGGCGGCGATCGCGTACTCGACGTGGCCTGCGGCACCGGCATCGTGGCCCGCACCGCCCACGCCGTGGTCGGGTCAGACGGGACCGTCACCGGGCTCGACATCAATCCGGCGATGCTGACGGTGGCCCAGTCGCGTAGCGCCGACGTGCAGTTCGTCCGGGGCAGCGCCCTGGCTCTGCCCTTCGAGGACGCGGCCTTTGACGTGGTCCTGTGCCAGCTCGGCCTGCAGTTCTTCCCCGACCGGGCGTCGGCGCTGGGTGAGATGCGCCGGGTGCTGGCCGACGGCGGCCGGCTCGGCCTCAGCGTCTACGGCCCCATCGAGCACAACCCGGGGACCCTGGCCCTGGCCCAGGCGCTCGATCACCACCTCGGGACCGGCGCGTCGCAGACCAAGCGCGCCGAGCACGTGCTGGCCTACCCCGCGCTGGTGGAGAAGCTGGCGGGCGAGGCGGGCTTTGCCGAGATCAGCATGACCACCGAGACCAAGCTCGTGCGCTTCGCGTCCGCGCCGGAGTGGGTCAACATCCAGCTGACGGCGACGCCGCTGGCCAGCCTGCTGGCCGAGCAGCTGGCGCGGCCGGGCATGACCGAGCGGATCACCGCATCCGTGGCGGAGGCGCTGCAGCGCTACGAAGTCCCCGACGGGCTCGCATTCCCCGTCGAGGCCCACATCCTCCTCGCGCGCGCGTAGCCGGCGGCAGCCGGCGGCACGCATGTGCTGGCCGCGGGCCTACTGGCCCTCGAGCTTGAAGCCGACCCGCATCTCGACCTGGAAGTGGGCGATCTTGTCGCCCTCGACGTGCCCACGGATGCTGCGCACCTCGATCCAGTCCAGGCCGCGGAGTGTCTTGGCGGCCCTGGCAACGCCGGCGTTCATCGCCTCGGTCACGCCGTCGGGCGAGGTGCCGGCGATCTCGACGATCTTGTAGGTGTCTGACTCGGGCATGCGTGCTCCTTGGGTTCGGATCGGCGTTCTGAACCCGAGTTACCCCGCTCCGCGCGTCGTAACGAGCGCGGCGCGGACGTCCAACCAGTTCAACGCGGCGGGGGTGAGCTGAACCCGCGCGCTCAGCGCTCGACGGCAGGACCGTGGGCGTCCTCGGGCGTCTCGTACCAGCGCTTCTTCTCGCCCACGCGAGCGCGGACCCGCCAGCGCGTCGACTTGGGCTCGGCCTCGATCGCCGCCCGCAGGGCGCCGATGTTCTCCATGACGCGGCTGCCGTGGGCAAATCCGGCGAGTCCCTGGGCGTAGCCTTCCACGCGGTCCAGGACGAGCGTGACGGTGCGCCACCAGCCCCAGTCGGCAGCGAGGAAGCGGGCGATGCCGGGCGGGTCGAGGCCGTCGGCGGTGAGCGACTGGTCGGCGAGCAGCGCGACCGCGTCCTGGCAGTCCTTCTCGTTGGTCTCCATGACCTGGAGCTTGAACAGGAGCAGGTCGGCCACAGGGAGCGTCGGGGAGGCGAGCTCGAGCCGCTTGCGGAAGTCGAAGGTGTGGCACATGTCGAAGCGGTCCAGGAAGACGTCGGCCTCGCGCCCGTTGACCGGATCCCAGAAGAACATCCGGTGGCGGCCGTGGAGCGCATTGAACTCGGCGTCCGCCTCGTAGCCGGCGGACTCGAACACCGCGGTGATCTGCCGCCCCTGGTCCGAGCGTCCGGCGAAGTCGATGTCACGATAGGCGCGGGCTAGCGGCGGGCTCTGTGCGGAGGGACAGCACAGGCCCACCGCCACGCCACCCATGACGCGTACAGGGACGCCACGGCCTGAGGCGAGCTCGACGATCCGTGTCGCCTCGCTTCGAGGATCTGCCGCCAAAGTTGCGGTGCTCATGTCACTCCCTCCTTTGCGCGAGCGAGGGATCGACCGACTCCCCACGCCCCCGCGGTGCTGCGGTAGAGAAGGCGCAGATACAGGAACGACTCCGTACGCGCGATGCCGTCGATCGCCCCGATCCCGCGCGTGAGGACCTCCAGCAGCTCGGCACGATCGCGACACACGACCTCCGCCATCACGTCATAGCGGCCCGACGGGACGACGACGTAGTCGATGGCCTGGACCGCGGCCAGCTGGGCACAGACCTCGTCGTGCTCGGCTCCGCTGCGCAGGGTGATGCCCAGCCACGTCATCGCCCCGAAGCCGAGGTTCAGCGGGTTGCCAACGGCGATCACCTTCAACGCCCCGTCATCGACGAGCTGCGTGAAGCGGCCGGACACGGCGCGCTCGGAGACCCCGAGCTCGCGCGCGATGTCGCGAAACGATGCCCGCCCGTCGCGCTCCAGCTCGCGGACGATGGCGATATCGAGCGGATCGAGCTGGCGACTGCTCTCCGTGACGCCTGTCACCAGCGCCGCCGCCTGGTCTCCCTGTCGCGACGGAAGCCATTGGAACTTCTGATGGCGCAGCGCGAGGTACACGAAGGTCTCCGTGCGCTCCACGCCGTCGATGCGCCTCATCTCGAGCACGATCGGGTCAAGAGCGGCGGCGTCCTCGCACGCGACCTCGCACATGACGTTGAACCGGCCGGAGCTGATCACGACGTAGTCGACGCCGGAGGTGTTGACGAGGGTGTTGGCCACCTCCTCGACGTCGCCGGGCCTGACCTCGAGCCCGATCCACGCCATGCATCCCAGGCCCAGCACGCTTGGGTGAGCGACCGCAGTCACCGCGAAGGCGTCGGCCTCGGTGAGCCACTTCACCCTCCGCCGCACCTGCGCCTCGGAGAGCCCGATCCGGGCGCCGAGAGCGGTGAACGGAAGCCGGCCGTCGCGCTGGAGCTCGGAAAAGATCAAATGGTCGTGACCGTTGAGGACTATCCGACCATTATGAGCAGCGGCGGTATCGAAATCCGGCATCGTCAGGCGGTCAGCAACTGGCTTGAGAGCACGGCGTCGTCGGACAGGTCGATGATCGCCGAGTGCAGTACGCCCTCCCCATACTCGCTCCCGGGGTTGACGGCCGTCGTCCCTCCGAGGTCGCGGATGCCCGGGCTCTCGTGGATGTGGCCATGGAGTGACAGCATCGGGTGGAAACGGGCCAATGCCTCGCGGACGGCACTGGAGCCGGCGGGCCCGGTCTCTCCCACGATGGGACGCGGCGGGTCTGTGGAGGTGTCGAGTCGCGGGCAGAGGTCCAAACCCGAGCCGTACGGCGGGACGTGCAGGTTGAACACGGCGTGGCGCTGGTCGGTCAGCTGCACCGCCATCCCCTCGATGCGCGAGGCCAACTGCTCCTCGGTGACGTCGCGCGGGCACTTCCACGGCGTCGGGTTGCCGTAGCCGGTCGAGATCATGTCCACGCCTTCAGTGAGGGTGACCACGCGGCCCTCCGCGTTGACCACGTACGGCGCATCCTCGAGGACCGGCTCGATCTCGAGGTAGTCATCGTTGCCGCCGGTGACATACAGCGGGACGCCCAGCGGCTCCAACCGCTCGGCCGCCCGCGCCATCCAATCCTGCACCTGGGACAGGCAGGCCTCGAGAAAGGCCTGGTGCAGGGCGTCGTCGTCGGTCAACAGCTCCTGGTACTGAGCGGCGCTGACGGTGACCGGGTACTGACCAGCGTCTCGGATCCGGCGCCGGAGGACGTCGAGCTCCGCGTCGGTATCGGCGCGGAACTCTCGCCCGTTGAACTCCGCCGCGAAGGAGCCCTCCGGATCCTCCACCACGGGGACGATGCGCTTCCCAGTCAGATCGCCGCCGAGGATCGCCACCGTCGCCTCGTACACGGTCACGGCGTTCAGGAACTTCCGGAACACCGCTTCTGAACCGTGCAGGTCAGTGGCGAAGATGACACGGACGCGGTCCCGCCCGCCCCGTCCGTTGCCTCGTCGTGAGAAGCGCATCTCGCCGCGCCGGCCTCAGACCCTGCCGGTGCCGTCCGGGTTGGCCCGGATGCCCAGGGCGTCGAGGGCCAGGCGGGTGGCCACGCGCGCGGCCTTGTTGGCGGGGTCATACACCGACGAGCACTCGGTGATCACATAGGCGTCCACGCCCCTGCGCACGAAGGCGCGGATCATCTTGATCACTTCGCGCGGGGTGAGGCCGCCGGTCTCGGGCGTCGTGACCCCGGTGGTGAAGCCCTGGTCCAGGACGTCGAGGTCGGTGTGCAGGACCACACCATCGGTGCCGTTCCAAGCGATGTCCAGGATGCGATCGATCGTCTTGTCGATCCCCCACTCGTCGATGTCCCAGATGGTGATCATCTGGATGCCGGTCCGGTCGACGTACTCACGCTCCACGCGCGGGTTGAGCGGCCCGTTGATCCCCACCAGGGCGATGTTGTGCGGATCGACGTTGGGCAGTTCCGCGGTACGGCTGACCGGACAGGCATGGTTGAGCCGCTCGCCGGCGACGTCCTCCGCCGTGTCCATGTGCGAGTCCATCTGGATGTAGCCCATGCGCCCGTTGATGAGCTTGGACATGGCGCTGGTGACGGGAATGGGGCAGGAATCATCGCCGCCGAAGATGATCGGGAAGGCTCCCGCCTCGACGATCTCGGTGATGCACCGCTCCGTGCGCTCGAAGGTGCGTTGCGCGTTGCCGGGCACGATCGAGACGTCCCCGCAGTCGGTCAGGTGCAGCGCGTCGAACAGGTCGACCTGGAACTCCCCGTGGTAACTGAGGTAGTGCTCGGTGGCACGACGGATCGACCGCGGGCCGTAGCTCGCGCCCGGGCGGCAGGTGTTGGTCCCCTCCCAGGGCAGGCCCAGGACGGCCGCCTTGACCCCGGCCTCGACGAGCCGCTCGCGCACGGGAGGCAGGACCTGGGCGCCGAGGAAGGTCGAGATCCCCGAGATCAGGCTGTTCGGGAAGTCCTCGTCTCCCTCACGTCGACCGAAGGTCACGTAGTGATCGTTGGCCTGCACATCGATGGCCATGGGTATTGGTGTCCTTTCTTTCAGATGGTCTGGGTCAGCGGTGGCACATCCGGGCGCAGCTACTCCGGCGGGACGTAGCGATAGGCGAGCGATGTGTCCACACCGCGCGATCGCTGGTAGAGCCTGCCGCCGGCGTACACCGCTACGCCGCTGACGAACGCGGCCGCGATCGCGATCCGCGAGCCCGGCGAGGTGATGCCCAGCGCCGTGACGGTCAGCGCCAGGTAGATGAGCGCGCCGACACACACCGCGCCGATGACACCGGCGACGGTCACCAGTGGGACTGACCCCAGCCGATAGCTCGCCGCGGGCGACTCGTCGTAGATCTGTCGGGAGCGGAAGGGGAAGAGCGCCCCGCCCAGGGACGTGACCCCGACGACGAGCACGCTGGTGATCGCGCCGCCGATGAGGATGGTCGTCTCCCACGGCGGCTTGTAGGCGAAGACCGCCGCCACGACGAGCGCGAGGAAGCTCCAGAGCGTCGTGGCCTTGATCGGGCTGTGGAAGCGCGGCGACACATCGGAGAACAGCTTGGGCAGCGACCCGTCGAGCCCCATGGCCATCATCACTCGGGACGAGTTGGCGAACACCACGTTGGCGATGCCGAAGCCGCCGGCGATGAAGCCGATTCCGATCAGGAGCGTGATGATCTTGCTCTGGGACAGGATCGACAGAAAGACGCTGAAGTTCGGCGAGTAATTCGGCGTGATGGCTCCGGAGCCGATCGCGTAGGCGTACTGGTCCATGAACCGGCCGCCGACGATCGAGGTCAGCAGTGCGAACGGCAGGGCTAGCATCACCAGGGCGACGATCGCCCCGGGGACGAAGAACGCCGTGAACAGGCGACGCAGGCTGTTGGCGTGCTTGACCTCGCCCAGAAGTCCCTGGGCCGAGTACATCGTGTACGGCACGTACGCGGCGAGGACGGCCACCCATTCGAGCGTGTGGCCCAGGTCAAAGCCCGGTGGGCGCCATCCGTGCTTGAGCGCCCCCGCGGTGACCGAGGCGGCGGTGATCCCCGTGCCGGCATGAAACGCGTTGAACTTCGCCGTGAAGTTCGTCCCGAGGTTGGCCAGCAGGACGCCGATGATCGTCAGGGTCGCGATCACGATCGCCGGGACCAGGATGTAGCGCTGGACCGGGCGGTAGATCCGCAGCCCGTACACGGTCAGCAACCAGCACAGGACGACCACGACGGCGGAGACGATGAACGTCCCCGTCTCGGTGAGCAGCCAGTTCTCCACTCCCGTGGCTCCGAACGACTGGAAGATCGGCACCAGCCCGAAGGTGGTCACGACATAGGCCCCGGACGCCGGGAACGCCAGCCAGAACAGGAGCTGGCAGGCCCACGGCACGGTGAAGCCGACCAGCGGATGCAGCGTGCGGGACTCGTAGAGGTAGTCGCCGCCGGCCCGCGGCATGGCCGAGCCGAGGGCTGCGTACACGAAGTAGACGACGACGCCGAGCAGCAGCGTGGCGACGAGCATCAGCGGGATGCTGATCCCGGGCGACACGAACTGCGGCGTCGGAAACAGAAAGACGTAGCCGAAGAGCCCACCCGTGGCAAAGATCCCGTACCACGCGATATCGACGAGGGTGAGCTCACGGACGAGACCCGAGGACGCACGCGCGAAACGCGGGCTGCCCGGGCTGGGACTGTCCGGCGTCCCGGCCGCGACATCGACCGACATGTAGATCCTCTCCTCGAGCCAGTGATCGGATAATTCCCGGCTGTTCCTGCCGTCCCTCGCGGCTAGAACGGGGCGCACGCTACAGGATTCGTCGTCAAAGTCAATCGTGGAGACGAACTTTGCCGCCGTGGTCGGCGTCGCCGGACGCACGCCGACACGGCGGAGCCACGCCCCCGCCGACTCGGGCGAGGACGCGATCGATGTCAGGCGCTCAGAGGCTCAGGGGCTCAGACGCTCAGACGCTCAGCTGCGCCGAGCCGCGAGCGCGCGCCCGAGGCCTCAGAGACCGGGACGAGGCGCCCCGCCTTGCCCAGACCGTGGGGCGGCATGTTCCCGTAGATCGCTTCGTACTGGCCCGCCTGGACCAGGTAGGTCTCGTGCCAGATGCCGGTCCGCGCAGTGCGGCCGACGCGCCGCCAGTACTGGCGCCAGACCTCCAGGTGCGGGTCGTCCTTGTCCTTGGCGAACGCCTCCAGGTGCTCGAAGGACCGCCAGTACTGCACGATCGTGGGCAGCCCCATCTCATAGGCGAGGAGGCCCTTCTCAGGATGGGCCACGAGGTAGTCGAGCATGTGCCGCATCCCGCGCCGGCCGCCGAGGTCCATGAGGCTGCGCGCCAAGTGCAGCTTGCTCAGCCGCGCCCCGATGAGGAAGACCACGAAGTCCCCGTCGATCTCGGCGGCCATCCGCCGCCCTGCCACCTCCGCCATTGCTACCACCCCCTGGTTGTCGTCGTCGGCCGATCCTACGGGCGCGGGCGCTGCGGTCGATGGGGGCGTGACCCCATGAGCCGCGGCTCAGGCCAGGTACTCGTCCTCGCTGCACGGGGTCACCCCAGTCGGTGACGCCCGAGCGAGATGGCGATGTGGGTCATCACGGTGTCGGTGCCGGCGCCGTGCCAGTGATCCTCGCCGGGGCCGAACCAGACGACGTCGCCGGGCTCCAGGACCTCGCGGCGGCCGGCACGGGTCGCCGCCTGCCCCCGGCCCGAGGTGACGATGAGGATCTGGCCGTCCTCGTGGGTGTGCCAGTTGGTGCGGGCGCCGGGCGGGAAGGTGACCGAGTTGACGGTCGGAGCGCCGTCGCCGGACAGGACGGGGTCGCGCAGGACGGTGCCGGTGAACGTCTCGGAGACCTGGGTGGTGGCCTGGCCGGCCGCGTGGCCGTGACTGATCTTCATGTCAGTGCTCCTGTTCGTCGTCGTCGGAAAGGCGGACACCGCCGGCCAGGTCCCCGATCGCGTCCACGACGCGGTTGGAGATGAGGTCGCGGTACCCCATGGAGTTCGACAGCTCAAACGCGGCCAGGCACCCCGGGCCGCTGAAGGTGGGGACGCCGATCCCGGCCATGTAGTTGAGGTACAACCGAATGTCCTTGGCCATGAGCTCGCCGGTCAGCCCGCCCTCGAGGTAGTCGCCATGGATGATCTTGGGGAAGCGGTTCAGGGTGGCGAAGTTCACGCCCGAGCTGGCGTTGAGCACCTCGAGCAGCCGCTCGAGGTCCAGACCGGCACGCTTGCCCGCCACCATCACCTCCGCGGTCGCGGCCAGCGCCACGCCGTTGAGGAAGTTGTTGAGCACCTTGGTGACGTGGCCGCTGCCGGAAGCGCCCATGTGGACGATCTTGGCGGCGAAATGCTCGAGCACGGGCGTCGCTCGGGCCAGCGCGTCGGCGTCACCGCCGACCATCAGCGTCAGCGACCCGTTCTCGGCCGCCGCCGCCCCGCCGGAGATCCCCGCGTCCAGGAAGGCCACCTCGCGCTGGGCCAGTGCGTCGTGGAGGCCGACCGACGATCGGGGGTCGGCCGTGGACAGATCGACGACCACCTGCCCAACCCGGGCGTGCGCCAGCACGCCTCCCTCCCCCAACACGACCCGCTCGATCACCGAGCTGTCGGGCAACGACAGCAGCACCACGTCCACCGCCTCGACCAGCTCCCCGGCCGAGGCGGCCGCCTGGATCCCGCAGTTCGCCAGCGTCTGCGCGTTGGCGTCATAGGCGATGATCGGGTCCCCGGCGGCCACCACGCGGCGGCCCATCCGGCCGCCCATGTTCCCCGCGCCGATGATCCCGGCGCGCATCATGCGTCACCGAACCAGTCGGCCGACTCCTTGTAGCCGCCGAAGGGCATCAGCCAGTTCCACACCCGATGGCGGCGATCCGCCACAGGACGCGGGCGCGGTCCATCGCCGGCGTGGAGCCCCACGGGCAGGACATCGTCGGCGCGGCCCTGAGCGAGCGCCTGGGGATCGGGGACGGTCACGGTGGTCATGGGGAGTCCTCCATTTCGGGGTCAGGCCACGAGGACGCCGAGCTCGGGGTCTGACTCGAGGCGGGGGAAGCGATCCATCACCAGCGGGTCGTGGCCGGCCACGAGACGGCCGCCGGCCCGGACGCCGGCGCGGATGATGTCGTAGGCGCGGTAGACGAGCTCGAGGTTGACGAGGATCGCGCAGGCGCGGTCACGCTCGACCTCCTCGTAGAAATGCACCGCGTCGGAGGCGAGCACGATCGGCCCCCGCTCGCCTGCGATGAACAGGATGGTCTGCCCGGGAGAGTGCCCGCCGACCTCGGCCACGGTCACCCCGGGCGCCACCTCGGTCTCGCGGTCAAGCAGCGTCACCGCGCCGGTCTGGACGCGCTCGGCGAGAGCCTGCACCTCAGCGGGCTCGATGTGGGCGCCGAGCTGCGCCCGCTCGGCGTAGGCCCCGGTCCAGAACTCGAACTCGGTGCGGTTGACGAGCACCGGGGCGTCACCGAAGGCGTCGAGATGGCCGGTGTGGTCGTAGTGCAGGTGGGTGTTGATGACCATGTCCACCGCCCGGGGATCGACGCCGGCGCGCTGCAGAGCCTGTAGCGGCTTGACCAGGAAGCTGCGCCCGCGCGCCTCGCCACCGGCCGCGCTGAACCCGGTGTCGACCACGATCGTCTGCTCGCCGTTGCGCAGGACCCACAGGTAATAGGTCATCTCCTGCGGGCCGTCGGCCTCGCCGTACTGCCCGTAGCGCAGGAAGACGTCTGAGCGCGTGGTCATGCGCGACGCGTAGCGCAGCGCGGTGAGGGTCCAGTCCCCGCTCACGACCCCGGGGCGATCTCGGCGCCGCCCCACGCCTCGAACATGCGGACGATCTCGGTGCAGTCGCGGCCGTCCTCGCCGGTGGCGTCGGCCAGTCCCCACAGCTCCTCCACCGTCGCGCCGAGCACCATCGGCACGCCGCGGCGGCGCGCCTCGTCCATGGCGAGGTGCACGTCCTTGGCCATCAGGTCCAGGCGGAACCCGTGAGCGAAGGCGCGGGTGAGGACCTGCTTGGGGAACTTGTCGCTGGCGGCGTTGTTGGCGCCGCTGGAGACGTGGACGACGTCGAGCAGCGTCGCGGGGTCAAGCCCGGCGCGGACGCCCAGGACCATCGCCTCGGCGGTGATGGCGATCGAGCACGCCGACATGAGGTTGTTGATGACCTTGGCGGCCTGGCCCTGCCCCGCCTCGGGGCCCACCACGATCACGGGGCCGGCAAACGCCTCCAGCAACGGGCGGACGCGGTCGATCGCCGCGCCGGGCCCGGAGACCATGACGGTGAGCCGGCCGGCCTCCGCGCCGGTGGGGCCGCCACTCACCGGCGCGTCGAGCGCGGCGACATTGTGGACCGCCAGCCCGTCGCTGACCGCCTGCGCGGTCGCCACCCCGGTGGTCGAGAGGTCGACGAAGACCTCGATGGCCGAGCCCTCGGCCAGCCCGTCGCCGCCCAGAGCGACGTCGAGGACGATGTCGGGGCGCGGCAGGCTGACCATCACGACCTCGGCGGCGTCGGCGACCTCGCGGGGGGTCTGGGCCACCGTCGCCCCAACCTTTCGCGCGCGGGCCGCTGCATCGGGGTCGGTGTCGCAGACGATCACCGCATGGCCCGCGTTCCGCAGCCGCGCCGTCAACCGCGCCCCCATCGTGCCCAACCCCACGAAACCGACCGGGGCTTGTGCCCCGGGGCTCACGCGATCGACTCGACGTCGACGCCCTGCTGCGCGAGTGTCTCCTCGGCGATCCGAAACGCCTCCATGCCGGCCGGCACCCCGCAGTAGATGGCCGCCTGCAGGAGAACCTCCCGGATCTCCTCCGGGGTGACGCCGTTGGTGAGCGCACCGCGGACGTGGACGCCGAGCTCATGGCCGCGGTTGAGCGCCGCGAGCATGCCGAGGTTGACCAGCGACCGGGTACGGCGGTCAAGACCGGGGCGTGACCACACCGCGCCCCAGCAGTACTCGGTGACGAGATCCTGCATCGGGCGGGCGAACGCGCTGGCACCCTCCAGGGACCGCTCGACGTGCTCGGCCCCCAGCACCTCCTTGCGGACGGCCATCCCAGCGTCGAATCGAGAGTTGTTCTCTCCCATCAGCTGCCTTCCGTTTCCTTGGTGGGCGTGCGCGTCAATCGTACGGTCGGCGTGCCGTTCACCTCGGGCCCGGCCCACGGGGCGGGGGCGGTTTCGCGTAGGCTGCCGCCTCCAGACGTTGGTCTGCAGCTCATGCGAATCGGGAACGGGATCGGAACGTGGGTGCGACGGGCGGCCCTGAGCGGCTGCGCGGTCGCGCTGTGCGCAGCCTCGAGCGCCTCGGGCGCGACGTGGACGCCGCAGGCGGTGCCGGGCCCGAGCGGGCCACCGAACGCCGCGATGACCGGCGTGTCCTGCGCGTCGGCGACGTTCTGCATGGCGGTGGGCAGCTCTGACTTCGGCTTTGACCACACGCAGATCAAGCTACGGGCGCCGATCGCGACCTTCGCCGCGCGCTGGGACGGCTTGAACTGGATGCCCGTCCCCACCCCGGCGGCCGGCCCGCGCCCCACCACGAACACGTTGCCGGCGAACGCGTCCAGCAACGGGCGGACGCGGTCGACCGCCGCGCCGGGCCCGGAGACCATCAGGGTCAGCCGGCCGGCCTCGGCGCCGGCGGGACCGCCGCTCACCGGCGCGTCGAGCGCGGCGACATCGTGGACGGCCAGCCCGTCGCTGACCGCCTGCGCGGTCGCCACCCCGGTGGTCGAGAGGTCGACGAACACCTCGATGGCCGAGCCCTCGGCCAGGCCGTCGGCGCCCAGGGCGACGTCGAGGACGATGTCGGGGCGCGGCAGGCTGACCATCACGACCTCGGCGGCGTCGGCCACCGCGCGGGGCGTCTGCGCCACGGTGGCCCCAACCTCACGCGCGCGGGAGGCGGCGTCGGGGTCGGTGTCGCACACGATCACGGCGTGGCCCGCGTTCAGCAGCCGCGCGGTCAACCGCGCGCCCATCGTGCCCAATCCCACAAACCCGACCGGGGATTGTGCCCCGGCGCTCACGCGATCGACTCGACGTCGACGCCCTGCTGCGCGAGTGTCTCCTCGGCGATCCGAAACGCCTCCATGCCGGCCGGCACCCCGCAGTAGATGGCCGCCTGGAGCAGAACCTCCCGAATCTCCTCGGGGGTGACGCTGTTGGTGAGCGCGCCGCGGACGTGGACGCCGAGCTCGTGGCCGCGGTTGAGCGCAGCGAGCATGCCGAGGTTGACGAGCGACCGGGTCCGGCGATCAAGCCCGGGGCGTGACCACACCGCGCCCCAGCAGTACTCGGTGACGAGGTCCTGCATCGGACGGGCGAACGCGCTGGCGCCCTCCAGGGACCGCTCGACGTGCTCGGCGCCCAGCACCTCTTTTGCGGACGGTCATCCCAGCTCGTCCAATCGAGAATTGGTTCCCCCGATCAGCTGCCTTCCGTTTCGTTGGTGGGCATGTGCGTCAATCGTACGGTCGGCGGACCGCTGGGGTCGGGCCCAGCCCACTGGCGGGGCACCCTACGCGAACGGTTCAGACTGGCACCCGCTCGGCGGTCGTAGTAGCGTGCCGGGCCAGTGCAGGGAGGCCCGCTGACGGGACCGAGCGGGATGAGGTCCACATAGACGGCAGTGTCGTCGCCAACGAAGCGGGAGAGTCGTTATGCGAGCACGTGTTGCAGGCGTCCGGTCGGTTCTGGGCAGGCGTCGGGGGACGTTTGCGGTCCTGATCGCGATCGCGGTCACCGGAATCGCCGCCATCTCGGCGTCGGCGAAGTCCTCGAGTCACCGGTCGACGAAGCTCTCGCCGGCGCTGAGGGCCGCGCTGTCCAAGAACGCCAACCAGCACGTGATCGTCATCCTCAAGGGCCAGATGCGCCAAGCGCGGGTGGGCTCGCGGTCAGCCGCCGCCCGCTTTGCCGCAGTCAAGGCGGCCCAGGCGCCCGTCGTGAGCCAGTTGCGCTCCGTGCACGCTCTGCACGTCAAGAGCTACCAGCTCATCAACGCGGTGGCGGCAACGGTCTCCAAGGGCGAGCGCGCCCAGCTGGCCAAGAACTCCGCGGTGGCCGAGGTCGTTCCCGACGCCACCATTCGCGGCGGCGCGCCGATGACGCTGCCGGCGGCCACCGGGTCACGCAAGTCCAAGCACGCCTCGATCGCCGGTGCGGTCTCGCCCAACGTCATCCCGGGCGCCTGCGGTGCCAACGGGGCCGTGCAGCTTGACCCGGAGGGTCTGGCCTCCACCAACACCGACTCCGACGATCCCAACCAGCCGACCGCGCGGTCGCTCGGGTTCACCGGCGCCGGCGTGAAGGTGGCATGGATCGCCGAGGGGATCGACCCCAACAACGTCAACTTCATCCGCGCCAACGGCCACTCAGTGTTTGACCCGGCCGACGGCGGCGATTACCAGGACTTCTCCGGTGAGGGCCCCAACGCTCCCACCGACGGAGGCGAGGCCTTCATCGACGCCAACGCGATCGCCGGTCAGGGCCTGCACACCTACAACGTCGAGAACTTCGGCGCCGAGGCCGACCCCGCGCCGTGCAACATCCGCATCGAGGGCGTGGCGCCGGGCGTGAGCCTCGTCGGCCTCAAGGTGTTCGCCAACAACGACGTCACCACCGAGTCCGATTTCCTGGAGGCGATCAACTACGCCGTCGAGACCGATCACGTCAACGTGATCAACGAGTCCTTCGGCTCCAACCCGTTCCCGGACATCACGGCCCTCGACGTCGTCAAGCAGTTCGATGACGCCGCCACGGCCGCCGGGGTGACCGTCGCGGTGTCGTCGGGCGACGCCGGGCCGTTCAACACGATCGGATCGCCTTCGACAGATCCCGACGTGATCTCCGCCGGAGCGTCGACGAACTTCCGCTTCTACGCGCAGACCAACTACGCGCTGGCGCGGGACTTCGCCACCACCGGCTGGCTGAACAACAACATCAGCTCCCTGAGCTCCGCGGGCTTCGACGAGACCGGGGACACGGTCGATCTCATCGCCCCCGGTGACGGCAGCTTCGCCTCGTGCGACGCCAGCGCGTCCTTCTTCGGCTGCATCAACTTCCTCGGCGCTCCGTCAGAGGTGGAGCGCAGTGGCGGGACCAGCGAGTCCTCGCCGTTCGTGGCGGGCGCCGCGGCCCTGGTGATCCAGGCCTACCGCCAGACCCATGGCGGCGCGTCGCCCACGCCCGCGCTGATCAAACAGATCCTCGTCAGCACGGCCACCGACCTCGGTTCCCCGGCCGACGAGCAGGGCGCGGGGCTGCTCAACAGCTACAAGGCGGTCCGGTTGGCCGAGTCGATCGGGACCTCGCACCCGACCACCCCGGCGCTGACCACCTCCGCCACTCAGTTCAACGCCTCCGGGGCGCCCGGCGCGACCCAGCGGTTCCAGTTCACCGTCTCCAACCCGGGCAACACCACCCAGACCGTCAACCTGAGCGGCCGGACGTTCGGTCCCGACCAGAACGTCCAGACCGGCAGCGTCACGTTGAGTGACACCTCCAGCCCGCACGTCCCCGACTTCGCGGGCACTCCTGACAACTACGAGGTCATCCACTTCCACGTCCCGGCGGGCGCGGACCGGCTCTTCGCCCAGCTCGCGTGGCCGGTGGACCAGTCCAACTGCAACCAGAACTTCTGCGAGACCGGCAACAACTCGCGGGTGCGCATGATCCTGATCGACCCGCAGGGACGGTTCGCGGGACACTCGTTGCCGCAGGGCCCCGGCAGCTACGGGGAGACCGAGGTCGAGGCGCCGACGCCCGGCACGTGGGAGGGCGTCATCTTCGGCAACGTCGCCTCCGCCGGTGGGACCAACGGCGTGGTGCCGTGGGAGGTCTCGACCCAGCGCCACGTTCCGTTCGGCTCGGTGTCACCGAGCTCGGTGACGCTGGCCCCCGGCCAGAGCCGCACGGTGAACGTCTCCGCCACGGATCCGTCCGGAGCTGGTGACAGCTCGGGATCGGTCGTTCTGTCCCCCAATGGCGGCGTCGCCACCTCGATCCCGGTGACGCTGCGCAGCCTCGTCGAGCCCAACCAGGGAGGCCGCTTCTCCGGCAACCTCACCGGCGGGAACGGCAGGCCGCTGGGCGAGGGCCAGGAGGAGTTCTACGCCTTCGACGTCGGTCGCAACGTCCGCGACATCCGCGCGGACGTGTCGTTCGCCAAGGACCCGTCTGACCCGGTGGCGATGTACCTCGTCAACCCCGACGGCGACACCGTCGGCTACGGCCAGAACTCGGTCGAGGGCAACCAGAGCACGGCGCTGTCGTCCTACACGATCAACCCCGTCGCCGGGCGATGGACGCTGATCGTGGACTTCGCCGGGGCCGAGCCGGGTGACCTGATCTCCCAGCCCTTCCGCGGGCAGATCCAGTTCAACTCGGCCCGGGTCCGGGGCTTCGGCGTCCCCGACGGGCGGCGACTGGTCGCCGGCAAGCCGGTCACGGTCCCGGTGCAGATCACCAACACGGGCGTGGCGCCGGAGGACTACTTCGTCGATCCCCGCCTGAACACGACGCAGAACATCACGCTCGCTCAGTTGGGCGAGGGCACGGTGCCACTGCCGATGTCGTTCACCAACATCACGGCCGAGCCGGAGTGGCTGGTGCCGACGGAGACCTCGGCGATCCGGGCGGCGCAGACGTCGAGCATCCCGGCGATGTTCGACCTCGCCGATGACGCCGGCGACCCCGGCGACCCGGCGCTGGCCAGCGCGAGCTTCGGGCCCGGACCGCTGTGCCAGACGTCATCGTCGCTGTTCTTCGACCCGCCGGACGGGACGGTCTCGGCCGGCCTGTACCTGGGCGAGCCGACGGAGTGCGGGCCCTACGCGGGCGCCGCGCCCACCGGCACGGCGACGATCGGGTTGTCGGCCCAGACCAAGGCGTTTGACTCGACGGTGACCTCCACCACGGGTGACTTCTGGTCAGCCGCGGTGGGCTCGTCGGCGAGCTTCTCGCCCATCACCATCCAGCCGGGCCGCACCGCCGAGGTGAACGTCACGTTCACGCCGAGCGGCGCTCCGGGCACGACGGTGCGCGGGAACCTGTACGTCGACACCGTCAGCAACGACATCCCGCCCTATGAGCAGTCCACGGCCAGTGAGGTGGCAGCGGTCCCCTACCGGTACCGGATCCGCCGCCACCGCTAGACGACGCTGCGCGACCCCGCCGCCGCCCTGAGCGCGGCGGCGGGGTCGCCGCGGCGGACCTGGCGGATCGCCTGCCGCCGCCGGGTGCCGGCCCGCCGGTCCTCGGCGATGGCGCCGAGCTCGAGGGCCCGCGCGCGGCCGCCCTGCGTCAGGTCGTAGTGATCGTTCTCAGGGCGCCCGGGCTTGGACTGAAACCACGCGCGCCGCAGCCCGAGCCGCTGTGCGAAGGCGTGCAGCTCGTCGGCCGTGTCGGCCTGCAGATGGCCCCCGCCGCTCCAGCGACCCCAGTCACCGTAGGCGAACGCGTGATCGATGTAGACGCTCACGCCGCGCGCCGGGCCCGTGTCCGGCGGGGGCGACGGCGGGGCGATCTCATGCGGTCACGGTAGCGCTGCGGCGGGCTCCGGACTGCTCGCGAGGCACTCGATCAGGTCGGCGGTGCCGGTGCCGCGGGCGCGCAGTTCACGATCGAACGCGTCGCCGTAGACCGTCATCACCGCGAGCAGCAGATCCACGGTGCTCACGCTCGCCGCCTGGCGATCGGAGGCGATGACCGCCGCCGCCGCGGAGACGCGCATCAGCGACTCGGCGTGTGCCGACGGGCTGCCGGCGTCCGAGGCGCCGGCGCCGGGGGCCTGGTAGGCGACATCGGCGTCGGTGACGCCGACGCCCCGCAGCGCCCGTCCGGCTTCACCGTGGGCGCTGAGGATGCGCACCCAGCGGCGAAGCTCATCCACCGTGGACTCAGCGAAGGGCAGCGACGTGGCCGCCAGGCCCACCACGATCGCCGCGTCGGAACTGAGCCGCGGCTGCGCCGGCTGGCGCTCGCCGCGGAGGTGCGCCAGCGCGTCCTCGGTGGTGGCAAAGACCTCGAAGCTGGCGTCAAGACCGGTGAGCTCCAGGATGGCCAGCACGGGGCCGGGCGCGTGGGCGAGCGTGATCTGCCCGTCGCCGCCCAGGCGGCGCGCGAATCCGATCAGGACCCCGAGCCCGGTGGAGTCGAGGTAGCGGACCCCGGAGAGGTCGAGCACGAAGCGGCTGAAGCCGCGATCGAGCAGCCCCACCAGGCGCGACTTCAGCAGCGGCGCGGTGGCGACGTCGATCTCGCCGACGGGCGCCGCGACGCAGACGGCGTCGCCGCAATCGCGATGACTCACGTCCAGGCTGGGACGCGGGGAAGACGCGGACAGGACAGCGGGACTCGACATCGCTTCTCCCTCGGCTCTGGCGACTGCGGCTGTGCCGCCGTCGCCCGCATTGCAGACAGGACTTAGTCGTCCTGCCGGCGCAGATCCGTGATTCGCGGCGCAGATCCCTCGACGAACATCTCATCCCGACGGGCGCACGCCCGGGGGCTCACATCGGTCGGGAGCGCGTGCCCTTCGGCCTGGGATCGGCGGGCGAGACCTCGTGGCTGTCGATCACGAGGTCTGTGAGGTCCAGCGGGTCAAACAGCCGGAAGCCGAGGAGACGCTGCGCCTCGCCGACCCGCGTCAGCGGCCGTTCACAGTCAGGACAGGCGAGGAGATACGTTGCCGCGTCGGCGGTGAAGCGCACCTGGCACCGCTCGCAGCAGGCATGGCTCATGCGAGATCCGTCAAAGCCATGGCGCGTCTCGACGCCGGAGTCAAACGCCCCCGGGTGACGGCCGGCCCCGAACAGCCGCAGGCTGTGCCATTCCGGATGGCGGGCGCGCTCCGGAATCGGCTCAACCGAGGGAGTGCCCGTCCCCCAGTCGCCACCAGCCACCGCTTCGCTTGCAGTCGGCATGGCGTACCGCCTCTCTGCTCCTCTGATGCGTGGTCGCTCGGTAAGCAAGAGGAGCCTGGGCTCGCTGAGCGCCTATCCAGTTTACCAGGGGCACCCAAAGCCCGGCCGTGGCGCCGGCGCGGAGGCGGCGCTGCGGCGCCCCCTGCGAGACCGGCTCCTCTAATGGTCGGGACTGGGCTCCGCGGCGCGGATCATGACGACCCGATCCGGGTTGACGCCGATGCGCTGTCCGGAGTCCGCCTCCGTCATCCACGCGAACTCCATGAGCGATCCACGAGATGCCGCGAGGATCGCTGCCTCGACCTCGTGGGGATCCCCCTCGACCCGCACGCGCTCGCCGCCGGTCAGCGTGAGCTCAGTGTTGGCACCGACGGCCATTCTGTCGGCAGACTACCGCCGAACGCGGACATAGGGGCGCTGCCTGTTCACCTTACCGAGTGCTGCGGACTGCCGTTCGGCGCGTGCGGCTCGCAGACGCCGCTCCGCGCTCTCGAGCTTGCGCTGCAACTCCTCCAGGCGCGGGGTGTTGCCGCTCCCCGGCGGTACAGACGCGCGCGCAGGAGCGCGACACTGTCCTTGTAATCGTGGAACTCGGCCTCGATCGCCTCGATCTGCCCCGGCGTGCTCACGACCCGAACTCGGACACCGAGTAGGCGTTGCAGCCGAGCACGTCGCACAACTGCTGGTGCGGATTGGTGGCGTGCTGGCGGTAGACGACGAACGGTTGGTGCGGGCCCATGTCGAAGATCGCGGTGACGATGCCGCCCCAGACCGGATCGGGGGCGCCGACCGCCGTCACGCAGTCGAGGTTGCCGCGCCGCGTCCAGAGCTCCATGATGCGGCGGCGATTGGGCGGCCGCCCCATCTGCGCCTCGACCTCGAGGCGCAACTGCTGATAGGCGCGCTCGCCGGCCACGCCGTCGTCCGTGGGCATGAAAAAGGTCGACATGGGAGAGTCAGCGCACCTCGTCAGGCCTGTGCCGCGGAGGCCGCCGTCGCGGGGAGCGCGGCGTCGCTGCAGTTGGCCGTGCGGGCTGACACGCCCAGGGCGCGGTCCGGATGGCTGGCCCGACCCGACGAACATCAGGCTCCTTCCCGTAGCGGCGGGGTAATCGTGAGGTCGGACCGATCCGTCGGCACAACCCCGGGACGAAATCATCGTACTCCGCCACCGTACCACCTCAGCCACGCGCGTCAACCACACTCTTCCGCCGAGCGCTGTGGGGTGCAGAACGTCTGCCGGCCTCGGGGCAGGTCGCCGTCGGCGCCGGCATCCGCTATCGTGCCGCTGGGCCTCGCATCCGCGCGGCCGGTAATGCAGTGCCCCGCGTTTCGCCAGTTCGCTGTTCACAGCGCCCCTCGTGTCACGCAGCGCACGTGATCCGAAGGAGGGCTATCTATGCCCACAGGAACAGTGAAGTGGTTCAGCGACGACAAGGGCTTCGGCTTCATCACCCCCGATGAGCCTGGCAAGGACCTGTTCGTGCATCACTCGTCCATTCAGGGCGACGGCTACCGGTCTCTGACCGAGGGCGCCAAGGTGAGCTACGACACCGAGCAGGGTCCGAAGGGCCCGGCCGCCGCCAACGTATCGCCCGTCTGAACCGGCAACAGCGATGGGGACGCAAGGTCCCCATCGCTGCATTCTCTCGCTCTCCGGGCGCGGCACGCGCTCTCGAGCGTGGAAGCCAGCGACGCGCCGCCTTGCGGTGACTGCGCCTCGTTGACAACGAGTCAAACCAGGAGGCGACGATGAGTTCACGCGGCAAGAAGAAGACCACCATGGCCAAGCTCAATCGCGAGGCCCGGTTGCGTGAGCGGCGCTCGGAAAAGGTTGCGCGCAAGGAGGCCCGGCGCGACGCCGTGGCCAATCCACCGGCTTCCCGACGAGGACCACGCCGTCGAGGACCTCGCCGTCGAGGACCACGCCCCGCAGCCGGCGTAAGGATCCGCGCGCCCGGCGGCCGCGGCCGCCTGTGGCCCGCGGTGCGGCCGCGCCTCGGCCAGTTGGCCGGTGCTGGAATCGTGCCGGTGCTACTGTCGAACCAGCGGGTGGCGCGGCCGCCCGTGAGGTTCGGCTCGCCGACGCGCCAATCTCCCGCCGATCAGCCTCGTCCCGCCGGCGACAGGAAGGAGACCGGATGTCCTCTTGTTCTCGCACCCGAACGCCGCCTGTCCTTCAGCCGGCGCTCGCCGCATCGCCTCGTCTCCGTCTGCGAGGCGACGCCTCATGAAGACGGCGCGTGAGCGGGCGGAGGAGAAGCGTCAGGAGAAGCTGGAGCGCGTCCGCGAGCAGCTGGACGACGGCTCGCTCGTGATCCGGCAGATGACCGAAGAGGAGCGCGAACGGTTCCCGGTCCGGCCTCCTCCCCCGCCGCGCGCCGACGACGATGAACATCGGCGAGCGCGAGGGGCTGGTCGCACGGATCCGCCAGGTCCGGCGCGCAGCGAGCGCTCGCGAGCGTCCCGCCCCCGAAGCCGACGCCCCACCGCGTGAACAGATCCAGGCGCTCGAGACGCGTGTGGCCCACCTGGAGCAGATGGTGGAAGGCCTGCAGGATTCGGTGCACCGGGAAGGGGAGCGCCACGACAAGATGATCGCCGAGCTCCAGGCCCAGGTTGAGCCCGGAGCCATGGGCGCATCGCTCGCCGACGACGCTCGCAGCCGCGGGCTCTGACCTGACTGCCGGCCGCGGGGAGAGCCAGCCGCTGCAGCCGCCCCAAGACAGCCTGCTAAGTTGATAAATGCGATCGACGCCGTCGGTCGCGAGGCAGCTTGCTTGGGTCCCGCTTTTCTGAGCGGTTCGGGTCAGCCGTCAACTTCCCGAATCGTTCGCGGCACCAGTGCGCCGCCAAGGAGTACCTGCATGTCAACTTCGCAGTCTTTCGCCGATCTCGGCGTGTCCAGAGCTGTCACCGATGCCCTTACCAAGGCCGGCATCGACAGCCCCTTCGCCATCCAGCGCGACGTCATCGGCGACGTCCTTCAGGGACGCGACGTCCTTGTCAAGTCGCCCACCGGCTCGGGCAAAACGCTTGCCTTCGGGATCCCGCTCGTGGATCGCACCCGTGCCGAGGGTCCGCGCCCCGCCGTGTTGATCCTCGCGCCCACGCGTGAGCTCGTGACCCAGATCGTCGCCCAGCTCACGCCGATCGCCCACGCTCGGGCGCTTCGCGTGACCGCCGTCTACGGCGGCGTCGGTCTGGTCGCCCAGGCCAAGAACGCCGCTCGGTCTCACATCATCGTGGCCACGCCCGGCCGCCTCGAGGATCTGCTCGCCCGCAACGCCTTCAAGCTTGACCGAATCGAGATGCTCGTCCTCGACGAGGCCGACCGGATGCTCGACATGGGCTTCCGTCCGGCTGTCGATCGGATCACGCGACAGTGCCCGAGCAAGCGGCAGACCCTGTTCTTCTCCGCCACCCTGGACGGAGAGGCCGGCCGCCTCGCCCAGCGTTACACCCGTGACCCCGCCATGCACGAGCACGGCCCCACCGAGCGTCGCGCCCATAGTGACGTCGAGCACCGCTTCGTGGAGATCGCGCACAGCGATCGCGTCGAGGCGCTCGTGCGAGAGCTGCGCCAGGAGCGCGGCCTCACCCTGGTGTTCGTACGCACCAAGCGCGGCGCCGACCGACTGGTCAAGCGTCTGGGCACCCACGGCATCGGAGCGGTGGCCATGCACGGCAACAAGTCCCAGCGCCAGCGCGAGCAGGCCCTGGCGCGGTTCCAGTCCGGAGCCGTCGACACCCTGGTCGCCACCGACGTCGCCGCCCGCGGCATCGACGTCAAGGACATCTCCCACGTCATCAACTTCGATCCCCCCGGCGACAGCGAGACCTACGTCCACCGCGTCGGCCGGACCGCCCGCGCCGGCGCGACCGGCATCGGCATCACCCTCGTCGGGCCCGACGAGCGTCGCGACGTCGGGCACCTGGCCAGGACGCTCGGCCTCGACCACCCCGTCGTCGGTCACGGCCACGACGGCCATGACGGCCATGACAGCCGCGACAGCCGGGCCACGACCCGGGGCGCCGCTCCCTCGCACGCCGCGCGCCGTCGGCCGCCGCGCCGTCGTGGCAAGCCGCGGCGGTCCACCGTCAAGTCCTAGCCCCGCTCCGAGGCGTGAATCGACGCACCCGGCCGGGCGGCTGGGTGCGTTTCTTTGAGCTGACGGAGCTTCCTCGCCACCGTTCTCACCGACCGTTGAGGCACCACGCGTGAACTCCTACGCTGCGTAGCGGCTGACCGCCGCATCACGCTCCCGGACTGCGTAGGTCAGGTGCGTCACCCGCTGCGTCGGCTCCGCGCGGACCGGCTCCAGGGCCATGCGGCCCGCGTCCACGCCCTCGAACAGGCGGATTCCGGAGCCGAACAGCACCGGTGAGAGCGCGGTCGTGAACTCGTCGATCAGGCCGGCGTTCACGTACTCCAGGATCGTTGCGCCGCCCCCCGCGATGCGGACATCGCGGTCGCCGGCAGCCTCGCGGGCCTGCTCGAGCGCGGGCTCGATGCCATCGTTGACGAAGTGAAAGGTGGTCCCGCCCGGCCGCTCCCAGGGGTCACGCTTCTCGTGGGTCACGACGAAGACCGGCGTGTGGAACGGCGCCTCCTCCGGCCACGCCTGCTCGCCGGCATCGAACATGCGCTTGCCCATGACGTTCGCGCCGGTGCGCTCGAACGTCTCCCGCACGATGTCGTTGTCGCGCCCTTCCTCGCCGCCCTCGCCGAGCTTCAGGTTCTCGCGGAAGAACCGCTGCGGGAAGACCCACTGCTGCAGTTCCATCCACTGCTGCCCCATCAAGTGCTCGACGGACTCGGGCGCGATGAACCCGTCCAACGACATCGACACGCTGAAGAACACCTTCCCGGCCATCAGTCCTCAACTCCCTTCCGAATGATCTCGGCGACGTAGGCAGCCAGGTTGCTCAGGGTCTGCCGTCCGCCCTCGATTGCGTGGTACTTCTCGACCGCCTCTTCACGCAGCTCCTTGGTGGGGAACACCGCGCGCATCTCGATCCGGGTCGCCGCGCCGTCGGGCGCGAACGTCAAGACCGACTCGAAGGCGTTCGGGTCGCCGCGGGACTCACCGTGCAGCAGTGCGATCCGCTCCGGCGGGACGATCTCGGTCCAGGTGATCCACTCCTGGTAGTCCGTCCCGTCCGGTCCGCGCATCACGAAGTCCCACTCCCCGCCGACTCGGAACTCGAACGCCCGCGTGGTGGTGGTAAACCCCTCCGGCCCCCACCACCGCGACAGGTGCCGCACCTCAGTGAACGCCTCGAACACCAGCTCTCGTGGGGCACGAATGACCCGGGAGATCACGATCTCGCGGTCGGCCGTCGTTTGCGCCCGGGCCCCTCGTTCCGTCGCGCTCATCAGCTAGTCCTCCTGCCTTGCCTGCTTGAGGTCCTGCACGTACGCGTCCAGCCGGTCGAAGCTCTCGTTCCAGAAGCGCTCGAACCCGCCGGCCCACTCGTGAACCGGTCGCAGGCCGCGGGCGTCAAGGCCATACAGGCGCTGCTTGCCCACCTTCCGGTCCCGCACCAGTCCGACCTCCCGGAGCACCCGCAGGTGTTTGGACGCCCCCGGCAGCGTCATCCCCAGATCCTGGGCCAACTCGGTCACCGACCCCTCACCCGCCCGCAGCAGCACCAGGATCTCCCGGCGCTGCCCTTCGGCGATCGCGTTGAAGACGTCCGATGTCGTCGCTGCTCGTGCCATGGCGCCATCATACTTTCCGATATCGGCAACTGTCAAGCCGGGAAATCGGAACGCCGGCGTGATGCACCTGCGGGCAGCGCAACCCAGGCGCAGCGGGGCCGCACAGTGTCATGAATGGTGTAAGTGCTTCGGCCGCGCCCTGTGCACATCTCCGAATATTTATTCACTCGGGTGTTGCCAATGCCGGCTGCATCAGTTACGATCACGTGCGCTACCCACTGGCAAACAGCTATGTCAAATCTACACATCACACCGAACTTCCTCCCCGAACCGGCGACGACCTCGCCGTTCGTGCCGCTGCGGCATGGCTTCGATCCCAAGCACCAGCATGGCAGTGGATTCGCCCCGCCCGCGAGGTGTGTGCGCTAGCTCTAGCGCACAACACCACCGCAGGTACGGGCGACCCAATGGGTCGCCTTCCTTGTTTCTGAAGGCAAATCAACCGCGACCGACCAGAAGGTGATGCCCAGCTTGAAAAGTTCCAATCCTGCATTGAGGCCCCCCTGAGAGAGAAAGGTCCTCCACGACGTGTTGCTGGATTTCGCGTGTGTCAGTACGTGTTACTTACGCCTGCGCATATGTACAGTGACGCCATGGGAGCACCGGGCTCCAACACCCCTCCACGTAGGACGCCGCGTCCCAGGCCGGCGATCCAGGGTCGAAGGGTAGGCGAGCGGCATGAACAAGATCGTTGACGATCCAACAGTGAATACGTGACCGTAGCTCAGCCGGTAGAGCGCTCGCTTGAAGCGCGAGGCGTCGCAGGTTCGACCCCTGCCGGTCACATCATCAGCGCGGCTCCGTAGCTCAACACGGCAGAGCTCCCGGCTCTTAACCGGGAGGGTGCAGGTTCGACGCCTGCCGGGGCCACTTCTCATCCCGCTCCGTTCCGCCTGTCCCCGTCCGCCTGGCTGTGGGGGAGCTGGCCACCCCACCGGCCCTGGAAGCCGGAGATCGCAGGTTCGAGTCCTGCCAGCCAGACCTTGCGCGGTAGAGGAGCGGTTGTCCTCGCGAGCCTCATGAGCTCGAGACCGTGGGTTCAAATCCCACCCGCGCTATTCCAATCGGGGGCGGAGCCCAGACCGCCCCATCCAAATCGTGGCCGTGGTGTAGCGGCAAGCATTCGGGGCCGTGATCCCCGCGGCGCCGGTTCAAATCCGGCCGGCCACCCCTGTTTTTCAACCTCATCGTCGCGGGCCGGAGCGGCTCGGTTATCTATGGTCAGAACGGCCTCGGCCGTGCGGTTCGATCCCGCATCCGACCGCACCCCACGACCGCGACTCACCCGTACCGCTGCTGCGGCGACCGCAGCCTGATCTACCCCAACCACCAGCACCCCAGAAAGGAGGTGTGAGATGTCGTATCTAAAGCGTCACGGCACGCGCCGCGTGCCGCAGTGGGCGCCGATCCCCGGGACGGGCCAGGTGCCCAACTCCGCGGGCGGGTTCGCCTGGCAGGTCGACGACTGGGCGCGGCTGCGCCGCTTCCTGATCCTCGGCTCCGAGAGCGGCAGCTACTACGCGTCCGAGTGGGCGCTCACGCGCGAGAACGCGGATGGCGTCGAGCGCTGCCTGCGGGAGGACGGCCCGCGCGCGGTCGCGGAGATCGCGCTCATCAGCGAGGAGGGCCGGGCCCCGAAGAACGACCCGGCGCTGTTCGCACTGGCCATGGCGGCCGGCCTCGGTGACGAGCGCACCCGTCGGGCGGCGCTCGAGGTACTGCCGCGAGTGGCCCGCACCGGCACGCATCTGTTCGCGTTCGCGACGTTCGTCGAGCAGTTTCGCGGCTGGGGCCGCTCGCTGCGACGCGCGGTGGGCGGGTGGTACGCCGGCCGGCCGGTGGACGCCCTCGCCTACCAGGCGGTCAAGTACCGCCAACGTGACGGCGTGACCCACCGCGACCTCCTGCGGCTCGCGCACCCGGCCGGCACGGTGTCGGCGGGTAATCCGTCGCTCGAGGTCTCCGTGGAGCATGCGGCGCTGTTCGAGTGGATCGTGCGCGGCACCGCCTCGGATGGCCTGCCGCGCCTCGTCGAGGGCTTCATCGCAGCCCAGGCGACCGACACGCCAAAGCGGGCAGCGGCACTCGTGCGCGAGTACCGGCTCCCGCGTGAGGCGATCAAGCCGGAACACCTCGCGTCACCGGAGGTGTGGGCAGCGCTGCTCGAGGACATGCCGATGACGGCACTGGTTCGCAACCTGGCGACGATGACCCGGGTTGGGCTCATCGCGGCGGGTGCGGAGGCCACCGCGACGGTGGTCGCGCAGCTCGGCGACGGTGAGCGGATCCGGAAGGCTCGGGTTCACCCGATCGCCGTGCTGGCGGCGCTTCGCACCTACGGCGCCGGTCACGGTGCCCGCGGCCGAGGCGTCTGGAGCCCGGTCCGCGAGGTCGTCGATGCGCTGGACGCGGCGTTCTACGCCGCGTTCGCGAACGTCGAGCCGGCCGGCGAGCGCCTGCTGCTCGCGCTCGACGTATCGGGCTCGATGACCGCTGGGCAGGTCGCTGGGGTGCCCGGGCTCACGCCACGGGATGCATCGGCGGCACTCGCGCTCGTGACCGCGGCCACCGAGTCCCGCTACGAGATCGTCGGCTTCTTCGCCGGCGATGGCGGGTTTCACACGCGTCGTCGCGGCCGGTTCGCCGGCCGCGCGGACGGTCTGACCCCGCTGCCGATCTCGCCGCGCCAGCGGCTGAACGACGCGGTCATGGCGGTCTCGAACCTGCCGTTCGGCGGCACCGACTGTGCGCTGCCGATGCTCTACGCGCAGGCGCTGGAGCGGGAGATCGACACGTTCGTGATCTACACCGACTCGGAGACCTGGGCGGGTGACGTCCACCCGGTCCAGGCTCTGCGCGACTACCGCCACGCCTCGGGTATCGACGCGCGGCTGGTCGTGGTGGGGATGGTGGCGAACGGGTTCTCGATCGCTGACCCGGCCGACCCGGGGATGCTCGACGTCGTCGGGTTTGACACGGCGACGCCGCAGCTGATCGCCGACTTCGCCCGCGGAACGCTGTAACCAGAGCACAGCGGGCGAGCGAAGACGCGCCGCCACCTGAGGGTCCAGGCGGCGGCGCCCCAGCGCGGGCGGCGGCGGATTGCTACTCGCCGCGCCAGATGGGGGCGCGCTTTTCGAGGAACGCGGTCATACCCTCTTGCGCGTCGTGCGCGAGCGCATTCTCGGTCATGACGAGCTCGCAGTGCTCGTAGGCTTCGTCCTCGGTGCGGTCGATCTGGGCGTAGAAGGCGTGCTTTCCGGTAGCGACCGTGTATGCGCTCGAGCGGGCGATCGCTCCGACCAGCTCGAGAACCGCGGGTTCGAGCCCCTCCTGCGGTACGGCGCGATTGACCAACCCCCAGTCGACCGCGGTGGCAGCATCGATCGGCTCGCCGGTCAGCAGCATCTCCATCGCTCGCTTGCGACCTATCGCTCGCGATACAGGGACCATCGGCGTGGAGCAGAACAAGCCGATCTTGACACCCGGCGTCGCAAACCGTGTGCCCTCCGCTGCGATCGCCAGGTCGCACGCCGCCACGAGCTGACAGCCGGCCGCGGTGGCGATCCCGTGCACCTTCGCAATGACGGGCTGCGGTACCGCGTGGACCGTCTCCATCATCGCGCTGCATCGGTCGAACAGATGGGCCAAGAACTCCTGCTCTCTGTCGATCATCTCCGACAGGTCGTGCCCGGCCGAAAACGCCGGACCGGCGCCTTCGATCACGATCGCGCGGGTGTCGGGCCACGCGGACGCCGCGCGCAGCGCTTCGATCATCTCTTCCATCAGCTCCAGCGACAGCGCGTTGCGCTTCTCGGGGCGGTTGAGCACGATCCGCGCCGCGGGCCCGTCGCGGGTGACGAGCACATTTCGATAGTCGGTATCCGGGAGTGAGCTCACCGGGACAACGTACCTCCGCGCTGCCCGCGGCACAAGCCGGTTCGTCGGCTCGGTGGGCGATCTCGCGGCCTCTGGTGAGGACGCATTTGTCACGCCTGGCATGGTGTTCGGGGAGGGCCCTTCCATGAGCGCGGATCGCAGCGACGAGCTGGCCAGTGCTGTGGCGCCGCGCACCGGGGCCGTCACGGTGCTGTCGCTCGCCGTCGCCGTGGTGCTCGGCGACTCGGGCGTGGTGACGCTGGCGTTGCCGGAGATCCTGCGCGACTTCGGGGCTCAGGTCGGGGGAGTCGCGTGGGTGCTGATCGCGTTCAATCTGGTGCTGGCGCTGCTGGCGGTTCCGGCCGCGCGCCTGTGCGTGCGCGGGGATCCGGCCGTGGCCACCGTGGGTGGCGTGATCGGCTTCGCGGCGGCAACCACCGTGTGTGCGGTGGCAGGGTCGCTGGGTGTGTTGATCGCGGCGCGGGCGGCCCAGGCGGCCGGGGGCGCAGTGGTAATCGTGGGCAGCCTCGAGCTGCTGGTTGCCGCCTCCGGGTCCGAGCGCGCTGGGGTGGGGCGGTGGGCCTCGGCCGGTGTCGCCGGGGCGGCGCTCGGCCCGGTGGTCGGGGGCCTGTTGACGTCGGCGTTCTCGTGGCGGGCGATCTTCGTGGCGCAGATCCCCGTGGTGCTGCTGGCACTGGCTCCCGCGATCGCGCTCCGCGGTCGGGTGCCGAGGCATCGAGCCAACCTGGACACCTCGGCGGACCGCCCGCACGCGCTGGCCGATCTGGCGCTGGCGCTGCTGTCAGCGGCGCTCACGGCCGCGCTGTTCCTGCTCGTGCTGCTGCTCGTGGACGGCTGGGACCGCTCGCCCGCCGTGGCGGCGCTCGCCGTCACCGCGGTGCCGATCGCAGCCCTGCTGGCGGGGCCCGTGTTCCGAAGCGTGCGCGCCGGGATACGGTCAGAAGCGGTCGCTGGGTCGGTGCTGATCGCGGGCGGGCTCACCGGCCTCGCACTCCTGCCGGGTGCCAATCTCGCCTGGACGCTCGCGCCGCAGGTGCTCATCGGCCTCGGCCTCGGGCTCGCGGTGGACTCGCTCACCACGGCCGCGCTCCGGGACCGCAACCCACGCGCACTACACGGGGGGTGGACGATCGCCGCGCGGCACGCGGGCGTGGTGGTCGGCCTCGCGATTCTCACGCCGATCTTCACCGCCGACCTGCGCCACGCCGAGACCCCGGCCAAGGAGGCGATCGCGAGCCTGGTCCTCGACGCACCGCTTCCCGTGGCCACCAAGCTCGACCTCGCCGGGCAGCTGGGGAGTCGGCTGGTCGCCGAACGCGGTCGTGTGCCTGACCTGCGACCCGCGTTCAGGAGCTTGCGGGTGCCGGCGGCGCAGGCGCCGGCGGCCGCGGCGCTCGAACGGGGCCTCGAGGATCAGCTCAGGCGCGCCGCCACCAGCGCTTTCCGCACCGCTTTCCTCGTCGCGGCGGGATTAGCCCTGCTGGCGCTCGGGCCCGCGCTGGCCCTGAGTGACCGGATCCGCTCATGAGGCGACTCGCGCTGCCGCTCATCGCCGTTGTGCTCGTGATCGCCGTCCTCGGCGTCCAGGTCGCCGCCGGCGGCGGCCACTACGTGCCGCGCCGGCCCGCCGATCCATGCACACCGCGCCCCGTTCGCACCCATTCCGGCGCAGTTGGATCCGCTCGCCGAACAGGTCGTTCTTCTCGGCCTCGACAACGCCGCGTGCCGGCTCGGCATCTCCCGCGAACGGCTGGTCCTCGCCCTCGCCGACACCCGCACGCTCGATCCCCGCGCGCCCGCCGCGCTCAAGGCGGGCCTGGGCGACGCCGTGAACCGGCTCGACCGCGAGGGCCGTCTACCCAAGGTGTCGGCGCTGCTGCCCGAGGCGCTCGGCCAGGCCGATCTCCCCGGGATCGCCAAGACGCTCCTCGAGGCGATCCCTGCCGGGCTCGTCGACAACGCGCTCCCCACCGGGCCGCTGCTGCGCCGGACCGTGAATGAGCTCGACGTCAACCGGCTCCTGCACCAGCTCAACGACCCGCGTCAGCTGGACTCGGCCATCCGCTCAGCGATCCTCCAGGCGGCACTGCGCCAGATCGTCGACCGCTTACGCCCCTAGTCGCGCATGGGCGTCGTGAGGCCCCATCGGACTCGATGCAGGTGCAGGAGCAACCAGTCGCGGGCGCAGACGGCTGTAGGCCAGCATCCCACCGAGGGTCGGGACCCAGAACGCGACCGCGTGGTAGATGAGCACCGCCGCGGCGGCGTGCGACAGCGGCATCCCGTAGAGCCCGAGCGCACCGACCAGTCCGGCATCCAGGATGCCGACGCCACCCGGGATGGGCAGTACGTTCGGCAGGTATCCCGCGAGGTAGGCCACGACCAGGGCCGCCACCGGCGGCGCCGGACCCACGGCCGCCAACGTGATCCACAGCACCGCGATATCGAACAGCAGATAGCCCACGGCTCCCAGCAGACGCCAGTTCGGTCGCAGCAGGGCGTCGCGTGCCGCCGGAATCCCCGCGCCGATGTCCTCGAGCCACGCCGGGGCCGGGAATCGGCCGGAGACGCGGTGCATGACTCTGGGCAAGCCGAGGACGACGATGATGGCGCCTATTGCGGCGGCGACCGGCAGCCCGGTTCGCAGCACGTCGTGAGGGCCGGCCCCGATGCCCAGCAGCAGGACGAGCCCGCCGGCGCCGAGCACGATCACGTTGATCGCGCTGGTGAGAAAGAACAGGCCGCTCGAGCGGCGGAGGATCTGCCGGGTGGGCATGCCGGCGAGGTGAAGCAGCCACCCACCGACCGCCAGCGAGCCGACGCCCCCGCCCGGCAACAGTGCGCCTGACCCCATCTGCGACCACGCCATCTCACGCGCGACCGGCGCCGGGATCGGCTCAAAGAAGAGCCGGAAGATGACGACGAAGCTCAGGCACGACGCCAGCTCCAGGGCGACGGCGACGGCCACCAACGCCGGATTGACGTCCTCGATCGCCCGCACCACCGGCCGCAGATCGGGCACCGCTGCCACCACGGCCCCGACGCAGATGGCGAGCACCACCGCGGTGAGCAGTCTGCGGCGAAGGTCGTGGCGTTCAGTCTGAGCGGCCGGCCGCGATGCGGCCGGCCGCTGCCATGACAGCTGCTCGGATGGAGTGCTCGCGGGCCCGGCAGTGCGGGCGCCGATGGACCCCGGGAACTCGTTGGGGGTGGCGGTGGCGGACACGGTGGAGGGGAGCGACCAGATCGGCCGGGCTCGTCTCCGCGCTTAGGCGAACGCCCGCGGCGCCCCGCCGGCGCGGGCGATGAGATCTGACACCGACCAGCGGCGCAGGATCCGGCCTCCGCTCGCCGGACGCGCGGCGTCGCGGCGATCCGGAGACACGACTACGGACGCCGCGGTGTCCTGTCCCGCAGTCAGCGCTGCGGGCTCGCGCCTGCGGCCCAGCATGCGTTGGACACGGCGCTCGAGGTTTCGGTTGGGGGACTGGGTGGGGAGGGATTGCGTATTCATGGCGGTTACTCCGATCAGGCAGTCTCGAGGCTGGGGGTGAGGTCGGTGGCGGCCTCGGCGGTAGCGACACGGGCACGGGCGGCGCCGTCTCGGGGGAGGACGAGGGTCGCGACGAGCACACCGGCTGCGAACAGCGCAGCGGCCCACTCGAACGCGGTGGTGTAGCCGTGGATGGAGGCCGCGCTGGCCAGGCCCGCGGTGTGGGCGTGGCTGGCCACGAAGCTGGCAGCGGAGCTGGCGAAGATCGTGCTCAGCAGGGCCGTGCCGACCGAACCGCCCACCTGCTGTGAGGTGTTGACCATCGCCGAGGCGATGCCGGCCTCGTTGTTCGGGACCCCGAGCGTCGCGGTCGAGAACGCGGGGGCGAAGACGGATCCCATGCCCACGCCGGTGAGCAGCAGCCCGGGCAGCACGTGGGTGATGTAGGACGAATGCGGAGTCAGCTGGGTGAAGATGAGCATGGCGACGAACCCGAGCGTCATGCCGGCCATCACCAGCGGCCGGGCCCCGGTGCGAGGCAGGATCCGCGTTTGCACCGTGGTCGCGGTGAGGACGATCATGACGGTCAACGGCAGGAAGGCCAGGCCCGTCTTCAGCGGCGAGTAGCCCAGGTTCTGCTGCAGGTAGTAGGTAAGGAAGAGAAAGACGGCGAACACCGCCGAGCCGGCGATGGCGATCGTGGCGTAGGCGCCGCCGCGGGCTCGATCGCGCACGATGTGCAGCGGCAGCAGCGGGTTGGCGACGCGTCGCTCGACCGCGATGAAACCGATCAGCAGCACAACGCTCGCCGCCAAGGACACGATCGTCGCCGTGCTGGACCACGAGCTCGTCTCCGCGCTGGAGAAGCCGTAGACGAGGGCGAAGAGACCTCCGGAGGAGAGCACCGTTCCGAGCCAGTCGATGCGCGCCCGGTGGGGCTGGCGCTCGTTCTGGAGCAAACGCAGCGCGATGATGGCGGTCGGAACGGCGATGGCCAGGTTGACGTACAGGCTCCAGCGCCATGAGAGCGCCTGGGTGAGCACGCCGCCGAGCAGCAGCCCGACTGACGCGCCGCCGGCCGCGATCGCGCTGAAGATGCCAAACGCCTTCGGGCGGTCAGGGGATCCCTGGAAGGTCACGGTCAGCAGACCGAGCGCCGAAGGGGCGAGGATTGCCCCGAATGCGCCCTGCAGGGCCCGGGCGCCGACGAGCATGCCAAATGACTGGGCCATGCCGCCGATCGCGGAGGCCACCGCAAATCCGGTCAGCCCGCCGATCAGCGTCCACTTGCGCCCGAACAGGTCGCCCAGCTTGCCGCCGAGCAGCAGCAGGCTGCCGAACGCCAGGGCGTAGGCGGTGATGACCCACTGCCGGTTGTCGGCGGTGAAGTGCAGCGCCTTCTGCGCTGACGGGAGCGCGATGTTCACGATCGTCGCGTCCAGCACGACCATCAGCTGGGCGACGCCGAGGAGCGCGAGGACCGCCCATCGATTGGGGCGGGGAATCAGGTGGGTGTCCGGGCTAGTGGTGCTCATCAAGGTCCTTCCGAGTGGGAGTGATGTAGACCTTAGCACGAATCATCCATGCTGCGGGTATCAATTACAATCTGGTAACTATTTCCCCTTCGGGCATGATGCCGAGATTTCCGCTATAATCGCCCTCGTCATGCATTCAGAGAACTGCTCCGGCACTCCCAGCGCGATGATCCTGCTGCCGCGATTGTCCAAGCAGGTGATGCGGCGCGCGCACCCTGAGGAGCTCGGGATCGACCTGCGCCTCCTCATGGCCCTCAGCTTCGTGGGCGACCACGACGGGGAGCCCCAGCAGGAACTGGTCGACGCACTGTGCATGGACGCCAAGAACGTAGTCCTGCTCCTCAATGAGCTCGAGGACACCGGATACGTGGTCCGTCGCCGTGACCCCGAGGACCGCCGCCGCCACCGCGTGCAGATCACCGAGGCCGGCCGGGAGGCACTCGCGCGCGCTCGCGACGGCATGGACGCGATCGAGAACGAGGTTCTCCAAGCCCTGAACGCCGACGAGCGAGCCACACTGTTGAAGCTGCTCGTCCGCGCGCTGCAGGGCGTCGAGCACATCGCCGACGAGGGGGAGCACCCCTCGCTGGCGACCGCCTCGTCGTAGCGCCCGACTACGGACCGGTGTTGACGGTCCACACCAGATTGACGCCGTAGACCTCGCCCGTCTGGAGCTTGTGGAGGGTGGACGGAGTCTTGAGAGACACGGTCGCGGAGCCGGATGAGGTCCAGGTGCCGGTCGCGACGGACGAGGAAGCGGACACGATCTTGACCGCCGTGCCGCTGTCGATCGGACAGGCGACGGCGTTGCACTGATATGTCGGCTTGGTCGTCCCGGAGGTCCAGGTGGCGCCGGCCGTGGTCAGCGACAGGGAGTCGGCGGCGAGGGTGAAGCCGCCCGGAACGTAGCCGGCGCTGTCGGTACCGCAGCTGGCGCTGGGGCAGAACTGTTTGAACACCGCGCTGTTACCCGCGGAGCCGTTGCCATTGACGGTCATGTTCCAACCGATGTCGGGCGTGCCGCTGCTCGTGACCCTGAACGGGCCGAGGCTCATATTCAGCGCTGTCGTCGTGGTCTGGGCCTGGCCGTTCAGCGTGATGCCCGTCAGCGCTGGGAGGTTGGGCGCCGTCGTCAGCGCCACGGTCTCCACCGCCCGCGCGCTGCTCGCGACGCCCAACATCGCGAGTGCAACGGTGAAAGCCATGGCTGCGGCTCTGGGGCCGGAGCGTCTGCAGAGCCTTGCCCTCGCCAACATGGGTGATGCTGCGTCCTAGCGCTGGCCGGTGGTCGTGGGCCGGCGGCGCGCAGAGAGCGTCGGCGCCTGCTGGTGGCGTTGGCCGGCGGCCGTCACGCGGCCGAGCAGCTTCTGCGCGGTGGTCGCCTTGTTCGCCGTAGCGACCGCGATCTTGATCGCGGTGCCTGCCAGATCTGGATGCCGCGCGAGCTGGCCTTCGATGTCATCTCGCAGCGCGTTCGCAGCCGGCCGTGTCGTGCGCGGACAGATGACGAGCACCCCGTCCCGGCCAAGGTCACAGACGCGGTCGCTTCGCCGCAGCCGTGCATGGATCGTGGTCGCAATCGTTCCGGCGGCTCGCCGGTCGACGCTGATCAAAACGAGGCTCACCGGACGCTCGCCGTCGGGCCCGAGGTAGCGATCGAGCAGCTTCAGCCCTGCAGGGCGGTTCAGCGGCCGCCGGCGACGCTGGAGCAACTGACGAGCGGCGATGACCATCGCGAGCGCCAACAGCAGCAATGCGAGCCAGCGCCACCCGGGGGTCGACTTCGGCAGCTTGCGTCCGCCGTAGTTCTGCTGCTTGACGGCCGCGGCGTGGCTGAACACCACCCGTGTGTCCAGGCGCGCGATCCCGCCGGCATAGTCCAGAACGGCCTGGACCCGGTAGCTCGATCCCGGAGTTGGCTCCTCATGCGAGGCGGCAAGGGGATAGCTGATGTTCGTACCCGAGACAAACGTGCCCGGCTGGATCGTCGCGGCGCCGACGACACGGCTTCCCGCGGTGACCCGCACCGATCCGTGAACATTGGTCAGGATCACATTGCCGGTGTTGCCGGCGTCGACGTGGAACACCAGACCCGATGGCTCCCGGCTGACGGTCGCCCCGCTGAACTTCACCATCGGGGTCCGCGGACCCGGCAGCTTCACCTCAACCCCGATCGCATAGCGGTCGGTCTCACCGATCGCGACACCCTTGCTGACCTTCGCGGTCGACGTCTGGCCAAGCGCTTCGACCGCGACGCCCCCGAGATAGTCGCCGGGCGTCGCGGCCAGCGGGCACGTCAAGGGACACCGACACGCCCCTGCTCGCGTGACGTGGGATCACGACGAGCCGGCGACTGAGCCTCAGCCAGGTGGTGGGACCGTGGATCGCACCGCCCGTCTGCGCGTAGGCGGAGCCGAGCGTGTTGGTCGTGATCGCGTCGACCGGGTCAAGCCGCACGGTCACGGGTCGCGACGTCGGATTGACCACCTGGAGCGAGCCGGCTGCGACGGACTGCCCGGGTGACGCGGTGAGCCGGAAGTACGGAGAGACGAGCCCCGAGGCCTGGTGCACCTTGACGACGATCGCCGGACTCTCAGCCGACGCCGTCGCGGCGCCGAGGGCGCCGGAAACGAGGACGGACACCAGGAGGAACGGCATCCTGCGCATGACGCGCAAAACCCCGTTCTGACTGCGATCGGCCGCTTGCAACTGAAATCCTCGATTTGGTCTTGGAGAGCGAACCCGAGCGTCGCTCCCCCGATGCCGGTTCCTACGGTCCGCTGTTGATCGTCCACACGAGATCGACGCGGTACACCTCGTTGGTCGCAAGCGTCCTGATCGTCGAAGGGGTGGAAAGCCCGAGGCTCGTACCGCTCCAACCGGTGGTCGCCCACGTTCCCATTCCGGCGCTGCTCGCCGCGGACGCGATCTTCACCGGCGACGCGCTGTCAACGTTGCATCCGCTGGGGCATTGCAGCGTCGGCCCGGTCCCGGTGCTGCCGTTCTGAGCCGCGAAGCTCGCGCCCGTGCTCGACAGCGTCAGCGAGTTCGCCGCCAGCGTCTGACCGCTGGTGACGTATCCCGGACCGGAGTCGGTACCGCACGTGGCATTCGGGCAGTACTGCTTGAAGACAGGGCTCTTGCCCGTGTTGTTGTTGCCGGTGACGGTCACGTTCCAGCCCGAGCCGCTCCCCGTCGCGTCTTGCACGGTGAAGTTCGTCATCGTCGTGTTGGTCGTCTGCGCCTGGCCGTTCAACGTCAGCGCGGTCAGCGTCGGCAGCGCCGGAGCCGACGAGAACGACAGCGACCCGGCCGTCACGCTGAACTGCGTCTGGTCGTTTGCGGTTGCGGCAAGGGCGCTCGCCGGCGCCAGCGCCGCCGCTGCGGCGACGGCTGCGACTCCACACAGCGCCTGCCTTGAAATTGAGATCACCTTTGCCTTGAACATCCGTGCTCCTGGATCGATAACGGGCCGCCATCCGGGCGGCCTACTGAGGCGAAGCATCGGCGAACCCCGGAAATCCTTGAATTTGGTGCGTTAGCTGACCTTCTTTGTACCGAGATGCGGTACAAATTTGTACCCGGTATCGGTACAGTCTCTGGTCATGGCGGCAGCGCTCAACCCGTTTGTCTGGGACCGGCCCCTCGACGACCCGGCCAAGATCGTCGGCATGGAGGCGTTCGCCCACCACGTGGCGCTGACGCTGAAGGGGCAGACCAACGTCGCGCTGTTCGGGCCCCGCGACACCGGCAAGACCACCTTCACCAACCAGCTCGCCCTCGAGCTGGGGTCAGAACACGGCCCCGACGCGCCGGCCTTCGACGTCGTCACGGTCAACCTGCAGCGCGTGGTGAGCCTGTCCGGGTTCATCGGCTGCATCCACGACGCGATGGTCAATCACCCCGTCAAGCACGTGCGCCGGGCCGCTCAGCGCCAGATCGCGTCGCTCGAGAAGGAGATCGGGTTCGACATCAAGGTGATCAAGGGAACCGTGCGCTCCGCGGCTACCACCCCCGCCGAGAGTGCCGAGACGCTGCACGCGCAACTGCTGACCCTCCGCTCGCTCTCAGACCATCTTGTGGTGATCTTCGATGAGTTCCAGCGGCTGCGCCATTGCGCCGGCGACCCGCTGGCGATCATCCGCTCGGCGCTGATGAGCTCCGGGGCCAATCATGTCTCGCTGCTCTTCACCGGCTCGATCCGCAACGCGCTGCAGATGATGCTCGAGAGCTCCGAGCAGCCGATCTTCGGCGAGGCCGCCGAGATGCAGCTCCCGGCGATCAGCCGGCCCGACTTCCTGGAGTACCTCGACTTCCAGTTCCAGGCCACCGGCAAGCCCGCCGACGAGGATGCGCTGAACTACCTGCTCGACGCCACCCAGGCCCACCCCCGCAGCACCCAGCAGATGGCCTGGCAATGCTGGTCTGCCACCGCCGACGGGGAGCCCGTGAACCTCGACACCGCCATCGCCGCCCACGACCGGCTCGTGCGCACGATCGAGCGCTCGGAGTTCAGCGCCGTGCTCAACGTCCTCATGAGCGGCGACGAGGCCGAGGTCAACGAGGTCAGAGCGCTCCAACTGCTCGCCGACCGCGGCGGCGAGACCGTCACCAGCCGCCCCATCGTCACCCGCTACGGCTTCTCGAGCGCCTCCCGCGTCCGGCCCACGCTGGAGCGGCTGCGCCGGCGCGGCCTCATCGACGACCGCGACGGCGTCTGGTACATCGTCGACCCGCTGTTTGCGGAGTGGCTGCGGCGCGCCTCACCGCTCGCGGACGCGTATTAGTGCCGCTAACCGATACAACTTTGTACCGGATAGCGGTACAGAAGATGGCGATCGCTGCGACGTTTGACGCGGTGAAGACCCGCGGGTTTCTCCACGCGCGCGAGATCGGTGTCGCGGAGGGCGAGGTGGCGGAGATCAACCTCGACGCCGACCGTCCGGTGTCCGCGGCCTCGGTGATCAAGATCGTCTTCGCGGTCGCGTTTGCCCGAGCCGTCGCGTCGGGCCGGCTTGATCCCCGCGACCGCGTGGAGGTCCCGGCCGAGCTGCGCCTCGGCGGGAGCGGCACCGCCGGCTTCGCCGACTCGCCGCTGGTGAGCCTGCGCGACCTGGCGCTGCTGATGATGACCGTGAGCGACAACGCGGCCACCGATGTCATGTATGCCCGGGTCGGGCTCGACGCGATCGGCGAGGTGCTGGCCGACGTCGGGCTGGCGGGCACCCACGTGCGCAGTGACATGACCAGCGCCCACCGGCACGTCGCGCGCGAGCTGGGCTTCCCGGACACGAGTGACTTCGACGCCCGTCTGGCCGCCGCCGACCCCGAGGCCGTCCGGGCGCTCGCGTGGGTTGACCCGGCGCGGGCCAACGCCACCACCCCCCGTGACATGACCTCGCTGCTGACGGCGATCTGGACCGACACGGCGGGACCGCCGGAGGCCTGCGCGTTCGTCCGCGAGGTGATGGCACGCCAGGAGAACACCCAGCGGATCGCCTCCGGCTTCGGCGACGGCGATGGCGTCACGACAGCGGGCAAGACCGGGACCATCCCCTTCGTGCGCAACGAGGCCGCGGTGGTCAGCTATCCGGATCGGCGGCGGTTCGCCGTCGCGGTGTTCACGCGCTCGGACTCGCTGGCGGACCGCAACCCGGCGCTCGATGCGGCAATCGGACGCGCAGCGCGCCTTGCCGTGGAGGGATTACGCGGAGTATGAGCCCGGTGGCGATCGGCTCCTTCGTGCGGCCGGCCTGACCTCCTCGTGCTCAGTCGTGGCTACGCTCTTGGGAGAGTGCCTCTCCAGGGAAGGTAGATCGTGTTCAGTCGCAGGACGAAGATCGTCGCGACGCTTGGCCCGGCGACCGACGAGCCGGGCGTGCTCGAAGCCCTGGTGGCAGCTGGGATCGATTGTGCGCGCCTGAACTGTTCCCACGGCACGTCCGAAGATCTGCGGCGCCGGACTGCAGAGGTCCGTGCCGTCGCTGCCGGTGCCGGTCGATCAGTCGCTTTGCTATTCGACCTCCAGGGCCCCAAGCTGCGGCTGTCAGCGGGCCTCACGCCGAGGGTGGTGCAGGCCGGCGAGATAGTGACGTTCTTCGGTAGCGCAGATGCGGCGACCGATGACCGCATCGCGGTGGACTTCGACGACTTCCCGCAGCTGGTGTCAGAACGCTCGGAGATCGTCATCGGAGACGGACTGCCGCGGTTCGTGGTCGCGTCATCCGGCCCCGGGGAGGTCGTCGCCCGGGCGCTGTCGACCGGTGAGCTCGCCCCGCGGAAGGGGATCAACGTGACGTACGCGCGGCCCGAACTGCCGGCTATCACCGAGAAGGACTTGCGGGATCTGGCGCTTGCCGCTGAGCTCGGCGCCGATTTTGTCGCGCTGTCGTTTGTTCGTTCGGCAGCGGACATCGAGCAGCTTCGCACGCTCTTGGAGGAGCATGGCTGGCACGGGCGCACGGTGGCCAAGATCGAGAAGATCGAGGCCTATGAGCATCTCGACGAGATCATCGCGGTGGCTGACGGCGTGATGGTCGCCCGCGGGGACTATGGGATCGAGGCCGGGGTCGCCCACGTACCGCTGATGCAGAAGGACACGATCTACCGCGCGACTCAGGCGGGCAAGCTGGTGATCACCGCGACGCAGATGCTCGAGTCGATGATCCACGCGCCCGAGCCCACCCGCGCGGAGGCCTCCGACGTTGCCAACGCGGTCATCGACGGGACGTCCGCCGTCATGCTCTCCGCGGAGACGAGCGTCGGCGATTACCCGGTCCAGGCGGTGCGGGAGATGTCTCAGCTCGCGGAAGCCGCCGAGGAGTTCCCCGAGATCCACGGGCGGGTGCGGCCGGGCGTGCGAGACACGCCCGCCGCGGCGGTTATGCACGCGGCGGTGGAGTTGGCCGAGGAGCTCGATGCCGCCGCGTTGCTGGTACCGACGTCCCTCGGCGGCTCACCACGCGCGTGCGCGAAGTACCGCCGACGGCGACCGATCATCGCTCTCCCGCACGAACAGGCGACCGCCGACCAACTCGCCCTGGAGTGGGGCGTTTACGCGAAAACAATGCCAATGACCGAGTCCGTGGACGAATTGATCGAATCCGCTCTGCTGACCGCAAAGGAATTCGCCGGGCTTCCGACAGGTTCGCTCGTTGTCATCACGGCCGGACGTCAGACAGGTGCTGCCGGGGCGACAAACCTAATCACCGTCCGCGAGATCCCGTGACGGTCCACCTGCCGCAACCCGTATCTCCGCCCACAACGCCTCGTATGCCGCCGCCGCGCGTCCGTGCGGCGCGAACTCCGCCAGCACGGTCCGCACAGCTCCCATGCGCTCGATGTCAGCGGCAGCCGGGATAACCGCGTCCAACACCGACGCATGCTCGGCGCGCAGCGAGGCCATCACCTCGCGATGGAGGCGCTTACGGCCGTCGACCATCGAGAAGAACGCGAGCACGTCCGGGCCGCCGCGGACCACCTCACAGAGTTGCCCGAACGTGCGTGACGACAGGGTCGCTGGGATCAGCGGGACCAACAGAGCGTCTGCGGCCTCGAACACGCTCTCGGAGACGAGGGAAATGCTCGGCGGGCAGTCAAGGAACACCCAGTCGTAGTCATCGCGCAGAGGCGCGAGCACCCGCGCGATCCGGCGGGTGGGCCGCTTGGTTGCGTCCAGGGCGAGATCCATGTGGCGGTAGGAGAAGTCCGCGGGCAGCAGATCCAAGCGCTCGAAATCGGTCCCCTTGATCAACTCGGAGACCTCGCTCTTGCCCCGCACCAGCCTCCGCCCTCCGCCGCGCACCTTCGGCTTGACCCGGAATAGATAGGTCGAAGCGCCTTGCGGGTCGAGGTCCCACAGCAACACGCGCGAACCTTCGCGCGCCGCCAGATAGGCGAGGTTCACAGCGGCCGATGTTTTGCCCACGCCGCCCTTGATGTTGTAGGTCGCGAGGACGCGGCTCACCGGAACGTGTCCCTGACCAGCTTGCGTTGTGCGGCCGACGAAAACTCGGCGAAGCGCCCGGCGAACTCGTCCCGCGCGGCGGCCTCCTGCTCCTCGAGTCGTTCGATCAGCCTGCCCATCGCCATCAGCCCCGCGGCGCCGTTCGGCTGCGCCGCGACGGCGTCGCTGAACGAGCGCAGCATCGTCGCCTGTACGTCTCGGTCCTGGTGGCGGCCGAGCACGTCCTGAAACGACTTCAACACCTTCGTCATCGGCTTGACGACGTCCGCTGGGTATAGCGGCGCTCCGAACAGCTCGAGCAGATATCGCAGTTCCTTGCCCTTCTTGCGAATCTCGTGGTAGGCGTCGGGCGGGCTGTCGGCGTTGATCGCCCGTCCCATCTTGACCATCCGCCGGTAGACCTTGGCGATGCGCGCGCCGGCGAGATCGCGGATCGGCCGCGCGGCGTCGGGTCCACCGGAGACACCGCCTGACTCGATCCCCGCCAGGAACTGCCCCCAGTCGCGCAGCAGCGAACCGGCCCGTTCGGAGCGCAGCGCCCGCACCATCGCCCGCCGCGCGCCGGCATGTCGCTGCTGGAGCACCGTCAGGAGCGGGTCAAGGTCACCACGCACGGACTCAGGCAACTGGAGGCGAAAGTCATCGAACTCCAGCACGTAGACGTCGATGTCGCGCGCTCTCCCGGTCGCGCGCTGAAGCCAACCGAACTCCGCGCGGAAGTGCGCCAGCTCCGATGCAGGGAACACGCGGCGCAGCTCGCGCTGCACCGCCCGTGAGCGACGAACCGCGACACGGAGATCGTGCAGGAACTCCGCGTCAACGTCGCCGAGCGTGCCCGGCAGGTTCGCTTCGATCACCGCGAGCAATCGCCGCAGCACGACGCTCGCCGCAACGTCGCCGCGCTCCTGCGCCGCGAGCTCGACATCGACCTTTGACGAGATGCCGCCCGGCGTTGCGCCGGAGGCGATGATCGCCTCGTCGAGCAGGGGGCGCGCGGCACGTCGCAACCCGACTCGCTGCTCGAGCGCGTGCTGCACGTGTTCAAGCGCCCTGTCATAGCCACGCACCGATATCAGCCTCAGACGCGGCTCAAGCGGCCGCGGACGCCGACCTGCACGCACCACGGACATCTCCTCGACGATCGCCCGCACCACCGTCTTCTGCTCATCGTCGAGCAGCGCGAGTGTCCGCATTCGCGAGCGCACCTCCACAACGGGCAGCAACGCGCGGACATCGACGACCGCCGCCAGCGCATCTCGCAGCGGGCCCAGAGGGAGGTCACGGACGAGCAGCCGCTCGCGCCGATCGGCCAGATGCCCCCAGGCAACCTCGGCATCACCGTCGAGCAGCACCAGCCGCCCGTCCGAGCAGGCGCACCACAAGCCCGCCGCGTACAGCCGACCGTCGAACGTGTCATAGAAGCGCCGCTGGGCGCGGTGCAGCGGGCCGGAGCGCAGGGGCAGCTCAACGGCTAGAGCACGGGGCGCGCCGGCGAACGTCGCGACGTCGCCCAAGAGGTACTCGACAGCCATGGTCCGTTAGGCGAAGACTTTCAGACGAGTCAACGCCTGGTCGATCTCCGTTTCGGAGACCACCAGCGGCGGCTCGAGCCGTAAGGCCCCCGCGGGGCCGCGATCCGGGGGGCACGGACGCGCCGGCTGGTGGTGGGCACGCGCCGACGAGAGATCCAGGTGCTGGATCGTATCGGTCAGCGGACCGCTGCCGTGGACGACTAACGCGGATCGCGAGTAGGAGATCGGGGCGAGCGCTACGCCCGGCGCCGCCGGGCCACCAACTGCGCCAGCGTCACGGCGATCACCAGGGCGCCGCCGTAGAACACGTCCTGGACCCACCCAGCGCCCCCGAGCAACTGCAGCCCGGTGATACCGGTGACCAGGAAGTAGGTGGCGACGAACACGCCCCAGGGGCTGAAGCGACCGGGATTGATCACGGTCTGGCCCAGGAAGGCACCCGCAAAGGCGGGCAGCAGGTAGGGCGGTCCGCCGCCGGGGTCGGCGGCGCCGACGACGCCGGCCTGCATGATCCCGGCGATGGTGCAGATCAGGGCCGTGGTGATCAGGGCCAGGGCTCGCATGGAGTCGACCCGCAACCCCGCGAGCCGGGCGACTTGGCGCCCCTCACCCACGAACAACAGATGTCTTCCCAGAGGCGTGTAGCCCAACACGTACCACAGGACGAAGCAGATGAAGAGGCCGATGTAGAAGGCGATCGGCAGGCCGAAGACGGTGGTCTGCATCGCGGTGAGCAGGTTGGGCGAGATGCCGCCGATGGTCACCGAGTGCGAGATGCCGAAGCCGATCCCGCTGATCAGCGTCCCCATGCCCAGCGTCACGATCAGCGATGAGACGCCGATACGCACCACCAGGTACGCGTTCACCGACCCGATCAACAGCCCTACCAGCAGCGTCACGATGATCGCGGGGATCAGCGACCAGTGGTCGTTGACGTTCAGCAGCGCCACCATCGTCGCGCCGAAGCCCATCACCGAGGCCACCGACAGGTCAAACTCGCCCGCGGTCAGCGACACGATCAGCCCGAGCGTGATGACCAGCTGAACCGCCTGCGTCCCGAAGATCGTCTCGAAGTTGGCCGAGGTGAAGAACGTGTCGGGCCGCAGCAGCGAGAAGACGATGATGACGACGGCCCACAGGACCAGGATCCCGTAGCGCTCGCCCAGCTCCACCGGGCTCCAGCGCGACGGCTCGCCGGGCGTGCCCTCGGTCTGGGGGACGCCGGCTGCGTTGGCGGTGCCCTCGTCTGACGCCAGCGGGGCGGGGCTGCTCGTCTCGGTCACAGCTCGGGGCGCTTGGTCACGGGCGGGATCGTTTCACAAATCGGTGGACAGAAGGCATATTGCATACCTGCCCTTCGCATATTGCATACGATTCTGGTAGCGTAGCGATCGGGTGAGCGCGTGTCCACCGGTACCCGGAAACGCGGTCACACCGAGGGAGAGGAAAGGCCAAAAGAGAGGAATCCATGAGTCGGCCGAAGGGTGTTGCCTCGCTGGTTCTCGTTGTCCTGTGCGCCGTGGCGATCGCCGCGTGTGGCAGCAGCAGCAATTCGTCCTCGTCCGCGGCAGGAGGGTCAGGCGCCAGCACCAGCGCGGCCGCCACCGGCACCTCCGCCGCGACGTCATCTGGCACCGGAACGAGCGCGTCGTCGGGCTCTGGGGGTGTCGCGCTGGCCAAGCAGCTCGTGACCGAGGAGGAGCAGACGCCGAAGTTCACCGGCCCGACCTCCAAGGTCGACATCGCCAAGGCCAAGGGCAAGTCGGTCTACTACGTGAGCCTCACCGAGGAGATCCCCGCGCTGCACGAGTGGGGCGTGGTCCTGGGCCAGCAGCTCCAGGCGGCCGGCGTCCACATTCAGAAGTGCGACGCCAAGGGCAGCCCGGACGGCATCACCACCTGCCTCACCCAGGCGCTGGCGGCCAAGCCGGACATGATCATCGCCCAGGCGCTGGACACCAAGTTCATCGCCTCCTACATCGCCAAGGCCAAGGCCGAGGGCATCAAGTTCGTCACCGCCCAGACCGGCACCCCCGGCATCCCCGCCGTCTCCGGCGATAACGCCGAGGTCACCTTTGACTACCCGCAGGTCGGACGCATCCTGGCCGATTGGTTCGTCGCGGACTCGGGCTGCGCCAAGGGCGGCGCTCAGATCATCACCAGCACGTCGAGCCGGCAGCCGTCGGCGGCCGAGGTGGCCGGGATCCAGAGCGAGGTCAAGAAGCTCTGCCCCAGCCTCAGCATGCCGTCAGTCCAGAACGTCCTGATCCCCGACTGGCCGACCAAGCTGTCGACCACGACCCGGTCGCTGCTCACCGCCAACCCGAACCTCAACTACATCCTGCCGCTCTATGACGGCATGACCATCTACATGGTCCCCGCCATCAACGGGATCCTGGCCGCCAAGAACAAGGTCAAGGTCGCGTCGTTCAACGCCACCCCGGTGGTCATCCAGAACGAGCTGGCCAAGCAGTCACCGCTGGCCGCCGACGTCGGCGGGCCCAACCAGTGGTATGGCGTCGCGCTCGCCGACCAGGCGCTGCGCGTCCTCGCCGGCCAGCCGCCGGTGGCCAACGAGAACGTCCCGCTCCGACTGTTCACGCGCGACAACGTCTCGACGATCGATCCCACGAAGGACGAGTCGACCTGGTACGGCTCGGTCAACCCGATCTGCGAGTACCACAAGCTGTGGGGCCTGCCCTGCACCTGATCCACGCGTGATGGCTGCCGACGAAGGCGGATCCAGCCGACCTGATCCGGGACCCTCCGCCCCCAGCGGAGGGTCCTCCGGCTCCCCGTTCGCGCTGCAGGCCGAACACCTGTCCAAGTCGTTCGGCGGCGTCCGCGTTCTGTCAGACGTCAGTCTCGCGGTCAAGGCCGGGGAGATCCACGGACTGGTCGGCAGCAACGGGTCGGGCAAGTCGACCCTGATCAAGATCCTCTCGGGCTACCACGCCCCGGACGCCGGGGGCTCGCTCAAGGTCCGCGGGCAGGACGTCTCGCTCCCGGTCCATCCGGACCTGGCCACCCGCGCCGGGCTGAGCTTCGTGCACCAGGACCTCGGGCTCATCCCCCAGCTCAGCGTGCTCGAGAACCTCCGCGTCGGGCGCTTCACCTCGCACGCCGGCTGGCGGATCAGCTGGCGCGACGAGCGCGCCACCGTGCGCGCCGCCCTGAAGCGCTTTGACCTCAACGTCAACCCCGACAGCAAGGTGCAGCGCCTGTCGAGCATCGAGCGCGTGCTGCTGGCCGTCGTCCGCGCCTTCTCAGACCTCGAGAGCACCGACGGCGGCGTGCTCATCCTCGACGAGCCCACCGCCTACCTGCCCCGCGACGGCGTGGACCGCCTGTTCGCGGCGGTGCGCCGGGCGGCTGGCGAGGGCGCGGGCGTGGTCTTCGTCAGCCATCGCCTCGAGGAGATCGGGATGCTCTGCAACAGCGTCTCGGTGCTGCGCGACGGCCGGCTCGTCGGCACCAGAGAGACCGCCGGCCTGAGCGAGTCAGACCTGGTGGAGATGATCGTGGGCACCAAGATCGTGACCGCGACCTTCAGTCCCAAGAGCGAGCGCGAGGTCCTGCTGCGCACCCACGCGCTTTCGGGCCGCATCGCCCAGGACGTGACGCTGGATCTGCACCGCGGCGAGGTCCTGGGCCTGACCGGGCTGATGGGCATGGGCCACGAGGAGGTCCCTTACCTCATCTTCGGCGCCGAGCCCGCCACCGGCGCCCTCGAGCTCGAGGGCGAGCAGCTGGCGGTGAGCGACATGTCACCGCGCCGGGCCATCGGCGCCGGCGTGGCCCTGCTGCCCGGGGATCGCCAGCGCGACAGCGGCGCCGGGAGCCTGTCGGTGTGGGAGAACATCACTCTCCCCACGCTCGAGCGCTTCTTCTCCGGCGGCTTCCTGCGCCCCAAGCGCGAGCGCGCCCGCGTGCTCGAGCTGCTGCGCGCCTACGACGTGCGGCCGGTGGCCCCCACGCGCAAGCTCGAGACGCTGAGCGGCGGCAACCAGCAGAAGGCGCTGGTGGCCAAGTGGCTGGAGCGCCAGCCCACCATCTTCCTCATGCACGAGCCCGTCCAGGGCGTCGACGTGAGCGCGCGCGAGGAGATCGCGCGGGTCATCGCCGGCATCGCCGCCGAGGGCGGATCCGTCCTGCTGTCAAGCTGCGAGTATGAGGATCTGGCCCGGATCTGCGGACGGGTCCTCGTCTTCCGCCATGGCCGAGTCACGAGCGAGCTGGCAGGCACCGCGCTCACCAAGGAGCGGATCATCGAGCGCTGCTACGCGACGGAGATGGCGGCATGACCGAGAAGGCCGCGGCCATGGCCACTGACGACGCGCACTCGGGCAACGGCGCGCCCGACGCCAACGCACCCGAGCCTCAGCTCGCCCCGGAGCGCCAGCGCCAGGGCAACACCGGACCGGGCCCGCTGGCCGGGGTGCGCATCATCGAGCTCGGTCAGCTGCTGGCGGGCCCATTCACCGGCCGCCTGCTCGGCGACCTCGGCGCCGAGATCATCAAGGTCGAGCCCCCGGGCCAACCCGACCCGATGCGCGACTGGGGCCACGCCCGCTATGAGGAGCACTCGCTGTGGTGGCCGGTGCTCAGCCGCAACAAGAAGTGCGTGACGCTGAACCTGCGCACTGAGCGCGGCCAGGAACTGCTGCTCGAGCTGGTACGCCGCTCCGACGTGGTGGTGGAGAACTTCCGCCCGGGCACGCTCGAACGCTGGAACCTCAGCTTTGAGCGCATGCGCGAGGTCAACGACGGGATCATCCTGGCGCGCGTCTCGGGCTATGGCCAGACCGGGCCCTACGCCAAACGGGCCGGGTTCGCCTCGGTGTCAGAGGCGATGGGCGGCCTGCGCTACATCAACGGCTTCCCCAACGAGCCGCCGCCGCGGATCGGGATCTCCCTGGGCGACTCGCTGGCCGGCATGTTCGCCGCCCAGGGCGTGATGGCGGCGCTCTACAAGCGCGACGCGCTGGGGTACGGCCGTGGCCAGGTCGTGGATGCCAGCATCCTCGAGGCGTGCTTTGCCCTGCTGGAGGGCACGGTCCCCGAGTACGACCGCCTCGGCATCGTGCGTGAGCCCAGCGGGACCTCGCTCAAGGGCGTGGCCCCGTCGAACATCTTCAGGTCGCGCGACGGCAAGTGGATGGTCATCGCCGCCAACCAGAACCAGCTGTTTCGGCGGCTGTGCGAGGCCATGGGCCGTCCCGAGCTCGCCGACGACCCGCGCTTTGAGACCCACCTCGCGCGCGGGGAGAACCAGGAGGACCTCGACGGCCTGATCGGCGCCTGGGCCGCCCAGCACGACGCCGAGCACATCGACACCGTGCTCAACGAGGCCAAGGTGGTGTGCGGCCCCATCTACACCATCGCCGACATCTTCCAGGACCCGCAGTTCGCGGAGCGCGAGATGCTCATCCCCCACCACGACCCCGACTTCGGCGAGTACATCGGCCCCGGCATCGTCCCCAAGCTCTCAGAGACCCCCGGCGAGGTTCGCTGGTCGGCCACCTGGGAGGAGGGCTCGCACAACGACGAGATCTACGGGGACCTGCTCGGCCTGTCCGAGGCTGAGCGCAATGCCCTGCGCGACGAGGGCGTGCTGTGACCCACATCACCCTCTGCGACGTCGCCCCCCGCGACGGCCTCCAGAACGACCCCACCCACCTCTCCCCCGCCACGCGGTCAGAGCTGGTCAACCGGCTCGTCGATACCGGGCTGACCCACATCGAGGTGGCCTCGTTCGTCAATCCCAAGCGCGTGCCACAGATGGCCGGCGCCGAGGAGGTCGTGGCTGGGATCGATCGCCGGCCCGGCGTCACCTATAGCGGCCTGGTCCTCAACGCGCGCGGCTATGACCGCCTCGCCGCCTGCGGGCTGGACGAGGTGCACGTGGCCGTTGCCGCCTCAGAGACGCTCAACCAGCGCAACCAGAACGCCAGCATCGAGGAGTCCCTGGCCGACGTCGGTCACATCATCGAGCGCGCGCACGCCGAGGACCGCCGGGTCCAGGTCGTCGTCGCGGCGTCCTTCGGGTGCCCATTTGAGGGAGCGGTGGACTCCGCGCGCGTGCTTAACGTCGCCGAGCAGGCGGTGAGCGCGGGCGCCGACGAGATCGTCTTCGCTGACACCATCGGCGTCGGCGTCCCCGGCCAGGTGCGCGAGCTGGTCAGCCGCGGCGGCGAGCTGGGCGTGCCCCTCGGCGTGCACCTGCACGACACCCGGGGCACCGGGCTGGCCAATGCCTACGCCGCGCTGCAGGCCGGCGTGACCCTGATGGACGCGTCGGCGGGCGGGGTGGGCGGCTGCCCCTTCGCTCCCGGGGCCACGGGCAACATCGCCACCGACGATCTCGTCTACCTGCTCCATGGCGAGGGCGTGGACACGGGGATCGATCTTGAGGCCCTCATCGAGGTGTCGCACTGGCTGGCCGAGCAGCTCGGCCACGACATTCCGGGCCGGGTGCAACGGGCCGGTGACTTCACGGCCGTCTCGCGTCGCACGCTCGGCGCAGCGGTCGCTACGGACAGCAACTAGAGAGGAGACCGGGTATGGCGTATCGGCTCGGCGTGGATGTGGGCGGCACGTTTACCGACGTGCTCGTGCTCGAAGAGGAGAAGGGGACGCTCACGCTCGAGAAAGTGCTCTCGACGCCTGAGGATCAGTCGATCGGCGTGCTGGAAGGCGTACGCCAGGCCTGCCTGCGCCTTGGCGTCGAGCTGAGCGATCTCGATGCGATCCTGCACGGCTCCACGGTCGTGACCAACCTCATCCTCGAGAGCAAGGGCGCCACCGGCGGCCTGTTGACCACCCAAGGTCACGAGCAGTTGCTGCATCTCGCCCGGGCGTGGACGCCGGGGCCGCTGTATGGCTGGATGGGCATGATCAAGCCGCCCCCGATCGTGGAGCTGTGGCGCACGCGCACGGTGTCGGCCCGCATGAGCGCCGCCGGCGAGGCGGTGCGCGAGTTTGACGAGGCCGAGGTCCGCGCCGCGCTTGACGAGCTCAACGGCGAGGGCATCGAGTCACTGACCATCGCCTTCCTGAACTCCTACGTCAATCCCGAGCACGAGCGCCGCGCCCGCGACATCGCGCTCGAGGCCTTCCCCGATCTGCCGGTCTCGATCTCCTCCGATCTCGTCTCCGAGTACCGCGAGTACGAGCGCACGCTCACCGCGGTGCTCAACGCCTACGCCAAGCCGCAGGTGACCAAGTACGTCGATGGGCTGGAGTCCCTGCTCAACCAGGCCGGCTTCTCGGGCCGCCTGGACATCGTCCGGTCCGACGGCGGAACGATGTCGGTCGCCTCCACCAAGGAGCGGCCGATCGACATCGCGCTGTCGGGCCCTTCGGGGGGCGCTGTGGGGGCCGCATACCTCGCGCGCGAGATCAATCTGCCCGACGTGCTCACCATCGACATGGGCGGCACCTCCACCGACGTGTGCCTGTGCGAGGGCGGCACGCCGCCGATCAAGCGTGACGCCCAGCTGGGCTACTACCAGTTCCAGTCGCGCTCGGTGGACATCCACAGTGTCGGCGCCGGCGGCGGTTCCATCGCCTACCTCACCAACGTGGGCTCGCTGCGTGTCGGACCGCGCAGCGCGGGCGCCGTCCCCGGGCCGGCGTGCTACGGGCGCGGCGGCACCGAGCCGACCGTGACCGACGCCAACGTCGTCCTGCACCGCATCCCGCCGGGATCCAAGCTCGCCGACACGCTGGAGATCGACGAGGAGGCGGCCAAGCGCGCCGTGCAGACCATCGCTGACGGCCTCGGCGTCGAGCTGACCGCGGCCGCCGAGGCGATCCTCACCATCGCCAACGAGAACATGCACGCCGCCCTGCGCGTGGTGTCGGTGGAGCGCGGCTATGACCCGCGTGACTTCGGCCTCATCGCCTTCGGCGGCGCCGGCCCGCTGCACGCCAACGCGCTGGGCCGGCTCATCCACGCCGACCCGGTGGTCATCCCGTCCACGCCGGGCGTGCTCAGCGCCTTCGGCTTTCTCGCCTCCGACGTGCAGAACGAGTTCGCGCAGACCTACCTGCGCATCCTCGAGGAGACCGATGCCGCCAACCTGGCCGAGCAGCTCGAGACCCTCAAGGACGAGGCCAACCAGTGGCTTGACCGCGAGGACATCTCCGGCGACGTGCGCGAGTACGACTTCTACGCCGACTGCCGCTACCACATGCAGGACATCCAGATCCCCTGCCGGGTAGGGCTGGACGAGCTGAGCAACGGCTACGCCGCCCGCCTGCGCGAGCAGTTCGAGGGCGAGCATCGCCGCCGCTACGGCTTTGACCTGGACGTCCCGATCGAGATCGCCACCGTGCGCTGCGTCGGGCGGGGCGCGCGGCCGCTCACGTTGTCGCGCGCCGAGGCAAACGGCTCGCCGGCGCAGGACGGCATCGACCGCCACGAGCAGGTGTTCTTCGACGGCGAGTGGATGCAGACACCTATCTACGAGCGCCGTCAGCTGCAGGCCGGCCGAGTGATCGACGGGCCGGCGGTGATCGTCCAACAGGACACCACCGCGGTGATCGAGCCCCACTACCGGGCCACCGTCGACGGCTATTCCAATCTGATCATCCGCGCCGCGGGGAAGGAGTGACCATGGCCACCGGGGTGCAACGCCCAACCGAGCTGCCGGACTTCGTCCGCGACCATGACATCGACCACGTCACGCTCGACATCATCGAGAACACGCTGTCCAACGCCCGCTTTGAGATGGACCGCGTGGTGGAGACGACGGCCATCAGCCCGGTCATCCGGGAGCAGTCAGACCAATTCCCGTTGATCGCTGACCGCCACGGGCGGATGGTCATCGGCCAGTTTGGCTCGGCCATCGCCACCATCCTGCGCAACTCGCCCTATGAGGCATCGGACCTGCGCGACGGCGACGTCATCGCGCTCAACGACCCGTACATGTGCGAGGGCGCGATCTCGCACTGCCCGGACTTCCTCATCCTGCGCCCCATCTTCTACGACGACGACCTGGTGGGCTATTCCTCGCAGTGGGGCAACCTGATGGACGTCGGCGGCACCGCCCCGGGGTCGATGCCGATCAGCGCGCGCAGCATCTACTACGAGGGCATCCGCATGCCCCCGATCAAGCTCTATGACCAGGGCAAGCTCAACGAGGAGGCGCTGCGCCTCTTCTGCCACAACACCCGCACGCCCAAGATGGTGGAGGCCGACATCAAGGCCATCGCGGCCGGCACCGCCGCCGGCGCGGCGCGGGTGCGCGAGCTGTGCGCGCGCTTTGGCAAGGACGCCTACCTGGAGGCGTGCGATGCGATGCTCGACCGCACGCGCTCGGGCCTCATCGAGCTCATTCGCACCCATCTGCCCGACGGAGAGCGCTTCGAGTTCACCGACTACGCCGACGACGACGGGCTGGGCAACGGCCCGATCAAGCTGCAGATGGCGATGTGGCGCGACGGGGACACCATGAACGTCGACTGGACGGGCTCGAGCCCCGAGGTTCCGGGGTCGGTCAACTTCTATCTCAACCCCGAGATGTTCAAGATGTTCATGGGCGTCTTCCTGATCATGGCCTTCTCGCCGGACCTGGTGTTCAACGACGGCTATTACGACCTCATCAATGTGACCCTGCCCGAGGGCTCGATCCTGCGGCCGACGTTCCCCGCCCCCGTCGGTAACCGGCTCAGCCTCATGGCCCGGCAGTTCGACGTTGTCGGCGCGGTGTTCTCCAAGGCCCTGGCCCAGTTCGCCGTCTCCGGCGGCTACGGGACGAGCCCGAACTTCGTCTTCGCCGGGACCGACGAGAACGGCGAGGACTTCCAGGTGCTGGAGATCCTCTACGGCGGGATCCCCGCCCGCCCCGTCGGCGACGGACTGGACGGTCACTCGTGGTGGCCGATGTTCAAGGCCGTCCCGACCGAGTACCTGGAGAAGTACTACCCGATCGAAATCGAGTCCTACAGGGCGCGGACGGACTCGGGCGGCGCCGGCTATCACCGCGGCGGCCACGGCGTGGCCAAGACCTACCGGTTCCTGTCTGACGGCACGATCTCCTTCCAGGACGACCGTGCCGTCACCTTCCCGTGGGGCTACAACGGCGGCCAGCACGGCATGAGCTCAGAGAAGCTGATCATCCACGCCGACGGCAGCGAGGAGCGACTGCCCTCCAAGGTCGAGACCTTCCCCGTCAAGAAGGGCGACCGGCTCGTGTTCTCCACCGCGGGCGCGGGCGGCCTCGGGGATCCGCTGGATCGCGAGCCCGAGCGCACCGCGGCCGACGTCCACGCGGGCCTGGTCTCCGTGCAGGCGGCGGGCGCCGAGTACGGCGTGGTGGTGTCCGCGGACGGCGAGATCGACCACGAGGGCACCGAGCGCGAACGGGATCGGATACGCGGCGAGCGCCCGGACCCGCCCGAGTTTGACTTCGGGCCGGTGCCCTCCATGGAGAAGCTCGGCGAGCAGATCGCCGAGGAGCGCGCCAGCTTCGACGCGCGGCTGGCCGGCCGGTCGACGAGCACCTGATCGCCGGCGAGCTCCCGTGGCCCACACCCTGGCCGAGAAGATCCTCCTGGCTCACGCGGAGGTGGATGAGTTGTCGCCGGGCGACATCGTCATGGTGCGCGTCGATACGGTCATGGCCAACGACGTCTCCGGGCCCGTCGCCTTCCGTCAGATGGAGAAGATCGGGGCTGGCCGGGTGTTCGATCCCAGTCGGGTGGTGATGGTGGCTGACCACTTCGTCCCGGCCAAGGACGCGCGCTCAGCCGCCCTGCAGAAGCGCCTCAAGGACTGGGCGACCGATCAGGGAGTGACCTTCTATGACCAGGGGCGGGGCGGGATCGAGCACATGCTCCTGGCCGAGGAGGGCTGGATCGTGCCCGGCGAGGTCATCGTCGGCGGCGACTCGCACACATGTACCTACGGAGCCCTGGGCGCCTTCGGCAGCGGCCTGGGGTCCACTGACATCGCGGCCGCCCTGGCCAACGGCGAGTTCTGGCAGCCGGTGCCGGCGACCATCCGCGTGCGCTTTGACGGTGAGAAGCGGGGCTTCGTCTCGGGCAAGGATCTGATCCTGGCCGTCATCGCCCAGATCGGCGTGGGCGGGGCGACCGACGCCGTGCTCGAGTTCGCGGGCGCGGGGTCGGAAGCGCTGTCGATCGACGAGCGTATGGCGGTGGCCAACATGGCGGTCGAGGCGGGCGCGGAGACGGGGCTGTTCGCCGCCGATGACCGCACCCGCGCGTATCTGTCTGACCGGGTCACGCGCGAGTGGGACGAGCTGCGCTCCGACGAGGACGCCGAGGTCGCCCGCGAGCTCCGCATCGACCTGGACACGCTGGGTCCGTTGGTGGCCGCGCCCCACTCGCCCGGCAACGTGGTTCCGCTCGCCGACGCGGTCGGGACGCCGGTGGAGCAGGTCTATATCGGCAATTGCGCCAACGGCACGATGACGGACCTGCGTCAGGCCGCGGAGGTGTTCCGCGGGCGCAGCGTCCATCCGCGCTCGCGGGTGGTGATCGTCCCCGCGACCCAGAGGATCTACCGCGAGGCGCTGGGCGAGGGCCTGCTCGACACCTTCGTGGCGGCGGGGGCGATGGTCTCCACGCCGACCTGTGGCGCGTGCTTCGGCGGCGGCATGGGGGTCCCGGCGGCGGGTGAGACCGCGGTGACGACGACCAATCGCAACTTCAAGGGCCGGATGGGCTCGCCGGACGCCAACGTCTACCTGGCCAACGCCTACGTCGCCGCCGCGGCGGCGGTGGCCGGCGAGCTGATCGATCCCGGCGAGCTGATCGGCCTACCGGCGTGATGCGGCTCAGCGGGCGCGCCGTCACGATCCGCCAGGACAACGTCGACACCGACGTGCTGTACCCCGGCACCTTCCTCAACGTCGAGGACCCCGAGCTGATGAGCCCGCACCTGTTCGAGGGCCTGGATCCGGGACTCCGCGACGAGATGGGCCCGGACACGATCCTCGTCGTCGGTGAGAACTTCGGGACGGGCTCCTCGCGCGAGCACGTCCCGCTGGCGATGAAAGCGTCAGGGGTGTCGTGTCTGGTCGGCAAGAGCTTTGCCCGCATCTTCCGGCGCAACTGCCTGAACCTCGGTCTGCCCCTGGTCGACTGCCCGGACGCCGTGACCCGAGCCGACATGGGCGCGCACGTGGAGGTCGACCTCGACGGCGGAACGGTCGCGGTGGACGGCGACGAGTTTGTCATCGCCCCGCTGCCCGACTTCATGCGCCAGATGCTCGACGCCGGGGGCCTCATTCCGTGGCTGAGCGAGCGAGCCGCCGCATGAGGATCCGCGCCGCCGTGCTGCGGGAGATGGGCTTGCCGGCGCCCTACGCCGACTCGCGGCCGCTCGTGATCTCAGATGTCGAGCTTGACGAGCCGGGGCCCGGGGAGATGCTGGTCAAGATCGGCGCGGCCGGCCTGTGTCATTCAGACCTGTCGGTGATCGACGGCTCGCGCCCGCGGGTGATGCCGATGGTCCTCGGCCACGAGGCCGCCGGTACCGTGGTCAGCACCGGTCCCGGGGTGGAGCGCTTCGCCGCCGGGGACCGCATCGCGGTGGCCTTCGTCCCGGCTTGTGGGGACTGCCGCCCGTGCCGCCAGGGCCGCGCCGCGCTGTGCGAGCCGGGCGCGGCGGCCAACACCGCGGGCACGCTGCTCACCGGGGGGCGACGCCTGCACGACGCGGCCGGGGATCCGCTGCATCACCACCTCGGCGTCTCGGCGTTCGCGGACCACGCCGTGGTCGCGCCCGAGTCGGCGATCCCGATCCCCGACGACCTTCCCTTCGAGCTGGCGGCGCTGTTCGGCTGCGCCGTGCTCACCGGCGTCGGCGCCGTGGTCAACGCCGCGCACATCACGCCCGAGGACCAGGTGGTGGTGTTCGGGCTGGGCGGCGTCGGGATGTCAGCGGTGCTCGGCGCGCGCCTGGCGGGAGCCCGGACGATCATCGCCGTCGACACGGTGGCGAGCAAGCTGGAGATGGCCGAGCGCATCGCCGGCGTGACCGCCTTCGCAGCCGGCGACGACGTGGTGGATCGCATCCGCTCAGCGACGGACGGTGGGGCCGACTGCGCGATCGAGACCGTCGGCAACGCCGCGGTGCTGGGGCAGGCCTACGCCGCCACCCGGCGCGGCGGAACCACGATCACCGTCGGCCTCCCCCACCCCGACCACATGCTCACCATCCCGGCGGTCAGCCTCGCCGCCGAGGAGCGGACGCTGCGCGGCTCCTACCTCGGCTCCTCGGTGCCGGTGCGCGACGTGCCGCGGTTCATCGACCACTATCGCGATGGGCAACTGCCCGTGGAGCAGTTGCTCACCCACCGCCTGGCCCTGGAGGAGATCAACGAGGGCTTTGACCGCCTCGCGCGGGGCGACGCGGTGCGGCAGGTCGTCGTGTTCTGAGGCGCGGTGGGGTGAATGCCGCCAGCCCGGGCGGGTCAGTCCACGACTGGCGGCGGGGCGAGGGCACGATCGGTCAGCGCCGGCAGGCTGTGTGAGAAAGCGAGGATCTCCGGGCTCTGCCGGACCCGGCTCCTGACGAGTCGGTCGGTGACCGCCCACGCGGCGTAGGCGATCGACCCGATGACTCCGGTGACGGTCAGCAGGACGCCGGCGGCCGCGGTCGTGGCAACGCCGTGGCTGCCAAGAATCAGCACCGCCGCCGCTGGGCCGATACTCGGCCCGATCGGGAGCTGTCCGAGCGTGAACATCGCGATCAGCAACGCCATCGCATCGAAGATCGAGACGTTCGCGCCGATCGCGCGCAGCATCAGCCAGTTGCGCACCACTTGGGCGCCGACCGCGATCAGCGTAAACGTGATCAGCCGCCAGCGCGCCTTCTTTCGCATCACCGCAAGACCCACCCAAAGTCCCTTCCGATGGCAGTCGGAGAAGCGTCGTAGACCGAGCAGGGCCCCCGCCATCAGCGCGACGGCGATCGCGGGTATCCACCATGGAAGACCGAGCGGGGACACCAGCGTGAACGAGAACACCGCGGCGAGGGTGATTTCCACCACGATGATCGGGACCTCGGCGGCGAGCAGAGCGGGCACTCGGGGCGAGCTGTGCGGAGCGACCCGACGAAGCGACGCGATCCGGGCGGCCATCCCCACCGATCCGTTGACAATGCTCGCGAGGTAGCCGACACCCGCTGCCTGAAACAAGAGCCGCCGGCTGACGAGCCCGCCCGCCGCCCGCACGGACGTCAGCCACGCCTCACTGCGGGCCAGTAGCGCCAAAACCTGCAGCACAGCAGCCAGCGCCACCAATGAGATCGGCACGCTGTCAAGGGCCGCGACAAACTGTTGGCGCCGTCCGGCCAGCGCGAACCCCAGGATGCCGGTCACGGCGAGCGCACCACATATGCTGACCAGGACCTTCCGGCGCAGCGCCGGATTCGAGTCAACAGCTGTGATGCCAGCAGCGATGCCCGGCTCGGATTCAATCGACAGCGGAACTCCGCGCGTCAGCGGTTCCGGAGAATCAGATTGCCGCTGTCACTCGCTAGGCGCCCGCGTCAGGCTGGTGCTCCCTCGCCACCAGCCTACCAGTAATAGCCCAACCCGAGCCGAAGAACACCGTAAGCGCCCGGCGAGCCGAGCCCACCTCACGCCCGATGATCAGTGGTGCCTCGCCGGCCGCATGCGCCACGGTCCATGGCGCCACACGAAGAACCGGAAGACGAAGAAGAGCGGGATCAAGAGCCAGAAACCGGAATGACCGTGATGATGGCCGCCAGTCACGGCGCCGATCGCCACGATGGCGATCACGATCGGGAGGAGCGGGACCATCCGCAGGCGTCGGAGGTGAAACCGCCCCTCGGACGTTGGCTCTGGCGGCAGGTCGGTGACCAGCCGGTCGAGCTCGCCGATGGTCTTGGCCTGATAGCAGCGGTCAACGCGCTCCTGGAACTCGTCGGCGTCGAGTCGGCCTTCGGCGTGGTGGCGGCGGAGGCGTTCGCTGGTCGCTTCGCGGTCGGCATCGGCGGCGCGTTGGTTCGGATCCCGTGGGGCGTGCGCCCAGTTGTCTGCGTACATGTGATCGCTCGCTTTCGATTGGACTGGCGAGATGATCGTGACGCGTCGACCTGTCCCTGTCGTCGCCCCTCGGGCGGCTTTGTCGCTGCTCTCCACGACTCACCACGGAGCGGGCCACTACTCCCGTGGTGGTAGACCGGGCCACGCCCCGCAGCCGATGACGGCGGACGCGAGCGGGGCTATCGTGGCGCTGTGGAACGGTCCGCTCAGCGAGCGCTGTCCGGGATCCGGCGGAGAGACATCCGGCTGGCGGCGGTCGCCGCCGTGATCCAGGTCGGAGGCACGCTCGGGGCGTCGGGCCATCGGCAGGCGCATGGTCAGCACGGCTGCTGGTGGTCATCCTCCTGCCACGCGGCTACGCAGCTGGACGCTGTGGGGGTCGCGTTGCTGGCCATCGGTCCGCTGGCGCTGCTGGTCAGGCGGCGCCATCCCCGTGCCGCTCTGGCTGCGATCTTCGCCGCGGCGCTGGTGTACGTGTCGCTGGGGTATCTCCAGGGCCCGAACTACTTCTCGCTGGTGGTGGCGGTTGTGTTGGCGGTGAGGGCGGGGGACCGCACGGCGGCTCGTGTGGCCGTCATCGCCGGCTGGGTGCTGTTCCTGTGGCTTCCCGCGGCGCTCGGCGTGACCGGCGCGCCGACCGTGCTCGCGGCGTTGTCGATCGCGGCCTGGCTGGTGGTCCTGCTGGCCGTGGCCGAGGCGCTGCGCGGCCGGCAGGAGCGGGCTGCCGAGGCGAGGCGGGCGCGCCAGGAGGAGGCCCGCCGCAAGGCCGACGAGGAGCGGCTTCGCATCGCGCGCGAGCTGCACGACGTATTGGCGCACCACATCTCCCTGATCAACGTCCAGTCCGGCGTCGCGCTGCACCTGATGGACGAGCAGCCCGAGCAAGCCCGCATCGCGCTCGAGGCGATCAACGAGGCGAGCGCGGATGCTCTGCGCGAGGTGCGCTCCACGCTCGAGATATTGCGGGGCGGGAAAGAGCAGCCGCCACGGGCGCCGGCCGCCGGGCTCGCCCGTCTCGACGAGCTCGTGTCCCGCGCTTCGGCGGCAGGTGTCGGCGTCTCGCTCGAGGTGCAGGGTGATCCACGTCCGCTTCCCGCGAGCATCGACCTCGCGGCGTTCCGAATCGTGCAGGAGTCGCTGACCAACATCGTGCGTCACGCGGAGGCCGACACGGCCAAGGTGGAGCTCACCTACGGAGATGGCGATCTCACCTTGCAGATCGACGACGACGGCCGGGGTCCGACTGCGCGGGCGGGGGACGGAAGCGGGATCTCGGGGATGCGCGACCGGGCCACGGCGCTCGGTGGCGAGCTCGAAGCGGGCCCCCAACCGACCGGTGGCTTCCGTGTGCGCGCCCGGCTGCCGCTCGGGAGCCAAGCGTGATCGAAGTCCCGAAGAGCCGACCCACAGTGCGCGTGTTGCTGGCCGACGATCAGGCACTCGTGCGCGCCGGCTTCCGGGCACTGCTCGACGCGCAACGCGACATCGAGGTCGTCGGCGAGGCAGAGGACGGCCGGCAGGCGGTCCAGCTGGCCCACCAGCAACAGCCCGATGTGATCCTGATGGACATCCGGATGCCGGTGCTCGACGGCCTCGCCGCCACGCGCGAGATAGCGCTCGACCATCAGCTGGACTCCGTTCGGATCGTGATCCTGACCACGTTCGAGCTGGACGAGTACGTGTTCGAGGCGATCCGGGCGGGCGCGGCCGGGTTCCTGGTCAAAGACACCAAACCAAGCGAGCTGATCGAGGCCGTGCGGGTCGTCGCCGCCGGCGATGCCCTGCTCTCTCCCTCGGTCACCCGCCGGCTGATCGGAGAGTTTGCGGCACGCGCGAAGCAGCCACCGACGTCGAACGCCCTCGAGGAGCTGACCGACCGCGAGCGCGAGGTGATGGCGCTCGCGGCCACCGGGCTCTCGAACGAGCAGATCGCCACGCGGCTCGTCATCAGCGTCGCGACCGCGAAGACCCACGTCAGCCGCGCGATGGTCAAGCTGGGCGTCCGCGACCGCGCCCAATTGGTCGTCCTGGCCTACGAGACCGGACTTGTCCGTCCGGGGTGGCTCGAGTAGCCGAAACGATGAAGGGGGCCGCCGGCCTCTCGATCATCTCCACCAAGTTCTGGCGCCAGGTTATGGTTTCCGTCTCCTCCTCCTCAAGGGAATGCGAGACGACCCGACCATGACCCCAGACGCAGCGCTCCCGCAGGTTCTGACCCCCGGCTGGATCGGCTCGGTGAAGATCAGGAACCGAATCGTCCGCACCGCACATGGGACGGTCCTCGGAGGTCCGCAGGGACTGATCACGGACGAGTTGGTCGCCTACCACGAAACCGCGGCACGCGGTGGATCCGGGCTGACGATTCTGGAAATCGCCACGGTTCACAAGAGCTCACCGGGCGCGCTCCGCGCCAATGACGATCGGATCATCTCCGGTTACGCGACGCTGATGGCGCGCCTGCGGCCGCTCGGGACACGGGTGTTCCAGCAGTTGTGGCATGGCGGGGCGCAGGCACAACACATGCGCCGCCCGCCATGGTCGGCCTCCGCGGTACAGCCGACACCCACCGGAGCCATGCCCGTGGCAATGTCCCAGGGGCAGATCGACGAGATCGTGGAGAGCTTCGCCGGCGCTGCGCGGCGGACCTGGGAGGGCGGGTTGGACGGAGTCGAGCTGCACTTCGCCCACGGCTACCTCGTTCAGCAGTTCCTCTCGCCACTGACCAATCGTCGCCTGGACGGCTACGGCGGTGACCTCCCAGGCCGGATGCGATTCGGGCGCGAGATCCTGGCCGCCGTGCGCAATGCCGTTCCCCGCGACTACCCGGTGGGGGTCCGCCTGTCACCCGAGGCGGTGGCCGGCGGACTCAGTGCAGAGGACAACGCGGAGGTCGCGAGGGCGTTGGCGGCAACCGGAGATATCGACTTCATCGACATCTCCCTCGGTGGTTACTTCCGCCTCGAGAAGGCAGTTGGCGGGATGCACGAGCCCCCGGGCTATCAACTCCCGACGAGCGTGATCATCGCCCAGGGGACGGACCTGCCCACAATCGTCACGGGCCGGATCACCACGCTGTCAGTAGCCGAGCGGATCATCGCCGGTGGCCAGGCGACGTTCGTCGGCATGACCCGCGCCCACATCGCCGATCCGGACCTGATGGCCAAGAGCCTCGCCGGCGAGGAGGGACGGGTACGTCCGTGCATCGCCTGCAACATGTGCATGGCGAGCATGAACGCGGGCCGCATCGGTTGCGCGGTCAACCCGGGCGCCGGACGCGAGCGCGCGCGGGGCGACCACCGCCTGACCCGGGCGCAACGGACCCGCCGTATCGTCGTCGTCGGGGGCGGCCCCGCCGGTCTGGAGACCGCCCGGGCCACTGCCGAGCGGGGTCACAAGGTCACCCTCCTCGAGGCAGCCGACGAGGTCGGCGGGCAACTCCGCGTGGCTCGGCTCGCACCCAACCGGCAGCGCGTCGGAGAACTCGTCGACTGGTTCGCGGCCGAGCTCGACCGGCTCGGTGTCGACGTGCGCCTCGGCATCGAGGCGCGACCCTCCGTCATCGACGGATTCAATCCGGACGCAGTCGTGGTCGCCACAGGCTCACGTCCGAGCTGCGACGGGGTCCAGTGGGCATCGCCGGGCGAACCGATTCGCCTCAGCGACGGCCGCCGGCTGCTCACGAGCTGGGAGGTGATCACCGCACCCGAACCGCATCGCGGGCGTGCGGTGGTGGTGGACGACACCGGACACTACGAGGCGATTGCCGCCGCCGAGCGACTCATCCTTGACGGTGTCGCCGTGACGTACGTGACCCGCCACGGTTCGTTCGCGCCGCGCGTCGAGGCGTCGCTGGAGTCAACTCCTGCACTGTGCCGACTGCGCCGAGGCGACTTCACGTTGCACACGCGCGCTGTCGCCGTCAGCGCCGACGCGACGTCCGTCGCCCTTCGGCACCTCGACGGTGGCGACGAGCTCATCCTCAGCGCCGATCTCCTCGTCATGGTGTCAGCGAACGTCCCGCAGAACGGACTGGCCACCGAGCTCAGCGGCACGTCGTCTGCCATCCATCTCGTGGGCGACGCGCTCAGCCAGCGCGACCTCAAGAGCGCGATCGCCGAGGCGCACGAGGTGGCGTTCCTGCTGTGACTCCTGGGCCCCGCACGCTTGTGGTACGTTGTCTTGGATTATCATAATCAGGCTTCAGGTTATGAAAGAAGGCGCGAAATGGCGTTGGACGGCCGCAGAGTTCTGATCACGGGTGGCAGCAGCGGCATCGGCGCGGCGCTCGCGGAGGCGTGCACAGCGCACGGTGCACGTGTCGGGGTCATCGGCCGCGACGAGGCGCGCCTGAGTGAGACCGCACGCAGGACAGGCGCGGTCACGGTCGCCGCCGACATCACCGTCGGCGAGGAGTGCGACCGTGCGGTGGCGACCATCGCCGAGGGAATCGGTGGGATCGACGCGCTGGTCAACAACGCCGGCGCGATGCTCCACAGCCGGATTTCGTCAGGCGTCGTCGAGGACTGGGAGCAGATGATCGCGGTGAACGTTCTCGGCCTCCTGCAGATGACCCGCGCGACACTCGAGCACCTCCGCGCGGCCGAGCACGCCGACATCGTCAACGTGTCGTCGGTGGCGGCGGACCGGATCTCGGTCCCGGACTTCGCCGTGTACGGGGCGAGTAAGGCCATGGTCGTGCGTCTGACCGAGGCCCTGCGCGCCGACCTGGCCGAGGGTGATATTCGCGTCTCGCTGATCAAGCCCGGAACGACGAACACCGAGGGGTTTGGACCCGGGATTCGGGATCCGGAGCTCCGCGGCCAGGTCGAGAAGATCAAGGAGCGCACCGGGATGGACCCTCGCGCGGTGGCAGAGCAGATCTGCCACCTGATCGCCGCGCCACGATCCGTCTGCATCGCCGAGCTGGTCCTGCTCCCCCACCGTCCTCCCAGATCCAACTCGCGCTCCAACGGGTAGTACGCGGTGAGAGAGCCTGATAAGGTGGCGCCGGATTATAGATGGCCTTACGGGCTCGTCCGGACCTACGGAAGGCTCCATGTCGTTGCCTTATCAGCTCATTGACGCGTGGGTCAATCCCAACCTCGGCACTCCGTCAGACCCGCGCTATAACGTCGGTTACCTGTTCCCCGACCTTGCGGACCGGTGGCAACGAGGGACAACGCTCGAGCAGTTGATCGACGAGATGGACGGCGCCGGCGTCGGTCAGGCGGTCCTGTGCGGAGGCTACGGGAGCGTCGACGGCGCTGATGACATCGCCTGGACCATCGACGCCGTCGAACGCCACCCCGAGCGCTTCGTCGGCTCGATCGCGGTCGATCCGCGCCAGGGCATGACGGCTGTCGCGATGGTTCAGCGAATGGTCAGCGACCACGGGTTCAGGATGGTGCGGATGGTCGGCTTTGAGATCGGGCTGCCCTACGACAATCCTGCGTACTACCCGGTCTACGCCAAATGCGCCGAGCTCGGCGTCCCCGTCGGGCTCAACGTCGGTATACCGGGCCCGCTGATTTCCGGCGCGGTCCAGCATCCGCTCCCGCTCGACGGAATCTGTGCGTTCTTCCCGGAGCTGAAGGTCATCATGCAGCACGGAGGAGAGCCGTGGGTGGACCTGTGCGTCAAGCTCCTGCTGAAGTGGCCGAACCTGTACTACATGTCGTCGGCGTTCGCGCCCAAACGCATACCCGCGCAGATCCTTCAGCTGATGAACACCCGGGGCGCCGAGAAGGTGATGTGGGCCAGCGACTACCCCCTGCTGACCTTCGAACGCTGTGAACGGGAGATCGAGGAGATGCCGTTCAAGGACGACGCGCGCAGGCGACAGTTCGGCCGTGACAATGCGCTCAAGGCGCTCGGGCTCAGTTAGCCGTCGCCTTGGACTTTGCGTTGACAGCCGAGCAGACGCAGATTCGGCAGACGCTGCGCCAGTTCTTCGAAGCCAACGCACCCGTGTCAGTCATTGCCAGGCTCGACGCGACCGAGACCTACCCCGCCGAGATCCTCGATGGCATGGCCGGTCTCGGTCTGTGGGGAATAGCGGTGCCCGACGAGTTCGGCGGCTCATTGGCTGACCCGGTCACCCGCTGCGTGATCATCGAAGAGATCCAGCGAGCTGGGGCGTGCCTCGGCTACGCGTTCATTCCAACCGCGTTGTTCTGCTGCGAGGCGATCGACAGATTTGGGAGCGACGCGCTGCGGAGTGAACTGTTGCCGGCATTGGGGTCCGGCCGATGGCGCGCCGCGATGGGCCTGAGCGAGCCAGACGCGGGCTCAGATCTGATGAGCCTGGCAACCCGGGGCACGATCGAAGACGACGAGATCGTCGTACGGGGCCAGAAGACCTTCACCACCGGAGCCGACGCCGCGGATGCGATCCTGACACTGGTGCGGACCGACCCGTCCGCACCCGCGCGGTCCGGGTTGACGTTCGTCCTTGTGCCAACGGATGCTGCGGGCCTCGAGGTGACGCCGCTGCGAAAGCTCGCCGGGCAGGGAACCCACACCTGTGAGGTGTTCTTCGATGATGTACGAGTGAGTCGCGACCGAGTCGTCGGAGAGATCGGCTCCGGGGCCTCGATCGTCTTCGAACTTCTCGATGCCGATCGGATCTACACCGCGGCGCAGAGCCTGGGGATCGCGCAGGGCGCGTTCGACCTCGCGCGCCACTACGCCTGCGAGCGCCACCAGTTCGGTCGCGCCATCATCCGTCACCAAGCCGTCGGACACATGCTGGCCGATATGGAGATCGCGATCGACGCGGCGCGTCTGCTCACCTACCGAGCGGCCACCCTGCTGGACAAAGGCACCCGGTGTACCCGCGAGGCGTCTATGGCCAAGATCGCCGCGTCCGAGGCCGGCTCGATGTGCGCGACTAACGGCATGCAGATCCTGGGTGGCTACTCGTATATGGTGGAGTACGGAATGGAGCGGTACTACCGTGAAGCGAAGATCCAAGAGATCTTCGCCGGAACGAACCAGATCCTGCGCAACGTACTCGCCCGCGAGCTGTCGGGTGAGACGGCTCGCAGTCCGGCAGGACGACGCGCCCCGGCGACGCGAGCCGCAGACAGGACGGCGGCCGCCACACCGACGATCGGACATGAGCGCGTCTGAGCAAGCGGTAATGTGGCGCCCGGCGGAAGGCCGGTCGGTACCCACGTCCGTGCGCGGGAAGCGAACCCGTGACCGGGTCCTGTGGGCGGCCGTGAGGGTCTTCGGGAAACTCGCCTTCAGCAACGCGACGATGCTGGACATTGCCCGCGAGGCGGGTGTGGCCTCCGGAACCGTCTATCAGTACTTTGCGGACAAGGCAGATGTGCTGAGGTGCCTACTGGCAGATCTCGACGAGGATCTGCGACGTGAGACGCGGATGCCGGCGGATGAGAACGGCCGGCTCATCGTCCGCGAGAGCGTTCTGCGATATCTGAGCATCTATCGCGAGCACTCGCCCATCTATCGCGCGTGGTGGGAGCTGATCGAACCGTCCACCGAATTCACCGAGGCCTGGGTCGCGACACACAGGGCGTACCACAACGACATCAAGGCGGTCGTCGAGGCAGGGCAACGCCGCAAGACGATCAGCGACGAGTTGGACCCCGACATCACGGCGAACCTGATCGTCGCGATGTATGACCGTCCGACGTACGCGCGCATCGTCCTGGGATGGGACACAGACTTGACCGACGAGGAGATCGCTGACCTCATGACAGACCTCCTTGGCGGCGGGCTCATCAATTGAGCAGTCGAGCCCTGCGCTCTTGACCCTGCCCACTGGGCGGCTCCCGAGGGCCCGGGCGACTAACGCTTAGACGGGGTGATGTACAGGCCCTTGGCGACGAGGGTCGCCAACGCGTGGGCCACGGCGCGCGGCTCCTCCAGCGGTGTCAGCTCGGCAGCTTCCATGAATGCGTACTGGTCGAGAACGTCGACCAGCAGCCGTGAGGCGACCCGGGCCCGCTTTGGTGTCAGTGGCTCCCGTAGCCGCCATGCCAACACCGCGGCGCAGTTATCACGCAGCCGCTGCCGGGCGCTCGCGTGCTCCGGACTGCGCTGCAGCAGCTCAGCGGATGCGCGCAGCACTCCGCGATGACGCCGCGACACGACGATGTAACACGTGAATTGCTCTTCCAGGGTGCCACAGTCGTCGAGCGCCGCCAGGAGGTCGGCGCCGTAGCGATCGAACAGGACGGCGAAGAGGTCGAACTTGCTCGTGAAGTGACCGTAGAACGCACCCGTCGTCAGGTCGGCGTCGGCGGCAATATCGACGAGGCGAGAGCCTTCATAACCGCTGGCGGCAAATCGCCTCAGTCCCGCCGCGGCCAGCGCGTCCCGTGTCGTTGTGGGCACGGCGTCCGGTGGTGATGAGGACACGCGCCGAAGACTACATTCCGGCCCCGTCTGACCACGGCCGCACCGGTGGAGTCATCATCACCGCCGGTTCCGTGACGAACGAGAACCCGCCAAGCCGCGCAGCGAGGCCACGCGCGAGGTCGATCGTCGACGCCCAGGCGGAGACGAGGCGCGGACTGCTCGTCAGAGGCAGATCTCGACGAACGTGCATGATCTCGAGTCGCTCGCTGCCGGCAACCGCATCCGGGCGCGGAGTCGGTCCCCCAAACGACAGCACGCGGAACTGCTGAACCGGCCCCTCAGTCAGGACCTCGACGTGGGACACGGTCGACACCCACGCGTTCGCGCGTTTGAACAGGCGTTCTTCGTCTGGCAGGACCACCTCTCGGTAGTGAGTGGTCTCGTGCAGGGCTCGTTCATCGTCGCGCGTCGAGAACCAGTCCTCCGCACAGGCGAGCGTCGGGACCGGATTCCACGAGGCCGCGACCGGGCGGTTCTGAACGTATCCACACAGCCCCGGAGAGGCCAGCCAGATGGGGGCGTGTACCTCCGCCCACTCGCGCTGTCCGCTGACCGCGGACCACGACTCCAGGAAGGGGACGAGAAAGATCTTGTGATGCATCCTCCGGACAATAGCGCCCGTCACATAGCCGCACCTTTTTCCCGTTTTTCCCAGAGGACACCGGGGATATACGGTGGCACGGCGGCAATAATATGGCGTCAGGATTTGACAGCGCGGAGCCCCAGCGGTATACCTCGCGCCGAGGGTAGAAACCAACCGATACCGCGCTCTCGCGTGCGCAATTCAGCTGGAGGAGCTCATGAGGCAAAGAGGGATGCTGCGTGTGGGTGCTGCGGTCGCGCTGGTGGTCTTAGCGGCTGGTTGCGGCAGTTCGAGCAGCGGTAACAGCAGCACGGCTGCGGGCGGCAGCGGAGGCTCGGCGTCGGCGTCGGCCACCTCTTCTTCGGCGAGTTCGCCGGCGATCAGTCAAGCCCAGCAGATCTCGACCAAGGCCCAGCAGGTGCCGACTGCGATCGGCATCACCAAGCCGCTCACCAAGAAGCCGGGAGCTGGCAAGACGATCGTCTTTCTGCGGTGCAATCAGCCCGTCTGCGGCGGATACGCCGAAGGGCTTTCAGCCGCCGCCGACTCACTCGGCTGGCATGTGAAGTACATCAACATGACCGCTCAGACCCCCCAGGCGATTCAGTCAGCGATCCGCTCCGCGATCCAGCTGCATCCCAGCGGAATCTTCTTCACCGGTCAGCCCGCCGCTGAAATCAAACCGATACTGCCGGCGCTGAAGGCGGCGAAGATCCCCGTCGTGAGTGGATTCGATGACAACGTTCCGACTACCGGCGGTCCGGACATCGCGAATGTTGCGACCTACGCAAACATCGCCGCCTACGCGCGGACAATGGCCGACTGGCTTATCGCCGATAGCAATGGCAAGGCCAATGTCGGGCTGTTCGACGTGCCCAGCCTTCCAATTCTGGCGTCCGCCACCACGGCGTTCGAGCAGGAGCTCAAGAAGAACTGCCCGGGGTGCACAGTCACGGTTGTCCACCAGCAGATCACCGACCTCGGTGGCACTGCCATCGCGTCGAGTGTGGTGAGCACGCTGCAGAGTCACCCCCAGATGAACTACGTCGGGTTCGTCTTTGGTGACATGGAGGCCGGCGTGCCGGCGGCGCTGCGCGCGGCGTCGCTGCAGGACCAAGCCAAGCTGTTCGTGTACAGCACCAGCTCTCCCCCGACTCTCGCCGACCTGGCCAAGGGCAATATCGCCGCGACCACCGCGTTCTCGCTGCCCTACTTCGGGTGGCGGGCGATCGATGCCTTCGCGCGTTACTACAACGGCGAGAGCACCGGCACCGACACGAGTGCTCTCCCCCCAGCTCAGATCCTCACCAAGAAGAACGTTCCGGCCAACGCCGGGTGGAACTTCGGGGTGAGTTCCCAGATGCCCGCCGAATTCAAAGCGCTCTGGCATCTCAGCTAGCGCGGCGTGACGGACGCGTATCCTGTCCGGAAGCGTCGGCAATGGCGGAGCTCCGCCGTGGACCTCGTCGACTGAAGCTATGGCAAGCGACACTCGGCACGGACCGCGGCGGATCGACCTCCAGACCATCGGCGGATTGCTGGTCGAATCCGCGAATCAGAATTCACAGCGGCTGGCGCTCATCGACGATGAGCGCCAGCTCACGTACGGACAGTGGCTGGAGCGCGCGATCCGGATCGCGAACGCGCTGAGAGCGGCGTCGATCGCCAGCGGCGATCGGGTAGCCGTGATGGCACACGACGAGGTTGGGGCCATCGAGACGTATCTCGGCATCTGGCTCTCGGGAGCAACGCTCGTCCAGGTGAGCGCTCGGCTCGCCGCTCCCGAGGTGCAGTACCTGCTCGAGGATGCCGACGTCCGCGGAGTCATGTGGACCGCCGGGCTGGCGGAGGTCGTCGCCAATGTGGCGGGCATCGATGACCTTGCCGTCGCGCTCGCGATCGACCCGTCCTCCGGTAGTGCCTACGAGAAGATGCTGGCGTCAGCTTCAACTGCGATGCCACGGGTGGAACCCAGCCCGGGCGCGCCGGCGATCATTGGTTACACGAGCGGGACATCGGGACGGCCGAAGGGAGCCGTCGTCAACCATCGCGCGCTGGCGCAGGCGACGATGCGAAACGCGTACAACATCCGGGTCCCTCGCTACAGCCGGATGGCGTTTTCCGCCTCGCTCTCATTCTGCGCCGCGATCTGGGGGCAGGTGCTCCCACACCTTCACGCCGGGGGCACGGTCCGGCTCCTCGGTCGCTACGACGTCGAAGCTTGGGTCGACCGCATCGAGCGCGACCGATCCATGTGGACCTACCTGCCGACCCCGCTGGTAGGCGACTTCGCCGAGGCGGTGGCGCGCAAGCCCGGGATCCTCGAGCACCTCGTGACTGCCATGCACGCCGGATCGCTGGCACCCCGGGCTCACATCGCACGAGCCGTAGAGGTCCTCGGCGGGCGCTATCTCGAGTCATACGGCATGACCGAGGTGATCGGCTGTCTCAGCGCGAGCGTCGCCGCTGACTACGCCGACCCGGGGATCGCCGACACCGTCTTCGAGTCCGCTGGGCGCATCGTCCCGAACGCATCGGTCTGGATCGTTCGCAACGACGGGACGCGTGCCGACGTCGGAGAGGACGGGGAGATCGTCGCCGCGGTCGACCCCATCTTCGACGGATACTGGCGCGACCCGGCAAAGACGGAGTCGGTGTATTCCAACGGTGTGTTCCGCACGGGGGACGGCGGCCACTTTGATGACAGGTCCTACCTGTACGTCACGACGCGTCTCGCGGACATGATCGTCAGCGGCGGGATGAACGTCTATCCGGCGGAGGTCGAGAGGGTTCTGATGATGCTGCCTGGCGTTCGCCACGCTGCCGTGTTCGGCATCCCTCATCCGAAATGGGTCGAGGGCGTTGCCGCAGCGATCGTCCTGGCGCCGGGCGCCACCCTTGAACGTGACACGGTGCTCCGGCACTGCCGGCGCGAACTCGCCTCGTACAAGAAGCCGACCTGGGTCGAGTTCATCCCCGAGCTACCACTGGTCGGTAACCAGAAAGTCGACCGGCGGGCGCTTCGCGCCCGGTTCGCGGACCTCCAGCCACAGTGAACCTCGGCGACGGAGCACGCGTGAATCCTGCGGAACCGCCGCCGGCGGACGGCCCCGGTCACCCGTCGCTGACGCGTCTCGGCGTCGCCCTCTGGACGATGCAGTCGACCGTCGCCGGGCCGGGGAACTTTGCGCGCCTCTACCACGAGTTCGCGGAGGACGCTCAGGTCGTCGAGCGCCACGGTTTCGCGTCCATCTGGTGCGCCGAGCACCGCATCTGGTACGACGGCTGCTGCCCCAGCCTTCTGCACGCACAGGCGTCAGCCGTGGCCTGCACAAGCCGACTGCGCTTCAACCACGCCATGCTGCTCGCGCCCCACCACGACCCGTTTGCCCTGGCGAGAGCGGCGCTGACGCTGGACCATCTGTCAGGCGGCCGCCTCGACCTCGGCCTGGCGCTCGGACATCGAGATGCCGAGTTCGATGCACTCGGACTCCGCCGTGACCGTCGCGGCGTGCTGATGGATCGGGCCCTCGACGTCCTCCGCGACGTATGGGCCGGCGTCTACGGCGACCCTCCGCCCCAGCAGGCTGCCCAGGTGCCGGTGTGGATCGGCGGGATGGCTCCGCGAGCAATCGCTCGCGCCGCGCGATACGGACATGGGCTCGTGCTGCCACCGACGCTCAGTCCGGCGCGGACGCGAGCCATCGTGGACGCCTACCGCACCCAGCTGACCGAATCCGCCGGGGGAGAGATCGGCATGCTCCGGGATGTGTTCATCACCGACGACGAACGCGCCGGCGCGGCGTTCCGCAAGCGGCTAAGGGCCCACTACCGCGAGGAAATCGGCTCTTGGTGGGAGATGAACGGACAGGTGGGGTTCATGGCGGGCACTGAGGTGGATCGACAACTCCAGTACAACGATCGGGGGGCGATCGTCGGATCGCCCGAACATGTCGCGTCCGGCCTGGCCGAGCTGTTCGCAGCGGGCGTCACCCACATCGCCCTGCGACTCAAGTACGACTTCGTCGAGCGCCAGGCGATGCACGAGCAGATCGCACGCGTCGCCGATGAGGTCGCGCCAATCCTGGGCGCGGTCGGCGGTCGGACATGAGATTTCTGCTGGCGCCGTCAGACGCCGACTCGCTCGACGGACTGTTGTCGGCCGGGCGCGCGGTGTCAGCCGAAGGCCTCGACGGGGTGCTGCTCAGGCCATCCGCATCGCTCCCCGCGCCGCTCGTCACCGCAGCTGCGTTGGCCCGTGCGGTGCCTCACATCCTGATCGCGGCCGAGGTCGCCATCGGTGACCGCCATCCCCTCGAGGTCGCGGAGGAGGCCGCGGTGGTCGATCTCGTGTCCGGAGGGCGACTCGTGCTGGTCGTCCACGCGGCAGTCGGCACGGAAGACGACTTCGAGGAGGCGCTGGACTTTCTGCGCACTGCGTTCGGCGCACGCCCGTTCCGGTGGAGCGGCCCGAGGTGGCGATCGCCGGCCAACCTGCCGGAGAACGTGAACAACCCCGAGCGACGAACGCGACTGATGCCACCCCCGTCCCAACCGCGACTCGAGGTGTGGGCGAGCCGCGACCACGGCGAAGCGGCGACGGCGAGAGGGATCGGCCACCTTGCCGACGCCGGAGTAGACCCGGACGAGCTCGCTCGCCTCTGGAAGAGCGCCGAGGACAATCCGGCAGTGATCGGTGCGCCACGTGCCCGCAACGAACGATGGGACGGCGGGCCGAAGCTTGTCGCGCGGCTACGAGCCGGACGCGTCGCCTTCGGGCAGGACTGGACCGCCGTCAGCGCGCCGGCTTCGGCCGCGGCCGAGCTGGGACGCTATGTCCGCCCGAGGGTGGTGCTCGATGAGCTGCCACCGGGCCTCGAGAGCCACTGGGATTCCTTCACCTGGCCGGGCGAGGACGTCGCATGAGCGCGCCGGCGGTCGCCGCCCTCTCAGTGCGTGGTCTCTCCAAGACCTTCCCCGGACAGCGCGCGTTGATCGACGTCGACCTCGACATCGCACCGGGCGAGATTCGTGCCCTTGTCGGTCAGAACGGGTCAGGAAAGTCGACGATCATCAAGATCCTTGCCGGTTTTCATCAGGCGGACCCAGGCGCGGAGGCGATGGTTGCCGGAACACCGCTCGCCCTCGGCGATCCGACGGCCGCCGTCGCCGCCGGCCTGCGGTTCGTCCACCAGGACCTCGCGCTGGTGCCCGCGCTGGATGCGCTTGACAACCTCGCCCTCGGTCGCGGCTATGAACGTAGGCGCGGCGGCACGATCTCCTGGGACCGAGAGGCGAAGGCCGCGAACTCACTGCTCGCCGAGCTCGGCTATGACATCGACCTGCGCCGGCCGACGTCGAAGCTCACCGCCTCAGAGCGCACCGGCGTTGCCATCGCACGAGCTCTCCAGGGACGGGAGGGCGAAGCGCACGTCCTGTTCCTCGACGAGCCCACCGCGTCATTGCCGGCGGGAGATGTCCGCCGCCTGTTCGAAGTGATACGCGAGGTGAAGCGACGAGGGGTCGCAATCGTCTACATCTCTCACCACTTCGGCGAGGTCTTCGAGCTCTGCGACCAGGTCACAGTCCTGCGCGACGGACGGGTCGTGGCGACGCGTCCGGTGCAGGAGGTCGACGAGCCCCAGCTGATCGAGCTCACCGTCGGCCGCAGCATCCTCGGCCGCGACGTCCGCAAGCGGGCCGAGCAGCCCCGTGGCATGGCGCCGCTTCTCAGTGCCCGCGGCCTCGCCGGCAGGGTCCTCAACGGCGTCGACCTGGAGATCGCGCCGGGCGAGGTCGTCGGGGTCGCGGGCATCACGGGATCCGGCCGGGAGGAGTTCGTCTCCCTGTTGTTCGGTGCCATCTCTCGGATCGGCACGGTCGAGATCGACGGCACCGCGCTCCCGGCCGGGCGCCCGGACCGCAGCGTCGCCCTGGGTATTGCCCTGCTCCCGTCAGAGCGCCTCGCCAACGGCCTGCTGGCGGAGATGACCGTAAAAGAGAACCTCACCCTGGGGTCGCTGGGTGACTTCATCACCCGTCTTGGTCTGCGCGGCAGCGCCGAACGCAGCGACGTCGAGAGGTGGCTGAATCGCCTCGATGTGGTCCCGCGTCGGCCGGATGCGGTCATCGCGCGCCTCAGTGGTGGCAACCAGCAGAAGGTGATGCTGGGTCGCTCGCTGCGTCTCAAGCCGCGTCTGCTGCTCCTCGATGAGCCGACGCAGGGCGTGGACGTGGGCGCCAAGGCCGCGATCCACGATCTGATCGACGGCATCGCCTCCGACGGGACCGCGGTGCTGGTGGCCTCCACCGAATCCGCCGAGCTCGTCCGTCTGTGCGATCGCATCCTCGTTCTCTCGCGCGGCCGGATCCGCGAGACGTGTGTGGGTCGGGAGACCACGGCCGACGAGCTGACCGAGCTCACCCTGCGCGTCGAACCGGCAGCCGCATGACCCCGCCACCAGCGGTCTACATCTACGGTTCGTTCGTCCCTTCTGCACAGATCCGCGATCTGGTTCTGGTCACCGAGGAGCTGGGGTTCACGGGCATCTCGGTCCCTGACCATCTGGTCTATGCGATGTCCTATGGCTCACGGTACCCGTACACCCAGTCGGGGAGCGCGCCGTGGAACGAGGACATGGAGTGGCTCGACCCGGTGGCGCTGATCGCCAGCATGGCGGCTCAGACCGAACGTCTGCGATTCGTCACCGGTATCTACGTCCTGCCGCTGCGCCACCCGTTCCCCGTGGCCAAGGCCATGGCGACTCTTCAGCTGCTCAGCGGTGACCGAGTCACGCTGGGAATCGGCGTCGGTTGGCTGAGGGAGGAGTTTGACGCTGTCGGCCAGGACTACTCGACACGAGGCCGGCGCACCGACGAAATGATCGATGTGCTCCGCAAACTGTGGCAAGGCCGACCGGTGGAGCACCATGGCGAGTTCTTCGACTTCGAAGCGGTCTCCATGCAGCCACCGCCATCGTCCCCGATCCGCATCCTCGTGGGCGGCGCGAGTGCCGCGGCGCTGAGGCGCGCCGCGCGGTTGGGCGACGGTTTCATCGCTCAGGTGAGCACGCAGGAGCAGACGCTCGGGTACCTGGCGGAGCTCGAGCGCCTCCGGGCGGAGTGTGGCCGGGCCGACGAGCCGTTCACGGTGATGGCGTCCGCCGTTGACGCGCGGACGCCCCAGGAGCTCGAGAGGGTGCTGGGGCTCGGCATCGACACGGTCCGCGTTGACCCGTTCTCGCTCTACGGGCACAGCTATGGAGGCCTCAGCTTCGCCGAACGACGCGCCGCTCTCGAGCGCTACGCACGTGAGGTCCTGTGGCCGGTGATCGGTCGGTGAGCCAGCGGGGGGCGTCGCAGCAAGCCGAGGACTGGGTCGACCTGGTGTGCTCGTCGGCGGCCAATCAGCCGGCAACGTGGGTCGCCCTGGAGGCGGGCGCGATCAAGGTCACGGGAAGCGAGCTCGTCCGCAGCATGCTCTCGGCATCAACGCGGCTGCGCTCGTCGGCCGGCCCGGTCGCGGTCTGCACACCGGATCCGATCGTTCACGCCGTCGCGGTGCTCGGCGGCCTCGCCGCGGGCCGGCCGGTGATCCTGATCGATGCCAAGCATCCGGCGCCAACGGCGGTGGACGCCGTGTACCGAGGCGGAGCGACGACGATCGTCGGAGCCGCCCTCGGAGAGGCCGAGTTCGTGGCGGGTGACGCGTTGCTCGGCAATGACTTGCTGGCACCTGTCCGCAGGCCGCCCACCGCGCACGGCACGACGTTTCTCACCTCCGGGTCGACCGGAAGCCCGAAACTGGTGGAGCGGTCCCGCGGCGCCGACCTCCATGGAGCGATGTGCGTGCGGTTGTCCGGGTTCCCGCTCGGCCCAGGCGATCGCCACTGGCTGTCGGTGCCTCATGCCTCAGCGGCCTGGATCACCCTGGTGATGGGCTCGCTGCTCGTCGGAGCGACGACCGTGTTCGCTCCCTTCCACGCCGAGATCGCCGAGGACTTCATCCGTGAGGAACAGATCAGCAGCGGCTACTTCGTCCCAACCATGCTCCGTCTCGCCCGGTCGGCAACCGGGCTGGACGGCCCAGGCTGGCTGAGCCTCCGGGCCCTGATGACCGGCGGGGAGAAGCTTGACGACGCCACCCAGGACGATCTCGCCCGCCTGTTCGGCACTCGACTGTTCATGGGATACGGGATGACCGAGGCGCCACGGGTCTGCCAGGCCGATCCGGTCGACCTCCGCACCCACCCCGGGACCGTCGGGCGGCCGACCCCGCTGCGAGAGATCCGCATCGCCGCTGGCGACGGCGAGGAGTCGATGCCCTGTGGCGAGGAGGGGTCGATCCTCGTCCGCGGCCCAGACCTGTTCCGCGGCTACACCGGCGAAGCGCCGAGCGGAAGCTGGCATCGCACTGGAGACGTGGGGCTTGTCGACGCCGACGGGTATCTCTACGTCACCGGGCGTGCCACCCGAATGCTCAGCATCGGCGGCAATCGCGTCTCCCTGGACGAGATCGAGGCAATCCTCCGCAGACATGCTGCGGTCCGACACGTCGCCGCGGTGGCGATCGACGATCCGGTGTGGACATACCGCGTCGAAGCGTTCTTGGTCCTGTCCGATGGCGTTGATGCTGCAGGCGTCGAGGCGTGGCTGCGAGATCGAGTCGCCGCCTACAAGGTCCCGCGCCGGTTCACCGTGCTCGACCAGCTTCCGGTCGACGCCTCCGGCAAGGTCTCCCTCTCGCTCCTGACCTCGCTCGGCTCGGGAGACGTCCACACCACTGCGTGACCGGTCACCCGGTGCGGCCAAGCTCGGCGACGGCTGGTGCAAGTTGCGTGGCCAGCAGCTCGACGTGGCGTTCGACGAGCGTCTCAGGCATTCCGGCGATCGAGTCCCAGAAGAAGACGTCGGTGACCGGTAGATCGGCAAGCCACGCGTGGAGCCGGTCGGCTGCCTCGGCGGGAGTCGTCACGTCGAAATGGGGTGGGATCATCACCGGCCCTGGCGAGCGCATCGAGTCGACGCTCGACAGATCTGTCGCCGCGGCGACGGCCGCGCTCCTCACGCGCCCGGATCCCTGCGCGCCGTGCCGTGCGTAGGACTCCCACTGATAGGCGAGATGCGGCCGGATCTGCGCCCACGCCGCCTCCGGGTCGTCGGCCAGGATGAGGTTCGCCAGGCCGGCCACGCGTGCGACCTCGGGTCCGTGCCCCGCGCGATCCACGGCGTCCAGATACACCGTGACCACATCGGGGGCGAGGCACAAGAGCCCCTCGCCGAGCCTCGCGGCGATCCCCGCCGCGCGCGGGCCTCGGCCACCGATCCAGATCGGCAGCCGATCCTGGAGCGGCGGCGGAGTGGTCACTCGCTGATCCCACAGCTCCCGGACCTCTCTGGCACGTCGCTCCAGCGTCGGATACCGATCGCTGATGTCGCTGCCGAAAGCGGCGAACTCCTGGGCCACGTACCCGGCGCCCAACCCCAACTCCAGCCGGCCACCGCTGAGGATGTCGACGATTGCGGATTGCTCGGCGATGTCGACTGCAGCACGGAGTGTCGCCAGCAGTACCGCCGAGCCGATCCGGACGCGCCGGGTGCGGGTCGCGATCGCGGCGGCGAACGTCATCGGCTGCGGGAGATATCCGTCCTCGACGAAGTGGTGCTCGGTCAGCCACACCGACCCGATGCCCAGGTCTTCGGCGACGGCGACACGGTCAAGCGCCGCGGCGTAGAGATCGGCCCACGGACGTCGCCACCGAAGGGGGTTGCGCAAGTCGAGATATAGGCCGACGCGCATGGTCACGATTCTATAAGCTGACGTCAGTTTGTCGCCGCCAAGCAGTCGGGAACAAGCACTTCAGGAGGCGCTCTCAGAGCGGGCGATCCGGCGGCTCGCCCTGGCCTACGCAGACGCGTTTCTCGTGCGCGACGACACGGCGATGCTGTCGCTCTGGGCGCCGGTGGATCCTCCTTACCCCCCACCCCGACTCGATGCGAACTGGGCTCGCTCGCTGGTTGCGCGATGGCACGGCCTCGGTACGACGATGCTGCACGTGACCAACCACTTGGTGTGGTTTGACGATGAGCGCCACGCCCGCGGCCGTGTCTTCTGCCTGGCGCAACTCGATCGGGGCGAGGCCTTCGTCGACCAGTCGATCGTCTATGAGGATCGATACGTCGACGAGGGTGCCGGTTGGCGATTCGAATGCCGTGACCATCTGCTGTGGTTCGGAAGTGCCCGCCCGGTGCACCCGATGGGCCAGGCGTCAGCTGACTGGCCACGGTCGCAGGTCGGTCGCGGCACCCTCCCGGAGGACCTCCCGGACCTGCCGCGCGGCTGAGTCCTCAGGCCCTCTGACGGCTGGACCGGACCGCAACCGTCACCGCCAGGATCAGAGCGACACCGGTGAACATGTCGTTGATCCAGACGTGCGCGCCCGCGAGTTGGAGCCCTTTGACACCCGTGGCCAGGAGATAGACGGCGATCAGGGTGCCGATGACGTTGACGCGCCCCGGCTTGATCTGCGTCGCGCCCAGGAAGGCGCCGGCAAAGGCCGTGAGCAGGTATGGGTCCCCGGCGTCCGGCGCCGCCGAGCCGACAGTCGCGAGGAAGATGATCCCCGCAAGGCTCGCCACGACGCCCGAGGTCACCAGCGACATCGTCCGCAGTCGGTTGGTGCGGATGCCGGCTAAGCGAGCGGCCTCCGCGTTTGAGCCGGTCGCGTACGTATAGCGACCCATCTGCCGGTACTCGGTGACGTACCAGAGGATCGCCGCCAGGACGAGCATGTAATAGAACGGCAGCGCGATCGAGAAGATCTGCGTGTTCGCCAGATTGGTGAAGCCCGTCGAGATTCCCGTGGTGATCTGCTCGCCACCGTTGATGACCTGCATCAAAGCCTCGAGGATCGAGCTCGCAGCGAGCGTCGCGATGAACGAGTCGACACCGAGTCTGACGATGACGAACGAATTGCCGAGTCCGATTAGAGCCCCGGAGCACAGCGTCAGGAGGATCGCCAGGCTCGCGGGCAGTCCCGCGCTCGACTGCAGCCACGCGCAGAGCATGACGGCAAGCCCCATGTTTGCCGCGATCGACAGATCGAAGACCCCCGCTGCCAACGGCAGGATGAGACCCAGAGCCAGTATCGCCGTGACCGCCTGCTCGGACAGCAGGCTATGCAGAGTCTGGCTCGTCAGAAATGTGCTCGGCTCGAGGATCCCGAACAGGACAATCAGGCCGGCCAGGATCAGCAGGGCGCTGTAGGGCTCCACAAAGCGGAGGAGAAACGACGAGCGCTGCGACTCGGCGGCGGTCGCACGATCCGCGGAGGTGCTCGTCTCTTCCGCTGCTGTCGCTGGCTCGGGCATGCTGGTCATCGCCTCCGTGAGCGGTCCGTACTGACGTCAGGTTATATACGACCTGGGCGCGGACTGCAATCGCCGGCGATGCGCCGCTGCGCCGGGTTAATCGCCTTGTCTGGGGGTTACGCCGCTCTCATAAGCTGGCTTCATATTCTGGTCGAGCTGCCGGACCGCAGGGCGTGGCGCTGCGAGACGGTCGCCGCCGTTGGACTCGTCCGCTCGCTGCTTTGCCCGTGCCCACTCGAGCTCGAGGATCCTGTCGACGTGTGCGGCCCTCGAGCTGGCGTCGAGGAAATCGAACCGGCGGGTCCCGAGCGGATCGATCGTCTCACGCAGCAGTCTGACCTGAAGCGGCGTGGGAGCCGGGGTCCGCGGGATGACCCGGGGCACGCCAAGCTCGAACCCGGTGTTTTCGATCACCTCCTCGACCTCGACGCCCGGGTGGATGCTGTGGACCGCGAACGGTGCCGCGCCCGTCTTGCTGAGCACGGCGAGAGGAGTGACGATGAGCATCGGCCCGACGAGCAAACCCTCTGCCCGGCGCTCGTCGTCCGAGATGGGCCACCGGCCGCCGGTCGCGAAGTCGACCTCATCGACCAGAGTGCGCCGGTCGTGGCGCCCGAAATACACGATCACCTTCTCGTAGTTCTGGACGACCTCTGGCGCTCCGGTGCCACCGGGCAGCCGCACCTTTGGGTGCAGGTAGTCCGGCCCGATGACCGACGCGTTGATTCGCCCCCTCCCGTCGACCTGGGCGGGCGAGACGCACTCGACGAGACCGCGACCCCCGAGGTGAATCGTGTTCGTCAGCTCCAGGAATGACCACCTCGCGAGACCGCCACGGTATGCGGCGCCCTCGACGCTGGCGACGTTGAGTTCGACGGGCGGCATGCCGATCGAGTTGAAGCCGACCAGAGTCGCATTGGGCGCGTGGGTCATGACCGCCAGCATGTAGGCGGCGTAGGCGAGGGGCGTGAACGAGCCGAGCACGGTGACCCCTGAGTCGTCGACCTCAGCCGCGATCCGGCTGATCATCAGCTCGTCGACGGAATATCCCGCGACGGTCGCCTCGGTCAACTCGCGACCTCGGTGGCGAGGGTCGGACCGCTGGCAGCCAGGGCATGGAGGACTCGGCGGCGGTCGTAGGGGACGACCCGCTCGCGGTACGCCGCCTCGGTCTCGTTCCTGAGCCGATGCAGATATCCGGGCCATATCGCCGGGTTGCGTGCGGCAACGACGTACTCGCGGACTGACCACGCGTCGAAGCCGTAGGCCGGGATGTGCGTGGTCGGATGGGCGCCGAGCGGCGCCTCGATCACCGCGTCGACCAAGAACCCGGGGATCCGAGTCAGCGACGGCGTCTCCTGAATGACCGCCTGGTCGACGATCTCTTCGCAGGTGATGACCACCCGGTGCGCGGCGCGCGCCAACTCGGGGTCCGTTGCCAGCGGCCCGTCGAACTGGGCGTTGCCAGACGCGTCGGCCCGCAATGCGTGGATGATGGCGACGTCGGGCCTGATCGCCTTGACGGCCAACCACGCGGCTCCGCTGAACGGGTCGTGTATCTCCGCATAGCGATCCGGCCGGCGCGCGGGTATCTCGGACGAGCCGAGCGACGCCATCGGCAGGAATGGGACGTTGCGCGCCCCGGCGTCGATCGCCAGGTTCAGGGCACATCCGGTCATCTCCGTGATCGTGAGCTCTCCGCGTTCCACGGCGCCTCGAAAGTGGGGCGCCAGGCCGAATAGCTCGAACGAGATCATCGAGAAGGTCAGCGCGCTCAACGCGCCGGCGGCGACCAGGAGATCGACGTCGATCGAGCCCATCGTCTCCACGACATGCAACTCGGTGACGCCGTCGCGGACGAGTTGACGGACGGCGGCCATCGGGTGGTTGGAGAACCACGCGCCGCCGAGTCCCACGAGCGCGCCCGACGGGACGAATTCCGAGAGCGACGTCAGCTCGATGACCTTGTTGCGACGCATGTAAACTGGCGCCAGAATACTCCCCTGAAGCGTCGCCGGAGAGTAACCTCGGCATGGGACGATCCCGCCATACACCCCAGGACCTCTTTTGGACCGCGGAACCACATCACCCCCTGTCTCGCACGGCGATCCAATCGCCGGGGCGCAACGCGGGGGACGCGACGTGAGCGCCGGCACGCCGGACCAGCGCATCGAGGTCCGGCCCCTCTATCGCCCCAGCGATGTGGCCATCGACTACGAGCGTGACCTGGCAGATCCGGGGTCCTATCCCTACACCCGAGGCACGCGACCGGCGCGAGCGAACGCACGCCACGAGCCCAGCGAACAGATGGTTCGGGAGCTGTCGGGCGAGGGCCGCGCAGAACGGTCCAACGAACAGTTCCGGTATCTCCTCGGCCACGGCGCGACCGGACTCGATGTGATCGGCGATACGCCGACGATGGCCTCAATGGACCCCGACCACGGGTTCGCCGCGCACGCGGTCGGCAACCAGGGCGTGTCACTCTCCCGGGCGGTCGACTACGAGAATTTGTACGCCGGCCTCCCGCTCGACCAGCTCAGCGTGTCACATTCGCTTCCCACCGCCTTCGGGGTGGCAGGTTTCTACCTGGCCGCGAGGCGACTGGGTTTCGACCCGGCTGTCCTGCGGGGATCGATGATCCTCGCGCCGCTGTTCTCGGAGGACACCTGCTACTCGCACAACGTCCCCCTCGAACTGCACATGCGGCTCGCCGTCGACACGATCATCTTCAGCACCGAGCGGATGCCACGCTTCCATCCGTTCGTCGAGGACACGTACTTCATCAGCGACGGCAGCGTCGAGGCCGTCGAGGAGATGGCGCTCGGATTCATCGAGTTACGCGAGGTGGTTCGCCGAACCATCGCTGCCGGCGTGGCCATCGACGCATTTGCACCCCGGATCGCGCTGCTTGTCAACTGCCGCATGAACGTGTTTGAGGAGGTTGCGAAGATCCGAGCATCGCGGCGCCTCTATGCGCGCATGATGCGGGACGAGTTCGCGGCCAAGGACCCGCGGTCGCTGGCCATCAACGTCGCCGCCCACACCTCGGGCGCGTCGATGACCGCCGAGCAGCTGACCAACAACATCGTCCGCGGCGCGAGCCAGACGCTCGCGCTCACCATGGCCGGGGTACGGGCGATGGAGATCTCGGCCTTCGACGAGGCGATCCGCACTCCGTCCCAGGCGGCCCACATCGTGGCGATCCGGACCCAGCAGGTCATTCAGGAGGAATCGGGAGTCGGCGATGTCGCGGACCCGCTGGGCGGCTCGTTCTACGTCGAAGCGTTGACCGACGAGTTCGAGCGCCGGATCGAGGAGCGCATCCACTTCATCGAAGGGCTCGGCGACATCCTTGAGCTGTCCTCTGCCGGATTCTTCCGGTCGATCTTTGCCGAGGCGATGGTCGACCGCGCACGGGAGGTGGCCGACGGCACCCGACGGGTCGTCGGCGTCAACTGTCACCGGCTCGAGGCGGAGAAGGACACGCTCCTCCGTGACATCTCCGAACAGCGCATCGAACCGTGCTACGAACTGGTGGACGAGGTCAAGGAGTGGCGCAGCTCACGTGACCTGGCGACCGTGGTCCAGTCGCTTGACGCGCTGGCCGAGGTCGGGCGAAACCCGACCGCAAACACGACGGCGGCGATCGTGGACGCGTTCGATGCCGGCGCGTCGATGGGCGAGTGCATCGGTGTCCTGCGAGAGGTCTACGGCGCTCCCTACGACCCGCTCGACCGCGCCGCGGAGCGGCCGCGATGACACGTCGGCGGGTCCGCGCGCTGATCACGGTTCTCGGTCTCGATCAGCACGAGGCGGGCGCGCTGGTTGTCTCCAGGATGCTGCGCGACGCGGGGATCGAAGTGATCTACACCGGTCGCTTCGCTCTACCGGCGACGATCAGCGAAGTGGCGACGCAAGAGGATGTCGACGTGGTCGGAGTCAGCGTCCATTCCTGGGAGTTCCTGTACTACGCGCCGGAGCTCGCGGAGCGCCTCAGCAGGGCGGATCCGCCGATCCCGATCGTGATCGGCGGGTCGATCGTGACCGAAGCCGACCGTGAACGGGCAATCGCAGCCGGCGTGACCGAAGTCGTCCGCGCCGCCGCCACCGAGGAGGAGATCGTCGCTCTGTTCCTGCGTCTGGCGTCGCCCGAATTTCGCCAACCGTTGCCGCGGTTGCAGACGCCCGCGTGATGCGCGGAACCGAGGTACACGCCGGGGGCTCCGGCGAGGGAACGCTCGCTCGGCTGCTCGGTGAAAGCGGCCGGCGAGGGACGCGGATGCTCCTGCGCGGCGGGACGGTCATCAGCATGGACCCCGAAGTTGGCGACCACGTCACGGCCGACATCCTCGTCGAGGGCCGGGAGATCGCCGCGATCGGGCCTGACCTGAGCCACGCGGCCGCAGACGGTCAGGCGCTGGTGGTCGACGTCAGCGGTCGAGTGCTGATTCCCGGGATGCACGACTCGCACCGCCACTGCTGGCAGAACCAGCTGCGCCGTCTCGTCCCTGACCTCTGTGGCGTGGAGGCGTACCTCGCACTGGCTCACGGGAGCCTTGCTCCCCACTACCGGCCCCAGGACGTCTACGCCGGAACCCTGATCAGCGCGCTCGGCTGCCTGGATGCCGGGATCACCTGCGTCATGGACTTCTCTCACAACTCCCGCACTCCGGCCCACTCCGACGCGGCGATCACCGCCATGGCGGACGCCGGTATCCGCGCCGTCCACGCGACCTGCGCTCCACTCGCCGGAGAGTGGGATCACCACTGGCCGGACGACATCACGCGGCTGCGGGAGCGCTACTTCGCATCAGATGACCAGCTGCTCTCGCTCCGCGTCGGACTGCTCGCCGTGCGCGTCGGCAGACTGGCGGTGACCCCCGAGTGGCTGACCTTCGCCCGGGACCTGGATATCGGCGTCAGCATCGACGGCGTCTTCGGTCCGGCGGCGTCGGCGAAGATCGAGGAGCTGGGCCACGACGGGCTGCTGGGAGACGACATAACGCTGATCCACTGCAGCGACCTGCCCGAGAGCCTGTGGCAATTGATCGCCGATTCGGGAACCACCGTCTCCATCTCGCCGACCTCGGACGCCCAGCTCGGCATCGCTGCCTCGATCCCGCCCATCCAGCAGGCCCTCGACTACGGCGTGCGGCCGAGTCTCAGCGTCGACGTCGAGATCTCACTGAGCGGCGACTTCTTCACGCAGATGAGGGTCCTCCTGGCCACCCAGCGGATGCTGGCCCTCAACCGTCGGTACCGAGGTGAGCCCGACGGCCCCGATCTCATCGGCGTCCGCGACGCGCTGGAGTTCGCGACCGTCCAGGGTGCACGGGCCAATCGCCTTCTGCACAAGGTCGGGACGCTGACGCCCGGCAAGGAGGCCGACATCGTCGCCATCGACGCGCAGGACGTCAACACGATGCCGCTCAACAACGCCGTCGGGACCGTCGTCTCCGGTGCGGACTCGCGCAACGTGGAGATGGTGTTCGTAGCCGGCACGCTGAAGAAGTGGCAGGGGGCACTCGTTGGGCGCGACCTTCAAGCGCTGCGGAAGACCGTGAGCGAGTCGCGCGACTACGTGCTCGCCGCCAGCGGGTACGAGCTGGACATCCTGTCCTAGAACACGCTGAGCGGCATATGGAACGTGACGTTGCTCGCGTGCCCGTCCCCCAGCACCGGCACGGCGATCTTCAGGTCGCCGGCGACGCTGCACAGGATGTACGCCTCGGTCCGATTCAGTCCGCGCACGGTTTCGAGGTAGTCGATCATCGTAAGCACCGCGTTGCGCGCGCCCTCCTGCATGTCCTGCCCTGCGGCGGTGGTGACGTGATATCCCATGCCGCGCGCCCGCTGGGTCGTGTCGGTGGCGAGCCGGCACTCCACGCTCGTGATCGTGCGGGCTTTCAATACCGACAGTCGGATCGTGACGGTCACCGGCGCCTCGATCGCGATTCCGCACACCTCGCCGTCGCCCTGGGCGAGATGGCCATCTCCCACCGACAGCAGTGCGCCCGGTACCTCGACCGGGAAATAGACGGCGCTGCTCTTGCAGAGGTGACGGTTGTCCATGTTTCCACCGAGCCGCGTCGGGGGCAGCGTGGGCTGGAGGCCGGGCGCGGCTCCGGCCACGCCCATCACGCCGCAGAACGGCTCGATCGGCACGCGAACTCGAGGGTTCAGCTGACCCCAGCCGTCATCACTCACCGGCCAGACGTGCAGCGCGTAGTCGTCGAACTCGTCGGGCAGCAGTCCGAACCCGGGGAAGATCGCGGTGTAGCCCCAGCCCTCGTGCTCGAACTCGAGCAGCTCAGCCATCAAGACATCCCCGGGCTCCGCCCCGTTGACGGCGACCGGTCCCGTGACCGCATGAAGCCGGCCCCAATCGAGCTGCCTCACGGCCTCGAGCGTCGCGTCACGGGTCACCTGCCCGTCATACGCCTCCCGACACTGGAAGACGACGATGTCGCCGGAGTCGACCGTCAGCGCCGGAGCGACGCTGTTGTCGAATCCGAAGGTCCGGTTCTCTGCCGACAGATAATGCGTCCGGCTCGCGCCGAACGACCGATTGCGACTGGGCATCCATGTCTCCTATCCCGGTACGTTCCGCGGAACCCTATCGGCGGCCACTAGGCGCAGCCGTCGGCTTGACAGGTGATCGATCGATTGATAGCTTCGCCGCCGTCTAACCGATCGATCGATCGGTTAGACGGTCAGAGGGTCTCATTCGAGGGTGCGGCTGGCGGTCGTTGAACCGTGGTCGTCGTGCTGGCGGGACAGCCGGCCGGTCTCACTGTGCCCTCAATCCATGCCCGACACGGCTGCCTACGGAGGTGTGAGGATGGATAACGGGAGTCACTCAGAGGCCGCGCTCAAGCCCAACGCTCTTGGCATCTGGCACGTCGGCGCGATGGCGATGGCCTGGATGGGACTCGCGATCGCGACGTACTTCGTGATCCCGTTCATGGAGCAGGCGGCGGGGCCGATAACCCCGCTGATCTTCCTGTTGCTGATCCTCGCCGTTCTGCCGACGGCCGTGAGCTACGCCGTGATGAACAACCGGCGGCCGTCCGCCGGCAGCGCGTACACGTGGCTTTGGGAGTCGACTCATCCGTGGCTCGGTCTATGGCTCGGTTGGCTGGTGTTCACCCTGTACGGGATCATCGGCGTAGTCCTTCAGCCGCTGATCGGCGGGGAGACGTTCAACTCGATCCTGAGTCTGTTCGGCATCGGCACGGGGTACGGCACCGCGGTGATCGGCGGATTCGTGACGGTGGCCGTCGTGATGGCACTCAGCCTCGCCGGGGTGAAACGCTCAACCCGGAATGTCCTCATCTTCCTGACGATCGAGGTTGTGTTCGTGCTGCTGTTCTCGCTGTACCTGATCATCCATCAGGGCGTGACTGGGCACCTCTCGACCGATCCGCTGAACCCGAGCAAGGGCATCGGCGGGCTGTCCGGGCTCAAGGTGGCCATCCTCTTCGGTGTCTTCTCAATCGCCGGCTTCGACATCGTCGCGACGGTTGCCGAGGAGGCTGAGTCCCCGAAGTCACTGATTCCCAAGGCGACGATTTGGGTGACGATCCTGGCCGGTCTCTTCTGGGCGTTCACCGGCTACGCACTGGCCGTCGCGGCTCCTGTCGCGCAGATGGATCGCTACCTCAACGCCGCGTCTCAGAGCGGGGCGGTGTATCTCCTTGCCGCTCACTACATCGGTGGCTTCAAGGTCCTCGTGATCTTCACCGCCGCCACAGCGATCATCGCGATCATGGGCAGCGTGATGCTCGGCGGCGCGCGCATGCTCTATGCGCTCGCGCGCGAGGGATACGCGCCGCGGCGCTTTGGCGTGCTTGATCGCAACCAGACACCACGGAACGCTCTGCTGGCCATGTTCACCCTGGCCGCCTTCGGGCCCGTCCTGATGGGGCTGTGGCAGGGCCACAGCGCCGGGAACGCCTACTCGTGGCTCGGTCAGGTGTTCGTCTTCTTCGTGATCGTCCCGTACATCTTCGTGAATGTCGCGAACATCGCCTATCACCTGCGCTATCGGCGCGAGGAGTTCGACATCTGGCTCAACGGGATCATCCCGGTGGTCGGCATCGTGGTCGACCTCTGGATCCTGTACGAAGCGTTCTTCAAGGCCTTCCTCGGCCAGCCGTTCAAGGTCGCAGGTGGGGGGAGCAGCATCGTCTGGATCTCGCTGATCTGGGCGGCGATTGGAGCGGTGTGGGCGACGGTGGCACTGAACCGGACCCGCAATCGACGCCGGGCGCCGCTGTTCGAATACGACTCAGATCCGGCAGCGGTGTCCGCCGGCGTGGCTCCAACGGCCGAATGAGGTCGTCTGACGCGGCCGACGGGAAGGCCAGGCCGTCCTGACTGCTTCACCCGAGCCACCCGCCGAGTCGATCCTGGACATCGTCGCGGCGGCGCATACGAGGGCGCCTGACCGACCGGCGCTGGTGTTCGAGGACGGCCTGGTCGTGACGATCGAGGACCTGGTGACGCGCGCCGGGCGCTTCGCCGCGTTCCTACAGCAGACGGTCAAGCCGGGGGACCGCGTGGCGATCGTGCTCGGCAACCGGACCGAATGGGTGATCGCCTGGCTGGCCGCCGTGGCCAGCCGAGCGATTCTTGTGTCGATCAATCCCGCTGTCCGTGAACACGACGCCGCTCATATGTTGCGCGACTCCGGGGCGAGGGTCGCGATCGTCGATGATGACGTGGCGGCGCTGGTGGTCGCGCTGCGCTCGTCGTGTCCCGCGATTGAACAGGTCGTTCGGCTCGATGGGAGCGAGCCCGATGGGCTGTCGGCGTTCGGCGCAGGTCTGGAGCCGGTGGATCTCCGGGCGCTTCACCCCCGCCTCGACGACGTCGTCAACGTCTACTACACGTCAGGAACGACCGGGCTGCCGAAGGGCTGCATGCTCGATCACCAGTTCTGGTTGCGCTTCATCACCGTGTACACGTCCACGTACGGCCTCGGCAGCGAGGACCGCCTGCTCTGCTGGTTTCAGTTCTTCTACGTGGACCCGCCGTGGATGATCCTCGCCTCGCTGTCGGTGGGGGCGCCGCTCGTGGTGATGCGGCGCCTCAGCATCTCGCGCTTCTGGAATGTCGTTGCCGAGCACGGCGTCACCCAACTGTTCGGATCTGCTTCCCTCCCCGCGCTGCTGCTCAAGCGCCCCGCACAGCGAGACGAGGGCACGACGGTGCGCTTCTCGGTCCACGTCGGCATTCCGCGCAGCTTGCACGCGGACCTCGTCGCCCGCTGGGGGTTTGATTGGGTCGAGGCCTACGGGCTGACCGAGACCGGACTGGTGGTGGCAATGCCACGTGAATCCGCCGCTGAGATGATCGGGTCGGGCTCCATCGGCCAGCCCTGCGCCGGCGTGGACGTGCTGATCGCCGACGAGGAGGGGCGCGCCGTGCCGGTGGGGCATCAGGGGGAGCTGCTTCTGCGAGCGCCCGGGTTGATGCGCGGCTATCTCAACAACCCCGACGCGACCGACCACGTTTTCCGGGGTGGTTGGTTTCATACCGGCGATCTCGTCACCGCCGACGAACACGGCTTTCTCTATTTCGTTGGCCGGCTCAAGGACATCATCCGGCGTAGCGGGGAGAACGTCGCTGCGATGGAGGTCGAGGAGGTGCTCCGCCAGCATCCTGCGGTGCTCGATGCCGCCGTCGTGGCGGTCCCCGACGACATCCGCGGTGAAGAGGTCAAGGCGTTCGTCGCGCTGGTGCCCGAGGCGGACGAGGCAGCGGTGTCGCCTCGGAGCCTGTTGGCTCACTGCGCCGCTCGCCTCGCCCGCTTCAAGGTTCCCCGCTACATCGAGTATGTCGGCGAGTTCCCGAGGACGCCCTCGATGCGGGTCAAGAAGAGCGACCTGGTCGCGCAAGCGGGCGAGACCGGCGCCCGTCAATGGGACTCAGAACAGGAGCATGTGAGATGAGCGAGCACGAGGCAGTCCTATTCACCATCCGCGATGGCATCGCGGAGATCCGCGTCAATCGCCCGACGAAGATGAACGCAATGGATCGCCCCATGTACGCACGCATCACCGAGCTGATCCATGAGATCGACTCGCGCGAGGACATCGCGGTGGCGATCGTCACCGGGGAAGGTGAGCGCGCGTTCTCCGCTGGAGCCGATTTGGTGCTCTATCACAGCGAGGATGACGAGCCGGAGTCCTGGGGGCCCTGGCAGCCCGACCAGTGGGACTTCGGCGTGATCTGCACCAAGCCCCTGATCGCCGCGGTCAATGGCCACGCGCTGGCCGGCGGCCTCGAGCTCGCATTGCTCTGCGACATCCGGCTCGCGAGTCCCAACGCACAGTTCGGCGCCGCGGAGGCGAGATGGGGCCTGCTCGGCGCCATGAACACGTATCTGCTCCCACGCACAGTTGGTTCGGCGCTGGCGATGGAAATGCTCCTGACGGGCCGGCCCATCGGTGCCGAGCAGGCACTCGCCGCTGGGCTCGTGAGCCGAGTGGTGGAGCTCGACAAGCTGCTGCCCACCGCCTATGACATCGCGGGCGCGATCCGGGACAACCCGGCTGGCGGGATAGCCATGACCAAAGAGCTCGCTGCGCGCGGGAGGAACCTGTCCTTCGAGGATCATCTGCGTCTCTCCAAGGCCTATTACGCCCTGGCCAGCCGATCGCAGGAACAGCACGATGGCCTGGCGACCTTCCGAGCTAACGGCGCGCACTCTTGAACCCCAATCGATCGATCGATAGGGTGCCCGTCGACACACCATCCGGGCTACGAGAGCGGACATGACCAGAAACACGTCGCAGGACACGGAGGGGAGGGTGCGCGAGGCCGCTCTGCGGCTGTTCGCGGCACACGGCTTCGAGGCCACCGGCATTCGCGACATCGCGCGCGACGCCGGAGTTTCGACCGCGGCGCTTTACCACTACATGTCGAGCAAGCACGACCTGCTGATCGACATCATGAGAGACGGCCTCCATCGGCTCACGGCCGGGGCTCAAACAGTGATAAAGGAGACCGGCAGTCCAGCCGACCGTCTGTCCGCGCTCGTGCGCTGGCACGTCCTCTACCACGGGCGAGAGCAACTGATGTCGCTCGTCAGCGACAACGAGCTCCGTGCGCTGAGCAGCTCACAGCTGAAGAGCATGATCAAGCTGCGCGACCGTTACGAGGTCCTCTGGCGAGATGCGCTGGCGGCCGGCGTGGAGAGTGGCGACTTCGTCGTCAGGAACCCGAAGCTCACCAGGCTGGCTCTACTGCATATGTGCAGCGGCGTCGTGTACTGGTACTCGCCGGCCGGCGAACTCTCCCTGCCGGCCATTGCCGAGGAGCTCGTGGAGCTGGCGTTGGGAATGGTCGGCTACAAGACCGGTGACCCCAGCAGCGCCGCCCGGACCCAGGCTTCACCCGATCTTGCGGAGTTGACAAAGGAGACGCAATGAGGCTCTACGCATTCCATGGCGGTGGCGAGCGGGCGGACATGGCGGTCTTCGACCCGTTTCACCCCGACGTCGGAACGTCGGTGGATATCCCGTATTTCTTCTATCTCATCACGCACCCGGACGGAAACGTGCTCTTCGACAGCGGCGGGCACCGCGACCTGATCACCGACCCGCACGGTCGTCTGGGAGACATCGCGGACGCGTTTGTCCTGACGATGAGCGAGGGCGACGACGTCGTCAGCCGCCTGGCCGAGATCGGCGTCGAACCAGGCGACGTTCCGCACGTCGTCCACTCGCATCTGCACTACGACCACTCCGGCGGCATCGAGTTCTTCCCGGATGCCACCTTCTATGTGCACCGTCGCGAGATGCAGGCGGCATTCTGGCCACCGTCCTATCAACAGGATCTGTACGTCAAGGCCGACTTTGATCATCCGGTGCGGTGGGAGGTCCTCACGGGCCGACGTGACATTTTCGGAGACGGCAAGGTGGTGATCTTCCCGACCCCGGGTCACTCTCCCGGTCATCAGTCGATGGTCGTCAAGCTCGAACACCAGACGTTGATCCTGGTCGGTGATGCGGCATACCTTCCCCGAAACATCGAGCTCGGCGTGCTTCCGGCGATCGTCTGGAGCCCGGATGCGATGGTGGAGAGCTGGCAGATCCTCGAGCAGATCAAGGCGGACAACAATGCCGAGCTGATCTTCACGCATGACCTCGACTGGAAGACCAAGACGCGCGTCGCCCCCGACGCATGGTACGAGTGACCGACGCCTCGGCTCGCTGGGCGGACGGGACCCCCGAGAGGCGGGTCACGGCGCCCGACATCATCTCGCTGTTCGTCGAGGCCTGCGAGTCGGCGCCTGACGGTCCGGCCCTGATCTTCGAGGACGGCATCAGCGTCACCCGGGCGGGCTTGCGCCGCCGCGTCGAGGGGTTCGCCGGTTACCTCAGAGAGCGGATCAAGCCCGGCGATCGGGTGGCGATCATGCTGGAGAACCGCACCGAATTCATGGTCACCTGGCTCGCGGTCGTCGCCAACGGCGGGATCCTCGTCTCGCTGAACACCTCGGCCGGAGAGTACGACGCGGGCCACATGCTCCAGGACTCCGGAGCGACGCTGGCGGTCGTCGGGCGCGGCGCTGAGGCGCTCGTGCGCTCGCTTCAGGCTCGCTGCCCAGAGCTCGTGGAGATCGTGGTCGTCTCAGAGGCGGAGCCCGACGGGCTCGCGGCCTTCCAGGCCGCAGAGGGAGCGCTCGACGTGGCCGCGCTCACCGTCAACCCGGACGCGCCGACGAATATCTACTACACGTCGGGCACCACCGGACCGCCCAAGGGATGCGTCACCGGCCATCGATACTGGCTGCGCTTCGCGGATCTGTACCTCAGGCTCTATGACCTCACGTCCGACGATCGCCTGCTCTGCTGCCTGCAGTTCTTCTATGGCGATCCTCCATGGCAGATGCTCGTGTCGCTGCACGCGCGGACGGCGCTGGTTGTGATGCGGCGCTTCAGCGTGTCGCGCTTCTGGAACGTGGTCCGCGAGCATGACGTGACGCGGTTGTTCGGTCTGGCGTCGATCCCGAGCCTGCTGCTGAAGGCGCCCCCCGACGCGCGCGATCGCGAGCACCGGGTCAAGTTCGCCCTCCAGATCGGCGTTCCCACCGCCAGCCAGGCGGAGCTGCACGAGCGCTGGGGCTTCCCCTGGGTCGAGGGCTACGGACTATCTGAGACCGGGCTCGTGGTGGGAATGCCGCTCGAGTGCGGCGACGCGATGACGGGATCGGGCTCCATCGGGATTCCGTGTCCGGAGGTCCACGTGCGGATCTCCGACGACGAGGGGAATGACACCGCCGTGAACGCGCCGGGCGAGATCACCTTGAAGGCCCCCGGCCTGATGCAGGAGTACTGGAACCGTCCGGACGCGACGGCTGAAGTGTTCCGCGACGGCTGGTTTCACACCGGGGATATCGGCCGCCAGGACGACCGCGGCTTCCTGTTCTTCATGGGCCGTAAGAAGGACATCATCCGGCGTTCGGGCGAGAACGTCGCTGCCGCGGAGGTCGAAGAGCTGCTGCGCTCGCACGGCGCGATCCTCGAGGCGGCGGTGGTGCCCGTTGCGGACGAGTTGCGTGGCGAGGAGGTCAAGGCGTACGTCGCGCTCGTCGAGGGAGGCGGCCAGGAGCAACTGGCCCCGCGTGAGATCGTCGATTTCTGCGCTCAGCGGTTGGCCAAGCACAAGGTCCCGCGCTACATCGAGTACCGGCGTGAGCCATTCCCGCGGACGCCCTCGATGCGAGTCAAGAAGAGCGAGCTACTCGCCGCGGCGCCCTCGCAAGACGCGGTGGTATGGGATCGCGAAGTCGAGCTCGGCTGGTGAACGGCGGGATGCTGTGAGCACCGGGATCGTCGACATCCGAATCAAGCCGCCGTGGCGCGACGGACCTGATGATCCGCCGGTCCCGATCCCGCCGGAGTACATGCGCTATGACGACGTCTACGGCTTCGTGCCCTTGCTCAACATGCCGGTGCCCGAGCTGCTCGCCGAGATGAGCAACAACGGGATCGGGCCGAGCATCCTGCAGGCAGAGCAGGAATGGGGCGACTACCACGAGTGGAACACGCGCGTCGCGGAGATCGTCACAGGCCATCGCGAACATTTCGCGTGCGGATTCGCGTCGGTCGACCCAAGAGACGGTATGGGGGCGGTGCGCGAGATCGACCGGGCCTACCACGAGCTTGGGCTGAGAGGGGTGTCCTTCGTCCCCGGGTTCCTCCGCATCTCCCCCACGGACGCGCTCTGCTACCCGGTCTATGCCAAATGCGTCGAACTCGACATCCCCGTGGGGATCCACACGGGCATCAACTTCTCCGCCCACGGCTCGATCGACAACGGACGACCGTTGCTGGTCGATCGCGTCGCGTGTGACTTCCCGGAGCTCACGCTGATCTGCCACCACGGTGGCTGGCCATGGCCGCACGAGGCCATCGCGGTCGCGTGGAAGCATCCGAACGTCTACCTCGAGTTCGGAGCCATCTCCCCGCGCTATCAGGCCCCGGGCGCCGGCGGAGGCTGGGGCGATGTCGTCCACTTCATCGACACCGTGCTCCGGCGTCAGGTGCTGTTCGGCACCGACTGGCCGATGCTCCGATACGGCCGTGCGCTCGCTGAGATCCAGGCTTGGGACCTCCGTGACGCGTCATACGAGGCCTACATGGGCGGGAATGCGCAGCGCCTGCTCGAACGCATTCTCGTGTGAGAACGCGACGCCAAGCCTCAGAGCGCTCCAGAGAGCTGCAGACTGAGCCGCGTCCCGGCGCCGAGCGGCGTGTTGACCGTCTCGCTGCCATCGAAGCCGGCCGCGGCGTAGAACGCTGCGGCGTGCGGGTTAGCGGTCACGGCGAGCGCCGCGCAGCCGGCCTCGCTCGCCAGACGTGCCGCATCACGGACCAGCGCCAGCCCGACCCCGTGTCGCATGAAGGCAGGGTCGACAAACAGGTCGTCCAGTTCCGCGGCTTCGGGAACGATGACAAGCGTTGCGAAGCCTGCGATCACCGCTTCGGCATTGACCGCGACCCGCACTCGGAACGGCTCGCCGCCCGTCGGCTCACGCCACACGAGGTGGGCCGGATTGGCCAGCAGCAGCGGCCGATCGCGTTCGTTTGACAGCGATGACCGCCGGAAGATCAAGCGAAGCGCCGGATGGTCCTCCGGCACGGCATCGCGGAGCCGCGGCGCTATTCGGGTAGCGCCTGGCCGGAGCCGCCCAGTTCCTCGGGGAAGTCCTTGAGCTTGGGCAGGCCATCCTTCATGGGCAGCACCGTCGACTCGTAGTTGACGTGTACTCCCGGGGTGAATGGAAGCGAGGGAATCGTCGCTGCGTAGACATCGACGAGATCCCACTCCGGGTGTCGTGTCAACAAATGGCCGCCGCAGACCTTGCACCACTGGCGATAGCTGCGCTCGTTCTTGTGGTACTCACCGATTTGGTCTTCTCCCTCAGTCACCTTGACGGCCTCGGGCTTCCAGAGAGTAAAAGCATTGACGGGGCCGGCAGACCAGCTCCTGCAAGAGGCGCAGTGGCAGTAGCCGGCGCCCACCGGATCGCCCGTAACGACAATTTTGACGGCACCGCAATAGCACTGCCCGTCGAAGGTCTTCTCAGTCTCACTCATTGGTCTATCTCTCTCTCTCGCATAAAGCGCCTTCCGATTGATCGGCTGCCCGGCTTTGCGATAGCTCCGCGCGTGACCCTACCAGCCGCGAGCCCACGCGCCACCTCGGCCGGAGCGGCAACGCAGAGGACCGCACAGGGCCCTCGCGTCGCCAACGTCCTGCTGTGTGCCGTAGAGCGCTCAGGCGCGGGCCTCGAGCACCAGGTTCAGAGGCGTCTCCGCGGCGCGGCGGACCGAGCCGAAGCCTGCCTCGAGCATCACCTCGCGCAGGCGGGCCTCGCCGGCTTGGGTGCCCAGCCCGGCGCGGCCAGGTTGCGAGAGCGACCCCGGTGTGCACAAGAGCGTGGAGAAGCCGTAATACATGCGCCCCACAGGATTGAGGTTGTCCTCGATCCGGTCGCCGGCGAACGGCTCGACGAGCATGCACGAGCCATCGTCGGCCAGCGCCGCCCGAGCGTGCCGGGCCGCGCCGACCGGATCGCCGAGGTCGTGAAGGGCATCGAAGAACGCGATGAGGTCGTACCCGCCGCCTGCGTATCCGGTGGCGTCCGCTACCTCGAAGCGCACGCGATCGGCGACGCCCGCGTCCTGCGCACGTATGCGGGCCGTGGCGATCGACTCGGGATGGACGTCGATGCCGGTGAACGTCGAGGCCGGAAACGCCTGCGCCATGAGGATCGTCGACGCGCCGTGGCCGCAGCCGACGTCGGCGACGCTGGCTCCGCGTTCCAGCTTCCCGACGGCGCCGGTGAGCGCCGGTAGCCATTCCGGCACGAGGTGCATGCGGTAGTTGGCGCCAAAGGAACGCTCCGTACCGCAGAAGAGGCCGTCGTGGTGCTCATGCCAGCCGACGCCCTCGCCCGTACGGAAGCGCTCCGCGACGCGCGTCCGACCGTCTATCACGGCGGTCGCGGCCTGGAAGATCCCGGCCATGGCCACGGGGCTCGACTCGTCGGCGAGGACGAACGCGTGCTCAGCGGGCAGGGTATAGCTGTCCTCGTCGCCGTCATAGGTCACGAAGCCGCCTGCGGCCTGCGCGTTGAGCCACTCGCGCACGTAGCGCTCGTGCGTGTTGGTGCGCGCCGCCAGTTCGCCGGCGCCGATTGGCTGGGCGTCGGCCATCGCGCGGTACAGGCCGAGCTCGTCGCCCACCACGACGAGCGCGGCGTTCAGCGCGGCGCCGACCTCAGTGGCGATCTGACCGGCGAATGCCTCGATGCGACTCTGGTCGAGTGTCTGCATGGTGTCCTCTTTCGGGTCGTGTGGTGAGCACCGTAGGCCGGATCTGCGGTGGTTCCTGAGATGTGTCTGAGGGATCTCTGAGACGGGCCGGACCTACGCCGCCACGCCGGCCCTGACTTCAGGAAGCCCTCAGGGAAAGCTCACGATTCGGGCACGTCGACGGTCTACGTTTGCGCCTTCCCGAACCAGGAGTCACACATGAATCCCACCGATCACATCCAGGTCGTCACCTTCCAGCTCGCGGGCCTCGAGCCCGACGCCTACCGGGCCCACTGTGAGGCGTCGGCGCCGGCGTTCGCCGAGATCCCCGGACTGCGCGCGAAGGCGTGGCTCGCGAACCCCTCCGTCAACACCTACGGCGGCGTGTATGCGTGGGAGAGCCGGGAGGCGATGGAGGCCTATGTCAGCGGTCCGATCTTCGGCGCCCTGCTCGCGAACCCCGGGATGGCCGACGTGACGACGCGCGAGTTCGGCGTGCTCGAGCGGCCGACAGAGATCACACGCCGCCGGTGAATGGGCCGCGAACACCGCAGCCACCGGCCGCTGGTGACCACCAGCGTCGCTGTATAGACTCGACGAGGAGCCGATGAGGCGGCGCACGTTCCAGTCGACGCTCGATCAGCGCGCCGGCGCGCTAGTCGGTCGCGAGCGGGAGCGGGCAGCGTTGCTCGAGCTCGTCGAGCGCGACATGCCTCTTGTCGCCGTGGTCCACGGCATTGCGGGTGTTGGCAAGTCGACGCTCCTTCATGCCGCCGCTGTGGACGCGCGCGCACGCGGCACGCGAGTGGTCGCGCTCGACGGCCGCGCGTTCGAGCCAACCGAACGCGGCTTCCTCACGTCGCTGGGAAACGCGCTCGGCAGGCCCCTGGCCACGGTCGCGGACGTGACCGGGGCGCTCGCGGGCGATGAGCGCGTCCTGCTGACGATCGATACGCATGAGCAGCTTCGGCTTCTCGACGCGTGGCTGCGCCAGTCATTCGTGCCGGCGCTGCCCCAGAACGTGCGTCTTCTGCTGGCGGGGCGCGACACTCCCGCCGCGTGGCAACGGGACCTCGGCGATCTGCTGCGCGCCATCCGGCTCGAGAACTTGAGCGAGGAGGCGGCGCGAACCCTGCTGGGCCGCGCCGGCGTGGACGGTGCGGTCGCCGAGCGTGTTGCCCGGATCGCGCGCGGGCACCCGCTCTCGCTCCAGCTCGCCGCGGGCGCGCTGGCGGAGCGGCCGTGGCTGCCGGCGGAGGACGCCGTGCTGGGGCCGATGGTCGAGGAACTGGCCCACCTGTACATCGATGGACTCGATCCGATGACCCGCCGCGCCCTCGACGCCGCCGCGGTCGTCCGCCGGACGACGCTCACCCTCTTGGAGGCGATGCTGCCGGACGACGACCCCGGCGAGCTGTTCGGCGCGCTGCGCGCGTTGCCGTTTGCCGAGCTCGGCGCCGAGGGCCTGGTCGTTCACGACACAGTGCGGGTGGCCACGAGCACGTTGCTCCAGGCATCGGATCCGGCCCGTCACCGCGCTCACCGTCGCGCCGCCTGGACCCGCCTGCGCGCGGAGCTGCGCACGGCTGGGCGGGGCGATCTCTGGCGCTACACCGCCGACCTCCTCTACCTGGTCGAGAACCCGATCGTCCGCGACGCGTTCTTCCCAAGCGGCTCCGACGAGCTCACCATCGAACCCGCCTGCGCCGCTGATCACGCAGCCATCACAGCGCTGAGCGCCTCCCAGCAGGGCCCCGAGGCGACCGCTCTCGTCGATGCCTGGTGGCGCTCGGCGCCGGACAGCTTCCGGGTCGTGCGCGACGCCGCGGGGATGGTGCAAGGCTTCTCGAGCCTCTGCCAGCCGCAGGACGTCAGTCGCTCGTTGCTGCGCAGCGACCCCGTCACCGCTGCATGGATGGAGCACCTGCGCCGCGCTCCGGTGCCTTCGCACCAGCGTGTGCTCTTCAACCGTCACGCGCTGGCATCCGGCGACACCGCCACGGCGAGACTGTGGCTGGACGTCAAGCGTGCCTATCTAGAGCTCCGTCCGCACCTGCGGCGGCTGTACACACCCGTGCCTGACCTCGATCGCGCGCTGACCGTGCTCGCTCCGCTCGGGTTCGCTGCGCTGCCCGGCGAACCGGTTCAGCTCGGGCAAGACACTCGCTGGACGCTGGTGAACGACTTCGGGCCGGGCTCGATCGACGGCTGGCTCAGCGAAGTCGTCGGGCGTGAGCTCGGCGCCGACGGGCCCGCCGCGCTCGATCCGGCAGCGCGTCGGCTCGTGCTCGACGGCCGCGGGGTCGACCTCAGCCGCCTGGAGCTGGACGTCCTGCGTCACCTGCAGCGCCGCGAGGGCATCGCAGTCACCCGCGAGGAGCTGCTGCGCGAGGTGTGGGGACACGAATGGACGGGCGCAAACTCAAACGTTGTCGAGGCGGTCGTCAGCGGGCTGCGAAGGAAGATGGGCAACCGCGCCGTCGCGCTTGAGACGGTCCGCGGCGTCGGCTACCGGCTCGGTCCGCTCGACTGAGCGACAGGGACGTTCGGACCGAGGTCGTGTAGCCGCTCTTCTGCCGAGGCGCAAGCCCTCCGGCGCGGCTCGCGAGCGGGTCACCGGATGCGCTATGCCTTGTGGGTGCCTCCACGCCCGAGGCCGCGGACGAGCAGGAACAAGGTCGCCAGGAGCAGTGCCGGCGCGAGGGTCAGGCTCGGGATCACGTCGCCATGTCCGATGCCCGAGGCGATAATGGCGACGACCATGGTGGCGGCAAGCAGGACGGCGGCCGGTACGACAGCCCGGCATCGCACGAGCAGGACTCCTCCGACCATTTCAAGCGCTCCGGCGAAGATTTCCAGCGCGGACGGCCAGGGAAGGCCGAAGCTGCGAAACGCATGCAGCTCCCAATGGTGAAAGACGAACTTCACCAGGCCGGCGAAGAAGAAGGTGACCCCGGTGAGGATCGCAACCCACCTCGTCACGCGATCGCGACTGATCCTCCTATCCGCCTTTGACAAGAGGTCACGACCGAACCGCACGGCGGTCGCGGACCCCGCAGGCGCTCGTTCGGCGTGGGGCGTGGGCATCTCGGTGATCGTGGCATACGGTTTGAACTGGTCGGTGCGCACGGCGCCGTAACGCCGCGGCGGTCTACGCTGGGCGGGTGGAGCGAGTGTGGGACTATCCGCGTCCGCCCGTCGTCACAGCGTGTGACCGCCGGGTCCGCGTTGAGTGGGCCGGCGAGGTGCTGGCCGACTCGATCCAGGCCCTGCGGGTGCTCGAGACCAGTCACCCGCCAACGATCTACGTTCCACCCGCTGATGTCCGCCTCGATCTGTTGACCGCGAGCGATGCCGGTTCGACATGGTGTGAGTTCAAGGGCGACGCGCGTTACCTCGATGGGCTGGTCGCGGGGGCTCGGGCACACGCTGTGGCCTGGAGCTACGCGGCCCCAACGGTGGGCTACGAGGTGCTCCGCGACCATGTCGCCTTCTATCCCGGACGCGTGGACGCGGCGTGGGTTGACGACGAACGCGTGCAGGCCCAGCCGGGCGACTTTTACGGAGGATGGATCACCGGCGATCTCGTCGGCCCGTTCAAGGGGCCGCCCGGCACCCGCGGCTGGTAGCGATCCGGCTCGTAGCCAGTCGGATAGTCGCGCTCAAGTCGTTGCGCCGGCTGGCCGATGACAGGTTGAGCGATCACACCAGAGGTGGAGACGATGCACGCATTCCGAGATCTTGCGTTGAAATGGAAGTTCTGCCTGCTCGCAGGCGGGTCGGTGGTCGTGATGGTCGCGCAGGCGGCGCTCGCCGTGGCGGGGAGTTCAGGCGCGGCCGTCTCCTTGATCTTGGCGGGCGCCGGCGTCCTGTTCTGCGTCGTCGTGACATGGGCCACGGTGACTGCGCTGCACCGCGACGCAAAGCTCGCGCATCAGCACATGCGCGGCGCAGCGAAGGCGGTGAGGCTGCAGCTCATGCGAGGGCTACAGGCACTCGCCGACGGCGATCTGACGGTTGAGCTGCGCCCCGGTAGCGGCGGAACCGGCGCACCCCCGCAGGGTGGCGCAGACGAGATCGGAGTGATGCTCACTCTTACCGGCGATCTGCGCGAGACGATGATCGCCGCCTACGACGCGTACAACAGCGCCACGGCGCATCTCCGCGATCTGGTCGGGAGCTTCGGAAACGCGGCCACGAGCGTTCACCAGGCCTCCCAGCAGATGAACGCGACGTCTGAGGAGTCCAGCCGCACCTCCGGAGAGATCGCGCACGCGGTTGAGGGGGTCGCGCAGGGCGCCCAACTCCAGGTCCGCAGAGTCGACGCCGCCAAGACAGCCGCGCTACAGGTGGTAAGCATCGCCGGGGAGGCCACCGACCGCATCCACCGCACGGTGTCAATGGCCGGCGAGGCGCGCTCTCTGGCTCAGAGAGGCGTGCACGATTCCGACCGTGCCGGAGAGACGATGCACGCGGTCCGGGAGTCTTCTGAGGGCGTGACCGGCGCCATCCGCGAGTTGGCGGCCCACTCTGAGCAGATCGGAGTGATCGTCAAGACGATCACCGACATCGCCGGGCAGACCAACCTTCTCGCGCTCAACGCAGCGATCGAGGCGGCTCGCGCCGGTGAGCAGGGCCGCGGCTTTGCTGTGGTGGCCGAAGAAGTCCGCAAGCTGGCCGAGGGGTCGCAGAATGCCGCCGAGGAGATCTCACGGTTGATCAGCACCATCCAGAGCAAGACGGCACGGGCCGTGGACGTCGTGACCGACAGCGCGCAGCAGACCGCCGCGGGCGCAACGGCCGTCGATCAGGCCCGCGAGTCCTTCCAGTCGATCGATGCCGCGGTGTGCCAGATGACCGTCGAGATCGAGCAACTGGCCGTTGCCGCAGATCACATGGCCGACAGCGCCCACACCATGATGGGCGATATCGATGAGGTCGCGGCCGTGGCCGATCAGTCGTCCGCGACCACCCAGGAGCTCTCGGCCTCGACCGAGGAGACGGCCGCGTCAGCTCAGCAGATCGCGATGTCCTCCGGAGACCTGGCCGCCAATGCAGCCCGACTCACCGAATTGGTCACCCGGTTCAAGACGACACACGCGTGACAGCTGGCCCACCGGCAGTCCCTTTTCAGTGAGGCGGTGCGGAACTGGATGGTGTCGCCGTAGGTTTGACCCCGAGCCGTTCGGCCGCGGCGCGGGCCTGGGCGCGCCGGTTGACGCCGAGCTTGCGGAAGATCGACGAGACATGATGGTCGACGGTCTTTTGCGAGACGACGAGTCGCCGCGCGATGTCCGCGTTGCGCAGCCCCTCGGTGAGTAGTGGCAGAACTTCGAGCTCGCGGTTCGTCAACCCGGCCGGGTTCTCGGTCGTGCTCGCGCGCGGGCCGCGCGGGACCTGGCGCTCGCCGAGCTCGCGGAGCCGGCGGGTGATGATCACCGCCGCCGGCTTGGCGCCGAGCGCGCGAAGCTCGTCAAGCGCCGCGCGCAACGCGACGCCGTCAGTCGACGGAACGAGCACGACGGCCGCGTCGTAGATGGCCCCTTCGGCGCGGAACGCCTCAGCGGCGAGCTCCGGCTCGCCAGCCAGCTGGAGGCGGTAGCAGTCCGGGACTCCGTCACGCAGCTCGACCGGCAGCCCGGCCCGAGCGCGCCAGCACGCAAGCTCGCCGGCGATCCGCGACTCGCCCAGCCGGCAGGCGCGGTCGTAGGTCAGCTCCGTCTCCGCATCGATCGCCTCGGTTCGGCCTTCGAGCCAGAGCGCCTCGGCGCGCGCCGACGCAGCCGGCCAGAGAAGGTCCAGGTCATCGGCAGCGATCGCGATCTGCCGTGCCTCGTCGAGCAGCGGCCACGCTCCGGGGTCTCCGCGCCGGGCGCGGACGAGCGCGAGCGCGCGGAGGGCGTCTGAGCGAGGGCCAATCACCTGGTCGCGCGCCCCGTCGAGCAGCGTCTGGGCGGTCGTCGCGGCCTCATCCCATCGACCGAGCGCCAATTCGACGACCGCGCGGCTGCCGAGGAGGCATTTGAGCCACGCCTCGAGGCCGAGCCGCTGCGTGTAGTCGATCCCGCGGCCGAGGACCTCGAGCGCCTCGGCGAATCTCCCCTGGAACCAAAGCGCCCAGGCGAGGTTGATGTACGCCCGCCCGGCATCGACACCGAGATGCGCCTGGCGAGCGAGCTCAAGACTGCGCTCGAGCTTCGCCTGCCCTTCAAGATCGTCCATCCGCATCTCGAGACTGCCGACGTTGTTGAGGGCGTGGACGAGGGCCTCGGTGTCACCGACCGCGTCAGCCAATGCGATCGCCTTCGCGCCCCATTCGAGCGTGGGCGCCGGGTCGCCGGTGAGCGTCGAGAGGCCCGCGAGGGCGCTGTACGCGCGCGCGAGCTCGCGGCCGGGCGTCACCTGCTCGAGCACTCGGACCGCCTCACGTGCGCTCTCGAGCCCTTCCGGCGCCCGACCGATGCAAGCGAGCAGCCGCGCGCGAACACGCATGTCGTCGCCCTCCTTCACGACGTCGCGCTGGCGCCGGTGGATTGCGATCGCCTGATCGATCGCGTCGACGGCCTCGCTGCGCATGTCTGACAGGTAGGCATGGTTCGCGAACCGCTCGAGCAGTTCGGCACGCGCGGCGGGCGCCAGCGCACCGGCAAAACGCAGCGCACGCCAGTAATGGTGCTGAGCCTCGCGCGGTGAACCGAGCGCGGCCGCCTGCTCACCGGCCGCGGGCGCATAGCGCAGCACCGCCTCGGCGTCGCCCGCCGCTTCGGCGTGGTGAGCCAAGCGGGATAGGTCATGACCCCCGAGCGCGGAGTCAGCAAGCGCGGCGAGTGCACGGCGATGAAGCGCGACCGCGCGGTCAGGCGAGAGCGATTCCTCGATCGCGATCCGCGCGAGCTCATGCCGGAAGACAACCCCATCTGCCTCCGCTCGCAGCACGCCCGAGCCCAAGCACTCGTCCAGCGCGCCGAGCGCTCCGTCGGTGAGCGTCTCGAGCAGCCACACCTCGGCGCGTTGGGGCACGATCGCGACCGCGTCGAGCAACCCACGGGCTTCGGGCGACAGCCGGGCGACGCGCGCGTGCACGGCGTCACGGACAGTCTCGGGCACCCGCGCGGTCCCCGCTGCGAGTGTCTCGGTGACGAAGAACGGGTTCCCGCCGGTCCGCTCGAACAAAGCGCTCGCGTTCAACCCGGAGTGACCGGCGAGCGCGCCGACGGCATCGCGCGACAACCCTCGTAGCTCGAGCCGAGTCACGGCACCGTCGGTCAGCTCTCCGAGCACGGTCCGCACTGGATGGTCGCGATGCAGCTGATCGCTGCGGTAACTGAGCAGGAGCAAGAAACCGGATGCCTCCGCGCGGCGCGCGAGGAGCCGCACGACGTCGAGGGTCGCCTCGTCGGCCCAGTGGATGTCCTCGACGATCAGCGCGGCGGGGGTGATCGCGCCGAGCGCCTCGGTGAACGCCAGCGCGACGTCAAACGGTCGGGCTTCGCCGGAGACAAGCGTTTTCGGGTCACCGCCGAGCTCGGCTGCCGGCTCCAGGAGGGGTCCGAGTGGCCGCGGCGTAAACAGCGGGTCGCACGTACCCCACACGGTGGTGAACCGGCGCGGCACCTCGCCGCCGAACTGACGGAGCAGCGCGGTCTTACCGATCCCGGCCTCGCCGAAGACAAGCACGACCCGTCCACGACCGCGTGCCGCCAGCTCGGCGGCGCACCCGTGGAGCACGCCCAGCTCGTCGGCACGCTCAAGCAGCCGGGTATCCACGTCATCATCATCACGCCCGAAGGCCGCAGCTTCAACGTCCATGGCACGGACATTACGGCCATAGGGCGCGCCTCACATCGGGAGAACTCCCCATATCGGCGCTGCTACCGCGTCTTCGAGATCCGCCACCGCCCCCCGACGACCCGCTCTCCAACATGGGGACTGTGGATCGGAAGATGGGGAGAGCTACCGATGCATCAGTAGCCGTCTGCTCGTAGCTTGACTGGCCATGAAGTCGCAGGCCCAAGTCCACTCAGTCAAGGAGCGCATCATGCTCAAGCTCGCCAAGCACGCCATCGCCATCGCCGTCGTCGTCGCGGCAGCTGCCGCGCCGGTCGCCGCCCGCGCGGAGATGCCCACGCTCAGCTACACCCACGTGGTGGTGACACACACCGTCCAGGACGACCGGGACTCAAGCGCCGGGCAGCCTCGGTGAAGACGATCCGAGCGTCGCTGCGATCGCGGGCTGACCCACTGCCCTGTGGAGGAGCCGGTTGAATGGCGGTACCGACCCTCATCTTCGTGGTGGCGCTTGTTGTTGGGGCCGTACTCACGGCCCGTTGGCTGCCGGACCTCGCAGAAGGTCGCGTCGCGGGAGTCGCTTTGTTGGTGACCTGTGGCTTGGCTGGAATGGTGCTCGCGCTCGTGGCGGTCCACGTGTACGAGATTGGGCGCCAGGTGACCAGTGCAGGCTCACTGGGGGTAACGAACGCGAAGCCGGACATAGTGGCCAACGGGATCATGGCGATGCTTCGCGACATCGGTCCGATTCTGGGGCTCTCCGCAGCCGTGTACCTGCTCGCGCCCGCGCCCGACGACCGATATGCAGACGGCTGAGTCAGAGTGACTGGAGGTGCCGGTGATGAACCTGTCTGGGGCGACGTCACCGGGTGCGCTGTCTCTCTGTGACCCTAGCTTGGCGCGGTGATCAACCGGACGGCTGCGCGGACGAGCTCGGCGTTGTCTGCCGCGGTGCTGCCGTCGGGAAGCACCAGCACATCTTCCAGTCCGACGCGAACGTCGATACCGGCCGCCCCGGCCGCCGAGATGACCTCCCAGGTCCGCGCTCCAGAACCGTGCCAGAGTTGCGCCACGCCCGGAGGGATGAGTTCTGCGATTGCGCGGGCGTCCTCCGCGCCGCCGTCAACCTCAACCTGCGCTCGCAGGATCTGATGAGCGAACGGGCTCCGTTGGAGTTCCTCGGCTTCAGCCGCGGAAGCCAGCCCAGCCTCGATGGCGAGGCCGGCATGCAGTGCAGCGCGTGCGATGCCCGCCCAGCCGAGTTCGGACAGATTCACCGAGACGAAGTCGGGTCGTTGCCGCCAGGCGGCGACTGCGGCCGCGCGGGCAAACGGATCAGGGTTGATCGCGGCCGATGTCGAGACGCCGATCAGCAGCCGCGGAACCGCGGCGCGGATCGCCGCTACCGCGGCATCACAGGCCCTGGCGTCCATCGTCTGTACCCCGCGTCGATCGGCCGGATGGACGTGCACGGCAAACGCCCCTGCGGCCTGAACCGCGATCGCGTCGGCGGCGAGCTCCCCCGGCGACAGCGGCACGCCGGAATGCTCGGCCCGGGTACGCCCCCCGTTCAGACACGCCATCACCGCCATCGCAGCCGCCCGCATCCCCTGCCCGCCGGTCGGCGGCCCCACCTCAACGGCGCGCGAAGGATGACCATCGGGAGAAGTCTGACGCACCGGCACGCGTGGACCGAGATGCAATCTCCGCCGACCAACATGCCGGCCGCCTGCGACTCCTCCGGATCGCTGCTGCTCGGCCAGGGGCGCGTCTCCATACGACTCTCACCCGTCTTCAGGCACCTCGATCCCAGCCGCCCGATACTGATCGATCAGCATCTTCCGCATCGCTGGATCCTGCACGTATTGCAGCGCGCGCCGGGCGCCGTCGGCGGCGAGCTTGCGCATCTCGGGCGCCATCGCCCCTGCGAACGCTGCCCCACCTTCGGGCGACATGCCACCCCCGGCGGCGTCGGCTCCGGCCTGGCCCAGGCCCTGCCGCAGCTGCTCGGCCATTGCAGCCTGGCGCGACTCGGCCAACGCCCTCGAGCTGGCGATCCGATCTGACAGCTGGGACTGGACTGAGGGGACCTCGTCCCAGAGGACCTCGATGTCGCTGGGATTGCTCTCGGAGACGAGCGCTGGATACCCCGCTCCGGTGTAGTCGGTCCGTGACTTGCGCGGAAACCTGAACTTGCGCAGATAGACGGCGTACGGAGCGCGACCGGGGACGTTGACCGACAGGACGGCGGCACTGCGCAGCTGGAAACTGACCTCGCTACCGCCGATCAGGTCGGGACCGCTGGCCCCGCCCATCGCGCCGCGCATGGCAACGACCACGACCACAGCTCGAACCTTCCCCGGCGGTGGCGTCTGACGCGCCGCCTCCTGCAGCGCAGCCTCGAAGTGCTCAGCGCGCGAGGTGCCCGTGTCGGCCTGCGTGTAGCCAAGGGCGTGGGCGACCTCGCGCGCAGCCCCCGCAGGATCGGCCAGCGTCAGATCATTGGCCGCCACCCGTTCCTCGATCGGCGGCACCCTGTCCCAGTCGACATCGAACTTGGTGCCGTCTGGGGACAGCACCACGTCGACATGCATGCCCGGTACCAGCCATCGCTCTCTGTCGAGGTGCAGCTCGGCCTCCAGCACTCGCTGGCGCGATCCTCGGTCCACCAGGACCCGCACCACACCGGTCGACGGTCCGCCGCCCTCTGGACGTTGATCTGCGGCGACCACCAGCGCCGCGGTCCGCGTGGCGCCGCTATCGGCCAGCCCGCCACCTCCGCGCTTAAAGAACCCCACCGGTCCCCTCCGACCAATACGACGCCAGGTTCAAAGCATCGTACCGCCGCGCAAGCCGAGCCAGTGGCGCACGAGCACCGCGCGATCGGAGGCTCGATACGGGCGACGCTTAGCTCCCGTCTCCCCCCAATGCTGTGGTGATCTCGGCGATCGCCTGCTGCTCGGCGTCGCTGACGCTCTCGCCGTGCTCGCGGTGGGCATTGGCGACCTTGCCGGCCAGTGTCAGGATGAAGCGCCGGTAGTCGCCGACCTCCTCCGGGGTGGCCTTCGTCTCGAGCAGAGCTACGGCGTCGCGCACGTGCTGCAGACCACCCTGCTTGAGCTCCTCGGGCGAGTGGTAGTGGGTATGGTCGCGCTCGGGCTTGGCGGTCGTGATCTCGTCGAGCAGTTCGCTTTCACCGTGCTCCTGGCGCGCTTCGGTGTAGGCCTTGGCCATCGCGATCGTCTCGCGGAACGTCCCGCCCTTCTGGGCAGTCAGGACGATCAGACCGGCGCTCGGGGGCGCCTCGAGTACGAGCTTCCACTCATCCTGCGTGAAGTCAGCCTTCCCAGTCATTCGCGTAGCTCCTCTGCGGGTTGACGAGTCGAAAAGTCCTCCGCCTTGGTGCGGAGGATCGGAGGTTAGTCCGCCCTGCCGACCAGCCACCTCGAGCCGGACCCAGCGGTTAGACGTGGTGGCGCGGCTCTCCGACGGTCAGCAGCCTCGGCCTGGCTTGAGCGACGCTGGGGCTAGACACGTCGCCTGCCACGTTGGCTGCTTTCCGGAGCGCACGTGGAAGATGTAGACCTTTCCGACATAGCCGGTCTTCACGAAGCTGACTGTGAGATCTCCTCCGGCTGGCAGACGCAAGCCGTGAAAGTGGGATGTCAGGTCGAGCGCTCGCGTCAGAACGCCGTGCTCTCGGCGGCAGCGCGCTTGCTTTTGCTTGCAGCCCGAGGCTTTGATCGTGGTCTTGCGTGGTTTGAACCGGCATCTGTGTCCACTGCAGGCGATGATGACATTCGTTCCGATGGGCAGGTCAGCTCCGGTCATCGACAATACCTTCGAGTGGGTCCGCAGCGCGTCGAACCTCCAGCCGAGAAGCGCGAACGCGAGCGTCCCAAGCGGCTTTGGCACCGTAATCGTTGATGTGGCCGTGTTCGACGCGCCCCCGGCGTCGATCGCTCGATAGCTGAAGTGATCGGTGCCGTGATATCCGAGGCGTGAGAGATACACGAGCGAGCGAGCGTGCTGATCGATCGCGCTCAGCGTCCCGTGCGACGGAGGCGAGACAATCGTGTAACTGAAGGGCACGCCCGAAGCTGCCGCGCAGGACAGCGCGACTCGCGCCGCGCCGCCGCCTGGACGGGTCCTTGACCGCACGTTCTTGCAGGTCGGCGGCAACGGCGGGATTGTGATCGTCGCAGTCGCGAGGTTCGCGGCCCCGACGCTGTCACTCGCATCGTAGGTGAAGGTGTCAGTGCCGATGTAGCCCGGCTTCGAGATATACGTCACCGCGCCCGTGGCCTGGTCGATCGGTGTCAGAGCGCCGTGCGCCGGGGGTGTGACGATCGCGTAGGTGAGCGATACACCCGGCGGTCCCGAACATGACAGCGGCAGCGACGCCGCGCCGCCGCCCGCGGGTGTGCTCGCCCCCACATCGGTACAGGTCGCGGGCTGCGTGAACACCCATGCCGCCCCCACGAAGCTGCTGTCGACCTGCGCGCCGACCAGCGCCGTCGTGGCGTCGCGCGACAGCGCCACGCCCACGCCGAACTCCCCGCCACCGACCTCGCCGGCACCGTTCGGGCCTCCGCAGACGCCGCTGCAGTTGCCAATGACCTTCGTCCCCTGCTGACTCCAGGTCGCGCCGGAGCGTATGAACACGAATGCCGCGCCAACACCGCCGTTGTCGCCGACCGCGCCGACCAGCGCGGTGTTGGCATCAGCCGACAGCGCGACGCTGTAGCCCAGCTCGCCGCTGCCACTCTCGCCGGCGCCGATCAGCTTCTGTTGACTCCAGGCGGCGCCCGAGCGGGTGAACAGCCACGCCGCCCCAGCCCCGCTGTCGTCTTGCCACGCCCCGATCAGAGCGGTGTTGCCATCGGCCGAAAGTGAAACGCCATGACCGAACGCCCCCAGCCCGGTTTCGCCCGCGCCAGTCAGCTCTTGCTGACTCCAGGCCGCGCCGGAACGAGTCAATACCCACGCCGCCCCCACACCACCGCTATCTCCGCTCCCGCCAACGAGCGCGGTGTTGCCATCAGACGACAGCGACACGGACTGGCCGAACGCAGCGGCCCCGCTTTCGCCGGCGCCGATCAGCTTTGACCCCTGCTGGCTCCAGACCGCGCTCGATCGCGCGAATATCCACACCGCTCCAGTGCTGCTGCTATCGGCGCCCGCGCCGATCAGCGCGGTATTGCCATCGGCCGATAACGCCACGCTCTCGCCGAACTCGCCCCCGCCGATTTCGTCGCCGGCGCTCAGCTTTGGGCCTTGCGGGGTCCAGATCCCGCTCGCGCGCGTGAACGCCCATACCGCCCCGGCATTTGCGTTGTCGGTCAGACCGCCGATCAGCGCGGTGCTGCCGTCGGCCGACAGCGCCACGCTGAAGCCAAACTCACCCTGGCCGCTCTCGCCGCCGCCGATCAGCTTCGGCCCTTGCGCGCTCCAGATCCCGCCGGAGCGCGTGAACATCCACGCTGCTCCGGCGTGGCCGCTGTCGAGGGGGGCGCCGATCAGCGCGGTGCTGCCGTCGGCCGACAGCGCCACGCTGAAGCCAAACTCACCCTCGCCGCTCTCGTCGCTCCCATTCGGGCCGGTACACGCGAAGCTGCAGCTGCCGATCAGCTTTGCTCCCTGCTGGATGAACGGGTCGATCCTAAGCGGGTAGCGCGCCCCCTGGTCCACGACGCGTACGAGCACCCGCCCTCGCTTGAGCGCCAACTGCGCCCGGAGTCGACGTCCTGAGGCGTCGATCGCCGCCAGACCGCCGTAGCGCAACACCACCCGGCCGGATCTGGTCAGGAACACGAGCCCCGAGCCCGACAGGCGGCCAACCAACCCACCCGCCGCTCCCAGAACCATTGTCAGCGCCCGGCCACGCCCAGTTGGACGCCGCGCCAGCGTAACGCCCTGTTCGACGCCGAGCGGCCCGGCCGCGTACCACTCCGTCACCCCGCGGCGACTAAAGACAACACGGTTGCGATGTCGGACCGGCGCTGCCACGCCGACAGACTCTTCCTGGGCGCCTCGGCCAATCGCGGTCAGAGATAACCGAACCGACCCGCCGCTCGCGGTCAGATCGACACCACCGCGACTGAGGTTCGCGACCACGCCGCCGCCCCCCAGACGGTAGCCAAGCGCCGTCCGCCGCGCACGAAACCTGGCGTCGCCCGCCCCCAACGCGGTCGAGACGATCCCCTGCGCCTGCACCGGCAAGCTGTCCAGCCGACCCAGCGCTCTCGCGGGCGAACCACTTGGCCCCGCCGGCGCGCTGAACCGCGGAGCGCTGACCGACAACGCAGCGGCCACGACCGCCACCCCTAGCACCCCCACTACACCAAACGGCCACGGATTCAACCCGCGGCGCCCGCAATGCACCAACACAACACAGCGCTCCACAATCACCACCGACTCCCCCCGGTACCCCGGGTCGGCTGCGCCCAACTAACACAATGTATATGCGCCCCCGCGAGCAGTCAACCGACGCGGGTTTCGCGCGCTGATTTGACGGCCTTGGAGCACAGGATTAGGATCAGGGTGTCAAGGCCGACGCGCATCGACCCGGACCGGTGGTTGTGCACTTCAAACGAGCGCTGATAGTTGGGGCCATGGCCATGGCCGTGACCGCAAGCCTTGCCCTCGCCCGCAGTGGCTGGGCGTTCGCCGGCGCGAGCCCCTTCGGGGTCGCGACGACTCTTCTCGGTCACGCCGGCCCCGTGAGCAGCGTCGCATTCAGCCCCAACGGGCGCACCCTCGCCGCCGCCACTGAGAACGGGACGGTCCAACTGTGGGATACGAGGCGCGACAGGTTGGCCGGGACGCTCACAGGCCTCGTCCACATCGTCGATAGCGTGGCGTTCAGTCCGAATGGGCGCACCGTCGCGGGTGGGAGCAGGGGCGGCGTGATTCGTCTGTGGGACGCGCGGAGCCGTCGACAACTCGGAGCGGCGCTCACGGCACACTCAGGCTCGGTCTACAGCGTCACATTCAGCCCGAACGGACGCATACTCGCCGCGGCGAGCGCCGACGGCACCGTCCAGTTGTGGGACGTGAACAGCCGCAAGCTGCTTGACCAACTCGACAATCATGCCGGAGCCATCGCCAGCCTCGCGTTCAGTCCCAATGGGCGCAGCCTCGCCGCCGGCGACATCAAAGGCACGGTCGTGCTGTGGGATGTGCAACACCGCCGCCGGCTCGGCGTTCCATTGCGAACCCATCATCTCGTCAGCAGCGTTGCCTACGCCCCCGACGGCCGAACCCTCGCGGCCGCAGATGGCGACACGGGGACGGTCGGCCTGTGGGACGTACACGGCCAGCACCTGGACCGGACGCTGCGCACCGGCAGCAACGCTCCCGTCTCCAGTGTCGTGTTCGCTCCCCACACACGGATGCTCGCCACGGGTAGCGAGTCTGGGGCAGTTCAACTGTGGGGCCTGCCGGCAGACAACCCGCTCGCGACGCTCAACGGCGGCACCGGACCCGTCTTTAGCGTCGCGATCAGCCCCGACGGGCGGACACTCGCCGCTGGAGGGTCCACCGGAACGATCGGAGTGTGGCGAAGCGCCGCGCCGGGCGCCTGAGATGGCTCGGAGCCGATTGCCGCCTTCGACCCAGCACGGCGCTCTGGAATAGCCGGCCTGCGCGCCGCCTAAACGTAAGCGATCGTTGGATGTCCAGTCTGCAATTCGTCAGCTTGTGACGACCCATGCCACGTGATCCGGCGGTCCGACTGGTGCTGGACATCGATTTCCTCGGTGGAGAGTCACGCCTCAGGTCACGTCTGGGGAAGTGAGCGTCGAGCGAACGCTTCGCCCTGCGGCGTGAGCACGGCGATGGGCACCTCAGGACCTCGCCGGACCTCGTCCCAGACCCACCGCTCCAGTGCGTCGTTCCACCGAAGGCCTAGCGCCAGCGGCACTTGCCGCCGGTGCTCTTCGGGCGTCAGGTCAACCCAGCGATCCCGGTACCACGACAGCGCGACGTACGCTTGCTGCTCCAACGCGGCCATGGCTTCACCCACTCCGTCCGCTACGGCATCCCGCGATAGATCTGGATGCCGGACGAGTACGGTGTTGAACAGGGTGGGCACGGTTTCCTCTCCGGCCTCGAGCAGCAGGCCGAGCAGTTCTTGCTGAAGCGGCGGCGTCATCTGCGCGCCTACTTCTTGTCCGAGACCATGGTGTGGTCGCCCCATTCGACGTTCCCGTTCGGGCGGTAGCGGTAGTAGCTGGATCCGAGATGCTTCTCGATGGGCTCGTCGCGGAACTGCTGGCCAGGCTTTGGCATGATGCGGACCTCCTCGCCGGTGGAGGAATTGCGATAGAGGAGCCCGCCCTCACCGCGCGTCTGGCGGTCCAAGATGAACCCGCGGTCCCGCAGTTCGGACTCCAGCCGGCCCCGGCCCCAGGCCGGGTTCGCCCACGTCGGACCACCCTGGCGAAGGGTGACTTCCGCCCGCGCGCCGGTCGTCGGGTTCTGGTAGACGGCGGTGCGCCCATTCGGGGTAATGCGGTTCAGGACGAACCCTTCGTCCTTCAGTGCCGCAACGTCCGTGGTCGTAGCGTTGGTCAGAGTCCGCGGCGGGGGAGGCGGCGTCTTGGGTGTAACCGTGCCGGGTTGACGGATTTCCTCAGGCGGCGGAGTTGTCGTCGACCTCTCGTCCTCAGAGCCTCGTGCGGACGGTCGACCCAGCGGCTGTGCCCAGGGGGACTGGCGCAGGCTACCTGCAACAGCGGCAAGGAGCCCCACGATTGCCCGAAAACGGAGGGCCTTACTTGCCTGTTCGTTTATCTGCTCGAGAGTGAGGCTTTTGTGTAGCTGTTCGGCTGCCTGGAGGATGTCGAGGACGTCTACGACCGCACTCAACATGGAGGCCGCTTGACTGAATCGCCGTTGGTACTCACTACATTTGTCGTCCGGGACCGACTTCGCGCATCCGCCCATGTTGTCGACGAAGTTATTCAGGAGGTTGAACTCGTCAGCCCAATAGAGCGTCCAGATTCGGAGAACCTGACGCACCCCGAGGCCATGGTCTGGGGTCGAGATCGCCTGGATTAAGGCCGCCTTGCGCCCGCCACGCCAGAAAGCGTCTATCTGAGAGGCATCGCCTCCGGAGAGATTGGCTCGCCACCACTCATCGTTTAGCTTGGCCGCAGCCTCGAGGCGAACTTGGCGTGTCGACTCGTAATAGGCGAGCTCAGCCTCACGCTCCTTGTCATCTCGCTGCAACCGTCGCACCGTACGCTCGTGACCGGCCCTGAGAAGACGGCCGACAGCCGCGTTGCCCGCGAGACGCTGGAGTGCCAACACGTGCTGGACCGCGGGAGGATTCGCGCTGATCTCGCGGCGCTGAACCTCTCGTGGATTCGCCGCATTCTCGCGTTCGACAGGGCGACTGGCCCTCATTCAGACTCCTGGCTGGCTAACGTCGATGATCTCATATCGAGGAAGCGGAAGGAACCGTCTCGTGCACCGAGCGGAGGCAAGTCCGGCCGACGTTGAGGTTCGCGCCGCACGCGGGCGTGGCCGAGCACTCGTCCGTCGTTGGCGCCCTCGGGTCACTTCTCGGGTCGACGATGCAGCCGTCGACTCGGAGGCGTTCAGACCCCGAGCAGATGACGGACCGTTTCGATCGTGTGTGGCGCGGGTATGCGGGGGTTCAACCGCAGGAGGTGTCCGCATATGTCGTTGCGATTCTCGGGGCCGAGTTGGGGGCGACGAATTTCGCTGTTTTTTCTGAGCGTCGCCTCTGCGCTCGTATTGACCGCCGCGATGGCTGCTTCGTCGGCGGTCGAGAACTCTCTTGCCGCTGGGCGGTCGACCAGCGCTCACGTCTGGATCACGACGGCGGACGGCACCGACAAGCTCACCGACGCCGGAAGCGTGCCGTTCACGAGTGCGCCCCCGAGCGCCCCGACGATCGTCATTGATCCGACGCGCAGCTTCCAGACGATGGACGGTTTCGGCGGCGCGATCACCGACTCTTCGGCGGTTGTGCTGTACCGGATGTCACCCGCCGCGCGCGAGCAGGCGATGCGGATGCTGTTCGATCCGCGCATCGGGGACGGGCTCAGCTACCTCCGGCAGCCGATCGGAGCATCGGACTTCGTCGCCAAGGCGCCGTACACCTACGACGATATGCCCGCCGGCCAGACCGATTACGCGCAGCGCCACTTCAGCGTCGCCCATGACGAGGCCGAGATCCTGCCGCTACTGCGCGTGGCCAAGCGGCTGAACCCGAAGCTGCAGATCGTCGCGACGCCGTGGAGCCCGCCGGCGTGGATGAAGACCGGCCAGTCGTTGATCGGCGGACGGCTGATCGACACGCCGCAGATCTACCGTTCCTATGCGCTGTACCTCACCAAGTTCATCGAGGGCTACCGCGCGCAGGGCGTGGGGGTGAGCGCGATCACGGTTCAGAACGAGCCCCAGAACCGCGCCCCCGCCGGCTATCCGGGGACTGATATGTCAGCCGCGCAGGAGGAGAAGGTGATCGAGGCGCTGGGGCCGATGCTTCGGGCTGCGCATCTACACACGCAGATCCTCGCCTACGACCACAACTGGTCAGAGCACCCGAACGACGCCGCGAGCACGCCGCCCGACGAGACCCAGGACACCAACGACTATCCCCAGGAGGTCTTGTCCTCGCCGGCTGCGCGTTGGGTGTCGGGCACCGCGTATCACTGCTACTTCGGGGATCCGAGCGCGATGTCGACGCTCCATAACGAGTTTCCCAACAAGGACATTTACTTCACCGAGTGCTCGGGCAGCCAGTCGACCGATCCCGCCGACACGTTTTCGGACACGCTCAAGTGGCATTCGCGCAACCTGATCATTGGGTCACCGCGTAACTGGGCCAAGACCGTCATCAACTGGAACGTCGCGCTCGACCCGTCGGGCGGGCCACACGTCGGCGGCTGCGGCAACTGCACGGGAATCCTCACGATCGGCCCCGGCGACAAGATCACCCCGGACGCCGAGTACTACACGCTCGGTCACCTCAGCCGCTTCGTGCAGCCCGGCGCAGTCCGGATCGCGAGCACATCGTTCGGCACGACCGGCTGGAACGGCCAGGTGATGGACGTCGCATTCCGCGATCCCGACGGGACGACCGTGCTGGTCGCTCACAACGAGAACGACAACCCGCAGGCGGTTGGCATCAGCGAAGGCGACAAAAGCTTCACGTACACGCTGCCGGGAGATTCGCTCGCGACGTTCACCTGGCCGGGTAACCCGGGCAGCAGCGAAAATCTGCGCGAGCTCGATCCCTCGGGCTGGACGGCCACCGCCGATCCGGCCGGGCCGACGGATCCGTGCTGTCAGGCCAACGTGGCCGCCAACGCCGTCGACGATGACGCGAGCACGCTGTATCAGACCGGTGTGGGTCAGCAGCCGGGTCAGCGGCTCCAGGTCGACTTCGGGCATCTGGAAGCGGTGCGCCAAATCGTGTTCGACACAGGTGTCAACCTCGGCGACTACCCACGCGGGTACACGCTTCAGACGAGCACCGACGGCACGACGTGGACGACCGCCGCTACCGAATCAGCCAGCGGCCAGTTCACCTCGATCCCGCTCAGCGGCACCCCGATCCGCTTCGTGCGCCTCACATTGACAGCGTCAAGCGGTAACTGGTGGAGCGTCGCCGACGTACGCGCTTACGTCGCCAGTCGCTCGCGGTAGAGCGCACCGGAATATACGGGTGGCAAGGGCGAGCTCGAGATTCGCTTCTGCGACATTGCGGGTCTGGGCCGAAGGCGTCGGGAGTCAGGAGCGAAGCGTGAACGGATCGGTGAACGAGACCAGCGCGTGGTCAAAACCGGCCGCGGCGTAGGTCTCGGTGAGATAGCCCAGCCAGTCGTCGGGCGTGCCGGCAACGACCAGGCGATCGGCGATCGAGTCCCGGGTCACGGCTAGCGCTCGCTTCACGTCACCGGCGGCGAACGCTCGACCTGAATTGCACGACGGTAGTTCGGCGCCTCTCGGCTAGGCCCCCACGAGCTGCGCCGAACGGTGGATGTACTCGCCGCGCGTCCCCTCAACCACTTCGCCGTTGCGCAGCACTGCCTCGCCGCGCAGGATGGTGTCGGTCGGCCAGCCCTTGACCGCGATCCCCTCAAACGGCGTGTGGTCCTGGGCCGAGTGACACACCTCGGTGGTGACCACCCGCTCGAGGTCGAGGTCCACGATGGCCAGATCGGCGTCGGAGCCGACGGCGATCGTCCCCTTGCGCGGGTAGAGGTTGTAGGCCTGGGCGGGCGCGGCCGAGGCCACCTCGACGATGCGCGACAGCGGGATCCCGCGCTTGTGCATCCCCTCGGAGATGAGCACCGGATACAGCAGCGCGGTGCCGCCGAACCCTGGCAGCGCGGGCCACAGGTCATCGCCCTTGGACTCCTCCATGCAGCACGCGTGATCAGACGCCACCGTGGTGACCAGGCCGTGGCGCAGCCCCTTCCACAGCGCCTCGTTGTCTGAGCGGTCGCGGATGGGCGGGTTGACCTTGCCGCCGAGGCCCTTGCCCTCGAGGTCCTCGCAGGCCAGCGCGAGGTGGTGCAACGTGGTCTCGCGGACCATGTCCATCGCGGGGTACCGCCGCGCCACGTCGACCGCCGTGTCCAGGGCGAGCTCACTGGAGAGGTGCAGCAGGTTGAGGTTGACCTTGGTGGCATCGGCCAGCACGCCGGCCTCCTCGATCGACAGCCGCTCGGTGAGCGGCGGGCGGGCGGCGTTGTACTCGGCCAGGCCCGACACGCGCGGATCGGCCTTGGCCCGCTCGATGAACACCCGCAGCAGCTCGGCCTGCTCGCAGTGCAGGGAGACGGAGATGCGACCCGGAGTGGTGGCCTGAACCTCCGCGACCTTCTCCATGATCTCGAACAGGTGCCCGAGGTCGTAGTCCTCAGACATCGTGTAGGCCTGGGCGTCGCGGCTGTCCGACGCCAGGTTGAAGCCCTTGTAGAACATGTAGTACTTGAAGCTCGAGACGCCCATCTCCGACACCAGCCACGGGATCTCCGAGATGTGCTCGGAGGTCATCGGCGCCAGGTGAAAGCCGTAGTCGACGCGGGCGTGGCCGGCCACGCGCTCCAGGATCTCGGGGAAGATCTCGCGGTAGGGCCCTGACTTGTTGAGGTAGTGCTGGCCGGTGCGGGCGTAGGAGACGACGGTGGTCACCCCACCGACCGTCGAGGAGGTGGTCTCAGACTCGGTGTCCTGCGCCATGTCGCGGTAGATGCCGAGATGGAAGTGGGTGTCCACGCCGCCGGGCAGGACCACCTTGCCCGAGGCGTCGATCAACTCGTCGGCGTCGGCGCTGTCGATGCGGTCCTGCAGCGCGGCGATGCGCCCGTCGCGGATGCCGATGTCCATCTTCAGCTGTCCGACGTAGGGGATCACCACGAGGCCGTCCTTGACGACCGTGTCGAAGCGGGCCATGTTCTATTCCTCCTGGAGATGTGTCATCGGGGCGAGAAGGGGACCGATCGCGTCCTGGCGATCGAGCGAGAGGATCGTGTCCTGGACCTGGCGCAGCGCGCCGTCGCTGAGCAGACGCCCGGCGTTGTCGGTGAACTTGCGCTGAAGCTCTGCGTCTGAGAGCGGGCGCTGGGGCCCGCCGCGGTTGCTCATCACGGCATGCTCGAGCTCGCGGCCGTCGCGCAGGCGCGCGGTCAGCACCGCCGGAAACTGGTTGGGGAAGACCTCTGAGCACTCGGCCCGCCCGGCCACCGTCACCTTGGCCATGTGGCGCCGCCGCGCCTCGTCGGTGGCCAGCGCGTCGGTGAAGTCATCGAGCCCCAGCCCGAGCCCGCCGCCGCCCAGCAGCGCCGCCACCACCGTATAGGGACCGCTGAACTGGGCCTGGTAGCCGGTGGAGGGCGCGCGCTTGACCTCGATCGGCTCACCGATGGTGCGGACCGTCGGTTCGGCCACGCCGAGCGACAGAGCGTCGATGTCGTCCAGCGACACCCCCTGCTCGCGCAGCGCCAGGGCGGCGTCGATGCCGGCATGGGTGAAGTGGTTGGCCGGGTAGGGCTTGAAGAAGATCCCCGGGACCTCCCAGCGCTCGCCGAGCTCGGCCTCGATCGCCGCGGCATCGTAGTGGCCGCCCAGGAAGGCCTGGAAGAAACCGAACCGGCCCTCGAGCACGGTCGGGGGGCCGGTGATCCCGTGCGCGGCCAGGCGGGCCGCGGAGATCGCCGCGTGCGCGGCCCAGCCGCAGTGGATCCGCTTCACCGTCCCGCCCATCCGGTTGGCCTCGATCACCCCGCCGGCCATGCTGGCGGCCACGCCGATGGCGTGCGTCACGCCGTCGGCGTCGAGGCCGAGCAGGACCGCGGCGCCGGCCGCGCCGCCGATCGTCCCGCAGATCGAGGTGGCGTGCTGGCCGCGGTCGAAGTAGGTGTTGTTGCGCGCCTCGCGGTCATAGCCGGCCATGCCCAGGCGCACGCAGATCTCCAGGCCGACGGCGATGGCGGCGGTGAGCTCGCGTCCGTCGCGGCCGGTGGCCTCGGCCACCGCCAGGCAGGCGGGCACGATCGACGCGCTCGGGTGAAGCACCGACGGCAGGTGGGTGTCGTCGTAGTCCAGCGAGTGGGCCAGGGTGCCGTTGACCAGCGCGGCGAGCTCGGCCGGAAGCGGCTCGGCAACGCCGACGGCGTGGGCCTCGGGCCGCCCGCCCAGCTCGGTGGCGTAGTCGCGGATGGCGCGGCTGGTCTCCAGCGGGCCGGCGGCGACGCATGATCCCGAGCGTGTCCAGCGTCCGCTGGCGCACGCTGTGGCGCACCTCCTCGGGGAGGCGGTCATAGGTCTGGTCCACCGCGAACTGCCCGAGGCGCTGCGCGATCGTGCTCACCGGCCCGCCCCGGTCGTCTCAGGAACCACGGCCAGCGGGCGCACCGGGGAGCCGGTGGCCCCCACCAGCGGCAGCGGCGCCAGCACGAAGGTGAACTCATACACGCGCGCGTGCGCGAGCTCCTCCAGATTCATCGTCTCGATGATGTGGACCCCGTGCTCCACCAGCAGCACCCGGTGCGCCGGCAACAGGGCATGCCCGGCGCCGGGGGCGAGGTGCTCGAAGGCGATCGAGTCCGCCCCCACCGCGCGCGGCCCGAGCGCGGCCAGCCACTGGGCGCCCGCCTCCCCCGGGCCCGGAACGCCGCTGGCATGGCCGACGTAGGCCTCGCGGTCATCCCAGCGCTGGGCCCAGCCGGTGCGGACGAGGATCACGTCGCCGGGCTGGGGGTGCACGTCCTGCTGCGCGGCCGCGGCGGCGAGATCATCAGGCGTGATCTCGTAGCCCGGCGCGCAGGCCGGCAGGGCGAGCGCCGCGGGCACGTCGAGCAGCCAGCCCCGGCACACCATGGGCGCGATCGTCTCCACGCCGAGCGCCGAGAAGCGCCCGCCGCGCTGGGCCTCGGCGGCGTCGAGACCGCCGTGCAGCCGGCCCTCCTGCGAGACGTGGCTGAGGGCGTCGATGTGGGTACCGACGTGGCCGCCGGTGACGATCATCTCGTTGGCCGCCGAGCCACCGTCGGCGCGCATCGAGTCCCCGTGGCGCCGGGCCAGCGCGATCCGGAACTGCGGATGGTTGGGCGACTGGGGCATCCCGATCTCCATCGGGCGGCCGAGGTCATAGACGCGCACACCGCCGGCGATGCGCGTCGAGCAGCGGATCGCTCATATGAGCCCCGTTTCGCTCATGGCCACCAGCGCGATGGGCGCGGGCGACGACGGCGGCGTCGATGAGCCGGCCGTCGAGAGCGGTGGCGCCTTCCCCGTGTGCCTCGGCGTGGGCGAGAACGCGCCGGGCCTCGGCGAGCTCCGCGTCGCTCGGCCTGAACACCTCATCCACCACGCGGATCTGGCGCGGGTGGATGACCGACTTGCCGTAGAACCCCATCTCGCGGGCGGCGATGGCGGCGCGCCGCAGTCCTTGTTCGTCGTCGAGCACGGTGTGGACGCAGTCGACGGGCGCGCCGATCCCGGCTGCCCGCGAGGCGAGCACCAGCATCCCCCGGGCCAGCGCGGTTGCCGGCCCTTCGGTGGTGCCGGGCGACGCAATGTCGGCGAGGAAGTCGGTGGCCCCGAAAACGAGCCGGGCGACCCGCGGCGCGCCGGCAAGCTCTTGCGAGGCCAGCGCTGCGGCGGCGGTCTCGATGCTGAGGTACAGGCGCACCGTTCCCGCGCGCATGCCCGCCTCGGCCTCGAGCGGGTCGAGCGCGGCGGCGACTGCGCGGACCTCGTCGGTAGAGCCGATCTTGGGCAGGCGGATCCCAGTCAGTCCGCGCACGGTCACGGCGGCGACGTCATCGAGGTCGGGACCGTCCCCGCCGTGGTTGACGCGGACGTGCAGCTCTCGCGGGCCGATCCGCAGCGAGCCTGCCTCGGCGACGACCGCCGCCACCTGGTCGCGCGCCGCGCGCTTCTCCCCGGGCGGAACGGAGTCCTCGAGGTCGAGGATGACCGCGTCGGCACCCGCGCCCAGCGCCTTGGCCATCACACGTCGGTTAGACCCCGGCGCGTAGAGGTAGCTGCGGATGGGCGGTGGCTCGAGCTCAAGCAACGATGCCCCGTTCCCTCAACCCCGCCACGTCGAGCCCGAGCTCATCGCCCAGGATGGCATCGGTGTCGGCGCCCAGCGGCCGGCCGGTGAAGCGGATGGCGCCCGGCGTGGCGCTCATCCGGAACAGGAGGTTCTGCATCCGCACCGGCCCGAGGTCAGGATCATCGACCTGCGTGATCGCGTCGCGCGCGACGATCTGCGGATCCTCCATGAGCTCGGCGACGTCGTAGACCGGGGCGATGGCCGCGCCCGCCTCGGTGAAGGCCTCGATGACCTCGTCCCGGGTGCGCTGGCCCACCCACGTCGAGACGATCTCATCGAGCAGCTCGACGTGCTCGGCCCGTCCCGAGCCGGTGTCAAACCACGGCTCTTCGATCAGCTCGGGACGCCCCACAAGGCGCAGGACGCGCTGCGCCACCGAGTTGGCGCTGGTGGAGACCGCGACCCACTTGCCGTCCGAGGTGGCGTAGGTGTTGCGCGGGGCGTTGTTGACCGAGCGGTTGCCGGTGCGCTGCTGGATCTCGCCGAGCTGGTCATAGATGGTCGGCTGGGGGCCGAGCACGGTGACCAGCGGCTCGAGGATCGATACGTCGATCTCCTGGCCCGTGCCGCCGTGAGCGTCGCGGTGATAGAGCGCCATCAGCGCCGCGTTGGCGGCGGCCATCCCGGCGATGGAGTCGGCCAGCCCGAAGGGCGGGAGGGTCGGGGGGCCGTCGGGCTCACCGGTGATGGCGGCAAAGCCGCTCATCGCCTCGGCCAGCGTGCCGAACCCCGCCCGCTCCCGGTAGGGCCCGGTCTGGCCAAAGCCCGAGATGCGGACCAGCACCAGCCCCGGGTTGATCTCCTTCAGCGCGTCGTAGCCGAGCCCCCAGCGCTCGAAGGTCCCGGGCCGGAAGCTCTCCACCACGACGTCGGCGGTGGCGACGAGCCGTCGAAACACCTCGGCGCCGTCCGGGTCCCCCAGATACAGCGCCACGCAGCGCTTGTTGCGCGAGATCATCTTCCACCACAGCGAGACGCCGTCCTTGGCCCGGCCGTGGCCGCGCATGCTGTCCCCGCGCGGGTGCTCGACCTTGATCACGTCGGCCCCGTAGTCCCCGAGGATCTGGCAGGTGAGCGGCCCGGCCAGGACGGTCGAGACGTCGAGCACACGCAGCCCTGACAGCGGACCCCCGGTCATCGCCTGCCTCTCTCGTCACAATCCCGGTCAGAGGCCATGCCGTGACCCCGCCCCGCATCGATCGACAGTCCGCCGCGGGCTCGGGTTCGGGCGTCGGCACGATGACCGGCGTGGTGCGTACGGCCGACGTGCTCACCTTTCTGGCCCAGGCCCCGCCCCGCCCCGTCGGCGTGACCGAGATCGCCACCGGCCTGGGGCTGTCCAAGGCCGTGGTGTTCCGGATCCTGGCCTCCCTGCAGGACCGCGGCTACGTGGAGTTCGACGCCGAGAGCCGGCGCTACCTGCTGGGGCCCAAGTGCCTGGCCCTGGGCATGGCCTACCTCGAGCGCACCGACACCCGGCGCTCGGTCCACGACGCGCTGGTCACCCTGTCGGCGCGCAGCGAGGAGACGGCGACGATGTCGCTGCGCACCGGCTGGGAGCGGATGTACGTGGACCAGATCCTCCCGCCCGACGACATCAAGATGGTCGTGCCCATCGGGCGCCTCTTCCCCTTGCACGCCGGGGCGTCGTCCAAGGCGTTCCTGGCCTTCCTCCCTGAGGAGGAGCGCGAGCGCTTCTTCGCCGAGCACACACGCCTGCCGGCCCTCACCGAGCGCACGGTCATCGACGCGCGCACCTTGGGCGCCGAGCTCGAGGAGATCCGCGCCGCCGGCTACGCCACCTCGCTGGGCGAGCGCCAGCACGGCGCCGCATCGGTCGCCGCGCCGATTCGCGACGGCAGTGGCGCCCCCACGGCAGTGATCAGCGTGTGTGGTCCGATCGAGCGCTTCGAGGGACGTCGCGAGGAGGCAGCGCGAATGCTCCTGGAGGAGACGGCGCTGCTCTCCCAGCAGGCTCATCGCGGCTCACCGCTGGCGTTCTGAGGGAGCGCTCCGATCACGTCCGCGGCCGTCGTGACGTCCGCGTACTTCTGGGCCATGTCAAACAGGTTCACCGCGTGGACGGTGGGGCTGCGGTCATACACCGCGTCGTGGGGAACGGTGATGCGGAAGTTGTAGGCAAAGCCGTCGACCACCGAGGCGCGCACACAGCCGCTGGTGGTGCAGCCGGTGACGACAAGCCAGTCGACACCGAGGTCGATGAGATAGCTGGTCAGCGCGGTCGCGAAGAATGCGCTGGGGTGCCGCTTGGGAATGAGAATGTCGCCGTCGGCGGGCGCCACCTCCTCCACGAAGCGGTAGCCCTTCTCCGGGATATCCATGATCGAGGGGACCTTGGCGGCGAGCCGTCCCGCGTCGTAAGCCTGCTTGGGCGCGACGTGGGGGTAGAGCACCGGCAGCGAACGTTCCCGGAAGGCCGCCAGCAGCGGCGCGATGTTGGCCACGGCGGCCCAGCCCGCGTCGCCGCAGCTCGTCGGGTAGTGATTGCGCACCGACTCAAAGAACGGCTGGGGCACGTCGCCGACGGTGCGGTACTGCACGTCGATGATGAGCAGTGCGGGATGGGTGCCGCTCCCCGACGGGCGGCCGAAGCCGGCCGCCTCGTAGCGGGCCTCGTCGTCTTCAGTGATCACATCCGACCAGGGCCGCGGTGTGGTCATGCCGGCACCCCGACGCCGGCCTCGTGCAGGGCGGCCGCCCCGCTGCGAACCCGGGGCAGGAACCTGCCGCCGCCCCCGTCAGCGACGACCTCGCGGTCGCGCACCACGAAGCGCCCCCGCAGGACGGTGTGCTGCACCTGCCCGGTCAGCTCCCACCCCTCGTAGATCGTGTACTCGGCGCCGCTGCGCTGGTCGGCGGCGCGAACGGTGTGGCGGGCGTCGAGGTCGACGATGGCGAAGTCGGCGTCGGCCCCTAGCGCGATCGCGCCCTTGCGCGGCCACAGCCCGAACGTCCGCGCGGGGGCCCGGGTCACCGTGTCAACAAGCCGGCCCAGCGGGATCCCGCGCCGGTGATATCCCTCGGAGAGCAGCACGGGCAGCAGCGTCTCCAGGCCGGGGAACCCGGCGCTGGCCTTCCAGATGTCGGCCTCCTTGGCCGAGCGGTGGCGGGGGACGTGGTCTGATCCGATGACGTTGATCTCACCGTCGGCGATGGCCTGCCACAGGGCCTCGCGGTCCGCCGCGGTGCGCAGCGGCGGGTTGACCTTGGCCACCGGCCCGAGCTCTGAGTCGATGTCATGGGTGAGGTAGTGCGGGCAGGTCTCCAGGAAGATGTTGGGGTAGCGGTCGCGCTGGCGGATGAGGACGTCGAGTGTCTGCGCGTTGGTCACATGGACCGCGTACATCGAGGCGCCCGCCACCGAGGCCAGGAAGGCGGCGCGCTGCTGGGCCTCTGACTCGACGAAGTCGGGGCGGGTGTGGTTCCAGATGGCCAGCGGCGACAGGCCCGTCGGGGATCGGCTGGGCGCGGAGGTTCCACACGATCTCGATGTTCTCCCCGTGCGGATCGACCATTCCTCCGGCGTCGGCCGCCGCGCGCATCAGGTCGAGCAGGAAGGCGTCGTCGTTGCCGGGGAGGCCGAGGTACCTGCCCTCATCGCCGCGGAAGTTCATGAAGAACTTGAACGACGAGACGCCGAGGTCTGAGACGTAGGCCGGCACGGCGGCGAGCTGGTCGCGGGTGACGATGCAGAAGTGAAAGCCGAAGTCGATCACCCCATGGGTCTCCATCACCGCCACCGCGTCGTCGAGCACGTCGTGGTAGGGGTCGGCCCGCATCAGGTAGGCGATCAGCGTGCACACGCCACCGGCCGCCGCCGCCTCGGTCTCCTTACGGGCGTCGTCGGGCGTCCTGGGCACGGTGATGTCCTGGCCCAGGTGGACGTGGGCGTCGATGATCCCGGGCAGGACGGCGAGCCCACGCACCGAGACGTCCTCGGCAACGTCGGCGCCCGCGCCGGGCGCGCACAGCCCGGCGATGGTCCCGTCGCGAACGAGCACGTCGGCCTCGGTGAGGTCGTCGTCGCCGGGCAGCAGGACGCGGCCGCCGCTGAGCCGCAGGTCAAAGCGGTCACTCACCGGGGAGCCTGCTCGTCATCGCGGGTGGCGTAGCGCTCGCTGAGCGCGTCGAAGAAGGGCTTGCCGACGAGCTCCTGGCGCTGCTCCCACCCGAGCATCTGATCGAGCGCGCCCAGCGTGGAGCCGGTCCGCCGCAGGTGCTCGAGCACCACCTGCATTCCGCGCAGGGCGCCGCGCAGCGCGGCGTTGGCGTAGAGGACGATGGCGAAGCCCAGCGCGCCGAGCTCGTCCGCCGGAAGCTGTGGGGTGGCGCCGCCCTCCACGATGTTGACCAGCAGCGGGCCCTCGAGGCGGCGGCCGACCTCGGTCAGCTCGTCTCGGGACTCGGGCGCCTCGACGAAGATGATGTCGGCGCCCGCCTCGCGGTAGAGCTGCGCGCGCTCCAGCGCCGCCTCGAGCCCCAGCACCTGACGGGCATCGGTGCGGGCGATGATGAGCAGCGCGTCGTCGGCGCGGGCGTCGAGGGCGGCGTGGAGCTTGGCCACCATCTCGGCCGCGGGGATGACCTCCTTGCCCGCGAAGTGGCCACAGCGCTTGGGGAACACCTGGTCCTCGAGCTGGATGGCGTTGGCGCCGCGGCGTTCGAGGGAGCGCACGGTCCGCCGTACGTTGAGCGGCCCGCCGAAGCCGGTGTCGGCGTCGACGACGATCGGGATCGTCACCGCCTCCCGGACGGCCTCGACCGTGTCGGCGAGCTCGGAGAGGGTGATCAGCCCGAGGTCGGGCACCCCCAGGTGCGCGTTGGTCACGCCGGCACCGGTGATGTACACGGCGTCAAAGCCGAGCGACTCGACCACCCGCGCGGTGATCGCATCGGGCGCGCCCGGAATGATCAGCGGTCCGGTCTCGGACCGCGTGGTGAGCAGTTCTCTCATCGCGTGACGCGCCCGCTCGGACGTGCGTGGCCTTCCAATCGACCTAGTCAGCTCACATTGTTCCGCTTAGCGAAACGGCACGTGTGAGCGGCATCTCAGTTGACACCACCAGTCAACCAGTTAGGCCGGGATGGGTCAAGGCGACACTGGTCCCCATGTGTTCCTTTCAGCGGAACAAGCCGACGAGGTGGCGTGCCCGCGGACGGCTCGATCAACGGGCGGCGGGGCCGCGTCAGCGCCCCGGCCGCGTACGACCCGCGGAGTAGCATGACCTGCAGTGCTCGGCGGGCCACTCCAAACCCGGAAGACCAGCGTGATGGTTGCTGATCTGATCCGGGATGGCATCCTCGAAGGACGGCTTCGCCCCGGCGATCGGCTCAAGGAGGACATGCTCGCCAAGGAGCTCGCCGTGAGCCGAACGCCTGTGCGCGAGGCGATCGCGATGCTCCAGGCCGAGGGCCTGCTCGAGGCCCAGCAGCACCGCGGCGCCCAGGTCCGCAGCTACACGCCGAGCGAGCTGGAGGAGATCTACGACCTGCGCAGCATCCTGGAGGGCTACGCCGCCCGCCGCGCCGCGACGCGGATCACCCCCCGGGAGCTGGCGCGCCTGCGCAGCAGCGTCGAGAAGATCGAGAAGCTGAAGCCCAAGGACCTCGAACACCTCGTCCAGCAGAACGGGATCTTCCACGACACGATCCTGCAGGCGGCCGACTCCCAGCGCCTGGTGGCGATGGTCACCCAGACCCGGGCCCTGCCGCTCATCTACCAGTCCTACGCCTGGTACACGCCCGAGCAACTCTCGCTGTCGCTCGAGTACCACCGTCGCGTGCTGGCCGCGCTCGAGCGTCACGACGCCGAGCAGGCCGAGCACGACATGCGCCATCACCTGTTCAACGCCAAGGAAGCGTTGACCAGCGCGTATGCCGAGGTGGCCGCGGAGGACGATCCTCCCCGCGCCGTCCAGGCCGTCGGCTGAGCCCCGCTCCGGCCCGGGCAACGCCGGTCACTCACGCCTCGTCCGCCCGTTGCGCGCCGGCGGTGGCGCGTCAGCGTCAACGCGACCGTGCCGCCGCCACAGATTGAGTATTGTATGCAAGGTACGAGCGGGGTGACACGGTGGCAACGGGCCGGGGACGGCCAAGGAGGGAGGTCTGGCATGACAAGCCTGCGAGAGCGTTTGTCGGATCCGGCAATCCTGGTCGCGGTCGGCGCCCATGACGGCCTGACGGCGACGCTGGCCCAGCGCGCCGGGCTGGAGGCCGTGTACCAGGGCGGCTACGCCGTGGCCGCCCATCACCACGGTCTGCCGGACATCGGCCTGGTCGGGCTCAGCGATGTGGCCGAGAGCCTGCGGCGGATCACCGCGGTCTCGAGCATCCCGGTGATCGTCGACGCCGACACGGGTTACGGCTCTGAGCCGGGCGTGCGCCGCTCCGTGCTCGAGCTCGAGAGCGCGGGGGCGGCGGCGATCCAGATCGAGGACCAGGTGTTCCCCAAGCGCTGCGGGCACATGGAGGGCAAGCAGGTGATCCCGCGCGACGAGATGGTGCTCAAGGTGCGGGCCGCCATGGAGGCGCGGCGCAACCCCGACACGGTGATCATCGCCCGTACCGACGCGCTGCAGATGAACGGGCTCGACGATGCCATCGATCGCTGCAACGCCTACGCCGAGGCCGGCGCCGACGTCACCTTCGTCGACGCTCCGCGCAGTCGCGAGCACCTGGAGGAGATCGCCCGCCGCGTCGACGGTCCCCTGCTCTCCAACATGTCCGAGACCGGGCGGACGCCCCCGCTCACCGCTGAGGAGCTGCAGCAGCTCGGCTACTCGATCGTCATATTCCCCAGTACGCAGACCTGGCTGTTTGCCCGTGTGTACCAGGAGCTCCTCGACGAGCTGGTGGCCACGGGGACGAGCATGGGGATGCGCGACCGCATGATGCCCTTCGACGATGTCAACGAACTCCTCGGCCTCTCGCGCTGGCAATCGTGAGCGGCGCCCCGGGTAGCTGAGGTGAGCGAGGCCGGCGAGGTCTACGGCGAGCGCGGCTTCGGCGGCCGCCAGGGCGCGGGGCGCCATCCCGCCCTCGTCGTCATCGACTTCAACTACGGCTTCACCGACCCGAGCTCGCCGCTGCACTGCGACACCGATGCCGCGGTGCAGGCGACGGCCCGCCTGCTCGAGGCCGCCCGTGAGGGCGGGCGTCCGGTGGCCTTCACCACGCTGGAGTACGACGAGGGCGCCAAGCAGGTGGCCAAGGCGTTCATCGCCAAGGCGCCCGCGCTGACCATGCTGACGCCGGGGTCTCGCTGGGCCCAGATCGACGAGCGGATCGCCCCCCGCACCGGGGAGCCGGTGCTGATCAAGCTGTTCGCCTCGGCCTTCTTCGGGACCGCGCTTCAGCCGATGCTCACCGCCGCGGGCTGCGACACCCTGGTGGTCGCCGGCGCCTCGACGTCGGGGTGCGTCCGGGCCACGGTGGTGGACGGCCTCCAGCACGGGCTCGCCGTGCTGGTCCCGCGCGAAGCGGTGGCCGACCGCGCCCAGAGCGCGCACGACGCGTCGCTGCTGGACATCGACGCCAAGTACGGAGACGTCGTGTCGCTGGACGAGGCGATCGCGGTCCTGCGCGGCGACTGAGCGCCCCGAGGCCGCGCGGCGCGTCAGCGGAGTCTTCCGGCGACCCCCACGAGTTGCAGCGGGGCCACGGTCACCTCGTCAAGGTTGGGCGCGGTGTCAGAGGCACAGACGAACAGCACAACCAGCGGGCAGCAGAGTCGCGGCGGGAAGAAGTAGGCCAGGAGCAGTGCGGTGAACAGCAACACCGGCTGGAGATAGCTGTTGACGCCTCCGGTGGCCCACAGGGCGAGGGCGACGATCGGCATCATCGCCGCCGTCACCCCGGCGCGCCGGCCGATCGACATGGTCTTGGCGCGCACGCCGAGCCACAGCGATATGCCGCCCCAGGCGGCGGCGAAGGCCGCCAGCGCCAGCGCCCAGCCCAGATGGGTCCTCACCGTCCCGGGGAGGACGAGCACCGCCAGCCCGATCGCGCCTCACGGACCATTAATCGGACGTTCGCAGGCGTGCTTGAAGCTGAATACGTAGTCGCTACGCGTTATCGCGTGTGGGTGTGTTGTTACGGGTGAGCACGAGGATCTGCGCAGCCTGGTCCTGCGATAGCTGACAGGCAGCCTCGCATTCCCGAGGCGATCAGCGCCATGACCGACACCGAGGGAGGTCCCACCATGATCAGACCATCGTGTCTTGACGGTATCCACGGGAAGGGCAGATGGTCGCTGGTGGTCGCCCTGGCGACGGTCTCACTCGGGGTCCCGGCCTCTGCGGCCGGCCTCGCCGACGCCCCTTCCAACGACAACCGCGCCGACGCGATCGGCCTGAGGTCGCTGCCCCAGGACCTTGGCGGAACAACGGTTGGCGCCACGACTGAGCTCAACGAGCCGCCCTCTGGCTGTGCCGCCACGGCCGGCTCAGTGTGGTACGCGCTCTCGGTCAGCTCCGCGCCCCCAGACAGGATTGGGGTCAAGCTCGTCGCGAACGGGGATCTCGACGCGGCCGTCGACGTCTATCAGCAGCAGCGCTCGCAGCTTCTACAGGTTGACTGCCGGACGACTGACCGGAACGGGCGGACTGCGCTGGCGTTCACTCCGAGTCCCGGGGCCACGTATCTGATCCGGGTGGCGCAACTGCCGGATTCGGATGCGGGAACGTTCTCGCTGAACATGTTCGCGCTGCCCGCACCGCCGCACCCACCCGGCCTCCGGCTCGGCGCGCGCGGGGTGAGCGGCACCCTTGACGGGACGCTCCAGACCGCCGCGGCATACTCGATGAACCTGACGGCCGGAACGATCTACAAGATCAACCTGGTCAAGCCGAGCCAGGGGTGTATGCGGCTCAGCATCTTCCCTCCGGGGACGTCCTCGTTCGGCGGCGCACCACTGGCTGGTCTCGCGTGCGCGGGCTACCGGCTGTTCGCTCCGCGGTTGAGTGGTCGCTGGAGCTTCTTGATCTCCGCAGACCCCCGCAATCCGGGGACGCAACCCTACGCGCTACATGTCCGGCCGGCATCCGAGGACGAGACCACGCCCGGGATCTTTCTGCCCAACTTCGCGCATATCAAGAGCTTCTTGCGCGGCAACGTCATCGACGACGTGCGCCTGTTCAGGTTCGACGTCACGCAGCGCAGCGACCTGGAACTGTTCCTGCAGGCAGCGTCCACCGCGCCCTTTGATCTCAAGCTGCTCGACGACAGGGGCCACTACATCCAGTGCAACTGCGGTTCCACCGGCGAGGAGACAATCCGCCGTCAGGTTCCGCCCGGCAGGTACTTCGCCGTCGTCCAGGCCGAGGCCTTCGGCTGGGGACCGTTCACCCTGTACCGCCAGTCCCGGCTGATCACGCACGTGACCGTGGCGTTCGACGGCACGCATCACGGGGAGGTGCAACCAGGCACCAGCATCCAGATCGCAGCGAACGTCACGCCGGCGGTCGACGGCCCGGTCACGATCGAGGTCGACTCTTTCGATCCCGTGGAGGGCTGGCAGTTCTACCGCTACTACCACGTCCATGCGGTCGCTGGGGTGGCGCAGATGCCGTTCACGGCCCCCCATCTCGGGCGGTGGCGGGCCACCACGTCCTTTGACGGCACCAGGACCGCCAGTCCGGCCACCTCCGGGTTCGCGCAGGCGCTTGTCGCGGGTCCCCTGCAGCAGTAGCACCGGGATCTCGTGACCAGATCCGAGCACGCCGGCAGCGGTTGGGGCGCGTCGATCGATCAACAGGTGCAAAGCGATCATCCTGCCCGTAAGATGCGCCCAACAGGAAGGGACGTGGGGATTGGCAATCAACGGCGCACCGAGGCTCGCCATCCGTTCGCTCAACGCTTCCGACGTTGCCCAGCGTCAGCGGTGAGTTGTGGCTCTGCGGTCGCTGGTGCACGGCTACGACGAGCTCAAGCTCAGAATCGAGCGGCGTGAGGCCGGGTCTTACCACCTGCTCGCCAGCACGCGCCTGGCGGAGGCGGCGGCGACCTTCACGCTGCCCTTCAACGAGCTCGAGGTTGAGAACTTCATCCTGAAGGTAAGCCGGCCGCGGGGGCGCCGCCACATCGACACGTCCGCAATCGACGATGCTCGGCGGTTCGGCGGGGGCCTGTTCACGGCGCTGTTCAGCGGGCAGGTCCTGGGCCTGTATCGCGACGCTCTCGTCCACGCGCGCAACGAGGATCGGGGCGTGCGGATCACGCTGTGCCTGAGCGGCTCGCCCGAGCTCATCGACGTTCCATGGGAGTACCTGTTCGACGATCCCGACTTCCTCGCGGTGTCGGCGTTCACACCGGTGGTGCGGTACCTGGACCTGCCCCGCGCCCATCGTCCGCTCTCGGTGGCGCCACCTCTCCGGTTGCTCGGCGTCGTCAGCAGCCCCGCCGAGTACGAGCGACTCGACGTCGAGCGTGAGCGTGACAACCTCGAGCGCGCTCTGGCCGGACTGACCGCCACGGGCGCAGTTGAGCTCCATTGGCTTGAGCGCCCGACGCTCGGCGCGCTGCTCAAGACGCTCCAGCTCCAGCCGTTTCACGGATTGCACTACATCGGCCACGGCACGTTTGACCGCACTGCGGAACGCGGTGTACTGCTCTTCGAAAACGACGAAGGATGGGCACAACCGGTCAGCGGCGACAAGCTGGGCATGATCCTCCACGATTTCTCGTCACTGAGACTGGCCGTTCTCAACGCCTGCGAGGGCGCACGAGCGGGGCGGACCGACCCGTTTGCCGGCGTGGCCGGATCGCTGGTCCACCGCGACATTCCCGCGGTCGTGGCGATGCAGTTCGAGATCAGCGACGAAGCGGCGATCGTGTTCTCCCGCGGCTTCTACGAGCCGCTCGCGGCCGGCTCCCCCGTAGATGAGAGCCTGGCCGCGGCGCGCCTGGCGATGCTGGCGGAACGCAGCGACGACATCGAGTGGGGAACACCGGTGCTGTTCATGCGAGTGGCCGACGGGCGAATCTTCGACCATGGCGACGGACCGGGATCAGACACGACCGGGTTGCCGACGCACCCCAATGGGGATGGGTCACGGGTCCGCCCCCGGCGTCGCTCCCACCACCCGCTGAGCATCGAGATCAACTACCGGCGCGAAGATACCGGCGGCCACGCGCTGCTCCTGGCCGATCGCCTGCGCCGGCACTTTGGTGACGAGCAGGTCCACCTCACGAGCCCCGACCAGTCCGAGATCACGCAGCCGTCGACACCGGGATCGACCCCGGTCGTACTCGCTCTGATCGGCCCCACATGGACGGCGAGCCTGAAGCTCGCGGGCGCGAGCAGCCGCACCCAGGACGTCCCGCGCCGCGAGATCGAGCGGGCGCTCCGCGACCTGCCCGAGTCGGTCATCCCGGTGCTGATCGATGCGTCGATGCCGGACCCCGAGACGTTGCCCCGGTCACTTCGCGGGCTCTGTCGCCGAGAGCCGGCTGCACTTCGACACGCATCCTTCGATTCAGACCTCGACGCTCTGATCGCCCGACTCGAGCACGTCGCCGATGCCAGGCCCAGTCCGGGATTGGCCGAGGGTGCCCGTCCGGCGGTCATCGTCGCGCCGCCGGCGCTGCAATCGGCACCGGCTGCCGCCGGCATCGCCCGGCCCTACCACGACCACTACGTCGACGTTGCCGCTGCGCTGCTTGATGGCACGGTCGTCCCTCTGCTGGGGCCCGGGGTGGGCGGTGCGCCGGGGTCTGTCGATCACCTCGCCGCTCCGCTCGCTGCGCAGTTCGGGGCCCCGACAACTGGACTGACCGAGGTGGCCCAACGCGTCGCCGTCACGTTGGGCGAGCGACGCCTGTACGCGGCATTCAAGGAGCTGCTCGCCGGCCAGTCCGAGCCCACTGACGTCCATCGGTTCCTGGCGGCCCTGCCCGGGCTCATGCGCCGGTCGGGCTCACCGCCCCGCCACCAGTTGATCATCAGCGCCAACTATGACTCCGGACTCGAGCGGGCCTTCGAGGACGCGAACGAGCCGTTTGACTACGCCGTCTACCTGGCCGCCGATGGGTGGTTCGTGCACGTGCCGTGGGGCGAGCACGCGTCCGAGCCGGAAGCCAGAACGATCGTCGAGCCCAAGCAGTACGTGGGCTTCCCGATCGGCGACGACGGCGAGCTCGAGCGAACCATCATCGTCAAGATCCACGGTGGGGCCGACGGGGGTGAGGGCGGCGTGGTCTGGCGCAACAACTACGTGGTCACCGAGGATCACTACATCGATTACCTGCCGACTCAGAACATCCAGGACCACCTGCCGATTCAGATCCTGGACAAGCTGACAGGAAGCCGCTGTCTGTTCCTCGGGTACCCGCTGCGCAGCTGGAATGCCCGGGTCTTTCTCCGGCGGATCTGGCGCGGAATGCCGGTCAGCGAGAACTCGTGGGCCGTCGAGGAGGGCCCGGACCTCGTGGAGAAGGCGTCGTGGAGCGCAATCGGGCGCGTCGAGCTGCTGGCCGCGAGCTTGCCGGAGTACGTGAGCGAGCTGCAGTCGATGCTCCTTGAGACACAGGGAGCCCACTGAGCTTCGGTGATCGTGGCCGATTCCGGCGCCAGCCCATCCGCAGTCGCCGCCCCCACTGAGCACCACAGTCCGTTCCGGGGCCTGGGGTTCTACACGGAGGCCGATGCCAAGTGGTTCTTCGGCCGGATGACGGAACGGAAGATCATCCTGGCGCACCTGCGCACAGCTCGGCTGACCTTGCTGTACGCGGAGAGCGGCGTCGGAAAGAGCTCGCTGCTGCGTGCGGGGGTGGCGGCGCGGCTCAGGGAGCTCGCCGCGCGAGGAAACGGCTCGGCGCGATCCCCGAAGTTCATCCCGGTCGTGTTCAGTGCCTGGAAGGACGACCCGGTCGAGGATCTCATCGCCGAGATCGAGCGGCAGGTGCAGCCACTGGCCCCCGACGCCCACCGTCAAGACGGTCTCCAGAACGGGAACGGGGACGGGACCGGGAGCCGCTTGGCCGCGACGATCGATCGGGCGACATCCTCGCTGAACGCGACCCTGGTGATCATCCTGGACCAGTTCGAGGAGCACTTCAGCTACCGCGCGGGGGCCGCGCGGCCCGACCTCCTCGCCGACGAGCTGGCGCACTGCATCAACTCGCCAGACGTGCGAGCCCATTTCCTGATCGCCGTGCGCGAGGACGCCTACGGGCGACTCGGTGACCTTTTCGGCGGGCGGATCGGCAACGTGTACAGCAACTACCTTCACCTCGAGTACCTCACGCGGGACGCGGGACGTGAGGCGATCGAGCAGCCGGTGGCCGTCTACAACACAGATCATCCTGACGACCAGCCGATGGCTCTGGAGCCCGAGCTGGCCGACGCGGTGCTCGCCGAGGTCCGGCGCGGCAACCTGGAGCTCGGTGCCCGGCGCCCTGACCGCGAAGGCGGGCGCAGCTGGCTGGGCGTGGACGCCGACGCGATTGAGACGCCGTTCCTGCAGCTCGTCATGTCCCGGATGTGGGAATGGGAGCAGGCGCATGGCTCCCTGGTGTTGCGCCGGGCCACGCTCGATGGGGAGCTGGGCGGGGCCGAGGCCATCGTGCGCAACCACGTCAGCCACGCTCTCGCCGGTCTGGCCGGCGAGGAACTGGAGGCGGCGACGGACTTCTTCCGGGCTCTCGTCACGCCGTCAGGCGCGAAGGTGGCGCATACCGCCGCCGACCTCGCACAGATGACCGGGCACTCGGAGGCCACGGTGGCGTCGGTCGTCCGGCGTCTCTACGAGGAGCGGATCCTGCGGGCCGTCGATCCTGCTCCGGGAAGCACGCACGTGCGCTACGAGATCTTCCACGACCGGCTCGCCGCCCCGATTCTCGACTGGCGCGAGGAGCAGGAGAACGCGAGGCTGAAGCAGGCCGCGCTCGTGGCCGAGCGCGACGCCGAGGCACAACGGATCCAGGCTCGCCGCTTCAAGCGCCGCGCTCGGGTGATGCTCGCACTCGCGCTCGGCCTCCTCGTCCTCCTCGTGGCGGTCGTCGTGTTGCTGCAGTACGCGCGGGACCAGAGCGACACCGCCAGACGCGAGCAACGCGCCGCGGTGCGTCAGACCGCTGCGGCGACCTCTTACGCCCTCACCACGAGAGCCGACTCGCAGTTCTCCAGCCGGCCCGACGTGTCGTTGCTACTGGATCTGGCCGCCTCCGCGAGCCGGCCGCAGAACGTCACGACCCGCAACCTCGCCGCCACACTGGAGGAGGTGCAGCGCTCCGCGGCCGCGGGTGTTCTCAATGGCCACACCGGTGCCGTGGAGAGCGTCGCGTTCAGTCCGGCGGGCGGATTGCTGGCCTCGGCCAGCAGCGACAAGACGATTCGTTTTTGGAAGGCGACCCCCGGCGCCCATTACCCGCTCGGTCCTCCGATGCGAGCCGACAGCCCGCTCTACAGCGCCGCGTTCGCTCCCGACGGTCGGACGCTGGCGTCGGGCGGCATTGGCAAGGTCATCCTCTGGAACGTCCTGCGTCGCACCAGGGAGCGCACGCTGTCCTACGACAGCGGCGCCGTCACCAGCGTCACCTTCAGCCCGCGCGGCCATGCCCTCGCCGCCGGCGGTTCCAACGGGACCGTCCTGCTCTGGGACCCCGTGACCGACGCCCACCGCGTTCTGCGCGTTCCCGGGGGCCGGGAGGTGAGAAGCGTCGCGTTCAGCCCCGACGGGAGTGTGCTCGCGGTCGGGACCGCGAGCGAAGTCGCATTGTTCGATGTCGCCCGAGGCCGGGAGCTCGTCCAACCACTCATGGGCCCGCGGGGCTTTGTCTACGCCGTTGCCTTCAGTCCCGACGGCCGGACGGTGGCGGCCGCCGGGAGCAGAGGCACTGTCACTCTCTGGAACCCGATGACCCGCGTGCACCGGCAACTGGCGCCGCAAGGTCAGAACCCGATCAACAGCCTTGCCTTCAGCCCGGACGGGCACGCTCTGGCCGCGGGCAGCGAAAGCACCACGATGGTGTGGAGACTCACCACGCATCGCCAACTGGAGAACGGCGAGCCCCTGCCCGGCCACCAGGGCGCCGTCTACAGCGTCGCCTTCAGTCCCAACGGCGCGATGCTGGCGTCCGGCGGCGCCGACGGGACGATCGTTCTGTGGCGCTACCCCGTCAGGCCGCGGTTCGGGGTACCGCTGGTGGTGCGCCACGATGCGGTCAAGAGCCTGGCGATCAGCCCCGATGGGCGGCTCATCGCCTCCGGCGGCCACCGTGGCGCCATCTGGATCTCGCGCCGAAGTGGCGGCCCGCCCGAGCACGTGCTCAGGGCCCACGCCGGTCAGGTCAACGACCTCGCGTTCGATCCGGCGGGAGGCCTCCTCGCCGCCGGCTACGCCGACGGGACGATCGGGCTCTGGGATGCCATCACCGGCGCACGGGTCGGCCCACGGCTTCGAAGTGGGGCCGGCCTCGGGGCCGTGCTCTCGATCGCGTTCAACCACACCGGAACGACGCTGGCCTCAGGCGACGCGGGCGGCACCGTCCGCCTGTGGGATATGCGCAGCCGTACTCAGCTGGGGCGCCCGCTGGTGGGCAATTTCGGTGCCGTGTACGCAGTCGCCTTCAGCCCGGACGGCGGCATCATCGCCGCCGGCGGCACGGGCAGGGTGATCCGGCTGTGGCAGACACGAACGCGGGCGCCGCTCGATCCTCCGCTGATCCCCGAGGACGACGCCGTGTTCAGCCTGGCCTTTGCCCCTCACGGCCGCCTGCTCGCCGCCGGAGGCGCCGACGACGCGATCCACCTCTGGCGGATCGGGCGTCACACCGACACCCTGGTTGGCACGTTCACCGGTGACTCCGGTTATGTCCGCAGCGTCGCGTTCAGCCCCGACGGGACGACGCTGGCCTCCGGGAGCACCGACAACACCGCGCGACTCTGGGATGTCGCCACCGGCACCCAGCTCGGGAGTCCCCTCACCGGGCATACCCGTTCCGTGGAGAAGGTCGTGTTCAGCAGCAACGGTCATCGTCTCTTCACCGGCAGCGCGGACAAGACCGTCTGGCAGTGGCAGACCGTCCCGACGCGCATCTCGTTCGCCGCGTTGCGCGCCGAGGTCTGCGGTTTCGTCGGGGCCGGGCTCAGCAGGGTTGAGTGGGCGGAGTACGCGCCCGGCATCCCCTTCCGCCGGACCTGTCCTCGCACAACGTCGAGCTAACCGCCTGCGGCCAGTCGGCGCCGGCGCCCGACCCATGATCGGGCGATCGCCCGGACCGCATAGAACGAGGGACGGCGGGCGTAGGAGGGGTCGGCGGTGAGCGGGTCGCTGCTGCGCAGGATGCCCTCGGAGGCGTAGCGCCCGGCAAGTGAGTCGCGCTCGGTCACGAAGACCATCGTCGCCCCGGCAGTGAGCATCGCGGGAATCACCCGCGTCATCCACGCAGCCTGGGAGCCCGGCCCGTCAAGGTACCCGCGGTCGGTCTGCCATGCCGGATCCGCCGGATAGCCGGTCTCGGTCACCCACAGCGGGCCGTGAAAGCCCCGACCCGAGAAGTACCTCCGCCAGCCGGCGACGACCGGCGCCGCGTCGGCGGCCGGAGTACGAACGTGGATGTTGGCGATGTCGTAGCTGTGCGACGCGTCCACCCCGGGCGTCGCCAGTACCGCGTCCAGCCAAGCGCGGCCGGCGGGGCCGATCTCCATCAACCCGCCCAACGCGACCCGCGCAGCGGGATCGGCGGCGTGAATCGCGGCGTACGAGGCCGCCAGGATGTCGGCGTACTGCTGGGGGGTGCCGAGGAACGACTGCCGCGCGTCCGGCTCATTGATGATCTCGAAGTCGTCAATCACGCCGCGGGTGTGGGCGGCAATCTCCCCGGCCTCCCGACCCCACGCCGCCGGGTCGGCGGTCGGGCACAGGTAGGTGGACGCGAACGACACGCCGCTGGGACAGTCCGCCAGATACCACGGCGTCGCCAGCAGATCGGCGAGCACGCTGAGGTGGTACCGGCGGGCCAGCAGCATGTACTGGTCAATCCCAGCCCAATCGGCCGGCCCGCTCGGATCGGGAAACACCGCGGAGAGCTCGACGTCGAGCCGGATCGTTGAGGCGCCCACCGCCGCCGCCTCCTGGAACATCGCCTGCTTGCCGCCAAACGGAGTGCTCAGGTACAGCATCGAGTGCACGCCGATCTGCACTGCCGCCGGCGATTCCACGCGCCGTCCGACGCGTGGTCGCGCTGCCGCCGGGGACGCAGCCGGAGACGCCAGGAGCAGCCCCAGCACCAGTATGGCCAGCGCGCCCCGTATCCGAAGCGGCGAGTCACATTGCATGCCGCGACGGTCGTGGCCCGGGGTAACAAACCACCCACGGGCACTAACCCGCGGCCGCGGACCAGGGGTGGCGCCTTGTTATCTGGCGTTACCGCCTGGTGAGGCGCCGCGAGGATCCTGCGCGAATGTCAATCGCTCGCCGCCGCGCCGGCGCCACGGAGGACTCACCGGAGCCTGTCGGCCGCTTCACCCACCATGGATTTCTGCAGAGCTCACCGCCGTCCCAAGGCGCCGAACCGACGCGGCTGGCGCCCGCTCGGGCCCGCCGCCGCATCGCGCAACGCGTGCGGCGGCTGGCAGGCGCTTCACCCGAGCGCGATCCCGTCCGCCGCCGCCACGTGTTCCTGTTGGTCGACCGGGTGGCCGACGTGCACGACGACCTCCTCGAGGTGGCCGACCTGATCGAACAGGCGGCGACGGCCGACCCCCACTGCTTGGCTGAGGTACGGCGGCTACTCACGAGCGGTTGCGATAGTCCGCTGTTCAACCCCGATCTCCACGTGTCAGAGCTGCACGCCAGCATGTATTTCCTGCGCTGCCATCTCCAGGACGCCCCCGAGAGCTCTGACGGCACGCCGTCCTGAGACCCGCGGAATCACCCGCGGGGCCAGCGCACCACGCCCGATTCCATGCGAAATCCGAAGTCCGCCGTGAAGGCCAGCCGGACCGTCTGCTGCCCGGCGAGACCGAGCTCCTCTTCGAGAGGGTGACTGGCCAGGCGCTCCACCGATAATTCGTAGGAACCGCGTAGGCGCCGCCACCGTAACGATCCGGGGAGCACGCTGGAGCGAGCCTCGACCACCTGCTGCACGACGGCCAGGTCTCCATGCTCGGCGTCCCGGATCTGTTTGAGGAAAACGTGCCGCACGACCTGCTCGGCCATGAGTTCGGCGAGTGTTGCCGTCCGGGCTCGAGCCGCTCGCAGAGGTGAGCGGACGGCGGCGCCAGTGCGCTGAGCGGGGGCCCCTGCCGATGACCCCGGCGATCCTCCCAACTCCCCGAGGAAGTGGCCGACCAACGATGAGAGACTGTCTCCCTCGATCGGCATTGTCGGCTCCGCGCCAGCCAAGCCGCCGCGGCGCGGACCCCGACGGCGGATCGTGATCAGCCGGCGTCGGCCCATCTCGGCCGACGACGAATACTCGAGAACCCCGTGGACGTCGACGGCCAGCGACTCGGGTGGGTCGGGCAGTCGCGCGTCCTCGCGGCCGCGGGGATCGCCCAACCTCGGCATCCAGCCTTGCGTCTTGGCGAAGCCGTAGACCTCGCGGCCGGAGGCGAACGCAATCGGATCGTCCACCCACAGGTACGGCATGAAGATGGCGAGGTGTTCGTCGACATACCGGCGCCCGTCGTAGTGTTGTGCGATCGTCGGCACCCAGATCGCGGCCTCGGGCTCGGACGCGCTCGCGCGGTTGGCGTGGGCGGGATGCAGCGAGCGCAGGCCGGCGATTGTCCCAACCGTCAGAATCACCGGAGACAGACGCGGCACGACGTAGCGCCGGGCGCCGCCGGTCGGTTGCTTGAGCACGCGGTCGCACAACTGCTGGACACGCTGCCGGTCGGTGTGCAGCACGAAGCAGTACAGCCGTGCTCGCTCGCACAGCAGCGGTCCGGGCGCTGTCGCCAGTGACCCGTACTCGACGTATGACGGTCGCTGACGGCCCGCCGCTCTGGCTCCGGCTGACACGGCGGTCAGCGCCGCGGCGGCCTGCTCGCCGGACGCGACCGCTGCCTCGACGCAGCCACCGTCGATCCCGTTGCGCGTCCAGTCACCAGCCAGCACGAGGTTCTCGAACCCCGAGTGGCCGGGGTGAAGCCGGGCATCGACGGTACCGGCCGGAGTCGTGACGTAGCGGTCGGTCCGCGCGACGTTCGCACTGACGTGCTGCGCGCGGAGCCGGTCGCGCCCCGATCCGCCACCCGGATCAAACAGCACATCCCAATCAAACGCGCCATCTGTCACCGCTCCAGGCCAGATCGCCCCAACGTCCCGTTCCAGATAGTCCGCCGCGCTCTGGCGCACCGCCTCATCCGCCGCGTCGGGGTCGACCGTATCGGGCAGCACCGCGCAGAAGTAGGCGACTCCTTTGGGACCGCCGTCGCGCTCGTCGTGCTCAGCGGCCAACAGGTGACTCATGTCACAGTAGGTGTCAAATGGCTCCGCGAACGCGGTGGCTGGAGCGTCGAGCCCGTCGGCGTTCGATGGGCCTCGCAGCTCGTCGATCGTCTTTGTCAGCCACAGCTGCAGGCCTTTCGTCCGCACTGTCTCCGCGCGGCTGAGCATCATGCGAAAGCGCGAGTCGGCCTCAGCCAGTTCACCGCAGATCTCGGTCAGCGCGCCCACGGGGATGGCCAGAACGACGTCATCGAAATCAGCTCCGCGGACGAGCGTTTCAGCGTGCGCCTTGCGATCGATCAGCTGAGCGCGATACGGCGCCGCCGGCCAACACCACCAGTCCCCGATGCGCTCGATCGGGTCATACCCGTCCGGGCCCGCAGCGATCGTCGCCCGGCGCGTGAGCTCGATCGCATCGACGACCGGGCGCCCGGGCATCAGACGCAGCCCGGTCACCTGGGAGAAGAACCGGAAGCTCACCCCGCGCCGCCTGAGGGCGAGGTACAGGGGTGAGAACACGACGTCACCCATCCCGGCTCGCATGCGCCACATGAACGAGCCTTCGTAGTTGATCATCAGCAAAAGCGACTGCAGGCCTCTGCCCGCCGCCAGGCTCGGGCGCCGTTTGTCTCCATCCCGGTAGGCAAAGGTCAAGTCGTACAAGCCACGAAGCACCGGCGAGCGCGTCAGCGTCTGGTGGTCAGCCCCGTGCCGACCGAGCCAGTCCCGAAGGTCCTCGTCGTCCAACGCATCGAAACCTCGCCAGAGGACCCCGTCGTGGATGATGCCGGCGAGTGAGGCCGCCACGAGCTCCAGCACCCCCCGCCACAGACGAACTCTGTCCGAGGCCTCCGCTGCCCTGAGCTGACCTCCCAGCCGGCGCACCTGTTCGGACAGCACTCCGATCAGCTGCTCGACGGCCGGCGTGGACATGGGCCGGCGAGGGCTGGTCACGATCGGTCCATGTCCGCGGATCGCGGCCGGAGCACCGTCATCGGCGCCGACCGTGACCGAGGACTCCAGCGCATCGATCTCGTCGGCGATGTGATCGAGCGTGGCCGCCACGTCGACAGCAGCGGGGTCGCTGGTCTCGCCGGGAGAGGTCCCGCGGCGCGGGCCCGAGGTCCTCATTCCGGCGCGCACGCCGGTCGCCAGCAGGCGGGTGGTGCGGGCCACGGCAAGCCCGACGCCGAGGCGCCGGGGCGTCGTCGGCGGACCCCGATCCCGGCCGCCGCGACGCGGGAGTTGGATCGGCTGCCTCAACCACGCGCCGTCGTCGCGTTGCTCATAGAGCGAGATCGCATCGCACTTCTGGAATGGCACCGTCCACCAGTCGTCGCCCGCCGCCAGTCCTGCTTCCTCGTAGGCGGCACGCAGCATGCGGAATGAGCGCTCATAGAACCCGAACCAGACGTGCAGACCGTGCTCCTGGATCCGCCGGCTGCCAGGGTCGCCACCACCTCCGGCCCGACCGCTGGCTCCTTTGCCGCCGAGTCGCCAGCTCTCCTCGTAGACGGTCACGTCAAAACGTCGCCGCAGAGCTGGAGACGCGGTGAGCTCCCAGGCGGCGGCGAGGCCCCCGCAGCCGCCGCCGAGGATCGCGACCTTGGTCCTAGGGTCGCCCGCGCGTGACGCCGGTTCTGTCATGACACGCTCAGTGCGCCAGTTGGGCCAGGCGTTCCAACTCGCCTGCGGCGCGCTGCTCCCACAATGGCGCCCCGGCCAGGATCGCGGCCTGCGTGGCGCCGGAGAGGTGGGCGGCGGCCGCGCCAGACTCGCCGAGAACGAGCGCGAGCGAACCGAGATGGAGGGCGACGGGTCCCCAGACGCCAAAGGCGGGAAACGCGATCTGACCGCTCCAGGGCTCCAGGATCCGGTACAAGCGCAGCGGCCGAGGCAGCATGCCCGAGCCGGGAGCTGACCTGCGCCAGGATGCAGGTGACGGCCAGCCACGTGACGTCGTGCGGAAGGTCGCCGAAGCGGGAGGCGACCGCTCGCTCGAGGAGCTCGCGCGCCTCCTCGGTCCTCGGCGTCGCGCTCAGCGCGAGCGCGAGGGTGGCACGGAACCCGGGCACGCCGGGGTTGTCCCGAGCCGCCTGCTCCACGAGCGCCACCAGTTCGCCCAGGCGTCCTCGCTCAAACGCGATCGACGCCTGCTGAGCGGCAAAGCAGGCGAGGGCGTCGGGTTCGCTGACCCGGCCGATCACCAGTGCGGTCCGCGCCAGCTGATCGGCGCGATCCAGCTGACCGGCGATGATCGCCAGGTTGGCCTCGTCGGCAGTGCGCAGCCACAGTGTCGTGGGCTGGCGGAACCGGTCGGCGATCGCCTGCTCACGAGCGGCCCAGGTGCGTGCCGAGACCATGTCGCCGCTCTCAATACAGCTGTAGGCCCTCCAGTGGTAGGCGTAGAACCGGACCATGGGGTCGCTCCGTAGCTCCGCCGCAGCGACCGCCTCCAAGCTGTTCGCCTGACGCTCGGCGAGCGTCTCTGGTGCCAGCAACGTCACGAACCGCATGTTCAGGACCGCGGTGAGCGTGTCCGGGTCGCCGAGCCGGCGGGCGATCGCGAGCGCCTCATCGCTCAGCCGGACACGCCGGTCCCACTCACGCGAATACATCAGCTCGGCGGCCTGCATCGCCAGGAGCCGGGCGCGCTCCGGTCCGTCGTCGTCACCTACGACCCGAAGTGCCGCTTGCAGCGTGGCGATTCGCCCCTCGTCGACGACGCCGGTCTCGCTCTGCATGCCGCGTGTGTTGCCCAACGCGGCGCGGACGAGCCTGTTCCCATCATCGATCTCCTGCGCGATCTCCGCCGCCTCCAGCAGGGTCTCGCGGAAGCGCCGATCCCCCGCTTGGCGCTCGGCTTCACCGCGCTTGATCAGCAGCTCGCATCGCTGGGAGTCCCCTGGCCGGCTTCCACGACCGAGCAGGGCCAGCGAGCTCTCATACCACCGGCGGGCTTCGTCGGGAGCGAGCTTGTCGAGTGCCTCGTCCCCGGCCAGGATCGAATACCGAAGGGCCGTCTCAGTGTCCGCGTCGACCGCTTCAGACCAGTGCCGCGCCAGCTCGGCGACCGAGGCGACCCCGCGGCGAGCTCGCCCCTCCATCGCCACCGCAACCTTCCGATGCAGCTCGGTCTGACGCGCCGGGCCAAGCTGGCCATAGAGATAGCGCTGCATCAGTTGATGGGCGAAGCGGTATCGGGCTGGTCGGCCCGGCATCTGGACGAGGATGGCGTCTCGCACCGCGATCTCGATCGCGTTCAGGGGCGAGCTGACGTCCACGATCTCGGTGACCAGATCAAGGTCGAACTCCTGACCGATGACCGCCGCAACCCCAAGGCAACGACGTGTGTCGGCATCGACACGCCGCAGGCGCCGCGCGAGCGTCTCGGTGACGCTGACGGGCAGGTTCGACGCCGGGTCGGCGCCATCGGTCAGCCGTAAGTGACCGTGCTCGGTGAGGAGCGCTCCCGTCTCGGCGAGACCGCGGACGAGCTCGGTGATGAAGAACGGGTTGCCGTTGGCGGTGGTCGTCAGGGCGTCGGCCAGACCGGGATCGGCGGTCCCCGGCGGCGTGTCAGGGATGCCGCGGACCAACTCCACCACGTCGGCACTGTCCAACCCGGCGAGATCCAGCCGCAGCACGTTTGGCTCACGGTGAAGATCCGCCAGCAGCTCTCGTACCGGGTGCTCCTGCTCGACCCCGTCGACCCGGCACGTGGACAGCATCACCAATGCCGACCGTCGCGGGGAGGAGAGAAGCTGGCGCAGCAGCGTGACAGTCGGCGGCTCGGCCCAGTGGAGGTCTTCGATCACCAGGAGCAGGGGCTGGTGGGCCGCGGCTGCGGCTGCCGGCCAGGAGCCCCTCGATCGCCCGGAACAGCACGTAGCGCTCCGACTCACTCGGCTCCCCGCGCCACAAGCGGTGCCCCGGTGGCGCGGCCGGCCAGCGCCGGGACCAGGCGCGCCACCGATTCCCCGTATTCGGCAACGTGACGCTCCAGCAGCGCCCGCGGCGCATGAGCGACGAGATGCTCCAGGGCTTCGACGAACGGTTGATACGGGAGGCTGAGCCCATCGTCGCAGCGGCCGGCAAGCACCAGCGCTCCGGCCGCGCGTGCCTGTTCGGCGAACTCACTGACGAGACGCGTCTTGCCAATGCCCGGCTCGCCGGTGACGAAGACGGCCCGCGGCCCCAGACCCGCGGCTTCGCTCAGGACCCCGGCGAGGGCCTGCCGCTCCCGGCGGCGATCAGCGAACACCGACGGCCCGTACGGGAGCAGGCGGACCGGCATGGGAGCTCTGACCACCGGCGCTGAGTCGACCTCGCGCGTGGATCCCGCGAGGCCCGGCGGGATCTCCAGCGAGGCCGCCTGCTCGAGGATCTCCAACTGAAGCGCCTTGAGCGCCGGACCGGGATCCAGGCCGAGCTCGCTCGCCAGTGCTGCGTGGACGCGGTGATAGACATCAAGCGCGTCGGCCTGACGGCCACAGCGATAGAGCGCGAGCATCAGCTGCCCGGCGAGCCGCTCATTCGTCGGCCCCTGTGCCAGCGCGAGACTCTCCAGCTCTCCGATCAGGTCAGCATGCTGCCCCAGCCGAAGCTGGGCATCGATCCGGCCCTCGAGCGCTCGGAGTCGCAGCTCCTCCAATCGGCGGATCTCAGCCTGGGCGAAGTCCTCAAAGGCCACTTCCGCCAGTGGAGGCCCCCGCCACAGCGCCAGGGCGCCGGACAGGATGTCGGCCGCCTGTGCGGCGGCGCCCAACTCCAGCGCCTGCGTGCCTGACCGGACGGCGCGTTCAAACGCGTCGGCGTCCAGCTCGTCCGGGGGGATCGACAGCAGATAGCCGCCGCTGACCGTCTGTAGCCAGGGCCCGGCATCGCCGGTGAGGGGCTCCAGCGACTTGCGCAGGCGCGCGGTCCCCATCTGCAGCCGATTGTCGGCATCCGAGCGCGCCGGCCCCCAGACCGCGTCGATGATCTCGTCCTTCGAGACGGCGCGGTTCGCCCGCAGCACCAGAAACGCGAGCAGCTTCAGTTGGCGCGGACCTCCGAGGGCGAGACGCTGATCGCCCCGCCACGCCTGCACCGGTCCGAGAATCCGAAGACTCGTCATTTCACCGCCTCGCCTGGCGGCAACCTACAGCCTGGGGGTCCTCACGGGCAAACGGCCCCGCCCAAGTGTCAGCTCAACTACACACCGAGAACGAGTCGTCTGTGGTTGGGCTGTTCTGCGACCGTTGTATCCCCCAAGCGTTCCCCGGCCGGCCACGCGGCTCGCTCGGAGGCCTAGTAGGTTGCTCGCGTGAGACCGGTACGCATCGGCCTGGTCGGCTACGGGTTCGGCGGGCGCTATTTCCACGCTCCGTTGCTTGCCGCTGCCGCGGAATGCGAGTTCCTGGGAGTGGTCACCAACTCCACCGAGCGCCGGAACGCGTTCGCCGAACGGTTTCCCGACGCGACGACCTTCAATTCGCTCGAGCAACTCCAGGCCGCTGGTGCTGAGGCGGTGACGATCTCGACGCCGGCCGCCACGCACATCGAGCTCACCCAGCAGGCCCTGCGCCTCGGGCTCGCCGTGGTGTGCGACAAGCCATTCGCTCTCGATGCGGCCTCAGCCCGTGAGACGGTGCTGCTCTCCGAGCAGTTGCAGGTCCCGCTCACCGTCTACCAGAACCGGCGATGGGATTCGGACTTTCTCACCGTGCGAAAGGCCCTGGCTGACGGCGTGCTCGGGGACGCGGTGCGGTTCGAGTCGCGATTTGAACGGTTTGCTCCCGACCCTGGGCCGCCGGCATCCGGTGGCGGCACGCTGCTGGACTTCGGCAGCCATCTCGTCGACCAGGCGCTGGTCCTCTTCGGTCCTGCGGAGTCCGTCTACGCCGAGATGCACACCAGCCCACACCCGCCGGGCCTTGACGACGACGCCTTCATCGCCATCACACACGCCGATGGCATGCGTTCGCAACTCTGGGGTAGCTGGCGCGAGAACGCGCCAGGTCCCCGCTTCCGGGTGACCGGAACCGCGGCGAGCTACGTCACCGTGCACGACATGGACGGCCAGGAACACCTCCTCGTCGCCGGTCACTCACCTGCCACACACGCGGACTGGGGGGCCGAGCCCGAGCAACGCTGGGGACGGGTCTTTCGTGACGGCACGTCCGAAGTGCTGAGGTCCGAGCGAGGCGCCTGGGACACCTTCTATCCGGCCTTCGCTGCGGCGGTGCGTGGTGCGGGGCCGGTGCCCGTGTCGCCGTGGGACGCAGTGGCCACGGCCCAGGTCCTCGACGCGGCGCGTCAGAGCGCCGTGGAGAGGGTTGTGATCAGGCTCGGCCCGAGGTAGGCGCCTCATCGGGCCGGATCGCGTTGTGGGCAGCGGTGCAGCTGATGGCGGCCCGGGCCCGGACTGAATTCGGAGGCATTCGATCAGCTGTATCGCACTGGCGCGGTGGACGTGTAGCTCATGCTCGGCGGATCGTCGAGCAGGCGATCCCGATCGTCTGGCCAAGCGCTCGTCTGGCGTTGGCGCCGTCGGGCCACTCCGTGGGGCGCTGAAGCAAGCGTCAGCGCCGCCATGACCGAGAACACGTGCGAGCGTCACCGTCGCGTCGTCGGGGCTGGCGCCCGGCCGACCCTCAGCTCACGCCTCCACGGCTCACGCGATAGCCCCAACAACCAGCCTGTCCCCCACGACAGCCACGAAGAGCGGCACGGACTTAGCGCAGCGGCGATCCCCGCGACAGAGACCGCCGGCTGCGCCGGCTCCCGCTACCGACCTCGCTCACGCTCGGTCAAGTTCACGCGACCACCATGCTGACGCGCGACGCCAGCCCCGCATCTCGCCGTGGCTCCTATGTCAACAGCTGATGATGGTGGGGACTTGGTTGGGGTCTCGGAGGAGGTGGTAGACGCGTCGGACGAGGTGGCGTTTGAGGCTGCGGATCGCTTCTCGGTTGCTTTTGCCGTTGCGGCGTTGCTTGGCGAGATAGACCGTGGTCCGCGGGTCGTGCAGGATCTTGGCGAGGGCGAGCATGTGGAAGGCGTGGTTGAGCTGGCGGTTGCCGCCGGGGTCAAGGCGGTGGCGGTCGGTGCGTCCGGATGAGACGGGGATGGGGGCGCATCCGGACAGACGCGCGAGTTGCGCGTCGCTGGTGAACCGGTCGATCCCGGCGATCTCGCCGAGCAGTTTGGCGGCGATCAGCACGCCCACGCCCGTCTCGGCCAGCAGTCGCGGCGCGGCCTGCCTGACCAGGCCGGCCAGCTGCTCATAGAGCCCGGTGATCGCGCGGGTCAGCTTCCGGACCCGAGTGATCATGTCGCGCGCGATCTGCACCTGCACGGTGGTCGGGGCGCGGCGCAGGCGGTGCGCGATCTTGGTCTGCCAGACCGGCCGAATCAGGACACGCTTCCTCACGGACGCCGAGCTTCAGGTGTACGTCGATACCTACACGCGCACCGGTTTCCGCGGAGGGCTGAACTACTACCGGAACCTCGATCGCAACTGGGAGCTGACCGCTCACGTTGCTGAGCGTCGCATCACTCAGCCCGCACTGTTCCTGACTGGGGAGCGGGATCCTGTCCGTCGGTTCATACCGGCGGCCGTGATGGACGGCTGGGTGACGGACCTGCGCGTCAGCGAGGTGATCCCCGACGCTGGGCATTGGCTGCAGCAGCACGCCCCCGAGCTCGTCACCGATCATCTGCTGCGGTGGCTGGCATCCGTGCACTGAGCCAGGCCGAACGGCGGGCGCGCGCGCTGCTTGCCATCCGTCTCGTGGTCGGGGCTGGGTCGGGCCCGAGCCTGCACCGATGATGCGGTTGCGTTACACGATGAGCCTCGCGTCGATTGTGAAGAAGCGCTACGGATTCAGGCCTTGATCGGCCCTGCTGGTGATCCCCTGGGGCGAACGGTCTCTGACGTTTGCGTAGGCAAACTCGAGGCCTGACTGCTCAAATTTTCCGCCCTGCATTCGGCGACCTGGAAGGCGCGGCAGACGACCGGATCGTCGCCAACGTGCTCGTCTGCTACCGGCCCACGCAGCCGGGGCGAACGATCGTGCACAGGGTCACGCTCGAGGACGGCACCGAGACCGAGCTGGACCACGGCCACGCGCGAGTGCGAGGCGGGGCCACTGAACCCGGGGCGGCTCAGACGCGCCGGCGATACCAGCGCGGTGAGGTCGTCGGCGGCGGTTTGAGCGCTGCGTTGACGACGAGCATGTGCGGCTTGCCGGCGCCGAGGCTACGTCTGAGACCATGCTCGAACTTGTCGCCGAAGCCGTCGACGACCGTCGCATCGACTCCGAACGAAGCGGCGAGCGCCGCGAAGTCGGGGCGGGTAAGGTCGACGCCGAACGGCACATCGCCAGCGTTCAGCTGGTCGTAGCGGAGCATCCCGTAGCCGCCGTCGTCGACGAGCAGCTTGGTCAGCGGCGCCGCCTCCTGGGCGACGGTCGCGAGCTCGCCGGCGGCGAAGAGGAAGCCGCCGTCGCCGCAGATGCAGAGGACCGGCTCAGGTCGTGGATCGCCGCCCCGAGCGGCGGCCGGGAAGGCGAAGCCGAGCGTCCCCAGCCGACCGGGTAGCCGAGCCGCCGCGGCCGGCACAGCGGGTGTAGGCGGCGATCCAGTAGCCGGCGACGCACATGTCGGCGAAGATCGACGCGCGTCCGCCGGGACCGCGGCGAGGGCATCGAGGAAGGTGGCCGCCTCGGGGTCGTCCGGCGCAGCGTCGCCCGCGCCCGACCTGGCGCTCGGCGACCGCGGCGAAGCGCTCGCCGCTCGGCGCGGCGCGGTCGCGTTCGAGCTCGGTGACGAGCGCCGCGGCGCTCGCGCGGGCGTCGCCGGCGAGCGACGACGTCGGAGCGGTAGGCTCGGCCGGCGTCGGCCGCGTCGACGGCGATCGACGATCAGTGCCGGCGGCTGCGGCAAGAGCCAGTTCTGGGTCATCATCCCGTCGAAGTCGGTGCCGATCGCGAGCACGCGTCCGCCTCGTCCCAGAGCGGGCCGACCTCGGGGTCGTGCGGGGACCCGGATCAGCTGCCGGGATGTCCGGCGGCAGCAGGCCACGGCCGGCGTAGGTCTCGACCACCGGCGCCGCCGAGCAGCCGCGAGATCGCTCGACCGCGTCCCCGGCCTCGGCGCGGAGCGGCGCCGCCGCCGGCCCAGATCAGCGGCCGCCGCGCCGCCCGTAGGAGCTCCGCTGCGCGTCGAGCGACCGCGACGGGTCGGTGACGGGCGCCGGCCCGAGCGCCGCTGGCGGTCGCCCTCGAGGCAGCCACCTGGCGCAAGGAAGTCGGTGGGGATCTCGACGTAGACCGGGCCGCTCGGCGGCGCCAGCGCCACGCTCGCGGCTCGGATACCGCGGGACGACCTCGTCCGCGGCGTGGCGACCACGGGTCGCCTTCGTCACCGGGGCGAACATCGCCGCCTGGTCGCGGGTCTCGTGCAGGACGCCGCGGTAGACCCCGGCGCGCCGCAGCGTGCTCGGGATGTCGGTCGCGATCACGAGCACCGGCGAGCTCGACGCCATCGCCTCGCCGGTCGCGCCCAGCGCATTGGCGGCGCCCGGCCCGGTCGTGATGATCGCCGCGCCAAGCCGCCGCTCGCGCGGGCGTAGCCGTCGGCGGCGTAGACCGCGGTCTGCTCGTGGCGCACGCTGACGAGGCGGATCGCGCGAGCCGGCAGCGCCTTCCAGATCGGCAGGTTGTGGACGCCGGGGAGGCCGAAGACGAGCTCGACGCCGAGAGTTTCCAGAGTGCTGACCAGACGGCTGGCCGTGGTTGTCCGTGTGGTCGCGCTCATCGCGTCGCCGTGCGTCAGACGACGTTGTATTCGGGGCGCAGCTCCGAGGCGGCGAAGCGTTCAACACTCAGCGGCGTGATGTCGACGAATGGCGCGTGTCCGAGGACGAGGTCACGCACGATCTCGCCGACGGCCGGCGCCTGGAGGAACCCATGGCCTGAGAAGCCGGTGGCGTAGAGGAAGCGCGAGACCGCCTTCGCCTCTCCGATGATCGCGTTGTGGTCTGGTGTCATCTCGTACAGACCTGCCCATCCTCCCTGAATTCCCGCTGCGGCGATCCGCGGCGCCCGCCGCTGTGCGGCGCTCATCAGGTCCGGGATCCAGTCGTCGGTGGTCTCGACGTTGAAGCCCGGCTGCTCCCCGTTGTATGACATGCCAAACAGCAGACCGGGGCCCTCGCGATGGAAGTAGAAGCTTGACGTGAAGTCGATCGTCATCGGCAGCCGTGACGGAAGGCTGGGGATCGGCTCAGTGAACATCAGCTGCCGGCGCAGGGGCGTCACCGGCAACTCGACGCCGACCATCCGGCCGAGACGCCGTGACCAGGCACCGGCCGCGCAGAGGACGGTGTTCGTCTCGATCCGACCGTGGTCGGTCACGACCGCCGTGATCTCACCGTCTCGCAGGACGATGTCGACCACCTCACACCCGCGCGAATCTGCGCGCCATGCCCGCGCGCGGCAGTCGCATAACCCTGGACGACGCCCTCGGGCGTCGCGTGCCCATCCTCGGGGGAGAACGCGCCGGCGCGGATGTCGTCACCCTCGATCAGCGAGCAGTGTTCCTTCACCTCGCGTGGTTCGAGCATCCGGGACGGAACGCCGTACTCGTTCTGGAGTGCAACGCTTCGCTCAAACGCAGCGACGTCAGCCTCGCTGCTGAGCACGAACAGATAGCCGACCTGCTTGAGGTCGATCTCCCAACCGGGCCGGCGTGCGAAGTTCGTGAACGCCGCCAAGCTCCGCTGTGCGATCTGGATGTTGACCGCGTCGGAGAACTGCGCCCGCACCCCGCCGGCAGCGCGACAGGTCGAACCGCTGCCAAGTGCGCCGCGCTCCAGCAGCACCACCCCGACACCGGCCTCCGAGAGATGGAACGCGGCGCTGGTTCCGGTTGAGCCGCCGCCGATGATCACAATGTCGGCCGACCTGGGCAGCGCGGCTTGCGGGCGGGGCATTTAGTTTTCAGCGCTCCTCGATCACGCAGCCGCGAGCGTCGCCGCCCGGATCCGGGATTGTGCGAGCTGCCGGGCGGCCTGATGGGGGGTGACCCCAGGGTAGGCCGCGTCGAGCACGAGCAACGCGTTCGTCCGGAGCTTCGCGGTGACCATGTCGAGGATCTCCTGACGGTCAGGCTTGAAGGCCGACAGTCGAGCATCCATAGCGAAGGCGGCGGCGACGACGCCACCCGCGTTCGCGACGATGTCGGGGACGACCGTTACGCCACGTGCTGCGAGCAGGGTCTGCGCCTCGGCGCTCGTCGGCAGATTCGCGCCTTCGACAACGACCTTGCAGTCCATCCGTGAGACGACATCAGCATCGATCACATCCTGCGTGGCAGCCGGGATGAGGACGTCTGCCCGGAGTTCCAGCTCCTCTCCGCGGCGCAGGCGGCGATCGGCCTTGACGAGATTGAGGTTCGCGACTCCGGTCATGTCTCGGGCGGCGAGAACGTCCGAGAGATCGAGACCGTCTGCCCGGTACACGCCGCCGTCGACGTCGGACACCGCGACGATGCGCGCGCCGAGTTGTTGCAAGCGACGGGCGGCAGCCGCACCCACCGCGCCGAAGCCCTGAATCACGACGCCAGCATCGGCGATCGACTCCTCACGCCAGCCGAGGGCGGCGTCGGCGGCTTCGGCCACTCCGAACCCGGTGACGCCCCACTCGTCGTACGGGATGCCGCCGAGCGCCTGCGGGGTGCCAACCGCAGCCATGCGATCTCCGAGCTCGTCCTGGAGGATCGCCGCGTCGTGCTCTGTAACGCCCATGTCGAGGCCGAACACGTAGTCGTGCGGAACCTCCTTGGCGAGAGCGCGCGCGAAGGAACGAAGAATCGCCTCCTTATTGCCAGCGGCCGGGTCCGAACGGATCCCCGTCTTGGCACCACCGAAGTAGAGATCGACGACGGCCCACTTCCATGTCATCACACGGGCCAGGCGTGCGATTTCGCCGACGGTCACATGTGGGCTCATCCGGGTGCCACCCTTCCCCACTCCGCGTGCGGTGTTGTCGATGACGAGGACGCCGCGCATCCCTGTCCGCCGGTCGGAGACCATCACGATCCTCTCGGGTCCCCATTCGTCGACGGCTCCGAACTCGTCGAACGACGAGCGCGTCATCCGAAGTTGACGCCCTGGGCGAGCGGCAGCTCGTCCGCGTAGTTGATCGTGTTGGTGGCGCGACGCATGTACTGCCGCCATGCGTCCGAGCCTGATTCGCGGCCGCCACCCGTGCTCTTCTCACCGCCGAAGGCGCCACCGATCTCGGCACCAGAGGTGCCGATGTTGACGTTGACGATGCCGCAGTCGGAGCCGTCGGAGGCGAGGAAGCGCTCGGCCTCACGTTGGTCCTGAGTGAAGATGCTCGACGACAAGCCCTGCGGGACGGAGTTGTGCAACTCGATGGCCTCGTCGAGCGTCCGGTAGCTCATGACATACAGGATCGGCGCGAATGTCTCCCGGCGCACGATCTCGGTCTGGCTCGGCATCGTCACGATCGCGGGCTCGACGTAGAAGGCGTCTGCGAAGCCGGCAACCTCGCGGCGACTGCCGCCAATGACCAGCTCGCCCCCGTCGGCGGTTGCCTGCGCAAGCGCCGCGGTCATGTTCTCGTAGGCGGCGCCGTTGATCAGCGGTCCGACGAGCGTTCCGTCGGCCAGTGGATCGCCGATTGGCAGCCTGCCGTAGGTGGTCGACAGTCTGCTGACGACATCGTCGATGACGCCCTCGTGCGCGATCACGCGGCGCATCGTCGTACAGCGCTGACCAGCCGTTCCGGCAGCGGCGAACACGACGCCGCGAGTGACGAGCTCAAGGTCAGCGCTGGCGGCGACGACGGCGGCATTGTTGCCGCCGAGCTCGAGAATGCAGCGGCCGAGGCGAGCGGCGACGCGTGGCGCGACCTGTGCACCCATCCGTTCCGAGCCGGTTGCGCTGATCAGCGGTACGGAGGTACTGTCGACGAGCACCTGGGCCGCCTCTGGGTCCGCGACGACCAGCTGATGCACGTCGCCGGGCATGTTGAGCTCGACCAGCGCCTGCCGCAGCAGAGCGGCGCTCGCAGCCGAGGTCAGTGGCGTCTGCGGCGACGGCTTCCACACGATCGCGTCGCCGCACACGAGCGCGAGCGCGACGTTCCAGGACCAGACGGCAGCAGGAAAGTTAAAGGCTGAGATCACGCCGACAACGCCCAGCGGATGCCACGTCTCGGCGAGTCGGTGACCCGGCCGCTCCGAGGGCATCGTCCTGCCCTCGAGTTGGCGAGAGAGACCGACTGCGAAATCGCAGACATCGATCATCTCCTGGATTTCGCCGAGCGCCTCGGATCCGATCTTACCGACCTCGAGCGTGACGAGGTTCGCAAGGTCCTGCTTGTGCACTGTCAGCAGCTCACCGAAGCGCTTCACCACCGCGCCGCGGCGAGGCGCGGGAACGTTTCTCCACTTGAGCCAAGCCTCGCGTGCACGCGCGATCGCCGCTTCCACCTCGGCGCCACTAGCTAGTGAAACCGCCAACAGCGACTCACCTGTGATCGGCGTGCACGGCGTAATACTCGCCGTCTCCCTATCGTCGAGCGCGACGCCACAGCGGTCGAGGCTCCGCCTGGCAAGCTGTTGCAGCTCGGCGGTACTCGTAATGCGGATCGTGTCTGGCACGGTCGAACTCATCGGCACTCCGATCGTTGGAAAGCCGCCGGCCTCGTCGAGCCGCGGACCCTGCTTAAGCTCTCTCTCATTTTGTCAACAATCTACAGTGCAGTAGGAGCGCTTTCAAGTAGACTCTGAGCATGTCTAGTCGGGGTCGGCCGCTCCCAATCCGCACGGCGGGCCGCATTCAGTCCAGCGTGGAGGTCGCCGCCGACTCTCTCCGAGAGGCGATCGCCAAGGGCCTGATCTCCCCCGGGGCACGAATTAAGGAGATCCCGGTTGCGGAGCACCTTGGTCTCTCCCGTGGACCGATCCGCGAGGCGATGCGCCTCCTCGAGCACGACGGCCTGCTGCGACTGATCCCGAACAAGGGTGCGGTTGTTCCGGAGCCGACATCCGACGATGTGCTGGAGGTCTACGCGATGCGGGCAGCACTTGGATCGCTTGCGTTGCACAAACTGATGCTGGGCGGGAGCGCACCCCCGACGACGACCTTGAAGCGGGAGCTCGCGCGTTTCGAGCGCGCGGTCGAGCGGCGTAGCGCGCCGCAGGCTGCCGACGCCGATCTCGCGTATCAGGCTGCGATCGTCGACAGTGCCGGCCTGCCGAGAGTCGCGCGACAGTTCGCACAGCTCACCTGGCAGGTGAAGGTCTTCATCGCGACGATGGGCATCCGGTATGACGACAAGTTGTCGCAGATGCTTTCCGAGGTCCGAGACCTCCACCGTGCGATCGTCAGTGGCGACTCGCTCGAGGCCGAGCGGCTGTGGCGTGAGAAGTTCGAGCGCTGGGTGAGGGACTTCATCGACCAGATGGCAGAGGGCTTCGACCGAGACCTGTGGATCGCGCTGAGCAGCGGCTCGCCGGCAAAACCGGGGCCCTAGGGCAGTTCCCCGGCAGACGCCCGTCATCAAGGGCCGTCGGCCAGTAGCCGGATATAGGCAGCATGAGCCACTACGAGGTCCTCGAACGCGAACCCGACCGACTTGAAGACGGTGATCTCATCGTCCGTCCGACGCTTCACGCGCCCGGTCACGACGTCCGGTAGCTCTCCGGCTATGTCTGACAGCTTCAACGCGCCCTCGTCGAGCGCGATGAGCAAATCGCCTGCCTCGGCAAGGGCCGCATCACGGCTGTCAACGACAACAACTGCCCTAGCCAGGAGGTCGCCGTCTACTTCACGCGTGTCCGGGCGATACGCGCCCATTGCCGTCACGTGAGCACCCGGCGCGACATCGGCACCGCGAAACAGCGGAACCGCACTAGTTGTACACGTACATATGAGATCGGCCGACCCGACCGACCGCGCGGCCGCCCGCTGGGCATGGAGCCCACGCGCCTGCACTTCCTCGACGAGCTTCTCAGCCGGGCCAGCGCTTGGCGCGACGATCGACACGTGCTCGACAGGCCGCACCGCGCACATCGCCTCGACGTGCACGGCTGCCTGCGTACCGGCCCCGAATACGACAAGACGGTGGGCGTCCTCGCGAGCAAGATGGCGGGCCACGAGCGCCGACACCGCGCCCGTCCGGAGCGTCGTCAACGCTGCACCGTCGATTGCGAGCTCGGGCCGCAACGTGTCGGGTGAGAACAGCACGAACAGGCCCTCGATCAGCGGCAGTCCCCGCGCTGGATTCTCCGGAGCGACGACGACCAGCTTGACCCCGACGCCGAGCGATCCGAAGGCGGGCATCATCAGCAGCTCACCGCGAGGAAAGCCCATCGAGGAGCGCACGGGTGTCGCCCCCGAGATCTCTCCGGCGAATGCCTGACCCAGTGCTTCAATCGCATCCTCGAGCGACACAACGTTCCGCAGCTCGCTACCGAGGTATCGGATCGCGGGCTGCGCGTCTGCACCACCCGCATTCGGGCCAGCCCGAGTGTCCTCTCTATCCAACGCTTTGCCTGCCTGCTACGCGAGCCAGTAGCTCTTGAAGTCAAAGCAGCTGAAGTCAGCGTACGGATTCGGCTCCGCACCTCTCACCGACGTGGCCAGGCCGTCGCACAGCGGGCTCGTGCCCCAATGCAGCTGGGCCCCGTAGTGCCAGAGATCGCTCTGCAGCTGGAACCACTTGTCCTGTGCCGTGGACGGGTGCGGGTCGGCGAGCGCGTCCTTGAGCAAGTTGATGGTGGTCGGATCCTTCCACTGCGTGTCGTTGTTCGCAGCGCCGGGGAGCAGCTGAGCTGCATACGTGTAGGGAATCGTGTTCGCTTCCCACTGGGTCTGGCCAAACTGGTAGTTCGGCCACCCCGTCGCGTAGTACGTGGACGGCGGCAGGTTCTTGACATGGATGGTCACGCCGGCTGCGGCCGCCTGCTCAGCGAAGACGGTGGCGGACTCTAGCTGCCCAACCGACCAGGTCGAGGAACTGATGGACGCGTTCAGTCCTTCGTACCCCGCCTGCTTTAAAGGGACTTTGCCTGCTCGATGTCCTGGGTGCGCTGAGGGAGCTGGTCGTTGTAGAGCGGATAGCCGATCCCATAGAGGTCGTTCAGCACCTTGCCGAGACCCGCTTGAGCGTCCTTGACGATCACGGGACGGTCGGCGATCAAGCGCATCGCCTGCCTGACACGCACGTCGTTGAACGGCTTGAACGAGGTTCCCATCGTGATGTAGGTCTCCTGCGGAGACTGCGCCAAGAAAATCTTGATTGGACTACTGCTGCCCTGGTTGCGATACGTGAGGGCCTGCGAGTACGGAATCGCGATTGCCCCGTCGGTCTGCCCTCCAAGCAGTGCATTGACGCGTGCGGTCGTGCCTGGGATCGACAGCATTTCGAGCGTGTCGACGTACGGGACGCCCGACTGCCAGTAGTTCGGGTTGCGCTGAAACGTGCTGCTGACGCCCTTCGTCCACGAGACGAACTTGAATGGTCCGGTGCCGATCGGATGCGAGAAGTCGGTTGCTCCCGCCTGGATCACAGGCACGGCGTTCGACATCATCACTTCCGGGAGGTAGGCGAAACGGCCGTTGGCTGGCACCTCGACCGTCAGGCTGTCGCGCTTCCGGATATTGTTTGCGTCGATGAAGCGGCCGATGAACTGGTTATAGGCGCCGTTTTTCGCATTGGACATGTACTGGAAGGAGTACGCGACGTCGTCCGCCGTGACCGGTCGCCCGTCGTGCCATTCCAGCCCGCTGCGCAACCGAATTGTCCACAGCGTTGCCGTGCCGTTGTGCTCGATTGATTCAGCGAGCTGTAGCTGAGGCGCGCCGTTGGCCCCGGGCGTGACCAGCGAGTCGAACAGATTGAACTGGCGAGCGATGTCTATGTCTGAGGCGTATGCGTGCATCGGGTTGAGCGTCTCGCTCTGCCCTCCACCCACGAACGCGATCGAGAGCTTGCCGCCGCGCTTAGGTGCACCGCTTGCCGCCGCGGTCGAGCTCCCTATAGAGCTTGCGCTTCCACCACCTCCGCATCCGGCCAGCACCAGTCCTGCGGCTACGCCTCCGGCGAGAAACTTCCGCCGACTGACCGCAGAGTCCGACCTGTTATCACGCTCGGGGCTGCCCGGGCTCTGCGCCGGACCTGTCGAAGCAATCATGAGAAACCTCTCCTTGTCATGTGACGTCTGGGGTGCGGTCGACAGCCCAGGCCTAGCCGCGGGGCGGGGCGCCGTGGCCACCGATCAGCCCTCCTCGATCGGCCTATGCCCGCTCTCTCATCTAGCCCGTCACCCCTGCATCGGCGGCGACCAGACTTTGATCGAATGGGATCTGCTCGCGGAAGTCCTCGGCGATCTCGATGCGGCGGCCGAACCACACTCCCTCGAGGGACTGCGCGTAGTCGATGAATCGGGCCAGGGCATCGGCGCGTGCTGGGTTGCCACTGATCCGAGCATGCACGCCGACCGACATCATGCGCGGCACGTCGTCGCCGTCGTCAAGCAACCGGTCGAGAGTGGCCTTGGCGAAGTCGTAGAAGTCGCTCGGTGACCCGAACCCCTGCGGTATGACGTACCGGCAGTCGTTCACCACCAATGAGTACGGGACCACCACATGAGGCGTGCCCTTGACGGCCGTCCAGAACGGGAGGTCATCGCTGTAGGACTCCGAGTCGTAGACGAAACCCCCTTCCTCGACCACGAGCTCCCGAGTGTTGATTCCCATCTGATTCGAGTACCAGCCAAGCGGGCGGCGCCCGATCGACTTCTCGAGGGATTCAACCGCGAGCCTGATCGCCTCGCGCTCCTCATCCCGGGACATCTCGTGGGCGATCGTCCACCGGAACCCGTGCGATGCGACCTCGTCGTCGCGCTTGACGATCTTCGCGGCAACGGCCGGATTACGCTCCAGCGCCACAGCTGTGCCGAATACCGTGATTGGAATGCCGGCCGCATCGAACACACGGAAGAGCCGCCACACCCCGGCACGAGACCCGTACTCAAAGACCGACTCGTTGCCGAGATCGCGGTCTCCCTCAGCGAGGAACGGCAGTTCGGCAAGGTAGTCGTTCTCGTTGTCGCCCATCGGGTAGCTCTTCTCGGACCCTTCCTCGTAGTTGAGGACAACCTGGACGGCGACCTTCGCTCCCCCTCGCCATTTGATATGAGGCGGGAACTCGCCGTACCCCACGAGATCGCGCGGTCCCCCCGGGACTACCTGATCGGTACGTGCGAAGAATTGTTGCTTCACGATGCACCCCTCCTTTGTCGGTCGCCTAAGTCGAGACCAGGCCGGCTTCGCCACGTCGAGCCGGCGGCCATGGGATTTCCAGGTCGAGCAGCGGAGCGTGTTGCTGGGCCCCGTAGTGATCCGGCTCGCCGAGGGCGCCTTGTACCCAGGGCCGGCGGAGCGTGAACTTGAAGGCGAGACCGGGCCGGAATACCACCGCCGAGGAAATGGCCGACACCGGAAGGCCGTAGGCGTTCGCGACCGCCTCGGTGTTGAGGGCGCCCGACGACTCCACCTGATCGAACGCCTCCTGCGAGTTAAACAACACGTCCAGGGTCAGACGGTGCGGCCCTGCATTCTTGCTTCGGATGACCGCTGCGACCTCACTGAGTCGCTTGACTTGCGACATTGCTCGTAACCCTCCCGTCCTCGAAGTCGACAACAGTTACCGGGAACAGCTCGGTGGGCGAGCTGACTGTCATCAGGTGGTATACGGAGAACTCAAATACTTTCCCAGCGTCGATCTCGGCCGGGGAGTAGAGGAACGCGAGATTCCCCGCGTTGTTGTATTGACCCGGAAAGTCGATGTGAAGCAGGGTCCCCGCGTAGCGATGACAGATCGTCTTCGCTAGCTCGGGAGTCTCGGCAACGGCGTCGATCACGAGTCCCAGTTCGTGGCTGGCGCTGTCCCGCACTGGCTCGAGCGACTTCATCACCCCGTCGCGGCCGTACACATGCACGGACAGGTTCTGCGTCAGTCCCGGTTGGCCGAGCGAGGTGAAGTACTGTTCGACGTGATCCTTGACATGGTCGAGAACCGATCCGATCTGCCGAACCATCGAGGGACAGCGCACGCCGGCGATCGCGATTGTTCGGAAGCCGACGTTCCGAACCCCTTCGAGCTTGATGCGGTACTCCGCGGCCGGTTCGAACCGTGCTCCGCGCACGCGCACCATGCGGTCGCTGAGTGACTCGACGGACACGTTCGACAGGTCGAGCATGCCTCCCGGGCCGCCCTGCTTGAGCGGATTCTCCCGCTCATACAGAGAGTGGGACGCAACTGACATCGGCGTACACGAACGCCGTGCACTACCTGGCACGAGATCGAAGTGGTCCTTGCCGATGATGCCGACGAGCACGTCCATGCCGGCAGGCTCCGACGCGATGGCTCCGCACTCGAGGAGCTTGCCCATGTGCAACGCTAGGCCGGGATCGCAGCCCCGCATGACCGGATAGGCCGCCATCAGCGCGTCGTCGCATGAACGTCCCGCGAGGACGACGTCTGCGCCCGCCTCAAGTGCCTCGACGATCGGCTCGTAGCCCATCTGCCCGACCATCCGGCTGGTCTCCGCGAGGGTCTCCTCGCTCAGCGGCTCGTCGTGGTCGAGGGGTGAGGTCTCACCGTGCCGCCACCGCTCCGCGACGAGCCCGCCATCGACGTCGGCGGCAATGGTCGCCATGCGGAACGTCCACGACCGTTCTTTGGCCAGCTCTTCGACGATGTCGATCGTCCACTGGAGATGCGGCGCGGCGCCGGCGCCGCCACAGCTCCCGACGATCACCGGGATCCCGTGTTCGAGTCCGGCGGCGATCATCGTCCCGAGCTCGTCCTTGACCTCGAGCTTGTTCGTGAACGGCTCGCCCGACCCGAGGTAGTACGGCCCAGGGTCGGTTGACCCGGCGTCGATCGCGATCGCGTCTGCCTGGTACTCCGTCAGCACCCGGTGGAAGTCGGCTACGTCAAACCCGTATCCCAACGTGCCGGTGGGCGCGACGACGCAGACGTCAGTGTCACTCATGTTTCCCTTTCGCTCCTGTTACCGTTCGGGATCGGCGCTCCAAGATGGAGTGGATCTCGCCAGATGTCGTTAGCTCCGCGCCGTAGCCACCCATCACCATCAGTGCGGCCTCGTGCATGTCCTGATGGTCACTTGCGACACAGTCGCGCACGACCACGGGTATGTAGTCGCGTGCCGCGAGGTCTCGGACGGTCGCCTCAACACAGCCTTCGGTGGTACAGCCCGTGACGAGCACGGAAGTGATCCTCTTGGCGCGGAGGATCACATCCAGCGCGGTCTCGAAGAAGGCGCTGCTACGGAACTTTTCCACGACCAGCTCGCCGGGCAGCGGTTGCAGTTCCTCGACGAACTCGGCACCCCACGTGTCTTTGACCGTGTAATCGAGCGGCGCGCGGGCATCGCTGCGATACTGCTGGCGGACGCGAATCTTGAACCGCAACGAGCCCACGGAGTCGCTCTCGCCGTTGGGTAGCGTGAGCAGTCGAGCGTGCAGGATCGGGGTCTGCTGTGCGCGACACGCCTGGGCTAGCTTTTCGACGGGTTCGACGATCGTCCGGATCGGATCGATGTTGCCGCCTGATTTGTGCAACGCGCCCCCGTGCGTCGCGAAGTCGTTCTGCATGTCGATGATCAGCAAGGCTGTCATCGACGGAGCCACGATCTCTTCAAGCGTCTCGGGGACGTCCCATTGCCCGATCCGAAGCACGTCACGCCACCTCGCTCGGCACGACGACAGGCGGTCCTTCAGCGAGGTCGCCGACGCTTGGCGCGGCCGCCAGCAGCCGCCGAGTGTAGTCAGCCTGTGGTACGCGGAGGACCGAGTTGGTGCTGCCCTGCTCCCGTACCTCGCCAGCCTCGAGCACAAGGACGTAGTCCGCCAGCGTGGCGACGACACCGAGGTTGTGAGTGATGAATAGGATTCCGACCCCGAGATCCCGCCGGAGGTCTTGGAGCAGACTCAGGATCGCGGCCTGAACCGACACGTCCAGCGCCGACGTGATCTCGTCGCAGAGCAGGATCTCGGGATCCGCGGCGAGCGCGCGAGCAATCGCGACGCGCTGCCGCTCCCCGCCCGACAGCTCGCTGGGGTAGCGGTCGGCAACGCGAGCGGGAAGACGCACGCACTCGAGCAGACGCGACACCTCGCCGGGCAGATCGGCCTTGCCGACCTTCCGCAGGAGCTGAGCCGGGCGACCGACTACGCGGCCGATCGTGAGCCGCGGGTTCAGAGCCTCAGCGGGATTCTGGAACACGAGCTGCAGTTGCCGCCGCTGCTCGACGGTCCGGCGACGCGCGTTGTCAGCCAGGACCGTACCGTGGAGCGTGATTGTTCCGCTAGTCGCGCGGTGCAGGCCCGCGATCGCGCGGGCGATCGTTGTCTTACCGCTACCCGACTCTCCGACTAGGGCGACGCATCCGCCGGTCGCGACTCGAAACTTACGTTCCTGGCCGCGACGACCGTCTCGTGCCGGCTCCCGTGCGTCGCGGAGAGGTCACCGACTGCAAGAACGGGCGACGACGCGGGCGCATCGGCGTCGCGCAGGGCCTCGAGCGGCACAACTTTGATCCGGGGAGTTCGTTGCCATTCGAAGCATCGGACATCCTGTGTGCGCGTCACCTTGAACCACGATGGAGTCTCCGCCACGCACTGCGCCGCTCGAGTGCTCGCAGCGCGGAGCGAACGTACACCCAGATGGGCGGCTTCCGACGCTCGCCGCGATGCCCGGCATCGGCTCGAGCACACGAGGCTGCCTGTGGTCCGGAATCGACGCGAGCAAGCCACGCGTGTACGGGTGCTTGGGGTGGCGGAGCACCTCCTCGACGCGACCGCGTTCGACGATGCGCCCCGCGTACATCACGGCCACCCGGTCCGCCAGACGCGCAACGACCGCGAGGTCATGGGTGACGTAGAGCATCGCCACGTCCCGCTCGGACTTCAGGCGCGCGAGCTGGTCGAGGATCCGGCTCTGGCTGACGACGTCCAGTCCAGTCGTTGGCTCATCCAGCACAACGACCGCTGGGTCACAGGCAAGTGCCATCGCGATACAGACGCGTTGTTGCTGGCCGCCTGACAACTGGTGCGGGTAGCGTCGCTGGAAGGCTTGGCCGTCCGGCAGCCCCACTGCGGTCACAGGTCGCCCGGGCTGCCGGAGTTCGTATCGCCGTGGGCCCGCAGCAAGTCATTCAGGGCATCCGCGACTCGCAGCGATGGATTGAGTGCATCCGCACAGTCTTGGGGAACGTAGGATGCGACCCGCTGTCGCGCGCGGGCCAACTCTCGCACGGCCACGCTACGCCCACTCACAGCTACCTCGCCGGCTCTAACCTTCAAGCCTGTTGGCGTGTAGCCGAGTAGCGATAGCGCAAGGGTCGTCTTACCGGAGCCGGACTCGCCGACAAGGGCGACGATCTCGCCTGCAGGCAGCTCAAGATCGATGTCCTCTATGACTGTGGTCCCGACTCGAGACCGACAGTCAAGTGCGAGACCTTCAGGAGCGAAGACTCCATTCTTACCCTCCACCTCGTGAACGCCCTAGTCCCCGGGCATACGCGTCGCCGATAAGACTCACCGAGATGGTGAGCAGGGCGAGCATGATCGCCGGCGCAGGATCGCCAGCGGATTGCCGAGGAGGATCGGCTGGTTCTCGGTGATCATGAGGCCCCAGTTGGCGGACGGCGGCGCCAGACCGAGCCCGAGGAAGTTCACACTCGCGATCAGGATCACGGCCGCAGCGAAGCGCAAGCCCAAGTCAGCGAGCAACACGTGAAGAATGTTCGGCAGTACCTCCTTCACAAGGATCGCCGGCGTGCTCTCGCCACGCGCCACGGCTGCTTCGATGTAGCTCTTCGTCGAAACGTCGAGCGTGGCGGACCGGACGATGCGAGCTACGCCGGGCGACAGCACAAGCACAGTTCCGAGCGTGAGCACGCCCGTGCCGCTGCCGGCTCCGGAGACCAGCACCAACAGCAGCAGCAGGCCGGGAAAGGTGAGGACGAGGTCGACTCCCCGCATGAGCACCGCGTCGAGCCAGCCGCCCGTATATCCGGCCAGCCCACCGATCGATATCCCGACGACATATGTGAGCAACGTGCTGAGACCGGCAAGCGCCACCACCGAGCGCCCTCCGTAAAGGACCCGGCTGAGGACGTCTCTGCCTAGGTAGTCGGTCCCGAGCAGGGCGTGTGAGTCAGGACCTTGTCCGGGGCTGCCGATCGGTGTCGCCAGCCCGTGAGGCGCCAGTAGCGGCCCAAGCAGCGCAACGAACATCACGAAGATGAACAGCACCGCCCCGACAGTCCCGGCGCGATCGTGAAGAACGCTGCGGACGCGCAGGTGCGATACGGCGGTGAACCTGTCCGTCGGCATCGCGGGAGCCTCGGTACTCACGTGCCGGTCCGTAGCTTCGGCACGAGAAGCATGACCATGAAGTCGGCCATGATATTGAGCAGGATGATCGCGGCGACGAGGATCACCGCTACGGCCATCACGACTGTCACGTCCCGGCTCGCTACGGACTGGACCAGCAGTTGGCCGACCCCCGGATACGCAAAGAGCGTCTCGACGACGATGATTCCACCGAGTAGGTAAGTGATCGCCTGTGCATACGTCTGGATGCTCGAAGCGACCGCGTTGCGCAGCACGTAGCGCAGCAGGACCTGGCGCCGTGGGAGACCATTGATCCTCGCCATCACCGGGTAGTTGTGCCTGAGCACTTCGACAACGCCAGCCCGAATCTGCCGTGCACAAAACGCGGCAGTCACACCGAGCAGGGTGAGTGCCGGCAAGATCAGGACCTTCGGCTCGCTCAGTGCTGTCGTCCCCGGCGCGAGGATCGAGACGGGCGCGAGCAGATGCAGGCCGTTGAAGAACACCAGGATCAGGAACGTCCCGAAGACGAACTCCGGTAGCACCCCGACTATCAGGGAGCCATATGACACCGTGTGGTCCACGGCCCGACCGGCATGAAGCCCCGAGACAAGTCCAATCGCGATCGACAGCGGGATCAGCAGCAGCGTGACCAGCGTGGCCAGAATCAGCGAGTTCAGCAGCGGGTCACCGATGACCGCTGACACCGGCGCGCGCGTGCTTCCTTGTGACAGCTGTACGGCGTCCTGGCCGAAGTCGCCATGCACGGCATCCGCGACCCAGGATCCATACCTGTCGAGTAGGGGGCGCTCCAGCCCCAGACGGTGATCGAGCGCGGTCACGGCCGCAGGCGTAGCTGTCCGGCCGAGGATCACCTTCGCGACGTTCCCAGGGAGCGTGTTCGTCGCGAGGAACACGAGGAACGACGCGATGAGCAGCGTGGCTAGCCCGGCCGCCACGCGACGGATCCAGAACGCCCAGAAAGGATGGCGAGCATAGAGCGACGGAATCGCGAACCCGGGGCGCTGCGGCGCATCCTGGGCCAGCTCCGTCGCCATCAGCAAAGGGATGGGAAGGCAGCTTGCGCCACGCCAAACCGAGCATCGCATGACTCTACGGCGGGGCTTCAGGATTGTCAACAGTCAACAAGGTGAGCGCTCGCCGAGCGCTCTTCCGATGAGGCTTTTGCATATCGTTGCGGCGCGCGCGCCTCGGCCGGCTCCCGGCGTGGGAGCGGGAAAGTTCTGAGCTCGGCAGTCGAGACGCGGCGGCTTTCGCCGAGCCGCTCTGCATATGCGGCTCGACCATTCTGCGTATCGTCGGGTGGGCCCTGCATCCGGCGATTGACGCGACCCCAGTCAGCCGCGCGACGGTTGGACTCGCGGGGCAGGGGCGAACGCCGGTGGCCGCTGTTGTCCGAGAGGTTGAAGCCCGCCGGGCGCGCCACAATCGCCGCGGGAGTGCTGCTTGTTCGTGACAGCGGCAGTCTCATGGCCGCTCCTGCGTCTGCCGCTTTCGATCCGGAGCGGACCCGAGTTTGGAAGGGTCCCGTTTTCGAAGGCGGTTCGGGTCGGCCGGGTCGATCGTCGACCTGGGACTTGGTGTGTGGTTGCCGAAGGCGAGATTGGGGCCCAGCCTGGCGCGGCAAAGACGGCCGTCGGGCCAGCGTACCGCGGCCGTGCGACGATACGGCAGATGATCGAGACACCGGGCGCAGCCGTGTCGGCCGCCGCAACGCGCACGAGGCGCGGAAGCGCCCGGGTGGTGTTGACCTTCCGGACGGCGGTGCCGGATCTCCACGACGAGGTGAAGTTCTCGGGGATCGTTGACTTCGATACGGATCGTTGTCGGCTGGACGCGGAGAGCCGCGCGGGGGAGGGGGCGGAGGCCGGGTTGTCGATGATCTTTGATCGTTCGACGACTTACAGCTCACGGCGTGACGGGTGGTGGACGTTCACGCGCGGGCGCCGGGCACCCACGGGATGTTTCATCCCTGCGGACTTCTCGACGCTCTGATGCGCGCGCAGACGTCGGCGGTCGCTGTCCGGGAGCGCGTCGTCGAGGTCGGCCTCGACCACGACGTACTCAACGCCGCCTCGGATGTCGGGCTCGCGCGTGAATGGGACTCGACTGCGATCGTGCAGCTGTCGCCGAGCGCCAGGATCGCGTGCGTCACCCTCACGCACCGCAGCCGCGACGATCACGACGCCTGGATACAGCTCGACTGCGCGATCTCCGAGCCCGAGCGTGTGGGGGCGATCATCCCCCGGCACCCGACAACACGATCTCGCTGGAGCACTACCTCGAACAAGATCACGGCGACCCCGACTCCTGAGCATCCTCGCTCCCGCATCGGCATCACTGCTGGTTCGTCTGACCGACACGCCCGAGGTGGTGCTCGCCGACGCCGGCTACTGGCATCACCCGCAGATGCAAGCCATCAGCGAACAGGGGATCGAGGTGCTCGTCCCGCCCGACGGAAACCTGCGCGAGGGCAAACGCCGCGGCTGGGAAGACGGCGTCTATGAACAGATGCGCGAGAAGCTAAGCACCGACCGCGGGCGCAAGCTCTACGCCCAGCGCAAGATCACGATCGAGCCGGTGTTCGGCCAGATCAAATACAACCGCCACATCGACCGGTTCATGCGAAGAGGCAGATCCGCCGCGCAATCGGAGTGGCGGCTGGTCACCGCCACCCACAATCTCCTCAAGCTCCACAGCCACTGGATCGCCACACCGGCCTGACACCGCCGGGTCCGCGATCTCAGGCTGCCGGCTACGCCCCCGTCGGGAGACGCCACCAAGTCAGCTCTCTCGCTCGTTGCGCATTTTCCGACGGCCTCTCGCCAACGCGATCGTGAGCTTCGTCGCCGCCGAGCGATGAAAGCAGTCGCCAGCGGCGCTGCTACCTTACGGTCCCGCACGCCTATTCGGATCACGCCGACGTCGCTACCGCTCTTCGCGCGGAGAGGGTCAGTCAGATCCAAAGCGCCGGAATGGCGATAAAGGAGAACGAGCGATCGCCTCCGGAGCGGAAGGTCGCAGGTTCAAATCCTGCCGGGCGCGCTTTACCAGAGCCCCGGCATTCGCGGGGTTGGTGGCGCTTCCTGCGCGGTGTCTCGACCGTGGCCGGCCACGTCGCGGACGAGAGCGGTGACCGCGCCGACGCGGCAGATGCGGCGCTGCAGAAGAAGCCGCCGGTGAGAGCCTGCGCGCGGCTGCCTCCGACGTCGGCGCGCGTGCGTGCCCTGGCGAAGGTCACGAGCATTGCGCGTCCAGCGCGCCACCGAGTCGTCGGGAGGTGTTCGTCAGGGCTGATCTGAGGCCGCTGATGACGGGGGGCTGAACGGGACGAGTCCGATGCCGTGACAGCGGCCACAACGGTGGCGACACCTCAGCCAAATCCGCGCTCGGTCTATCAGGTCACTGAGCCACAAACGCTCCCGGCGGACCTCCGCTCGGCTAAGCTTCGGAGCGCGGACGACGGATGTTTGTTGTCCCCGGACGAGGAGTGCGCGCCGTACCCGGCCAGCAAAGACGACGCGCTCGATTTCCGCTTGGAGGCTCGCGGTGGAACAACTCGTCCAAATCGCCGGTGCGCTGTTCGTGCTGGCCGGCTTCACGTTCGCGCAGCTCGGCCGAGTCACTCATCAGTCGCGCGGCTATCTGATCGTCAACCTCGTCGGGTCGGTCATGCTTGCAGTGGACGCCGTGATTGGTCGTCAGCTTGGCTTTCTGCTGCTCGAGGGCGTCTGGGCGCTGGTCTCTGCCTGGAGCCTGATCTGCTGACTCACGGTTCCGCAACCATCGCCGCGGACGAGACCGACCTGTCGTCATGATCGAGGTCCTCTTGCGTGCGGGTAGCCGGCGCAACGAGGACAGCACCGAAGAACCGGGAGAGCTCCTCGCGGGCATCGAGCGGCAGGACATGCGCGACGAATTGGTCGGGCCGCACGATGACGAGGCAGCCGACGTCGCGAGCGATCCCGCGCAGATCGAAGATGTCGAATCCCTGCCGCGGATCGGCGCACAACGCCTTTTCGTAGTCGATCAGTCCGAGCTTCCCCTTCTGCGGATGCAGCAGCGGCGGCAGCTGGCTGAGCACGACGTCGCGGTGTGCGGTCTGCAGGATGGCGCGGGTGTCGATCACCGCATCGATATCCTCATCCGGCGGCGTAAAGCGCCGCACCGGGGAATCCGCGTCCTGCCCGAGCCAGGCGCATAGGTCGGCCAGGCGTTCCCCCGAGCGATCGGAGAAGGCGTAGAGGCGCCATCGTCCGTCCGCGCGGGCAACGTGCCCGAGCTGCATCCAGCGTGCGTCGGCAACCCGGATCACCGGCGCCGAGTGAAAGCGCGTCCCGATCTCGAAACCCGTCGCGAGCCCCGCGTGGTCCGCCTCTCCGATCAGGTCCGACTGGCAGTAGCGGGTGGCGATCCCGGCGGTGTAGCGCCCCTGACGCACGAAGTATGTCTGGAGCTCGGCCGGATCGACGCCGCCGCGTTCGGGATGCTCGGGGTCGCGCGGTGGCGCGGCGAGCATCGCCGACCACTCGCGGTCGAAGTCGATCAGCTCTCGTGCGATCGGCTGGCGCTCGGCCGAGTAGGTGGCCAGGAGGCTCGGGTCGCTGCGGCCCTGCAGGACGGCCGCGAGCTTCCAGCCGAGATTGAAGGCGTCCTGGATGGAGACATTCATGCCTTGTCCAGCCTTGGCGCTGTGGGTGTGGCAGGCGTCCCCCGCGATGAACACCCTTGGCATGCCCTCGCGGTCTCGCGCGTCATCGAAGCTATCGG
>CAVTSK010000004.1:0-772421 GCA_963737335.1 uncultured Solirubrobacteraceae bacterium
TCGTTGCCAGGGCGTTTCGTGTCGGTGCTGCCCTGCCTGGCTCTGAGGGTGTGGGCCTGCCTGCCGCCTGAGCCGCGCCACGCATCAGTTCCGCAGAGGACAACCTCGCGATCGAGTTCGTGGCCAAGAGCTCGCCCGCGCTCGCCCGCGCTGGCACCGGCGAGTACACGAATGCAATCGTGAGCCGCGTCGATTCGGCGAGCACCCACGTCGCTAGACGGGCGCGACTCTCCAAGTCGCAGTCGTCCACGACGGCTGTTACCCGCGAGGAAAAGCGTGCCGCCGCCACGCCTCGAATGCCCTCCTACACGACCCCATCGGGCCTTCCGCATCCAACCAACCGAGCTGGTACGTATGGCCGGGCGCTGTGCGCCATCGCCATCAGCTCCGGCGGAGCCGCTGGTCTTGACGCCACGGAGCTCACTACGCTAATATCATCATACGGTCAAGTGTCCGCATTATGAACAGACAAACGAGACGAGTTGCGTGAGGTCCGTGAGCAGCGTTCTCTATTGCCGGCACGAGCCGCGTGGCTGCTGAGGAACCATGCTCGGACTCTGCGCGGAGCGCGCTGAAATGCTGCACAAGCGCTGCTTGGATACCAGGCGATGCGCGCCGGACCCGACGTCTGGGCAACGCCCATCTCTGCCGGGGATCCGTGACCACCGTCATATCCCTGGGGGCCGCCAACCGCTGGTCCGCGGGAGTACACGACACCTCTCTAGCCATGGCTCCTTCCTGGCCTCGTGCAACACGTCCGACCGAGCTGCCCGCCGACGACCCTTGGGTGCACTCGGTTCCCTCGTCACTACGCCAAGGGAGGTTTCTTCTTGAGCCAGGCCACAGCGTCAACCGAGGAGCAGACCGTATCTGACCCCAATGAGGTACCGGTGACCGTCGTCGATTGCGATGTTCATCCCTATCCCGAGCATCCAGATGTCCTGCGCGAGTACATGCCCGAGCCCTGGCGCAGCAACGCAGCGATTCCGACGCGTCGTGAGATCTACCTGTCGCCCAATGGGGGTCAGCGATTGGACGCCCGTCCTGAGTCCGGTGCGCACCCCGGTTCGGATCCCGCAATGCTCGAGCGACAGTTGTTCGACGAGGCAGGCGTCGACTACGCGATCCTGGTTCCCTTCGGCAGCGTTGGAAGCGTGCCTGACTACCGACTCGGGGCCGCGCTTGCGACGGCCTATAACGACTGGCAGATCGATACGTGGCTGGGTCAATGGAACCACCACGGGCGCTACCGCGGATCCATAGTCGTCTACGAGCACGACGCCGAGGCCGCAGTGCGCGAGATCGAGCGCGTCGCGGGTCATCCCGGCTTCGTACAGGTGCTCGTCGGCACGGCCTCCTATGAGCCATTCGGTAAGCGCCGGTACCACCCCATCTGGGAGGCAGCCGAACGCCATGGCCTTCCCGTCGCCTTGCACCTCCACGGAGCGCTCGGGGCCGCGCTACCGCCGACGCCTTGTGGATATCCCTCGCTCTTCTTGGAGTGGCACTCGCTTTATTGCATGAACTACATGACGCAGCTCGTAAGCGTGCTGGCCGAAGGGGTATTCGAGAAGTATCCAAATCTCAAGATGGTGTTCATCGAAGGTGGCTCCGCCTGGCTCGCACCGTTGATGTGGCGGCTCGACCGCGACTGGCGCAGCACAAGGTGGGAAGTGCCGTGGCTCAAGCGCGCCCCAAGCGAGTACCTCCGCGACCACGTCCGCATCACCAGTCAGCCGATGGAGGAGCCCAACGACCGCCGGCAGATGGTCGCCATGCTCGAGATGATGGACGCCGAGCATCTGCTCATGTTCGCGACCGATTACCCACACTGGGACTTCGACGATCCCGGGCGAGCGCTGCCGCCGCAACTGTCGGCGAATGTGCGCTCCCGCATTCTCGCCGGCAACGCGCTCGAGCTCTACTCCCTCCCGGCCACGAGGCGCGTCGAGCGCAACGGCGCGTAGGGAATGGGGGTGGAGAGCACGGAAGACCCGCGGGCGCGGTGCGTCGTGGGGACCGCCGCTGACCTCCCCGCGGGAACCCACCGCATCGTCTCGCTGAACGGCGAAAGCGTCGGCGTGTTCAATGTCGGCGGGAAGTACCACGCGATCCAGAACCGGTGCCCGCATCAGGGTGGCCCACTGTGTCTCGGCCAGCTCACGGGCACCACGCAGGCGGAGGACCCCGACACCGTCAGCTGGGTGCGAGTGGGCGAGATCGTGCGGTGCCCATGGCACAACTGGGAGTTCGACATCATCACCGGGCGCGCCCTCTTCAACCCCAACCGGCGCGTTAAGACCTACGACGTGCACCTCGAGCCGCCGTCGGGCAACGGCGTCTCCGATGAGAACTCAGACGACTGGCTTGTCGTGGTCGAGGCGTGAGGTTGGCGATGCCAGGCTTCTCAATGGACGAGCCGGTGCGGCGCGTCGCGGTTGTCGGCGGCGGCGTCGCGGGATGTCGCAGCGTCTTCGAGTTGCGTCGAATGGGCTTTGACGGTGCGGTCACCCTGGTGAGCGCCGAGACCCATCCACCATACGATCGCACGCGCCTGTCGAAGGACCTGCTGCGGCTCGGCGAGCCCGCCGGCGAACCCACTCCGTTGCGCGCGCTGACCGACTACGCGGACGATCAGATCGACTTGCGGCTGGGCGAACGCGCCCGGGCGATCGACGCCGACGCACGCACGCTTCGTCTCGACACCGGCGAGGAGTTGCCGTTCGACAGGCTCATCATCTGCACCGGCGGTCACGCGGTGCTGCCGCGAGCGATCGCTGCGCCCGGAGTGCTGACGCTGCGTGAGGTGGAGGACGCCGTGCGGCTGCGCGAACGTCTCGAGCGGTGTCGCCGCATCGTGATCATCGGCGGCGGCTTTATCGGAGGTGAGATCGCATCGTGCGCGCGCGAGTTGGCGATCGACGTGACGCTGGTGGAGGCGGCGAGCGCTCCGCTGGCCCCGATCCTGGGAATCGAGGTCGGGGACCGGATCGCCGACCTTCACCGGGCCGCCGGCGTACGGCTGCGGTGCGGTGTGGCCGCGCGCGGTGTGAACTTCACCGGCAGTGAGTACAACGTGGCGCTGGACGATGGCACCGCGCTGACGGCTGATCTGGTCATCGCCGGCGTCGGCATGCGGCCGCACGTGAGCTGGGTGGAGCGGTGGCTCGATACCGATGACGGGCTCGTCACGAATGCCCACTGCCACACTGAGCTCCCCGGCGTACTGGCAGCCGGCGATTGCGCGCGGTGGTGGCACCCGGGTTACAACGTCCTGACACGGGTCGAGCATTGGGACACGGCCGGTCGTCACGGCGCAGCGGCGGCCCGTGCCGCGCTCGGCAGCGACGAACCGTTCGCACCACTGCCCTTCTTCTGGTCAGACCAGCACGGTGTGAAGCTTCAGTGGGCCGGGTACGCGCCGCGATGGGACGAAGTTGAGATCTCCGACGGTCCTGCAGGCACGTTCGTCGCACGCTATCGCTGTGCCGAGCGCGTGATGGGCGTTTTCGCAGCTGGGCAGCCGCGAGCGATCCGCCGTGAACGCATCGGACTCAAAGAAGATCTGGACAGCGCCGTTGAAGGCGCCATCCTCACTCGAAACGGGGGCACCAGTTGAACCTGACCGTAGCGGTCGATACCGAGGTCTGTATCGGCGCGGGCAACTGTGTCGAGCAGGCTCCCGCTGCTTTCGCGCTCAACGCCGACGGCGTGGCCGTGCTGGTCGATCCGACGGCGGTTGCAGACGACGATCTGCTCGCCGCCGAGGCGTCGTGCCCGGTCGCGGCAATTGTCATCACCGAGGTTGCGGCACCGTAAGCGCGGCCAGGGCCCCCAGCGGCACCTCTGGCCCCGCCTCGAGTACGGCCGTCGCGAGTTCCTCTGCTCGCGCGGCGCCGAGCCGCTCTGCGGCCAGCGAGCGGTACTTGGCAAGGACGTCCGCGGTCGTCCACGGGGCGTCGGGCCCGCCGCCGCTGCGCTCCACGGTGGCTGAGCGGGTCGAGCCATCTCGCATGGTCACCGCGACCTGCGCCGGGCGCATGCCAGGCGCGACGGCGGTCATTGCGGGCTCCTCCACCACCGAGGTCCGTGCAGACACGGAGGTAACCGCATCATCGGCGAGCCCGTGGCCGGCGCGGAAATCCAGGACGCCGGCGCTGCCGCGGACGAGCATGCTCGCCACCGCGTGGGGTATCGAGAACTTCGCCGCAAGTTCGGTCCGTGGCGCGCGCTCGGTCAGCGTGGCGGCCAGGGCATAGGTCCTGACCTCGACGGCCTCGATGTCATCGGCCGAGAGAGGCGTCCCGTCGTTTAGTCGGGCCGCGGCCTCGATGGCCGGGTGCGCGTAGCGACAGGCCGGGAACGGCTTGAAGAATCCACGCTCGATCTCGAACTCGGCTCCGAGTCCGGCCACCAGAGCAGTTCGATCGACGCTCGACGAGATGACACCGCCGAACACCGTCGTCAATACCGCGCGCTCTGACGTGAAGCCGGAGCGGGCGAGCCGGGCGGCGAGGATGCCCGTGGCCGCACCGTGTCCGGCGTACGCGTTGCGAACCGTGCTGCCACCGGTTGCGGAGGAGAATGGCGGCTGCAACGCAAGCCCCGCCGCCAGCCCGATTGAGCGCGCGATGCCCTCGGCGTCGATGCCGAGGAGCCGCGCGGCCGCGACGGCAGCGCCGACGGTTCCGACACCCCCGTGCGGATGCACCGACTCGCGCACCCGCACCGCGACGGACAGCCGTGCGGCGACCTCGAAACCGGCAAGGATCGCACCGAGCGCTTCCTCGACTGTCCGGTCGCCCGTATCCGCGAGAGCGACGATGGTCGGGACGAGATGGGCCGCAGGATGGTGCGCCGGCAGAAGCGGCGTGCCCGGTGGATGGCGGTGACCACTGTCGAAGTCCAACCACGTCGTGGCGATGCCGGCGAGCATTGCCGCGGCGAGCTCGCCCGTCCGCTCTGGACGGCCGATCACCCCTGCCGGCGCGCCCGGGCCGCGATCAAGCCGCTGCGCAAGTCGAGCGATCTCTGGCGTGGTGCTCGCGCCGATGGCCACGCCGAGGGTATCCAGCAACAGCTCGCGGGTCGCCCGACGTGCCGACGCCGGCGACGCGTCGAAGGACACGTCCGCAGCGAAGCGGCCCAGAATCTCGAACTCCGGCACGAGGTGCGTCATGGGTGGGCGAGCGCCGAGATCGACGCGATGTCGTCGACCTCATCGATACCGTCCAGAGCTTCGAGAAGACGCTCGGCGCCACGAGGCCCGAGCGCGCGGGAGGCGCAGGTTACGAATTTGCTGCGGACCTCCACGGCCTGCACCGGTGCGGCGCCGTCGGGCTCACCGCGGGCCTGCTCGACGCCGGCAGCCAACGTGCGACCGTCGCGCAGATGAACCGTCACGCGCGCCGGGCGCCGGTGGGGCACACCGCGCTCAGCCTCGGGGTCGGAGTCCACGCGGACCCGTGTGCTGAGGGCGCGGGTCGTTGCGTCGCCCAGTGCCGAGGGAGCGAAGGCGTCCACGCCCGTCTCCCCCTCGCGCACGATCGAGGTCGCGAGGGCGAACGGGGCAGAGAAACGAGCAGCGAGCGGGTTCTCGGGCGCCGGATCGTCCATCGTGGCGGCGAACTGAAAGGTCTGCACATCGATCGACTCGATGTCATCGGCCTCGACGTGTCCGGCGTGCTCGAGCGCATCGTCGAGCGCGTCAAGCGCCGGATGCAGATAACGCGCGCACGCGCGGAGCTTGTGGTAGCCGCGCAGAATCATCCATTCGGGCGCATCGGACGCCCGCTCGGGATGAAATCCGACGCCAGCGACGCGCGAGTAGACGTCTTCGATGGCGTCAGACGGGCCCCGCATCCCGGCGGCGGCCAGGTCGGCGGCCAGTACCGCGTTCGCGGCGCCTGCCCCAGCGAAGACGTTGCGCACCGTGGCGCCCTCGAACGCAGCGGGGAACGACGTTGCCAGTGGCAGCGCAACGGCAGCAAGGATCGTCTCCCGCATCAGATCGGCGTTCCCGGGCTCCATCAGCAGAGCAACGGCTGCCGCTGCCCCTGGGACCACCCAGGTTCCGTGGGGGTGCATGCCCGGCCTCAGTTCCACGCAGAGGCCAATACGTGCAGCGAGTTCATAGCCGGTGACGATGGCCTCGAGAAGAGCAGGCCCCGAGGCGCCCTCCCGTTCGGCGACGGCGAGAGCGGCTGGAACCGTGTGGGCGGACGGGTGGCCACCGAGCCACCGGTTGCCTGAGTCGAAGTCATGCCACACCCCCGCGGTACCGTTGACCAGTGCTGCCGTCGCGGCGTCGGCCCGCTCTGAGAGGCCTAGGAGAGTTGCTTCTGACGATCCTGCCCGCGCAGCCACCTCGCGTCCGAGCGAGCCGATCTCGGGTTCTGCCGAGCCGGCCAGCATGACGGCGAACGAGTCGACCAGGGCGTGGCGGGCAGCCGTGCACACCTCGTCTGGGAGCTGGGCGTAGCGGATACCGCGCGCGCGCTCCATGAGCACGTCGACGAATGCCCGACCAGTCGCCTGCTCCACCACACACCCCACCTTTCCCGGTTGGACAGGCAGCATTATATCACGATGCGGCCGTCCGTCCGCTCACCGGACAGAGCCTCGACTAGCTCCTTCGCGTCCACCATCTCCTCGAGGCCGTTGATCGTCTCGAGGGCACGTTGGGCCCTAGCAGCGCCAAGTCGAAGTGACACCAGAGACAGGAACTTGTCCTCAATCATCTCCCGCGGGAAGGGAGAGCCCGGATCGCCCCGACTTCCGTCAACCCGGCTCGTCAAGTCGCGGCCGGTGCGGAGGTGGACCGTCACCGAGGTCGGCCGTCGCCTTGGCAACGCCGCGCTGTACTCCGGGTTCTCTCGCACGATCACCCGGCGAGCGAACTCACGGATCTCCGGCCGGGCGAGCTGCGCGGGTCTGAATGCGTCAAAGCCGGTTGACCGCAGCACGAAGCACGCCGCTGTCGCGTATGGAAGCGAGAACTTCGCGCCCAGCTCGGTTGTCGGTGCCTCGTCCGTCAGCCGGCTGGCGAAGAGAAACGTGTCGATCACCACCTGCTCGACCTCAGACGGGTCGATCTGCCCGTGTGCTGAGACGAGATCCTCAAGCGCATCCAGCGCGGGGTGATTCCACCGACAGCATGCGTGAGTCTTTAGGTATCCCCGCGTCGTTTCCCAGACCCTACCCAGACCATCGGCCGCAACGCTCTCATCGAGCCGATCAGACAGCGGCCCGACCAGCGTCGCTGCCCACGGATCATGCGCAGCGGTGAACCCGAGCCGTGCCACGCGGCTGGCGATCAGCCCGTTCATGGTTCCCAGACCCGCATAGGCGTTCCGCACGCTCGCCCCCTCGAGCGCCGGCGCCATGTTGCCCATGATGCACATGGACATCGCGCACCGTGCTTGTCTCTCGAGCATGTCACCCCTGGCACCGTGCAAGAGCGCGGCTGCCACGGCAGCGCCGACCGTCGGATGCGCGCCATGGCCGTGCAGTCCCTCGCGCAGCCGTGACGCGATAGCGAGTCGAGCGGTGAACTCGTAGGCGAGGATGTAGGACCGCAGCAGTTCGGACCCCGACACTCGCAGCGATGGGGCACACGCGAGCAGCGCCGGGACGATGTGGCTGGGAGGTTGGATGCCCGGAACCGGGGGGTCTTCGCTGGGATGCCGATGACCGCTGTCCAGGTCATACCAGGTGCCCGCGATCGCCTCGATGAACGCGACGAAGAGCTCCTTCGACTTCCAATGGGTCCCGACGATCGGCACTGGACCGTCGGGCAGCGCCGATGCCTTCAGCAGACGGCTGACCTCATCGGCCTCCATCCCTCCGATGATGCAACCGATCGTATCGAGCAACGACAGCCGCGCATTTTCGATCGTGGGTCGCGGTATCTCCTCCAGTGATGTCTCACCGACAAAGTCCACGAGACGCCGTATCGCGCTTGTGGGCATCATCTATGCGCCAGTCAAGGGAAGAAGACCGCACTCACCGAAGGCTCCGCTTCCAGACGCCAGAGCCGGTCGAGCATCGTCTGCGCCTGACCTTGCGACAGCGTGCCCGACGTGAGACCGAGAAACTTGTCGCTCACCTCAGCGTCGCTGAGTGGGTCGTTGTCGGCCTCCCCACGCGCGAGTTGCACTTCACCGCTGACAGACGCGCCTGACTTGAGCACAATCGTAACCGCCGCGCCTTGCTCATCTGGGACCCGCGCGCTCCGGGCTGGGTCCTCGAGGACCTTCATCCGGCCCGCCAGGTCTCTGGCAGTTGCCTGGTCGACGGTCTTGAACGCGCCGATTTCGGCGCGTCCGATCACCGCGTAGACGGCCAGGGCGAATGGCATCGAAAACCGGGCCGCCAGTTCGTTCGCCGCGTGCGGATTCCCCAACTCCACGGCCTCCGCGAAGGTCGCAACGGTGACCGACTCAAGATCGTCGGGTCCTATCGCGTGGGTGTCCACCAGTTGCGCGAATGCATCTAGCGCAGGGTGGATGGCTCGCGCGCAGGCGTGACGCTTGATGTAGCTGCGCGTGATCTCCCACTGTTCCCCGCCGCCGGCCCCCTCGAGCTCGGCTGAAAAACGGACACCGGTCAGCTCACCAAAAACGGACTCGACGGCGCGGCTGCCGCCGGTGAACTGCGCAGCGGCCAGGTCGCTGCACATCACCCCCACCCCCGCGCCGTAGCCAGCGTAGAGATTGCGCATCGTTGCGCCCTCGAAGGCACTGGCCATCGACGTCGCCATGGTCAGCGAAGCGGCCATGTTGATGGCTTCCCGCAAGGCGCTCGCCGGCGCACCGGCGAGCAGGCCGGCGGCCACCGCCGCGCCGATGTTCGGCCACGTGCCGTGCGGATCCATCCCAGCCCGGAGCTCCGTCGATCGGCCGATCCGCGCCGCCGCCTCAAAGCCGGCCACTACCGCCTTAATGAACTGCTCGCCGGTCGCCTGCGCCCGCTGGGCGGTTGCCATGGCAGCTGGGATCACATGCGTCGCGGGGTCTCCCCCGAGAAAGCGGCTTCCGCAGTCGAACTCGTGCCAGACGCCAGCAGTGGCATGAACGATGGCGGCCCACATTGGATCCAGCTTGGTGGACGAACCCAGGATGTTGCTCGTCCGATGAACCGAAGCGCCGCTGAGCGCGTCGATGAGCTCTCCAACCTCTGGCTCGCGTAGTCCGGCGCAGGCGCAGGCGATGGTGTCGATCACGACGCGCTTGGCGCTGTGGAGGACGTCCTCCGGCATCGGTTCAGAGTCGATGCCGCCGACGAGTCGCACCACCATCTCGGTGAACTCGCTCACGACAGCTCCTGCGTTCTGCTGACACACAGCTTGTTCACTCTCAACCTCCTCCGCCGTTTCAGTACCGCATCACTTGGCCAAGCCAGGCGCGCATGTCGTCGATTTGCGCCACGTCAATGAGGTCATGCATCGCCCGCTCCGTCGCGGCGCTCCCGAGAAGTGGGCCGACCAACCGAACGAACTTCTCGCACAGGCGACCGGCGAGGGCGTCGAGCGGCGCATCCGGGCCGACGGCGGCGCCCTCCCCCATCACCTCACGGCCTCCCGCCCCTCGGACCGTTACGCGGGCGCAGAGCTCATCCGGCGTCTTGGCGGTCATCCTCACCGACGAAGCGATCCTGGTCCGACGCGCGATGGCCCGCACCGCCGGGTCAGACAGCCGTGGTTCCTCAAAGTCCTCCGGAAGGAGGTCGCCGCGCGTCAGTGCCGCCGCGACGGTGAACGGGAGTGAGAAGCGGGCCTCGAGAGCAGTGCGCGGGCAGGCGATGCCATTGTCGAGACTGGCCGCCAACTCATAGGTCTCGACTACGACCTCTTGGACCCCCTCGGCCGTCACCCCACTCGCGCTCGCCGCGCTCGCTGCCTCGATGCCGGCGTGCAGGTATCTGGCACATGGGTAGAGCTTGAAGCACGCCCGCTCCACCTCAGCCGGCGTGTCACCGGCTGCCGCCTCGGCGAGACGCGTGCCACTCACATCGCCAAAGATCTGCTCGAGGGGAGCGCCCAGGCGTGTCAATCCTCGCGGCAGGCTCGCCGCGAACGTTCCGAGCAATGCGCCCATCCCAGCGAAGCCGTTGCGGACCGTGGCGCCATCCTGGGCCGCGCGATAGGGCGGCATCAGCGTCAGCATCGCGGCGTTGAGGCCCACGTTCTCGATCGACTCCTCCGACTCGCCCAGCAGGGTCGCGGTGGCCACCGCAGCCCCCACCGTCGGCACGGTGCCATGCGGATGGATCCCTGACCGCTGATGCCACCTGTCACCGATCCGCGCCGCCCATTCGTATCCCCTCCGGACGGCCTCGACGAACGTGGCCCCTGATGCCTCGGCGATCTCCGCTGCCGCCAGGGCAGCGGGAACGATGTGACAGGCATAGTGAGCAGATGGGCGGAGCGGCGCTCCGCGAGGGTGTGCGTGCGGCGGGTCGAAGTCCAGCCACGCCGCGGCCGCGCCGTTCACCATAGCGGCGATCGGCATCGTGGCCCGAACACGCTGGCCGACCAGCGTGCAGGGTCCGCGCTCTGCGCCAAGCGCCTGCGCGAGCGCCTGAACCTCCCGGGCGCGGCTCCCGGCGATCATAACCCCGACAGTGTCAAGGAGCACGAGTTGCAACTTCTGCCACCCCGGCGCCGTGACACCGCCATCGCCTTCCACCGAGGGAAGCGCGGTCATCGCAGTGCGGGCATCACGTCGCGACCAAAGGACTCAACGATCTGCCGGCGCTGGGCAACGGTGCCAGTGAGCATGACCCCGGTCAGGCCGATGTCCTCCAACGTAGCGAAGCGCTGCAGGATGGCCTGAGGTTCGGTCGGCAACAGGTAGGCCTCGGCCAGAGCCTCCGTGAGGCCAAGCTCTTCGACGAGCGCTTCATTTTCCGAACGGCCGGCCAAATGCTGACGTGTGTCGTACCGGGAGGTCAGGACGCGCAGCCCGCTCTGAAGGGATGCGGAGTTACCCCCGCCGGTGGTTCTCGACGCCGGCGAGTGATGCGCGAAGGCCGCCAGCAGACTACGGAGCTCCGACGTCGCGCTGTCGTCTCCGGCGCCCGCCGGGAGATGCACGAGTCCCATCGCCCAGACCTCAAGCTCTGCCATCTCGCGCCCGGCCGCCGCGGCGCTGGCGCGAATGAGCGCGAGCCGCTCCGCCACCATCTCAGGGTCGGTCCCCGAACCGAGGATCAGGCCGTCGCCCATCCGCGCGCCAAGGTCGGTCATCCTCGGTCCGCCCGCCGCGACGAAGATCGGGATCCCCGTCCCTGTTCGCCCACCGGACCCGTCCGTCGCGCCCGAGCCGTCCGACGGAGAGGTCAGAGCTCGAAACTGCGAGATCGATTCCTCCATTTGGGCGATCGACGCAGCGCGAAGGCCCAGATTGGCGACCGCTGTGTCCCCGCTGGAGATCCCCAGCACGGCCCGATGGCCCGAAACGCCGTCGAGGCTGAGCAGCTCCGAGGCGAGAATCTCCACTCGCCGCGACACCGGGTTTGTCACCACGGGGCCTATCCGACAATCCGTCGTGTTCAGCGCCACCAACGTCGACGCCACCGCGGTATCGCAAAAGAGCATGGGCGAGTCAACGGTTCCGATCCAGTCGAATCCATAGCCCGCCGCGGCCCGAGCGCACTCGATTAGGTCGCGCGAATTCTTGTACGCGAGGTTGACCCCGACCTTCATCGGCTGCGCCCGTGGCCCGGCAAGATAAGCCGTGCGCTTACCTAGCGACGCGCGCCGGGTCGAGCCGGCGAAGGAGGAGCCGAAGGATGCCGTCCATGGTGATGCCAAGGAAGCCGATCAGAGCGATGCCGGCGAAGATGAGCGATGTCCGCAGGAACAGGCTCGCCTCCTGGATGAGGTATCCCAGGCCAGCGCGCGCCACGATCAACTCGGCGGCGACGATGCTCGTCCACGAGACACCCAGTGCAAGGCGCATGGCCGTCACGATGAACGGCACGGCTGCGCGCAGCCGTACATGAATGAGCGTGTAGGCCGAACTGGCGCCCAGCGACAGCGAGGTGTCGAGCATCCCCTGAGGCACCTCTTCCAGCGCCGCGGCCGTCGCCACCGCAAGGATCGGGATGACACCGAGGGTGATGAGGATGACCTTCGGCAGCTCCCCGATTCCGAACCACACGATCAGCAGCGGGATGAACGCTAGCGGCGGTAGCGGCCGCGTGAGCTCAATGAACGGATCGATCACCCACCGCAACCTACGGGACGCCGCCATCATCGACCCCAGCGCAATCCCGATGATCGAGCCGGCCCCAAAGCCGACCAGGATCCGGGCCAGACTGTACAAGATGTCCTGCCAAATCGGGACGCTGTAACCGGGGTACGGCCGGTTGAAGTAGTGGGTTATCGCGCTGATGACCGACCACGGCGGCGGAAGGATGGTGTCATCGCGGACGATGAGCACGGACGCGAGGGACCACATGCCCACGAACACCAAGATGCTTGCGGCGCCGACCAGAAGGCGCCCGTTTCCGAGTACGCGCGCTCCAACACGCGCCGCTCTGCTCGGCTGATGTGTCCCGTTCTCCCCAGCCGAGTGGTGCGCGGACCCATTCCGAAGCACGATCGGTTCGTCCGGGGTCATATTCGTCGCGGGATCGCTCACGTGACGGGTTGCTGGTTCACGCGGCTTCGCCCATCGCACCCTCGAGCGCGCGCCGAATCTGCCGCCGGGCCTCGAGGAAGGCCACGGTCTCAACGTCCTCGATATCCCTCGGACGCGGGAGTTCGACCTGGCGGAGATCAGCCACGCGACCAGGATTTCGGCTCATGACGCATACGCGGTCGGCAAGCAGGGTGGCCTCGTCGACGTCGTGGGTGACGAAGACGATCGTGCTCTGTTGCTGCTCCCACAGGCTGAGCAGGAAACGCCTCATCGCCGTCCGGGTGATCGCGTCCAGTGCGGAGAACGGCTCGTCCATGAGCAGGATGCGCGGTTCGTTGATCAGCGCGCGTGCGAGAGCCACTCTGTGCTGCATCCCACCCGACAACTGGTGGGGGAAGTGGTCTCCGAACCCCTTCAAGCCCACGATCTCCAGGACCTCCACGGCTCGTGCGGCGGTCTGCGCGGTCCGGTCGCCGCGTGCACGCGGGCCGTACATCACATTCTCCTTCGCGGTGAGCCATGGGAACAGGGTCGCGGACTGGAACAACATGCACCGGTCGACACCCGGCCCCGTGACCGCGGTACCACCCGAAGCGATCTGTCCGCGGTCAGCCGGCATAAATCCGGCGATCATCTTCAGCAACGTGGACTTCCCGCAGCCCGATGGCCCGAGGAGACACATGAACTCTCCGCGGCGTATCTCCAGATTGACATCGTCGAGTACGACATGTGTCCCGCGCCGAGACGCGAACGATTTCGACACATGCTTGATGCTGAGCGCAGCCGCATGCCCGTTACCGCTCGCGTCGACCACAGGCGGAAGCTTGTCCGGCGCCCGACCGCGACCGCCCAGGCCGTCGGCAGGTTTGAGACGCGCCCGGAGACCCCTCATGCCGTCCGCCTCCCAGTGCGGACGGCTCGGGGCCAACGCCAGATCGTGAGTACCAACTGTGATGGCACTCGGCCCGCTTGCGCCTCTACGAGCACTTGCCAGCCAGTGCCTTCTCAGCGTATGACGAGTCGATGTACGAGGTGGCGGTGGCGTTTGAGATCGGCTTCGGGATCGCCTGAGTGTCCGCCAGGTATTTGGAGGTGTTCACCAGCGTCTCGGCCAGCGGCGACAGACCTCCCGAGGAGCTCTTGAGAAGAGCGAGCTCCTGGCCTGGAGGAACCACCGGCCAGGTACGGCCGCTGGCCACCGCCTCCTTCGTGCTGAGCCCTAGGAAATTCGCAGCGTTCTTGAACGCCGTGTCCTTACCGGACCCGAGCGCGAGCTTGGTCGCCTGGAGGACGGCACAGATATACCCCTGCACCACGGCCGGATGGGCCTTGGCAAAGGAGTCACTGACCGACACCGTGTTGGCCGTGCTGTACTGGGGATACCGCTGGGAGATCTGGCTCTCCGTGGTGACCAGTCGCCCGCCCTTTGACTGCAGCTCGCTGAGTTGGGGATCGTCCTCGAAGGCACCGTCGACGCGGCCACTCGTGAAGGACGCAGCCATTGCCTGGCGATCGGGGATGTTGACGAGATTGACCTTGCCCAGCAGACCGTTCTCCTTCAGCCAACCTTCGAAGGCATAGTCCTCCGAGGAGCCTTGAGGCGTGGCGAAGGTCTTGCCCTTCATCTCCGCCACGGTCTTGATGCTTGGCTGCACGACAAGACCGGCGTCATCGTGGCTCGCGTCCCAGATGATCTTGAATGGGATCCCCTTGGCGACCGCCCCGACGATTGGTGGGTTGCCCGTCTCGGCGACGATGTCGTAGGAGTTTGACTCCAACCCGGCAAGGGCCACCGGCCCGTTGGTGATCGGAAGCCAGTCGATGTTCGCCGGCACCATCTTCTTCAAGCTCGGTTCGGTGGCGATGATCTGCTCTGCCTGCGGCGCTGCTTGCTGGAAGTAGGTGATGCGAACCTTGCTCTTCGCGCTCCCGCCGCTACCGCTTTGCGTCGAGTCACTGCTGCTTGAGCCGCATGCCACCAGCAGCATTGCGACCGCCACCGCGGCTACGGGGCCCACCCAGCGGCGGAGAGATAACGAAAGCCTGCGGCTCGTCTCGGTCTCTGACATGCACCTTCCTCCTGGTCCTCGAAGCACACGATGGTAAGGGTCCCGACTCGGCCCTCAACGAGAGTCGAGCTTGTCTGTGCGGAGCTCGTCGTATTGCAGAGCGGACTTTTGTCTGCATGGCGGGCATCGCGGAGCATGCCAGGAGACCCCTACTCTGTCAAGAGTCAGCTCTCAGACACCGAGAGGAGCGGCCCCACCGTCCGAACGTGACCCGGCGGCGCCCTGAGCCCACGCCGCACCTTGGATGAGACGACCCCTCTGCGGCGTGCCATGGAGTGCGAGCGGGGAGCGATAGCGATCACAGTGTGTGCGGACGTCTGACCGCATCGCGCTAAGCTGTTCGCCGGAAATGAGGTGCATGCACAGTGACGCCTGAGGCGACCCGGCCGCGATCCAGCGGTTCGGTCCAGTCACTTGTTCGGGGACTCGACATTCTGTTCCACGTAGCCGAGAGCAGCGAGCCTGTGACGGCCTCGCAACTGGCCGCCGACCTCCAACTGCCGCGACCGACCGTGTACCGGCTCCTGGACACCCTCGTCGGGCGGGGCCTGGTAGCACGTCAGGGTCGCACCATCGTTCCGACGCCGCGACTGCTCATGCTCGGCACCAGTCGCACCGCGCTCAGCATGGAGAGGGTGGTGCGCCCACACCTGCAATGGCTCGTCGAGGCGGTCGGCGAGACAGTCGGGCTACACGTGCGCGTGGGCGACCACCGTCGATGCATCGACGAGATCGAGGGTAGCCACGGAATCCGGTGGGCTCGCGGCGTCGGCTTCACCGCGCCGATCTGGTCCGGGGCTGTAGGTCACATGATGCTCGCCGGGTTGCCTGACGCGGCACTTGAAGAGCTATATGGCCGCATCGAATTGACGCCGCTGAGTTCGAATTCGACCCGCGACCTGGATGCGCTGCGCGCCCGCGTTGATGCGGCACGCAAGCAGGGCTGGAGCGCAAGCCGCTCGGAGACTGTCGAGGGCGCCGCTGCCGTGGCGGCGCCCGTGCATGACGAGATCGGGACGGTTGCAGCAATGAGCCTCTACGCGCCGGCTGATCGGTTCGAAGGCCTGCTCGCGCACGTCGATGATCTGCGTCGCGCCGCAAGGGACGCATCGACGGGCTGGATGGCCGTCGCACCCCGCCGGAGTGCGCATGACGGCCACACAGGACAGAGTGGCCCAGCCACTCCGACCAGCGGGGGCAGCGCGCAATGAGCCGTCCCCGGTCGTCGTCGCGCCCATGTGCTGGGTGTGGACACCGCGACTAGCTGGGTGGCGCCCGCGGACAAGGTAGAGGACCCGTCGTGGACGAGCCATCCGGCTCGCGTCGCGGAGGCATCGCGCGACGTGAAACGCCGCTTGACCGCACCGCTCGCGAGGTGTAGCGTATCGGCATACGGTCAGATGTCCGTATTATGGATTACCGCATAAAAGAGCTATCCGGGCAGCGCCCCCGGACGCCGTGTTGACTGTCGGAGAACCGGGCGCCGCGGTGGCGACCTCGCTCCATTCCACTCAAGGAGACGCCAGGTGAAGGAGAGCACGCCGGTCACGTCGAGTTCCGCCTACGCGGAGGCCCAGAGGCCCGGGCACGTGTGGCAACACCTGCTGACCGACCGCGATGCTCGCGTCATCGCTAACGCTGGCTACGGTCGCCCCCGAGGTCTGGGCGCCTCCCCGCTGCTGATGGTCATCGACTGCCAGTACAACTACATTGGCGAGGACCGCCCGGTCGACGAGCAACAGGATCGCTGGCCTGCCGGGGGTGGTGCCGAGGCCTGGGAAGCGGTGCGGCGGATCGCGGGGCTGGTCGCGGCGGCGCACGAGCGCGAGCTCCCGGTGCTCTACACACGCAATGTGCAGAAGCGCACCGTCCGATTCGACTCTTTCGCAGCCAAGTCGACGTGGGACAAGTCGCGCTCGCTCGACGACACTCACGGCAGCACGATCGTCGATGAGATCACGCCTGAAGGCGACGATCTCGTCCTCGACAAGAGTTACGCGAGCGCCTTCTACGGCACTCCGCTGACCACGTGGCTGGTCGGGATGGGTATCGACACGGTCCTCATAACCGGCGTCTCGACGAGTGGTTGCGTCCGCGCCACCGCGGTGGACGCCGTGACGCGTGGCTACCGCGTGGGGGTCGTCGCCGATGCCGTGGCCGACCGTATCGAGATCTCACACCGCGCGAGCCTTCTCGACCTCTGGATGAAGTACACCGACCTGCTGGACGCCGCTGAGGCGGCCGCCTACCTGAAGGGAATGCGAGACAGTGCCCCAAGCTGATCTAGTCGTCGCCAACGGGATTGTCGTTATCCCAGGCACCGAGCCGCGAGCCATCGATTTGTCGGTGCGAGATGGCCGCATCGCCGGCCTACACGCGCGAGGAAGCGCGCCCGAGGCGGCCGAGATGATCGACGCCGACGGGCTCCACGTCATGCCAGGAGCCATCGACGCACACATCCATCTCGGGCAGTATCACCCACTGTCCGTCGACGCCGCGCCCGGCACCGCCCTGGCGGCTCTCGGCGGAGTGACCTCGCTCGTGAACTACTTCAAGTCGACCGAGTCTTACCTCGACGCAGTGCCAGAGCTCATCGAGACGTTCGAGAACCATGCGCTCATCGATGCGGCCTTTCACCTACAGCTGCTCACCGAGCGCCAGCTCGAGGAGCTGGCGGAGACCGTCACGCGCTTCGGCATCACCTCCTACAAGATCAACCTCGCGTGGAAGGGCCGCGAACAGCAGGTATTCGCGAGCGACCGACCGATCGACAACGGCTGGATCTGGTCGGTGATGAAGGAACTGCGCGAGCTTGGCGACGAGATGGTGCTCAACATCCACTCCGAGAATGCTGAGCTCAAGAACGAGGCGCGACGGCGAGTCGATGAGGGGTTGGAGCCAGGGCTCGAGTTCTATGAGAAGCTAGCTCCGGACCTGTGCGAGACCGACAGCGTCATGAGCGCGATGATGCTGGCGCGCCAGACCGGCGTACGGACCTACCTTGTGCACCTGACGTCGGCGTTGAGCACCGAGGCGCTGCGTCTCAGCTGGGCGAGCGAGAACGACCGCCTGTACGGCGAGACCTGCATCCACTACCTCACTCACACCGTCGACAACGCGGCCGGGCTGCTGGCCACCGTCAGCCCTCCGATCCGGTTCGACGCCGATCGTGAGGCTCTGTGGCAAGCCCTGGCCGATGGGCGCCTGCAGGCGGTCGGCAGCGACTCCAATCCGATCATGCGCGCGGAGAAGCTGGGCGACGGTGACTTCTGGTCGATCAAACCCGGCTTCGACTGCGTGGGGCTGGTGCTGCCCACGATGCTGTCGGGCGGCTACCACGACCGCGGGATGTCGCTATCGCGGATCGCTGAGGTCGTCAGCTTGAACCCGGCGCGCATCTTCGGGCTCTACCCGCGCAAGGGCACCATCGCCGTGGGCTCCGATGCAGACCTGGCGCTCGTCGACCTCGATCAGCGACACGTCGTCGGACCCGAGATGACGGGCCCGCACTCCGATTTCTCGATCTACGATCGTATGGCGTTCCGCGGCTGGCCGCAGATGACGATCTCACGCGGCGAGATCATCGCGCGCAACGGCGAGATCGTCACCGCACCGGGCCGCGGTCGCTACCTGCGCCGTGAAGTGGGAGCCGGCACGCGCCGAGAGCCGGCGGCAGCGTGAGCTCACCTGCCGCACGCCTACGCGAACTGGTCGAGCACGACCGCCCCGTCGTGGCCCCGGGAGCGTTCAACGCGCTGTTTGCCCGCACGATCGAGGCGTCCGGATTCGATGCGCTGTATCTCTCGGGAGCCGGCGTTGCCAACGCGATGCTCGGGCACCCTGACATCGGCCTGGTGACGCTGACCGAGATGGCCGAGGCGGCCCGGCACGTCTGTGGCGCCGTCGGCCTGCCCGTGATTGCCGACGCCGACACTGGCTACGGAGGCCCGCACAATGTGGCCCGCATGGTGGCCGAGTACGAGCGTGCCGGGGTCGCAGCGATTCAGATCGAGGACCAGGCTGACCCGAAGCTGTGCGGCCATTTCGGCGGTAAGCGGCTCGTTGCTGTCGACGAGATGCTCGTGCGGATCGAGGCGGCGCGTCAGGCTCGGAGTAATCCGGACACGATGATCATCGCCCGGACCGACGCCGCAGCGCCGCTGGGCCTTGGCGAGGCGATCTCGCGCGCGCGCCGCTACGCGGAGGCGGGCGCCGACGCGCTCTTCGTCGAGGCACCGACGAGCGAGGAAGAGCTCGCCCGCATCGGGCGTGAGCTCCGCGGCTGGCCCCTCGTGGCCAACATGGTCGAGTTCGGGCGCACGCCCCTGCTGCCCGCCGGGCGCCTGCACGAGCTTGGCTTTGCCATCGTCATCTTCCCCGGAGCTTTGACGCGCGCCCTCACGCATCGCGCGTTCGAGCTTTTGAGCGAGCTGCGCGAGACAGGCACGACGGCGGGACAACTCGATCGCATGGCGACCTTCGAGGAGGTCAACGAGCTCCTCGGCTTCTCGGCTCTGCGCGCCTGGGAGGACCGGCTGGTCGGCGCCGAGCAGTTCGGACGCGTGTGAGCGCGACGATTATCGAGAAGCTGCTGGCGCGCGCCGCCGGCGTCACGGCCGTCGAGCCCGGCGATGTCGTGGTCACACCCGTCGACCTCACCATCCTGCTTGACACTCAGTTCTTCGGCGATGCCTGGACGCGAGTCCTTCGAGTCCACGACGCAGAGCGTCTCGCCATCGTCCTCGATCACGCCGTCCCAGCGCCCGGCGTGAACGAGGCGATCGCCGGTCAGCGCGCCCGGGCGTTCGCCAAGCGCTTCGGCGTACAGCGTTTTCTCGACGTCGGCCGGCACGGGATCGTTCATCAGGTGGTCGCGGAGAATGGTTGGGCGGTGCCCGGCCAGGTTCTCGCGTGCTCCGATTCGCACACGTGCGCCGCGGGCGCGTTCAACGTCGCCGCGCGCGGCCTTGGGGCGGCGGAGATCATGCAGATCGCCTGCACCGGGAGCACGTGGCACCAGGTGCCCGAGACCGTCCGCTACGACCTCGAGGGTGCCCTGGGCTCCCAGGTGAGCGGCAAGGACGTGTTCCTGCACATCGCCGGCGCCTACGGGGACGCGACGAACCAGGCGATCGAAGTCGGCGGCCCCGGCATGGCGATGATGGAGATGGGCGACCGGCGGACGATCGCCACGCAGGGGGCCGAGGTCGGCGCCGACTTCACGATCTTCGAGGCCGATCAACGGTGCCTGGAGTTCGTCGGCCGCCGCACAACGACCCCCGCCTATCCGGCGGCGCCCGACGACCACGCTCGCTACGCCGTTCGCCGTAGCGTCGACCTGGCGGCCGTCGAACCGATGGTGGCGCGGCCCGGCGCGGTGATTGAGAACACCATGCCGGTCTCGGACGTCGGCGACGTCCACGTCGACCAGTGCTTCATCGGATCATGCGCGAACGGCAGGATCGAGGACCTGGAGATCGCGGCACGGATCCTTGCCGGGCGGCGTGTCGCCGACGGGACGCGCCTCATCGTCACGCCCGCGTCACAGGCGACATACCTGGAGGCGCTCCGCCGCGGTTACGTGACAACGCTCGTCGAGGCGGGCGCGGTGGTGACGAACTCGACCTGCGGCGCGTGCTTTGGCTACCACATGGGTGTCGTGGGACCGGGCGAGGTGTGCCTGACGGCGAGCACGCGCAACTTCCGCGGGCGCATGGGCAGCCCTGATGCTCTGGTGTTCATGGCCTCCCCGGCGACGGTCGCAGCCTCGGCCACCACGGGCCGGATCGTCGACCCCCGGGTCCTCGCGTGAGTGTCGACCTCCACCCGCACGGCCGGACCTGGGTATTCGGCGATGGGGTGAACACCGATGAGATGTACCCCGGGTTCGCCATGCGGCTTCCACCCGAGGAGGCCGCGCAACACATGTTCAACGCAACTCGGCAGGACTGGCCGGGCCTTGTCACACCCGGAGATGTCCTCATCGGCGGACGTCGGTTTGGGCTGGGCTCGGCGCGGCCAGTGCCGGTACTGCTGAAGATCCTGGGCATCAGCTGCGTCCTCGCCGACGAGTTCACGTCACTGTTCCTGCGCAACTGCATCAACCATGGCCTGCCGGCCGTGGCCGTTCCAGGTGTCTCCGCCGCGTTTAAGGAGGGTCAGCAGGCCCTGGTGGACGTCGAGGCCGCCCATGTCCGCAACATGGCGACCGGGACGGAGCTGACCGGTCGGCCGTATCCAGACCTCGTCCTCGAGCTCCTCCGTCACGGGGGGGTCGTCCCGAGTCTCGTCCGCCGTGGACTCGTCGCGGAGGACGTGACCTAACCGCACGCATCGCGATGCCCGGAGATGAATGGCCAACCTGGCACGGGCAACGACGGGTCCTCGTAGCTATCGACGATCAGCATCCGGATGTGGCCGCTCTGGACCACGCCATCACCCGCGCAGGTGAACTGGACGCGTTGCTCTCCTTCGTCTATACGTGGCGCCCGACCAAGCTGCTCTCGTTCGTTGGCACCTTCGATGACCCGGCCCGCTACGTGCGCACGCATGAGCGTCTGGCAACAGCGGCCTTCCACCGCCACATTGCGCGAGTCCCCGCCGGCATCGAACTGCGGCCGTCACTCATCCAGGGGCGCTTCGATCGGGAGATCGAGCGCGCGCTCCGCGCCGAGCGTTACTACGAAGTGGTGTTCGGACGCCGACCGCGCTCGCCGGTGCTCAGACGGCTGCGACGCGCCGCGCCCGAGACCCGCGTTGTCAGCGTGACATGACCTCGGGCCACGGCGCCGTCTGCAGCTGAGCCCAGAAGCGGGCCGCCTCGCGCGAGGGCGCCGGCCGGCGCCGCCTCACCGCCCGCAGCGGGCGCGTGAGGTCCAGGCCCTGCACTGGAATCGCGCACAAGGTGCCGGTGCGGCACTCGTTCTCGATCGTGAGGCGCGAGATCAGAGTAAACCCACCGTCCAGCACGGCGCGCTTCAGGCTCTGCGTCGACGCGGTCTCCACCGCCGGATCCAGAGTGACCCCCGCCTCCGCGAGGCGGCTCCCCGCGACCGCGCGGGTGCCGGACCCGGGTTCGCGAGACAGATACGGTTCCCGCAGCAAGAGTCGGGCGGGGATCGACCGACGTCGTGCCCATGGATGATCGGCGGCCACCACCGCGACGATCTCGTCGTGCAGGACGGTGATCGTCTCGAGTTCGCCGGTGTCATCAAAAGACTCGATGAAGCCGATGTCGACGTCACCGCGTCGCACACTCATCAGCACTGCCATGGAGTTCACTATTTCGACCTGAGCGTGGGTGTGCCGGCCGTCTCGTCGGAGGGCCCACAGCCAGCCGGGGATCAGGAACCCCCCGATCGTGTGGCTGGCGGCGATGTGGAGGGTGGGCTCCTCGCTGCTTTGAGTCGCGACTACTGCGGCCGCATCGCGGAGGGCGATCAGCGCGCGCTGCGCCTCGGGATAGAGCACGCGCCCAGCGGCGGTGGCGACAACGCCCAGGCGGCTTCGTTCCAAAAGCCGTACCCCCAGCCGCTGCTCCAGCGAGGCGAGCCGCTTGCTCGCCGCCGATTGAGTGAGTTCGAGCGCCTCCGCAGCAGCGCTGATGGTCCCGCCGTCGATTGCGGCCACAAAGGTGGCAAGCTCGCCCGCGTTGAGTGGTTCGCCCAGCGGATGTGCCATTCCTTTAAGGAATGGTATAGGACAAATAAGACTGGTTCTCGATGTCGTCAGAGTGCAGGATCTACGGATGGGACAATACGGCTTCGTCCTCGATCAGTCTCGGTGCATCGGCTGTCACGCTTGCACCGTTGCCTGTAAGGTCGAGCACGGTGTGGAGCTCGGTGTGTTCCGCACTTGGGTGAAGTACGTCGAGCGGGGTGAATTTCCCGATACACGCCGCGACTTTGCGGTCCTGCGCTGCAATCACTGCACCGACGCACCGTGCGTGGAGATCTGTCCCGTTCAGGCGCTATTCAAGCGCGAGGACGGCATAGTCGACTTCGACCCCGCGCGCTGCATCGGATGTAAGGCGTGCCTCAACGCTTGCCCCTACGACGCCCTGTACATCGACCCGAACTCGCAGACGGCCGCGAAGTGCAATTTCTGCGCTCACCGCGTCGATAACGGAATGAAGCCGTCGTGCGAGGTGGTCTGCCCCGTGGGCGCGATCATCTCCGGTGATCTCGAGGACCCAGAGTCGGAGGTCCGACGCATCCTGGGCACGATGCCGTCTCAAGTGCGAGCCCCCGAGCAGGGCACCGGTCCCAACGTGTACTACGTGGGCGCCGACACGACCGCGCTCAACCCGCTGCTGGTCGGGGGCGACGCATACCTAACCACCGAGGTCCAGCCCTCCCAGGCCCAGAAGCTCGCTCCGCTCAACGCAGACGCCGAGGCGCGCGCAACCAGCGACATCGCTCATCCGGCGCCCTGGGGATGGAAGGTGTCCAGCTATTTCCTCTCAAAGGGAATCGCGGCTGGAGCGATGATGATCGCGGCGCTGTTGCTGGCCATCGGCGCGCATGGTTCGCGCCTCGCCGACCGTGCCCCTGGAATCCTCGCCGTTGCCGGCATCGCGGTCACCGGCTTGTTCCTCGTCTGGGACCTCAAGCAGCCACGGCGCTTCATCTATCTCTTCACCAAGCCGCAGTGGCGCTCCTGGCTGGCGCGAGGCGCTCAGGTCATCAACGTCGCCGGACTGATCGCGACGCTCTTCACCGTCGCTGCACTCCTCGACGCTCACGGCGTGCGCGACCTCCTGTGCTGGGCAATGCTGCCTGCCGGCGGCATGCTCGCCGGATACACCGCGTTCCTCTTCAACCAGTGCGAGGGCCGCGACCTGTGGCAGAGCCCTCTCCTGCTGGCCCATACGATCGTCAACGCCGTACTGGCCGGGGCCGCGGCCCTGGCCATCGTCGGACTGGCGGTCGACGCCCCATCTAACGTGCACCGGGCTCTCGGCTGGTGTCTTCTGCTCAGTGCCGTGGCCAGCGCGGTGATCGTCGGCGTGGACGTCTTCGGCCGCCACCCGACCGCGCAGGCCGAGCGTGCCACGCTCAACCTGCGCCGCGATCTGTGCGCGAGACAGTTCTGGACGGGAATGATCCTCGCCACTCTCCTGCCGGCGGCCGCGGCCGGCGTCTATCTCGCCGCCGGGTCCTGGATCGTGCTGATGGCCGCCGGAGGAGGCGCCGCCCTCGTCGGTCTGTGGTTATACGAAGACTCCTGGGTGCGCGCAGGCCAGAGCGTTCCCCTCAGCTAGCGCGACTGACGAGGCACGGATGGCACGACACGATCGAATTCGACCCTCAAGAGCCCGGCGGCCAACCAGATCCGGAAGGGCTGGCACCTCGACGCCCGATTCCGCGCCGGTGAGCCCCGCCCTCAGGGACTTCCCGCCCATCGAACAATGGGACGCATGGACGGAATACGACCCACAGGCCTGGCCGCGCAAGGTGGCTCGCGAATACATGCTTGTGCCCACGGTCTGCTTCAACTGCGAGTCGGCCTGCGGGCTGACGGCGTTCGTCGACAAGCAGACCCTCGAGGTCGCCAAGCTCGAAGGCAACCCACACCATCCCGGCTCCCGCGGGCGCAACTGCGCCAAGGGTCCGGCGACCATCAATCAGCTCAAGGATCCAGAGCGCATCCTCCATCCGCTGCGGCGCAAGCCAGGCAGTCCGCGAGGGGGCGGCGAGTGGGACCGGGTCAGCTGGGATCACGTTCTCGATGCGTTCGCCGAGCGGATGCACGAGGCCTTCGCCGCCAGACGCCCCAACGACGTCCTCTATTTCGTGGGCCGTCCCGGCGAGGACGGGTTTGCCGACCGCTTCCTGGAGACGTGGGGCGCCGACGGGCACAACTCCCACACCAACGTGTGCTCATCCGGCGGACGCACCGGCTATGGGATCTGGTCCGGCACAGACCGACCGTCGCCCGACTATGCGAACGCCAGGTTCATCCTGCTCATCTCGGCGCATCTCGAGTCGGGGCACTACTTCAACCCGCACGCCCAGCGGATCGTCGAAGGCCAGCAGTCTGGCGCCAAGATTGCCGTGATGGATCCGCGGCTGTCCAATACGGCAGCCCGCGCGGACTACTGGCTCCCCACCTGGCCAGGGACCGAAGCAGCTGCGCTGCTGGCGATCGCACGCCTCCTGCTGGACCGTGGTTGGTTTGACCGCGACTTTGTCCGGCGGTGGGTCAACTGGCGCACCTACCTCGCCAATCGGGCGCCCGACACCGAGCCGACCTTCGACAACTTCGTCTCAGAGCTCCGCCGCGAGTACGCCGAGTACACACCGGAGTTCGCCGAGTCCGAGAGCGGGGTGCCTGCGGCCACCATCGAGCAGGTCGCCCGGGAGATCGCCGCGGCGCGGCCCGCCTTCGCCTCTCACATCTGGCGGGCGGCAGCTGCCGGGAACCTGCACGGCTGGCAGGTGACGCGCGCCCTACATCTGCTCAACGTCCTGTCGGGTTGCGTCGGCCAGCCCGGGGGTGTCTCCCCCAACGCCTGGAACAAATTCATCCCTGCCCCATGGAAGAAGCCGCCGGCGATCAGCACCTGGAACGAGCTCAACTGGCCGCGCGAATATCCCCTAGCTCACAACGAGATGAGCATCCTGTGGCCGCATCTGCTCCACGATCGCCGGGGAACCCAGCCCGTCCTGTTCACGAGAGTGCTCAACCCGATCTGGACCTACCCGGACGGGTACTCCTGGCTGCGCGCGCTGCGCGACAAGGACAAAGTCGGCCTGCACGGTTCGCTGACACCGACCTGGTCAGAGACCGCGTGGTGGGCCGACTACGTCCTGCCGATGGGTCACGGTCCGGAGCGACACGACACGCACTCCTATGAGACCCATGCGGGGCGCTGGCTGGGCTTTCGCCAGCCCGTGCAGCGCGTCGCAATGGAGCGGCTAGGCCACGACATCCAGTACACGTATGAGGCCAACCCCGGAGAGGTTTGGGAAGAAGGTGAGTTCTGGATCGAGGTGTCGTGGCGGGCGGACCCCGATGGATCACTTGGCATCCGCCAGTACTACGAATCCCCGTACCGCCCGGGCGATAAGATCACGCTCAGCGAGTACTACCAGTGGATGTTCGAGAACTCGGTGCCCGGTCTGCCGGAGAAGGCTGCCGACCAAGGACTCACACCGCTCGAGTACATGCGTCGCTACGGCGCGGTCGAGATCGCCCGCGACGAGTATCGCCAGCACGAGGCCGAGGTTGTCACCGAGCCTGGCGACACCGAGGTGCGGGGCCGCGAAGAGACCGTGACCAAGCTGCACTTCGACGGCTCGCACATGCCGCTCACCGGACGGCCTGACACGATCGCAAGCCTCGTCGATGGACAGGCGCGTCGCGGCTTCAACACGCCGTCACGCAAGCTCGAGCTCTACTCCGAGACCGTAGCCGAATGGGGATGGCCCGAGCTCGCAACGCCGACGTACGCGCGCTCGCACGTCCATCACTCACAAATCGACCACGCCCAGGGCGAGTATGTGCTCCTCCCGACCTACCGCCTGCCGACGATGATCCACTCGCGATCCGCCAACGCGAAGTACCTGACCGAGCTGGCCCACACCCATCCGCTGCTGATGTGCCCGCAGGACGCGAAGCGCATCGGCCTGACCACCGGCTCGCTCGCCCGTGTCGAAACCGAGATCGGATGGTTCGTGATCAAGGCGCTGGTGACCGAAGGGATCCGTCCCGGTGTGGTGGCGGCCTCTCACCACATGGGCCGTTGGCGCCTGAACGAGAGCAAGGGCATGGAGCGATGGTCATCCGCGCTCGTCGACATGATCGAGTCCGGCGATGCTGTCGACTTCCATCGCGTCCACGGCGTGCGTCCGTTCGCCTCGTCGGATCCCTCCTCGGAGAGAATCTGGTGGAGCGACGCCGGGGTGCATCAGAACATCACCTTCCCGGTCCACCCCGACCCGGTGTCCGGCATGCACTGCTGGCACCAGAAGGTCCGGGTGCGCCCGGCCCTGGCCGGCGACGCCTACGCCGACATCCACGTGGACTTCGCCAAGGCCCGCGACGTGTACCGCAAGTGGCTGGGTACGACACGGCCCGCCAAGGACAACCTCCGACGGCCCATCTGGCTGTTTCGCCCACTCAAGCCGCACATCGATGCCTACGCCCTTCCTGACGATGAGCGCACCGCAGCGGCTCGGGAATCCAGCCGCGATCGCATGAGCGCGCTCGAGCTCTATCGCCACGTCGACTGGAACCCCGCGGCGGTCTGGGGTCCCCTCGACGCCAACGCCAACGCCAACCGCCTCGCCCCGCCGCTGTCGGGAGTGACGCCGTGAACAGCCCGGAACACAAAGCAACCACCGGCCCCACGGCGCCACAGGTCCCACCGCTCATGACCGCAGTCGCCCCTCCGGGCCCGGGGAGGCCGGCCGGCGTTTCACAACGGATGCGCTCCCTCATCGGTGGACTCCTGCGCCGCGCCGAGCTCGAGCGCCGCGGTACAGCACCGGATCCTCGCTTCACGTTTGCCAACGAGCGCACCTTCCTTGCCTGGAATCGGACCGCGCTCGCCCTCATCGCCGGCGGGCTGGCGGCGGCCCAATTCCTTCATCTGCATCTTCACGGATTGCGGCTCCTCATCGCCCTCCCCCTCATCGTCCTCGGAGCGCTGCTCTCGCTCGCCAGCTACCGGCACTGGGTGGAGAGCGAACGGGCCATGCGCGAGGGCGCACCGCCGCCATACTCCGAGATGCCACGGGTCCTCTCGCTGGGGATTGCCGTCGTGGCCGCGTTCGGAGCGATCCTCGCGGTCATTGATCGCGTCCTCCAGTGACGGCGAAACCGGTCCACTATGACCCGGGGTTGGCCGCCGACCGGACGGCACTAGCCTGGACGCGTTCGGCGCTCAATCTCGCCGCCACGGGACTGCTCCTTATCCGGACCGCCTTCACTTCTGGTCTGCCGACCCTGGGCGTGGCGATCGCCGCCGCGCTCGCGCCGGCGGTTCTAACGGTCTGGCGTCACGGGCAGCAGTTCTCATCACGGCGCCAGGCGCCAGTCCCCGGGTTCCAGGATCGGCTGCGATCGCTGCTCTCTCTATGCCTACTGACACTTTCGATCGCTATCACGGCTGTGATCGTCCTCGTCCTCGCTTGAGCGGTAGAGACCAGCGACGGAGGCCGCCCGAGGCCTCGCGGCGCCGGCGCCTGCGACGGGCGCCCACATGGTCACGCTGCTGAGTGGGCCGCCGCCGGGCTGGTCCGTGACGTGGTCCAGCGTCAGACCGTTACGTCGCCCGGCCACACGCATGGTCCGTACTTCATCTCGACAACTGATCGGAGCGCCCTAGTGCAGCAGGGCTCGTTCAGAAGCTCTCCGAGCGACTGGACCTCCAGGTGATTGAGTGTCCCAGGTGCGGCGAGGTGTGCGTCGACATCCTCCGGCGGTCTGAGTAATCGGACGATGACCCGGGCACACCTGGCTTCGCCAGGCGTTTCCGCACGTCACGGGCGCGCGGTGACCCGTTGGTGCAATGCGGTCATTTCGTCAGGTCTCGCAGGGCGCGGCCGACGAGGCCACCCAGCAACTCACGCTTGTACGCCGCCGAGCGGCCCATCGCCTGGAGGTAAGGAGCCACCTCCTCCGCAGCCGTATCGCGCGCTGCGGATGAGAGCTCGTCGGAGACCTCCTGGCCGATCAGGCAGGCCTCAGTGACGCACAGTCGGGTCGGCGACCCTCCGACTGCGATCGCCGTGATGCGGGCCTCCTCGACGCGCCGGTCCGCCCCGACCTTAACGGCCATGACAACGCCCGCAAGCGCGAAGTCACCCGATCGCCGCGCGAACTCCAGCATCGTCGTTCGCGCCCCAACCGTGGACGGGAATCGGACCTCCGTGAGGATCTCATCCTCCTTCAGGCACGTCGTATATGGCCCGAAGAAGAACTCGGCAGCGCCGATAGAGCGCCGGCCGCGGACGCTGTGGGCGACAAGTGTGGCGTCAAGCGCGACGGCGACCCCGGGCAACTCGGCGGCTGGATCAGCATGCGCAAGGCTTCCGCCAATCGTGCCTCGCGTGCGGATCTGGAGATGAGCGACGTGGCGCAGCGTTTGCCGGATCAGTGGACAGGTGGCGGCCGCGATGGTCGACAGCTCTGCGTCGCGTTGGCGCACGCCGGCACCGATCACGAGCGTGTCTCCTTCGTTTTCCAAGCGCCGCAGATCAGCGATCGCCCCGATGTCGACCAAAACGGTGGGGCGAGCCAGGCGGAAGTTCAACATCGGGACGAGGCTCTGCCCGCCGGCGAGAACCTTTGCGTCCTCGCCGGCATCCGCGAGGACTCGGACCGCGGCGTCGATCGAGGTCGGGCGAACATACTCAAACGGCGGGGGCTTCACCGGGTCAGGTTTCCGGTTCGGATTGCCTTGAGCGCCGTCAGTACGCCGGCGGGGGTGATCGGCGTAGCGGTGATCTCGGCGATGCCGAACTCGGCCAGGGCATCCTCAACCGCGGCTGCGATGGCGGGAGCCGGACCGATGATTCCGGCCTCCCCTGCGCCTTTGGCACCGAGCGGCGCATAAGGGGCCGGACTTTCGAAGTGAATCGTCCTGATCGGGGGGATCTCGGAAGCGGTTGGCACCAAGTACTCCATGAAGGTCGTGGACAGCGGCTGGGCGGTGTCGCTGTAGGCGAACTCCTCATACAGAGCGCCGCCGATGCCCTGCGCTACGCCTCCGTGGATCTGGCCGTCGACGAGCATCGGATTGATCACGCGCCCGCAGTCGTGCGCCACGATGTAGAGCAGCACCTTGACCTCGCCGGTCTCGAGGTCGACCCGCACGATCGCAGCGTGGGAGGCGTTGGTGTACGTCGTGGAAGCATTCATACGCCCGCGTTCGTCGGGGACGTCATCAACGCCCGGGGGGGCGTAGGTGGCCCTCGCCTCGAGTCCCGGCTCGACGCCGTCCGGGAGCTCGAAGGTGCGCACGAGCGCCGCGCGCGCGACGTCCGCCCAGGTCACAAACGGTTCCCGGCTGCCGCGCACATGAAAACGACCCTCCACAATCTCAAGGTCCGCAGGCGAGGCTTCGAGCTGATGGGCCGCGATGCGCAGCGCCTTGTCTCGCACCTCGCCTGCCGCGCGCTGCAACGAGCCACCGACCACGGTGATACTCCGGCTGCCCCAGCTCCCGAGGCCGTAAGGGGCGGCGTCCGTGTCCCCCATGACGACTCGGACCTGGTCGAGCGGCAGGCCGAGTTCCTCGGCGGTGAGCGTTGCAACCATCGTCCACAACCCTTGTCCGAAGGCGGCGACCCCGACCCCGACCGTGACACCGCCGTCGGGGTCAAACCGAATGTCACACGCATCTTGCGAGGTCCAGTTGCCGGTCGTCCCAAAGTAGCTGGGAGCGACCCCCTCAACGTAGGTCACGACGCCGAGGCCAACCCGGACCGCCGGATCGTCCTCGTGCTCGGCTCGAAGCTCCTCCCGCGCTTGGCGGCCGGCCTCGACCGCACTGTCGAACGCCTCACGGTGGCTGCCGGAATCGATCAAGGAGCCTGACGCCGTCCGGAACGGAAGCTCGTGCGGCTCGATCATCATCCGCCGTCGCAGGTCGTGCGAATCGATCTCGAGCTCGCGCGCGATCCGGTCGACGAGGCGCTCCATTGCCCACGCGGCCTCGGGGATGCCAAAGCCCCGGTAGGCGCCGCTCGGGCACTTGTTCGTCGCGACGGCGATGATGTCGATCTTCTGTTCGGCGATCCGATAAGGGCCCACAAACGACCCGGCCGCCACGAAACTTGGGCTGAAGCCGTTCGGGAACATCTCGCCCGATCCGAGGTCCTGCCAGATCGTGCCGCGCAGGGCCTCGATGCAGCCGTCCTCGTGCACCGCGGCCTCGAGCTCGATCCGCATGTCGCGCGCGTGACTGGAGGCTATGAGGTGCTCGTAACGATCCTCGATCCAGCGAACAGGCTGGGCAAGATGGATCGCCAGCCAGGCAACCACGTACTCCTCGGGGTAGATCTCGGCCTTCAGCCCAAAACCGCCGCCGACATCCGGAGCGATCACGTGGATGTTGCGTTCCGGAAGGCCCAGCACCATGGCGTACATCGAGCGGGCAATGTGTGGCAACTGAGTCGACGTCCAGACCGTGAGGCGCCCCGAGCGATACTCGGCCACGACCCCGCAGCCTTCCATCGGCGACGCACCATGGCGTTGGATCGTGTAGGTGCCGGCGACCGAGCGCAGTCGCTCGAAGGCAGCGTCAGCCGCAGGGTTGACATCGTGGTGGTCGATGATGCGGTTGTCCGTCCAGCCCTCATATAGCGTTACCGCGTCGGGCTCCAGCGCCGCATCGATCGTCGCTATCGGCGGCAACGGCTCGAGATCGGGAATGATCTGCTCCAGCGCATCCTCGGCGACGTAGCGGTCCTGCGCCACCACCGCGGCGAGCGGGGCACCGAAATATCGCGCGCGACCGCGGCACAGCGGATAGGTGGCGACCGGCCGAGCCCAGGTCGGAAAATCGGGGACCGGCTGGACACCCGCTCGCTCGAGGTCGCCGGCCACCACGACGTCAACCACCCCGTCGACCGCGCGGGCATCCGAGACGTCCACGCCGCGCACGTACGCGTGAGGTACGTCGCTGCGTAAGAACGCGACCTCCAGCATCCCCGGGATGCGCACGTCCGCTATGTATTCACCGCGCCCGGTGAGCAGCCGCTCGTCCTCGATACGTGGCAGGCGCACACCGAAGAGCGTGGGACGTCCCGTGCCACCAATCCGCCGGTCACTCGAGTTGTCATCCACTGGCAACCTCGCGAGCGGTGTTCGCATGCCAATCCAGAGGTAGCGTCATTCCAACGCGATCGAAGCGCGCGAGCTTGACCGGGTTCAGGTGCAGGTCGTGGAACGGGCCGGGCTCGATTTCACCGGCGAGCAGCCGCTCGAGCCCGTCAGCGAGGTCGTTGAGGATGCTCGGCTCGGCCACCGGACGACCGAAGTGGCCGACCAGTACGAGACCGACGTCGTCGCCCAGGTCAGCGAGCCGCCGCGCCGACAGCGCGAACGCATCCAAGTCGCTGTCCGGAAAATGACCGTAGATTGGTCCGGTGGCGACCATGTCGCCGGCGAAGAGCAGTCCGCTGTGCTCATCCAGCAAGCAGATGCTGTCGGGAGAGTGGCCGGGGGTATGTATCACAGTCAACACACGGCCGCCCAGGTCCACCCGGTCGCCGTCGCGCAGATGGCGGGTGGCCGCACTGGGCACAATCGTCCACGCCGTCGGATCGAAGTCCTGAGGAAACTCGCGGGGGATGCTCTCGGCACTGAGCATATGGAGGTACTCGTCATCGAGCTCGCGGATCGCTCGGCCTGTGGCAATCAGGTGGTGAGCGAAGGTCATGTACTCGCGCAGAAGTTGCTCGGGGACCGGCCGTGTGATCGCCTCGGACCCCGCCTCGTGGATCGCGATCTCCTCGTACTCGTGGTTGCCGCCGACGTGATCGGGGTGGTAGTGCGTATTCACCACGATCGTAGGCAGCATCGTCAGGGCGGCGTGCACTGGTCGGATCGGCGCGATCCCGAGACCGGTATCGATCGCCGCCGCGCACTCACGACCGGCGATCAGGAACGAGTTCACCTGGCTGGGCTCGGCCACCAACCAACAGCCTCGCGTCACTGGTCGCGTGTAGAACCAGCTCACTTCAGCGGTCCAGACAGCGTTATGCGCTCCACGGTTTCCACGAAGTCGCGGCTGCCGCCGCGCAGCTCGGCGTAGTAGCGCTCGTTGGCGTCGCTTCCCGCCACAGTTGCCGCCTCGCCTTTGTCACGGGACCCGCGGACAACCGCGTGCACACGCTCGCGGCGCTCACGCTCATAGGCGACAAGGGCGCTCTGAACGGACAGGCCCTTCGTAGGCAGGAGGCGGCTCAGCACGAGTGCATCCTCGGCCGCCAGCGAGGCGCCCTGACCAAGGAACGGCGTCGTGGCGTGGGCGGCATCTCCCAGGAGCACCACACGTCCGCGGACGAACGACGCGATTGGCTCGAGGTCGTGATGCTGGAGGTTGCTGGCTGTCTCCGGCGGAGCCGTCTCGACCAACCGTTCAACCGGCTCGCACCATCCGGCAAAGAGATAACGGAGCTGATCGCGCATGCCGTGCAGTGCGTCGAGCTCGGCCGTCCTCTGAAAGTCGAAGAAGAAGTAGAAGCGCCCACCGCCCACCGGCATCGTAGCTGCCCGTTTGCCGTCACCGACGTAGAAGGTGAACGTGTCAGGTGCGCCACAAGGGATCGTGGTGATCCCCTCCCAGTCCCACGAGAGTGCTCGCTTCCGCGCGCCGTCGACGACGTGCTCGCGTATGACCGAGCCGATACCGTCAGCGCCCACGACAAGATCCGCCGACGCGCTGCGACCGTCGGCGAAGTGAACCGTGACACTGTCGCCCGACTGCTCGATCGATACACACTCGGCGCCCAGGTGGATGCGCTCCGCACCGAACGCCCGCGCCAGCACGGCGTGCAAGTCCGCACGGGCTACCGGGTAGGGCCGCTGACCAGTCGACGCGACCAAAGGCTCGATCGGGATGTCGGACAGAAGCTCATCCTCGCGTGTGCGAAACTGCACGGCCCGCAGGCTCGGACTGACGTCACGCAGTGCGGCTTCCAGACCAAGCGCGTTCAGCACCTTGGCTCCGTTGCACCACACGCACAGTCCAGCGCCGATTGGGTGCAGACCGGGCGCGCGCTCATAGATCTCGACCTCATGGCCGGTCTGCTCGAGCGCAAGTGCCGCACACATGCCGCCGATCCCGGCGCCGACGACAACGATGCGCAGACCCCGCACGATCACACGCTCCGGCCGTTCCCGCGTCCCCACGCCTCGCGCACTGCTTGCACGATGTGCTCGTAACCGGTGCATCGGCACAGGTTTCCCGAAAGCAGCTCGCGGATCGCGTCGTCGTCGGGATAGTCGGCTGGATTCGCAGCCGACAGAGTCACGATGAAGCCGGGGGTGCAGAATCCGCACTGCAGACCGTGGCACGACTTGAACGCGGCTTGCATCGGATTCAACCCATCGCGCGGAGTGAGCCCCTCGATCGTGGTGACCGTCGCCCCGTCGACCTGGGCGGCGAGCGTGATGCAGGAGCGTGCGGCGCCTCCGTCGATGAGTACCGTGCAAGCACCACAGATGCCGTGCTCGCAGCCCGCGTGCGTGCCTGTGAGTCCCAATTGGTCGCGCAGGAAGTCGACCAAGAGCCGACGCGCGGGGATCGTCTGTCGCACCATCTCACCATTGACCGTCAGTTCGACCTCCAGTCGTGGAGTCGGCTCGGTGACCTCAGTCATCCGGGGCGCGTCCTCAGCGGCTCTCGCGCCAATACGGCTGTCCGAGTGATTGCGGCGCGCCGAACCGGCGCGCGGCTCCGACGTTCGCGACGATGACGAGCGCGACCAGAGTTAGCCCATATGGCAACGCCGACAGGACCGACACCGGCAGGTCAACCTTCAGCAGCTGCAGGTTGAAGCCCAGGCTGGTGACCGCGCCGAACAGGTACGCGGCGGCGAGCGCGCGCCAGGGCCGCCAGCCGGAGAAGATGACGAGCGCGAACGCGATCCAGCCGCTGCCCGCCGACAAGTCACCCTGCCAGGAACCGAACAGGGCGAGCGTGAGGTATGCGCCCGCGACACCCGCGGCGGCCCCGCCCACGAGCACGTGAAGGTAGCGCACGCGCGTGACCGAGATGCCGCTGGCATCGGCGCTGGCTGGATCTTGGCCGACCGCGCGCAGCTTCAGACCGGGACGGGTGTGGAACAGATACCAGCTCGTTCCCAGCACAAATGCCCAGGAGAGGTACACGAGCGCGTTCTGCCCGAAAATGATCGGCCCGACGAGCGGCAGCTTGGCGAGCCCGCCGTGGAGTAGCGGCTGAAACGTCGCTCCGGCAGGGCGGTTGGTGAGCGACGACGTGCCGATGTCACCGAGGTAGCTCGAGAGACCGGTGCCGAGGATGACGAGCGCGATCCCCGAGACGATCTGGTTCCCGCGCAACGAGATCACGAGTACCGCGTGGATCAACGACAAGGCGGCTCCGGCGAGTGCCCCCGCGAGTACGCCGAGCCACAGCGAATGGGTGAAGACCGTGACGCCATAGGCTGACACGGCACCGAGGAGCATCATGCCTTCGATGCCCAGGTTCATGACGCCCGCGCGCTCGGCGATTATCTCGCCGACGGCTGCGTAGAGCAGGGGCGTCCCCGCGGCGATCGCAATGACGATGAACTGGACGGCGGTTGAGTTGTTCATGGCGTAGCGTCGCTCTCGACGCGACGCAGTCGGTAGACGAGGAAGAACTGACCGGCTGCGACGAGCAGCAGGACGATCCCCTGCAGGACGACCACGATGTCCTGAGGTCCCTGCACGATCGCCAGCGCCGGGCCGGCATTCAGCAGCGCCGCCATCAGCACCGCAGCCGGAATGATTCCGACGAAGCTCAGCCGAGCGATGGCCGCCACGACGATGCCGGTGTAGCCGTATCCAAGGCCCGGCGACAGACCCTGGGCGTCGAGGCCCTGCGTAACGCTGGTGACCAAGATCGCTCCGGCCAAGCCGGCGACTGCGCCCGAGATCAGGAACACCGCGACGATCTTCCGGGCAACGCTCATGCCGGCATAGCGACCTGCGCGCGGCGAGTCGCCGATCACACGGACCTCGTAGCCCCAACGCGTGTAGCGCATGATCGCCGCGAGCGAGAGCGCTACGACGACAGCGATGACGATGCCCACGTCGGCCTGATTGAAGAGATGCGGAAGGGCGACGGCATTGGTGAGCGGAGCGCCCTGTGCCTCTCCAGGGGTGGCGGCGTCGCGCCACAGGCTGTGCGTGTCGACGATCAGGTAGCTGATGAGGTCCAGCGCAATGAAATTGAGCATCAGGGTGGAGATGACCTCGTTCACACGTAGGTAGGCGCGACCCACCGCGGCGATGCCCGCCCACAGCGCGCCGCCGAGGGCGCCGCCCAGCAAGGCGGTCACGATCAACAGCGGCGCCGGGAGCGACCCGGCGAGCTTGAGCGCGAGGCCCGAGGCTGCGATTGCACCGATGTACAACTGCCCGTCCGCTCCGATCGTGTACAGCCGCATCCGATAGGCGATGGCGGCAGCCACGCCGGTGAGGATGAGCGGGGTGGCCTGCACGAGCGTCTGGGAGAAGGACATCGCCGAGCCGAAACTCGAGTCGAAGATGGTGCGATAGACGCCCACCGGGTCATAACCCGTGACCGCGAGCAGCCCCGCACCAACGAGCAGCGCCGCTACGACTGATCCGATGAGCACAGCCAACTGAAGGCGATAGGGCGCGGTCGCGCGGGCCTCGATCGTCAGGCCGCGCCGGGGGCGGGCGACGCCTGCGCGCGGCGCGCCCAGTGCGCCGCCGGACCCTCCGGCGGCGGGCGGCGACTCAGTCACGATGGAGCCGGGGGGCTTCACGTCCTGATACCAGATCCCGCCATCAGCAGACCGACGTGCTCTCGGTCTGCGTCAGCCGTCATCAGTTCGCCGACGACACGTCCCTCGTAGAGCACCAGGAGCCGGTCACAGAGCACGAGCAGTTCGTCGAGGTCCTCCGACAGTACGAGCAGCCCCACCCCGGCGGCGCACTGATTGAGCAGCAGTTCGTGCACAGCAGTCGCGCCGCCGACATCGAGGCCCCGCGTCGGGGAGGCGGCGATCAACGCCCGGGGTTCTGCCGACAGCTCGCGAGCCAGGATCACCCGCTGTACGTTCCCGCCTGAGAGCGTGCGGACCGGCAGTCCTGGCTGAGCACCGCGGATGTCGAACTCTCGCACCCGCCGCTCGACTTCGCCGGCGATCGCGCGACGACGCAGGAAAGGGCCCACCGACAAGGGCGGACGCCGGTAGCCGCGCAGAATGAGGTTGTCTTCCAGCGACAGTCCCCCAGCAACCCCGGTCGCGAGTCGATCCTCGGGAATGAATCCGAGGCCGTGCTCGACGCGCTCCCGCGCCGATAGGCGCGTCACGTCCGTATCGGCGATTCGGATCTCTCCTGCCACGGTGGCGCGGATGCCAGCGATCGCCTCGGCGAGCTCTCGCTGCCCATTGCCCGCAACACCGGCGACGCCGACCAGCTCACCGGCTGCAACCTCGAGGTTCACGCCGTCGACCGCGCGCTGCCCACGATCATCGAGGACGCGCAAGCTCCGGATCGAGAGCACCGCGTCCCCAAGGCTCCGAGCCGCCCGCGAGGCGCGGTCGTCGTCGGCCTGCTCTGCGGCTGCCGCGTTGTCGCCCACCATCATCCGTGCGAGCACTCGATGGTCCGCGCCGGCCGCGTCGATCGTTCCGACGAGCTCTCCGCGACGCAGAACGGTTATGCGGTCGCTCACGGCGAGCACCTCGCGCAGTTTGTGAGAGACGAAGATGACCGCCTTGCCATCGCGCACCATCGCGCGTAACGCGTCAAACAGCGTCTCGCTCTCCTGCGGGGTCAGCACCGCGGTCGGCTCGTCGAGAATCAGCACGTCGACGTCACGCGCGAGGAGCTTGAGGATCTCGACCCGCTGCTGCTCGCCAACCGACAGGTCACCGACGTGCGCGTGGGCCGGAACCTCCATGCCGAAACGGTCCATGACTTCACGGGCCAGGCGTTCGAGCCGGCCCCGAGACAGTCGGTAGCCGAGGTTGGGAGTGGCGAGTGCCAGGTTCTCGGCAACGGTGAGCTCAGCCACCAGTCGGTAGTGCTGGTACACCATCCCCACGCCGGCCCGCAACGCGTCGTGCGGGGAGCGGAATCGTCGCACCGCCCCGCCGACGACGATTCTCCCGGCCTCGGGCTGGTACAGGCCGGATAGCACCGAGCAGAGCGTCGACTTCCCCGCCCCGTTCTCGCCCAACAGAGCATGCACCTCGCCGCGGCGCAGGGAGAAGTCGACGTTCTGGTTGGCAGGCGTGCCGTAGAACGACTTACAGATGCCGGTCAGCTCGATCGCCAGCTGAGCGTCTTCGCCGAGGTCCTGCGTGACACCGTCAGGGCCTAGGGGCATCGGGAGTCGCCGCATCGTCGTCGAGCCATCTGCCGCCATCCTCCGAACCGCCTAGTTGAGCTTGCCCTCGACATTTGAGGCCAGCCAGGTGCAGCAGGCATTTTGCTGCTGGATGGTTGACAGCGACGTTCCTGCCGCGACGACGGTCTTGCCCGTGTTGCTCACAATCGGCCCGGTGAACATGTTGAACTTGCCGGAGGCGATTGCCTTGCGGACCGCGTTCACTTTGGCGAGCACGCTCGGTGGTACCCCGGAGCCCGGCGGCGTCGAGCCTATAACGCCCTGTGCTAGCCCCTCGTAATACAGCTTGAGCGGCCAGGTGCCGGCCCGAATCGCCTTCGTCCACTGGATCATGTAGGGCGCCCAGTTGTAGGTGAATGTCCCGAGCCACTGTTGCGGACGCACGTCAAACTCGCGCGAGATCCCATAACCAACGAGCATCAGGTTGCGAGCACGCACAACCGAGGCGACCGCCGGCGTGTTGGAATCCATCACCAGCACGTCCGCGCCGGCGTCCGCTTCCGCTTCCGCCGCCTGGCGCTCAGCCGCAGGGTCATAGAAGGAGTTGACCCAGAGAACCTTGATCTTCGCCTTGGGGTTGACGCTGTGTACCCCCATCGCGAACGCGTTCAGGGTGCGCGCCTCGATTGGGATCGGGAAGCCGCCGACCTCTCCGATGACGTTGGTCTTGGTCATGGACCCGGCCACGATGCCGTCGAGGTAGCGCCCCTGCTCGACCGCCGCTGAGAAGGGCGAGACGTTGTTGCTCATCTTGGACCCGTAGATGTTCACGAACTTCGTGTCCGGATAGTGCAGAGCCGCTGTGCGCAGGTCTGCGTCGGCATAGCCGCCGGTCAGAACGACCAACCCGAAATCCTGTTCACCGAGCGTCTGTGTCGTGCGTTGGACGGCCGCGCCCGGAGCGATGTTCGGCACGATCGTCACCTGCACGTTGGGGACCGTGCGCTGGAGCTGCTTGGCGCTGTTCTGAAAGGCCGTGTCCCAGCCGCCGTCGTTCTCGGGACCGTTGAGGACGACCGCGACCTTGATTGCCTTGCCCGTTGCCGCACCGGCGCTCGACGAGCTCGCACCACCGGTGCCGCTCGATGAGCTCGCACCCCCACTGCCGCTCGACGTCACCGAGCTGCTTCCGCACGCGGCGATAGCAAGCGCTGCGCAGATCGCCGCCGCAAGACCGAGTCCACTCCTGGCTCTGCTCATCTCGTCCTCCTGGTGACGGACGCATCCGCGCCGCCAAAGTCGCTGTTCACGTCTCCCTCACATTCGGCTCTAACCTGCTCGATGACCCGACCCAGGACGCGAGCGGCGTCAACAACGTCGTCCTCGGCGACGTGCTCGTCGGAGCCATTGATGCCCGATCCGGCGAGGTCGCTCGGTCCTGCGCCATACATCACGGTCGGGATCCCCTGCATCCCGAACCAGCGCGCATCGGTGTACAGCGCCAGCCCCCGCAGCGGCACGTCCTCGCCGAGCACCAGCTCAGCCTCGGCCTGGACCGCCAGTGCCAGCCGCTCCTGCGCCGGCGACGGCCGAAGTGCCTGGGCGCGCTGCACGATCTGGAAGTCGATCCGTGCGCCCGCGTCGGCCTCGATCAGGCGAACGAGCTCGGCCAGTTCGGCGGCCGCCGCCTCGACGTGCTCTCCCGGCGTCACCCGACGATCGAGCCAGACTTCGACAGCTCCGGGCGCCATACCGAAGCACTCGCCACCGCAGATCCGGGTGATGCTCAGGGTCGGCGACGCAATGCCCGGTATGCATCCCGGTCGGGCCCGCAACTCGCGATCGACATCCGCGATCCGCTGGCCGGCGAGAACCACCTGACCCATCACCTCGCTGGTGGGATCGGCCAGCGCCGTATGAATCGCCGGACCGTGGAAGCAGAGCTTGGCCTGTATGCAGCCGTTGTGGGCGATCGTCACCTGATGGGTGACACCGGCGCAGATCACCCGCTCCGGGCGGAGCCGGCCCTGCTCCAACAGCTGCCGCGGGCCGAGCTCGCCGCCGCTGCCCTCGTCAGCGGTGATCGCCACGAGCACCGAACGGTCCGACGTGCACCCGGCGGCGGAGGCAGCCGCCGCCGCGTACACGTAGGCGGCAACATCCCCCTTTGAAAGCACCGCGCCACGGCCGTAGATCTGGCCGCCGCGGCGGACGGCGCCGTAGGGGTCGACGGTCCAGCCGTCGCCGGGCGGCGAGGTGTCAAGATGGGCGTTCAGCAGCAGCGCCGGCTGCTCGGTGCGCTGGCCCACCCACCCCAGGACGGTCGGCGCGGACCCGCCCGGCGACCGATCGACCTCGCGGCGTTCGACATCGAAGCCGAAACCGCGCATCTCGTCCTCCAGGCGATCTGCAGCCGCGTCACAGTCACCGGGCGGGTTCGGGCTGGGGGTGGCAACGAGCTCGCTCAGGAACGTCAGCAGCTGCTCGGAATGTGCGCCGACCCACGCCGACACCGGCTCGAGTTGCGCGGAGCGCAGCGGCGCGATGCTCGGCATCAGGCGTGCTCCCGTCGCAGGCGCTCGGTGGCGGCGTCGTCGATCGTCACGCCATCGGCAGCAAACGCCACGCCATACTGCTCGCCCGCCTGAGTCGCGGTCAGCAGCCCGTTGGCGACGTCCTCGGCCACCGCCTCGGGAGCTCGTTGGCGAGGCTCGCCGTAGCCGCCTCCACCCGCGGTGCGGTGGCTGATCCTCGTGCCGGCGGGCAGGGCGAGCCCGGCGACCTGATGGTGGGTCCGCTCGCCGGTCGAGCCGGCATCGATGACCAACGCGCTGCCGCTGCCGTCTCCGCCGCCGTCGAGCCCGTAGGGCGGAAACGTGTGGTGGTCGAGCGACACGCTGAGCTCGACGGGGACGAGCGCCCGGTAGTCGTAGGCAACGCCCCAGCCGCCGCGATGACGGCCGGCCCCAGCCGACCCTTCGCGCAAGCGGTAGCCCTCGGCGAGCAAACCGGGGAAGCGTGTCTCCATGACCTCGCAGGGAATGTTGTAGTTGTCGCCTGAGAGCAAGCGAGACCATTGCGCTGTTGCCATCCGCGCGCGCCCGCGCGCCCCAACCCCCGGCGTAGGGAGAGAAATGCACGAACTCCCGTCCCGTCACGGGATCGACGCCCGCCAACGTGAGTGCGCTGACCGTGCCGAACGTGCCAGCGATCACCGCTTCGGGCAGAACTGGCGCGAGCGCCTTGAGGATCAGCTCGATCAGGCGCACGGCCATGTCGGCGGTGCCGGTGGTCGTCGGCGCTGGGGCCAACGGCCGGAACACGCTCCCGGGCGGAGCAATCACTTCGATCGGCCGGTAGGACCCCTCGTTGGCGCCCATCGAGGTATCGGCGAGGAACATGATCGCCTCCCGGGAGGCGGCGACGGTCGTCAGCCAGTGGCAGTTGCCCGAGGACGACGCGCGCTGGGCGGCGCTGCCTGTGAGGTCGACGGTGAGCTGGCCACCGCCTACCGTGAGCCGGAGCTGGATCCCGATCGGCTCGTCACTGCGGCCGTCGCCGTCATGGAAGCCGGCGGCCTCGTAGATACCGTCCGGAATCTGCTCGATCGCTGCCCTCGTCATGCGCTCGCCGTGATCAAGCAGTTCGTCCAGTGACGCCTCGAAGATCTCGGCGCCGTACTTGGCGACGAGCTCGAGGGCACGGCTCTGTGCCGTCTTGCCCGCGGCGAGCTGGGCGGCCAGATCCCCTCGCTCAACGTCCGGGATCCGGACGTTGGCGAGGAAGATGTCGAGCACGGCTTGATTGAGCTGCCCCTCCTCGTAGAGCTTGACCGGCGGGATCGCGAGTCCCTCCTGAAAGGTGTTCTGGGCATCCGGTGAGTAGCTCCCGGGATCCTTGCCGCCGATGTCGAGGTAGTGGGCCTTGCTGGCGCTGAGCATCACGAGCTGGTCGTCACGGAAGATCGGCATGACGATGTTGATGTCGTTCTTGTGGAACGACGCGCCCTCTCCGAAGTACGGGTCGTTGGAGAGGTAGACGTCGCCCGGCGCCATCTCGGCGAGCGGGAACTTCGCCGCGGTGGCCGCGAGCGTGAAGCCCATGCTGCCGTTGAACGATGGGATGCCCTCGGCCTGAGCGATCAGCCGTCCGCGATTGTCGAACACGACGCAGCTGAAGTCGTGGACCTCACGGATGATCGTCGAGTAAGCGGTGCGGGTGAGCGTGACGCTCATCTCGCGCACGATCGAGATCAGCCCGGCGCGAATCACCTCGAGGGTGATCGGATCGACGCGGCCCTCAGCTGACAGCGCAGCTCGATCGGCGCCGGTCCGCGTGACGAGGGTCATCCGCGGTCCTCGGTGATGAGCAGGTTGCGCAGCTCGTCGACCTGTCCAGTCTGGCCGGGCAGGACCAGCATCGTCGAGCGGGGGTCCTGGAGTATCGCCGGGCCCGCGATCAGGTCTCCGGCCCGGACGTCGTCGACCCGGTAGATCGCCGTATCGATCATTCCATGTCCGGCGAAGTACGTCGATCGGCGGCGGATGGACAGTCCATTCTCGCCGTCATCGCGGCCCGGGATATGCGGCAAGCGCACCGTTCTCGTGCGGCCGATCCCGATCGTCCGGACGTTCACGAGCTGGGCTGGGAACTCCGGGGTCGCGTACCCGTACACGCGTTCGTGGGCAGCGTTGAGCTCGCCGGCCAGGATCTCGGGATCGACGACTGTGCCGCGCGGCGGGCATGGGACGTTGAGGTGGTGCTCCTGGCCGACGTAGCGCAGGTCCACCGACCGCAGCAGTTCGCACGCCTCCGCGACGACGCCCTCGGAGGCGAGCATCGCCATCGCCTCGGCTTCGAGCGCGACGAAGTTCTGCTCAAGCTCCGACGGGTCGAGCTCATCGATGTCGCGCACGAGGGTCCGCGAGCGGTCGTGACGAAAGTCTGTGCTCAGCATCCCGATCGCCGACAGCGCGCCGGGGTTGCTCGGCACCACGGACTCTGGAATGTCCAACTCGCGCATGACGGCGGCCGCATGCAGCCCGCCACCGCCGCCGAAGGCCATCAGGACGAAATCACGCGGATCGTGGCCGCGCTCGATCAGGATCGAGCGCATCGCCTTGGCCATCGTCGTGTTGGCGATCTGGACGATCCCCTCAGCCGCGTCGAGCACATCGAGTCCGAGCGGCTCGGCCACCCGGACCTGGAGCGCGTGGCGGGCGGCGTCGACGTCGAGCTGTCATGTCGCCGCCGAGGAAATAGTCTGGGTCGATGCGTCCGAGGACCAGGTTGGCGTCACTGACGGTAGGCTCGACGCCCCCGCGCCCGTAGGACACCGGTCCCGGGAGGGCGCCGGCGCTGCGCGGACCAACCCGCAGCGCGCCTCCCGCGTCCAGCCAGGCGATGCTGCCGCCGCCGGCGCCGATCGAGACGATCTCGATCATCGGCGCCAGGATCGGCCAACCGTCTGCGACCGTGCTCTCGACGACCGTCTCGGCCCGTCCGCCGGCGATCAGGCCGATGTCGCTGCTGGTTCCTCCGATGTCCAAGGTCACGACGTTGCGACAGCCGAGCTCGTGGGCCAGCTCAAGGGCGCCTACGACCCCGCCGCTGGGACCCGACATCACCGTCCGAACCGGCCATTTGCGGGCTGCACCGGTCGTCATGACCCCGCCGTTCGATTGCATCACGAGGAGCTCACGACGCAGACCCCCGGCAGCCAGACCGCTCGACAGGCGGTCCAGATATGAGGTCATGATCGGCACGGTGGCAGCGTTGATGCACGTGGTTGAGGCGCGTTCGAACTCGCGCCACTCCGGAGCCACCTCCGAGGACAGGCAGACGGTGATGCCGGGCAACTCCTCGGCGAGGATCTCCCCGACCCGCTGCTCGTGGCTCGGGTTCGCGTAGGCGTGCAGCAGGCACACCCCTACGGCGCGGACGTTCGCCTCGCGCAGCGCGGCGGCCGCCGCGCGCACATCATCTTCGTGCAGCGGCTGCATGACGTCACCCGTGTGACGCATCCGCTCGCGGATCTCCAACCGGAGTCGCCGTGGCACGAGCGGCGCCGGCTTGCGGTGCTGGAGGTCATACATGGCCGGGTTGTTCGTGCGCATGATCTCGAGCACGTCTCGGAACCCGGCGGTGGTCAGCAGGCCGGTCGCTGGCAGGTCGAGCTGCAGGAGCGCGTTGAGAACGACCGTGGCGCCGTGCACGAACGTGTCGACGTCAGCGAGGCTCGCCGAGGGACCGCGCTGGCGCAGGATGTACTCCATGCCGACGAGGACGCCCTCCGTGAAGTCCCGCGGCGTTGACGGCGTCTTGTGCACGTGCAGGTCGCCGGCCTCGTCGAGCAGGACCAGGTCGGTGAACGTGCCTCCTATGTCGGCGGCGAGGCTGTAGGTCACGACCCCTGGTCTCCCTCGTGTGACACGGTCTGCCTAGACGACCGGCACGGGGATCGACGCCGGGGACCCGGCAGCTGAGCTGATCCCGTCGATAACCCGTTCAGCGTCCTTGACAGTGCAGAAGTTGTTGTCAAGGTAGGCGAGCGAGTTGCTGTGGTTCTCCCGGGTCATCGCCGCGCAAGCGTCTTCGACGACGACGACGCGATAGTCGAGATCACCAGCGTCACGCACCGTGGTCTCGACGCAGCTGTTGGTCCACATGCCCGTCACCACGAGCGTGTTCATGCCCTGGTTGCGGAGCAGGTGGTCGAGGTTGGTTGACGTGAACACGCCCGAACCGGTCTTCGTGAGCACGATGTCACCGTCGCGCGGTTCGATCTCCTCCAGGATCTGCGCCTCTTTGGAGGCCACCGGGTAGACCAGCCCCTGTGCACGGTGGCGCGCCGTCTGGTCTGATCCGTCCCCGCGGATCGAAGCGCAGCGGGCGTAGAACACCGGGCGACCGCTCGCCCGGAACGCCTCTGTCAGGCGAGCCACCATGGGCACCACCAGGGCCTCGATGCGAGTGATCGCGTACTCGCTGGCGTCGCCGATCCCCGCTTCGCGCAGCTTGCGGAACATCCCGTGCTCACGCGACGCTGTCGCGTACTGCAGGTCGATGACCAGCAGGGCGGCCCGCTGATAGTCGGGTTCGATCTCCGGCACGCGGATCACGTACTCCCATGCCTTGCTCTCCGGCGAATTCTCCATGGCCTCCTCGATCTACCTGGTCAGTGACTGGCCCGTGACACGTTGGCTATTCGGTTCTCCGGGCGGCGAACCGTTCGTCGATCTCCGGTACCCGCTGGCCGATCTGGCGCCGACGGCGAACCGAGAAGCGAAAGAACTTGGGCAGGTACCAGCACCGGCCCCAATCCACGGCCCGACCGTCGATCGTCCACACGACGGTGTCGACCATCAGGCCCGCGGTTCCAGTCCTGACGCCGAGCAGCCGCGCGATATCCGCGGGAAGGTTCAACGGCTCGATCTCGGAGTCGGCGAACTCGGCGCCGACCTCGGGGTGATCGAGGATCACATCCAACGTCGAGCCGTCGAATTCGGAACGCAACAAGTCAAATGACAGAACACCCTCGGGGATGTGGTCGTGGATCCATCCCACCCGTGTGCCGCCCAACGACTTGACTCGGCGCACCACAAGGACGGGGTGCTCCATCGGGATCTGCAGGCGGCCGGCCATTTCGGCGTCGGCCTTCACTTCCTCGAACTCGAGCTCTTCGGTCTCGATGCTCTGTCGTGCCTCGCGCGCGAAGGTCTCGATCGAGCACAGCCGATCCAGACCACTGGTCAGGGTGTGAGAACGGGGAAGCACGAACGTCCCGACGCCGTGACGCATCGCCACCAGCCCGCCCTGCTGAAGCATCAGCAACGCCTCACGCACGGTCGGTCGCGACACGCCATAGCGCGCACCGAGCTCCTTCTCGCTCGGGAGGACCGTCCCCGGAGCCACCTCGTCGCTGAAGATCAGATCGCGGGCGATCGCATCGCACAACACCTCAGCCAGCGGTCGGCGCTGGTTGTGAAAACCAGCGAGGCGAGCCCTCGACTTGGAAGCGGTGGACACGAACCGCGATCCTACGAGTTGCCTGGCATCCTGTCAAGACTTGCCTGGCCTAACCTCCGACCTTGCCTAGCACCTCGACCAGCACGGCATCCCGAGCAACCGCCAACGCCGCGACCTCATATGTGTCACTTGTGCACCACGTACGACGGCGGTGCACCCCCCGCCTGTCAGGCGCGCGTCGTCCCGAGCTTGACCCCTAGCTGATCGAGCCACTTTCGGTAGGCGACTGCGAGCCGATCGCTCCGGTGATGGAGCTCGGCTTGCAGATCGAGCGGCAGCAGCTCAGGTCGTTGGGATGCCACGATCGGAAGGTCTTCCATGACGATGGCTATCGACCATTCACGATGCTGTTCGAGTGGGACGTCGTGACCGTAGTTGAACCAGGTCCACATCCATCCGATCGAGCGGCGCTCCTCAACCGGCGTGACCGAGAACAACATCGCGTAGCGCTTCTCGGGATCGCCTGCCGGACTGTAATCGGCGTACACGGTGGTGGGGCGTAGGGCTCGGTAGCACCAGCTCGCCATGCTGCCTTCGCCGGTCCCGTCAGGATTTGGGCACCAGATCTGAACATCGCGTGCGACGACGCCTTCGTCGGTGATCTCAGCGATGTGATCCCCTACCGCGGGACGTTCCGGTGACCCGAGCTGGGTCTTCTCGTGGACAAACGGAAGGTGCGCGACATCAAGGAAATTCTCGATGGCTCGAGGAGCCGTTGCCTCGATGTCATAGGGACCGATGAGAAACCGTCGATACGAAGGGTCGCTCCACTCCGGGAAGTCTGGCGGTGGGGTAGCGGGTTCCCCCAGGCACACCCAGATGAGATCGTACTTCTCGATTGCCCGGTACACGATCGCTCGAGCTTTGCCCGGAGGTTTCTGCGCCGGCATCGACGGGATCAGAGTGCACCGCCCATCGTGGTTATACCGCCAACCGTGATATGCACAGGCGAGCGTTCCATCCACCGTATGGCCGAGTGACAGCCGCGTCCCGCGATGAATGCAGAGGTCCTTCCATGCGCGTACCTCTCCACCGGACCGCCAGACGACGATGTCCTCCTCGAGGAGACGGGCCGCAATCACACCGCCCTCGGCTACGTCCTCTGCACGCGCCACTACGTGCCACTGATTAGTCAGGACCGGATCGTCAAGCAATTCGACCCCCCTGATAGTCGGGTTCGATCTCCTGCATCACTCGGTTCTCCGGGCGGCGAACCGTTCGTCGATCTCCGGTACCCGCTGGCCGATCTGGCGCCGACGGCGAACCGAGAAGCGAAAGAACTTGGGCAGGTACCAGCACCGGCCCCAATCCACGGCCCGACCGTCGATCGTCCACACGACGGTGTCGACCATCAGGCCCGCGGTTCCAGTCCTGACGCCGAGCAGCCGCGCGATATCCGCGGGAAGGTTCAACGGCTCGATCTCGGAGTCGGCGAACTCGGCGCCGACCTCGGGGTGATCGAGGATCACATCCAACGTCGAGCCGTCGAATTCGGAACGCAACAAGTCAAATGACAGAACACCCTCGGGGATGTGGTCGTGGATCCATCCCACCCGTGTGCCGCCCAACGACTTGACTCGGCGCACCACAAGGACGGGGTGCTCCATCGGGATCTGCAGGCGGCCGGCCATTTCGGCGTCGGCCTTCACTTCCTCGAACTCGAGCTCTTCGGTCTCGATGCTCTGTCGTGCCTCGCGCGCGAAGGTCTCGATCGAGCACAGCCGATCCAGACCACTGGTCAGGGTGTGAGAACGGGGAAGCACGAACGTCCCGACGCCGTGACGCATCGCCACCAGCCCGCCCTGCTGAAGCATCAGCAACGCCTCACGCACGGTCGGTCGCGACACGCCATAGCGCGCACCGAGCTCCTTCTCGCTCGGGAGGACCGTCCCCGGAGCCACCTCGTCGCTGAAGATCAGATCGCGGGCGATCGCATCGCACAACACCTCAGCCAGCGGTCGGCGCTGGTTGTGAAAACCAGCGAGGCGAGCCCTCGACTTGGAAGCGGTGGACACGAACCGCGATCCTACGAGTTGCCTGGCATCCTGTCAAGACTTGCCTGGCCTAACCTCCGACCTTGCCTAGCACCTCGACCAGCACGGCATCCCGAGCAACCGCCAACGCCGCGATGTCGGCCGAGCTCCAGGCTCGTACCTCGTCATTCACATGCACCGACACCGTTCCCAGGAACCGCGAGCCATCGAACAGCGGGGCGATCATGAACGCCCGAAGCCCAAGTTGATCGATCATCTCCCGCGGCGGGGCGGGCTGCATCTGCCGAGCGTCAGCCACTGCGAGCGTCGCCTGGTGGGCAACCACCCATCGCACCGTGGCGGCGGCGTTCTGATCGATCGAGCGCTCGTCGCGCATCGACGGCACACCCGGCGCGAGGGCCTCGGCGACGATCGGCATGTTCCGCTCGGGACGCAACCGCACTGTGACGCGGCTCGCCGCGAGGCGCTCGCGCACCTGCTCTGCGAGTGATTGCAGTACCGCGTTCACTCGGACGCCTGGTCCACGAGCAGCGGCAGGAACGTAACGCCCTCCTCGGCCGCGACACGTACGAGACCGCGGGTGGAGATCCGTAGGTGGGGCTCGGTCGAGGCGGCAACGAACTCCAGGTAGGCGAAGGGCATCGAGAGTCGGCAGCCGAGCGAGCGCCATGCGGCGGTCAGCGCCGCGACTCCGGCGCGGGCTTCGTCATACGGGAGGTCGGATGTCATCCCGAGGATCGGGGTCGGCAGCTCCGCCTCAATCGCTCCGGCGCGTACCGAGACAAACGCCCCGCCGCACGCGATCACGCGCTCGATGCCCGCGGCCAGGTCGGCGTCGCCGACACCCACCGCGACGACCCCCTGGGTCATGGGGTTGGACGCAGAGGCCATCGCCCCCGTCTTCAGGCCGAAGCCACGAACGAAGGCAACCCCGTAGGGTGCCTCAGGACGGAGCCGGTCGATCAGTACCACCTTGTTGACGCCGATCTCCGGCGCCGCTTCGATGACACCCTCCCGTACCGGCAGGTCGACGATTACCTCGTGGCTGAGATATTCGCCGTCGATGATGTCGATGACGCGCACCGAGACCGCGCCTTCCGTACAGGGTGCCGGCACCCGTAGGTCGCAAGGGTCAAAGCGCCGGCCAATCGCCATCGTCTGACGCGCCCAGTCGGGATAGACCGGGGTCGGCAGATCGCGAACGCGCACGCCGCCGCGGACGAACAACTCCCCATTGGCGAGCACGGTATCGATTGAATAGGCGGCCAGATCGTCAAGCAGCACGAGATCGGCGAACCGGCCCGGCGCAACCACTCCGACGTCATGATCGACGTGAAAGAACGCGGCCGGCTGGATCGTCGCCATCTGAAGCGCCGATACCGGATCCAAACCGCACCGAATCGCCTCCCGCACCACCTCGTCAAAGCCCTCCTCGAAGATCGTGTCGGCCCACGCGACGTCGTTACAGAGTTGAAACGCCCGGGGCGCGAGGCCATCCTCGAGGTTCGCGCGGAGCGTCTCGGCGACGGTCGAGGACCCTGGCATTCGCCGGTGTAGGACGTGCAGTCCTGCGGCGGCCTCGCGCCGCGCACCTGCCGCGTCGGTGGCCTCGTGGTTGTTCATGATCCCTGCGGCAGCCCAGGCGTTGACCATACGCTCGGAGTGCAGTCCGACGCCGTGGCCGGTCGGGGGTTTGCGCAGTTCGAGTGCGCGCTGCACGACCGCCAGTAGCTCCTCAGAACGCACGTCCGGGTCACACAGCAGGTCGTAGAAGGTTTCCTCCAGGCCATAGCACTCCGGCCACTCGACGATGTCAAGCAGATCCTGGCCACTCAATGCGGCGGGCGCCGGCGGGAACCCGAGCACCCGGTTCTGAGCCCACGCGTGTGTGGGGCAGAGGAACGCGATCTTGACCGGCGTGCGCAGCATCTCTTCGAGCAACAGCCGAACGCCTCGCACCCCAGCGACGATCGCCGGCCCGTAAAAGCCATCCGCTACCGCGGTACAGCCGCGTTCGAGCAGGCACTGCGCGACGACCGTGCTGTTCTGGTTGCTGTGCCATTGGTGAAAGTGCGGTGTAAACAGACCGGGCGTGAGGTACTGCCCGGTCGCGTCGATCACCTCGGTGTGGTCGCCGACAGTGTGTCGGACGTCACCGACCGCGGCGATCCGGTTGCCGCGGATCGCGACGTCCGACAGAGCGATGGTCCCGGTGTGGACGTTGACAAGCCGGCCGCCTGTGATCACGACGTCCGCACTGGTCCGCCCGAGCGCGACGTCGACGAGCTCCCAGCGAGGCAATCGCAGCTTGTCCCAAGCCGCTGGTGGGGTGCCCTGGACGGCAGCGCGATCGCTAGCTCCGCGCGTTTTCGCCTCCGAACCCCGCCGCGTGCTCCTCCCACCACAACGCGATGTCGATCCGGCGAGCGAACCAGGCCCCGCCCTTGGCCTGGCAGTGATCGAGGAAGTCACGGAGTGCGGACGCCCGGCTCGGGTGGCCGACCCAGCGCGGGTGCAGCCCGATCGTAAGCAGCTTCGGTTGCGTGGCGCCCTCTTCCCACAGCTAGTCGTAGGCGCGAACGCAGGTCTCCAGAAACGACGAGGGGCCGGAGAACCCTGACCCGGCAGGAACTGCGAGTCGTTGATGACGAACGTGTACGGGATCACGAGGTGGCGGCGGCCCAGCACCTCGACGAAGTACGGCAGGTCATCTGCGAACGAGTCGGAGTCGTAGAGAAAGCCGCCCTCCTCGACCAGCAGCTCGCGCGTACTCAGTGACGGCGGCGCTTTGGAATACCAGCCCCGCGGGCGCTCCCCGCAGGTACGCGCGATCGACTCGATCGCCTCGGATCAGGTGGTCGTGCTCGGTCTCGCGGTCCAGCCGCGAGACATCCTCCCAGCGCCAGCCGTGGCAGCACGACTTCATGCCCGGCCTCCGCTGACGTACGCGCCGACCTCCGGGTTGAGCTCGAAGGCCGCAGCGCACCCAAAGAACGTCACCTGATGCCGAAGCTCGTCAAACATGCGCTGCAGTCGCCAGATGCCGGCACGGCTGCCGTACTCGAACATCGACTCGTTGGCGAGGTCCCGGATCGGCGGGGGCGCGTACGCCAGTTCCTGCGGCCCCTCGTTGCGTGCCGTCGCCGCCAGTGGAACGATCGCTCGGAGCCCTCCTCGTAGTTGACACACAGACTCACGGCAACGCGCGCATCGTCGGGCCAGCGTACCGCGAGACCCGCGCGCCCATAACCGAGCAGATCACGGTCCGGCTTGAGCGGCACCTCGCTCATCCTCACACCGCCTGGAATTGGTTGGCTGGCGAGCTCAGGGCTCGATGTTCTGGTTGAGACGAAACACGTTGTCGGGATCGTAGGTTCGCTTCAGCGCGACCAGGCGCTCATAGCGCCCACGCGCACCGAACGACGCCCGCAATGCGTCATCGTTCTCCTCACTGGAGAAGTTGACCGAGGCCCCAGGCTCCACGTAGGCGTCCATCGCGCGGTACAGCGCCCTGGTCTGCTCGATCATGGCGGCGTCGTCCTGCGCTGTCGGCCACAGTGACCAGGCGTACATCGCAAACGGTGAGTCGCGACCGCCGAGGGCCGTCTCATGCGCGTCCATGCGGCTGATCGCGCGCCCCTTGGGATAGAGCGCGATGACGCCCAGAGGTGAGCCGGTGGCCAGCGCACATGCCCCGTCGACAAACGCGTCGATCGCCGCATCGGGAAGGACGCGGAGGTTCTCCGACTTCCAGTAGTTGCGCATGTCGGGCGGCAGCACGTCGTCTGACACACCCTGCAGCGTCGTGTAGAGCGTGGGTTCAACGAGGTCCATGGCTGGGCCGAGTGCCCGCAGAGGCGCAATCGCCCGCTCGCCGGCCTCAAGGGCTCCCGCGTGACAGACGAATATCGAGACCACCGCCTGCCCGCGTAGCCGATCCGGCGCCCACGGCTCGTCGGGCATCACGTAGATGTGCACACCGGTCCCAAGATCATCGGGCGACGCATCCGTGAAATCACGCCAGAACCGCAGAACCTCGGCCCCACGCGTGGCCGGGAACACGAGACTACCGCCGAGCACCGTCGGGCCGACGGGGTGCAGCCTGTACTCAAAGGTCGTGACAACGCCGAAGTTGCCTCCCCCGCCTCGCAGTCCCCACAGCAGTTCCGGGTTCTCATCCGTGCTGGCGCGCATGATCGCGCCCTCAGCGGTGACGATCTCAGCGCCGATGAGGTTGTCGCACGTCAGTCCGAGCTTGCGCTCAAGCCAGCCGCTCCCGCTGCCCAGCGTGAGCCCGGCGATGCCGGTGGATGTGACCCTCCCGCCCGTTGTGGCGAGGCCGTGCACCTGTGTCTCGCGGTCGAAGTCACCCCAGGTCGCCCCGCCCTGAGCGCGCGCGGTCCGCCGCTCCGGGTCGACCAGGACGCTGCGCATCATCGGCCCCAGGTCGACAACCAGGCCGCCGTCGCAGGACCCGTACCCGTGGACGGAGTGGTTGCCACCCCGAACCGCCAGCGGGAGATCGTGCGCGCGGGCAAAGCGAACCGCTGCACAGACATCAGCGACGCCCGAACTCCGCACGATGGCCGCCGGCCGGCGGTCGTACATCGCGTTGCGCACCTTGCGCGCCTCCCCGTACGCCTCGTCGCTGGGCAGGATGACAGTGCCTTGGAGGTCTTCGGCCAATTCGCCGAACGGCGCGGCGTAGGGCGTGGTCGTCGAGCCGGTTGCCATCTGGCTAACGCTCGGACGTCTTTGTGCCATCGAGAGCGCCACCGAGCTGGTCGGTGTCAACGTACAGCGTCCAGCCCGCGATCTGCTCCCCGCGGATGCGCCACACATGCACGATCCTGATGTCAAAAGGCTCACCGGTCTTGCGCGCGACTCCGAGCGAGCGCCCGATGGCAACGACCTCGTCTCCGCACACGTAGAGCGGCTCGTCCGGGCCGGCGACCGATTCGATGTATTCGGCCGCACGCTGCAGGAAGTCCAGACACGCCGCTCTGCCCCGGTACGTGCCGCCCCAGGGGACCGAGGTCGTCTGACGGATTTCGATGTCGTCGGTCCACATCGCCGTCCACTCATCCACAGCACCGCGGCGGAGCAGGTCATAGCCGCGCTCGATCACCGCAGCCGGCGACTCGCTGAGAGGCCGATCGGAGGCGGAGTGAGCGGAGGAGGGAGCCATGGCGAGCGCTGCGGAGGTCGGCGCAGAGCCTGGCAGGTTGCCTGGTGCCTTGTCAAGAGTTGCCTGGCGTCTGGATCGAGCCGTCCTCAGCCGCGAACGTGTCAACCGCCGTGCAGATCTGCACCAGGTGCCCGTCCGGATCGCGGATGTAGGCGACGGTCTGACCCCAGTACTTGGTCTCGGGGGCGCACACCAACCGCCCACCCGCGGCCAGCGCTCGATCGAGCACCAGGGGGACGTCGACAACCGCCACGGCGATCTCGCACGGTGGCGGTGGCGCGTCAGGCGCGGTCGCGGCCGTCGGGCCTGCCTGGCGCTGGGCAAACCCGCGCTCGGTGAGAGCGAGTGCGGTGCTGCCGGTTTCGAGCTCGGCATACACCCCGAAGTCGTCGACGAACCGCCGGGCGAAGCCGAACGCCTCCTGGTAGAAGCGCAGCGATCGCTCGACGTTCGCCACATGCAGAACGCTCGATGCCAACCTAGCCTCCACGTGACGCGCTCTCATCGTGCGGCGCCAACCCCAAGACTCCGCTCACCCGGGTGGCCCGCAGCGCTATGTGGAGGGCCAGTCTCCGTTCGGGATCGCTGAGCGGGCCAACCAGATCGTCGAGCTGCCCAAGACGGCTGTAGAGCGACTGCCGGCGGATCCCCAAGGAGAGGGAAGCATCGGTTTTCGACGCGCCGCAGTCGAGATAGACGCGGAGGGTCTCCAGCAGCGTGCGCGCGCGGGCCGGCCGTATCGACCGAAGCGGAGCCAGAACCTCCTCGATCGTCTGCACGACCTCGGCATCTTCGGCGGCGCGCGCCAGCAAACGGTCCACGATCAGCATGCCGGCCGTCACGATCAATCGACGATCGCCCGTGACACGTGCGATCGACAGCGTTCGCCGAGCCTCGCGAAGCGCCCTGCCCGCTTGCACGATGCCATCGGCCGCTGGACCGAGGGCGACAAGAGGTCCGACAGCGGCCGGCGAGGAGCGCACAAGCGTCGAGGCCAACCGCTCACCCACCTCCGCCGCCGTCATACCGACGGGCACGACGCCGAGCACCAGGACGTCCTCGTCCAGCGCTGACCACAACGCCGCCACCGCGTGGCGCGCCAGCGCCTGCTCCACCACGCCGTTCGTCAGCGCCGCGCGATCGACGGCGAGAGCGACAAGTTCGTCCCCCGGCGCGATCGAGACGCCGAGCAGTTCAGCCCGCTGAACGATGCGTCCGGTTCCGCGCCCGGTGAGGAGCTCTGTCATCAGCTCACGCCGTGCACGGTGCTCCGGGGCGAGCGCCTCGCTCGAGCGCAGTAATTCGAGCTCGACGACAGCCGCCGTGCGAAGCATGAGCGCCTCCACCGAGACCTCGCCCGCGTGGCCCGACGCGGCCGTCGAGAGACCTCCCCAAGGCCGGCCGCGGATGGTGACCGGAACGCTCGTCGTGATCGCCGCCAGCGCCGCCGAGGCATCGGCTGCCTCGTGCAGGCCGGCCACCGCGACGATCCGGCGCCCCGCCGTGACGAGCACCACGGGACCCTCGACCACTGCTGAGGTCACCTCCATCAGCCCGCTCAGGCCGCTGCCGGTTCGCAACTCGTCGAGCAACAGATTTGTGAACCGCTCGAGCTCGCCGAGTCGCGCGGCCTCCGCTCGCGTAAGCGCAAGCTCGAGGTGCACGAGCAGAGCCGCCGCCGATGCCCGGCCGGGCAGGGCCACCAGCCCCACCCCGCATCGCTCTGCCGATTGACGGAGCTGCGCCGGCACGGAATCTTGCTGCGGGTTACCGACCACCAGCAGCGCGGCCGGCGCCCGGTCCAACAGAGCGTCGATGTGCCCCGCCGTGAGCCCGGTCTCCGGGTTGTCGCGCATATCGATGACCACGAGATCGCCACGACCACGTGACGCCAGAGCAGCGTCGAGTCCGCCGCACGCGCGCCGGACCGGCGTCGCGCCACCCGGCCCATCGACGAGCACCTCTGGCTCGAGCTCCGCAACGAATGGCAATTTGAGTATGTCAGCGAGGCAAACAGTCATATCGACAGGTTTCACGACAAAATATCTGACTGATTGTCCGTTGCAAAGCGCCGGACCGCGCGCTGAGATGTGCTGGCCCAGTCTTTGACAAATCCCGTGGAGGCCACATTGCGAAACGGCTCGCCATTCTTCGCCCGTACCTCGGAGCTCTCCAACAGCCAGTTCTTCTACGAGTGGTCCGAATTGCTGGTCAGCGACGTGTTCAGCTCCGTCGAGCGCGAACTACGGGCGATGCGCCAGACGGCGACCGTCAACGACATGTCGCCGCTCTACAAGTTGGAGATCAGCGGGCCCGACGCGGCCCGCCTCGTCGACTTCCTGGTCACCAAAGACACGTCATCGCTTGAGCCCGGTCAGGTGCTCTACACACCGTGGTGCTCAGATGATGGCCTGCTCGTCAATGACGGCCTGGTCTTCCGAATTGCCGAGGATCTCTACCGGATCACGACCGACCAGAGCGTGAAGTGGTTCGGCTCGGTGGCCGCCAGGATCGACGCCAACGTCGAGATCGCCGACGTCTCGGCCGAGTGGGGCATCCTTTCCATTCAGGGCCCATCGTCCCGGCGCCTGCTCGAGCGCGCCACCGGCGATGACTGGACGGACCTGGCATTCTCTCGCCGTCGCGAGACGACCATCGGGGGAGTGAATGTCGACGTCTCGCGCCAAGGCTTCACCGGCGAGCTTGGATACGAGCTGTGGGTGCGCAGCCACCAGGCCGTTGCGATGCTTGATGCGGTGCTCGAGGCCGGCACCGGTCTTGGCCTCGAGCTTGCCGGGAGCATCGCGATCGACGTCGCACGCGTCGAGGCCGGCCTCGTCCTGGTCTCGGCCGATTACTCCGGGGCCGGACCCGACGTCCACTCGGTGCGCTACGTCGACGGCTATCAGACATCTCCGTTTGCGATGGGTATGGGCTACCTCATCGATCTCGACACACACGAGTTTGTCGGCCGCGCGGCTCTGCGCGCGGATCAGGCCGAGGGCGGCCCTGGCCAGCGGCTGGTCGGTCTCCAACTCGACCACCACGCCGTATCGGAGCTGTTCAAGGCGCAAGGCCGTCCCGCGTGCGTCCGCACCGAGGTGTTGTGGACGCCCCTGGCGGCCCAAGCAGGGGGTTCAGCGGTCGGCCGCGCGACCAGCGTGACCTGGTCGCCGACCACAGGCCGGCTCATCGGCTTCGGGGTGCTCGATGCCGCACACGCAGAGGTTGGTAACCGGATCGAGGTCGTCTGGGACCGCGATGGCGTCGTCGGGTCAGTTCCCGCCACGGTTGTGGAGTTGCCCTTCGTACGCATGAAACGCGCAGCGTCGTGACGACCGTCGAGCGTTGGCTGCGGGACGCGACGTTCGAGATCGTCCCGACGCCGGGCATCGAGAACGAGGTCTCACGTAACCTGCCAGCGGGTGCCCGCGTCGCCGTGCCTCATCTCGCGGCCTATGGGCTCGACCGTACGGCCGACGTCACCATCGAGCTTGCGAGACGCGGCTTCACAGCCGTACCTCATATCGCGGCTCGCACGGTGGGCACGACGGCAGAGGTTCATCGGCTCGTGCGACGGTTGCGCGCAGCCGGACTCGAAGAGGTCCTCGCCGTCGGCGGGGATGCGCGTGTTCCCGGAGGTCCGTACACAGACGCGTCCGCCCTGGTTACCGAGCTGGCACAGATGCCGGACCGCGTTACCCGGATCGGCGTCGCCGGTCACCCGGAGGGCCACGGTCACGCCACCGCCGACGTCCTGCTTGATGTGCTGCTGCGCAAGCAGGCGATCGGTGCGAATCACGTCGTCACGCAAATGTGCTTCGATGCCGCTGCCCTGGACTCATGGACTCGGTCGGTGCGTGGTGCAGGGGTCAGCCTGCCGATCGTGCTCGGAGTTGCCGGGGCGGTGTCCCGCACAAAGTTGATCCGCCTCGGCCTGCTGCTCGGCGTGGGCCCCTCGATGCGAACGCTCCGAGCCCAGCGCGGACTTGGTCGCACGCTGATCTGGCCCGGCGCGTTCAGCCCGCTGCAGTTCCTATCGGGCCTCGCCACCGAGCATCCGCGGCTCGGCGAGACCCTCGCCGGCTTACACATCTTCACGTTCAACGCCCTCGACGCCACCCTCGCGTCCCTCGGACCACTGCAGGTGCCCGCCGTGCGATGACCGTCAGCTCGGCTGACCCGACTGTCCCCGTCGCACCATCCGCCTGACCGGAGGACGATCCTGCTAGCGTCGGTTTTCGCATGGCGAAAACCCGCAGCCGCAGCGGACCCATATTGGTTCAGTCGGTCGGACGCAGCCTCGATCTACTCGACGCGGTCGCGGGTGAGAGCCTGGGGTTGGTCGCGCTCGCGGAGCGGACCGGCCTCGGCCCGAGTACCGCTTACCGGTTACTCGCGACGCTGATGGCGCATGGCTACGTCAGCCGCAGTCCTGAGACCGGGCGCTTCCGCCTCGGATACAAGCTCCTCGAACTGGCGGCCGTAGCGGCGCGTGACAGCGAGTCGCTGCGCGCGACGATGCGGCCGCACCTTGAGCAGCTGCGAAACGCGACCGACGAGACCGCCAACCTCGTCGTGCCTGACGGCGTGTCGATCGTCTATGTGGATCAGGTCGAGAGTCCACGAGCGGTCCGGATGTTCACGACGATCGGGCGTCGCGTGCCGCTGCACGCCTCGGCGGCCGGGAAGGCGATCCTGGCTACCTCGCCGACCTCGCTCCTGCACGAGCGGGAGGCGGCCGGCCTCGAGCGCCTCACCCCTCACACCATCGGCACCCTTCGAGCACTGGCGGACGACCTCGAGTTGATCCGTGAACGTGGGTACGCGATCGACAATGAGGAATACGAGCTTGGCGTCGTCTGCGTGGCGGCTGCGGTTGTCGGGGCCGACGGCGATGCGATCGCCGGGGTGAGCATCTCGGGTCCGAGTGAGCGTATGCGCAACACGGATCTCGACGCGCTCGGATGGCTCGTCCGCGACCACGTCACGCAGGTGTCGAGCGAGCTCGGCTCGAACGCGCAGCCAACGCCACCGGAGACCGAGCCCAGCCGGGCCTAGGCGGGGCGGGGCTAGCCGCCGACCGCCGCAACTGAGCGGTTCGTCAGCACCGCGTCGAAGGCCGCCAGGACACGGTCAGCGACCGCGATCGATGCGTTCGGACCCATCAGGCCGATGCGCCACATCGCCGGCGCATCGGGACCAAGGCCACCACCGACCTCGATCCCGTGCTCGACGAGCAGTTGCTGCTGCACCAGCTTTCCATCCACCCCGTCGGGTACGCGCACGGCCGTGAGATGCGGGAGCTGATGCTCCGGGTCAGCCACCAGGTCGAACCCGCGTTGGCGAATGCCGGACTGCAAATGATCTCCTGCCCGCTGGTGGCGTGCCCATCGCTCCTCGAGGCCCTCCTGCAACGTGTTGCGGAGCGCCTCATAGAGGGCGTAGATGTGCAGGATCGGTGCGGTGTGGTGGTAGGTGACGGGACGATTGAGCCAGTAGTCGAGCAACAGATCGAGATCGAACGAGAATGGCACCGTGCGACTGTTCGCCCGCGCTCTCGTCAGAGCCCGCTCCGAGAACGCCACCGGTGACATCCCCGGAGGGGCGCCGAGCGCCTTCTGCGTGCACGAGTAGGCGAAGTCGACGCCCCAGTCGCTGAACGCCAGGGGGATCCCGCCGAGCGAGGTCACGCAGTCGGCAAACAGAAGGGTGTCGTGTCCGCGCAATGCCGCGCCGAGCTCGGCGAGCGGATACTGCGCGCCTGTCGAGGTCTCGGCGTGAACGACGGCCACCAGTCGGGCTTCGGGATGATCGTCGAGCGCCTCGAGCACCGCCTCTGGCGGCACGACTTCACCCCAGGCTCGCGTGACCTCGACGACGCGCGCGCCATGACGAGTGGCCATCTGCGCGATCCGTCGGCCGAAGAAGCCGGCATGGCCGACGATCACGACATCGTCCGGCGCCGTAAGGGTGACGATCCCCATCTCCATCCCCGACATACCGGTCGCCTGAAGCGGCAACGTCACGCCGTCGGCGATCCCGTACACCCCCCGGAGCATCTCGGCCAAGTCGAGCAACACGTCATGCAAGACGGGGTCGAGGTGTCCAAGCATCGGGGCAGCCATGGCCGCTAGTACAGCGGGCTCGACGTTCGTCGGGCCGGGGCCGCAGAGCAACCGCTGGGGCGGACTGAGTGGACCCGCGGGAGCCATCTTGAGCATGAGCAAAGACTCCAATTTCCGTCTGACAGAAATGCGTTTACGCGATACGAAATCAGCGTACAAGACGGACGACCGGCCGGTCAAGGCGACAACTTCTGCCCGGCGCGACATCTGGGTCGCCCGCGGTCGCACCCCCGGGCGGGCTTGCCTGCCGTCCGTGCGCAGCGGACGCGGCCACCGCCTGATCGGTCCCGGCGACGTTGCTCGATTTTCCGCTCATTTGGTGGTTTTTCGGCCCACGCTCAGCGGTCGTCGGCGTCGCGGTTTGCCGCGGTGATCACCCGCAGACGGCCGTTGACGTGACTCAGGCCGGCGTCCAGGCCCTCGAGCGCGTCGGTGGGCAGGTCCTCGAACAGTTCCCGCGCAAGCAGCTCGTGGCTCTGCACCAGGGCCCGCCCGGTGTCCCGTCCGCGATCGGTGAAGGTGACGAGCGTCGCCCGGCGATCGGAGGGATGCGGCTCGCGGGTCACGAACCCGGTCGCCACCAGGCCGTCGATCAGCGTGGTGATGGTGCGCGGGGCGACATGCAGGGCGTCGGCGAGCACGCGCTGGGTGCACGGGCCACGGTGCTGGAGCTCCCACACCACGTGCGCGCGCGACTCGGTGAGACCCAGGCGAGCCAGGCCCTCGACCGCGTCGTGGTGCAGCAACACCGCCAGTTCGAGCCTCATCGCCGAGGAATGGATCTGTTCGGACACGGCCACGCTGATGCGCCAGATCAGCTGATTGGCCGGTCGGACTCGGCACCCCCGGAGTGTTGACTTGTTGCGTAGTCAACTATATGATTTGTGGACCATGCAGTCCGGTACATAGGAGCAGCCATGGCCCCCTCCAGTAGCCCCCATCGCCACCCGCTCGCCGTTGCCGGCGCCGCGCTACAGCATTTCGTCTTTCGTCACTTCGGCTTTCACCAGGTCCGGCGCGGGCGATCGCCCTCCTGAATTCGTCCGCCGCCGCCGGCGGGCGCGCGGCGGATGCAGCGTGCTCAGTCGAGGTTGTCGACGATCTCGGTCGCTCGCGACCACTGGTCGGGCGGGACGACGAGATAGATGTCTCCGCGCTCAAAGCGGTCCAGCGGCCGGTCGGCGACGCAGCTGGCGGCGATCCCCAGCGCGCGCAGCTGGTCGCGCCAGGCGACCGCCGTCTTGCGATCCTCAAACGTGCTGACCGTCTCGAAGCCGTCGAGTCGGGGGTCCCCGACCGACACCGCAGGCTCCCCGGCGCTGCGAGGCTTCAAGAACCGCGGGATGCGCATGACGACAGCGTACGGTCAGTGCGTGTGCCGGGCGCCGGATTTGTGCTTGGCGCCGTGGCCGGCCTTGTGCCGACGGTGATGCGCGGACGCACGGCACGCCTCGATCGCACGTCCGAACCCGGTGAACTTCCACACTCCGTGCTCGTGCTTGAGGGTCACATGCCGCAGTTCGGTCGCCACCGGGGTGGCACTCGTATCAGCGTTGGCGATCTTCCCGCCGTCGCTCAGGGTGACGTTGATGTCCGCGTAGAGCAACTGCGTCTGATCGCTCTTGAGGACGATCGAGCGGTTGGGCAGGCACCGGCTGAGGAGCGTGGCGCAGCTGGTCCGCACGTGCTTGGCCCGCATCAGGGCATTCAGCGCCTGACTGTCCGCCATACCGCAGGCGGTGGCGTAATCGCCTCCACCGAGCGCGTTGAGGTAGTTCTGGACGAAGGCGATGGGCGGATTCGGCGCCTCCCCGCATCCGGAGATCGCGAGTGTCGCGGCGACCACGCACGCGCCGGCCGCGGCCCGGGCCAGCCAGGCCGATCGACCCGCGAGGGGCCCGCGTGAGCCGGGTCGATCGGGATGCTGCCTCACCAGCGTAGATGCTATCGGTGGTGAGAACGACCGTGCGCCGTCACGTCCCCGCCGAGGCGTCGGGACCTGCCTCCACGGTCGCACGCCGCCCTTGCTGCGGGTAGCGAGCGGTAGTACGCTTTGGCACAAGGTCGTCCCCACGCGAGGAGCGTGACGGTGTCCCATCAGGCTTCTTCTTTCAGCGCTGGTCATCCCTCGGATGGTGAGTCAGCGCCACGCGACGTTCGGCGCGTGGCCGCGCGCGGGCAGTGGCTGGTGGACACGCCGCGCCCCATCGACGGCCATACCCTGCGCTGGCACGTAGAAGCGCTGTACGTCGGTGACCTGACCGCGATTGTCGCCGCGGCGCTACGCGAGCAGCGATCGTCGTAGCACCGCGGGGCTACGGGCGCGGCTTGCCGATCGAGGTCCGCTCGATGTGGACGGCGTCGAAGTCGGTGGCTCTCCACTGCTCGGTCTTGCCCGAGGCGTCGGCCACGTAGTCCCTGAGGACCGCATGGCTGAAAGTGACGATCACCCAGCTGTTCTCGCCGGTGAGCGCCTGCAGCTTGATGGAGTCGACCTTGCCCTTGCTCCCGGCCATCTGCTTGAGCTCGCTCGAGTGCGCGCCCATGGCGGTCGTCAGGACGAGGTCGTCGACGCTGCTCTTGTGGGCGATCCAGTCTCCGATGTTGCTCTGGGTGACCTCGACCGGACCGAGCTTGCCGATCTCGACGCTGTTCTCGAAGGTCCCCCGGCCCGCGCCGGCCCCCTTGCGCGCGAGCAACTGCGCGGTGGCGCGGTTGCCCAGGCTGCGCTGCAGAGCCAGGACCGGACTCTCGCCACGGCGCGCCCCCGTGCGCGGCCGACCCTGGCCGGGTGCGCTCCTGCGGTCATGGTCCCGTTGCGACATCGCCCTCAGCGCCAGGCTACACGGCAGCCACCGCGCACGTCCACCCCGCGCCCGGACTGACTCCGATACTGTCCGTATACGGATTATCCGTATACGGACTAAGGAGTGACAAGTGACGGCCCAGACGGCGGACAGCCTGCTGACCGGCGATGGCTACCTCGAGTCCCTGCGCGACGGCCGGGAGGTGTGGATCGACGGCGAACGCGTGCACGACGTCACCGCCCACCCGGCGTTTCGCAACGCGGCGCGATCGGTGGCCGCGCTGTATGACGCCATGCACGACCCCGAACTGCGCGATGCGCTGGTCTCGCGTGACGATGACGGGCTCACCACCCACCGCTTCTTCCGGCCGTCCTACACCTCCGACGATCTGCTGGCCTCGCGCGAGGCGGTCGCAGTGTGGTCGCGGATGTCCTACGGGTACATGGGGCGCACCCCGGACTACAAGGCGTCGTTCATGGCGAGCCTGGGGGCGGACCCCGACTGGTACGCGCCGTTCGGCGCCAGCGCGCGCGCCTGGTACCGGGCGTATGCCGAGCGGGCGCTGTTCCTCAACCACGTGCTCGTCAATCCTCCGATCGATCGCGGCAGGGCGGTCCATGAGGTCCAGGACGTGTTCGTGCACGTCATCGAGGAGCGCGACGACGGCATGGTCGTCCGCGGCGCCAAGATGCTCGCCACGGGCTCCGCGCTCACCCACGCAACGTTCGTGGCCCAGAACAGCGCCGTCGAGCTCCAGGAGGGCAAGGCCGAGGATTACGCGCTGTGCTTCATCGCACCGATGTCGTCGCCCGGGGTCAAGCTGGTGTCGCGGGCCTCCTACGAGCTCAGTGCGCGCTCGCCGTTCGACGCGCCGCTGTCGGCCCGCTTTGACGAGAACGATGCAGTGATCGTGTTCGACGACGTCCTCATCCCCTGGGAGGACGTGCTCGTCTACCGCGACGTCACCCGCGCCACCGCGTTCTACGCGCAGTCGGGCTTCATGCCGCGCTACACGCTGCAGTCGGGGACGCGCCTGGCGGTCAAGCTCGACTTCCTGTGCGGCCTCCTGGCGGCGGGGCTGGAGACCAACGGGACCGACGGCTTTCGCGGGGTGCAGGCGGCGATGGGCGAGCTGATGGGGTGGCGCAACCTCATCTGGGCGCTCACCTCGTCGCTGTGCCACGACACCCAACCGGGTCCGGGTCAGAGCGTGGTGCCGGCGATCGAGTATGCGGTGCTGATCCGACAGTTCGGGAGCCAGGCGTTCGGCCGCGCGCGCCAGATCTTCACCGAGCATCTCGGCGGAGCGCCTCTGGTCATCCCGTCCAGCGCCGATGATCTCAAGAGCCCCGAGCTGCGCCCGGTTCTCGACCGCTACTACCGGGGCTCATCCGGGGACGCCCAGGAGCGCATCAAGCTGTTCAAGCTCATCTGGGACGCCATGGGCAGCGAGTTCGCCGGCCGCCACGCCTGGTATGAGGTCAACTACTCCGGCAACCAGGAGCAGATGCGCCTGGACATGCTGCGCTTCTCCCGGGCCCGCGGGATCGCGGCCCACCAGCGCGAGCTCGTGGACCGCTGTCTGGCCGACTACGACCTCGACGGCTGGACGCGGGGCCCATGGATCAGCTGAGCGCCGGCGCCTTCGACCTGCTGGCCGCGCCCGGCCACCTCATCCGGCGCGCGCAGCAACAGCACCAGGCCCGGTGGGCCGAGCTCGTCGGCACCGGGCTGACCTCGGTCCAGTTCGCGGTGCTGGCGGCGCTGGCCACCGACGCCGGCACGGATCAGAACACGCTGGCGGGCGCCCTCTCGATCGACACCTCCACCCTGGCCGAGGTGTGCCTGCGCCTGGCCTCTCGTGGGCTGATCGAGCGGGAGCGCTCGGAGATCGACGCGCGCCGCTACCGCCTCTACCTCACGCCCGGCGGCCGGACGGAGTTCGAGCGCCACGTCCCGGCGGTCGACGCCGTCGGCCGCGCGCTGCTCGCGCCGCTCAGTGCGCGTGAGCGCCAGACGCTCCTGGGGCTGCTGCGGCGCGTTATCGGCGCCTGATCACCGCGACCCCGCGGCGAGCCGCCGCTCGAGGTAGGCCCACATGGCGCCCACCTGGGCGTCGGACCACACCGTGGCGCGCTTGCGCAGGGCCTCGTCGTCCGGTGAGGAGCGTTCCACCGCGCCGAACACTCGGGTCAGCATCTGCTGGTGGGCGGCCCTCTCCAACACCACAGCCCGGATGACCGCCTCGCGCACATCCGCACCGGCGGTGACGATGCCGTGGTTGACCAGCAGGCAGGCGGGTTGCTGTGCGATGGTCGCGGCGACCTCCTGCCCCATCTCCGGGGACACGATCAGCTCTGCGGTCCTGGTGTACCGGGGCACGTCGGGCGGCACGAACATCGTCGCCGCGTGAGACAGGGCGAGTAGCGGCTGGCCGCTGGCGCCAAGGGCGATGGAGTGCGGCGGATGGGAGTGGACCACGCTCGCCACGTCACGCCGCGCGCGCATGACCTCGGTGTGGATGGGCCATTCGAGGTGGCGAGGGTGATCGCCCACCAGCACGTCGCCGTCGAAGGAGACGAGCACGACGTGCTCGGCGGTGATCTCGTCAAAGCCGAACGTCGACGCCTTCATCCAAACGCCCCGGCCCTGGGGATCGCGCGCCGAGACGTGGCCCCACACGTAGTCCTCATGGCCGTTGGCGCCCAGAACGCGGCAGCCCAGCGCCACCAGTTCGCGCAGCCCACGTTCGCTCTCAGATGCCATCACGGGGCAATCGTCTCACGTCGGCCTGGCATGGAGCCGAGCGCATGCGTTCATGACGGGCGCGCGGCTCGCCGGGTCAGCTCGGGCACATCAGCTGGGCGTCACCCCAGTCGCCGTTGTCGTGGCCGACGCCGTCCCCGGCGTCGCCCACGTCGAGCGTCAGCTGCGACACGCCGGTGATCACGGCGCTGAGGTGCTGGGCGGGCTGGCCGCCGCGCATCACGCCGGTGGACGCGACCTGCGCGCCGTCGGCCAGCACGCTGAAGGTGACGCTCCCCTTCCCGGCGGCGGAGTCGTCGACGCCCACATCGCTGGAGAACTGCGTGCAGCCGGCCGGGACGTTGATCACGACGCTCGAGACCGCGTTCGTGCCCAGGCCCTTGGCGTAGCTGACGCCGTCGATGGTCAGCGGGCCGCCGTCATCGGCTCCGGACCCGCCGACGTTCTGATCGCGCTCCACCGGCCCGAAGCCGTTGGTGGCCGAGACGAAGGGCAGGTCTGAGATGTACACCAGCCCCTTGGGGATGACGCTCAGGGCGTAGGTCCCCCCGGTGGTCTGGGTGCTCTGCCCCTGCCGGTAGCTGATGATCGCCGCCACGGTATAGCTGCCCTGGGTCGCGTCATCGGGGATGGTGACAGTCCAGCTGACCGTCTGGGACGCGCCGCGGGCCAGCGTCCCGATGGTGGTCGGGGCCGACGGTGTGGCCGTCCACCCCGCGGGCAGGGTGAGAGCCGCGCCCACGTCGTGGGCCGCGGGGCCGCTGAGGTTGGCCACGGTGCCGGTGACGGTGAAGGTGTCACCGCCGCGCGCCGGGCTGGCCGCGGTGCCGTGGAAGCCCTCCATCGCCACCTCGCTGGGCACGGCGGGCGAGCCCCAGGTGTGCGCATTCCAGGCCGGCGAGCGGTCCATCTGGACCGGCACTCCGCCGCGGACGGTGCCGAGGTTGGTCAGCGCGACCTTATCCAGACCGTTGCCGGGGCCGCCGTCGCTGGTCACGGCCAGGGCGAGCGTGTTCTGGCCGTCGGGGTTGAGCACCCCGTTGGGGATCACGAACGTATGCTGGGGGCCCACGTCGGCGATGTACTGCCCCATGTTCCACCCGTTGACGAAGATCAGGGCGCGGTAGTCCGCTGCGGAGCGGGGCGACGAGGGATCGCCGATCGTCAGGCCCAGCGACGCGTCGTCTGATCGCGGGATGCTCAGGCGGAACGTGGTCCGGTACCACGCCGTGCCCGACATCGCCGAGGTCGCCGGCACGGTCGTCTGCGTCCAGTCGCCGTCGGGATACCCGGGGAGGTACCAGCCGTGGCGCTCCCCGAACAGGCCGCCATTGTTCTCCGGCCCGCGGACGGGGTCGGCAAGCTGCTCGCCGCCGAGATCGCCTTGGATCCGCCAGCTCATCTGCGGGGTCACCGCCGCCTGATCGGCGTCGGTCATCCTGACCGCGATGAGGCCCCGGCCCTCCTTCTGGGCGTCGTTGACCCCGCCGTCCTCGTTGTGGCCGTCGTCGCGGACCATGACGGCCAGAGTGTGCGGACCGTCGGTGCGCAGCGCGGTGGGGATGCTGAAGGTGGCGGTGCCCGTCGTGGGCGGCGCCGCCTGGCCGCTGGCCAGCACGTTCTGGCCGAGGTAGACGCCGTCCAGCCACGCCTGGAGCATCCCGGCGCCGCCCCCGCCGTAGGTCATCGACAGGGTGCTCGCGGCGCCCGCCCCTGAGTAGGCGGCCCGGTACCACACGTCACCCTGGTGAAAGCCGTAGTCATCGGCGGTGAGCACAGGCTGCCCCGCCGGGGGCTTGCTGGTGGAGTTGGTGGTCGTCTTGTCGGCGAGCTGCCATTTCGAGTCGTCAAACGACGGCTGGGACTCTGGTGACTCGGGCGCGTAACGCCAGCGGGCGGTCGAGAGATCGGGCAGCCGGATCGCGGCCGGGCCGGGCAGGTGGGCGGTGGCGTCGCCTCCTCCCCGGGCCGGGTTCAGCTGGGACGAGACGATCGCCGGCGCGCCGTTCCAGGTGACGGTCCGCACGCCAGGCGGGGCCCAGACCGTCATCGTCGTGGCGGCGCTCGTGTCCCCGGCGAGCTGGAGCGTCGAGCCGCTCATCGCGGCGGTCCGCACCAGTTCGGGGCCGTGCTCCAGAACCGGGCCGGCGCCCGTGTCCTGGCGCCAGAACCCGTCCGCGGTGGTGGTGTCGGCCAGCAGCAGGCTGAGGGCGGGCCGTCCGCCGCCGCTGATCTTGACCTCGGCCAGGCCGTTGTGGACGTAGTCGAGGCGCAGGTCGCCCGTGGACGGGTCAAACGTGCTCGACACCTTCCCCGCCACGACTGTCACCTCGGGCCGGCTCGCGTAGCGCAGGACGGTCTCGCCGTCCTGGCCGTCGCGCCCGTAGAAGAGCGCGACGTCCTGGGAGCCCTGCACGAGGTGGGTCATGAGCTCGGAGGTGGAGTAGACGAGGTGCTGGCCGTCCATGTCGTAGTCGGCCAGCAGCATCTTGGCGTCCTGTCCATCGATCGCCAGCGTCCCCTGCTGCGGGACGGTGTAGGTGCCGTCCGCGGTGGTGATCGGGAAGGTGAAGCTGTCGTCGGTGGTCGCGTTGGACGGGTTGTGCATCGCGACGTAGAGGTGCGTGCCCGTGGCGGGACTCACGTCGTCATAGACCTTGACCGCGGAGGACGACGGCGTCACCGGGTCGCCCTTCTGCACCGTGGAGACGATCGGGGCCGTGCTCTGCAAGAACAGCCCGATCTCCTTCATCGTCGAGGCCTTGGGGCGCAACTGGCGCGCCTCGTTGATCGCCGCCCCATAGTCGTAGGAGGTGTAGACGACCGGCGCCGGCTCCCACCCCCACGAGGTCCCCCCGACCGTCATGTAGAAGTTCTGGATGGTGAGGCGGTTGGCGATGTTCGTCTCGTAGAACACGCGCTCGTAGCCGGGGCCCTCCCGCTGGGCCATGCAGTCATACGTGCCCTGACTGCCCCAGTAGTCGAACCAACCGCCGCCGAACTCGGCGGCGAACCCCGGCGTGTTGGGGGACGCGCTGGAGCCTCCGGTGGCCCCGCCGGAGCCCCAGATCCCCCAGTCGGGTGCGGTGGAGGGCGCGCCGGGCGTCGCGTCGGTGTTGCACGTGCCGCCGGGGTAGCCGTCGAAGGCGTAGAGGTCGTTGGGACCGGTCACGGTGCCGGGGACCCCCGAGTTCGCCGGCACCCAGATGCCGTTGCGGCCCTTGTCGTTGTGGAAGATCGGCACGGTGATGCCGTCGCCACGCGCGGTGTCGTAGAGGTTCTGCATGTAGTCGAACTCGCCGCTGCCCGTGCTGGCCAGCTCATTCTCGATCTGGTAGAGGATCACGGTCCCCGTGCCGTTGGTGAGCTGGTGGTTGCGCAGGATCGCGTCGATGTGGTGCAGCCACTCGTCGGCGGCGGCCTCGTAGTCGGGCGCGTTGGTCCGCGCCCTCCCCGCCTGGGTCGTCAGCCATCCGGGGAGCCCGCCCCCGCTGGTCTCGGCGTTGATGTACGGGCCAGGGCGGGCAATGACGTACAGGCCGGTTTTGGCCGCCATGTCGAGTAGCCGGTTGACGTCGCGGACGCCCGAGAAGTCATAGACGCCGGGCTTGGGTGAGTGATAGGCCCAGTCGAAGTAGATCGTGACCGCGTTGTAGCCCTCGGCCTTCATCTTCTGGAGGATGTCCAGCCACAGGCTGGGACTCGGCAGGCGCCAGTACTCGAACTCCCCGGACCAGATCACCGCGCGGCGACCATCGATCATCAACGAGTCCTGGTCGTAGGTGATCGTGTGCGTCCGGAGTGCGTGCCGCCCGACGTTGGCTGCGCGTGTGGCGTGAGCTCGGGGTGCTCCGCGAGCCGGCACGCCCTTGGCCCCGGCGCCGCTCAACAGGCCGCCGGCCAGCAGTACCGTCGCCCCGCAGACGACGGCAAACGAACGGTACGCCCTGCGCATACCTTCCCTCCCGACTCAAGCTGTGTTCCCGCGCGCACACCGTGCCGCGCTCTCCGCGGGCGGGATGTTAGCGCTAACTGGCCAGGTTCTCGGCGGTTCCGGGACGTCCCGAGCGGCGTGCGCGCACGACCCGGGCCACGATGGCGAGCCTCCGGCGCCGAACCGGCGCCAGGGGCGGTGGCGCCGCGCCGGGCGCGCCCCCTACAGCGGCCTGGGCCGATGACGTCGGGTGGGGTTGGGAGGACCGCCTGAGGTTGAGGCGGGCGAGTTCGTTGCGGGCCAGAGCGCTGGACGGATCGAGGGCCAGCGCTCGCTGGAATGCCGCCTCGGCGGCCGCGTGCTCGCGGTCGGCCGCTGACACCATGCCGAACACCAGGTGCGGCTCGGACTCATCGGGAGCCAGCACGATCGCCTGAACGGCTGACCGCCGCGCCCGGGGCAGGTCGGTCTTGGCGCGCAGGAGCGCGCGCGCGAGGGCCAGGAACGCGCGGTGCTGGGTCGGGGCCAGGCGCACCGCCTCCTCGGCGTGCGCGATGGCCTCACGGTGCAGACCGCGTCGACTGGACGCGATGCTCGCCTGGCGGTGGGGCAGATCGCGCTTGGGATCAACCGCGATGGCCTTGGTGGCGGTGGCGAGCGCACCATCGGGGTCGTGGTTTGCCAGCTGCGCCTCTCCCAGCAGACCGAGACAGTCGACGTCGTGCGGAGTCTCGCGGACGAGAACCCGCAGCCCCCGGATTGCCTCGGCGTAGCGTTTGACGGCACACAGGGCGGCGGCCTGCTCGAGTTCGCGACGTCGTTCCATGCGTCATGAATCGACGTCCGTGGCGGCTCACTTGAGTCTCCGGTCTGATCGTTCGAGTGCGGGGCTTGTCGCGGTAGGCTGCCGCGATCGTCTCCGGCTTCGTCTGGCGCTTCCAGACCGACGAGGGTCTGCTCGGCTGCCCCGCCTGACGTTCAGGGAAACCAGTAGCGCGCGATGGGCGTGCTGCCGTCGTGGCCGGGACGGACACCCTCGAGCCTGCCCCCGAGGCGCCGGATGACCGTGGCCGAGGCGACGTTGGACTCATCGCAGACGACCAGGACGCGCTCCACGCCCTCCCCGCGAGCGATGACCAGCGACTGACGCAGGATCTCGGTGGCGTATCCGCGCCCGCGGTGGGCGGGACGCACCCCGTAGCCGATGTGGCCGGCGAAGTCGGCGAGGAACGCGTTGAGCTCGTGGCGAATCGACACCCGGCCCACCAGCTCGCCGTCGACCTCGGCGACCAGGAAGGTGCCGGGCACGCGATCGGCGGGCAGGTCCAGCCCCCGGCGACGCCTGTCAATCCTCTCCAGATAGGTGGCCCACGGGACCCCGCGGCCCCAGTCCAGCAGGAACGAGAATCCGTCCGGGGCCATCTCTGAATGCGCGGCGCGCGCCTCGTGCTCGTCGTCGATGCGCAGGGGCCGCAGGCGCAGATCCACGAGCCATTGTCTATCGACTCCACGTGCGCGGCGTCCCTTTGGCCGCGCACTCAGCGTCAGCTCACGTTCCCGCCCAGCGCGGTGGTGAACTCCATGGCGCCCTTGCGATTCGCGCGCGCGACCTCGAACTCCCACGAGAGCCCGTCAGCGAACGTGACCTTGAGGCGGGAGAGCACCTTGCCCCGCTCGAGCTCGACCGATTGGACGTCGGTACGCGCCATGCGCACCAGGGCGTCGCCCTTGGGATATGGCTTCCATCCCAGCTGCGAGGTCTTGGTCAGCACCAGCTCGGTCTCTGACGCGGCGAGGTAGCCCATCCGGCCGAAGCTGGGCATGTCCGGGGTCTTCTTGGCCGACTTGGAGGCCAGCGCGGTCGCGGCCAGCGTGCCGACCAGCCCGCCCACCTGAGATCCCGCGGTCCCCATCGACATCTTCTTGGTCAGTCCACGCGGGCTCACCAGAGCGCCGGCCACCTCGGGCGCGCCCAGCGCCTGCGATGCGTCGTTCGCCATGTTCCGGTCCTCCTGACGATGATTGTGTTGTCGTTCCCCGCTCGCTGACGGCCGGCCTCAGCCGTGGCGAGCGCGTTGCCATTAAATACGTTTCATGGCCTTTGGAATTTCGAATGGGAGAGTGACGTGGACGAGGCGGTGATCCAAGACGGCGTCCCGACGACGGCGGGCTGGTTCGTCATCAATGCGCGCGACGCGCGCTGGATGCACAACGACATGCGCTCGGTGTGCAAGTTCGGGGGCGAGGGGCCGGCACACTTCGACGACCTGGGCATCGGGCTGTACTGGATCGAACCGGGCCGGCCGATGACCCTCTACCACCACGAGGCCGGGCAGGAGGACTTCCTCGTCCTGCGCGGCGCGTGCGTCCTGGTCATCGAGGGTGAGGAGCGGGTGCTGCGCGCCTGGGATCTCGTTCACTGCCCTCCCGGGACGGCGCACACCATCGTCGCCGCCGGTGCCGAGCCCGCTCTCATCCTCGCCGTCGGCGCTCGAACAGAGAGGGGTAGCGCGCGCTACCCCTTCGCGCCGGCTGCGGTCCGCCGCGGCGCCGGGGTCCCCGACGAGGAGACCTCGGCCCGTGACCACTACGCGACCTTCGGCACTCCGCGCCCGGGCCCCGCGCCGGCGTTCCTCAACACGCCCGCCGGCGACTGAGCCGGGGCGCTCACGGGCCGCCGCGCCGCGCCCATCGTTCCTCGGCGTAGAGGCGGTCGGCGAACGCCCCGGCGGGATGGGCCCGCAGGCGGCAGGTGTGTGCGGCGGCGGCAGCGGGCATCGCCTCGGGCGGCGGCAGCGGCGAACCGTAGCCGCCGGGCAGCAGCATCGGGGCCGAGAGCGCCGCGAACGTCAGATCGGCCGCGGTGAACCGGTCGCCCAGGAGGAACCGCCGGCCATCGGCGAGGCGATCGGCGACGTCGTCAAAGACGCGGTCGACGTGCTGTAGGGCGACCGCGGCCGTCCGGTCGTTGACCCCGAGGGCGCGGCTGATGGCCAAGCTCGCCAGCGGCCCGGACCAGCGCAGGGCCAGCTGCTCCCAGCGGGGAAGCCCGGCCTGCGCCCAGGGGCGCAGGCGATCGAGCACGGGCAGCGTCTCGTGGTACATCCACAGCCGTCCGTCGGGTCCGAGCCCCTCATCGAACTCATCCTCCAGCGCAGCGGCCCGGTCTCCCAGTTCGCCCGCGGGGTAGAGGCGCTCGTCGACCGCAAGGCGGCGGTCGGCCCAGCGCAGGATGTCCGTGGAGTCGGCGACCACCTCACCGTCGTCAGCCACGAACACGGGCACGGACCTTCCTCCGCCGGCCCGGCGAGCGGCGACGATGTGAACCAGTTGCAGATGAGGCCGCTCCACGTAGGACACGCCGGCGCGGTGCAGCGCCCAGCGCGCCTTCTCGCAGAAGTGGCTGATCGGGATGGTGACCAGCTGCGCGGGCATGGATCTGTGACCGTCGCGTCCGCGGCTAGCGCAGGATCGAGCCGGTGATGGCCGGGCGCCGCGCACCGAGGAAGAAGATCCCGGCCAGGCCCTGGGTGTGAAAGACGTCGTTGGGGTTGTGCTGGAGGGTGGAGTCCGCGATCGCCATCGTGCCGGTGCGGTCGTTGGAGACGAAGAAGATCGCCCCGCCCCCCTCGTTGGCATGGTTGTGCATGAAGGTGCTGCCGGCCACAAACAGGGTCATCGCGTCGCCGTCGTTGTAGATCGCGCCGCCGCTGCCGCCGCCCGGCGACCCCGCCTGCGCCGGGTTGGCGCCTCGGCCAGTGGCGCGGTTGTCGATGAAGCGGCTGTTGAGCACCGTCCAGGAAACCCCGATGCTGCTCAACGCCGCGCCGTTGGAGCACACGTTGCCGTCGAAGCGGCTGCCCACCACGTACACGGGCCGGCCCTGGTACTGGGAGAGAGCGCGGACGCCGGCCCCTCCCAGGTCGGGTCCGGTGGCATCGCAGCGGTTGCCGGTGAAGGTGGCGTTGACGACGCGCAACTGTCCGCCGCGGTCAAAGATCGCCCCGCCCCCGCCGCCCTCGAAGCGCTGGCCGGTCGAGTTGCCGTTGGCGAAGGTGATGTTCTGGACCGTCAGCCTCGGCGTTGCCTGGTCCTGGCAGTGCGACGTGGTCCACACCTGCGCCCGGTCACAGGTGTCCATGTATAGGATCCGGCGCCGGCCGCCTCCGCTGAGGGTCACCAGACCGCCGCCGTCCAGGACGACGCGGGCGCTGGTGTTTCGGACCTTGGCCGTCGCGCGCATGGTGATCGTGACCGGATGCGTGCCGCAGGAGAAGCGAATGATCCCTCCCGCTCGTACGGCGGCGACGACCGCCGCCGAGGTGCAGCCGGCCGGCGTGCCGTGGCCGATGACGTGATCGGCGTGCGTGGTGTTGACCGATCGGCCGGCCGCGGGGACGGCGACGGCGCGCGCGCCCGGCGGCGCCGCACCGGCGGACCCGGCCGTGACGCACGCCCCCGCCCCGCCGGCGAGGCATGCCATCGCCAGAAGAGCTCGACGCATCACGCCAAGGGTACGCGGGGCGGAGCGGCGGCGCCGATCTTCCTGGACCCGGGCACGCGCTGACGGGGGCCGCTGGCCCCCCATCGGCCCACGTCAGCGCATATAGGCCCGGGGGGCCTAGATCCGTCTAAACCCCCCGGAGAGTCAGGGAAGTGGGGGCACACTCGCCCGACCCGCGGGACGGAAATGACTTCCGTCCCAAGCTTGCTCAAATGTGATTATGCCAAAGCCGAGCACCAAACATGAAGGTGTTCGACCAACCTTCGCCTGAACCCTGCGTTTCAAGTACCTGAAGCCATCGTTGGGGTGGAAGAGTTTGCGGTCGGGTCGGACCCGGTCCGCCGATGGTTGTGGGGGCACAGCGTCCCGGGGGCCAGGACGGCCCCCCGGGGCGCAGTCCTATGTCCGCAAGCCGACCGTTTCGGCGCGACCTTGCGCGTTGGGAGTCCTGCGACGAACGCCTGACGACGACCTGACTGGACTCTGACGCCCGAGTGGCGCACACTATGCGCATGGGGGAGACGGCAACGGTCCTTGGATTGGACCATGTAGCGGACCGCGGATGGGTCGTCGGCCAGTCCGATGACGAGCTCGTCGCGGGCGTGCGCAGCGGCGAGCCGGCCGCGTTCGAGGAGATCTACGACCGCTATGCCCGGGGCATCCTGGCCTTCTGCGCGCACATGCTCGGCAGCCGGGAGGCCGCCGAGGACGCCCTCCAGCTGACCCTGGTCTCGGCCTACCGCGCCATGCGCGCCAGCGACAGCAGCATCGCGCTGAGACCGTGGCTGTACACCATCGCGCGCAACCGCTGCCTGTCTGAGTTGCGTGCGCGGCGCGAGGCGATCGGGGTTGACGACCTGACCACCGACCAACCGGTATTCGATGGTCTCACCGACCAGGTCCAGCGCCGGGAGGACCTGCGCGAGATGCTGGACGACATGAGGCGGCTGCCCGCCGATCAGCGTGCCGCCCTGGTCCTGTTCGAGCTCGGCGACCATCCCCAGAAGGACATCGCCAGCGTGCTCGGCGTGCGCACGGAGAAGGTCAAGGCGCTCGTCTTCCAGGCGCGCGAGGCGCTCGTCCGCGGCCGCCAGGCACGACAGCACCCGTGCGGCGACATCCGCGAGCAGTTGGCCATGATGGAAGGGCACGTTCCGGCGCGAAGCCTCCTGCGCGCGCACATCGACCGCTGCCCTGGCTGTCAGACCTACGAGCACCAGGTCAGCCACCAGCGGACGGCGTTGGCGCTGATCGTGCCGGTGGCGCTCGCCGGCGAGCTCAAGACCTCGATCCTCGGCTCCGTGCTCCACGGCGGCGGCGCGGTCGTCGGAGGCGCGTCGGCGGTAGGTGGCGTGTCGGCGGTGGGTGGCGTGTCGGCCATCGGCGGCGCCGCCACGGTCACTGGTCTTGGCGGCGGCGTCGGCGCGCTCTCGGCTGCCACCGCGGGCGGGGTCGCCACCGCGGGCGGGGTCGCCACCGCGGGCGCCGGCGTCGTGGCGACGAGCGCCCCGGCCATCGTGGCCGCTACGGGCCTGGCCGCCATCGGCGAATCGGTCGGCGTCGGCGGCCTGAGCGCCACCGGGGTGGTGGCGAAGATCCTCACCGCAGCGGCCATCGCCACGGTAGCGGCCAGCGCCGGCCACGGCGACCACCCGTTCCCTCAGCGCATCGCGGCGCCCCCGACGATCCGCGAGAGGCTGCTGGCCTCCGTGTCCGCACGGGCGTCGCAACGGTCCAGCAGCCCGCTGGCCGGACCGTTCGGCGCACCCCTGGCGACGCCCGGAACCGTCACCTCCACGTCGGTCGGCACCCCGCCGTCGGCGCCGTCGACGACCGCGACGACATCGAGTGGAGCGACCTCCACGTCGACGTCCTCGGGGCCGAGCTCAGGCACCGGCGGCGGATCGACGCCGGGAACCGGTCCGGCTCTCACCGGTGGAGCCGGCACGTCTTCCGCGCCCGCTCCAAGCAGCCCCGCCGCCTCCGCCCCGGCGACGACCACCACCGCCCCCGCTTCGACCGGCGGCACGACCACGACGCAGGCGTCCACGCCCGACCCGTCGAGCCCCGCGACGTCCCCCGCCCCCGCGTCTGACGCGGCACCGTCCACGGACTCGAGCTCGGGCGCCGATGCCGCCTCGGCTCCGGCCGGCGGCTCCTCAAACGTCACGAGTGAGAGCTCGTCGCCGTCGGCGACCGCGAGCGACCCCAGCACCGCGGACGCCGGCACGGCGGACCCCGGAAGCTCGTCGTCGAGCGCGTCCGGAGGGTCCGCGGACAACAGCAGCCCGGCCACGGCGAACGCCGCCCTTGACCAGGCACCGGCGTCGGTGGCCGATCAGCCCACCGTCTCGGTCCAGTCAGATGCCGCGGCCGCGACCGCGGCTACTGCGCAGAGCGCCACGGCGGCAGCCGGGAGCTGAGCGCTCAGCGCGCGCCGCGGCGGCGCGCCCCGCTGGTCACGTACGCCGGCTGCACCCGGGCCGCGCGCCGGGCGCGGCGCGCAGCGAGACCGCCGATGCCCGCGGCGGCGACGAGCGACGAGATGGCATTGATGATGAGGATCGTGGTCATGGCTCAGGCTCCTTTACCGATGAGCTGAGGATGCCCCGCGTTGGTGAACGACAGGTGCGGCGCAATCGCACAACTGCATAAGAACGCGGGCGAGGCTGCGCGAGCGGGGGCGGTTAGTGCGCCGCCACAGCCGGCCAGGCGCCGCCGTCGACGACCGCCCGCAGGGCGTCATCGCGAACTCTCACCACCATGGCGGTGACGTCGTCGCGCACCGCCAGCGCCGCGGGCAGCATCGTCCCGAGGACGTGGTCGCACAGCTCCGCCGGCTCGTCGGGACCAGCGGCCGCGGCGGCCGACAGCCGCTCCAGCCCGACGTCCAACGACTCCCCGGGCCGCTCGACCAGGCCGTCGCTGTAGAAGATGAGCGTGTCGCTGGGCCGCAGCGTGTCCTCGGCGTCGCCGTAGACCACGTCCCACACCCCCATGACCGCGCCACCGCCCTCGAGGAAGCGCGTCGCGCCATCGGCCCCGCGGACCAGGGGCGGTGGATGCCCGCCGCTGGCCCAGCACACCCGTCCGCGGCGTGGATCGACGATCGCGTAGATCACGGTGAACAGCTCCTGCTCGCCGAGCGTGAGCTGGTGGCGGTTGAGCCGAGTCAGCACCTCGCCGGGGCTGCGACTCCCGTCGTCGGCGAGGGCGAAGGCGCGCGTCACGCTGCGCAGGTGGCCCATCATCGACGCCGCGGGGATCCCCCGGCCCGTCACGTCGCCCACCACGATCCCGATCCGCCCGTGGGTCAGCGCGAACGCGTCGTACCAGTCACCCCCGGCCTCTGCCCCGCGCCCGGCCGCCTCGTAGTGGGCCACCAGATCGAGTCCGGGGGTGTCAGGGAGACGCTTGGGGAGCAGTCCGCGTTGGAGCTCGACCGCGATGCGATGCTCCTCTCGCAGCGCCAGCGCCGCGTCCAGGCGCTGCTGGCGCTCGCTGGCCAGGAGCCCCTGCAGGCCGACGAGCGGGAGGGCCAGCAATACCAACCCGGCGTGGACGACCGCGGACGCGGCGACGAGCAGGCCGATGCACGACAACGACGCGTCAGTGGCGTACAGCCACAGCATCGGGAGCTGGACCGAAGGCGGGACACGCTCGGACACCCATGTCCGAGCCAGCCCGGATGCCCCGTCGAAGGCCACCTGCGCGGCGAAGGCCAGCAGCAGGAGGGGCCAGCGGCTCCAAGAGAAGTTCTGCCCACCGAGGGCAACGAGCACCAGCGCGGGACCGAGCGCATAGAAGCTGTCGCCGACGCGCGCGAGCAAGCGGGCTGGGGCAACCGGGCCGGCCAGGGCCTGCGGCAGGCGGTCGGCCACCGAGCACGCGGCCACGATGAGCGGGACCAACGGCGTCGGGAGCACGAACAGCATCGGGACGAAGATGAGCTGGGTCGGCGCCGTCCAGGCGCTGCCGACCGGATACTGAACCCGGCTGGCGATGAGGTACGAAGCCACCGTGACGATCAGCGCCCACAGCGACAGTGACCGCGTCGCGTGACCGAACACGGCCAGGGCACTAGCGCCAATAACGAAGATCGCCGCTGCACCCGCCTCGGTGATGAGCAGCCGGCGCGCCCGGCCCCGGTCCGAATGACGCTCCCGCCCCAAGCGCAACAGGGTCTCCGCCCAGGCGCTCTCGTAGGAGTCGATGAGCACCCGCACACCTCTCACCGGCGAGACCAGCGTCAGCCTCGATTCCACGGGTCGATGAAGACGTCGTCGACGCGCACGTTGCCGGTGAGGGCGGTGAGCACCAGTGACACGTCGGTCGTTCCTCCCGCGACCGCCGCCGGCAACGTCGAGCTGGTGAGCATCAACGGCGAGGGTTGCCAGCCGCCGGCGACCACGGCGATGCCCGCCGGCAGGTAGAGGCCGTCATAGTCAACGCCCACCGCCATCGTCCCCATGCCCGAGGCAAAGAAACGGACCGTCGGGTAGGCGGCGTCGACGCACGTCGGTGGTGACTGGGCCGAGGAGCCGGCGGGCAGCGCCAGTGACGAGGCGCCGAGCGCGCCGGTCGCCGCGAACGGCTCGCTGCCGTCGGCCACGCTTGCGCGACCGCTCAGCGTCCAGGCCGGGCTCTCGAAGTCACCGCCGGGCGCGAGCTCGTACGACGAGCGATCAGCCCAGGGCGCGAACGGTGTACTCAGCGTCTGGCCGTTGCAGGCGCTGACATTGATGAGGTCGGCCTGCGCGGCCGACGCGGATAGGGCCACGGCGCTGATGACGCCGAGCGCGATCATGACCGCGAGGCTGCTCCGCAGCCTTCGGAGGGGGAAGGTCACTAGTCGCTCCTTGGGGCAGGGGTGGTGTGTGGTCGAGACCCGTCATGCCGTGTCTCCCTCGTGCCGGTCCTGTCTCGCCGGCGTCCGGCGCTCTCGCGATCTCGGTGGAGACTGCGTGCAGCCTGCGGGTGCGCTGCCCACCCCTGGGCAAGCGCGGCGGCCCCCGCTGGCAAATCCAACCTCCACCAAAGCGGTCCTCACGAGAGTGACGTTGCGAATCGTGCAACCTACGACACTCTGGGCAGGTCGCCTCATCCGTTGTCAGCATTTGTGGAAGATTGCTCCAGGCAGCGAGGGACCCTTCTCGTGCACCGAGCAAGCCGCTCAGGCGGCCTGGCACCCACGCCCGCTCGCACGGGCCGGGGTGCAGCAACTTTCGGCGCGACACAGGGTTTGCCGAGGGTGAGGCCCCCGCCGGGGTGGCGGCGCGCCGCGACAACCGACCAGGAGGCAGCGATGGGACTCATCCGGCACCATCTCTCGTACGCGAACGTGGCCTCCACGCTCGCGCTTGTCCTCGCCATGGGTGGCGGGGCCTACGCCGCCATCGCCCCCGCCGGCAACGGCGTGATCCACACCTGCTTCCGGACGTCGGGCGGCGCGGTGCGGGTGGTGCGAGCGGGCGCGCGGTGCGGCCGTCACGAACGCGCGCTGGCTTTCAACCAGCGGGGCCCGGTCGGGCGACGCGGCGCCACCGGCGCTCAGGGAGCGACGGGCAGGACCGGCGCCACCGGGCGCACCGGTCGCACCGGCGCGGCGGGCCGGAGCGTCGCCAGCGCGACGCTGGGCGTGGGCAATGCGGCCTGCCCGAACGGCGGCTCGAGCTTCACTGGCGCGTCGGGCACCACGTTCGCCTGCAACGGTGTCGCCACGAGCTTCGCCAGCGTGGACGCCGGCGGCACCTTGGCCACGAGCCGCGGCGTGACCGGCGTCGAGCCGGGCACGGGCGCGGGCGTTTACTGCGTCAAGCTGGCGTCCACGCCGTCGGTGGGTGTGGCCTCCGTCCGAGGGGATGCCGCCACGCCCGGCTCTGCTCAGGTGCGCATTCCAGCCAGCGCCGCATGCACCGCGAGCGGCGACACGAGCGCCGAGATTCTCACCGTCAACAGCTCGGGCACGGCGGCCCCGCTGCCGTTCAACGTGATGTTCGGCTGAGGCGTCAACCCCTCCCCCAACGCCCTCCGTGCCGCTCGGTGCGGGGGGCGTTGGCTATTTGTGCAAGGCGATCGCGCTCGCCCGGCCGGGATGTCAGGATCTGAGGTGAGGATCGTCCAGCGAAAGGACTTGCCGTGACCGCACCGAGCTTTGGCATCTTCGACCACATCGAGGACATCCCCGGCACGCCGACCAACCGGCTGCTCAAGGATCGTCTGGCTCTGGTCCAGACCGCCGACGAGGCAGGCTTCGCCGGCTACTACTTCGCCGAGCACCACGGCAGCGATCTGTGCATGACCCCGAGCCAGGAACTGTTCATCGCGGCGGCTTCCCAGGTGACCAGCCAGATCCGGCTCGGCCCGATGGTCAAGCTGCTGCCGATGCACCCACCCGTGCAGCTCATCGAGGATCTGTGCGTGCTGGACCAGTTGCTGGAGGGGCGGCTGGACTATGGCGTGGGGCGTGGCGCAGTCCCCGTCGAGCACTACTGGTTCGGTGATTCGTGGCCACAGTCGCGCGAGCGCTTCGTCGACGTGCTGGGCATCATCAAGCGCGCGCTGGCCACGGGCGAGATCTCCAGCGAGGGCAGTAAGTTCTACGACTTCCCGACGATGCCGATGTCCACCCGGCCGTTCCAGGAGCACATCCCGTTCTGGTATCCGGGCAACCCGGTGGCAGCGGGTCAGTACGGCCTGAGCCTGATGTGGCCGGGCAAGATCGAGCAGGCCGCCTACGACCAGTACGTCGAGGCCTGGCACCGCCACAAGGACGACGAACTGCGACTCGATGGGCCCGAGTCTGAGCCGCGGGTGGCCTATAACGTCGTGCTCGCGATCGCGCCGACCGAGGACGAGGCACAGGGGATCGCCCGGCGCGGCATGGAGGGACTGGTCCGCCGGACCCGTAACGCCCACCGCTTCGACCGCCTCGTCATTTCCGAGGAGGAGTGCGACGCCGCCCAGGGGCCGCTGCGCGCGATCCTCGCCGCCATGGAGCCCGCGATCAGCTTCGGCGCCGGCACCCCCGGCCAGATCGCCGAGCGGCTCGCCGGCGCGCTCGAGGACGGGCTCAGCGACTACATCTGCTTCATGCTCCCCACCGGAGACATGACCCTCTATGAGGCGCGCCGGACCCTGGATCTGTTCGTCACCGAGGTCAAGCCGCAGCTCGATCAGGTGACCGCATCGCGCTGAGCTCCGGTATGCGATGGGAGCTCGAAGCCGATCTGGGCGCATTTGCCACCCGCGTGCGGCCGTTGCTGGAGGCCCATATCCAGAACAACGTCGTGGCGACGGTGCTCGCCGGAACGGTCCAGGGTCAGTTCCGGATGTCGCCGGCGATCCTGGCGGTGGGCGTCGACGACAGCGGCGCGGTGACGGGGGCGGCGATGCGCACGGCCCCCTGGCCGATGCTGTGCACCGCGATCGAGCCCGAGGACGCCGGCCCGCTACTTGACCTGTGGCTCGGGCCCGACCCCGAGCTGCCTGGGGTCAACGCCCTGAAGGACACCGCGCGCGCCATCGCCGAGGCGTGGACCCGCCGCACCGGCGGCTCCGATCGCTGCCGGACCGCGATGGCCATGCACTCCCTCACCAGCGTGGTGGACCCGCCGCGGCCGGGGCCGGGCCGATTGGTGGCCGCCACCCAGGCCGACCGCGACCTGGCTCTGAGGTGGTGGGACGCCTTCGTCGCCGACAGTCACGTGATCGACGCCGGTCCGGAGGCCCGGGCGGCCACCGTCGACTTCCGCATCGCCCAGGGGGACCTGTATCTGTGGCAGGACGAGGGCAGGCCCGTGTCCCTGGTCTCGAGCAACCCGGCGGTGGCGGGCGTCATCCGCATCGGCCCGGTGTACACGCCGGACGAGGCGCGCCGGCGCGGGTACGCCTCCTCAGCGGTGGCTGCCGTCAGCCGCCACGGTCTGGACACCGGCGCGCACACCTGCATGCTGTACACCGATCTCGCCAACCCGACGTCGAACAAGATCTACGCCGACGTCGGCTACCGGCGCTTCGCCGAGTGGGAGGAGCGCGTCTTCAGCCCGCAAACGTGATGAATCCGTCGGCGTCGAGGTCAGGACGCCGCTCCAGGCCAATCGCGCGCGCCAGCCGCGCCGCCGGCTCGTTCCCCGGCCGGGTCCGCGCCACCACCGGCCACTCCGGCGTGTGTCCGCGCGCGGCACCGATGGCCTCGCGTGTCGCCTCGGCGGCAAGACCGCGACCATGGGCCTCAGGCGCGAAGCGGTAGTACAGATTCCAGCAGGGCCGGTCGCCGAGCGTCGACGCCTTGACCCCGGCCACCCCGACGTCGCGACCCTCATGCTCGACGACCCAGTAGCCAAGTCCGTGGGTGTCCCAGTCCTCGATGAAGCTTCGGGCGAAGGCCTGGGCCTCCTCGCGGGTCGGCGTGCCCCCGGGGCGGTGATGGTGGGTGGATGGATCGGTGCTGAACGACACCACGGTCGCGATGTCGGCCTCCGTCACGCGCCGCAGGCGAAGCCGTGCCGTTCGCCGCTCGGACGCCGGGGCGGTCATGCCCTGCCGCCGTGGCGCCGGGAGGCCCGGGTGAGGAACGCCTGCACCCCGGCGGTGGTGCGCAGCCGGACCACCGGGTAGCCGCTCAGTTGCACCGGCCACTCGCGACGGCGGACGAAGTGCATGCGCAGGGCGTGGCCGAACAGCGAGTCGCGGCCCCATACCGCAGTGCGCAGAGACTCCCGGTTGCCGTTCCAGATCGTCTCGCGGCCGGCCAGTCGCCGGGCGGTCCTGCGCGCCAGGCGCGGCAGCCACACGCGAATGGGCAGATCCAGCCACACCACCACGTCGGCGGACTCCAGCACGAGGTTACCGAGCTTGCGCCGGTAGACGTTGTCGATCACCCAGCCCTCCGAGGCCAGGACGGGCGCAAGCCGTTCCGCGAGCGCGTCGTCGGGCGTCTCGGCCCAGTTGGGGCCGTGGACGAGCGCGTCGAGCTCGATGAACGGCACGCCCATCCGCTCGGCGAGGGCGCGCCCCATCGTCGTCTTGCCGTTGCCACTCGCACTGGCAATGACCACGACTCTGCGCATCGACCCCATGCGGGCAAGTGTGCCCCCAGCGCGGCTATCCCGCCATCGAGTACGCGCGCTCGGCGCGATCGACACCGCCGACCTCGGCGCAATCGACCTCGGGCGCCGCCTCCTCACGGGCGCGGCGCGGGAGCATGAGCGTGCAGAGGATGAGGACCGGCACCGTGGCCAGCTCGAGCTCGATGCAGCGGTTGATCGCAGCCACGAACCCGTGATGGGTGAGCGTGGTGAAGAACACCGTGCCGATGGCGGCCACGCCCACCGCGCCGGCCAACTGCTGGAGCGCGTTGACCACGCCGGAGGCCGAGCCCACCTCCCGGTCGGTCACCGACGCCAGGATGAAGTCGAACAGCGGCGAGATCAGCATGCCGATTCCGGCGCCGACCAGAAGCTGCGGGGCGATCAGCATGAGCGACTCGGTGTGCAGGCCATGGGCCGCGATCACCTGGTGCACCCACCAGTACCCGCCGGCCATGAGCACTGCGCCGAGCTGGAGCACCGTGCGGCCCAGCCGGGGCGCGAGCACGGTCGCGGCCACCGTCGCGCCGGCGGCCGTGCCGAGGGCGAACGGAGCCAGGGTGACGCCCGCGTGGATGGCCGAGAAGTGCTCGCCGAACTGAAGGAAGAGGGTGAGCACCAGCAGCATGCCGATCATGCCGGCGAAGAAGACGACGATCGCGGCAACGCCGGCGGCATATGCCCGGTGGCTGAAGATGCTCGCCTCGACGAGCGGATCGCCGCCGGCCCGGCGGACACGCCGGCTCCACAGGACCAATGCTCCGAAGGCGACGGCGCTCCCGGCGATCATCAGGTAGGCCCACAGCGGCCAACCCGCCGCGCGGCCCTGGATGAGGGGGTAGACGAGCAAGCCCATCCCGAGGCCGCACAGGATCGTCCCCACCACATCGAGCCGCGGCGGGCGAGGCGCGCGTGACTCGGGCATGACCCGGACGGCGCCGACCGCGGCGATGAGGCCGAGCGGCAGGTTGACGAAGAAGATGAGTCGCCAGCCCGAGCCGAGCGCGTTGGCGGCGATGAGGGCGCCACCGATGATCGGGCCAAGCACGGCCGAGAGGCCGATGACCGGGCCGAACACGGCAAACGCCGACGCCTGCTCGCGGGGGGCGAAGACGTCGCGCACGACGCCGAGGCCCTGCGGGATGAGCATCGCGGCGGCGAGGCCCTGGGCCATCCGGCAGCCGATCAGCATCTCCGAGGACACGGAGAACGCACACGCGAGCGATGCCACCACGAAGCCCAGCGCGCCGATGACGAAGAGGCGCCGACGGCCATAGATGTCGCCCAACCGGCCGCCGGTGATGAGCCCGACGGCAAAGGCCAGGGCGTAGCCCCCGATGACCCATTGCAGCGCGGAGGCGGAGCTGTGCAGGTCCTGGCGAATCGTCGGCGCGGCAACGTTGACGATCGTCCCGTCGAGCAGGTCCATGCACTCGGCGGCAAGCACGAGCGCCAGGATGAGCCACCGGCGGGGATGGCTCGCCGGACGGCGCGCGGGTGGCGATGACGTGGCTTCGGAGATCATGGCGGACCTTTCACGTACAGCGTTCGGAACATTGTTCGTTAAACGAACAGTGTTATACACTGCACCGCATGGCTACGTCAAGTCCCGAGCCCGAATCAGCCCTCCCGTCCCCCCCACGTACGCCCCGGCGCCGGGAGCGGCCGACGCGCCGCACCGCGCTGACCGTCGAGGCGATCGTCGCGGCGGCCATCGAGGTCCTCGACGAGACCGGGGTCTCGGGGCTCTCGATGCGCGGCGTTGCCCAGCGGCTCGGCACCGGTGCCGCGTCGCTGTACGCCCACGTGTCCGGCAAGGAGGAGCTGCTCGAGCTCGTGTTCGACGAGCTCGTCGGCCGAATGCCGCTGCCCGAGCCCGATCCGGCGTGCTGGCGCGAGCAGCTCCATCAGATGGCCGGCGACCTGCGCCAGATCCTCATCAGCCACCGCGATGTCGCCCTGGCCGGGCTGGGCCGCATCCCGTCCTCGCCCAAGGTCCTGGCCGCGGCCGAGGTCGTGGTCGCCGTGATGCGCAGCGGCGGGCTGTCAGACCGTGTGCTGGCGCTGGGACTCGATCAGCTCATGCTCTACGTCGCCGCCTCGGCGTTCGAGGACAGCCTGTACGAGCACCGCGGCCTGAACGATGAGGAGCTCGCTCGCTATTTCGAGGACGTCCATGCCTTCTACCAGCGCCTGCCCACCGACCGCTTCCCCGTGCTGGCGTCGATCGCGGACCCGATGACCGGGCCCGACGGCGACGAGCGGTTCGCGTTCGGCCTCGACGCGATGCTCGCCGGGTTCGAGGCGATGAGCCGGGGCGCCTAACCCCCTCACGACGGTCGGGCGCACGTGGACGCCGCGGGATGGGGTCCCGCCCACGAGCTGACGACGGGGAGGTCGACGGCGGCTCTGAAGTACGCTCGGGAGCATGTCTGAGTGGTTTGACGAGCTGGCCGAGTGGCTGCGCATCCGTTCCGTCAGCGCCGACCCGGCTCGGGCGGACGAGGTTCGCGACGCGGGTGAATGGGTCTGTCAGCTGCTCGCGCGGCGCGGGCGGCGACGCGGAGCTCGTCGACTGGCATGGCCAGCCCTTGGCCATCGGCGAGCTGCGCGCCTCGCGTGATGCGGACGCGGCGCCGACGGTGCTCTGCTACGGCCATTTCGACGTCCAGCCCGAGGACCCGCTCGACCTGTGGGACTCGGCCCCGTTTGAGCCCGAGATCCGCGACGAATACGTCTACGCCCGTGGCGTCGCCGACGACAAAGGGCAGCTCTACATGCTCCTGTCCGCCGCCCGTGAGCTGGCCGTCGCGGGCGAGCTACCGGTCAACGTGCGCTTCACCTGCGACGGTGAGGAGGAGACCGGAGGGCACTCGATCATCGAGTTCCTGGAGGAGGACGAGCGGGGCGCTGACGCCGCTGTCATCTTCGACAGTGGGATGGTCGCCCGCGGCGTGCCGGCGTTCAACATCGCCACGCGGGGTCTCGTCTACTTCCACGTCACCGTCCGGACCGGCGAGCGCGACCTCCATTCCGGCATGTACGGCGGCGCCGCGCTCAACGCGGCCCACGCTCTGGTGCACACCCTGGACGCCGTGGTCGCCGGCAACGGCCGCCTGGTCGAGCCGCTGCGCCAGGGGCTGGCCGCTCCGACCGCGGACGAGCTCGCGGGCTGGCGCGCGCTGCCCACCGGAGCCCACGAGCTCGCCGCGCAGGGCGCCCGCCCCAAGGACGCCAACGCGGCCGAGGAGTTCTACCTGCGCACCTTCGCCGAGCCGGCCCTCGACGTCAACGGCGTCGAGAGCGGGTCGCCGCACCTCCAGAAGACCGTCCTGCCGGTGCAGGCGGCGGCGAACGTGTCGATCCGACTGGCCCCCGGCCAGCGCCCGGATGAGATCGCCCAGGCCTTCGAAGGGCTGATGCGCGATGCCGCGCCGCCCGAGGCCGACGTGGAGATCGAGCTCCTCTCCTCCGCCGCGCCGGGCCTCGTGCCGCCCGACTCCACCGCGGTGCAGCTGGGCCTCACCGCCTTCGAGCGGGTCGTGGGCACGCGCCCGGTGCTCATCCGCTCGGGCGGGACATTGCCGATCGTTCCCGCCCTGAGCAGCCGCGACATCCCGACCATCATCACCGGCTTCTCGTTGCCCGACGCCAACATCCACTCCCCCAACGAACGGATGCTGGTGGACTACATCCCGCTCGGCATCGCCGCCGCGCGCGGCCTGCTCCAGGAGTTCGCGGCGCTCTGACGCGCACGGGGGCGCCGGTGAGTGACGCGGCGCAACCGCGGTTCAGCGACGAGCAGCGGCTGGCGTTCGGACGCGTCGCCGAGTTGTATGACCGCTGGCGCCCGTCGTATCCGCCGCCGGCGATCGACGCCGTGCTCGAGTACGGCGGCCTGACACCCGGAGCGCGCATCCTCGAGGTGGGCGCCGGTACCGGCAAGGCCACCGAGCTCCTGGCCGCCCGCGGCCTCGCCGTGCTGGCCATCGAGCCCAGCTCGGACATGGCGCGCCTGGCCCGCGACCGGTGCGCCGGCCACCCGGCGGTCGAGGTCGTGGAGGCCGAGTTCGAGGACTGGGTCCCGTCGGAGCGTCGCCAGGCGCTGGTGAGCGCGGCAGCCTGGCACTGGATCGACCCCGCCGTCCGCCTGTCCAGGGCACACGCCACGCTGGTGCCCAACGGAACCTTGGCGGCGATCTGGTCGTTCCCAGACTGGGAGCAATGCGCGGCGCGCGAGTCGCTGCGCCGTGCCTACCGGAGCGCCGCTCCCACCCTGGCCCCTGACTTCCCCATGCACCCCGACAGCGAGCCCACTCGGCTGACCGGCGATTGGGAGGCCGAGATCGACGCCGACGGATCGTTCGCGGAGCCGCTCACCCTCACCTTCTCGTGGCGCCGGAGCTACGCGACCGACGAGTACGTCGGTCTGTTGCAGACCCATCAGGACCACATCCTGCTCAGCGACGCCGATCGCGCGGTGCTCCTCGACGCGATCGCGCGGAGCATCGATCACGATGGCGGCGCGATCGAGCTGCCGCTGGTCACCTACGTCTGCCTGGCCCGGAGCGTCTAGTCCGCAGCCTGGGACTCCTTGAACGGATCGGCCGAGGCCCCCGGGGGCGCCTCGGCGACCAGGGTGGCGCGGGCCTCCCGCAGTGCCTGGCGATCGTCGACTGACACCGACGGGTACTGCGGGTCGAGCTCCACCAGCGCCTGGGCGATCACAGCCCCGACCGCAATCCGGGCAAACCACTTGCGGTCCGCGGGGATCACGTGCCACGGCGCCCACTTGGTGCTCGTGTGGCTGAGCATCTGGGAGAAGGCGTGCTGGTAGTCGTCCCAGTCCTCGCGCTCACGCACGTCGGCGGCCGACAGCTTCCAGTTCTTCTCCGCGAGGTCGATGCGCTTGAGGAACCGCGTGCGCTGTTCCTCCTTTGAGAGGTTGAGGAACAGCTTGACCAGCGTGTAGCCGTTGTCGGTCAGGTGGCGCTCCCAGGCGTTGATGTCCTCGTAGCGTCGCGCCCACAGCTCGTCGGGCCGGCCGGCGCTGCGCAACCCGCGCAGGTCGAGGAGATCGGGGTGAACGCGCACCACGAGCACATCCTCGTAGTGGGAGCGATTGAAGAGCCCGATCTGCCCACGACCCGGAAGCGCGCACTGATAGCGCCAAAGAAAGTCGTGGCGGAGTTCCTCGTCGGTGGGAACCTTGAAGCTGCGTACGGTCACTCCCTGCGGGTTCACGCCGCTCATCACGTGGCGGATCGTCCCGTCCTTGCCGGCCGCGTCGATGCCCTGCAGGATGACGAGCAGCGCGCGCGAGCCCTCGGCGGCGAGGCGCTCCTGGTACTCGGACAGCATCGCCACGCTCACCTCCAGCTGTTCCTCGCCGTCGCGCTTGCGGGCCCAGCCGGCCTTGAAGGCCGGGTCATAGTCGCGCGCCAGGTCAACCTTCGCCCGCGGCGGCACCCGCAGCGTCTCGATCAGCTTGGTGAAGTGCTCGGTTCTGGGCTCGGGCATACGCACCGACTCTACGCCTCAGCGCGCGCCCGGGGCGGCGGAGACGGTGGCCACCGCCTCGCCCACGGAGGCGTAGAAGTGGTCGGCACCGATGCGCTGGAGCAGACCGCTGCGAGCCAGGTTCTCCTTCAGGTGGTCCCCGGCCCGGGCGACGGCGAACTCGACGTTGTCGCGCCCGAGCGCGTCGAGCGCCTGCGACAGCGCGCGCGTGCCGGTGAAGTCGACGTCGTACATGCCCAACGCATCGAGGACGACGAGCCGGGGCGCGTGCGCCGAGTGCCGCCGCGCATGGTCCAGCGTGGAGCGGAAGTGCGTGGCGTTGGCGTACCACAAGGGCGCGGCGAACAGGACGACGAGCACTCCGGAGATCTCCCTCGGCTGCCCGGGCGCGCTGAGCGGTGCCCAGCTCGTCGTGCCGGGGATCTGCCCCAGCACGTGGAGCGTCGGACGGGCGGTGAGCCGCGTGCGGTCGAGGATGGCCAGGCCGACGGCCACGCCGATGCCCTGCTCGACGCCGATCAGGGCCACCGCCAGCAGCGTGACCACCGCCAGCCCCAGCTCGAAGCGGTCGAAGCGCCCGATGGACACGAGCTCGTGGACGTGGAAGATCCGCGACGCCACGAACAGGAGCACGCCGGCCAGCGCAGCGAGAGGCACGTCGCGTAGCAGCCCGGCGGCGGGCACGACCGCCGCCATGCCGACGGCGGCGAGCAGGCAGGCCAGCTGGGTCCGACCTCGCGCCGCGGTCACCGCCGCGGTGCGCGCCGGGCTGGCGTTGACCGGAAAGGCGCCGATGAGACCCGCGACCACATTGCCGGCCCCCACGCCCAGGAAATCGGCACCGACGTCCGAGGGATAGGGTTCCTCGGCCGCGAAGGCCCGGGTGGTGGCCGCTGACTGGGTGACCACCACCAGCGTCACGACGCCGGCCAACGGCGCGAGCCGCTGGATCGTGGCCCACGAGACGCCGCGCAGACCCAGGTGCGGCGGACCGTGCGGGAAGGGGCCGAGCACCGCGACGCCGTGGCGGTCCAGATGCGCGGCGGCGACGACGACCGTCGCGCCGACGAGGCCCACCAGCGCTCCGGGCAGTCGGCCGTCGATCCGGTCGGCGGCGACCATGAGGGCCAACACCGCCAATCCGATGACCAGCGTCACGACGCTGATGTCGCCGAGCTGGGAGATGATCGAACCGATCCGGTGCAGCGTCGATCCGGCCGACCCGGGCACCCCGAGCAGGTCCGGGAGCTGGTGGACGATGATGATCACCGCGATCCCGGCGAGAAAGCCGGCGATGATCGGCGCCGAGAGCAGCTCCGCGATCCAGCCCAGGCGCGCCAGCCACACGAGCGCCACCAGAGCGCCCACCATCACCGCCAGGATCGGAACGAGCTCGTGGAAGCGGGGTGACCCGCTGGCCGCCACGCCCGCCACGCCGACGGCGAACAACGGCGCGATGGTGGAATCGGCGCCGACCGACATCCGCGGGTTTGCGCCGAGCAGCGCGAACAGGACGGTGCCGGCCACGAAGGCGTAGAAGCCGGTGACCGGCGGCATCCCGGCCAGCCGGGACGTGGCCAGCTGCTCGGGCACGGCGATCGCCAGCAGGGTCATCCCGGCGAGCGCGTCGGTGGCCAGCCAGGAGCGGCGATATCCCCGCAACGAGCGCACTACGACGGGCGTCCGCCTCCCGCCGGTCCGGCCTTGCGCGGGCTCGCTCATGGGCGCAGATCATTGCCGATCCCGGCGCCGTGCATACATCGTCCCGGCCACTGCGAGCGCCACACCGGAGCCCGCCGCGCCGGTATCGTCTGCGGGCACGATGATCGCAGGGGCTGATCGAACGTCCGCCCTACGCGGGCTGGCGCGTGCCGCGGTCGTACCGGCCGCCGCCATCGCCGTCCACCAACTGCGCTACTGGCTCGCCTTCGGCAGCACCGCGGGCATCGAGCTCCAGCGCCAGGGCCACTCCTACCTGCACTCGGTCGCGCCGTGGATCGTGGTCGCCCTGGCGTGGGGAGTCGGCGCGTTCCTGTCGGCACTGGGGCGGGCGATGCACGGCCAGACCTCGGTACCGCGCTACGGCCTGTCGCTGGTCGCACTGTGGGTCATCTGCGCCGTCAGCCTGCTGGCGATCTACAGCGGGCAGGAGCTCCTCGAGGGGCTGCTGGCCACCGGGCACCCCGCCGGCCTGGTAGGCGTATTCGGCTACGGCGGCTGGTGGGCGATCCCCGCCGCCGTCTGTGTCGGGCTCGTCCTGGCGGCGCTCCTGCACGGCGCCCGGTGGGTGCTGCACGAGGTCGCCACCCGCCGCGCGCACACCGCGCGCGGACCTTCCACTCCGGTCGCGGCGCGCCCGCGCCCACCCGACATCTCCCTGCCCCGCCTCGCGCCGCTGGCGCTGGGGTGGTGCGGCCGCGGACCTCCCGCCTGATGGTCTCCGACCGGGGCGGACGGGCGGCCCGGTCTCAAGGCAGCCGCAGGTCAGAGATCATCGACGGCCGCCCGCCGTGCCCGCTGCGTCAGCACAACGCAGCGCGCCCTGGCGCAGGCCAGCAAGGAGGAACACTCAAGTGAAAGCACAGCTCGCGGCGGCATCGGTGCCGTGGACCGCGCGTGTCGCGCGACCCGCGCGGCGAACCGCGATCCTGGCGCTGCTCATGGTCCTCGGCGTCCCGGCGGCAGCGCTCGCTCACGCGCGCGTGAGCCCGGCGGTGTCGCTGTCGGGAGAGCTCCAGCTCTACAGCCTCGCCGTGCCGACCGAGAAGTCCAACGCCGCCACCACCAAGATCGTCCTCACCGTCCCCGACGGCTTCGGGATCGACTCGTTCGTGCCACCACCCATAGGCTGGACCCAGAGCGTCAGATCGACGGGGTCCGGCGAGGACGCGGTCGTGCAGCAGGTGACGTGGACGGGCGGCAGGACGCCGACCGGCGAGGACTCGATGTTCCAGTTCCTGGCCCAGCCGTCAAAGCCGGGGACGTACACCTTCCATGTTCAGCAGACGTACTCCGACGGGTCGATCGTGAACTGGACGGGACCTGAGTCCTCAGAGGCGCCGGCGCCGACGATCGAGGCCGCATCGTCGCTGGGCGGCAGCAGCGGTGGCGGGACGTCGGTGCTGACGATCGTCGCGCTCATCGTCGGCGTGCTGGGACTGGCCGCGGGCGGCTTTGCCCTGGCCAGTGGCCGCGGCGGCGGCGGTGGTGGCGACGGCGGCGGGCGGGCGCTGGCATGAGGCTGAGAGCTTGGATCGCCGTGGTGGCGGCCGCCGGCGGCATCGTGCTGGCCATACCGGCTGTCGCTTCGGCGCACGCGTACCTCATCAAGACCGTGCCGGCCGCCAGCGGGGTGCTCGAGGCGCCGCCCAAGACCGTGGCCTTGACCTTCGACGAGGCGGTCGAGCCGCGGTTCGCGATCATCTCGGTGACGAGCGCCGCGGGCACGCAGGAGACCATCGGTCCGGTCCGCCGGTCGCCGGCTGACCCCAACACCCTCGTCGTCCCGCTGCGCGCCAACCTCCCCCAGGGCTGGTATCTCATCTACTGGCGGGCGATCTCGGTCGATGGTCACCCGGTCCAGGGCGCCTTCACCTATGCCGTGGGGCCCAACCCCGGGCCGGCGCCGCGGTTCGCCATCCCCAGCATCGCCGGGAGCGCGACCTCGCCCCAGCCGCTGGTCACGCGGACGGTGATGTTCCTGGCGGTGATGATCGCGATCGGGCTGTTCGTCCTGCGCTTCCTGGTGGCCCGGGTCCTGGGGCGCCGCACCGACGGCAGTGGACTGCGGGCACTGTCGATCGCCTACGTCGTGGCCTCGGTGGTGGGGCTGTTGGCCATCGCCGCCTACCTCGACGCCTCGATCGCCACCGATTCGCTGCGCTCGGTCTTCGACGTCGGCGCGCTGGTGCCGCTGTTTCGCGTCACCGCGTTCGGTCGCGGCTACGTGGACATGCTGGTGTGCTTCGCGCTGTTCTGCATCGCCGGCTGGACGGCGCTCTACGTTGACCGGCCTGACCGCGCCCGGCGCTCGGTCGCGGAGTTGGCGGCGCAGGCCGGCGCGCTGCTGGCCGCGGTCGCGGTGCTGCTCATCCCCGGTACCGCGGGGCACGCGGCGCAGACCTCGCCCGCCGGGCTGACACTGTCGGCCGATTGGGTACACCTGATCTCCGGATCGGTGTGGCTGGGCGGCCTGGTCGGGCTGCTGGTGCTGTGGTTCGCGGTACCGGCGGCGCGGCGGGTGTCGGCGCTGTCGGTGGTGGTGCCGCGGTTCTCCCGAGTGGCCCTGGGCGCCGTGGCGTTGCTGGCCACCACGGGGGCGATCGAGGCCATCGACCACATGCCAGCAGTCGACGCGTTGTGGAAGACGGGATACGGCGTGGCCATCCTGGTCAAGATCGGGATCCTGCTGGCGGCCATGGCCGTCGCCTCGGGCAACCTGCTGAGGACCACGCCGGCGCTGGCCGCCGCCGGCGAGAACCCGGGACGCGCGGCGGGCGCATCGGGGCTGCTGCGCGGTCTGGCGTCGGGCGAGGTGCTCCTCGTCGGCGGCGCGGTCTTCGTGGCCGCCCTGCTGTCGAGCCTGGCCCCGCCACCGCCCGCGTTCGCGCTGCAGAACACGGCCCTGGCCCAGGTCGGCCCTGGCCCGGTCGCGCACACGGTCACCCGCAACGGTTATCGGCTGTCGGTGCTCGTGTCACCCAACAAGGCGGCGGCGCCGGACGCGTTCGCACTCAAGATCACCAAGAACGGACAACCGGTGCGCCACGCCGACGTGACTCTGACGTTCAATCACACGGAGATGGAGATGCCCCAGCAGCAGTACCAGCTGACCGAGACCCGCCCCGGTATCTACAGCCGGTCGGCCCCGGCGCTGATCATGGTGGGCAACTGGAGTCTCGGCTTCCAGATCACCCCGCCCGGAGGACAGCCCTTCACGGCGACAATCCTCGATGAGGCCGAGGGATGACCGGCTCTGGCCACATCGCGCTGCGGCTGACGATGGCGATGGTCGCCCTCGCCGCGGGCATCGCCGCCGTCGTGGTGGCGATCCAGCTCGTGCGCACCGTCCTGTAGGCACGCCCCGCGCCGCCCGGAGCACAGAGCTCCGGGCGGTGACGGCACGCGCTTAGCGGCGCGACTTCTCGGGCTGCGGGACGATGCGGATGTAGGGCTTGGGCGACTCGTAGTCGCCGAAGAGCTCCTTGGCCTGGTCGTTGGAGACCGAGCCGGCGATGACCACGTCGTCGCCCTGCTGCCACTGCGCCGGCGTGGAGACCTTGTGGTCAGCGGTGAGCTGCAGGGAATCGACGACGCGGAGCACCTCGTCGAAGTTGCGCCCGGTGGTCATCGGATAGACCAAGATCAGCTTGATCTTCTTGTCCGGGCCGATGACGAACACGTTGCGGACGGTCTGGTTGTCGGCCGGCGTGCGGCTTGCGGCGTCACCGCTGGTGTCGGCGGCCAGCATCTCGTAGAGCTTGGCGACCTTGAAGTCCCGGTCGCTGATGATCGGATAGTTGGGCGCGGTGCCCTGGGTCTCCTCGATGTCCTTGGCCCAGCGGACGTTGTCGTCGACCGAGTCGACGGAGAGGCCGATGATCTTCACGTTGCGGGCATCGAACTCGGGCTTGATGGACGCCATGTAGCCGAGCTCCGTCGTGCAGACGGGCGTGAAGCTCTTGGGATGGGAGAACAGGACCGCCCACGAGTCGCCGATCCAGTCGTAGAAGTGGATGGGACCCTCGGTGGTCTCGGCCTCGAAATCGGGCGCAGTGGCCCCAATCTGGAGCGTCATGTATTCCTCCTATTGTCGACTAATGCGGTTGCCGTTGTGCTGAATGTACGCAGCCGTCTCGTCAAGGTTGGCGTCGGTGGCTTCACTAAGGATAGGAATGGCGTGCTGCACGTGCTTTGGGGCGTCATGCCCCCGGCAGGTCAGCCGCGCGGGGCCAGCTCGTACGGAAAGTCGGTCAGCGTCTCGCAGCCGTCAGCCGTGACCAGCAGCAGATCCTCCAGGCGCACTCCACCGATCCGCTTGTCCCACAGGCCCGGCTCGATGGCGATGACGTCGCCGGCCATCAGCGGCTCGCGACCGGCGAAGCCCAGCCCGGGCGCCTCGTGCACCTCGAGCCCGACGCCATGGCCGAGCGCGAACTGAAAGCCCTCGTCCCCACCACCGGTGCGCTGGGTCGCCCAGCCCTCCGCCTCGAACAGGTCACACGTGGCCGCATACAGCTCTCGTCCGGTCACGCCGGGTCGCACCGAGGCACGGGCCTGGTCCAGCGCGGCGCGGACGAGGCGCTCCTGCTCGGAGATGAGCTCAGCGTGCTGCGCGGTGGGCTCGCCGACGACGAAGGTGCGGGTCATGTCGGCCCAACAGGCGCTGGCCTCGTGGCGAGGGAAGATGTCCACCTGGATCGGCAACCCTGACGGCAGGGGGCCGGTCCCGGGCTCGTGGCCCCCGCCGCCGTTGTGAATCGAGGCCACGATCATGTCCGCCGGGCAGGTGGCGCCGTACTCGGCGCAGGTGCGCCGCAGCTCCGCGCGGACGGCCTCGGCCAGCAGCGGGCCACCGTCCTCACCGCGCAGGTTGCCGTCCGGGCCGATCTCGGCCGCGGCCAGCAGTTGCGCCGCCCGCGCCGTGGCGGCGTGGGCGGCGCGCTGCGCCGCCCGGATGCCCTCGAGCTCGGCGCCCGCCTTGACCCGCCGGCGCATCGCCACGGCCTCGTCGTCGACGGTGAGGGTGATCCCGTCGGCGCGCAACCGGTCGGCGATCGCCACCGGGAAGTCGCCGGGGATGATGGCGTCATCGATGCCCAGCTGCCGGACCGCCCGCAGCACGACCTCGCGCCCGGCGGCCAGCCGCGTCATCCCCTCCTCGGCCAGGGCGCGCATCCCGAGCTCCATGAACTCCAGGATCTCAGCGTCGGGCAGTACGGCGATGATCCGGTCGCGCTCGAGCCAGGAGGTCAGGATCGCCGTGCGGCCGTCGGCCTCGGCGAACAGCAGGCCGTCGCCGATGGCCAGGGGAATCTCGTGGCGTACCGCAGGCGAGCGCTCGGTGTCGCCGTAGAGCAGCAGGGCGGGCATGCCCTCCACGATACGGATCCGGTCAGCGGCGGCGCCGCGAGGGCGAGCGCGTGTCCTTGCTCGCCATCAGCACCGCGATGCCGTCGAGGATCCGGCCCATCCCGAAGTTGAACTCGATATCGGGATCGTCGGGATCATCCAGTGACCCCGAGGCAATGGCCCGGTGCAGCGAGGGGAGCTCCTGCGCGGTGGTGAGCCGCGCCAGCAGCTGACCGTATCCCGGCATCTGCGGCGCGCCGCCGGACGCCTCGGCGAAGTCGAGGGCGAGCGTCACGTCGTTGCGGACGAACCCGCTCACCAGCAGCACACAGGACAGCTTCTCCTGCTCGGTGAGCGGCGTGTCGGCCATCGCGGCCAGCGCGTTGTCCAGCCACGCGACGTTGTTGGGCCCCAATGGCGGCCCGCTGATCGGCACCCGCAGCGCCCACGCGTTGCCGTGGTAGGCGGCGCGGACGCCGACCGCCCAGCGCGTGAGCCCGGCGCGCCAGTCCTCGCCGGGGGCAGCGGGCGGCGGCGTGCCGAGGGTGGTGTCGACCATCGTCTGGAGCAGCTCGTCCTTGGATTCCACGTAGCGGTACAGCGACATCGTCCCGACGCCGAGCTGCTTGGCGATCCGTGCCATCGACAGCGCGGCCACGCCCTCCGTCCGGGCGACGCTGATCCCGGCCTCGACGATGCGCGCCAGCGTCAACCCACGTCGCGGGCCACGGGAGCCGGCCTCGCGCAGACCCCAGAGCAGCTCGATGCTCGGGGGGAGCTGCGGTCCGTCGATGGGCTCGGGCTTGGTCATTTCGTGGGGAGGGCTTGACGTGTCGGGAAACTGCGTATAGCCTACGCACAATCGCGTACGTCATACGCAATTCCGTCTTCAAAAGGATGACACATGACCAGTGACCTGACAATCGAAGCCGCCGGCCTCGAGAAGTCTTACAACTCAACCCAGGTCGTCTCGGGGATCGATCTGAGCGTGCCGCCGGCGACCGTTTTCGCACTACTCGGTCCCAACGGCGCGGGCAAGACCACCACCGTGCGCATGCTCGCGACGCTGACCGCACCCGATGGCGGGGTCGCCGTCGTCGCGGGCGCCGATGTGGTGGCCCAGCGCGCCGAGGCGCGACGGCGAATCAGCCTCACCGGCCAGTACGCAGCGGTCGATGGCCTTCAGACAGGCGCCGAGAACCTGCGGATGATCGGCCGCCTCCAGGGCCTCTCGAGGACCGCGACACGCGCACGCGCCGCCGAGATGCTCGAGCGCTTCGACCTCGTCGAAGCGGGCGCACGCCGTGTCGTCACCTACTCGGGCGGGATGCGGCGCCGCCTGGACCTGGCAGCGTCGTTGATGCGCCGGCCGCGCGTGCTGTTCCTGGATGAGCCCACCACCGGCCTGGATCCGCGCAGCCGTCGCCAGTTGTGGAGCCTGGTCGGGTCGCTGGTGGCCGACGGCGTCACCGTGTTCCTGACCACGCAGTACCTCGATGAGGCCGACGCGCTCGCTGACCGGATCGCCGTCCTTGACCGGGGCCAAATCGTGGCCGAGGGCAGCGCATCAGAGCTCAAGGCGGCGGTGGCAGGTCGCCGTCTGGTGATACGGGCCGTCGACAGCGGCGCGTTCGATGCGGTGGCGCGAGCCGCGGACGCACGCATCGTCGACCGGGACCCTGCCCTGCTGACGCTGGGGATCGCCTGCGAGGGCGAGGGCGCGATGACGCGGGCACTGCTCGACGAGCTCGACCCTCAGCGCACGCGGATCGCCGACTTCTCCGTGCGCACCGCCACCCTGGACGACGTCTTCCTGACCCTGACCGGACACCCCAGGACCGCTGAAAGCGAGGCCATCGATGAGTGAGCTGACCTATCCCTTTGACGTCGCCGTTGACGAATCCGCCCGCGCCGAGGGGCGGTCCGGGTTGACCGAACTGTCGACGATGGTCGTCCGGGCGCTGCGACTGTCGCTGCGCAACGTCGACGGCTTGATCAGCGCGCTGGCGCTGCCGGTGATGCTGATGGTGATGTTCGTGTACTTCTTCGGGGGCGCCATCCGCGTCGGGGGGCGGTACATCGACTACGTGGTCCCCGGCGTCCTGCTGGTGTGCGCCGGCTTCGGCGCGGGCACCACCGCGGTCACGGTGTCCACCGACCTGGCCGGGGGCATCGTCGACCGCTTCCGATCCCTGGACGTGCGACCCCGGTCGCTGCTGGCCGGCCACGTGGTGGCCAGCGTGGGGCGCAACCTGACCTCGGCGGCGCTCGCCGTGGGCGTTGCCTTCGCGATCGGGTTCTCTCCGGGGGCCGGCATCGGCTACTGGCTGGCCGCGATCGGGCTGCTCGCCCTCTTCATCCTGGCCCTGTCATGGTTGGCCGCCGCCATCGGAGTGCTGATGCGATCCCCCGAGGGCGCGCAGGGCATCACGTTCCTGATCGCGTTCCTGCCCTACCCATCGAGCGCGTTCGTCCCCATTCGCACGATGCCGGCCTGGCTTCAGGGGTTTGCGCGACACCAGCCGCTGACCCCCGTGATCGACTCACTGCGGGCGCTCCTGGCCGGGCACGCTCCGGGCCCGGCCGCGGTGAGCGCGGTGGCATGGAGCGTGGGGATCATCGTGGTGTCGGTGCTCGCTGCCGGGGTGCTGTTCGCGCGGCGCACGGCCTGAAGTCCGCGGCGGCTCGGGGTCGGTGGGTGGGGGGGCTCCGGCGCCCTCACCGAACGACCTGGATTTCGTGGGAAACCTGGATCGCGTCCGCAGGTTTGGCGCGTATCCCATGTGAGGGATGGTGATCGTGGGAAACTGGAGTGGCCGACGGAGGTTTCGCACGTTCTCCAGGTTCGGGGGACCGGGGAGAGAGGTTGGCGGAGGTCGCCAGTGCGCAACGAGGCTTGGTGTGCGCATTCACACAAACCTTGTGGCGCCGAAAACTGTAGGTTCTCCTCAAACCTGAGGCGCAGAGAGGGGTAGGACGAGATGGCCGATTCGATCGTGGTGGGAACGGATGGTTCCGAGACTGCGAAGCAGGCGGTCTCCGAGGCGGTGCGACTGGCCAAGGCCCTGTCGGCACCGGTGCACGTGGTGTCCGCCTATCAGCCGATGCAGGCCAGGGTCAGCGGGGCGCCGGAGGGCGCCGCCAAGGTGTGGCAGCCGCTCCCCGACGACGAGGTGGAGCGGATCCTCGCGGAGGCCGTCGCCGGAGTCCGGATTGCCGGACTCGAGGTCACCTCACACCCCGTCCGCAAAGACCCCGCCGACGCCTTGATCGCCGTCGCCGACGAGGTCGGCGCATCGATGATCGTCATTGGCAGCAAGGGAATGCACGGCGCACGCCGCCTGGCGTTGGGCAACGTGCCCAACAAGGTCTCCCACCACGCCCGCTGCAACGTCCTGATCGTCGCCACCGACGGTTAGGCGTAGAGCCGCCGCTCCCGCGGCGCCCTGAGCGACAGTTCCGTCGCTCGGGCTGACGCGCGCAACGCCCACAGCCCGCCGCCCGCCGCCCGCCGCACCCGCCGGCCGGCGGCCCATGCGCTGCTAACATAGTGCTTGCCAGCAAGCAAGTATCTCAGGAAGGCCGCATGACCCCCGCCGCAACCGCCCTTGACATCGACACCGCGTCCCGGCTGCGTGTCGCCATCGCTCGGTTGTCGCGCCGTCTGCGGACCACCGCCGCCGGGTCAGCCGCCGGGCTCACCCCGACCCGGATCTCCGTGCTCCTCACCATCGTCCGCGAAGGGCCCATCCGCGTATCGGCCCTCGCCGAGGCGGAGAGCCTGAACCCCACCATGCTCTCGCGCGTCATCGCCGACCTCGGCGACGCGGGCCTGGTGGCCCGCACCAGCGACGACGGCGACCGCCGCGCCGCGTGGGTGGAGGTCACCGACGATGGCCGCGGACTGGCGGAGCGGATGCGCCGCGAGCGCACTGACGCCGTCAACGAGGCTATGGAGGGGCTGGCCCCCGCCGACCGTCGCCTGCTGGAGAAGGCGCTGCCCGCGCTGGAGCATCTGGCCGAGCAGCTGAAGGACCGGGTTTCATGACGCGCGTCATGCGCGCCGGCCGCATCACCTTCGCCTCTCTCTCGATCCCCAACTACCGCCGCTACTACGGCGGCCAGGCGATCTCGATGATCGGCACGTGGATGCAGATGACCGCCCAGTCCTGGCTGGTGCTCACGCTCACGCACTCCGGCGCCGCGCTCGGCGTGATCGTCGCGCTGCAGACGCTCCCGGTGCTGCTGCTCGGGCCCTACGGCGGCGTCGTCGCCGACCGGGTCGATAAGCGCCGCCTGATGATCGCGCTGCAGAGCGCGATGGGCGTCCAGGCGCTCGTCCTCGGGCTGCTCACCGTCGCCGGGGTGGTGCGGGTGTGGGAGATCGGGATCCTCGCCGCCGTGCTCGGCCTCAACAACGCCTTCGAGAACCCGGCCCGCCAGTCGTTCATGATGGAGCTGGTCGGGGTCGAGCACCTGCGCAACGCGGTGAGCCTCAACTCCGTGCTGGTCAACGTGGCGCGTGCGATCGGCCCCGCCGTCGCCGGAATCCTCATCGCGACGGTCGGCGAGGGGGTCTGCTTCCTCGTCAACGCCTCAAGCTTCGTCGCGGTGGTGCTGTCGCTGAGCACCATGGACGGCACCCAGCTCGCGACCGTCACCCCCACTCGCCGCGCCCGCGGCCAGCTGCGCGAGGGCCTGCACTATGTCCGCTCCACCCCCACCCTCGCCATCCCGCTGGTGATGATGGGGATCGCCGGCTGCCTCACCTATGAGTTCCAGGTCTCCCTGCCGGTGATGGCCGATCGCGGCCTGCGCGTCGGCGCCACCGGGTTCGGGTTCATGACCGCCGCGCTGGGCATCGGAGCGGTGATCGGCGGGCTGTTCGTCGCCGCCCGCGGCACGACCGGGCTGCGGCCGCTCGTCCTGTCTGCCTTGGGGTTCGGAACCGCGCTGGCCTTCGCCACGATCGCACCCAACCTGCCACTCGAACTGCTCGCGCTGGGCGTCGCGGGGGCCGGCAGCATCGCCTTCATGTCGATGGGCAACTCGACTCTTCAGCTCAACGCGGCCCCCGACATGCGCGGCCGGGTGATGTCTCTGTGGTTCGTCGCCTTCCAGGGCTCGACGCCGATCGGCGGCCCGCTCGTGGGGGTGGCGATGACCGCGATCGGCCCGCGCGCCGGGCTGGGTATCGGCGCCCTGGTGGCACTGCTGGTTGCATTCGGCGGCGCGCTCGCCCTCCGGCGCCTCGCCGTCCCGCCGGCGCGGGCCGCCCGCGCGGTCGCGCGCGCCTGAGCACCGCTCCTTACATTCGGTGTCGATCTCGAGCGGCATCGTTCGACGCCTGAACGTACGAGCCTCACAACCAAGGAGCACAGCCATGCGGCGCATTGTGGTCACCGAATTCATGTCCCTTGACGGAGTCGTCGAGGATCCCGGCGGAGCCGAGGGCTTTCGGCACGGCGGCTGGTCGTTCAAGTTCAACGACCCGGACGGGATGAAGTACAAGCTCGACGAGACCATGGACCACGAGGCGATGCTGCTCGGGCGAGTCACCTACGCAGGGTTCGCCCAGGCGTGGCCAGACAGGACCGACGACGTCGGCTTCGCCGACAAGATGAACAGCATGCCCAAGTACGTCGTCTCCAAGACGCTCACCGAGGCCGGCTGGAACAACTCCACCATCCTCAGCGGCGACCTCGCCGAGGAGGTGACCGCGCTCAAGGAGCACGACGGCGGGGACATCCTCGTCGCCGGCAGCGTCGGCCTGGTGCGCGGGCTGACCGACCTCGGGCTGGTCGACGAGTACCGGTTGATGATGTTCCCGATCGCGCTGGGCGAGGGCAAGCGCCTGTTCGAGGGCATCAGCGATGCCGCGACCCTCAACCTGGTGGACGTCAAGCCGCTTAAGTCGGGCACGGTCATCCTCACCTATCACCGTTCCTGAGTTCGCGGGTCGGCCGGGCCGCGTGGGCTAGCCTCCACCGCTTGGCCGGTCACCCACCCCCCACCTTCGATCTGCAGAGCCATTCGGTGCACTCCGACGGCGCGCTCTCACCCGCCGAGGTCGTGGCGCGTGCCGCCGCCGCCGGGGTGACGCTGTTCGCGCTCTCAGACCACGACAGCACCGAGGGCGTGGTCGAGGCGATCGCTGCCGCTGACCGGGCCGGGATCCGGCTGGTCACCGCGACCGAGATCACGGCGCTGTTCGACGGGCGCCAGGACCTGCACGTGCTGGGTTATGGCCTCGATCCCGATGACCGTGCGCTGGTGACCGCGCTGGCGCGCTCGCGCGGGGACCGCGAGCATCGCGCCCGGGCGATGATCGAGGCGCTGACCGGGCTGGGCTTCGCCGTCGACGAGGAGATGCTGGCGCAGCGCGCCGCGCAGGGCCAGTCGATCGGCCGGCCCCATCTCGCCCAGGCCGTGGTCAGCCGGCCCGAGAACCGCGACCGGCTCGCCGCCGCCGGTCTGCTGGACCCGACCGCGTTCCTGGTGGAGTACCTGATCGAGGGCCGTCCGGCGTTCGTCCCCCGGGCCGCCCCCAGCGTGCCCGAGGCGATCGAGCTCATCCACGGCGCCGGCGGAGTGGCGGTGTGGGCGCATCCCTTCTGGGACATCGAGGACCCGGAGGCGGTGATCGCCGCGGTGGACGGCTTCCACGCCGCGGGCCTGGACGGCGTGGAGGCGTTCTACGTGACGCATACCGAGGAGCAGACCCGCCTGCTCGTCGGGCACGCCGCCGAGCGAGAGCTGCTGACCACCGGCTCATCGGACTACCACGGGCCCGAGCACCACACGTTCTCGCGCTTTCGGGCCTTCTCCACCTACGGGCTGGAGCCGGTGCTCGGGCCACTCGCCGGCTGAGGGCCGCCGCGATCGTGGCCGGACGACCTCGGCGACCTTCACCCGGCGAGCGGTCCCGGCGCCCGGCTGCCTGATCAGCCCACCTTCGGCGTCCGGGCGATGACGAAGGTGTGCTTGGGCGCGGTGAGCACGAGCACGCGCTGGCCGGCCTTCACCGCGGACAGCGTCGCCCTCTGGCGGTTGTCGCGGACGACCGCGTTGGCGGGTACGGTCACGGTGACGGTCTTGTAGGTCGCCTTCGGCGTGCCCTCGGTGATCGTGAGCTGCTGCCCGCTGACGGCCTCGACCTTGCCGCGCTGAAAGCTGACGGTGCCAAAGCCGTTGGCCGTGTGCACCACGGCCGAACCCTGGACGCCGCGCATGAGGCGGCGCAGGCCGCCCCGGCGCGCCTCGGACGCCTTGGACGCTTTGGCCGACGATGGGGCGGAGTGTGCGGTCCTGGTGGCCGCGCCCGCGGTGGCGATGGCGCTGATGCCCGCGCCGGCCGCGGCACAGGACACCGCGACGAGCAGCAGACGCGAGTGCCTGCGGATGAGTGACATGGGGTCTGACCTCCTTGCGAGAAGTGATCGCGAGACTGGTGCGGTCACTGTGGCCCCGTGATGAAAGGCACTCGTCAGCCAAAGGTCAGCTGCGTGTAAAAAGCGGTGGGCCGCCGCGGCGGGCGCACCTACGATTGCGCCATGGCGACGACGGTCATGGTGGTGGAGGACGAGCCCCACATCGGAGCGCTGGTGCGCACCTACCTCGAGCGCGCGGGGTACCACGCGCTGTGGGTGCGCTCAGGCGAGGACGCACTGACCGAGTTGCGCCGCCACCCTGTCGCGCTGGTCATCCTGGACATCGGCCTGCCCGGGATCGACGGCTTCGAGGTGTGCCGGCGGATCGCCGGCGAGGTCCCGGTGATCATGCTGACCGCCCGCGACGAGGAGGCCGACCGCGTCGCCGGCCTGGAGGTCGGCGCCGACGATTACGTCGCCAAGCCGTTCTCCCCGCGCGAGCTGACGGCCCGCGTCAAGGCGGTCCTGCGCCGGGCCGGCAGCGCGTGGTCAGCCGCCGACGCCCGGGACGTGCTCGAGCTCGGCCCGGTCGTGCTGGCGCGCGGCGCCCGGGAGGTACGAGTCGACGGTGCCGAGGTGGAGCTGACCCAGCGCGAGTTCGATCTCCTGGAGTACCTGCTGCGCCACGCGGGTCAGGTCGTCTCGCGCGACCAGCTGCTGGAGTCGGTGTGGGGCTTTCGCTCGCCCGGGGAGACACGGACGGTCGAGGTGCACGTGGCCCAGCTGCGCAAGAAGCTCGGCCACGCCGGCCTCATCCGCACCGTGCGGGGCCTCGGGTACAAGGCCGTGTTGTGAGTCTGCGGCGGCGCGTGCTGGCCTACGTCGCGCTGGCGGCGATCGCCTCCTGCGCGCTGACCACCGCGGTGGCGGTGGTGCTGGTGCGCCACAAGATCGCCTCGCAGCGTGTCGCCGCGCTCGAGACCGAGGCCAACGTCCTCTCGGTGGTGGGCGGCGCACCCGGAGCGTTGAGCGTCGGCGACCACGTCTACCGGATCGGTACCGGCAGGCCGCGACGGGTCCGGCCCGCGGTGGCGCGGGCGGTGGTAAACGCCATCGCCGCCTCGGGTGACTCGGAGGGCACCATCACGGCTGCCGGGCGCGAGCTGCTCTACGTCGCGCGGGCCACGGCGCGCGGACGGGTGGTGCTCATCCGCAGCGCCCGTCTGGCCTTCGCCGAGTGGCGCCCGTTCCTGTCGAGCCTCATCATCGCCGGCCTCGGCGGCGCGGCGCTGGCCGCGGTTCTCTCCTTCCTGCTGGCGCGGCGGCTGCTCCGTCCCATCGACCAGCTTGCCGACGCGACGCGGCGGGTGGCCGCCGGCGAGACCGAGGTGACAGTGGCGGTGGAGGGCAAGGACGAGCTGGCGGAGCTCGGCCGCGCGTTCAACGCCATGGCCTCGGAGCTGAGCGAGGCCCGGGAGGCGCAGCGCCGCTTTTTGGAGTCGGTCAGCCACGAGCTCAAGACGCCGCTGACCTCGATCCGTGGCTACGCCGAGGCGCTCGAAGAGGGAGCGGTGTCGCCCGCCGAGGGCGGTCGCGTGGTGGCCGATGAGGCCGACCGGCTGCAGCGGCTCGTCTTCGACCTGCTGGACCTGGCCCGGCTCGGGCGCGCGGGGTTCGCCGTGGAGCACCGCCCGGTTGACCTGACCGCCGTCGCCGCCGCGGCCGTCCGGCGCCACCTGCCGCGGGCTCAGGAGCTCGGCGTGGCCCTCGCCGCCGCCGGCGACGACGACGCTTGGGCCATCGGCGACGAAGGGCGCCTGCTCCAGGCGACGTCCAATCTCATCGAGAACGCGCTGCGCCTGACCCCGGCGGGCGGCTCGGTGGAGGTGCGGGTCCGCCCCGGCGCGATCGCGGTGCGCGACACCGGGCCCGGGCTGGCCGCCGAGGACCTGCCGCGAGCCTTCGAACGCTTCTACCTGTATGACCGCTACCACTCAGGGCGCGCGGTGGGCTCGGGGCTGGGCCTGGCCATCGTCAAGGAGCTCTCCAGCGCCATGGGCGGCGAGGTGAGCGCGACGGGGCGGCCCGGCGGCGGCGCCGAGTTTCAGATTCGGATCCCCACCGCCGATGCGGGGACGGGCGGCTAAGCCGGGACCGCGCGCTGCATGAGGTGCGCGCCGACCTTGCGCTTGACGCGCTGCAGGGCGTTGTCCACGGTCTTGCAGTCACAACCGAGCCGGCGGCCCACTTCCTCGTAGGAGTAGCCGTCGAGATAGAGGGCCAGCACGCGCGACTCGAGCTCGGACAGCGCCGTCGAGATACAGGCCACGAGCGCCCGCAGTTCCTCGCTGGAGATGACCTGGTTGACCGGATCGTGGACGGTCGAGCCCGGGATGACCTCATCGAGGGTGGGCTCGCTGTCCCCGGTGCCCCCGGCGGGCGTGCTGGAGAAGGAGATGTACTGGTTCAGCGGCGTGTGCTTGTTACGCGTCGCGGTCTTGACCGCGGTGATGATCTGGCGCGTGATGCACAGCTCGGCGAAGTTGCGGAAGCTCGACTCCCGATCGGTTCGGTAGTCGCGCACGGCCTTGTAGAGCCCGACCAGGCCCTCCTGGATGAGGTCGTCGGCGTCGCCGCCGGCGAGGAAGTACGACGAGGCTTTGAGCCGCACGAAGCCGTAATAACGGCGCACGATGCGGTCATAGGCATCCGGATGCCCCTGCTTGGCCAGGGCGATCAGATAGCCATCCTCAACCCGAGGTTGAGCCTGAGTGTTTGCAGAGAGTCGAGCCACGAAACCAGCCTTTCCCAACTCCCGCGCATGCGGAAGCCGGATTGTCGTGGCGCGCTACCTCCCCTGGCGCCGCACCGTGTATAGCTTTTCCCAGAAAGCGGGCGTCTGAGACGCCCTCTCCCCGTTCAACTCAGCCTAAAGCTGTAGTTGATCGTTACTAACCGCGGCGAGCTTGACATAGCACCGCACCGGTGTCAAGTGCAGTGCGGTGTTATGCACAGCGCGTTGCGCCGGCCGCGCCTTCCGTGCGGCGCCGGCCCCGGCCGGACGGAACTCAGGCCGTGGGCAGGAGCTCGGGCCCGCTGGGGCCATCGCGGACCTCCCAGCCGAGCGCGCGCAGCTCGTCGCGCAGGCGGTCGGCCTCACCCCACTCACGTTGCCGGCGCGCGCGCTCGCGCGCGTCGCGCAGCGCCGCCGCCTCGTCGGAGATCGGCTGGGCGCGGGACTCCATGAGGCTGGCCAGGCCCAGGACGTCGAGCATCTCGCTCAGGTCGGCGGCGCCGACCGTCCCGGGGGCGCTACGGTTGGCCTCCCTGCCCCACTCGGCCACCACGGCCAGGGCCTTGGGACTGTTGAAGTCGTTGGCGAGCGCGTCGAAGAACCGCTCCTTGAGCGGCGCCGACCAGTCCGGGCTGGGGCCGGCGACCAGGGCGCGGGCCGTGTTGCGGATCCCGGCGGCCCGAGCGCGAGCCTCCTCGAGGCGACCCTCGTCGTACTCCATGGGCTGGTGGTAGTGGCCGCCGGCGAAGTACATGAGCAGCGTCTCGGGCCCATGGCGCTCCAGCGCCTCGCCCAGCATGAACACGTTGCCGATCGACTTGGACATCTTCTCCGCGTCCAGGCGCACCATTCCGACGTGGACCCAGAGCCGCGTCAGGTCCTGGTCGTGCGCCGCCCGGGTCTGGGCGGCCTCATTCTCGTGGTGGGGGAAGATGAGGTCCGAGCCGCCACCGTGGATCTCGAAGCCGACGCCGAGCAGTTTCTCGGCCATTGCCGAGCACTCGATGTGCCAGCCGGGGCGGCCAGGGCCCCACGGTGACTCCCACGAACTGTCCTCGGTCTCCTTGTGACCCTTCCACAGGGCGAAGTCGAGCGGGTCGCGCTTACGCGCCGTCCCCTCGACGTCCTCCCCCTGGTCCATCTGATCGACCTGACGATGGGATAGTTCACCATATTGGGGGTAGGAACGAACCGAAAAGTAGACGTCACCGTCCGCGGCATAGGCATGGCCCCCATCCACCAATTCCTTGATCAAGCTCACGATCTCGGCGATTGTCTCGCTCGCCAAGGGCTCCTGGTCGGGGCGCCCGAGCCCGAAGACATCGGTGTCGTCGCGGTAGGCCGCGGTCATCTGCTGGGCGAGCACCTCGCTGGGGACCCCGGCCTGGCGGGCGGCCACGTATATCTTGTCGTTGATGTCCGTGACGTTTGCCACGAACTCGACGTCGTAGCCCTCGTGGACCAGGAACCGCTTGAGCAGGGAATAGACGACGAACGGACGGGCGTTGCCCACGTGGACGCGGCCGTAGACCGTGGGCCCGCAGGCATAGATCCGTACCCTCCCCGCGTTTTCGGGGACGAGCTCCCGGATCTGCCCGGTCCGAGTGTCGTGGAGGGTCACGGTGCGCAAGGGGGCCGAACCCTAGCGCCCGTGCGGTCACGGCCGCCCGTGCGGTCTGGGCCGCTCATGAGGACCCGGGCGCACCGGTCCGCGAAAAACTGTGGTGGCGCGACCATCCGGGCGGGTTGTCACCGTTAATCCAATAGCGATGACCATCACTCCCGACCGATCGCGCCGGCTGGCGGACGTGGAGACCGCGTTTCGCACGCTGCCCGAGCGGTATCTGGGCGCCGATCCGGGGTTCGACGCGACCTACAACATCCGGCTCTGCGATCTCGGCCATACGTGGGAGGTGCGGTGCACCACGCATGGCGCGCGCGTGCGCAAGGGCGCCAGCCGGCGCACCCCGGACGTCACCATCTCAACTGACGCCGAGACGTGGCAGGCGCTGCGCGCCGGTGAGATGTCCGGCATCGATGCCTTCGAGCGCCGCCGGCTGAGCGTCACCGGCAACCTCGACTACGCCGTCGGCTTCGAGGGGATGTTCCGGCTGCCGGGTGGGCGGCCACCGCTGCTGCAGATCCACGACGTGCCCGTCGGCCGTCATCACATCTCGTCGCTGACGATGGGCCATGGCCCCGACGTCCTGCTCCTCCACGGTCTGGGGGGCACTCGGGCCTCGCTGTTTGCCACCGCGGCCGCGCTGGGCCAGCGCTACCGGGTCCACGCGCCCGACCTGCCCGGTTTCGGCTCGTCCTCCAAGCCGGCGCGCGCGGCGTACAACGCGCGCTGGTACGCCGAGACGATGCTCCGCTTCATGGACGCCCAGGACATTTCGCACGCGCACGTCGTCGGGAACTCGATGGGCGGCCGGATCGCCATCGAGATGGGGCTGATGGAGCCCGAGCGCATCCGGTCGCTGGGCCTGCTGTGCCCGGCGGTGGCATGGGTCAAGCGCGGCTTTCACCCGCTGGTGCGGCTGCTGCGGCCCGAGTTCGGCCTGCTGCCCCACGGGTTCACCCGCAACACCGTCGCCTCCCAGTTCTGGAGCCTGTTCTACGACCGCGACCTCATTGACCCCGAGGTCGGCGAGTTGATGGTCGACGAGTTCCGTCGCATCTACCACTCGCCCGGGGCGCGGCTGGCCTTCCTGGCCTCGGCGCGCAACATCTACCTCGAGGCACCCTACGGACGCCACGGGTTCTATCCGCGGCTCGCGGAGTTGCGCCCGCCGGCCATGTTCGTCTGGGGCACGCACGACGGCCTGGTGCCGGCGGCCTTCGGGCGTCATGTGCGCACGTGGCTGCCAGGCGCCGAGCAGGTGACGATCCAGGACTGCGGTCACGTCCCGCAGGTCGAGCGCCCCGAGGAGATCAACGACCTCCTGCTGCGCTTCATCGCGCGCAACGAGATCTCGGTCGCGCGACCGGGCACGCCTCGCCCGCAGCACGGCGGCGACAGCACCGGCCGCCGGGCTGCGTGAGGTCTGAGCGCTGATGGCGAGCACCGGCGTCGCCGGCACCGCGGACACCAACGGCCACGTCGATTCCGGAGCGGCGCGCGCTCAGGACGGCGCGACGGGCTCCGGTCCCTCGCTGCTGGGCCGCGCGGTGCGTGGCGTGGCCCGCCAGGTGCAGAGCCGAATCCCGCGCGCGGATCTGGACGAGCGCGATCCCGACTTCATCCGCGAGCGCCTGCCGCTCATGTGGCTGGCGGCGAGCCTGTGGTACCGCGGCGACGTGCGGGGGCTGGGCAACATCCCCGACGAGGGCCCGGTGCTGATGGTGGGCAACCACTCCGGCGGCAACATGACCCCGGACACCGTCGTCTTCACCCTTGCCTTCAACACCTATTTCGGGGTCGAGCGAGCCTTCTACCAGCTCGCCCACAACCTGGTCCTGTCGATGCCCGGCCTGGGCTCATTGCGGCGGTTCGGCACCGTGGCCGCCTCGCCTGCCAATGCCCGCAAGGCACTGCAGGCGGGCGCCGCCCTGCTGGTGTACCCCGGCGGCGACTACGAGGTCCACCGGCCGTTCTGGGAGCGCAACCGGGTCGACTTCGACGGGCGCAAGGGGTTCATCCGCCTGGCGCTGCAGGAGAACGTGCCGATCGTGCCCGTGGTCTCCATCGGGGGCCAGGAGACGGCGCTGTTCCTCAGCCGCGGCGAGGGCCTGGCCCGTCTGTTGGCGCTCGACCGGCTGTTTCGCCTCAAGGTCCTGCCGTTGTCGCTGGCGGTGCCGTGGGGGTTGAACGTCGGCGACATGCTCGGTCACATCCCGCTGCCGGCGAAGATCACCATCGAGACGCTGCCGCCGATCGATCTCAAGGCCGAGTTCGGGGCCGACCCCGACGTGGATGAGATCTACGATCACCTGATGCGCCTCATGCAGGACACCCTTGACGCGCTGGCCGAGGAGCGGCGCCTGCCGGTGATCGGATGAGAGCGACCGCCGCCACCATCATCTCCGCGCCCATCGAGACCGTGTGGGCCGTCGTGTCTGACCCGAAGCGGGCGCTCAGCTTCATGTCCGGGGTGACCCGGTGGGAGATCGAGGGCGACGAGCCCGCCGGGTTCGGGGCGCGCTACCGGATGCTCCTGCGCGTGGGCTCAGCCGAGGTGGGCGGCCTGATCGAAGTCGTGGAGTGGGACCCGCCCAAGGAGCTGGCCTGGACGTCCATCACCGGCGTGGATCAGCGCGGGCGTTGGCGGCTGCGCTCGCTGGCCCCCGGGCGCACGCGGGCCGAGATCCGGCTCGCCGCCGGCGTGCCGGGGTCCGGCGTCTCGGGATGGATCGCGGAGCGCATCGCCCAGCCGATCGTCGGCTCGCATCTGCGCACCACGGTGTCCCAGCTCACGCGGCTGGTGGAGCACGAGCGGATGCGTGATCAGGCCGCCGCGCGGCGATCCGCGCGCGGGGCGACCGCCGGCCCTGGGCTCGCCGGCTAGCGGGTCTGCGTCTCCAGCGCGCGGACGGTGGCCACGGCCAGCGCCGCCACCCCCTCCTCACGCCCGACGAACCCCATCCCCTCGCCGCGCGTCGCCTTCACGCTGACGTGGCCGAGTTCCAATCCCAGCGCGTCGGCCAGTCGGGCGCGCATCCGGTCGCGAACCGGAGCGAGCTTGGGCCGCTCGATCACGACGGTGGCATCGACGTGCACGACCGCGAAGCCCGCGTTGCCCAGCAGTGCCACCGCGTCGCGCAACAGCTCGATCGAGTCGGCGCCGCGGTAGCGAGGATCGGTGTCGGGGAAGTGCTGGCCGATGTCGCCCAGGGCGCAGGCGCCGAGCATGGCGTCGATGATGGCGTGGGTGAGGACATCGGCGTCGGAGTGGCCGTCGAGCCCGAGCTCATGCTCCAGCTCCACCCCGCCGAGGACCAGCGGGCGGCCGGCCACGAGGCGGTGGCAGTCATAGCCGATCCCGGTGCTCATGGCGTCCGGTCGGCCAACAGCAGCTCGGCCACGCGGAGGTCCTCCGGCGTGGTGACCTTCATGTTGCCCGGATCCGAGCCGAGGATGCGCACGGCGCCACCGGAGCGCTCGACGAGCCAGGCGTCGTCGGTCGCGCGGCCCAGCTCTTCGTCGGAGGCGGAGACCAGCGCCCGCTCCAGCGCGGCGCGGCGGAACACCTGAGGCGTCTGCACCGCCCACAGCGTCGAGCGATCGAGGGTCCGGGCCACGGTGGCGCCGTCCTCGGCGACCTGCTTGATGGTGTCGGCGACCGGCGCCGCGGCGATCACCGCGGCCGCCTCCGGGTGGCGCTCGAGCTCCTGCAGCGCCTGCTCGAACAGCCGCGGCGTGGCCAGGGGCCGGGCGGCGTCATGCACGAGCACCGGGTCCCCGCCGACACAGGCGACCAGCGCGTTGCGCACCGAGTGAGACCGCTGGAGGCCGCCGGCGACCGCGGTCGTGCCCTCCGGGGCGGCGTCGAGCTCGTCGGCGGGCAGCGCGATGACGATCTGCGTCACCGCCGGCACGGCCTGCAGGGCCGCGACGCTCCATTCGAGCATCGGGCGCCCGCAAAGCGGGACGAGCGCCTTGGGGCGGCGGGACCCAAGGCGCTCGCCTCGTCCTGCGGCCACGATCACCGCGACCGCCATGCTCACATAGACCGCCGCCTATTTCGCGGCGACGGCCACCTTCGCAGTACCGTTGCCGTTGCCGGTCGCGTGGGTATCCAGCAGCAGTCCGTAGAGGTGCTCCTCCACCTCCTGCTCGTCCATGCCCAGCGCGTACATGAGCTCGGACGCCAAGATCTTCTTGGCACGGGTGAACATCTGCTTCTCGCCGGTTGAGAGCCCTTTCTCGGACTCGCGGATGGCGAGGTTGCGTACGACCTCGGCGAGCTCGTAGATGTCGCCCGTCTTGATCTTGTCGCGGTTGTGCTTGAAGCGCCGGTTCCAGTTCTTGGGCATCTCCGAACACTCGTCCTGGAGCACCGCGCACACCTTCTTGACGGTCTCTTCATCGATCACGCGACGGAGGCCGGCCAGCGCCGCGTTCTCGGTCGGCACCATGACCGTCATGTCGTTGTGGAGGATCTTGATCGTCAGGTACTCACGGCTCTCGCCGAGGACTTCCTTTTCCTCCTTGCGAAGCACCTTTCCCGCACCATGATGCGGATAGACGACACTGTCGCCGATCTCGAACTCGATGTGCGGCGGCGGCTCGATCGACTCAAGATCATCCAGGTGCTCTTCCATTAGCTCTGTGATGGTGTCCTCCTCTGTCAAGGCGGCGCGGGCAGGATCCCGCTCGCGATTTCCTACGTCTGCAGGTAACGATCAACGAGGTTGATCTCCTGCTGTCGGCGAAGGCCCTCCCTGATGTCCTTCGCCCGGATCTCGCCGACTCCGTCGACGGTCTCCAACTCGCCATCTGACGCGGCGAGCAACTCCTCCAATCCTCCGAATTCCGTAACTATTCTCTGAACAACGAGTCGGGGAAGCCTGGGTATCCGTCCCAAGATGCGAAATCCTCGCGGGGAGACCGGATAGTCAAGTGTGTTGAGCTTGCGGTCGTAGCCCAGAAGCTCGGCCAGGCGCCCGAAGTCGAGCAGATCCTGATGGGCCAGGCGAGCGAGCTGGTCCAGCACGACGGCGAAGCTGTCGTCGGTGTCCTCGACCAGGTAGTCGTGGACCAGGGCGGCCTTGTCGGCGGCGACCCCGACCATCGTCTCGTCGAGCTGCATCTCGATGAGGCGACCCTCGGTGCCGAGCTCGACGATGTAGCGCTCGATCTCGACTGCCATGCGTGTCACCAGCTCGACACGTTGAAGGACGGTGAGGACGTCGTGCAAGGTCACGCCGCCCTCGAACTCGAGCGCGGTGAGGCGCGTGGACACCTGGTCCAGCCGGCTGCGGTACTTGTCGAGCGTGGCCAGCGCCTGATTGGCCTTGGCCAGCACAACCGGGATGTCCTCCAGGATGTACTTGATCCCATCGATGTAGAGCGACACGACCTCGCGACGTTCCGAGACGGCCACCACCATCGCATCGGTCTGCTTGGAGACGCGCTCAGCGGTGCGGTGGCGCGTGCCGGTCTCCATGGTCAGGATCGTCGGGTCCGGCGTCAGCTGCACGTTGACGTGGACGATCTTGGTCGCATTGAGGCTCAACGCGATCGCGCCGTCCATCTTTGCCAGCTCGTAGAGAAAGGTCGGCGAATAGTCGACGTCGAGCTTGATCCCGCCCGAGAACATGAAGCCGAGCTCGTCGGCGTCCCCAATGACGATGAGCGCCCCGGTGCGGGCATCGACGATGTTGTCGATCCCCTCCCGCAACGATGTCCCGGGCGCCACCATCTCAAGCGCCCTCATGATCCGGGACTCTTGTCGAGATTCGAGCTCCTCTTTGAGCTCTTCCCCGGAACGCGGCGGCATCAGGGTGGATTTTAGCTTAGGTTCGGTCCTTTTCGCCCAACCCGCGCCCCGATCCCTTTCGGAATGCGAACAGGCGCGCGCGTGCCGCACGGCTTTCCTGCGCGGGTAGGCAACCGATCGGCGCCCCGCGGACCGTGCGGCAACCTCCCCCAGCCCACACCACCCCTCTCGCAGCGCACACCACCCCTCATGCGGCCCGCACCACCTCCTTGGCTGGCGCCAGGGCGGTGTCAGGAACTAGGTGGTGGAACTGGCGAGTGGCTGGGCGCGGATGGCGCTGCCCGCCCGACCCGATCGTACTGGTGGTCCGTGAGAGAGGGTGGGCAGCGTCAGGCGCGTCCAGACACCGCCGGAACGCCAGATAGTTTCGTGACGCCGCCCAGGGCCGCGGCGAGCGCCGCGCGCAACGTCCGGTGCGCCTCCGGCTGGAGCACGGGCGACAGACCGAAGCGCTCGGCCTCGGCCAGCCGCCGGTCCGAGTGGGCCACGGTGCGCAGCTCACCGGTGAGGCCGAGCTCCCCGAAGCACGCCAGGGGCCGCTGAGCGTCCCCGGTGAGCGCCACCCGCTTGGCCGCAGAGGCCACCGCCAGGGCCACGGCCAGATCGGCGCCCGGCTCATCGACGCGCACGCCGCCCACGACGTTGACGAACACGTCGACGTTGCCCAGGCCGATCCCGCCGTGGCGCCCCAGCACGGCCAGGACGAGCGCCACCCGGTTGCGGTCCAGGCCGGCCACGACCCGCCGGGGGGGCACGAGCTCGGAGGAGCTGACCAGCGCCTGCACCTCGACGAGCAGCGGCCGCGAGCCTTCCATCGCGCACAGCACCGCGCTGCCGGGCGAGCGCGTCGCCTCCGCCACGAAGCGCGCCGAGGCATCGAGCACCTCGACCAGCCCGTTATCGCGCATCTCGAACACGCCGGCGTCATCGGTGGAGCCGAACCGGTTCTTGATCGCCCGCACGGTCCGGTACGTCCGCTCGCGCTCGCCCTCGAACTGCAGCACGCAGTCCACCAGGTGCTCGAGCACGCGCGGCCCCGCCAGCGAGCCCTCCTTGGTCACGTGGCCGACGAGCAGCACCGCGATCCGCCGCTGCTTGGCCACGCGCATGATCTCGCCGGCGACCTCGCGCACCTGGGCCACCGAGCCGGCCGCCGAGGACAGGTCGACCGAGTGCAGGGCCTGCACCGAGTCGATCACGCACACCTCGGGGCGCTCCTCCTCGAGGGTGGCCAGCACGGCGTGCAGATCGGTCTCCGCGATCACCGGCACCGCCAGCGCCTCCCCGCCGCCCAGGCGCTGGGCGCGCAGGCGGATCTGAGCCGCCGACTCCTCGGCGGACACGTACAGCGTGCGGCGCCCGGCGGCGCACAGGTTCGCGAGCGCCATGGTCGTCAGCGTCGACTTGCCGATCCCCGGAGCGCCGCCGATCAGCACCAGCGATCCGGGGACGATCCCGCCCCCGAGCACGTTGTCGAGCTCGCCGATCCCGGTGCTCAGCCGCTCATGCTCAACCGCCTCGACGTCGGCGAGCTTCACCGGCTTGACGGGCGCCGCACGGGCGCGCGCATCGAGCCCACCGCCGGCGCCGGGACCGCCGCGCGGCGTCGCGACGCGGACCTGCTCGACGAGCGTGTTCCATTCGCCGCAGCCCGGGCAGCGGCCCGCCCAGCGGGCGGTCTCGTGGCCGCAGGCCGAACAGACGTGGATGGAGGTGGGCTTGGGCATAAGGCGGCCCATGCAGCGTACGGGTGAGCCCCGACGCCACGCCTGATCTGTGACGGGATTGGCACTTAACGACTCCGGCCCGAGCCAATGGCCCGGGCCGGAGTGAAGCGCATGTGATCTGAGAGAGCTACTCGGACTCGGCCGGAGGCTCGGAGGGCTCGCCCTCGGGGCCCGCGTCGCCGGCCTGGTCGCCCTCGGAGCCGCCCTCGGCGCCGACGCCGACCGGCGTGGGCGTGGGGGCGGGCTCGATGACCGAGAGCTTGACGTCCTCGTCGTCGGTGCCCTCCTGGCCCGGCTCGACCAGGACCGTCGAACCTGCGGGCACCTGCGAGCGTAGGACGAAGTCGGCCAGCGGATCCTCGATGTAGCGCTGGATCGCCCGGCGCAGCGGTCGGGCGCCCATTGCCGGATCCCAGCCCTTCTCGACGAGCAGGTCCTTGGCCGGTTCCGAGAGCTCCAGCTGGAGCTCACGGTCAGCCATCGACTCGCGGATCCGCAGGAGCAGCAGGTCGACGATCTCCTTGATCTCGTCCTTGGTGAGCTTGTGGAACACGATGACATCGTCGATCCGGTTGAGGAACTCAGGCCGGAAGACCTTCTTGAGCTCGCCCATGATCCGGTTCTTCATGTCGTCATACGTGATCCCCGTCTCGTCGTCGGAGACGGCGAAGCCCAGCGGAGTGTTGCGCGCGATCTCCGACGCTCCGATGTTGGAGGTCATGATCACGATGCAGTGGCGGAAGTCCACCGTGCGCCCCTGGGCGTCGGTGAGGCGTCCGTCCTCCAGGATCTGGAGCAGGATGTTGAACACGTCCGGGTGGGCCTTCTCGATCTCGTCGAGCAGCAGCACGCTGTAGGGCTTGCGGCGCACCGCCTCGGTGAGCTGGCCGCCCTCGTCGTAGCCGATGTAGCCCGGAGGCGAACCGACCAGCCGAGACACGGCGTGCTTCTCCATGTACTCGGACATGTCGATCCGGATCATCGTCTCCTCGTCGCCGAACAGGAATTCGGCCAGCGTTCGGGCGAGCTCGGTCTTGCCCACACCCGAGGGGCCCAGGAAGATGAACGAGCCCGTCGGCCGCTTGGGATCCTTCAGGCCCGCGCGCGAGCGCCGGATCGCCTTGGAGACGACCTCGACGGCCGGGAGCTGCCCGATGACGCGCTTGTGGAGCTCTTCCTCCATGCGCATGAGCTTCTGAGTCTCGGCCTCGGTGAGCTTGAACACGGGGATACCGGTCCACATCGAGACGATGTCGGCGATCTCCTCCTCGCCGATCGACGGCCGCTCGGTGGACTCGCCCGCCTCCCACTGGTCGGCCAGCTCGCGCTTGCGCTGGGTCAGCCGGCGCTCCTTGTCGCGGAGGTTGGCGGCCTTCTCGAACTCCTGGGACTCGATCGCCTCCTCCTTGGCGCGGCGGGTCTCCTCGATCTCGTCCTCGAGCTCGCGGTACACCGGCGGGGAGGTCATCGACTTGATCCGCATCCGCGACGCCGCCTCGTCGATCAGGTCGATCGCCTTGTCGGGGAGGAAGCGGTCGGAGATGTAGCGATCGGCCAGGTCCGCCGCGGCCTCGAGGGCCTCGTCGGTGATGTTGACCTTGTGGTGCTGCTCGTAGCGGTCGCGCAGGCCCTTGAGGATCTGGACGGTCTCCTCCGTGGACGGCTGGTCCACGGTGATCTTCTGGAAGCGTCGCTCCAGGGCGGAGTCGCGCTCGAGGTACTTGCGGTATTCCTCCAGCGTGGTGGCGCCGACGGTCTGCAGCTCGCCGCGGGCCAGCGCCGGCTTGAGGATCGAGGCCGCGTCGATCGCGCCCTCGGCCGCACCCGCGCCGACGAGGTTGTGCAGCTCGTCGATGAACAGGATGATGTCGCCGCGCTGGGTGATCTCCTTCATCACCTTCTTGAGGCGCTCCTCGAACTCGCCGCGGTACTTGGAGCCCGCGACCAGTGCGGCCAGATCCAGGGTGTAGATCTGCTTGCCCTTCAGCAGCTCGGGGACGTCGGCGTTGGTGATCCGCTGGGCCAGGCCCTCGACGACGGCGGTCTTGCCGACGCCGGGCTCGCCCACCAGCACCGGGTTGTTCTTCGTCCGGCGCGACAGGATCTGCATGATCCGCTCGATCTCGGTCTCGCGGCCGACGACCGGGTCCAGCTTGCCCTCGGAGGCGAGCTTGGTGAGATTGCGGCCGAACTGATCCAGCAGCTTGGAGGACTTCTTGCCCTCACCCGTGCCCGGGGCGCCCGCGCTGCCGGCGCTGGAGCCGCGCTGGCGGCTGCCGGGCCCGGACAGCATCCGGATCACCTCGTTGCGGATCTTCTCGGAGTCAGCGTCGAAGTCGAGCAGGATGCGCGCGGCGACGCCCTCGTTCTCGCGCACGAGGCCGAGGAGGATGTGCTCGGTGCCGATGTAGTTGTGGCCCAGGCTCAGGGCTTCGCGCAGCGCCAGCTCCAGCACCTTCTTGGCGCGCGGCGTGAACGGGATCTGGCCCGAGGTGACTTCCTCGCCGGAGCCGACGATTCGCACGACCTGCGCGCGCACGCGCTCCACGGTGATGTCGAGCGACTCGAGTACGCGGGCAGCGAGCCCCTCCTCTTCACGTAGGAGTCCGAGAAGGATGTGCTCGGTACCGATGTAGTTGTGCTTGAGAGTCCGGGCCTCTTCCTGCGCCAAGACGACCACTTGGCGGGCCCGCTCTGTAAATCGCTCAAACATTGCGCTTCCTAAGTTTGTGGCTTACGACTGAGGAAGTTGGTCGGGGTGTGGTCCTGATACTTGGCTGGTACGGCTGCGATCCGCTTCTGGTTCACAAACGCTTGCGGGGACGCCGAAGAATCCGCTTCACCCAATACATTCGGCACTTCTGGCCGGATATATGAGCGCCACGGTTCTTCCTTGGGCCATACGTCAGTCTAACAGCCGGTCTGCCGTACTTTTCCCGGTACGGGCCGCGGCTACACCGCCGTCAGCCGCTCTGTGCGGCTTGGAGATCAGGCTCGGTATCGCTGTCGTCCCCGCGCCGGCGGCGCCGCCGCTGCGGGCCCCGGGGCCGCCACCCGCCCTGCGTGGACAGCCATGACCCGGCCAGGATCAGCACCAGCCCCACCAGTGCGCCGGGGCCGGGGCGCTCGCCCAGCAGGGTCACGCCGAGCACCACGGCGACCAGGGGGTTGACGTAGGTGATGATCGTCGCGCGACCGGTGCCGGCCTCGCGTACCAGCAGGGTGTAGACGACGAAGGCCATCGCGGTGCAGAACACGCCCAACGTCGCCACGGCGACCAGCGCGCCCACCGTGGGCGTCCGGCGCGGCAGGTCGGTGGCGGCGATGGGGGCCAGGATGACGGCGGCGATGACGAGCGCGGCCCCCATGGCCGCCCGGCCGTCGATCCCGTCCATGCCGAGCTTGACCAGCATCGGGCCGATCGCGTATCCGACGGCCCCCACGAACACCGCCAGCGCGGCGATCGCCTGGGCTCCGCTGCCGGCCGCGTCGATCCCGACGAGGGCGATCACGCCGATGAAGCCGATCGCCAGCCCCACCGCCCGCACCGGCGTCGGGCGCTCGGAGGGGTCGAAGCGCAACGAGAGCAGGGTCACGATCAGCGGGACCGAGGCGATGATGATCGCCGCCAGCGACGACGCGATGTGGACCTCACCGGCGGCGATGAGCGGAAACGGGATCGCGATCTCGGCCACGGCATACCCGACCACCCAGCGCCAGCGCCCGGACAGCGTGCCGATCGTGCCGGCCCGCCACGCCAGCACGACCAGGATCACCGCGGCCAGCGCCACGCGCAGCCAAGCCACGTCGGGTGCGGGCACGCCGCCGTCGATCCCGATCTTGATCAGCAGGTACGAGGCCCCCCACGTCACCGACATCACGGCAAACGCCCACCAGGCGCGCCGGGTCATGACCTCAACGCAGGGAACAGCACCACATCGCGGATCGAGCGGGTGCCGGTCATGGCCATCACCAGCCGGTCGATCCCAATCCCGATGCCACCGGTGGGCGGCATCCCCTGCTCCAGCGCCTGGACGAAGGCCTCGTCGTAGGGCTGGGCCTCGTCGTCGCCCTCGGCGGCGAAGCGGCGCTGGCTCTCGAATCGGCGGCGCTGCTCGTCGGGGTCGTTGAGCTCGGTGAAGGCGTTGGCGATCTCCATCCCTCCCACGAACGCCTCGAAGCGCTCCACCAGGCCGGGCGCGGTGCGATGCGCCTTGGCCAGCGGCGAGATCTCGATGGGGAAGTCGAGTAGGAAGGTGGGCTGCTGGAGCGTGGGCTCGACGTGGTCGGACACCAGGTCGTCCACGAGCTGGGGCCAGGTGCGCTCAGACGGCGCGGCAAACCCGCGCTCGCGCATCGCCGTCGCCAGCGCCTCACGATCGCGCCGGGCCAGGATGTCGACCCCGGTCCGGTCCAGCACGGCGCCGGCGAGCGTCTCGCGCCGCCACGGCGGGGTGAAGTCGAACTCGCCCTCGTAGCCCACCGCCTGGGCCACCGCGTGCACGAGGCGTTCACAGCGGTCGGCCACGTCGAGGTAGTCGGCGTAGGCCTCATACCACTCCAGGACGGTGAACTCGGGGTTGTGGGTGGTGTCGACGCCCTCGTTGCGGAAGTTCTTGCCGATCTCGTAGACGCGCTCGAGCCCGCCGACGATCAGGCGCTTGAGGTACAGCTCGGTGGCGATGCGCAGGTACAGGTCGCGATCCAGGGCGTTGTGATGGGTTCTGAAGGGGCGCGCCATGGCGCCGCCGTAGAGCGGCTGCAGCACGGGCGTCTCGACCTCGATGAAGCCCTCGTCGTCCAGGAAGCGGCGGATGGTGGTGATCACCTTCGCGCGCGCGATGAATCGCTCCCGCGTCTCAGCGTTGGCCATCAGGTCGACCTCGCGGTGCCGGTGGCGCGTCTCGACGTCGGTGAGCCCGTGATGCTTGTCGGGCGGCGGGCGCAGGGACTTGGCCAGCAGGGTGAAATCGTCGACGCGCAGCGTCAGCTCGCCGCGGCGCGACACGAACGCGGTGCCGTCGACCCCGATGAGATCGCCGAGGTCCAATGACAGCAGCGACTCCATCCGCTGCTCGCCCAGGACGTCGACGCGCGCTTGGAGCTGGATGCGCCCCGAGCGGTCCTCGAGGTCCAGGAAGGCCATCTTGCCCTGACCGCGCCGGGCGGCGAGACGGCCGGCGACGCGGTGTGAGACCTCGGTCTCCACGCCGGCCCCGAGCCCCTCGTGCGCGGCGCGCACGGCCGCGATCGGCTCGACGCCGTCGAACTCGTGCGGGAACGGCTCGATGCCGGCGGCGCGCAGCGCCTCGAGCTTGCGCCGACGGTCGGCCAGGACGTCGGAGTCGCCGTCCCGTCCGCCGACCTCGTCCGGCCCACCCCGCTCAGCCACGGGCCATCACCGCGGAGCGGCTAGACGCCGACGTCGATCTTGGTGATCTTGAGCTTGCGTTCGCCGCGCGGGGTGACGATGGACACCTCATCACCTCGCTTGCGCCCGATGAGCGCCCGGCCCACCGGCGACTCGTTGGACAGCTTGGCCTCGGCCGGCTTGGCCTCGGCGGAGCCGACGATCGTGTACTTGTTGGACTTGCCGGCCTCGTCCTTGACGTGGACGACCGAACCGACGCGCACGACGTCGGTGCCCAGGTCTGACGCGTCGACCACGGTGGCCGAGCGCAGCTTGTCCTCCAGCGACGCGATCCGCGCCTCCAGCATGGCCTGCTCGTTCTTGGCGTCGTCGTACTCGGCGTTCTCGGAGATGTCCCCGAACTCGCGCGCCTCCTTGATCCGCGCCGCGATCTCCCGGCGACGGGTGGTGGAAAGATGGTCGAGCTCCGCCTTGAGGTTGGCGAGGCCTTCCTGGGTGAGGATGACGTCCTTGGGCATAGCGATCAGACCTGTGTTTGCAATCGTCAGACGAGAAAAACCCGCCGCGTGCGACGGGAATCCAGAGCGAGTAAGCCCGCAGTGGGCGCATGAGTATAGACAGCGTTTTCTGACTGTCGGGTCAGATTTCCCGGTCCCTCAGCGTCCCCGCGTTGCCACCGCAGATCGGACAGTTTAGTCGCAGCCCGCGCCGATGCGGGAACCGAACCCCGCCTACCCCTCGCCCGCCCTATCCGCCGGCGTGTCCCTGAATCTCATCCGCCTGCTGGAAGGTGGGCCGGTTGACCCACTCGATCAGCGGCTCGGCGCGGGTGTCGCCGTAGATGTGGGGCACCCCGAACTGCTCGTCGCGCACGATGGTCAGGCCGGGCTCAGGCGACTGGGTGCTCTCCGCGGCGCCGGCGGGGACGCCGAAGGTCGCGTCCTTGAAGTGCAACGAGCCTGTTACAAGAGCTCGTCAGGCAGGGAGCAGCGCGCGGGCGTCCTCGATGGACTCGGCGCGCTGCAGAGCGTCCTGGAGCGCCTTGTCGCCGCCGAGGCGCTCGACGTACCACGGGTAGAACTTGCGTAGGTAGCGGGCCGCACGCTCGGCGCCGAGGTGCTCGGCGGCGCGCGCCATGACCCACTCGAGCTCGTCCAGGATCTCTGACCGCGTCGGCTCGGACTCGCGCGCGCCCAACAGCTGGGAGAACAGCCACGGGTTGCCCAGCGACCCGCGGGCCAGAGCCACGGCGGCGGCGCCGGTCTGCTCGAACGCCTCGCGCGCGAGCTCCGGGGTGCGCAGCCCACCCGAGATGATCACCGGAACCGGCAGCTCCTGCACCAGCGCGCGGGCGAGCTCGTAGTCGGGCCTGCCGGAGTGGCGCTGGGAGGCGTGGCGTGGATGGATGCACAGCCCGGCCACGACGCCCTCCTCGGCCAGACGCCGGGCGACCTCGATGCCGCTGAGATCCCCCGGCCGCAGGCCGGAGCGCAGCTTGACCGTGACGGGGAGGCCGCTGCCCCGTCCTGCGGCGCGCGCAACCGCCACCGCCCGTGCGGGATCCAGCAGCAGGGCCGCGCCCGCGCCGGTCTTGCACACCTTGGGGACCGGGCAGCCCATGTTGAGGTCGATGAGGTCAGCGCCGGCGGCGGCCACCCGCTCGGCCGCTGACTCCATGACGTCTGGATCAGAGCCGAAGAGCTGCACGGAGACGGGGTGCTCGTCGGGATGGATGCGCAGCAGCTCGGTGCACGTGCGCTCGTTGCGGTAGTGCACGGCGTGGCTCGACACCATCTCGGAGACCACCAGTCCGGCGCCGTGGCGCTTGGCCTGCAGGCGGACGAACCAGTTGCCGATCCCCGCCAGCGGAGCCAGGACCACTCGGTTGGCGATGGGGATCTCACCCAGCGTCCAGGCGTCGGTGAGGGATGCCTGCACGGGGCGGCTGGGGCTGTCCAGAAGCGGGGTCACGCACCACTCATGGTACGAATGGGGGATATGGACATCACTTCGCTCATCCGCCCTTGGGCCGAGCTCATGTTCGAGCAGGTCCCCGGGATCGAGTTGTTCGACGCCCACACGCACCTCGGCCAGAACGATCCCGACGGGATGAAGCAGACCCCGGCCGAGTTGCTCGACATGCTCGGCGCAGCGCAGGCCCGCGGCGCCTTCGTCTTCCCGATGCACGAGCTCGACGGCTACCCCCCGGCCAATGACATGGTCATCGAGGCCGCGTCTCAAGACGGGCTGCTCACCCCGTTCTGTCGGGTCAGCCCCAACAACGGCGACGCGCGGGCCGAGGCCGAGCGCGCGCTCGAGGCGGGCGCCAAGGGCATCAAGCTGCACCCCCGGGCCGAGCAGTTCACGCTCGATCACCCCGCCGTGCGGGAGCTGGCCGCCATCGCCGACGAACGCGAACTGCCCATCCTCATCCATGCCGGCCGCGGGATCCCGGCCCTGGGCACGCACGCGGTTGAGTTGGCGGGGGCGTTCCCCGCAGCCCGGTTCATCCTCGCCCACGCGGGCGTGTGTGACCTGTCGTGGCTCTGGCGCGTCGCCGCGGACCACCCCAACCTCATGTTCGACACCGCGTGGTGGATGCCCGCCGATCTACAGGCGCTGTTCGCGCTCGTACCTCCCGGCCAGATCCTGTTCGCGTCCGACGCCCCCTACGGGCACACGCTGATGTCGGCGATCTTCCAGCTGCGCTCGGCGGTGCAGGTCGGCCTCTCCCCCGCGCAGATCCGGTCCATCACCTCCGAGCAGTCGCTGCGGATCGCCGCCGGCGAGCCACTTCAGCCGGCCGGGCCCGCGATCGGTGAGCGCGACCGCGCATCGCATGTCCTGCTGGACCGCGTCGCCGAGTACGTGATGCTGGGCGCCATCGCGACCATGCGCGGCAACGAAGGCGGCCCGGAGATGCTGGCGCTGGGGCGGCTGGCCTGCGATGTGCCCGACGGCATCGACGACGCGCCGGTGTTCGCCGCGGTCCGCTCCCTGCTGGACATCTTCGACGAGCTCACCGCATCCGAGCCCGAGAACCGCCGGCGCCTGGCCTTCCTCATCCTGGCCGCGAACGTGGCGCGCACCCCCGACGTGCCCGTGCCGCCGGTGTAGCGGCGCGAGCCGCTATGTCGCCGCCGGCTCGGCGTTGAGCTCCCAGATCAGACGCAATCCGGTCAGAGTCAACAGGTCGTCGACCTCGTCGATCGTCGCCCGGGCGAACGGGACGACCACCTGGGCCAGCCCGCCGGTCGCGATGACCGGCGTGTCTTCGCCGAGCTCCTGGCGGAGCCGGCCGACGATCCCTTCGACCTGGCCGGCAAAGCCGAACGCGATCCCGCTGCGGATGGCCTCAACGGTGGACTTACCGATGAGCGCACGCGGCTCGAGCAGCTCCACCTTGGGCAGCTTGGCCGCGCGTTCATAGAGCGCGTCGAGCGAGATCTCCGCGCCGGGCGTGATGATCCCACCGAGGTACTCGCCCGCGTCGGACACCGCGTCGTAGGTGATCGCGGTGCCGAAGTCGACGACGATGCAGCCGCGGCCGAAGCGGGCGTAGGCGGCGATCGCGTTGACCAGCCGATCGGCCCCCACCTCGCGCGGATTGTCGATCCGGATCGGCATCCCGGTGCGAATCGAGGGACCGACGTTGAGCATCTCGTGATCCAGGTAGCGGCCCGACATCGCCGTCCACTCCTGGGAGAGCTGGGGCACGGTGGACGAGACGATCGAGCGGTCGATGTCAGCCAGGTGCAGCCCACGCAACTCGAGGAGGTTGGACAGCCGGGCGCCGAGCTCATCCCTGGTGGACTCGCGGACGGTGGAGAACCGCCAGTCCTCGGCCACCACGTCCTCGCCGTCTCGGTAGACGCCGAAGTGCGTCTGGGTGTTGCCGACGTCAACGACGAGGAGCATTCGTCCAATTACATCAGCGGAGGCGCGACGCGGCTCACCGCCTGGCCGGGGGCAAGTCTCTCGAGCGTCTCGGCCAGCCGTTGACCCGCGGGCAGGGCGAGGTCCGGATCGAGCTCCAGCAGGGGCACGAGCACGAACCGGCGCGAACCGGTCTCGGCGTGCGGGAGGGTGAGGCGCTCGGAGTGGTACTCGAGATCGCCCAGCAGCAACAGGTCGACGTCGATCACCCGCGGGCCGTGCCGTGGGCCGCCGGCGGCTCGCCCCACCTCGCGCTCGACCGCCTTGCAGGCATCGAGCAGGTCCTCGGGGCCGAGCGCGGTCTCGATGCGCACGCACGCGTTGAGGAAGTCGGCCTGATCGGTGATGAGCCCGACCGGCGCAGTCTCATACAGCGACGAGCACGCCAGGACGGTGACACCGTGGGCCGGCAGGGCCGCGATGGCCGCCGCCAGGTGCGCGCGGGTGTCGCCGATGTTGGAGCCGAGCCCCAGATAGCCGACCGAGGAAACGGTCCCCACCCGGGGTCTGATTTCAGCCCTGGGTCTCGCGCCACACCTCGACCGACACCTCGGTCACAGGCAGGGCGAGCGGCGGTTCGGGCTTGGCGGCCTTGACCCACACAGCGTGGGCCTCGTACTGATCCAGCAATCGATCGGCGATGGCGGCGCACAGACGCTCCAGCGTCTTGTAGGAGCGCTGCTGGGCCACGAGGTTGGCCATGTCGCACACCTGGCCGTAGTCGATGGTGTCCTCGATGCGGTCAGTGAGGGTGGCGTCGCACTCGCCCACGTCGAGGCGGATGTCGAGCAGCAGCCGCTGCCCCACCTCGCGCTCGGCCGCGGTCACCCCGACATGGGTGAACAGCGAGAGGCCGGCGATCTCGATCGTGACTTCGGGCTCTCCGCCCTCGTCATCGTCGTCTACGTCGTCAACGTCCTCGTCGTACTCGTCGTCGGCGTCCTCGGCCATCGGCGTCGCACCGTAGCACTCGCGATGACCAGGGCGTCACGCACTGGGGGCACATCGTGGACGCGGAAGACTCGGGCGCCCCGCTCGTAGGCCAGGACGTTGGTGGCGATGGTCGCGGCCAGCCGCTCGTCGACGGAGCGGCCGGTGACGCGCCCCAGAAACGACTTGCGGCTGGTCCCGATGACCACGGGGCGGCCCAGCGCCGCCAGTTCGTCCAGGCGCGCCAGCAGCTCGAGGTTGTGCTCGACGGTCTTGCCAAAGCCGATTCCCGGGTCGACCAGGATCCTCTCCTCGGTGATCCCGGCGGCGACGGCGAACGCGATGCGCTCCTCCAGGAACGCCTTGATGTCGGAGACGACGTCGTCGTAATGCGGGTCGACCTGCATCGTCCGGGGCTCGCCCAGCATGTGCATGAGGCAGCACGGCACGTTGCGCGCGGCCACCAGTTCGGCCATCGCCGGATCGCCGCGCAGCGCGGTCACGTCGTTGATGATCGCCGCCCCGGCATCCAGCGCGGCGGCGGCCACCGCGGCCTTGGAGGTGTCGATCGAGATCCGGGCCGCCACGCCGCGCGCGCGCAGACCCTCGATCACCGGCAGCACCCGATCGAGCTCGGCGCGGGCGTCGACGGGCTGGGCCCCGGGACGGGTCGATTCACCGCCGATGTCGAGGATGTCCGCGCCCTCGGCCTCGAGCTCGAGGCCATGGGCGATGGCGGTGTCGGCGTCGATGTAGAGACCGCCGTCCGAGAATGAGTCGGGCGTCACGTTGACGACGCCCATCACCGTGAAGTCGGCGGCAGGCTTGGGTGGCACGGCTACTCCTCGTCGGGCCAGCGGCCGGTCCGGTCGAAGTACTCGCGGGCTCGCTCCTCGATCTCTCGATCCTCATTGGACTGGATGCTGAGACGGTACATCCAGTTGAGCATCCACACGATCAGCGCCACCAACAGGAGCGAGACGCCGGCCGCCGACTCCAGCGAGTGGGTGTTGGCCAGGTTCGAGTAGCTCCCGTGCCCGATGACGATGAGCACCACGCCCGCCAGGACGATGCTCAGCGGCAGCCACACCCGCGTCGCCGTGAGCCAGAAGCGGTGGGATGGTGGTCGCCGATCGTCGATCATGCCCGCCACGTTACCCCTCCGCGCGCGCTGGTCCCAGGCGCGCGCCGATCGTGATCAAGCCGTGAACGGCGACGAGGTGATGAGACGGCCGCCCGCCGCGCGCGATATACATCCGCCGCGATGCCGTCACAACCCTCCCCCTCCCCCTCCTCACCGCACCACGCCGCCCTCACCCGCCGCTCGCTCCTGGGCGCAGCCGCCGGAGGGGCCGCCGCGCTCACCTACGGGGCGCTGCCGGCGTGGGCCAAGCCGGTCGCGCGCCTGGCCGGCGTGCGCCGGCCCGACAGCCTCCCGTTCCCGCACATGCGCGCCGGGACCGAGAGCCTGCCCCAGATCAAGCACGTCGTCGTGCTGATGATGGAGAACCACTCCTTCGACAACCTGCTCGGCATGGTCCCCCACCGGGTCCCGGGCCGCCGGAACGTCGATGGCTTCACCCTCGCCCACGGCCAGCCGGTGGAGGTCAATCTCGACACCGACGGCACCAGCGTCCCCGCGCGGCCGATGTCCTCCCCGTGCCAGCTCGTCGGCCACCCGGGCCAGGACTGGAACGCCTCGCACCTGTCGTGGGACGCCGGGCGCAACGACGGCTTCGTCAAGGCGTCGGGCCCGGTGGCCATGAGCTTCTGGGACAACACCGACCTGCCCTTCACCTATTCCCTGGTCAAGCACTTCCCGGTCGGCAACCGTTACTTCTGCTCGGTGCTGGCCCAGACCTACCCCAACCGCCGCTACCTGTTCACCGGGACGTCGTCGGGCCTGGTGGCCACCGACGCCCAGACGCTCCAGCTCAAGGCGGCCAACGGCACCATCTTCGACCGGCTCGACGCGCATCACATCGAGTGGGCCAGCTACTACCAGCAGGTGCCCAGCGCCCTCATCGTCCCGGGCTTCCTCACCAGTGCCCGTAAGAAGCGCGTGCAGAAGATCGACCAGTTCTTCACCCGCGCGGCGTCCGGCAAGCTCCCCGCCTTCACCTTCCTGGATCCCGACTACAACACGACCTCGGAGGAGAACCCCCAGGATGTCCAGGTCGGCGAGCGCTTCGTGGCCAAGGTGGTCAAGGCGCTGATGCACTCACCGGCGTGGGAGAGCACGGCGTTCTTTCTCACCTACGACGAGCACGGCGGCTACTACGACCACGTGCCGCCGCCGCGCGCGATCAAGCCCGACAGCATCGCGCCGATCCCGGTGCCGGGCCAGGCTCCGCTGACGCCCGCGGCCTTTGACCGCTACGGGTTCCGCGTGCCGACGGTGGTGGTCTCGCCCTGGGCGCGGCGCAACTACATCTCCAACGTGGTCCAGGACCACACGTCGATCACCGCGTTTATCGAGCACAAGTGGAACCTGCCGGCGATGACGTTCCGCGATGCCAACGCCCACCCGATGACCGACTACTTCGACTTCACCGAACCGGCGTTCGCCGAGCCGCCCAAGCTGGCGGCGGCGCCGGGCCTGGCTCACGGACTCGCGCAGTGCCACGCCGCCGGCCTCAACCCACCGTTGCCCTAGGCGCAACGGTGCTGGCGCTCGTCGCTGCCGGGGTTGCGCCGTCAGCGCAGGGACGCACCGACCGGCGCCCGGCAGCGGACCCCGTCCCGGTCCTGGCCATCGAGCTCCACGCGCCGATGATGGCCTACCGGGCGTACGCGCGCCGGCTGCTGGCCACCCTCCAGGTTCAGCTGGGGGCGCTCAGCGCGCGGCTGACGGCAGGCGATGTCGCGGGAGCCGAGTCCGCCTGGCTGGCCGCCCACCTGTCCTGGCTGCGGATCGGCCAGGATGACGGCGCCTACGGCGCCTTCGGTGACATGGGCCGCCAGATCGACGGCACTGCCGCGGGGCTGGTCAACGGCACCGCCGATCCCGCGTTCACCGGCTTTCACAAGGTCGAACTCGACCTGTGGACGCACGGCGACCTCGCCGCCGCGACCAACGACGCCGCCACCCTGGGCCGGCTGGTGAGACAGCTGGCGTCGCGCCCGCTCGCCGACGCGCTGCCGATGAACCCAACCGGCCTCTCCACCTGGACCCTGCGCGCCCACGAGATCCTCGAGGACGCGCTGCGCGACTCGCTCAGCGGCGACGACGAGTACGGGAGCGGCACCGCGCTGGCGTCGGTCACCGCCGACGTCGCCGCCACGCGCGAGATGCTCACGCTGCTGGCGCCGGCGCTCGACCCGCGCGCGCCGCACGTGGTGGGCCGCGCCCGCCGCCAACTGGTGGCGGTGGATCGCGCGCTTCAGGCCACCCGCGTAAAGGGCGAGTGGGTGGCCGTGGGCCGCGTAGCGCGACCGGCGCGCCAGCGCATCGACGGGGCTGTCGGCGCGGTGCTGGAGACCCTGGCCCCGATCCCGGATGTCCTCCAGGTGCTGGGTGGCTCGTGAGCCTTGACCGCCGCCAGTTCCTGTGGCGCACCGGGGCCGCGGCTCTCTCCGCCGGCGCGCTCGGCGCCGCGCCGGGAGCCGCTGACGCCGCCGCGCGCGATCCCCTGGAGGCAGACGGCCCGCTGCAGCGCAACGTCGTGAACGACCCCGCGGCGCGCCTGGCGGCCGTCCCCTTCCACGGCGAGCACCAGGCCGGGATCGTCTCGCGCCCTCCGCCGGCCGCCTGCTTTGCCTCCTTCGACGTGGTGGCCGGTGATCGCACCGGGCTGCGCGGGCTGCTGCGCGCCTTGACCGAGCAAGCGCGGTTCCTCACCGACGGCGGGGTGCCACCGGCGCTGGGAACCGGCGCGCCGCCGTCGGACAGCGGCACGCTGGGGCCGGTGGTCCCGGCCGACGGCCTGACGGTGACCGTCGGGGTCGGCCGCACCCTGTTCGACGACCGCTACGGCCTGGCCGCGCATTGCCCCCGCCACCTGACCCCGATGCGCTCGTTCCCCAACGACGACCTGGACCCGGCCCAGACCGGCGGTGACCTGCTGCTGCAGATCTGCGCCGGCAGCGCCGACACCGCCATCCACGCGCTGCGCCAGATCGTCAAGCACACCCGGGGCGCGATGCAGCTCCGCTGGCGCCTGGACGGGTTCGTGTCCCCGCCGCGCCCGGCGGGCGTACCCCGCAACCACCTGGGCTTCAAGGACGGCATCGCCAACCCGAACGTCGCCGACGCTGACGTCGCGGGCAAGCTGTTGTGGGTGACCCGGGGCATCGGCGAGCCGGCCTGGGCGGTCGGCGGCAGCTACCACGTGTGCCGCATCATCAAGATGCTCATCGAGTTCTGGGATCGCGTGTCGCTCACCGAGCAGCAGCAGATGATCGGGCGCTTCCGCGACACTGGGGCGCCGCTGGACGGGCGCGCCGAGACCGACATCCCGGACTTCCACGCCGACCCTCATGGCCGGCGCATCCCTTTGAGCGCCCACATCCGCCTGGCCAACCCGCGCACGCGCGCCACCGAGCACAGCCGGATCCTGCGCCGCGGCTACAACTACGACCGCGGGGTCGACCTCAACGGCAACCTCGACATGGGCCTCGTCTTCAACGCCTTTCAGCAGAACCCGCGCCGCCAGTTCGAGGCCGTCCAGGAGCGGCTGATCGGCGAGCCCATGGTGGACTACGTCACGCCGGTGGGCGGCGGGTACTTCTTCGCGCTGCCGGGCGTGCGCGATCGCTCCGACTGGTACGGCCGGGGCCTGCTCAGCGCCTGAGCTCCAGGAAGTGGCAGAGGTCGCGGAGGATCCCCGGCAGGTCGTGCTCGACGCGGAAGTCGGTGAAGCGCAGCGGGGTGATGCCCTGGCGCAGCAGGAACGCGTCCTTGATGCGGTCGCGCTCCATGGCGTTGGCGGCGACGTGATACGGGCGGCCGTCGAGCTCGACCGCGAGGCGGTGGCGGGGCCAGAAGCGGTCGATCTCCCACACGTCGATGAAGATGTTGCGTTGCGGGTCCGGGATCTCGGGGTGGTGCGCCAGCAGCCGGTCAAAGGCCCGCTCCAGACCAGACTTGCTGCTGTCGGTGCGGCGGTACACGGCCAGGACGGCGGTCAGCTTGGCCATCCCGGGATACCGCTCGTGGCGGGCCAGCGCCTCCTCCACCGTGGCACGACCGTCGCGGGCGTCGGGCCGCAGCAGCCGCTTTTGCACCGCTACGGTCACGAGGCGCTCCAGCTCCGCCGGCGTTTCTCGTGCCGCGAGCTCGACCAGCATGCGGGGCACTGAGCTCACCCTGAGGTCGCCGTGGGTGCGGACGTCGGCGGGATGCGGGTCGGTCTGCGTGCGGTGGACGGTCAGGCTGGTGTGCGGCCGCCCTCCGCCTCCTGGCAGCGTCAGCTCGATGTCATGGACGTTCACGGCCCGCAGACCCCACACGGCGGCTGCGCTCCGGTGGCTGAGGAACGAGCGTGGGCCGACGCTCAGAAAGGCAGCAACGAGGTGGGCCTGGGTGGTCAGGCGCCGGTGGCCGACCGCGTAGACGTTGTGGTGCACGCGGTGCAGGCGCCCCAGGCCGAGCCGCCGCTTGATCTGCCGGTACGTGAAGCCCAGGTCGTACAGCTGCTCGCGAGTGACCACACCCAGCTGCCGACCGGCGATCTGGGCCAGTCTCACCTCACTCTGATGACCATCAGGACCACTACGGTCCACATCGTCATCAGCGTCAGCCATTCAGCCCACAGTGGCAGCCGAAACCGCCCTCGTGGGCAACCTGTGACGGAAGAGTTACTCGGCGGCGCCGCCGGCCAACCCAGGCCGGGGCAGCGGGCGCGGCGCCTCAGGGCGGGCGCGCTCGGCGGGGGTGCCGGCCACTGAGGGCACCTCGGGCGGGGCCGGGGCCTCGGCGCCGAAGACGGCCTCCTCGGACTGGCCCTCGAGCAGCGACTCGAATTGAAGCTTCTCGATCGTCTCGCGCTTGATGAGGATCTCGGAGAGCTTCTCCAGTTCGGGGCGCTTCTCGGAAAGGATGCTCTTGGCCTGCACGTGGGCCATCTCGATGACGCGGCGGATCTCGTCGTCGATCTCGCGGGCGATCTCGTCGGAGTAGTCGGGCTCGGAGGAGAACTCGCGGCCCAGGAACGGCTGGCCGTGGTCGTGGCCGAACACGCGCGGCCCCAGCTTCTCGGACATCCCGAAGCGCATGACCATCTGCTTCGCGGTCGCGGTGACCTTCTCAAGGTCGTTGGACGCGCCGGTGGTGATCTCGCCGAAGCAGATCTCCTCGGCGGCGCGGCCGCCCAGGGTCATCGCCAACGTGTCCTGGAGCTCCGCGCGCGTGGTGAGGAACTTGTCCTCGCCCGGCAGCGAGATGGTGTAGCCCAGCGCCTGGCCGCGGGAGATCACGGAGATCTTATGGATCGGATCGCTGTTGGGCAGGAAGTGGCCGACGATCGCGTGGCCCATCTCGTGGTAGGCCGTGATCTTCCGCTCCTTGTTGCTCATCACCCGGGTCTTCTTCTCCGGGCCGGCGATGACGCGCATGATCCCCTCTTCCAGCTCGTTCTGGGTGATCTCGCGCTTGCCGTTGCGGGCGGCCAGCAGGGCGGCCTCGTTGACCAGGTTGGACAGGTCGGCGCCGGTGAAGCCGGGGGTCTGGCCCGCCAGCGCGTCCACGTTGATCTCGCGCGCCAGCGGCTTGCCGCGGGTGTGGACTTCGAGGATCTTCTTGCGTCCACCGCGGTCGGGCCGGTCGACGACGATCTGGCGGTCAAAGCGGCCGGGGCGCAGCAGCGCCGGGTCCAGGATGTCGGGACGGTTGGTGGCGGCGATCAAGATGATGTTGTCCTTCATCTCGAAGCCGTCCATCTCGACGAGCAGCTGGTTCAGCGTCTGCTCGCGCTCGTCGTGACCGCCGCCCAGGCCGGCGCCGCGGTGGCGCCCGACGGCGTCGATCTCGTCCATGAAGATGATGCAGGGAGAGTTCTGCTTGGCCTGCTCGAACAGGTCACGCACACGCGAGGCGCCCACGCCGACGAACATCTCGACGAAGTCAGAACCTGAGATGGAGAAGAACGGGACCCCGGCCTCGCCGGCGACGGCGCGGGCCAGCAGGGTCTTGCCGGTGCCCGGAGGGCCGTAGAGCAGGACGCCCTTGGGAATACGGGCGCCCAGCGCCTGGAACTTCTTCGGATTCTCCAGGAACTCCTTGATCTCGTGCAACTCCTCAACGGCTTCGTCGACCCCCGCGACGTCCCTGAACGTGATCTTGGGGGAGTCGACCGACATGCGCTTGGCGCGCGACTTGCCGAACGACATGACCTTGGAGCCGCCGCCCTGCACCTGGTTCATGAGGAAGATCCAGAACCCGATGAAGATGATGAAGGGGAGGATGTAGGTCAGCAGCGAGAGCCAGCCGTTGGAGGACTTGCTCTCGACGTTGAAATTCGACTTCGGCGTGATGTCGCTGGACGCCTGGTTGATCAGCTGCGGTGCGTATGAGTCGGGGTAGCCGACGGTGTACTTCACGGTCTGGCCATTGACGACCGCCGTCACTTCCGCGCTGTTGGACTTCTGGTCCAGCGAGAGGTTCTTGACCTGATGGGCCTGGAGCTGAGTGAGGAGGTTTCCGAACGAATAGTTCGGCCCGTGATTGGAGCTCCCGATCAGCTTCTGGGCGAAGAACGCCAGGACGACGACGATCAGAATCGGGAAGGCGGCGCTCTTGAAAAACCGGCTCATCAGTGAAATCCCTGCGTTGCCCCGGTACTACCCGTTCTGGCGCGGATACCGTGGGTCAGCAAGCGTAGCACCTGTGTTTGGCATGGAAACCACCTTCCGGGCCTGCAGAATCGCCTGCAATCTCGCCCTCATACGTTCAACGCGGCGACGTAGGGAAGGTTGCGGTAGCGCTCGGCATGATCGAGGCCGTAGCCGATGGCGAATCGGTCGGGAATCTCGAAGCCGACGTAGCGCGTGCTCAGGTCCACCTTGCGCCGGGCGGGCTTGGTCAGCAGGGCGCACACCTCGAGCGACGCGGGGTTGCGCCCGGCCAGGTTGCGCAGCAGGTACTGCAGGGTGAGCCCGGAGTCGACGATGTCCTCGACGATCAGCACGTCGCGGCCCTCGATGGCGGCGTCCAGGTCCTTGAGGATCCGCACCACGCCCGACGTCTTGGTGGCCGACCCGTAGGACGCGACCGCCATGAAATCGACCTCGACGGGGATGTCGAGGTGGCGCATGAGGTCCGAGAGGAAGAACACCGCACCCTTGAGAACGCCGATGAGGAGCAGGTTCTTTCCCGCGTAATCACGGGAGACCTCCTCACCCAGCTCGCGCACCCTTCGGCTGAGGTCCTCGGCGGGCACGAGGATCTCCCCGATCGCTGGATCGTCGGTCACCGCCGAGATATTAGGTGGGGGCTTCGCCCCTTGTTTTTTCGTCGCCCTCAGACCGCCCGCGCCGGCGCCCGCCCTTGGGCGTGCGCCCGAACGTGATCACCCCGTTTCGGACCGTGGCACGCACCCCCGAGGGCAGGTCCAGAGCCGAGGTGCCGTGAGCCGGCATCGCCGCCACCTCCTCGGCGCGGCGGGCCACTCCCGCGGCCGGGCCTCCCGCGGCGTCGTCGGCCAGGCGCTGGACCACGAGGCGACGCAGCGCCGGCGCAAGCTCGCGGAGGCGCTCCACGGAGATCTCGGGGCGCCCGCGAAGGGTCGCGGAGACGAGCTCGTCGAGCACCTCGGCCTCGGCGCGCAGGATCTCGGCCAGGGCCAGCACGTTCTCCTGCGCGGCGGGATGGACCCGCTCGAGTGCCGGGACCAGTTCGCGGCGGATGCGGTTGCGGGCATAGGCGTCGGTGTCGTTGGTCTCGTCGTCGCGCCAGCTCAAGCCCTGGGCGGTGCAGTAAGCGCCCGTCTGCTCGCGCGTGAACGGCAGCAGCGGACGGACGAGCGCGCCGTCGCGCCCCACCATCCCGAGCACGGCGCGCCGGCTGGGCGAGGACGCCAGCCGGTAGAGGATCGTCTCCACCTGGTCAGAGCGCGTGTGGCCCACGGCGACGTCTGCCTGGCGGGCCACGGCCAGGTCGGCGGCCGCGCGGTAGCGCTCGTCACGGGCCCACGCCTGCAGGTTGCCACCCTCGCCCGGCCGCACCGGGCGCCGCACGTCGAGCTGGATCTCCAGGCGTTCGCACACGGCGGCGCAGTGGCGTTCGTCGGCGTCGGCGGTGGCCCGCAGCCCGTAGTTGACGTGCAGGGCGCTGACCGCCGGCCGGCCCGCGATCCGGGCGGCGAGCGCGAGCAGGCAGGTGGAGTCGCGCCCGCCCGAGTACATGACCACCACGGGACGGCCGGCGGCGAGCAGCCCCCGCGCACGGATCTCGTCCTCGAGCTCGCTCATCCGGCCTCGTCGCGGCGCGGGCGGGCCACGAACACCTCGGTGGACTCGCTGAAGCCCTTGAGGGTGACCTCGCCGATGCGCTCGAACTCGAGATGGCCCCCGCCCACCCTGGCCACCTCGACGACCGGGCGGGTGACGAGCACCTCGCCGCCGGCCGACCGCGCGGACACGCGGCTGGCGATGTTGATGTCGCGCCCGTAGTAATCCCCGTCGCGAAACAGGGCGACCCCGTCGTGTACGGCGATCCGCGGCAGCGGCCGCTCGGTCTGGATCGCCTGGAACCCCACCGCCCAATCGGTCAGGGCAGCGGCGTCGGAGCCGATGATCATCACCTCGTCGCCGATCGTCTTGATGATCCGCGCGTCGTCGGGGAGCGTGACCTCCACCGCCTCCACGAATCGCTCCACGGCATCGAGCGCCGAGAGCTCGCCCTCCTCCTCGGTCATCCGGGTGTAGCCGGTGAGGTCGGCGAAGGCGATGGCCACGTGCATCCGGCCCAGGTCGACCGCGGTGCCCTCCAGATCGGACTCCATGTGCCCGACGACGTCCTGCTCGACGAAGAACTGGAGGTAGTGCTGATGGATCTGGTCCAGGATGGGCCCGGCCAGCGGGAGCACCTGGCGGCTCATCGACTGCATCTGCTCGGCCGTCTCCACGCCGGTGGCCCCCGACCGCATGAGCGGCTCGTGCACATAGAGGTGAAAGAGGCGGACCTCGGCATCGGCGATCCGCGCCATGGCCTGTCCGTAGACGCGCACGAGCTGGAGCAGGGCCACCAGCGGGAAGCCGGCGTCCAGGACCGCGGCGACGTAGCGCAGCAACTGGAGCTCCTCCTCGGACAGCGCGCCGGCCGGATCCCGGTTGACGCCCAGGCCGGCGATGAGCCGCGTCACCAACCCCTCCTCGAGGCCGGTCTCACGCGCGGCATCCCGGACCGAGTAGTGCTGGGGCTCGGTCGGGAACAGCTCCTCAAGGAAGCCGAAGGCGAGCCGCCCCTCCTCGGTCGCCGTGCGGATGTCGTTGAGCGAGTGACCGCGTTCGCGCATCCGGGCCACGACGCGGGCCTGGCCGATCGCGGCCGGGCCCCACTCGCCCCCGTACTGCGGGATCAACCCCTGGCGGATCCAGCGGCGCAGCGTCGCCGCGGTGACGCCGACCCGCTGGGCAGCCTCGCTCAGCGTCACGGCATGACCTCCAGGCTCAACGCAAGTCGGCGGCGGGGTCTCGGTGAGTGCCAGGCCCCGCCGCCCGCGGGCATCACGGCCCGCTGCGTCGGCCGTTGGCGCTCGTCACGTTTCCGGCGGCGCCTCGCGATCGCGCCAAAGGCGCAAACCACGTTCCGGCCTGTTGCCTTGCGTTGTCGCTTAGGTCTACTCGCCATCGCGCCGTCTGTCAATCGCCGGAGCCGGAAAATGGGCGCCTGCCGTGAGCAAACCGCAACGTTGTCAGACCGGGCGCCGGCTCCCCGGTCAGAGCTCGAGGTGGGGATAGTCGGAGGCGATCATCTGGCGGTAACGCTCGTACAGCGGCTTGGTGATCGGGATCAGCGCCAGCGCCGCCTTCACGTCCCCGCCGGCCTTGATGCGCCGTCGGGCGATCGCGATGGCCACGTTCTCCTTGCCCTGGAAGTAGCGGTTGGCGGTCTCCGAGCTCATCGTCATCTGAACTTTGGGCTCCCAGTCGATCGCGTCGGACCACACCCAGGCCAGATTGGGCTCGTCCGCCGCGCCGGCGCGGATGTTGACCACGAGGTCGACGTCGGTGAACTCGAAGCGCTGCGGCGTGTCGGCGTCGCGGAGCTTGGGGCCCATGTCGGGGTCGTCGCTCATGAGCGCGAACGTGCGGTCCATGACCTCCCGGAATTCCTTGGATGAGCTGAACTCCGCCACGCGGGCGGAGTGTATGGCCCCCCGCGTGCCCTCGTAAGCTGCCCCGCGGTGTCCACCATCCACGTGCTGCCGACGGCGCCGCTGGCTGAACGCGTGCTGCTCCCCGGGGACCCGGGGCGCGCGCTGCTGCTGGCCCAGGCGCTGCTGGCCGAGCCCAAGATGTTCAACCACCACCGCGGCCTGTGGGGCTACACCGGCGAGGCGCGTGACGGGCGGCCGCTGACCATCCAGAGCACGGGCATGGGTGGCCCGAGCGCCGCCATCGTCATCGCCGAGCTGGCTGATCTGGGGGCGCGGACGCTGCTGCGGGTGGGGACCTGCGGCGCGCTGGACGCATCGCTTGACCTGGGTGAGCTGCTGGTGGTCACCGAGGCGCTGGCCGCCGACGGGACCAGCCGGGCGCTGGGAGCCGATGACCGCGTCGCCGCCGACCCGGAGTTGCTCGGACGGCTCCGGCAGGCCGGCGGGCCGGACGGCGCCTGCGGGCCCGTCGTCAGCAGCGACCTCTTCTACGACGGCCCCGAGGGCGCCGAGCAGCGGTGGCGCGCGCAGGGCGCCCTGGCCGTGGAGATGGAGACCGCGACCCTGTTTGCGCTCGCAGGCCGGCGGGGGCTGCGCGCCGGCTGCGCCCTGATCGTGTCCGACATCGTGCTCCCGTCACCGCGGCGCATCGACACCGAGGCGCTGCATGACGCCGAGCGGCGGCTCGGCGAGCTGGCGGTGGCCGCTCTGAGCCCTTAGGCGGCGGCGGGCTTGGGCTTCGGCGGCGGACCGGGGGACGCGGCCGTCTCCAGCCGCTCCAGCGAGGCCTCGATCGCGGTGAGGCGCTCCTCCAGACCTCGGCCGGCGTCGGCACGGCCGAGGCGCTCGTCGAGGCGGTCGAGGGCGTCCTCAATGCCCTCCAGGCGCTGCGAGACGCTGCGGACCCGCCGCGTGAGCCGCTCCAGGTCGCTGGCGGAGGGAAGGTTGAGCGCGCCCATGGCCATGTCCTGCGCGCGCATCGCGCGTTCGCGCGTCTCAAAGGCCCGTGACAGGGCCCCGGAGACCACCGGGTTCTCCAAGAGCTCCTGCGCGAAACGGCCGATGGCCTCCTCGCCCTGCCGGGTGACCCGCCCCTTGAGGCTGTTCTCATCGCTCATGAGCTTGGACTGTAGCTTGCCGGGGTAGACCCCGGGGCATGGGTTTGCAGTACTCGAGAGTGACCCTCAAGGCGAGGTAGAGGTTGAGGCTGAGCGTCGCAGACGTCTGCGCGCGACGTGGGGATGCAAGATGCCGGCCGTCTTCGCAACTTCTTCACCTTCCGCGCATTCGAAAAGCTAGATTGGCGCGGGGCCTGGTTCCCCGTTGCATCGCTCCGGACCAGCCAGTAGCGTCCATGACCACCGACGTCGGTTTTCCCAGCTATTTCATTGGAGTGCGCACCCACGTGATGGTCCGAGAGGCACGGCCATGATGCGAAGCCGCAAGCTGCTCGCCGCGCTTGCCGCCGCGATGGCGGTGTTCGTCGCCATGGCCATGGGCGGGATCTCGACCGCATCGGCCGACGACTGCACGGTCACGGTGACCCTCGTCAGCGGCCAGACCCTCGTGTTCCACGTCAACGTCGCGCCTGGGACGCCGATCTCCGCGATGGGCCTGCCGATCACTGGACCGGTCGCCTCCGAGAGCGAGCAGTGCGCACCTGCCACCTCCACGGCGCCCGCGGTCTCGGTGACGACCACCACCAGCACCACGACCACCCCGACGACCAGCTCGAGCACGCCGACGAGCTCGAGCACGTCGTCCAATCCGGGCACAACCTCAACCTCAACTTCACCCTCACATCACGGCTCGGGCTCGTCGTCGAGCAGCACCACCAGCACGAGCACGTCGAGCACGACCCCGGTGCCGACGGGCACCAGCCAGGGCGAGCCGCCGTCGTCCACCGGCGGCGCGCAGAAGGGCCATCACGCCAAGAAGAAGAAGCGGGCCAAGAAGACCAAGCCGAGCTCCGCCGCGAGCAACCTGCCCACCGGTAAGGGCGTGCCGGCGGCCACCAACCCCACCTTCTCGCTGTCACTCCCCGGCCCGGCGCCGATCGGCGTGCCCAACTTCTTCATCGACTCGTTCCGGATCCCGCCGTTCCTCATCCCCATCTACCAGGCCGCGGGCATCGAGTATCAGGTGCCGTGGCAGGTGCTGGCGGGCATCAACGAGATCGAGACCGACTACGGCCGCAACCTTTCGGTGTCCTCGGCCGGCGCCGTGGGCTGGATGCAATTCCTGCCCTCCACGTGGAAGGAATGGGGCGTCGACGCCAACGGCGACGGCGTGGCCGACCCCTACAACCCGGTGGACGCGATCTTCACCGCCGCGCGCTACCTGCACGCCGCCGGCGCCTCGAGCAACCTCACCAAGGCAATCTTCGCCTACAACCACGCCGGCTGGTACGTCGAGTCCGTGCTGCTGCGGGCCAAGCTCATCGGCGGCATCCCCTCCCAGCTGATCGGCGCGCTGACCGGTCTGGTCGAAGGCCACTTCCCGGTGGCGGCGCCGGCCAAGTACGCGGACTCGTCCGTGGTCAAGCTGGCCAAGGACAAGATCAAGGGGACCAACGCCGCCATCGCCATCGATTCCAACCCCAGCGCCAAGGGCACGTCGATCTTCGCCAAGAAGGGGTCGCCGGTGATCGCGGTCAACGACGGCAAGATCGTCGGAGTCGGCACCTCGCCGCAGTTGGGCCGCTACGTCAAGCTGCAGGACGCCACCGGCAACATCTACACCTACGCGCACCTGGGCAGCGTGTCCAAGCGCTACCCGGTGCCCAAGCCGGTCAAGTTCTCCTCCAAGCAGATCCTCAAGGAGTTCTCGGTCCCGGCGAGCAAGGCGCCCACGTCTGCGGCATCGGCCGGCTCCCAGGTCCTGCCCAAGGCAGCGACCACGGTGAGCAAGGCGGCGATCAAGCCCTCCACCTCGGCGCCCGCCATCACCGGGCCCGCGTCGGCGGGCAGCCAGACCACCGGCAAGGCGCTGAAGTCGCGCAGCACCACCCCCGCCGGCGCCACCTCGGCGGACAAGGCCGCGGCGTCGGCCGCCGGCGCCTCCCAGGCGCAGGGCGCCGCCGCCACAGTCACGGCGCCGATGGTCAAGGAGCGGCTGTTCGCCAACCCGAACCGTCCGGCGTCCTACGCCGCCGGCGGCAACCTCCAGCTCAAGAACTCCGCCCAGCAGATCACCAACTTCCGCAACTACTTCTCCGACACGCTGCACCTGGGCAAGAACCAGTACACGCTCAAGTCGCTCAAGAAGGGCGCCATCGTGGTCGCCGGGACCATCCTCGGCCGCGTCGGCGGCCCCACCCAGGGCGTCTCGCCGCACCTGTACTTCATGGTCCAGCCCGCGGGCAAGAACGCTCCCTACATCGACCCCAAGCCGATTCTCGACGGCTGGAAGCTGCTGGAGGCGACCGCCGTCTACCGCGCCGCCGGCGTCGACCCATTCTTCGGCCCCGGCGCCAAGAACCCCAGCGTCGGGCAGGTGCTGCTGATGTCCAAGCAGCAATTGACCGCCCGCGTGCTCGCTGACCCGCACGTCCAGGTCTATGCCTGCGGCCGGCGCGACATCGAGGCCGGCCTCATCGACCGGCGCGTGTTGGCGGTCATCGAGTTCCTCTCGGCCTCCGGGCTCGACCCCGACGTCTCGGGGCTCGAGTGCGGCCACGACGCGAACGGCGCCACGGGCACCGACGCCGCCGGCGCCACCGGAGACAGCGTCGACATCACCAAGATCAACGGGATCCCCATCCTGGGCCATCAGCAGCCCGGCTCGATCACGGACATGACCATCCGCCGGCTTCTGACGCTGCAGGGCTCGATGCGGCCCAACCAGATCGTCTCCGACATCTCCTACAAGGCCCAGCCCAACACCCTGGCGCTGCCTGACCACAAGAACCGGCTTCAGATCACGTTCACGCCGGACTTCGGGACCAACAACAAGCTCACCAAGCAGATCAAGAGCATCCTGCAGCCGGGTCAGTGGATCCAGTTGATCAACCGCATCAGCCAGATTCCCGAGCCGGTCGTCCCGATCGCCCCCAGCAAGTACGCGATCCAGGAAAAGACCAAGTAGTCGCACCTGTCGCGCCGACGTGATATGCCGCGCCGGTGAGCGCGCCCACCGGCCTATTCCGCTTTGCCCAGGTGGAGTTGCCCTGGCCCCTCGGTCCGCCCGACGGCCGCTACCTGGTCCGGGCCGACGACGCGAGCGAGGCGCCGCCCACCCACGTCCTGGTGTTCGCCACCCTCGGCGCCCCGGAGCGCCGGCGGCTGGGCGCGCGCCGCCGGCAGCGCGACGCTCGGCCCGAGCCTGAGCCCACAGCGGTCGCCACCGGCCGGGCCACGGTCATTGATGTCGGTGCACCACTGGCGGAGGAGCAGGCGCGCGCCTGGCTGGCCGGCGCGGGCGAGGACGACCTCGCGGCCGGACTGGCCGTGCTCAACCGGGCCCTCCACGCCTTCCGCATCATCACCGCCGATCCGTACCTGAGGCCGGTGCGCCGCACCCAGGGGCTCACCGCCCGGATCGGCTTCGGCGCCGGCGAGGAGGTGGCCGAGGGCCGGTGGACCGCGGCGATTGAGCTCACCGTGCCCGAGGGGCGGCGCCGACGCTCGCGCATCCTGGCCCCGCAGGCTCGACTGGCGGCGCTGCTGGGCGCTCGCGAGCCGACCCTGGCCTGTGAGGAGCTGGCGCTGCGGGCGCGGACAGACATCGACCTGGGACGACCGCGCGAGGCGGCGCTGCAGCTGCTGGTGACGCTCGACGCGGCGCTCGCCGAGCTCGCCGCCGACCCGCACGCCGCGCAGCTGTCCGAACGGCTGGGCGAGCTGCGCGCCCAGCGCGAGCCCGTGGCGGCCGCGGCCCAGGCGGCGCTGTCGGGCCCGCTGAGCGCTGAGCACGCCGCGGCGGTCCAGTTCGCGCTGGGCCGGGTGGAGGCGGCGCTGCGAGCCCGGGCGGCCGCCTGGGCATAGCGGCGCCGGCGTTGCCGCGGCACCGGGGCGCGTTCCTAGAGCCCCAGCGCACCCACGATCGCCTCCAGCTCCCGCACCACGTCGCCACGACAACGCCCGGCGGCGCGGCGGTCATAGGGGGTCGGGCCCTGGGTGATGACCGCGATCTCGCCGCCGCCGTCGAGCGTCATCTGCGGCAGCGCCGCGACCGGGTGGACCTCCAGCGAGGAGCCGATGCACAGCATCAGGTCCGCGCCGGTCGCCAGCTGCTCGGCGCGAGTCAGCGCGGCGACGGGTAGGTACTCACCGAACAGGACGACGTCGGGCTTGAGCGGCTGGCCGCAGTCGCAGCGCGGGATGCCCGCCGCGTCGCTCGCCTGGCGCCCGCGCACCTTGCCCAGGGGGTAGCGGGCGCCGCAGCGCAGGCAGGAGGAGTGCTCGATCGAGCCGTGGACCTCCACCAGGTCTCTGCTGCCGGCCTTGGCGTGCAGGCGGTCGATGTTCTGGGTGATCACCGCGCTCAGCAGGCCGGCGTGCTCGAGCCGGGCCAGCGCTCGGTGCGCGCCGTTGGGCTCCTTGTCCTCGAGCGTCTGGAAGCGGTCGCCGTAGAAGTGCCAGAACCGCTCGGGGTCGCGCCGGAACACGTCGATGTGCGCCACCTCCATCGGGTCCACGTTCGTCCACAACCCCGTCCCGGGCGAGCGGAAGTCCGGGATCCCCGACGGGACCGAGATGCCCGCGCCGGTCAGCGCCACCACCGAGCCCGCCTCGCGGATCAGCTCGGCGACGCGCGCCGCGCTCACGGGCGGGCGGGTTTCCGATTCCAGTGAGGCGCGCGCTTGCCCAGAAAGGCGGCGATCCCCTCGCGCGCGTCCTCGGAGGTGAAAGCGGTGACGAAGGCGTCCTTCTCGTCAGCGATCCCGGCGCTCAGGTCATCGGCGCCCGAGACCCGCTTGATCTCCGCCACGGCCAGCGGGGCCTGCCCGGCGAGCTTGCGCGCCCAGGCCAGCGCGGTATCCAGGAGCTCGTGGTCGGGCACCACGCGGTTGACCAGGCCGTAGTCCGAGGCCTCGGCGGCGCTGATCGCGTCACCGACGAGATTGAGCTCCAGGGCCCGGGCCCGGCCGACGAGCCGCGGCAGGCGCTGGGTCCCGCCGAAGCCGGGGATGATGCCGAGGTTGACCTCGGGCTGGCCGAAGCCGGCCGAATCCGCGGCGATCCGCAGGTCGCAGGCCATGGCCAGCTCGCAGCCGCCGCCCAGCGCCGCGCCGTTGACGGCGGCGATCGTCACCACCGGGCCGGCCGCGAAGGCGTTGAACAGCCCGTGCGCGCTGTCCACCAGGTCCCGGCAGGTGCCGGCGTCGAGGCGCTGGAACGCCTTGATGTCGGCGCCCGCGCAGAACAGCATCGGGTTGGCCGAGGCGAACACCAGCACGCGCGTCGTCCCCGCCGCGGTGACGTGCTCCCACAGTTCGGTCATCGCGGCCAGGACCTCGGGGGACAGCGAGTTGGCCGGCGGGCGATCCAGCCACGCGATGGCGATATCGCCGCGGGACTCGAGCTTGACGGGCCGCTCCTCCCAGCCAGGGTCAGCGCGCGGATAGGGGAAGAAGCCCTGGCCCGTCTTTGTCCCCAGCCGGCCCTGGGCCACGAGCCGCCGCAGGATCGTCGGCGGGAGAAAGTCCTCCCCCCACTCCTGCGCTGCCCGCTCCAGCCGGCTGACCATCGCGTCCAGTCCCGCCTGGTCGGCGGACGCGAACGGCGCTGCGCCGCCGGCACCGGCGGTCATGCCCAGGTCGACGTCCCGGGCCGACGCCACGCCGTCCTCGAGGATGAGGCAGGCCTCGACGAAGGCCTTGAGCGCGTAGCGCTCGAGCAGGACGGCGGCGTCGAGCTCAGCGCCCGTGCTCATAGAACCCCTCTCCGGTCTTGGCGCCGAGCCGGCCGTCCTGGACGTGGGCACGCATCGCGCCGTGCACGTGGAAGCGGTCGCCGTAGGACTCGCGCATGTGCTCCGCGACGGCGACGACCGTGTCGAGCCCGAGCAGGTCGGCGATGAAGAACGGCCCGAGCCGCGAGGGCGATGCCTCGCCGATCAGCCGGTCGAAGGTCTCCAGGTCGGCGCCGCTCTCCTCCTGGGCGCGCCAGAGCTCCGAGACGGCCGCGTTGAGAATGCGGTTGACGACGAAGCCCGGCGCGTCGGCGCAGCGGATCGGCGCCTTGCGGATCGCCTGGGCGAACGTGGCAGTCGCCTGGGCAGTCTCGGTGGAGGTGTCCTCGCCCTCGACCACCTCGACCACGCGGCTGACCGCCACCGGGTAGAAGAAGTGCAGCCCCACCACCTTGTCGGGCCGGATCGTGGCCTGGCCGATCTCGGTGATCGACAGCGCCGAGGTGTTGGAGGCGAGGATGGCGTGGCCCGGGGTGACCGCGTCGAGCTCGGAGAACACGCCGTGCTTGAGCTCCATCTGCTCGGGCACCGCCTCGATGACGAGGTCGACCTCGGCGAAGCGGGCGTAGTCCGTCGCAGGGGTGATCAGCCCGACGCGGCGCTCGAGCTCGGCGGGCTCGAGCTTGCCCGCCTCGACCTGGGCCTGCCACTCCGACCTGGCCCGCGCCACGGCGCCGTGCACCCGGTCCTCGTCGGTGTCCTTGAGCACGACGGGGATCCCGGCGGAGGCGATGACGTGTGCGATCTGCCCGCCCATCGTCCCGGCTCCGACAACCGCGGCCTTGAAGACGAACATGCCGCGCGGACCGTAGCGGATCGCCGTCCCGAGCCGCAAAAGCGGACGTTTATTAACCAGCCGCAGGCAAATCCGTCAACGACCCTTGACAACCCCGCGTGGGATGTCCGAGACTCCCGGGGACAATGGATCCGCGCCGGGAGCGCGGCCCAGGTGATTTGTTGCCGCCTTCGTTTCTCTTAGGGAGGGGATAGACGTATGAGCTCTCGCTCTCGGTTCCGGCTGGTCGCACTGCTGGCGATCGCCGTGATGGTTCCGCTGACCGCCGCCGGCATCGCACTGGCGGCCCATAGCGCGCACGCGCGCAAGTCCGTCGTGGTCCACGGAAAGCGCTCACGATTGAGCGCGACCCAGGTCAAGCGCTTGTCGGCCGAGGCCAACAAGCGGACCATCATCATCTTCAAGAACCAGCTGGGACGGCTCCCTGCCACCCGGTCCAACCTCCGCGCCCGGGTCAGCGCCGCGCAGGTCGCTCAGGCCGGAGTGCGCGCCGAGCTGACGCAACTGCACGCCAAGAACGTGCGGAGCTTCTCCATCATCAACGCGATGTCGGCGACGGTCTCCCAGGCGGAGGTCACGCACCTGCAGGCCAACCCCGCCGTCCAGGCTGTCGTGCCGGACGCGTTGCGCCACTTCGCCTCACTGGGCGCCGGCCCCGGCCCGGCGCTCGGCGCGCTGGCCGGCAAGAGCGCACACGCCACCTCGACCGGCCCGCAGGCGGTCTGCCCGTCTGACCCGAGCCAGCCGATCATCGAGCCCGAGGCGCGCGAGGTCATGAACGTCGCGGCGGCCGAGCAGCTGGCCGACGGGACCGGCGTCAAGGTCGGCATCGTCGCCGACGGCATCGACCCCAACAACCCCGACCTCATCCGGCCCAACGGCCAGCACGTCATCTTCGACTACGAGGACTTCAGCGGCTTTGGAACCAACGCGCCCACCGACGGCCGCGAGGCCTTCCTGGACGCGGGCACCATCGCCTCCCAGGGCAACCAGACCTACGACCTGTCCGGGTTCGTGAATCCGGCGCACCCGCTGCCCGCTGGCTGCAACATCAAGATCAAGGGCATCGCCCCCGGCGCGAGCCTGGCGGTCATGAACCTCTCCGGTCCCAACGCCGGCTTCTTCAACTCCACCATCATCCAGGGGATCCAGTGGGCCGTCGAGCATGACCACGTCGACATCCTCAACGAGTCCATCGGGGGCAACCCCCTCCCCAACACCGAGGACGACCCGGTGGCGCTGGCCGACCAGGCCGCCGTCGCCGCGGGCGTGACCGTCATCGCCTCCAGCGGTGACGAGGGGCCGTTCAACAACATCGGATCGCCGGCGACCACGCCCGGCGTGATCGCGGTCGGCGGGACGACGACCTATCGCGTCTACCGCCAGACGACCCGGTACGGGACCCAGCTCAGCAACCCGCCGGAGGGCTGGGAGGACAACAACATCTCGGCGCTGAGCTCTGACGGCATCACCGAGTTCAACCCGGCCACCGTCAGCGTCGTGGCGCCCGGTGATCGCGGCTGGTCGCTGTGCAGCAGCGACACGAAGGCGTTCTTCGGTTGCACCGACATCGACAAGGGCGCCAACCCGCCGCCGATCTGGGCCGCGGGCGGTACCAGCGCCTCGGCGCCGGAGACCTCCGGAACCGCCGCGCTGGTGATCAACGCCTACGAGAAGACCCACAACGGCCGGGCCCCGTCACCGGAGCTGGTCAAGCAGATCATCGTCAGCTCCGCCCAGGACCTGGGCGCGCCCGCCGACCGTCAGGGCGCCGGGCTCGTCGACACGCTCAAGGCCGTACAGCTGGCGGAGTCGATCAACGGCGGCACGCCCACCGGCAGCTCGCTGTTGGTGCGCCAGACGTCGCTGAACACCACGGTCAACGCGGGCCAGTCCTCCCAGTTCAGCGTCAACGTCACCAACGAGGGCGGGCGCTCACAGACGGTGACGCCGAGCGTCATCGGCGCGCCGCAGCCGCTCAGCAACGACACCGGATCGGTCGTCCTCAGCGCGGCCTCGCCGACCTACATCGACGGCGAGGGCAACACGGACTCCTACCAAGAGCACACGTTCACCGTGGGAGCCGGTGCGGATTACCTCAACGGCGATATCACGTGGAACGCGTTGTCGAGCGGCACAGCGGTGTTCGAGACGCTGTTCAACCCGCAGGGCCAGGTGGCGGCTTACTCGCTCATCGGGTCCGACCAGAGCGGGTTCGGTCACGTCGAGGTGCGCCAGCCGGCCGCCGGCACGTGGACGGCGGTGATCTTCACCGTCCAGAACGCCGCGGTCTACGACGGCACGGTTCAGTTCGGCTACTCGACCGAGCGTTTCCGCAACGCGGGCGCGGTGTTCCCGTCGTCGGAGACGCTCCGGCCGGGGCAGTCGGGCAACTTCCGGGTGCAGGTGCCCGGCCAGCAGGCCGGAGACCAGGCGTTCCGCCTGCACCTCGGCACGGGTTCCAGCGTGGACGGGAGCATTCCGATCACCGTCCGGTCGCTGGTGCCACTCTCCCACCACGGCGGGTCCTTCGCCGGGCAGTTGACAGGCGGCGGATCCACCGGGAACGCCGGCCAGACGATCAACTACCAGTTCTTCGTGCCCTACGGCCGGAAGGCCCTCAACATCGGGGTGGCGCTGGCTGACCCCAACTACAACATCAACGGCTTCCTCATCGACCCGAGCGGGGAACCGGTGGACGTCCAGTCCACCGCCGTCTTCGATGCCGACGGGAACGTGGTGGGCTTTGGCCCGACGATGCAGTTCTTCCGCGGGCAGCCGCGCGGAGGGCTGTGGACGCTGACGCTCAACGTCAGCGGTCCGCAGGCCGGGCAGCATCTCAGCGAGCCCTACACCGGCGCGATCTCGTTCGCCTCTCCGCCGGTGTCGACGAGTGGCATCCCCAACTCGTCGCACGCCCGCCTGAGGGCCGGACAGCCGGTCACCGCAACGATCAACGTGACCAACAGCGGGAACTCCAGCAAGGACTTCCTGGCCGACCCCCGGCTCAATGGCCGTGTCCCGCAGTTGCTGCTCGGTACTGACGCCAACAACGTGGGCCTGCCGCTGTCGCTGACGGCTCAACCCAACTGGCTGGTGCCTCCGGGGACCAACCAGCTCACGACGGTCGCCCAGGGCAACGTCCCGGTCGAGATGGACACCTCGTACCAGTTCGGCGATCCCGATGTCGGCGGCCCGTCGTTCGGCAACGCGACGGTGAACCGGCTGTTCGCGCCGGAGGTGGCACCGGGGTTCTTCTTCGCCCTCCCGGAGCCGATCGGTCCGTTCGGCGCCAATGGTGCGCCGGCCGGTTCCTCGGCGAACCTGGCCGCAATCGCCAACACCAACCCGTTCGACGAGACCGTGGCGCCGAGCACCGGTGACGTGTGGCAGCAGAGTGTGGATCCCAACGCCGCGCCCTACGAGCCGCTTACGCTCGCCCCCGGTCAGAGCGGGACGATCACGCTGACGTTCACGCCGAGCGGGCGCCGTGGCCACATCGTGCGCGGCTTCATCGGCCTGGACACGTTCAACGGGGTCACGGTCAGCAGCGACGAGGTCGCGGCGATCCCGTACGAGTACCGCATCCGCTGACACCTGGTTGTCGGTCCGGCCGGCCTGCCCACCCCGGCAGGCCGGCCGGGTCAGCCGGCGCCCAGGCGGACGGCGAAGCGCGTCAGGGTCCGGTCCAGTGACGCCGCCATGGCCCGGCGGATGAACAGCGTGTCGACGATCGGTGTGAGTGGCGAGCGGCGCCGGACCTGGTACTGCAGGCGCAGCGTCACCTCGACACCATCGGGTACCGCCGCGAAGCTCACCGTTTGGCGGCCCGTCACCGCGTCGTCGCTGACCTCGACGGTCTGCCCGTCGGCGGTGACGTAGGCCACGACCGTCTCTGTCACCCGGCCGCGCCCCGCCGGGCCCGACTGCCAGGTGACCCCGCCGCCGACCTTCGGCCAGGGCTCAAGGGTCTCGACCACGCGGTCAAGGCCGTCCACCCAACTCTCCCAGCGACTTGTGTCATACCAGCAGCGCTCGGCCTCGTGCACCGAGGCCGGGAACGTCTGCACCGTCTCGACGGGTCGCATAGCCGTCCATTCTCGCGTCTGGACAACCCGGCGGCGGTACGCTGTAGCGCGGATGCCGGACATGCTGCCCGAAGCAATCGAGCCCTACCCGGATATCTCGTCCAAGGCCTACGAACACCCGGCTGACCGCGCGGCCACAGCGGCTCTGAAGTCGATCCCGATGCTCGACGTCGTCGTGCGCAGGCTCGTGGAGTACAGCTACGAGCGTGCGCTGCGCCAGATGTTCCTGGGCAACTCGGTCAAGGTGACCGAGCGACAGATCCCCGGGCTGTGGACCTCCTATCAGGGCGTCAAGCGCATCCTGGACATGCCCGACGACTACGACCTGTACGTCACCTCTTCGCTGCACTGGAACGCCCTGGCGATCGGCTCCACCAAGCCGATCATCGTCGTCGGCTCCAACCTGCTCGAGCAGCTCGGCCCCGGCGAGCAGCGCGTGATCCTCGCTCACGAGCTCGGGCACATCCTCTCCGACCACGTCCTCTACACCACGGCGCTCACCATCCTGTTGCGCGCCACCGGCGGCGTGCCCCTGATCGGGCTGCCCGTCCGCGCCGTGCGCGCGGTGCTCCTCGAGTGGCAAAGGGCCGCCGAGCTGAGCTGCGACCGCGCCGCTGTGCTGGCCGTCCGTGACCCGCAGGTGGTGTGCCGTGCGCTGATGGTGGTGGCCGCCGGCCTCCCCGCCGACCAGCTCGACCTCGACGCCTTCATGGCCCAGGCCATGGAGTACGAGAACTGGGAGGACGGCCACGACCGCATCCGCCGTTTCTTCAACGAGATCAACGCCACCCACTCCCACGCGGTCCGGCGCGTCTCCGAGGTCATGAAGTGGGTCCAGAGCGGCGAGTACGACCGGATCATCCGCGGCGAGTACCGCAAACGCGGCGACGAGACCAATGTCCGGGCCGACGCGTCCGACGCCGCCGAGTACTACGCGGAGCGCTTCCGCGCCCTGTTCCGCGAGCTGGGCGAGAACGTGACCAACCTGGGGTCCCAGGTGGGTGACGTGAGCCAGCAGGTGGCCGAGTGGCTGCGCAACCGCGGCTCGGGCGGCCCGTCCGACGGCGCATAGCCGCGCTGGCGGGGTCGACTGGCCCCGGGGGAAGGGAACGCCGTCAACCGCGGCTTCGAAGGGGACGGAGCGGAACCGGCCGCATCCACGCCGTCGCGACCTGCAATCGGTGACAAACGTGGATCGCACGGCAAGGCTTTGCGCGTTGTGCATCTGGGAGATGCATTCCGCGAGAAACCTCGAGCCCCCGTCCTGGTTTTGCGCGGAATGCAGCTCGCGGACGATCCGAGGGCTTGACAAACGACAGCTACCGATATATCGTTACGTATCGTCGATACACCGACGACAGTCAAAGAATAGAAACGTAACGAGTGGAGGAACCACATATGACTGGTGCATACGCACAGAATTGGCCCGGGCAAGGCGCCTGGGCATCACGAGGCGCCGGCTTTGCCGCAGAGTGGAGCGGGCGCGAAGGACGAAGCGGTCCCGACCGCGAGGGACGGGATCCGGGTGAGCGCGGCGACCGCCGCGGGCGCAAGGGTCACCGTCACCATCACCACCACCGCGACGCGGCCAACTGGCTGTTCTCCCGCGGCGGCGGAGGCGGCGGGCGGCACGGCATGCGGCCCACGCCCGAGGAGCTCGAGCAGATGATCGCGTGGCGCCGCATGGGCGGCGGCCCCTTCGGCGGTCCCGGTGGCTTCGGCCGCGGAGGCGGACGGGGACCGGGGGGTCGCGGCCGGGCCCGGCGCGGCGACGTGCGGCTGGCGCTCCTGCGCCTGCTCGCCGAGCAGCCCGCCAACGGCTATCAGCTCATGCAGACCATCGAGGAGCGCAGCGGCGGCCGGTGGCGCCCGAGCCCCGGCTCGGTCTACCCCACGCTGGCCCAGCTCGAGGACGAGGGCCTGATCAAGTCAGTCGAGGCCGAGGGGTCGCGCCGGTTCGAGATCACCGACGCCGGCCGCGAGCACCTCGAGACCCGGGCTGAGGAGCCCGAGCCCTGGAAGCCCGCCGACGAGGAGGGCGAGAACGCCATCACCGAGTTGGCGCCGCTGGTCATCCAGATCGGCAAGGCCGCGTGGCAGGTCGCCACGGTGGGCGATGAGGCGCAGCGGGCCCGCGGGGTCGAGGTGCTGGCCGAGGCCCGCCGGGCCCTGTACCGGATCCTCGCCGAGGACGCCCCCGACGTCGAGGACGCCGGCGATTCCGGCGAATCCGGCGAATCCGAGGCGTAGGCGGGCTAACGTAAAGACGCGATGACGTCACCCGATACCAACGGAGCGTCGGCTCCGGCCATCTCCGTCCGTGACCTCGTCAAATCCTATGGCGAGGTCCGGGCGGTTCGGGGCGTGAACTTCGAGGTCGCCATGGGCGAGGTGTTCGGCTTTCTCGGCCCCAACGGCGCCGGCAAGACGACCACGATCAACATGCTGTGCACCCTGGCCAAGCCCACCTCGGGCAACGCCAGCGTGGCCGGCCATGACGTCGTCTCCGCGCGCGACGACGTCCGGCGCAACATCGGCCTGGTCTTCCAGGACCCGACGCTGGACGGCTACCTCACCGCGGCTCAGAACCTGCGGCTACACGCGGAGCTCTACGGGGTGCAGTCAGACCTGGTGGTGCCCCGCATGCGCCAGGTGATGGAGATGGTGGGGCTGTGGGACCGCAAGGACTCGGTCGTCGGGACCTTCTCGGGCGGCATGCGCCGGCGCCTGGAGATCGCCCGCGGGCTCATGCACTCGCCGCGGGTGCTGTTCCTGGACGAGCCGACGATCGGCCTCGATCCCCAGACCCGCCGGTCGATCTGGAGCTACATCCGTGAGCTCAAGGAGCGTGAGGAGATCACGATCTTCATGACCACGCACTACATGGACGAGGCCGAGTGGTGTGACCGGATCGCGATCATGGACCACGGCGAGATCGTCGCCCTGGACTCGCCCGCTGCGCTCAAGGCCGGCGTGGGGACCGACCGCGTCACCATCCACACCGATGACAACGACAAGGCGATCGAGGCGCTGGAGCGCCAGTTCGGGGTCGAGGCCAAGGAGAGCGAGGGCGCGGTGTTCTTCGGCGTCCCCGCCGGTGAGGAGTTCGTCCCGCGGCTGTTCGCCGAGTTCGAGATGCCGATCCGCTCCGTCAGCGTGTCGCGCCCCACCCTCGACGACGTGTTCATGTCCTACACCGGCTCCACGATCCGTGACGCCGAGGAGGACCAGTCCAAGCATCGCAACCGGGTGATGATGCAGATGATGACCGGAGGCCGGCGATGAGCACCACCACCACCCCGCCCGAGACATCCCCGGCGACCACGACGCCGATCGTCCGCGTCTCGGTCCCGCAGCGCAGCCTGCGCTCGGAACTGCGGGCGATCAAGATCGTCTGGCGCCGGGAGCTGATCCGCTACAAGTCGGACCGCCTGCGGATCGTGACGATGCTGGTCCAGCCCTTCCTGTTCCTGTTCGTGCTCGGCACCGGACTGCAGTCGGTCGCGGCCGCCGGCACGCATGGGGTCAATCTGAAGACCTTCATCTACCCCGGGATCCTCTGCATCGCGGTCATGTTCACCGCCATGTTCTCGGCGGCCTCGATCGTGTGGGACCGGGAATTCGGGTTCCTGCGCGAGATGATGGTCGCGCCGATCCGGCGCAGCTCGATCGTCATCGGCAAGTGCTTCGGCGGCGCCACCGTCGCGTGCATCCAGGGGATCGTGATCATCATCATCGCCCCACTCGTGCACGTTCCCTACAACGTGGTGATGATCATCGAGGTCTTCTTCCTGCAACTGCTGCTGGCGTTCTCGATCACCGCGTTCGGCGTGATGGTGGCGGCGCGGATCAAGCAGATGCAGTCGTTCATGGGCGTGATGCAGATGATCGTGACGCCGATGTTCTTCATCTCCGGCGCGCTGTTCCCGGTCGCGGGACTCGCCACGTGGCTGGCGATCCTCAACCGCCTGGACCCGCTCACCTACGCGGTCGACCCGATGCGGCGGGCCGTGTTCAGCCACCTGCACATCTCCCCCGCCGCGCAGCACGCGCTCAACTCCGGCGTGACGTGGTTCGGCTGGCGCGTGCCGACCCTGCTGGAGGCAGCCGTCATCGTGATCCTGGGGCTCGGCATGCTCGGCATCGCCATCTGGGAGTTCAGCGCCACCGAGTGATCCCAAATCGGCCTCTGACGTTCACAGCCCGTTCACTTAAAGGGTTCTTAGAAATGTCAGTCTCAACCCCGCATGGGGTCCGATCTTGTCCTGATCCTGGTGGTGGTGGCGGGAGTCGCGTTCGACTTCACGAACGGCTTCCATGACACCGCCAACGCGATGGCGACGTCCATCGCGACGGGCGCGCTGAAGCCCAAGGTCGCGGTCATCCTCTCCGCCTGCCTGAACTTCGCGGGCGCGTTCATCTCGATCAGCGTGGCAGCGACGATCGCCAAGGGCATCGTGAACCCCGCCGTGCTCGCCGGCAGCGAAGGTCTGCTGCTGGTGCTCGCAGCCCTCATCGGCGCGATGATGTGGAACCTCATCACCTGGTACTTCACGATCCCGTCGAGCTCGAGCCACGCGCTCATCGGCGGCGTCATCGGCGCGACGATCGTCGCGGCCAGCAGCAGCGCGGTGAACTGGCACAACCTGATCCAGTCAGTGATCGTGCCGGCGCTGCTGTCGCCGATCATCGCCGGCGTCGTGGCCTTCATCGGGGTCTACGTCGCCTACCGGATGATCATCCGGTTCCTGGGCGCCAAGGACTCCGCCACGGGCTACCGGATCGGCCAGATCGGGTCGGCATCGCTCGTCTCGCTGGCCCACGGCACCAACGACGCGCAGAAGACGATGGGCGTGATCTCGCTGGCGCTGATCGCCCATGGCGACATCAGCGCCACCAACTTCTCGGTGCCGCTCTGGGTCAAGCTCATCTGCGCCTCAGCGATCGCGCTCGGCACCGCCACCGGCGGCTGGCGGATCATCAACACCATGGGCAATCGGATCACCACCGTCGAATCCCCGCAGGGGTTCGCCGCCGAGACCGCGAGCGCCTCGGTGATCCTCGCCTCCTCCTACTACGGCTACCCGCTCTCGACCACGCAGGTCGTGACCGGCGGGGTGATGGGCTCGGGGCTGGGCAAGAAGCTGGCCAGCGTCCATTGGGGCGTGGTGGGCCAGATGGCCGGCGCCTGGGTGCTCACCATCCCCGCAGCGGCGATCCTGGCCGGCCTGGCCTGGGAGATCACCGACATCTTCGGCGGCCACAGCAACCTCGGCGCCCTGGTCATCGCGGTCCTCGCCGTCGCCGGCGGGTTCGGGCTGTGGTCGCTGGCGCAGCGGAGCAAGGTCACCGCCGCCGACCTCGACCGCACGCACGTCGCTCCGGAAGAAGAGTCCAAGGTGCTCGGTACCCGGCAGGCGCAGCCCTCGACCGCAGGCGTGTGACATGACGACCGTGCTCTTCGCCGCGGCATCGAAGCCCTTCATCGACTGGAGTGCGCTCTGGAAGATCTGCCTCGCGGCGCTGATCGGCGGCTCCGGCGTGGTCATCGCCTTCGGGATCCTGCTGCTGGCGGTCCAGCGGGCGCGCAGCTCTGAGAACCGTGAATCCGTGCGCTTGGGCTCGTGGGCCCTGGCCGGAGTGTGCGGCGCGTTCGTGATCGGAGCCGCCGCCATCGGCATCATCGCGATGATCAACAAGCCGGCTTCGCAGGCCAAGAAGGCGCATAAGGCGAAGACCGCCCTCATCGTGCCGGAGCATCAGAGCCGACTGGTAGCTTAGGCGGCGTGAAATCCGGTGAACCGGCCGCGCCGCGCCCAACGGCGGTTCGGGTCCCGTGCCTGCAGAATCCCAAGCGGCACGAGGTCGCCGCGCACCTCGACGGTCAACGCTTCGTCTGGATTGACTATGAGGACCCCAGCGACGACGACATCACCGAGCTGTCGCACCTGATCAAGCTGCACCCGCTCACGCTGGAGGACGCGCACACGTTCCGCCAGCGGCCGAAGATCGAGGAGTACTCGGGCTACATGTTCATGGTGGTCTTCGGCGTCGACTCCGGCACCGAGTCAGGTGGGCCACTCCTGCGCGAGGTCCATCTGATCATCTCCGGCGACTATGTGGTGACGATCCACCGCCGGCCGTTCGGCGCGCTGAACGACCTGCGCGAGCGCTATGACGAGCAGGAGGTACGCAGCGAGCAGTTCCTCGTCTACAAGATCCTCGACGCCATCACCTCGACGTTCATCCCGGTGCTCACGCGCATCGACGATGACATCGACGAGCTCGAGCAGGACGTGATCGCCGACGCCGACACCGAGGATCTGCAGCGCATCTTCTCGCTCAAGCGCGACCTCGTGGCCATGCGCCGCGTCGTCACTCCGATGCGCGACATGTTCGTCCGCAACGCCGACCGGATCGCGGCCCTGCCCGGGCTGGAGACCGACGATCGGCTCTACTTCCGCGATCTCTACGACGGCCTCGTCCGTGTCTCGGAGCTGGTGGATTCCTATCGGGACCTGCTCAGCGGGACCACCGACATGTATCTCTCCACGGTGGCCAACCGCCAGGGGGAGATCAACAAGCAGCTGACGATCATCGCCACCATCTTCCTCCCGCTCACCTTCCTGACCGGCTTCTTCGGGCAGAACTTCGGCTCACTGGTGCGCTGGATGAACTCCGAGTGGGTGTTCTACATCTTCGGCCTCGGGCTCCTGGTCGGCTCGGTGGTCGGCTTCGGGCTGTACTTCCGGCGCAAGGGCTGGCTGTAGCCCGGGCGGCTCAGGCGGCGACCGCGCGCCGCGCCGCGGTGGCACGCCACATCGCCGCGCGCAGCGCCGGGGCCAATTCCTCATCGGCGGGGCGCAGGAGCAGCCACAGCCGGGACTGGATCGGCTCGGCCAGGGGACCGTGGGTCACGGAGCGCAGCCCGTCGCCACCGTCGGCCAGCAGCGTGTAGCCCAGGCCGCTGCGCACCGCGGACTGGATGCCGCTCAGATGCGGGCTCTGCGCGTTGACCATGGGCGCCAGCCCCAGCGACCGGATGCGGGCCATGGCGAGGTCGCGCATGTGGCAGGGCTCGTCGTAGGCCACCATCGGCAGCGGATCGGGCAGGTCGTCGGCCTGGGGCACGCCCGCGCCGACATACCAGCGCAGGGTGAGGGATCCGAAATCCAGGGCACCACGGACCTCACCTGGGTCGAGCACGATCGCAGCGTCGACCTCACCCTGGGCGAACGCCGCCGCCAGCGACAGCGAGCGATCCACGCGCAACTGCAGCGGACGGTCGCCCACATGGGCCCGGATCGCCCCCAGGAGCGCCGGGAGCATCGGGTCCACGACGTGCTCCACGGTCCCGAGCATGAACGGGCCGTCGGCGTCCGTCTCGCGGGCGAGGTGGACGAGCGCCTGATCATGGGCGGCCAGCACCTCGGCGAGTTCGGCGGCGGCGCGCTCGCCGAAGGCGGTCAGCTCCACCCCACGGCCCTGGCGGCGAAACAGCGGCTCCCCGAGCTGCTCGTCCAGCCGGCGGATGTGGCGGCTGATGGCCGGCTGGGTGAGGTGCAGCGCATCGGCGGCCCGGTGATAGCCGCCGTAGCGCACGACGGCGAGGAACGACCGGATGTGGGCGGGCTCCAGGTCCACCCCGCCATGATCGCGCGGCCGGTCACGCCTGGCAAGCGACTGATCACAGATCGGTATCAATCGCGCCGTCGGTGTGATTGCTCGCGTGGCCGAGGCGAGCAACCATCGGTCCATGCCCGACGTGATCCTGCAGCCGGTCTTCGTGCTCCTGTGGAGCTCGGGCTACGTGGTCGGCGCGCTGGCCAGCCAGGTCTCGGGTCCGGTGCCGTTGCTGGCCACGCGGTTCCTGCTCGCCTCGCTGGTCACCGTCCCGTTGGCGCTGCGCGGGGGCCGCGTCAGAGGCGCGCCACTGTGGCGCCTGGCCGTCGTCGGGCTGCTCTTCCAGGTCATCCAGTTCGGGGGCATCTACGGCGGCTTTGCCCTCGGCGTGCCCGCCGGGCTGTCGGCGCTGGTGATGCTGGGGCTCTCCCCGCTGGTGACGACCGGCCTGGCCATCGCCGCCGGCCAGGAGTCACGCGACTGGCGGGTATGGAGCGGGCTGCTCATCGGGATCGCCGGCGTGGCCATCGGGCTCACGCCCGAGTTGGGGCAGGCGCGCATCGGCGCCGGGCTCGTCGTCACCGCGGTGGGCATGCTGGGGCTGGCCGGCGGCAGCGTGTTGCAGAAGCGCTGGGGCGCGGGCGTGGACCCGATGGTCTCGGCGGCGACCCAGTCGCTGACCGGCGCAGCGGTGATGCTCCCGGTCCTGGCCCTTGCCGGTGGGCGCTACGTGGTGGGCACGCAGTTGGTGCTCTCGCTGACCTGGCTGGGCGTCGGCATGGGCATGGGCACGCTGCTGGTGCTGGTCGGCCTGCTCGCCCGCTACGACGCCAGCCGGGTGAGCGCCCTGTTGCTGCTCGTCCCCGCTGTCACCGCCATCGCCTCGGTCCCGGTGCTGGGCGAGCCGATGCACGTCGCCACGCTCGCCGGCATGGCGGTGTCAGGCGCCGGCGTCTGGGTGGCTATCCGTAGCGGCGGTAGGCGGCAACCCAGTTTCGTGCGATCAGCGACCGCGCGGTGGCGAGCGCCATCTCGCCCGCGCACACCCGCTTGCGCAGACGGCCGGGGTCAGCGGGGCTGAAAAAAGGGGGGCCAGCCGTCAGGCTGAGCCCCCCTGCAGAGAAAGCCTCGTCCCGGCTAGGCGGCCGCGGTGGCGGGCTCCTCCACGCGGCGCGGCAGCAGTGTCTCGCGGGCGATGACCAGGCGCTGGATCTGCGCCGTGCCCTCGTAGAGCTGGAGGATCTTGGCGTCGCGCATGAGCTTCTCCACCTTGTACTCCTTGATGAAGCCGTAACCGCCGAAGACCTGTACGGCGTCGGTGGTGACCTCCATGGCGGAGTCGGCGGCAAAGCGCTTGGCGTGCGAGGACTCCAGCGTGTTGCGCTTGCCCTGGTCCAGCAGCACGGCGGAGTTGTAGGTGGCCAGGCGGGCCAGGTACACCTTGGTGGCCATGTCGGCGATCATGAACTGGATCGCCTGGTGCATGGCGATCGGCACGCCGAACTGCTGGCGCTCCTTGGAGTAGTCGATGGCCATCTCCATGGCGGCGCGCGCCACGCCGACGCCCATGGCGGCGACGCCCGGGCGGGTGCGGTCCAGGGTCATCATCGCGATCTTGAAGCCCTTGTTCTCCTCCCCCACGAGATGGTCGAGCGGGATCTCGACCTCGGGGAAGGTGATGGTGGCGGTGTTGGACGCACGCTGGCCCATCTTGTCCTCGTGCTTGTCCACGATGACGCCCGCGTCGCGCGGGACGATGAAGCAGGAGATGCCGCGGTGCCCGGCGTCCTTGTCGGTCTTGGCGTAGACCGTGTACCAGTTGGCGTACTCGCCGTTGGTGATGAAGCACTTGGAGCCGTTGATGACCCACTTGTCGCCTTTGCGGGTGGCGCTGGTCTTCATGCCCGACACGTCGGAGCCGGCGCTGGGCTCGGTCAGGCAGAACGACGCGTACAGAGGCGCCTCGGACAGGCGGCCCAGGTACTCCTTCTTGAGCTCCTCGGACGCGGCCAGGATGACCGGCGCGGTGGCCAGGCCGTTGCAGGTGAGCGACGTGGCGATCCCGGAGCAGCCCCAAGCGAGCTCCTCCTCGATGATCACGCCGTCCAGGACTCCGAGGCCGGGCCCGCCGTACTCAGACGGCAGGTGGTTGTTCATCAACCCCAGCTCCCAGGCCTTCTCCAGGATCTCCCCGGGCCAGGTGGCGTCCTTGTCGTAGTCCCAGGCGACCGGCCGGATCTCCTTCTCGGCGAAGTCGTGCGCCATCTCGCGCATGCTCTTCTGCTCGTCGGTGAGGGTGAAATCAACCACCGTAATCTCCTTTTTACAGGCTCCGATTGACTAGTCAGTCAATGTCCTCTCGGACGAAGGATACCCCCAATCCCCGACGCCGCAACACGACGTTGGTCCAGTCTGTGCAGGGCCTGGCGGCCTGCCACACTTAACGGCGTGCAAGGCGCATTCGGCACGGTGGTGCTGGTGGTGTGCGGAGTCGGCGTGGCCGGCGCGGTGGTCGCCCTGCTGCTCGGCCGCCGCACCTGGGAGGACTACGGACGCAACCACCTGTTGATGGAGCGCAGCCCGGTACAGCCGGCCGCCGGCTCGGCGGCGGCCATGTCAGAGCGCGACGAGGAGATCCGCCAGATGCTCGACGCCCGCAACGCGCGGCGACGGCGGCGCGGCGAGCCCGAACTGGACGTCGAGACCGAGCTCAGCCGTCTGACCGTGCCGGCCGTGGACGACGAGCTGCGTGCCGAGATCCGCGATCTGGTGATGGCGCGCAACCATCGCCGGTCCAGACAGGGCAAGCCGGCCCTCGACGTGGACGCCGAGATTCAGCGCCAGATCGCCGCTCTGAGCGACCTGTCACCAGGCGCCGACACGTCGGCACTCGGCAGTCGATAGGCTCCGCGGATCATGGCTGACCCACGTCGCGTTGAGCTGGACGACCTGGTCAATCGTCCCGGCACGTACTTCAACTCCCAGACCGAGGTCCTCATCGTCGTCGACGACTCGCCCGAGCTGGACTCCGAGATCTTCAACATGGAGGAGTTCGAGGGCGCCGACTGGGTGCAGATCTCCGACGAGGTCCCCGTGGACGAGCATCGCCGCGACGAGCTGCTCGAGGCCTTCCAGGTCCACCTGCACGCCGGCTCGGCGGAGGAGGAGGACGACGGCGGGGACTCCTCAGACGAGCTCGAGGAAGACGACCAGGAGGCCGGGCGGGAGTAGTCGCCCGCCGGGGTTCCCCTTCCCCGGCAGGTCGTTGACGTTCGCGGACTAGCCGCCGTTGAGGATCGACGCGCACTTCTGCATCTTCAGCACGTCCTGGCCGGCGGATTGGATGCAGGCGCTGTACTTCTGGATCTTGGCCGTTGACGCCGTCGAGCCCGATCCGGCCGAACCGGTGGAGCCGCTCGAGCCCGTCGAGCCCAGCGCGCCCCCGCCCACCGATCCCTCGATGCCCGTCAGCACCGAGCGCAGCTTGGTGGTGAATTGGCTGTAGGGCTGGATGTTGGTCGGCGCCGCGATCGTCTGGGGCTGGTTGACGTCGGAGTACTGGAGGGTGAAGCTGATCGCGGCCGAGGTCACGCCACCGGCCAGCGTCGAGAGGCGCCCCGACACCGGCACGGTGAGGTTGAGCGTCAGCTTGCGCAGGACCTTGTCGCTCTTGCCCGTCCAGATGTCGACGGTGGCGTTCTTGATCGAGGCGGCGATCTTCTGCTGTGTGGCCGGGGGAATCGAGCTGGGAAGCTTGGTCCCGGTGGAGCTCGAGGCCTTGCCCAGGAGCGTGTTCAGGTCCCCGAGCAGCGCGGAGACGTCGACGCCGGAGCGGATGTGGGTGGTGTCGGCGCCGCCGACGGTGTCCGAGCCCACCACCGAGGCGTTGGTCAGCCAGTGCTGGGGGTTGATCCCCAGCGACGAGAGGCCGCCCCCGCCCTGGCTGGACCCGCCCACCGAGGAGAAGCCAGACTCCAGGCGCTGGAAGTCAGCGGCGGGCAGCTGGTAAGCGACGCCGTCGAGGGTGACGTAGCCGCCGGTCCCGGTGGACACGATGCCGAGCTGGCCCTTGCGACCGAGGGCCGAAATCCCGATGGTGAAGTTCGACTCCGGGAGCTTGCCGGTCCCGCGGGTCTGGAAGGGGCCGCTGATGCTGAAGCTGATCGGGCCCGACAGCGTGCTGGATCCCGACGGGGTGACCGTGAGGCTGATGCCCAGCACCCCGCTCTTGACCGGGCGGCCGCCGGCGAAGGTCTGCTTGAGGAGTGTCTGCGCGTTGCCGGAGGAGTCCGAGCTACCCGAGCTCGAGCCGCAGGCGGCGAGCCCGAGCGCGGCCACGACCACGCCGAGGAGCACTCCCTGCCGCAACCACAGGCATCGGGACGTGTTCCGGGTCTGCATGCAACATCCTCCTCAGTCGTGGCAGGGACCTGGGCGCGAATGTAGCATCGGCCCGGTGCGCAGGAGCCTGCTCGTCCTGCTCGTGGTGCTGTTCTTCCCCGCCACCGCGTCCGCCACACCGGTGTTGGTTCTCGGTCACGACGGACACGCCACGCGCCACAACGACCCGTTCGTCACCGGACCGGCGCTGACCCCCGCCCCGGCGGCCGCTGCGGCGCCCACCCTCTCCACCTCTGAGCACCCGGCGCGCGCGGCCAAGAAGAAGCCCAAGCCCAAGAAGCCGGAGATCACCTTTCTCTCCGAGCTCGCCCGGCTGCACCGGAGCGGTGCGCTGAGCACCACCTCCTACCGGGACGACACGAGCGCCTACAACCACGCCCTGGCCACGGAGCGCAAGCTACGGGGGACGCGGCGGACCGAGCTCACCGCGGTCACCGTGACCATGCACGACATCGCCGCGGCGCACCAGCTCACCGCGTCGCGGCTGCCGGCGATCATGGCCACCCTGGCAGCCAATCAGCAGTGGTGGACGCAGGGGCCGCTGCTGTCCAGCGGGCAGCGGGTGGAGTTCGCGGGGTCGCAGCTGGTGTGGGAGTACTACCCGGGCCAGGGCGTCCAGCTCCAGGTCCTGGGCACCTTCGGCAAGGCCGACGGCCTCTTCACCGCCGGCCCGGCGGACTTCCCGGCGATGGAGCAGCTGCTGACCGAGATGATCCCCCTGGCGGCCCAGCGCGGCGGCGGGCTGGTCTGGGAGTACTACTTCCACTTCGACGGCGGCGCGCCGCCGTGGACCAGCGCCATGTCGCAGGCGACCGGGCTGGAGGCGCTCAGCCGCGCCTACCAGGCGACGGGCAACGCCGCGTACCTCACGATCGGCACCCAGGCCCTGCCCATCTTCAGCGTCGCGCCGCCGGTGGGGGTCAACGTCAAGGCGCCCGACGGGACGCGGTTTCTGCAGTACACCTTCGCCCCCACCACCGACATCATCAACGCCTTCCTGCAGACGCTGATCGGCCTGTTTGACTTCGCCCAGGTCAGCCACAACGCGACGGCCTCGGCCCTGTTCGCCGCCGGCAACGCCCAGGCCCAGGCCGAGCTGCCGAGCTTTGACACGGGCGCGTGGTCGCTGTATCAGCCCGGCATCGAGGACACCCTCAGCTATCACGAGCTGGTGACCGGCTTCCTGCAGCAGCTCTGCACCCGGACCCAGGCGCCCGTCTACTGCACCACCGCCCAGCACTTCCAGGCGTATGAGACGACCCCGCCGGCGCTCACACCGCTGACGCTCAAAGCGCGCAACCGGGGCGCCTTCGCGCTGCGCTTCCGCCTGTCGAAGGTCTCCCACGTGGGCGTGACGGTGACCAATGCCGCCGGCAGCACGGTGTTCGCGACCAGCGCGTCGTTCGGCTACGGGGTGCGCAGCTTCACCGTGCCGCGGATCAGGAAGGCCGGCGCCTACGGGCTGGTGCTCACCGCCACGGACCTCGCCGGCAACTTCGCGCGGATCACCGGGAACCTCCAGATCACCCGCTGACGCGCGGGGCGAGCCCCGGGTCTCGCGAGAGGCGAGGCCCTAGACTCGCGCCGATGGGGCGCCCGCGCACGATCCTCTACACCGGCAAGGGTGGCGTGGGCAAGACCTCGGTGGCCGCCTGCACGGCGCGCGGCTGCGCTGCCGCCGGCCTGCGGACGCTGGTCATCTCCACCGACCCGGCCCACAGCCTGTCCGAGTCGCTGGGCGTGCCGCTGGGGGGCGAGCCGGTCGCGGCCGGCGACGGCCTGTGGGGCCAGGAGGTCAAGGCCCAGGAGGAGATGGAGCGCCACTGGTCCGGCGTGCAGGAGTGGCTGGGCGAGCTGCTCATCGAGCGAGGGGTCGACCGGATCTCCGCCGAAGAGCTCACGGTCCCCCCCGGCGGCGACGAGCTGTTCGCGCTGCTGCGGTTGCAGACCCACCACCAGTCCGGCGAGTGGGACGTGATCATCGTCGATTGCGCGCCGACCGGCGAGACCCTGCGGCTGCTGTCCTTCCCCGACGTGGCCCGGTGGTGGATCGAGAAGGTGTTCCCCTTCGAGCGCCAGCTCCTGGCTGCCGCGCGGCCGATCGCCCGCTCCCTCTTGGACATCTCCCTGCCCGGCCGGGCGGTGTTCGCCGACATCGAGCGTCTCTCGCAGAGCCTCATCGCCATGAACGAGATCCTCCGCGATCGCACCCGGTCGACGATCAGGCTCGTCATGAACCCGGACAAGATGGTCATCGGCGAGGCGATGCGCACGTTCACCTACCTCAACCTCTACGGGTATCTGACCGACGCGGTGATCGTCAACCGCATGTTTCCCGACACCGTGGGCGACTACTTCGCTGACTGGCGGCGCGTCCAGGAGGAGAACCTGGAGCGCGTGTATTCCGCGTTCGCGCCGGTCCCCGTGCTGTGTGCGCCGTTCTTCGAGCAGGAGGTGGTGGGGCCCGAGATGCTCGACCGCCTGCGCACCGAGCTGTTCGGCGAGGCGGACCCGGCGGCTGTCATGCACGACGCGCTGGCCCAGGAGCTCGAGGTGCTCGACCACGGGGCCCGGCTGCGGCTGGACCTGCCCTTCGCCGACAAGGGCGACATCTCGCTCAAGAAGATCGGCCTGGAGCTGGTGGTGAGCGTCGACGGCCAGCGCCGGACGATCATGCTGCCCCCGGCGATGGCCGCCATGCGACCTGCCGCCGCCACCTTCGAGGGTGGGGCCCTGGAGATCAGGTTCGATGGCGAGCGGTGACGCCGACGACCGCCCCGCCGCGGCCTCGCGCGAGGGCATGGAGGATGCGCTGGGACGCCTGGAGGAGCGGCTGGACCGAGCATCGCGGGCGGCCGAGCGGCTGCTGGCCGACGCGACGATGCGTGTGACCGAGGGCCGCGGATCCGGCGAGTCCGCCACGCCGCCCCCGGCCGGGTGGCAGCAGCCGGACGCCGGGCGCGACCATGAGTCATCGCCGCCCGACGCCGACCTGCTGCTGGGACTGTTCGCCGTTGTCCGCGATCGCATCCCGCCTGACCTCCAGCAGCGGCTCGCCGAGGCGATCAGGGAGGTCCTGCTCGCGCTCCGGGCCCTGATCGACTGGTATCTGGAACGGACCGATCGGGCCCGCTCGGGACCCGCCAAGGTCGAGGACATCCCGATTCAATAGCTCCCGGCCCGGCCCGCCGGATGGTCGGGAGCCGCCCGCCTCGCCCCGTACAATCGAGCGGTGCCCAGCAGCCGCAGCGCCAGCCGAGCGCACCGGACGGGCTCGGCGCCCACCCGCGTCCTCCGCGCCTGGCGCGAGCTGCCCCAGGAACGGCGACTGGCCGCGCTGGCCTGTGTCGGGCTGTTCCTCGCCCTGTTTCTGCCCTGGTACCAGGAGACGGTGTTCGCCAACGGCGTCAGCAGCCTGCGCTCGGCGAGCAGCTCGCTGACCGGGTGGGGCGCCTTCTCGTTCGTGGAGGCCGCGGTGCTGCTGGTCGCGGCGGCCGTGCTCATCCTGCTCTTCACGCGCGCCGAGGGTCAGGCCTTCCACGTCCCGGGCGGCGACGGCGGCGTCATCACCGCAGCCGGGTTCTGGACCTGCATCCTCATCGTCTGGCGGATCTTCGACAAGGAGGGGACCAGCCGCCACGGCCAGATCGCCTACACCTCGGGGATCGAGTGGGGCATCTTCGTCGCGCTGGGCATAGCCGCGGTGCTCACCTGGGCGGGATCCCAGATTCGGCTCGCCCACGAGCCCGAGCCTCCCCTGCCCGGGGACGGGCAACCGGCGGCGCCCGGCGCCCGCCGGCGTCGCGGCGGCCGGCTGCGCAAAGGCTCTGAGGACACGCGCCGCCGCGCCACCACGCCCCGCGTCTATCCGGGGCCCGACATGGGGGCCGAGGTCGATTGGACGCAGGAGGTGCGCGCCCGCCGCACCACGCCGCCGCCGGCTCGCGACGCGTCAGAGGCGCCCACACGTCGCAGAGCCCCAGCACCCTCCCACGATGCGTCAGAGGCGCCCACGCGTCCCAGCGCACCGGTGCCCTCCCACGACGCGTCAGAGGCGCCCACCCACGACGCGTCAGAGGCGCCCACCCGACGCGTGCGCCCGCATAGCATCTCCGCCGCCCCCCCGGCCCGCCGGGCTCGCCCGCTTGATCGGAGCGAGATCCAGGAGCTCGACATCGCCGAGCCGCCCACCGCGCGGCTGGGCCGCTCCGCACCGCCCGCGCCACCTGTGCAGCCGAGCGCCGAACCCGAGCCGGGCGACGGCGGCCGGCGCACCTCGCCCCCGGATCCCGACGACGATCAGCTGACGATCCGGATGGATCGCCCCGACTGATCCATGAGCCGCATCGCCCCCGGGGCGGCGTGTGGTCGAGACCCGGTCAGGTCACGTGGCTGAAGCCGAACGCGAAGTACGCGCTGACCCCGCCGATGATGAGGATCGCCGTGAGGATCAGCGTCTTGGAGCTGATGATGTGGCCGAAGACGCCGATGACCAGGCCGAAGATGAGTACCACGATGAGGGCGTTGAAGGTGGCCTGCTGCGAGGCGACGAGGAGGATCACGCGCATGGAACCCTATATTTGAGGGCCGTGCCGTGCTGCGGACCGCCCGCCCGGACGCCGCGCCACCGCACCCTGCTGATCTGATGACCACCACCGCCCCCCTGCCCGAGTCCATCTCAGACGTCGCCGATGGCCTGCGCGCCGCGGGCTACCTGCCCGGCGAGTCCACCGCGCTGGTGTCCTTCCTGGCCACCAAGCTCGGCAAGCCGGTGCTGGTGGAGGGTCCGGCCGGCGTCGGCAAGACCGAGCTGGCCAAGGCGCTGTCGCGCTACCTGGGGCGCACGCTGGTGCGCCTGCAGTGCTACGAGGGCCTGGACGAAGCCAAGGCGCTGTATGAGTGGAACTACCGCAAGCAGCTGCTGCGCATCCAGGCCGAGGCCGGCGACACCGGCTGGCAGACGGTCCAGGACGACATCTTCGGCGAGGAGTTCCTGCTGCCGCGGCCGCTGATGACCGCGATCGCCTCCCCCGAGCCGGTGGTCCTGCTCATCGACGAGATCGACAAGACCGACCAGGAGTTCGAGGCCATGCTGCTCGAACTGCTCTCGGACTTCCAGATCTCGATCCCCGAGCTGGGGCGCATCGAGGCGCGCACCCAGCCGGTGGTGCTGCTCACCTCCAACAACACCCGCGAGCTGACCGAGGCGCTCAAGCGCCGCTGCCTGTACCTGTGGCTCGACTATCCCGACATCGAGCACGAGCTGGAGATCGTCCGCCTGCACTCACCCGAGCTCGACGCCCACGTGGCCCGCCGGCTGGTGGAGGTCGTCAACCAGGTCCGCGAGCTGGACCTCAAGAAGCCCCCCAGCATCGCCGAGTCGATCGATTGGGCGCGGGCCCTGTTGCTGCTTGGGGCCAACGACATCGACGCCGACGTCTTCCGCCAGACGATGAGCGTGATCGTCAAGCACCGCACCGACCTGGACACCGTGGCCGAGCGTGTGGGGGTCAAGCTCGATCCCGCCGCCGCGGACGCCCGTCCCGCGGCCTAACCCGTTGCGCCTGCCGTCCGGCTGATGCCCGCGCCTCCCCAGATACCGCCGGGCAGGGTCTACGCCAAGATCCCCGACCGCGGACCTGGCGGCTTCGACGGCCAACTGCTGGCCTTCGCCGAGGAGCTGCGCGAGGAGGGCATGGCCGTCGGCACCTCGGAGCTGCTCGACGCCTTCTCCGCCCTGACCGAGATCGGCTGGACCGCCCAGCCGGACTTCAAGGAGGCCCTGGCGGCCACGCTCGCCAAGTCCCCCGATGACCGCCACACCTTCGAGCTGGTGTTCGAGCGCTTCTTCTTCCGCGCCGCCGAGGCCGAGGCGGCCCGGTGGGAGATCTCCGAGGCCGCCGCGGGCCAGAGCGGGCAGTCGCTCGAGCTCGACCTCGACGCGCTGCGCCAGCAGATCGCCGCGGCCCTGCGCGACGGCTCGGACGCCGCCATGCGCGACTTGGCGCGGCTGGCCATCGCCGCCTTCGGACGGGGCGAGGGCTCCGGGGTGCTGGGGGTCGACGTCCAGCGCATCCGGCGGGCGTTGGGGCTGCGCACCGAGCCCCAGCCTGACCTGCCGCCCGACGATCCCCGCCGCGACGGCGTCCCCCGTGACCAGCTGCGGCGCTTCGAGCAGCATCTGCGACGTGAGCTGGAGCGCGCGCTCATCGAGCGGACGGCCAGCCTGCCCCCCAAGCGCCCCCTGACCGATCTGGATCGCGCCCTGCCCACCGGCCCCATCCAGGATCTGGCCGCGGTCCACCGCGTGGTGGCCCAGCTCAAGCGCCGCCTCGCCTCTCAGGGTCACGAGCTCAAGGGGCGAAAGCGTCACGCCCACGTGGACGTGCGGCGCACGATGCGGGCCTCCCTGCAGACCGGCGGCGTCCCCATCGAGCTCAAGTACCGGCCACGGCGGCCGCGCCGCCCCGAGATCTTCGTGCTGTGCGACGTGTCCACCAGCGTCACCAGCGCCAGCACGTTCTTCCTCAGCGTCCTGCACGCGCTGCACGACTCCTTCCGCAAGCTGCGCTCGTTCGTGTTCATCGAGCGGATCTCGGAGGTGACCGAGGTGTTCGAGCGCGAGCGCGACTTCCGCGCCGCCTCGGAGGCGGTCTCGCGCGACGCCGGCGTCGCCGACATCTCGGGCTACACCGACTACGGGCGGGTGTGGACGGAGTTCCTGGCCCAGATCGAGGACGAGCTGCATCCGCGGGCGACGGTCATCGTCCTCGGTGATGCCCGCACCAACGGCCGCCCGCCCCGCGACGACGTGTTCGCCGCCATCACCGCGAAGGCCGGGCGCACGTTCTGGCTCAATCCCGAGCCCAAGCTCTATTGGAACTACGGCGATTCGGTGATCGCCGCCTACGCCGAGCACTGCACCGCGTTCGAGTGCTGGCGCACCGATCAGCTCGAGGACTTCGTCAAAGCGCTGACCCAACCCATGCAGGTGGCCTGACGCGCCCGCAACTTGCGGCGCGCTGCAGGTGTTTGGCTGACGTGGGGCGTTTTCGGATCCTGATCGTCATGGCGCTGGCGGCGGCGGCGCTGGCGGTGCCCGCGGCTCGTGCCGGCGCAGCGACGTCGGACATCACCGTCAGCCAGAACCAGTTGTTGCGCAACGGCCTACCGTGGGTGCCCCGCGGGGTGCAGATCGTCGGGCTGGTGGCCCCCGACGGCGCGCTGAGCGGCAAGTACATCGCCGCTCACCAGCAGTTCGGCTACGCCGAGCTCCAGGCGGCGGTCGCGGCCCATGCCGACCTCGTGCGCTTCCAGGTCAGTGAGTTCGGGCTGGACCCGCAGGGGCCGCTGTACTCCCCGGCCTACGTCGAGGAGGTGGCCAATGCCGTTGCCACCGCGCGCGGGCTGGGGCTGGCCGTGATCCTCTCCCTCCAGGCCCAGCCGCCGGCGGGCGAGCCCACCCGCTGCCCGCTGCCCGACGCGGGCGCCGAGCGGGCCTGGGAATCGCTGTCGGCGATGTTCGCCGGGGACGGCGACGTCATGTTCGAGCTCTACAACGAGCCCGGGGTGTCGTCCACGCCCGCCGGCTGGATCCAGTGGCGCGTGGGCGGCGAGATCATCTTCCCCGGCGGCGCCTGCCAGGCGGTGGGGATGCAGCGGCTCATCAACGACATCCGGGCCCAGGCGCCGCAGAACATCATCATCGTCCCCAGTCTCAACGGCGAGCAGTCGCTGGCCGGGCGGCTGCGCGTGATCGACCCGGCACACCGCTCCGACCCCCAACTGGCCTACGGCGTCCACTATCCGTCGCTGACGCGCGGCATCACCTTCTGGGACCGGTCGTTCGGCACCGCCAGCGCGACGATCCCGGTGATCGTCACCGAGTGGGATGCCAACTCGACCACGGGCTGCGTGGCCAACGCCCCGGCCACGGCGCAGGTCCTGCTCGACTACCTGGCCAGCAAGCAGATCGGGGTGGTGGGCTTCGCCTTCGACCTCCCGGGCACGATCGTGGTCGACTCCACGTTCACGCCGACGAGCTATGCCGGGTTCGCCTGCGGGGTGCCCGGGGCCGGCCCCGGGCAGATCCTGTTCGGGGACTTCGCGGCCGAGGCCCAGGCCGGTGACGGCACCCAGCCAGATCCGGCGCCGGCCTGGATCCTCAGTGCCGGCCTGCTCGCGCGGCTCCAGTTCGCCGCCCATGCCACCGCCGCGCACTTCTTCAACACGCCCCGGACGTTCGTCACCGGAGCCGGCTCCTCCGCGCTGGCGTTGCAGGGGATGGGCTCCGCGGTGCCCACGACCAGCTTCGCCGACGAGGGCAAGCTGGCCGCCGCCGTCAGCCAGGGCCTGCTCCAGCCCGGGACCGCGGCGATCGTCTATGCCGCCGGCGCCACCGTGGCCACCCCGGTGGCCCAGCAGCGCAACCCGGCCCACTACTACGCCCTGGCGGCGCAGGTCGCCCACACGCACGGTCTGCTGTTCATCGCCGCCCCGCAGACGAGCCTGGTCAAGACGCTGCGCGCCGGCGACGCCCGCCGACGCCCGCGACAACGAGTTCCTCCGGCTGGGGCTGGCCCGCGACACCGCCCGTGGCGCTGACGCCTTCGAGGCGCCGGCCCAGGCCACCCAGGACGACTCGTCCGCGTTCGCCGCGTTCGTGGCTGCGGCCTCGCGCCAGGCCGCGCGGTCACATCCGGGCATCGAGCTGCTGGCCGGGATGAGCGCCGGAGCGCGCGCCGACGCCCAGCGCCAACAGCATGTTCGACGCGTTCCTCGGCACCCGGCTGACGGTCGCAGGCTACGGCGTCAGCGGTAGCGCGCCGGCCGCCACCACCGCCGGGGTGGCCTTCCTGCACCGGCTCGAGCGGCTCGACTCCTCAGGCCGCGTCGACGAAGCGCGTCGTGACGGTCCGCGTGTCGCCTGACGCGTCATGCAGCACCCAGGTGGCCACGTAGGGCCCGGGGGCCAGCGCGGGCACGTCCACGCCGCGGGCGGTGTCGACGTTGGCGGCGTGGAACACGCTGTGCCTGGTCCCGGCGCTGGAGATGGTAAGGGCCACCGGGACGCCCGTCGCCGAGATCGAGCCATGCGGGCCGGGCAGCCCTGACTGCGCCGAGGCCACGAACGCTCCATTGAGGGTCTCGTCCTGGATCGGAGCGGTCGACTCGATCTCCGGGACCTGGGTCACGGTCTGCCCGCCCGAGAAGTCGTCGGTCTGGGCGATGTCGGCCGCGGACAGTCCCTTGGCGTGCCCGCTGGACGGGCAGATGGTGCCAGTCCCGCCGATGCCGGTGCCGACCGCCGAGCTGACCGGCGGTCTGGCCACCGGCGCACCCCAGTAGTCCCCGGCCTGGCAGGTCCCCGACGACACCACGGTCTCGTTAGCGATCAGGTTCACGCGCAGGTGGGCCACGTGCAGCGAGGTCAGCCGCCGCCCCGCCGCGTTGACGAGGGTGACGAAGTCGCCGCCGCGCACCGGCAACCCGCCGGTGGTGACCGCGCCCGCCTTGCCGGCCCGCCCGTGGCCGATCGTGCGACCGCCGCGCAGCAGGCGGTAGCTCGCGCGCGGGACGAGCCCCGAGCAGCGGATCGAGCGGATCCGCAGGAACGCGGTGCACGTCGGGAAGCCGGTGGGAGCGATGGCCAGCTGATTGTTGGCTACCGCGGTGAGGCTGCCGGGCTCACCGAGCGCGACCGTCATTTTGACCAGCGCACCGTCGGGCTCCAGCGCACTGATGGCGCGGTTGTCCTCGCTGCTCAGCGTCACCGGCGTGCCGGGGCCCACCCGAGGAACGTTGATGGGCGCGAAGTCAGTCTCGGTCTCGCACTGATCGGTGGGCGAGGGCGCCAGCGAGGCGCCGATCCGCAGCGTGAGCACGCCGGTCTGCCCGCACGGCCCGATCACGTAGATGGTCCGATGGCCCCCCGAGCCCACGGCGAACCCGTGGTCGAGATCGAACCAGCCGGTGAAGCCGGACTCGGTGAAGGGGTTGCCGCCGTCGCCGGTCTCGATGACATCAGGCGCGGGGCCGTGCGGGCCGCCCCCGTAGATGATCTCGATCACGTCGCGGTCGTCGCCGACGGCGTGGGCTTGTCCGTCGAGGGCGCGCAGGGTCAGCGGGCCCCAGCTGCCGTCGGCGCGGCTCTCGCCCTGGGCGATGGCCACCGGCGCGCCGGCGCGCGCCAGGACGATCGCGACCGAGAGGCGTCGGCGAACGCCGAGGGTGCCGCTCACCCGCGGGCTGAACTGGCGCAGGCTCGACCGTGTGCAGCGGCGGGATCGAGGCGACCGCGGTCGAGCTCTGGACACAGCCGCTGCGCGGATTGGACCACACGTCCTGGATGAGGTACGGATGGCCGTCGATCAGCTGGTTGTACGGCGAGCCGTCAGCGGCGTAGCCGAGCGGGGTGCCGTCCTGGGGACCGTTCTCGCACTTGTCGGCGGTCTCCTCACCGTTGGGGTCCATCCAGCCGGTGCCGACCGGGTCGGTCATGGCCTCGATCGTCTCGTGGGAGACGGTGTCGATCGTCGACTCGGCCTCGGGATTGCCCTCGGGGTCAGCTCCCGGCGGCGGGGTGAACTCGATCTGGGGGTCGGGTATCGCCGCGTAGACCGTCAGCCCGTGGCCGAGCGAGAACGCCGAGTGATAGCCCGCGAACGCCGTCGTGCCGCAGGTGCCGATGGTGATGCACTCGTCGACGTCGGGGGGCAGCAGGACGAAGTAGATGTTGGTCAGCCCCCGCGCCGCGGGTCCGCTGGTGCCGATCAGCCGGTCCACCTCGCGCTGGACCTGGAGGTCGGTGACGCAGGTGGCGATCCCCGACGGTGACGGGCACTGGTTGGTGGCGGCCGGATAGGGGTGGGTGTCGGCGACCGAGTCGACCGCCGGGTCGTAGTGGATCTGGTAGCTGCCGACGCCCGAGTGGTCGCCGTACTGGTTCAGCAGCGAGAAGACGTTGCCGGTGGACCCCGAGTCGTGGGCCACGTCGGAGAAGAACTGCTGGATGAGCGGGACATAGCCGAGCGCTCCGGCGCCGGGGGAGCCGTCGTAGCGATAGCCGGCCGGCGCCCAGAAGATGGTGTGGATGGTGACGTTGCGCATCACCACGCCGCCGTGGTAGAGCACGGGGATGCTGGGGCTCGTGGCGACCTCCTGGGCGCCGTGGAGCGGCATCAGGCCAAGCGCGAAGCCGACGCGGGGCTTGAACGCGGGCCGGTGCGAGGCGCTGGCCCGGCGCGCCGCTGAGGGCGACGCGAGGGCGGGGCCGGCGGTCAGGGCCAGCGCCGCCAGGACTGTCAGCACCCACGTGACGATGGTCCGGCGATCGACCCTCCCTGCGCGCATCGCGGGGCACCCTATCGCACGGGGGTGGCCGAGCACGGCGCTTGCCCGGAGCCTGGCCCCGGCGCCGGCCCGTGGCGCTAGCATCCCGCGCGCAGACCTGACAACCAGGGGGGCTGGCGGGCACGCCGGCTGAGATAGCGCCCCTCGTGCACCACGCGGCCCGGCGCTGACCCTTAGAACCTGTGGGGTAATGCCCGCGAAGGGAGATACGTGGTCTCTCCACGCGAGATGATCGAGGCTCCAGCTCTCCGGGGCGCAGAGCAGCATGACGGCGGTGGTGTGCGCGTGGAACGGGTGAGCCGGACGTTCATCTCGCGCAAGGGCGAGGTGCAGGCCCTGGCCGGCGTATCGCTGCAGGCCGCCTCCGGCGAGATCGTCGCCGTCGTCGGCCCCAGCGGCTGCGGCAAGACCACGCTGCTCGAGCTCATCTGCGGCCTGCAGGCACCCGACGAGGGCACGGTGGTGAGCGACCCGGCGGCCCTGATGCCCCAACGCGATCTGCTCCTGCCGTGGCTGAGCGCGGTCGACAACGCCGCGGTGGCGCTACGCGCGCGAGGAATGGGCCGCGACCAAGCCCGCGCGGCGGCGGCTCCGTGGCTCGAGCGCTTCGGCCTGACCGGCTTTGAGCGGGCGCGCCCGGCCGAGCTCTCGGGCGGGATGCGCCAGCGCGTCTCGTTCCTGCGCTCGTTGCTGGCCGGCAAGCCGGTGCTGGCCCTCGACGAGCCGTTCGCCGCGCTGGATGCCATCACCCGGGTCGAGATGCAGGGGTGGCTGGCGCAGGTCCTGGCCACCGAGCCGCGCACGGTCGTGCTCGTCACCCACGATGTCGAGGAGGCCGTGGTGCTGGGCGATCGGGTGGTGGTCATGTCGGCGCGCCCGGGACGGGTGGTCCGCGAGGTGGCCGTGGCGCTGGCGCGTCCGCGGCGGCGCACCGACGCGGAGGTGGTGGCGCTGCGCGAGCAGGTGCTCGAGGCGCTGGGAATGCCGGCATGAGACGGTCGATGTCGCTGGCCCTCTCGCTGACCGGCGGGCGACGGCTGTCGCTGTGGCGCGCGTTGGTGCTGGTGCTGGTCCTGCTCGGCGTGTGGGAGCTCTACGTCGACCTCGGCGGCGCCGACCCGCTCATCCTCCCCGCCCCCCACGCCATCGCCCAGTCGCTGTTCGATGACCGCGGCCTGCTGTGGTCCAACTTCCTGGTCACCGCCGAGGAGGTGGTGCTGGGGATCCTCGTCGCCGCCGTCGCGGCCCTGGTGCTGGCCAGCGCCATGCACTTCTTCCTCACGCTGCGCCGGCCGCGTGGCCGGTGCTGATCGCCTCCCAGACCATCCCCATCCCCATGCTGGCGCCGGTGCTCGTTCTGTGGCTGGGGTTCGGCATCCTGCCCAAGCTGGTGGTGATCGCCCTCGTCTCGTTCTTCTCGATCGTCGTCACGACCCTCGCCGGCTTCGCCGCCGTCGACCCGGATTTGATCAAATTGATGCGAACATTTGACATGTCGCGGCGCCGCATGTTCCTCAGCGTCGAGCTGCCCTCGGCACTGCCGGGCGTGTTCACCGGGACCAAGATCGCCGTCATCGTGGCAGTGATCGGGGCGGTGTTCGCCGAGCAGGCGGGCGCCAACTCGGGACTGGGCTATCTGTTCGAGCAGTCGATCCCGCAGCTGCTGACGGCGCGCGCCTACGCGGCCGTCGTCGTGCTTTCGCTGTTCGCGATGGCGCTGTTCGCGCTGCTGACCCTGGCCGAGCGCCTCACCGTGCCGTGGGCCTATCAACCGATTGGAGACCCCTCCCGATGAGACGTCCGTATGCGCTGTGCCGGCGCCCTCCTCGCCGCGGTGGCGCTGGCCGCCTGCGGCGAGAAAACGGACACGCTGGCGCCGACTGCCGCGCAGACTCAGCCGCTGAACCTGATGCTGGACTGGCTGCCCAACGCCGACCACGTCGGGATCTACCAGGCGCTCGCCAACGGCGACTTCACGCAGGCCGGGCTGGCGGTCCACGTCCACGTCCCGACCGATCCGGCCACGCCCCTGCAGCTGCTGGCCGCCGGCAAGGTCGACGCCGCCATCTCGTATGAGCCGCAGCTGATGCTGGCCCGCGACGCAGGCGAGCCGCTGGTGGCGATCGCTGCGTTTGTCCAGCGCCCGCTCACCTCGATCGTGTCGCTGCACTCCAAGCACATCACCACGCCCCAGGACCTGCGCGGCAAGACGGTCGGCGATGCCGGCATCCCCTATCAGCAGGCATACCTGAAGACGATCCTGGCCCACGCCGGGCGTGCCGGCCGGCTCGGTCAAGGACGTCAACGTCGGCGCCAACCTCGTCGCGCGCGATGCTGTCGGGGCGCGTGGACGCGACCCTGGGCGCGTACTGGAACTACGAGGCCATCCAGCTGCGCCAGGCGGGCAAGAAGCCCGACGTCATCCGCGTCGACAATGCCGGGCGTGCCCACCTACGACGAGCTGGTGGTGGTGGTGCGCGGTCAGAGATCGCCAACCAGACCAACGAGCTGCGCCGCTTCGTGCAGGCTCTGGGCCGGGGCTATCAAGCCGTGCGCGCCGAACCCCCCGGCGGGGTGACGCGCTGGTGCGCGCCAACCCGACGCTGGACCGCAAGCTCCAGCTGGCCAGCGTCAACGCCACCCTGTCGTCGTTCTTCCCCGCCCAGGCAAGCCTGCCGTGGGGGTGGCAGGACCCGGCGCGATGGAACGCGTTCGGCCGGTGGATGCTGCGCCAGCACCTGATCAAGAGCGCCGGCCGACGATCCAACGCCTCCACCAACCAGCTGCTGGCCGGGCAGGGGCCGTAGCACGATGGTCCTGCGCCGGGACGACGCGGGGGTGCTGGCGGTCGGCCAGGCCTCCCACGCATGGCTGTGCGGCCAGCTCGCCCGCGCCTGGGGCAACGACGCGCTTCGGCACGGTGGAGCCGCTGGACGAGGTGGCGCTCGGCGCCGAGCAGCACGACGTCGGCATGGCGCGCTGGGATCTCGAGCCGGCGCGCCACCCCGAGACCGGCCTGCCCAAGTCATTCATGGAGATGGGCGCGCAGGCCAACGCGGGGCTGTGGTCACGCGGGCCGGAGCGCCTGGTCACCCAGAGCCGGTACGCGGCGCTGCTGGCCATCATGCACGGCCGCCGGCTGTATGCGGGCTTCGACATCGACGCGGCGGGCACTGCCGATGCCGAGGCGGTCATCGCGTTCCGGCGCCGCGCGGCGGAGCTCGAGGGCTCGCTGCTCGAGGCGTTGCGCGCCGACCCCGTCGCCGCGGCGTACGCGAGCCCCGACCGGCTGGCCCGCAACAGCCAGCTCGTGTGGACGTGGGACCCATCTCGCTGGCGCTGCTCCTGGACTGGGCGCCGCGGACGCTGGACGCGGTGCCGGCCGCCGCCGGTGGCCCCGTGGATATGACGCTCGATTCGGTGCCGGCGGGGAGCCGCTGGGCGCCTCGCTGGATCCCTGGCCATTCGCCATGCCAGAGGTCCGCGTGCACTGTGAGGGACGGCGGCTGCCGGAGGGGTCTCCTGACCCTGAGGCGCCGGCCGGTGGGCTGGGGCGCGCCCCCTGGGAGACGATCGAGTTCACCCTGATCCCGGGCGCGGAGTTGCGCGAGGGTTCCTGAGGGCGCCTACGATGTGGCGGATGCAGAGATGGATCGCGGGAGCCGCCGCGCTGGGGACACTGGCGCTGCGCGGGATGTGGCGGCTCGCACTCGCGCTCGTCGACGAGCGCCGCCACCCCGCCCCTCAGCGCCGGCGCGCCGCACTCGCACCGGCTGCTCGGCGTCGCAGCTGACGCTGTCCTACGCCGGCACCGAGGGCGCGACAGGACACCTGGAGCTGCACGTGGCGGTGCGCAACAGCTCCCAGTCGCCGTGTCTGCTGCGGGGCTACCCCAGCGCCCGGCTGCTCGACGGCGCGGGCCGCGCCCTCCCCCTGCGGGTCGGCCGGCCGGGACGGCTTCTTCCCCGACACCGAGTCAGGGCCCCGCGCGGTGGCGCTCAAGCCAGGGGCCAGCGCCCACTTCGGGATCAGCCTGGTGACCAACAACGAGTACAAGGGCGCGCGGGTGTGCCGGACGGCGGCGGCCGCGATGCTCTCGGCGCCGGGATCGGGGGCGCACTGGCAGCGGCTGTCACTGCGCCCGGGGCCGCGCGTAGCCCCGTGCGGCAACCAGGTCGTGGTCTCCCCCATTCACGCGTAGTGGCCTGGCGGCTCAGGCGGCCAGACGCAGCGCCGCGGCGCTGCCCGCGCCGCTGAGGGCGTGCAGCCCGGCCAGCCCCGCCCACGGCTCATAGGGCTCGAACAGCTCGCGGACCTCCTCCTCGGTGGCTCGCCCGCGAGGATCGCGGAGAGCGCAGCCGCCCCACCAGCTTCAGGTAGGCCAGATCGCCCGCCGGCAGTTGATCGAGGCGCCCCTGCCCGGTGAACGCCAGCGTCTCGAGCGTCCAGCTCCCCACCCCCCGGATCGTGCGCAGCCGGCGCCAGCCGCGCTCGTGATCGGGATCCAAGAGGTCAACGCGCCCCGACGCGACCTCGCGGGCCACCTTGACCAGCGCGAGGGCTCGGGTCTCGGTGAGACCGAAGGATTCCAGCAGCGCCGGGGCCTGCGCGGCCAGCAGGCCGGCAGGGGGCGAGTCACGCAGCTCGGTGACGGGGCATCGCCGGCCGAGGCGGAACACCAGCTGTCGCTGGATGGCGGCAGCGCGCTCGTACTCGATGAGCTGCTCGCACACCGCCCAGGCCAGGGCCTCGAACGGATCTGGGCGCCCGTGGGCGCGCAACCCCGGATTGGCGCGGACGGCGGCACCGATGAGCGGATCGAAGCGGAAGCGCTCGTAGAAGGGGCGCAGGTTCTGATCGATACCCAGAGCGAGGCGCATGCGCTCGATCCCCCACTCGGCGACGTCGTGGGTGTCGGCCTGGGCTCCGAAGAGCACGCGGTCTGCGCTCAGCTGGGCTACCCGGATGACCACGGGCGCTTGCCCGCAGTGCAGCAGCCGGTGGACGACCCCGCCGCGGACGCGGGCCACCCGGTCAAGTCCGACGCGGCGCGACAGCCGGAACGTCCAGCGCGGGCGTACCTCCCGGCGGACCTCGACGGCGTAGGCGCCGGGCGAGGTGCTCACTCCCCCGGTCGGGGACTCACGAGTCCCGGGAGATCAGGTGGACGTCGACCAGGAAGCTGCGCGAACCGACGATCGGCAGCGCCTCGAGCGCACGCCGCGGCTGGCGGCTGCGGGCGAGTTTGCGCGCGCCGTGGCGGCGCACGAGCGCCAGCGTGGCAGCACCGGCAACGAACCCTGTGGCGGCGACGGCGGCGGCCTGAACGACGGGCAGCGCCACCGGCGAATGCGACTGGATGGCGCGCACCTCGGCGAGCACGGGCACGCCCTCCACCGTCCCTGCAGCGGTGACCGGGCCGTCCGCGTCGTCCACGACGTCGGCGTCGACGATCGGCTCGTCAGTGGACTGGTGGCCGAACATTGGCGGCATATGGTGACAGCGTACGCGGTCAAGCTCAAAGCCGCGACTCACCGCCGCTCGGCCCGGCGATCGCCCCGCCGAGCGGCAACGACCGGCGGTTAGGATTACCTTTGGTCAGATGTCGACATCGATAGACGTCTTCGCCAAGGCACGTGAGCACGAGCGCATCGCTCAGCTCAAGGCGGCCCGCGACCTCGACGCGCTCCCCTACTTCCACACCCTCGAGGGCCCGACGCTCCCCGTGGTGGAGATGGAGGGTCGCGCCCGGATCATGCTTGGCTCCAACAACTACCTGGGGCTGACCGGCGACGAGCGCGTCAAGCAGGGCGCGCTCGACGCGCTCAACCGCTACGGGACCGGCATCACCGGCTCGCGCTTTCTCAACGGCACGCTGGACCTGCACCTCGAGCTCGAGCGCGAGCTGGCCGAATGGCTGGGCACCGACGCCGCGCTGGTCTTCACCACCGGCCACCAGGCCAATGTGGGTGCGCTGGGCACGATCCTCGGGCCGGGCGACACGGTCGTCGCGGACTCCGGCGATCACGCTTCGATCCTGGACGGGGTGACGATCTCGCGGGCCAAGCTCCGCGCCTTCCGCCACAACCGCATGGACCAGCTCGAGCGCCGCCTGGACCGCGCCGTCGAGGACGGCGGCGGCATCCTCGTCGTCGTCGACGGGGTCTTCTCCACCGAGGGCGACGTCGCGCCGCTGCCCGAGATCTGCGACCTGTGCGCGCGCTACGGGGCGCGGCTGATGGTCGACGAGGCCCATGCGCTCGGCGTGTTGGGCGCCCGCGGGGCGGGGGCGTCCGAGCTGCTCGGGGTCGAGGACCGGGTCGACCTGCGCATGGCCACCTTCTCGAAGTCCCTGGCCTCCTGCGGCGGCGTCATCGCCGGCCCGGCCGACGTCATCGACTTCCTGCGCATCCAGGCGCGGTCGTTCATCTTCACTGCGTCCGCGGTCCCAGCGGCGGTGGGAGCGGCGTTGGCGGCGCTGCGCATCTGCCGCTCCGACGAGGGCCCGGCGCTGTTTGCCCGGGTTCTGGACAACGCCGCCTACCTGCACCGCGGGCTCTCGGAGCTCGGCTTCCATGTCGTCCCGCCCACCCGATTGGCCGACGGCACCGAGGTGATCACGCCGGTGGTGCCGGTCCTGGTCGGCGATGACTGGAAGGCCGTCTTCTTGTGGAAGGCGCTCTATGAGGCGGGCGTGTTCGTCAACGTGATGATCCATCCGGCGGTCCCGCCGGCGGGCGCGCTGCTGCGGACGAGCGTCATGGCCACCCATGAGCGGGAGACCCTCGACCGCGCGCTGGAGACCTTCGCCACGGTCAAACGAGCGTTCGAGTCCGAGCATGGGACGCTCCCCGGCGGCGAATGAGCCGCGACCGTCTTGTCCGTTCCTGCACAAGACACCGGACGAGAGAAAAAAGGCGCTCTAAGCGCATGTCACCGCGGTGTGACATTGCTGTGACTGAGCCGTTTGTTCTAGCGTCTTAGGCGTCGCAAAGGTGGTGGTCAGCCGAGCGGCGCAGGGCCGGCGGCGGGAGAAAACCACCCCGGAAAGGCCATCACCGAACATCAGAGCCGAGGCTCGGCTCCGAATCACATGCAGGACCGACAGCTCGCTGACGCCTGGTGTCTGATGGCTGTCGATACTGGTCAACGTCCGCTGCGGCGGACCAAACGCTGGGAAGTGAGAGCACTACATGACGTCGACCGCACTGAGGACCCCCGAGCCGCAGCGCCTGCGCGCCCTCGAGCGAGCCAACGAGATCCGGCTCGCGCGCGCGGCGCTGAAGCGTCGCATCGCGCTCGGAGAGGTCTCCGCCGCGGAAGTCATTCTCAATTGTCCTGACGCCGCGTCCAGCTGGCCCATCGGGGATCTCCTGATGAGCCAGCGGCGATGGGGCAACACGAGGTGCCGGAAGTTCCTCTCTCGGAGTCACATCATCGAGACGAAGCCGGTAGGGACTCTGACTGACCGTCAGCGCCGGATGCTGGCGAGTTCGTTGGATTCGTCTGAGACCAGGGAGATGGAACTCGTCGGCACTTAGACGAGCGCGTGTCCGCGCCGGACGTGCCTGGCGACTGGGGTCGTGAGGCGCGTCCGGCTCGGTCAGACGTGAATCCCGATCGGCACGGGGCTGGTGCCGGCCAGGAAGAAGAACCAGACCACGAAGGCCGCGACGGTGAGGCCGGCACTGACCACGAGAACCCCCTCGAGCACGACGGGGCCCGGGTCGTCGAGCCCTCGCGACAGGCAATTGTCGCGGTAGACGTCGCTCAGGCGAGACAGCAGCGAGGCCACCACGGCGACGGTGAGCACGACGCCGAAGAACGCCGCCGCGAGCGCCGTGCCCAGCGACTGCGTGGCGCCCTGGATCTGCGAGCCCACCCACAGCCACAGCAGGGGTGTGCCCACCCACAGCCCCAGGCTGCCGATGAACATGATCGCCACCACCAGCAGCGCGCCGGTGCCGGATCTCAGCAGCGGCCGCACTCAGACCGGGTGGTCGTTGGGCATGGGGCTCCGTTCTCCGCCAAGGCCACGGTCCGCATCAGCGGGCGCCGCGGCCCCCGGGTAACGGACAGCCGGAGGACAGCTTGACCTGCCACCACCCCATCAGCATGCCGATCAGACCCATCCGCGGGCGCACCTGCCACACCCCGCACCCGGGCTCGCCGAGCTCGCGGCAGGAGATACGCGCGAACCGGTAATCGGCCGGGCGCAGCAGCATCCGCTCGAGCACCAGGCGCTTCTCCGCGATCTCGTCAGCCCGCCGGCTGATCGTGGTCCGCGCGTCGCGCAGCCGCTCGGCCAGCTCGTCACGGACGACCTCCAGCTCGCCGAGATCCAGGAGACGGGCGTGGGTGGGCGGGGACGTCATCCCGACCGGCTGGGGCAGGCCACCCATCGGAAAGGCCGTGACGAACGCGTCGGCGAGCTCGCGCTCGAGTCGGGCGATCTGCTCGCGCAGGGTCCGGCGGGCCGCGCGCTCATCCGTGACGACGCCCGGCTCGCGCACGGCGCCGGAGGCGCGAACGCTCTGCACCTGCAAGGGAAGCACCGTTCCTCCCATGGCTAACGGGACCTTAGCACCCGGGCTTGGCGCCTCATACCGGATTACGGCACCGATCACGGGAGCGGGGCCGGGTTGGGCGCGGGCGGCGCGAGCAACTCCACCGCGCACCACAGCGCCTCCTCCACGTGGATCTCCGGAACCCCGTCGACCGCCACCGCGAACAGGGTGACGCGCCGGGTACGCGAGGCGACGGCGCACTCGGGCAGTGGATGCTCGAACAGGGCGCAGCAGGTGGCGGCGCCGTCGCCGATGATGAGGCTCCCTGCGGCGGCGACGCGGATGCCCAGTCCGCGGGCATCGACCCGTTCGGCGTCCACAGACCACACCGGGACCCCGGTCTCGATCAGGGCCACCAGGCAGGCATCGGCGACGACGTCGACCGAGACGAACCCGCCCTGGAGCAGGCGCGCCACCGCCACCTCCTCAGACGGGATGCGGCGCACGTCCGGGTCCAGGCCGATCTGGCGAAAGAAGGCGCGGAAGGCCTGCGGGATCGGCTTGGTCCGCATCGTCACCACTCCCGCACCCCGATACCGGTTGGCCAGGTCGCGCAACTGGGCGCGCAGAGCGGGCGGGCTGGGCCCCGGGCGCGCCGGGACGGTGATCCACCGCAGGCGCAGGCCCGGGAACTCCTCCGCCACCAGCGGGTCGACGAACCCGGGCTGCGGGGTTGCCGAGACCATCGCCTCAGCCCGCGGAGGCCTCGTCGCTCAACGCCCGCACGTGCGGCGCCAGCGCCGCCGCGGTCTGCCAGCGGTCGCCGATGAGGCGCTCGCGGACCGCCCCGCCGCGCGCGGCCAGTTCGACCATGGGGCAGGCGGCCACGCCGTACAGCGCCCCCACGCGGCCGTCGACGTCATAGGCGACCGGGATCGTCCAACGATGAGACCGGACCAGTTTCGCGGTCGCTCGGTGCGAGGCGCCGACGGCCACGGCGGCGAACTGGAGCGAGGGAAAGCGGCCGGCCAGGGCCTGCAGCGCGCTCACCTGGCGCACGCACTGGCTGGCCCCCGGGACGAAGAACGCCAGCACCAGTGGGCCGCGGCGCGCCAGCAGGCACACGTTGAGCGCCCGCGGATCGTGGCGGGCGGCCGAGCAGGTGGGGTGATCGTTGGCGTCGCCGTTGAGGTTGGTGGCGGCCAGCGGCGCGGCGAAGCCACGCAGCTGGTGCCCGGCGGTGATCCCGGCGCTCCCCACCCCGTGGCTGGCGAACAGGTAGACCGAGACGACGACGACGATGACCAGCCCGATGATCCCGACCATCCACCGGTACGGGCGCGTGTCGATGACCGCGGGCGGGTGCGCCGGGCCCGCGGGCGGGGCGGGCGCCTCGGGTGGTGCGTCGTCGACCCCAGCGGCCCGCTCGGGATCAAGGCGTTGCAGCGACGGCCCGGTCTCTTGCGCCCGACCCTCGTCCTCCCCCCCGGCCGAGGAGCTCACGCCACTCGCGGCCGGCGCCTGAGCCGCAGCCGCACGGACCGCGCCGCGCGCAGCGGATCACGATGCCGAGCCAGGGCCCGGCGCTCAGACAGCGCCAGGACCGCGGGCAGCACCAGCAGCACGCCCAGCAGCGATACCGAAAGATCGATCAGCGTGACGAACCCGAAGTCGCGCAGCATCGTGATGTCTGAGAAGACCAGCACGCCGAAGCCGACGATCGCGGTCACACCCGAGGCCAGGACGGCGGCACCCGTGGAGCGGTAGGTCCGCGCCAGCGCGGCGGGGAGGCCGTGCCCGGCGGTCCGCTCCTGGCGGTAGCGCTCGGACAGCAACACGCTGAACTCGGTGGAGATGGCGATGACCAGCGTTCCGAGCGTCGCCGACATCGGGTTCAGCGGAATCCCGATCAGATACAGGATGAGCGCCGACCAGCCGGTGGCCATGACGATCGGGGCCAGCGGCACCAGCGCGCGGTCACGGTTGCGGAGCACGGCCAGCAGGACGAGCGCCACGGCGAGCAGGGCGGCGATCAGCGTGAGGAAGCGATGCCAGGTGGATGACAGCGACGCGTTGGCCTCGGCGGCGAGCACCGGTAGGCCGGCGAGCGCGGCGGTCGTCCCCGCGGGCGGATGCAGGTGCGCTCGCATGTAATCGATCACCTGCTCCTGGCGTGACAGCGGCATCAGCCTGATTCCGAAGGCCAGCGTCGCCTCGCGGTGATCGGGCGTGATCACCGCCTGCGAGAAGTAGGACGGAACCGCCGCCAGGAAGGCGGAGATCTGCGTTTGGCTCAGGTTCGTGCTCGCGCCGGCGCCCGACTGGCTGGCGCTGGAGAACAGGTCGGGCAGCGACAGGGCGGGGCACAGCGTGGCGGCGGAGCACCCCTTCTCCTCCAGGTAGCCGAAGTGGCTGAGCAGTTGGCGCTCGTAGGAGATCATCCAGTCCACGGTCGCCGGGGTGGCGACGTTCCGGCTGCGCACGGTGACGTCGATCTCGCCGCTGACGCCCGTCACCTTCTCCAGCGTGTTGAGGTTGCGCAGCGCCGGCATGCTCGTGGGGACGAGCTTGGTCACATCGGACTGCACCGCCGTCTGCGTGTCGGCGACCCAGCCGATGACCGCGAGCACCGCCGCCAGCGCCAGCACGCGCCCGGGGCGCGCCAGCACGGCGCTGACGATCCGGCCCGGCGTCGGAGCGGCGTCGCGCGGGGGCCGCGCCCGGGGCGCGAGGCGCCGTCCGGCGCGGGCCACCCCGCGTCCGAGCGGACCGAGGAGCTCCCCGGCGCCACGCCAGGACGCGCCCAGCCACCCGCCGTCGCGCTCGCCCAGGATGAGCACCGCGGAGCCCGCCGTCAGCGCGCACAGGAAGGCCACCGCGATGCCGGCCACCAGGAGCAGCCCGAAGCCGCGCACCATCGGTACCGGAGACAGCAGCAGGACCAGGAAGCCGGTCGCTGTGGCCAGGGCCGCGGTGGCGATGGCCGGGGCGGACCGCGCCGCCGCCTGCCCCACAGCTCGTGCGGCTGAGATCGGGCCGGCGCCCTCCTGCTCGGCGAGCGCCCTCGCCTCCTGGGCGCGCGCCTGGAACTGGATCCCGTAGTCGACGCCGAGGCCGATCAGGATCGGCAGCACGGCGATCGAGGCCATGGTCAAGGTGGCGCCCAGCACCGCAAGCAGCCCGAAGGTGATTCCGGTGGCGGCCAGCGCGACCGCCAGGGGCAGCAGCCGGAAGCGGTTGCGGAAGACGACCAGCAACGTCGCCGCCATGACCAGCAGCGCCGCGATCAGCAGGCCGGCGATGGAGCCGGTGATCTGGCCGGCAAGGTCGTTGATGACCACCGGAACGCCGGTGATGGTGTAGGTCCCGTGGTAGGCCGAGCGGAACATCGGCATGGCCACCGCCTGCCGGATCCAGGAGATCGCCTGGGCCTGCTGGGCGTCGGACAGCGACGAGCGCAGGCGGACCTGGATGAGCGCCGAGTCCTTGGTGGGGAACAGGTACGAGAACCGGGCCTTGGGCTGGTTGACCCCCCGCGTCTGGTCGAACACCACCTGGGGGATGAAATTGCGATCGTCGATCGACGGCACGCTGTTGAGCCCCGAGCTCACCGCCAGCTGCTCGAGTCCCTGCAGCTGCGACGAGTACTCGAGCTGCCCGGCCGAGGTCGCCTCCTGCAGTGCCTTCTTCTTGGTCATCCCCTCGCCGATGGCGAGCTGGTAGGCCTTGGCCTCGGCGGCCTGGGTGGCGTGGGTGGCGGCCGCGATCTGGGCGCGGATGCCCGTGTTGACCGCCGATACGGCGCGGTTGAGGAAGGTCCCCGGGCCGTAGACGACCTGGGTCACGTGGGACTTCATGATGTGCCCGCACGGGCTGTTGGGGCCGCCGTAGGCCGCGTGGCTCCCCGTCTTGACGGGCGTGAACGCCTGCACCGTCGAATTGGCCACCACGTACTGGCCGGCCAGGCACGCCTCGAGCTGGGTCAGCGTGCCCAGGTCCTTGGTCTCCACCAGGTTGGGCAGCGGCTCGCGGATGAGGATGACGACGGCATCGTCGCCGAAGTGGCGCTGGTCGTCGGCGGTGGCCTTGTAGCTGGCCGACGAGGAGCTGACGAAGGTGTCGATGCCGGCCGACGGCCGCAGCCCGAGGGCCAGCAGGCCGCCGCCGAGCGCCAGGGCGAGCACGATCCCCACGGTCAGGATCGGCCGCCGCGCCGCCGCGCCGCACAGCCTCTCGAACATCCGTGCCCTCATCGCGTCCGAGGCTACCCGGACTCCCCCACGCCCAACGCTAGTCCATCGTCAGGGGGCCCTGCGACTCCCCGGAGAGGAACTGGCGGATGAACGGGTTGTCCGAGTTGAGCATGTCCTCGGCGGGACCGGCCTCCACGATCCGGCCCTTCCACAGGACATTGATGTAGTCCGCGACACGGCGGGCACTCATGATGTCGTGGGTGATGACGCAGAACGTCGGCAGGTGCTCCTTCTGGTTCTGCTTGGCCTCGTCCATCATGTCGCGGTGGATCTCGAGGATGAGCTCGCCCAGCAGGGCGGTGCGCACGGGATCCAGACCGGAGTCGGGCTCGTCGAAGAGGACGATGTCGGGCTCGAGCACCAGGGCGCGCGCGAACCCGGCGCGCTTGCGCATGCCGCCCGAGAGCTCGTTGGGCATCTTGGTGCGGCTGTGGCCCAGGCCGACCTCGTTGAGGCGGCGCATGACGATGTCCTCGATCTCGTCCTCGCCCTTCTCGGTGTGCTGACGCAGTGGGAAGGCGACGTTGTTGAACAGGTCCATCGAGCCGAACAGCGCGCCGTCCTGGAAGAGCAGGCCGAACTTCTTGCGCATGTCGAAGAGGTCGTCGTCGGCCATGTCGGGTACCGACTGCCCGTGCACGAGGATGTCCCCGCGATCGGGGTACAGCAGGCCGACCATGTGCTTGATGCACACGGACTTCCCCGTCCCCGACGGGCCGAGGATCATCGACACCATGCCCTCGGGCAGGCCCATGTTCAGGCCGCGCAGAATGTGCGAGCGCCCGAACGACTTGTAGGTGTCGATGAACTCGACGGCGTCGGGCCGGCCCGACGGATACACCTTGTAGGTGTGCCACTTGTATTCGTCGTCGTCGACGCCGTCGGGCGGCGCCGGGCGCGGGGCCTCGTCCACCACCGAAACGCGCGACCCCGACTGCTCTGAGCCGTTGCGGCCACGGGCGGCCTCGCCGCCCGCGTCCTCGTGTGCTGACTCGGCGGCCGGCTGATCGGGCACGTCCTGGATCTCGCCGCCGTCGGGAGCCGCGCTCGTGACCTGCTCCTGGCGCTCCTCGGGCGAGAGCTCCACCTCGGCGCCACGCGCCTCGGCGTTGTGCTCATCGCTCTGATCCGAGATGTGGCGCGGATCGTCGCTGGCGTTGTCCATGTCTGAGTCAGCCTCCGATTGGTGCTCTGGGGTTGGCGCCCCAGAAGAGCTGGGTTCCGAGCATCCCGATGAGGTGCACCGAGACGAGGTTCAGGACCATCGACTTCGCTGTCGCCGTCCCGACTCCGACGGGGCCTCCACTCGCGTTGTACCCGTAGTAGCAGCCCACGATGACGATGACGATCGCCATCGACATGGCCTTTATCAAGCTATATAAGAGGTCCGGCGGATTCTGGAACTGCCAGAAGATGAGGAAGAACCCGCCCGAGGACACGTAGCCGATCTGCTGGACCACCGCCAGGTAGCTGGCGAAGAAGCCGGCGCCGATCGAGCACAGGTAGACGAACGGGAGCACCATGATCGCCGCCAGCAGGCGGGTGGCGCACAGGAAGCGCATGCCGCTGATCCCCATGACCTCCAGCGCGTCGATCTCGTCCGAGATCCGCATCGAGCCCAGCTCGGCGACGATCCCGGTGCCCACTTTGGCGGCCATCATGTAGCCGAACACCAGCGGCACGAGCTCGCGCAGGTCACACCACGCCGCGAACACGCCCGAGTACGCGGGCGTGCCCTCCCCGTAGGTGAAGTAGGCGCCCTCGATCCCGCACTCGAGGCCGATGATGAACACCAGGCCCCAGATGACCAGGGTCGAGGAGACGATGAGGATGCCGGCCTGGCGCAGGGCCTCGCCGAAGAACCGCAGGACCCGCAGCGTGGCGACGTCGCGGACCATCTGGGCACCGAACTTGACGATCTCCCCGAAGGCTTCGACCCAGCCCTTCGGCGTGAGGATGAGGTCGTTCATGCGTGCGCGCTCCCTCTCCTACTTGATGATCGTCGTGATCTCGGGATGGGTGGCCAGCAGCGTCTGGGTGAACGCGTAGTTGAACGCGAACACGCCCAGGAAGGCGATCACGACCGCCTGGTTGACGGCGCGCCCCACCCCCTCGGCGCCTCCGGACGCAGTCATCCCCTTGTAACAGCAGACGATGGCGATGATCGCGCCGAACAGGGTGGTCTTGACCACCGAGCCCCACAGGTCCGTGGTCTCGGCGTTGTTGAAGAAGGTGGCGAAGAACGGCCCCAGCGGGGCGTGGTTGACGACGGTGGCGAGGATGCCGCCGAACACGCCGAAGATGAGCGCGTAGATGTCGAACAGGCCGGTGACCAGCATCAGCGCCAGGAAGCGCGGGACGACGAGGTTCTTGATCGGATCCACCCCGAGCACCTGAAGGGCGTCGAGCTCTTCGCGGATCTTGCGAGCCCCGAGGTCAGCGGTGATCGCGGTCCCGGCGACGCCGGCGAGGACGATGGCGTCGACGAACGGCGCGAACTCGCGGATCGAGGCCAGCACGAAGAAGCCGCCGAGGCGGTCCAGTGCGCCGAACAGGACCAGGAAGTTGGCCGCCTGGAGCCCGGGCGCCTCATAGCCGAAGGCGATCGTCGAGATGAGCAGCGGGAACCAGCACAGCCGCAGCGCGAACAGGAACTGGCCGACGAACTCGCTGCCGTACGGATACGGCGGCCGCACCGCGGACACGAGCGTCCGGCCGGTGAGGATCATCATGTTGCCGACCTCCTCCAGCACGGATTTGGTCGGCAGGAACGCGCGGTCGGCGGCTGCTCGAATCAAGGGGTCTGTGTCCTCCCAGAGGGTCTGGAGCCTGCCCAACGTCTCAGGCTGGCACAAGCCTACCCACAAAGCGGGTGGATCCCAACAGGGAACCGAACGCCGGTGTATTGAATCCCACTCACCCGCCCCCAACCGCCTGGGCGCCCGCGCCCATGCGGGTTTGAGGCGAGGGCCATGGTGGTATGTTCCGCCCGCGTTGAGCGCCTGGAGCATGAGGATCTGTGGGATGGCCGCCGGCGTCGGAATGGCCCTGGCCATCTCGGCCTGCGGCGGGGGCCAGAACCAGGCGGCGTCCGAGCCCACCGGGAACTTCCCGGTCAAGGTGAGTACCGCCACCTTCCCCGCCGCCCAGCGGCTCTCACAGCACACGCACCTCGTCATCGCGGTGCACAACGCCGGCAGCAAGGCGATCCCCGACGTGGCGGTGACGATCTGCAACGTCACCTGTGCCTACCCCGCCCCCAGGGGCGAGGGATCGAGCTCCCAGGCCTTCGCGGCCGACATCAGCCAGAGCAACCTGGCCAACCCGTCGCGTCCGCTGTGGGTCATCGAGCGTCCTCCCGGCCAGTGCGGCTACAGCTGCCGGAACGGCGGGCAGGGGGCGGCGGTGACCGCCTATTCCAACACCTGGGCCCTGGGGCGCCTGGCACCGGGCAAGACCGCGCGCTTTGACTGGGCCGTGACGGCGGTGCAGGCCGGGCGGCACGTCGTCGCCTGGCAGGTCGCCGCCGGGCTCAACGGCAAGGCCAAGGCCGTCCTCTCCAACGGCTCGGCGCCCCACGGGAAGTTCGCGGTCAAGGTGAGTACCGCGCCCGCGCAGTCCTACGTCAACAACAACGGCCAGATCGTGGGGCAATAGCCCAGGGGGCTATTGCCCTTGCGAGATTGCCCTGAGGGCAATCTCGGGGGCGGCGGGGTAGCTCGGGCAACCCCGGGTCGCGGAGCCGCAGCGAGCTACTGCGCGTCTGAGGACTGCTGCCAGATGTTGAGCGCGCCGTCGACGGCGTACTCGTCGATCTCGGCCAGTTCGGCGTCGTCGAAATCGGCGTTGTCCAGCGCGGCGACGGTGTCCTCGAGCTGAGCCACGCTGGAGGCGCCGACCAGCGCCGAGGTCACCCGCGGGTCGCGCAGGATCCAGGCGATGGCCAGCTGTGCCAGGCTCTGGCCGCGCCGCGCGGCGATCTCGTTGAGCGCCCTCACCCGCGCGACGTTCTCGGCGGTGATCAGGTCCTCGGAGAAGTGCAGCCCGCGGCGCACGCGCGAGTCATCGGGCACGCCGTCGAGGTACTTGTTGGTCAGCAGCCCCTGGGCCAGCGGCGAAAAGGCGATGGCCCCCACTCCCTCGCGCTCGAGCACGCCGAGCAGCTCGGGCTCGATCCAGCGGTTGAACATCGAGTAGGAGGGCTGGTGGATGAGTAGCGGCGTTCCCAGGTGGCGCAGGATCTCGATCGCCTCCTCGGTGCGACGCGGGCTGTAGGAGGAGATCCCCGCGTACAGCGCCTTGCCCTGGCGCACCGCGCTGTCCAACGCGCCCATCGTCTCCTCCAACGGCGTGTCGGGGTCGACCCGGTGCGAGTAGAAGATGTCCACGTAGTCCAGACCCATACGCGCCAGGCTCTGATCGAGGCTGGCCGTCAGGTACTTGCGCGACCCCCAGTTCCCGTAGGGCCCGGGCCACATGTCATAGCCGGCCTTGGTGGAGATGACCAGCTCGTCGCGCAGATGTCCGAAGTCCTCGGCGAGGACCCGGCCGAAGTTGATCTCCGCCGACCCGTAGGGGGGCCCGTAGTTGTTGGCCAGATCGAAGTGGGTGATGCCCAGGTCAAAGGCGCGCCGCAGGATGGCGCGCGAGACACCCAGGGGCCGGTCGTCGCCGAAGTTCTGCCACAGGCCCAGCGAGATCGGGGGCAGCTTCAGGCCGCTGCGCCCGCAACGGCGATACCGGAGCCTCTCGTAGCGGCCCGGATCCGGGGCGTAGACAGAGGCGGGCCCGATCTCGGCGTCGATCGACATGCGTCTGATTCTCTCAGGTGAGGGCACCGGCTGCGTGCCGGGTCCAACGCCCCAAATAGCGAGATTTGTGCGCCGCCAGGCCGGCTCTGAGAGGCACGGTTTGGCCATTGGGATAGTGACCCCCGCAGACACGTCGCCTACCCTTGGCTCTGTCTTCACGAGAAGCCCAAGTGACGCGTGCCTGGAACCGGATTCCCACCCGCCCAGGTCAGGAAGGAACAACGACAGAGAATGCCTATTCGCCAGCAGAACGTCAACGCCGCCCGCTGGAGCCCCAACGGGCACGGGATCGGAGCCCCGGACCTCACCGCCTCCGACAACCAGGTCTTCGGCGACAACGTCTTCAGCTCCGCCGTGCAGCGCACGCGCCTACCCAAGGATGTCTTCAAGAAGCTCTCCAAGACCCTGGCCCGCGGCGAGGCCCTGGACACGAGCCTGGCCGACGCCGTCGCCCTGGCGATGAAGGAGTGGGCCCTGGAGAAGGGCGCCACCCACTACACCCACGTCTTCCAGCCGCTCACCGGGCTGACCGCCGAGAAGCACGACAGCTTCTACGGCCCGACCGGCGAGGGCACGGCGCTGGCCGAGTTCTCCGGCAAGGAGCTCATCCAGGGCGAGCCCGACGCCTCGTCGTTCCCCACCGGCGGCATCCGGGCCACCTTCGAGGCGCGGGGCTACACCGCGTGGGACCCGACCAGCCCGGCCTTCATCCTGGAGAACCCCAACGGCGCGCTGCTGTGCATCCCCACCGCCTTCGCCTCGTGGACCGGTGAGGCGCTGGACCACAAGATCCCGCTGCTGCGCTCGATGGACACGCTCTCCAAGTCCGCGATCCGCGCGCTGAGGCTGTTCGGCAACCACGAGGCCGCCCGGGTGTTCACCACCGTCGGGCCCGAGCAGGAGTACTTCCTCATCGATGAGCAGTACTTCTTCGAGCGGCCCGACCTCATCACCACGGGCCGCACCCTGTTCGGGGCCAAGCCGCCCAAGGGCCACGAGCTCGACGACCACTACTTCGGCTCGATCCCCGAGCGCATCCTCGCCTACATGCTCGACACCGAGCGCGAGCTGCAGAAGCTGGGCGTGCCGGTCAAGACCCGCCACAACGAGGTGGCGCCCAACCAGTACGAGCTGGCGCCGATCTTCGAGAACTCCAACGTCGGAGCCGATCACCAGCAGCTGACGATGCAGATCATGCAGAACGTGGCCCGCCGTTACGGGCTCATCTGCCTCCTGCACGAGAAGCCGTTTGCCGGCGTCAACGGCTCGGGCAAGCACAACAACTGGTCGATGGGCACCGACGGCGGCGAGAACCTGCTCGAGCCGGGCGCCACCGTCCACGAGAACCTCCAGTTCCTGTTCTTCTGCGCCGCCGTCATCCAGGCGGTCAACAAGCACCAGGGACTGCTGCGGGCCTCGATCGCGTCGCCCGGCCAGGATCACCGCCTGGGCGCCAACGAGGCGCCCCCGGCGATCATCTCGATCTTCCTGGGCTCCGAGCTCGAGAAGGTGTTCAACGCCATCGAGAAGGGCGAGGTGGGCGAGTCGACGCCGGAGTCCTTCCTGGGCCTGGGCACGCCGGTGCTACCGCCCCTGCCGATGCACGGCGGGGACCGCAACCGCACCAGCCCGTTCGCCTTCACCGGCAACAAGTTCGAGTTCCGCGCCCTGGGCTCCAGCATGTCGCTGTCGCTACCCAACACGGTGCTCAACACGATCGTGGCCGAGGCCATCGACTCCCTGGCCGGGGAGCTCGAGGATGCGCTGGAGGGCGGCGCCGATCTCGAGGACGCCCTGCGTCCGCTGCTGCAGCGCAGCTACGCGGCCAACCGGCAGATCGTGTTCGGCGGCGACAACTACTCGGAGGAGTGGCACGCCGAGGCGGAGGCGCGCGGGCTGCTCAACCTCCGCGCCACGCCCGACGCGCTGCCGTACCTGATCAGCGACGACACGGTGACGCTGTTCTCCAACTATGGCGTCCTGTCCCAGCGCGAACTGGAGAGCCGCTACGAGGTATTCGTGGAGCAGTACGTCACCAGGCTCAACATCGAGGCCGAGACCGCCGCATCAATTGCCCGGACGATGCTGCTGCCCGCATCAGTGCGCCACCTGGCGCTGCTGCTCAGCGCCCAGATGGGCGAGCTCGCCTCCGAGACCGAGACCCTGATCTCGAGCTTCGTGGACGCGATCCGCGAACTGGAGAGCGCCAACCTCGAGGAGAACCAGCCTCACGACGACCTGCTCAAGCACGCGGAGTACATGCGCGACGTCACCATTCCGGCGATGGAGGCGGTGCGTGGCGCGGCGGACACGCTGGAGAAGGTCGTGGCCGACGACCTGTGGCCGCTGCCCAAGTACTCCGAGATTCTGTTCGTCAAATAGCGCGACCGGGGGTTGCCCGCCAGGGCAATCCCCCAGTCAATCGCCCTCAGGGCGATTGGCCATCGCCCTCAGGGCGATTGACCCGCAACTTGCGTGTATCCGCCGGGTTTCCGCTACGGTGGCTGGCCGTATGCTGGAAGTCCGCGTGGCGCGCGGCTGTCGTGGGGGTGTACAGGTTCGTCGGCTGCTGCGGGTCCTGATCCTGCTCGTTGTTCTCAGCGGCGCCACCAGGGCGCCGGCGCTCGCCGCTGGCGGCGGGGGCACCGGCCTGGGCGGTGGCTCCGCCTCGACGGGCGGCGGCGCGACCGCTGTGCACAGCGCCCGCAGCGGGCGGGGCAGCCCCCTCGGCGGGCGCGCCATGTGGATCTGGGAGATGCCCAAGTCAGACGGGGGCAATCTCACGTCGCTGGTCGCCGACGCCCGCCGCTTCGGCCTGTCAACGCTGATCGTGAAGTCCAGCGACGGAACCGACATGTGGTCGCAGTTCACCCCGCAACTGGTCTCGGCGCTGCACGCCAACGGGATCAAGGTGTGCGCGTGGCAGTACGTCTACGGCAACGCCCCGGTCACCGAGGCCTACAAGGGAGCGGCCGCCGTCCATGACGGCGCCGACTGCCTGATCATCGACGCCGAGTCCGAGTACGAGGGCAAGTACGTCTCGGCGCAGGCCTACATCCAGCGGCTGCGGTCGCTCATCGGCTACAGCTATCCGCTCGTCCTGGCCGGCTTCCCCTACGTCGACTTCCATCCGTCGTTCCCCTACTCGGTGTTCCTGGGCCCGGGCGGCGCCCAGTACAACGCCCCGCAGATGTACTGGCGCGATATCGGCACCACCACCGACAGCGTCTTCGGCCACACCTACGCATACAACCTCATCTACCAGCGCCCGATCTATCCGCTGGGCCAGGTCTACGGCCGCCCGCCGGCGCACCAGGTGATGCGCTTCCGCGAGCTCGCCCGCGTGTACGGGGCCGGCGGGGTGAGCTGGTGGGACTGGCAGGAGGCGACCCCCGCGATGTGGACGGCGCTGTCGCGGCCCGCGGGCACCCTGCCCGGGTACGTCCCGTACGAGACGCTGGCCGACGTGAACCCCAACTCCTCGGGCGATCTCGTCGTGTGGGTCCAGGAGCACCTCATCTCCGCCGGCTATCCCATCCAGGTCTCCGGCGACTACGGGTACCACACCCTGCTCGACGTCGAGGCCTTCCAGACCTCCCACGGGCTCACCGCCGACGGCATCATCGGCCCTCAGACGTGGGCCGCACTACTGCGCTATCGCATCGCCCGGGTCAAGTGGACCGTGGCCAAGCGCCACGACACGGCCACGGTCACGTCCGCGGCCATCACCGCGGCTCAGCGCGCCACCCCGACCACGCTGGTGCAGCCCGTCCCCGCCTCGGCATCCCTGCCGGCCCGGCGCGACGAGATCGCCGGCGCGGGAGGGCGCGGGGGCGCCAGCGGCCCCGGGCGCTAGCCGACCAACCCGTTGTCGCGGGCGTAGGAGACCAGCTCAGCGCGGGAGCTCTTCTGCGTCTTCTGCTGGATGTGGGCCCGGTGTGACTCCACCGTGCGCACGCTCAGAAACAGCTGGGAGGCGATCTCGCCGTTGGTGTGGCCGAGGGCGATGAGGCGCAGGACCTCGACCTCGCGGACACTGAGATCGTCGGGCCGGCCCGAGGGCAGGGGAGCCTCGGTGGCGAGGCGGGCGCCGAGCTCGGGCGTGAGGTAGGTGCGCCCACCGGCGGCCAGGCGGACCGCCTGAATGAGCTCTTCCTTGGCCGACTCCTTGAGCACGAAGCCGGTGGCGCCGGCGCGCAGCGCCTCGCGCGCGAGCTCGGGATCGTTGTGCATCGTGAGCATCACGATGCTGGTCTCGGGCGAGACCGCGCGCAGCCGCGGAATCGCGGGGAGGCTCGAACCGTCGGCCAGGTTGACATCCAGGACGAGGACCCGGGGCCGGTGCGAGGCCACCCGCCGTTCGGTGAGAGCGACGTCGCCGGCCTCGGAGATCACCGCGAAGCCGGGCTCGGCGTCGAGCAGCAGGCGCAGGCCGGCGCGGACGATCTCGTGGTCGTCGGCGAGCACGATGGTGATCGTCCCCGCGGGCATCGGCTCGACCGCGGTGTCCTCGCGCGGAGCCGAGCCGCTGGGCGACTCCATGCTCACTGCTCCAGGACCGTCCCGGGGTCGATGGTGATGGGCGAGTCGGCGTTGAGCTCCACGGCGCCGCGCACGCGGACCCCGCCGCCGAAGGTGACGTCGCCGTTGACCACCAGCCGCTCGGCTTCGCGCAGCGAGGGCGGCCCAGACGGAAACCGCTGCTCGAAGGCATCGATGAGGCGGTAGTAGCGCTTGTCGAGCTCGACGAAGGGGAGGTCGTCGGCGCGCGCAGGCACGGGCTCGACCCGGAGGTCGTCGCCGACCTCGTAGACGTCGGAGCGCAGCACCAGCAGGTCATCGGTGGTCTTGACCGGCGCGAACCGGGTGCGTGGGACATGCAGCAGGGCCGCGCCCGGGAAGCTGCCAATGGCCGCACCCATGGCACTCTCGAGCTGGATGACCGGCGTGGAGTCCGCGTCCCGCGGGTCCACCGTCTTGCGGTTGATGATGAGCGGCAGCTCGAGCACCCCCTCGGACTGCTCCAGGCGGTCGGCCAGCACCTGCAGGTCGACCCACAGCGTGTTGGTGTTGTACCAGCGCCACCTGCGGTAGTCGCGAAATGACTCCTGGTCGGAGTCCGGGGTCTGGGCGGTCTCGCGCAGGACCAGCCGGCCGTCGGCGATGCGCCGCGCGACATGGCCGCCCTTGCGGTCGGCCTCGGTGCCCTGGACCACCTCCATGAGGAAGGGGATGTCGTTGTCGGCCACGTGGGCGGCGATCCGCGCCTCCACGCTCGAGCCGAGGTTGTCGGCGTTGGAGATCATCGCGTAGCGCGAGCCGCGCTCGAGCAGGGCGTCGAGCATCCCTGACCGCCGTAGGGCCCCGTAGACGTCGCCGTGACCCGGCGGATTCCATTCCAGCGCGGGCGCCTGCGGCCAGCTCACCGGTTCGAGCGTCTCGGCATCGAGTTTGGGCACGACGGACTGCATGAAGTCGGGCGCGATGCCCTCGGTGCTCAGCTCGGGGTGGCGCGCCAGTTCCGCCAGCGTCGGCTCGCGGGTGCTGTCGGAGTCCATGAGCACGAGCGGGAGCTCGACCCCGTGGCGCTCGCGCAGGGCGAGCGTCTGGCCGATGATGAGCTCCAGGAAGGACCGGCCGTCGCGCGCCTCCATGAGCGACTTCGGCTGCTGGAGCCCCATCGTGGTGGCCAGTCCGCCGTTGAGCTTGATCACCACCACCTGTGACAGCGCACGCCGCGCGTCGGCCTCGGGAAGATCCTCGAGCGCGGGGATATCGCCCGCCGGCTCCAGCTCGGAGCTGGGCAGCATCGCGGTCTCGCCGGAGTCCAACCGCTCGTAGGCGAGCTCGAAGGCGCGGATGGCCTCAGGGTGGGCCCCGGCGGCGCGCATCTTTTCAACGGCTGCCCGCAGGCCTGCTTCGCTCATGCCGTCCATTGTGCCCGCTGAGGGGGCAAAGTGGTGTTCGGCGCCGACATGAAAGGATGGCTGCGTGGAGTCACGGGAGATCGAGCGACTCGGGCGCAGCGTGAGCGTCGTCGGCCTGGGCACGTGGCAGCTCGGCGCCGACTGGGGCGACGTGAGCGAGGCCGCCGCCGACGGGGTCCTGCAGACCGCGGTCGACGCCGGCGTGACCTTCTTCGACACCGCCGACGTCTACGGCGACGGCCGTTCGGAGATGTTCTGCGCCCGCCTGCACGAGCGCCACCCGGAGGTGTTCATCGCCACCAAGATGGGCCGCCGTGTCGCGCAGGAGACCATCAACTACAACCGCGACAACTTCCTGGCCTGGAACGACCGCTCGCGGCAGAACCTGGGCATGGAGACGCTGGACCTGGTGGCGCTGCACTGCCCGCCCGACGGCGTGTATGAGAACGACGCCGTGTTCGACGCGCTCGACGAGATGGTCGAGACGGGACGCATCGCCGCCTACGGCGTGTCGGTGGAGACGGTGGCCCAGGCGCTGGCGGCCATCGCCCGCCCGCATGTCGCCACCGTGCAGATCATCCTCAACTGCTTTCGCCTCAAGCCGCTGGAGGAGGTCCTCCCGGCAGCGCGCACGGCCGGCGTCGGGATCATCGCGCGAGTGCCGTTGGCCTCGGGGCTGCTATCGGGCCGCTACGACGAGCACACGACGTTCGACGCCTCCGATCACCGCAACTACAACCGCGCGGGCGACGCCTTCGACGTCGGCGAGACATTCTCCGGCGTGCCCTTCGAGGTTGGCGTCAAAGCAGCGCGCGAGCTCTCAGACCTGGTCGACGACGGCTCGACGCTGGCCCAGTTCGCCCTGCGCTGGGTCATCGACCAGCCGGGCGTGAGCACGGTCATCCCCGGCGCGCGCAACCCCGAGCAGGTGTCGGCCAATGTGGCCGCTGCCAACCTGGCGCCGCTGCCCGCGGCGCAGCTCGACGGCGTGCGTGACGTCTATGACCGCCTGATCCGCGAGCACGTCCACAACCGCTGGTAGGCGGCGGGGCGCGTCGCTATCGCTGGCCGTAGTAGGCGTTGGGCCCGTGCTTGCGCTCGTGGTGCTTGTCGCGCAGCACCTCGGCCAGCGGGCCGCCGTCCGGGCTGAGCATCCGCGTCAACAGCGCCAGGCGGGCCACCTCCTCCAGCGTGACCGCCACCGTGACCGCGGCGGCGGGGCTGGCCGCCCAGCAGAACGGCGCGTGGCCGCGCACCAGCGCCGCCGGGAGCTCGCCCGCGCGGTCGCCGATGAGCTCGATGAGCACCGTGCCGGTCTCTCCCTCGTAGTCGCGCTTGATCTCCTCGGCGGTGAGCTGGCGCGTCAGCGGGACCGCCTCGGCCATCAGGTCGGCGTGGGTGGTGCCCAGCAGCGGGATCGCCTGCTCCGCCTGGGCCCATGCCGTCGCCCAGGTCGAGTGCGTGTGGACGATCCCGCCGATGCCATCAAAGGCGTTGTAGAGGGCGCGGTGAGTCGGCGTGTCGGTTGAGGGCCGGCGGGGGTGGGCGGGGTCCGTCACCGCGGGATCCGTGACCACGTCTCCGCTCTGAAGGTCGATCAGCACCAGGTCGTCGGCCGTCATGGCCTGGTAGTCGACGCCGCTGGCCTTGATCGCCATGACGCCACGGTCGCGGTCAACGCCCGAGGCGTTGCCCCAGGTCAGCTTGACCAGCCCGTGGGCGGGCAGGGCCAGGTTGGCCTCGAGGACCTCCCGGCGCAGCTGGGCGAGGTCCGCCGCCACCGTGCCTCAGGCGGCGCCGCTCTCGGCGCGGATCCTCTTGAGGCCGTGCAGCAGCGACACGTCGGTGACCCCAAGCGACTCATACAGCGTGCGGTAGATCGCATAGACCCGGTCATAGGTCTGCTTGGCCTGGGCGTCCGGGGTGTAGGTCGTGGACTGCGAGGGACGGGTGGCCTGGATCGCGGCGCCGATGTCCTCATAGACCCCGGCGGCCACCGCGCCGAACAGGGCCGCCCCGCGGGCGGGGATCTCGCGCCAGGTGGGGACATGCACGGTCATCCCGCTGGTGTCGGCGATGAGCTGCATGGTGAGCGGGCTGCGCTCCGCGATCCCCCCGACGGCGACGATCTCAGTCAGCTCCAGGCCGTGCTCGGTGAAGTTGTCGATGATGCGCCGGTTGCCGAAGGCGATCGCCTCCAGCAGCGCACGGTAGATCTCGCTGCGCGAGCTGTGCAGGGTGAGCCCGAAGATGGCCCCGGCGAGGTCGGCGTCGGCGAGGATCGAACGGTTGCCGTTGAACCAGTCCAGCGCGACCAGGCCGGTCTCGCCCGGCGCGAGCTTGGCGGCCTCACCCTCCAGTTGGGCGTAGGTGTCGCGGTCGCCGTCCAGCGTGCGCACGAACCAGGCCAGCATGTCCCCCACCGCCGCCTGCCCCGCCTCATAGCCGTAGAGGCCGGGCAGGATGCCGTCGCGCACCACCCCGGTGATCCCGGGCAGGCGGACCTCGTCGGGGCTGACGATCATTGAGCAGGTCGAGGTCCCGATGACGGTGACGAACGTGGCCGGGCTGGTCACGCCCGCCCCCGGGACTGACACCCAGGCGTCGACGTTGCCCACGGCGATGGCGACGTCCTCGGTCAGCCCCAGCGCCTGCGCCCGCTCGGAGGTGAGCGTGCCGGCACGGGTGCCCAGCGCCACGAACTCTGTCCCCAGCTTCTCGGCGGGATCCGAAAAGCCCGGATAGGCGGCCTCGAAGTAGGCCGTCGGCGGCAGCCCCTCGGCCGGGGACCACATCGCCTTGTAGCCCGCGGTGGCGCTCTGGCGGACCTCGCGTCCGGTGAGGTGCCAGACGATCCAGTCGGTCGCCTCGATGAAGGCGGCGCAGGCGTCGTAGATCTCGCGATCCTCAGACCACACCTCGATGAGCTTGGGGAAGTACCACTCCGAGGAGATGCGCCCGCCGTAGCGCTCCAGGAAGGGCTCGCCGCGCTGTATCGCCACCTCGTTGAGCCGATCGGCGACGGGCTGGGCGGCGTGGTGCTTCCAGAGCTTGGCCCAGGCATGGCGGCGCTCGCGGAACTCGGGCAGCGTGCACAACGGCGTGCCGTCCGCCGTGACCGGCAGCACCGTGCACGACGTGAAGTCGACGCCCAGGCCCACCACCTCGGCGGGCGCGACACCGGCGTCGGCGACCGCCGCCGGGATGCCGTCCTCCAGGACCTTGACCCAGTCGTCAGGGTCCTGGAGCGCCCAGTCGCCGGGCAGCCGCTCACCGGTGGAGGGCAGCTCTCGATCGATCACCGCGCTCGGGTAGGGGACGACACTGACGCCCAACTCCTCGCCGCTGCGGGCGTCGAGCACGAGCACGCGGCCGGACTCGGTCCCGAAGTCCACCCCGATGCTGCACGCGCGGCCGCTCACGGCCCGGCGGTCACGTCTCGGACTGCTGAGGCGCCGCCGCGGCGGCGGCCCCGTTGCCGACGTGGGCCTCCTGCCGGGCGCGGCGGTACTCCTCCACGACGATCTCGGTCAGCTCCTCCACCGAGGTCTCCGCCGTCGGCTTGTCCAGGGAGATGACGCCGTCCTGGATGAGGTTGACGCGATCGCAGGCCGTCAGGACGTGCACGTAATTGTGCAGGATCATGATGATCGAGACGTTGCCCTCGTCCTTGAGGCGCGCGATGAGATCGAGGATCATCGCGCCCTCCTTGGCCCCCATCGCTGCCAGCGGCTCGTCGAGCAGGATGACGTCCGAGTCGCCGGAGATGGTGCGCGCGACGGCGATCGCCTGACGCTGGCCGCCCGAGAGGCGGGCCACCGGCACATCGATGCGCGGGATGTTGATCCCGATCTGGTCCAGGGCCTTGCGCGCCTCGCGCTTCATCAGGGCGTTGGACAGGAACGGGATTGGCCGTTTCACCTTCTCGCGCCGCAGGAAGAGGTTGTGGTAGACGGTCAGCTCGTTGACGAGCGCCAGGTCCTGGAACACGGTGTCGATGCCGAGCTTGCGAGCGTCATCGACGCTCCTGGGTGCGTAGTCCTGCCCCTTGGCCCACATCGTTCCGGTGTCGGCCTTCTGGAATCCGGCGAGGATCTTGATCAGCGTCGACTTCCCGGCGCCGTTGTCGCCGAGCAACCCCAGCACCTCGCCCTTGCGCAGGTGCAGGTTGATGTCGCGCAGGGCGATGGTGGGGCCAAAGCGCTTGGTGATGTGCTCGACGCGCAACACATCGTCGTCGGCCTGGGACGGCGCGACGATCTTCGCGTCGGCGATGGTGTTATCCGCCACGGCCCGATCCCGTCCGGACGCGAGACACGTACGTGTTGAAGGCCATCGCGATGAGGACCGCGAGGCCGAGATAGAAGGTGTAGTAGTTCGCGCTGACGCCCTTGATGATGAGGCCGTCCTGAAGGACCCCCAGGAAGATGGCGCCGATGAACGCGCCGATCACCGTGCCCGACCCTCCCTGGAGCAAGGTGCCGCCGATGACGGCGGCGGCGATGACCTGCAACAGGATCGCGTTGGACCCCGACGGGTCCGGCGTCACCGACGATGACCGCGTCGCCTCGAGGATGCCGACGAACCCGGCCAGCAGCGCGCACATGACGAAGTTGCCCGTGAGGACCCGTCTGACCCGGACGCCGGCCTCGGCCGCGCCAAGACGGTTGCCGCCCACCGCGACCGTATAGATGCCCCACCGCGTGAACGATAAGAGCACCTGGAGCACGATCGCGATTCCGATGGCCCAGAACAGCTCGGAGTAGGTCCCTCCGCCGAAGATCTGGGCGAACGTGTTGACCGTCACCACCGATGTGCCCGGCGCCGTCACCTGCGTGGCATGCGAGACGATCAGCGTGAGCCCATCCAGTGTGAACAACGTCCCGAGCGTCGCCGTGAACGACGAGATCCCGATATACGAGATCACCAGCCCGTTGAACAGCCCAACCAGCATGGCCACGAGCAGCGACCCGATCATCGCCGGGATGAGCGGCAGGCCGACGCTTGAGTTGAGCTTGTAGAAGACGAACGGGGTGAAGAGGTAGACGGCGCCGACCGACAGATCGATCTCCGCGTTGATCATCACGAACACCTCGCCCGCCGCCATGATGGCGAACGGGGCGAAGTACGGCAGCAGCGCCTTGAGACTCCCTGAGGTGAGGAAGCGGTCCGAGGTCGTCGAGAAGTAGATGAACGCGACCAGCGTGACGACGATGATGCTGCCTTCGCGCAGCGTCAGAAAACGCTGCCCGAGGCTGAGCGCCCCCCCGTGCCGGGCCCAGGAACTCTCCGGGCCCTTCGGAGGAGGCGCTGTCGCGACGGTCTTGTCAGACGCGGTAGCCATGACTGCGGACTGTGAAGCCTACGACTTTGTGACTCCGGCGCTTGAGCTCGTGCCCTCGTACCGGCTCTTGGTGCTGTTGTACGGGGCCACCGTGGTCTTGTCCAGGAACTTCAGACCGGTGTTGACGTCGGCGGGGCCCGTGAGGGTCTGGCTCACCTGGTACAGGTACAGCTGCAGGATCGGCAGGAAGCCCTGGAGGTAGGGCTGCTGGTCGATCGTGAAGTCGATCTGGCCGTCGGCGAGCAACTGCTGGGTGATTGGGGTCAGGTCATACCCGCCGCCCTTGATCCCCTGGCTGCGCAGGTTGTGCTTCTTGATGACCTGGGCGATGCTCTGGGTGCTTCCCCCGTCCACCGCGAAGTACCCCTTGGTGTCGGGGTGGGCGGTGGCATAGGAATCGATCGTGGATAGCTCCTGTGGCAGCGCTGCACCGGTCGCGACCACGTGGGTCTTGATGCCCGAATGCGACTTGAGCGTTGCCTGCGCACCATCGATGCGGGGCTGGATGTTCAGTGCTCCGGGCGTGGCGATGAACAGGGCCACGTCGCCGGACGGGACCAACTCCAGGATGTGCTGGCCCATCTCCTGGCCGGAGACGAACAGATCCTGTCCGATGTAGGCCAGCCGGGCATTGCCCGCCGCATCCGCGTTGTAGGAGACGACCGGGATCTTGGCGGCCAGCGCCTTGGTCGTGGGGCCGTTGAACGCGTGCAGGTCCACCAGCGCGATGCCGATGCCGTCAACGCCCGCGCTGACGGCGCTGTTGAAGGCGCTGACCATCTCGCCGACGTTGGCGTTCTGCGAGCCCGTCCACTGATAGGAGCAGCCGAGCAGTTTGCACGCGTCCGCCGCCCCGTTCTGGGTCGGGGTGAAGAACGGGTTGGTCGTGACGTGGTTGACCAGGGTGAACTTGTAGGACTTGGTGGATCCGAAGATCGCCGAGGCCCCGCTGCCGCCGGTAGCGGCCGACGCCGTTCCGGTGCTGGTCGCACTCGAACTCGAACTGGAGCTCGAACTCGAGCCCCCGCAGGCCTGCAGGATCAGTGCGCCGATACCGGCGGCACCACCGGTCAGCGCGGTGCGGCGCGTGAGCTGCCGCATCCTCTTGAACGGCGTCTCATCTTCCTTGCGCTCGTCCCATTCCAGCCGCTCGAGCGCGTCGTGGACGACATCTTCTTCTTTGGACACCTGATGCTCCTCCTCTCCGGGACTGCCGACCCCGCAACCGTTTCAGACCGGGGGCCGGTTGTCCATTCACATTAACCGAGGGTAAACCTCGTCCGCAACCCCTTCTCCGGCGGCACTCGGTTGCGTCCCTTGTGAGCTTGCTTCACTGCGCAGCGCGCGCCCATGTTAGCGATCACATCAAATCCCTGTCAATCGTTCCCCGGCGGCACCGCGGTGCTGGCGCGCACGACCAGCTCGGGCGGGACGAGCGAGCCCGTGGGAGGCCGCTCACCCGCCTCGACGCTCTCGATCGTCCGCACCAGCACCCGCAGACTACGGCTCCCCACTTCACCGAAATCCTGGCGGACGGTGGTCAACGGCGGGGTGAAATAGGGAGACTCCGGGATGTCGTCAAAGCCGACCACGCTGATCTCCTCCGGGATGCGCCGTCCCGCCTCATTCATCGCCCGCAGCAAACCGAGCGCCATCTGATCGTTGGCGACGAACACCGCGGTCAGCGACCGATCCCGGCTCAACCGCCGTCCCAAGTGGTAGCCGGCCCGCGCGCTCCAGTCGCCGATGAGCGGCTCGGGCCGAGCGGCGCCCGCAGCCTTCAGCGTGGCGCGCCAGGCGCCCGCGCGCAGCTGGGACTCGATCGAGCTCAGAGGCCCGGTGATGTGGTGGACCGTGTTGTGCCCGAGCTCGAGCAGGTGGCGCGTGGCCAGGGTGGCGCCCTCGGCCTGATCGACCGCCACCACGGGGATTCCCCGGTCCGGCCCGGACTCCACGGCGACCAGCGGGACGTCGAGCGGGGCATGCAGCAGCGCCTCCGCGGACTCCTCCTCGGAGACGATGACGAGGATCCCGTCGACGCCCTGCACCCGCAGCCGCTCGATGGCCTGCACCACCGACGCGCGATCGAGCGCCTTGAGGCTGGCCACCATGATGAAGTAGCCCGCCTCGTGCGCCGCTCGCTCGATGCCGAAGAGCGTCGACGCCGGGCCGTAGAGCGTGGTGTCGAAGCTGACCACGCCGAGGGTGCGCGTCCGGCCGGTGGCCAGCGCCCGCGCGATCGAGTTGGGACGGTAGCCAAGCTCGCTCATAGCCTCCAGTACGCGCTCGCGCGTCTGGGGGCTGACATGCCGGCTGCCGTTGATGACGCGGGACACCGTCTGGTGCGAGACTCCCGCCAGCCGCCCAACGTCCGACATGATCGCCGGCCGCCTCGGTCGCGACGCGGCTTTCTCGTCGTCCTCGACGTCCATCTCTTCCACTCCTCTCCAACGCTCCACCCTCCCGGAGCACGACGCGATGTTAGCGCTAACGGACGATCCGCGCTCCCGGGCCCGGCTCCACCTCCAGGGCACCCGGCGGCGGCTGGGTCTCGGGGGGCATCAGGCCCAGCACATGGCCGCCGAAGCCGCCGCCCACGATGCGCGCCCCGATGGCGCCGGAGTCCAGCAGTGTCTTGACGGTCCGCTCCACGGTTGGGGTCGAGATGGCAAAGCAGTCGCGAAGGCTGGCGTGGGAGGCGTTGAGCAGCGCGCCGACGCGTTCGAGCTCCCCGTTCGACAGCGCGGCCACGGTGTCCTGTACGCGCGCGTTCTCGGTGACCACGTGGTGGGCGCGGGCCCGCAGCGGCTCGGGCAGCTCCTCCACGCGATCGAGCGTCGCCTCGCGCAGGCTCTCGACGCCGAGCAGCTCGGCGGCGCGGACGCACTCGGCGCGCCGCTGGTTGTAGCCGTCCGCGGTCCCGTCTTCGCCACCGGCGTTGGCGTGGCGCTCCCCGGAGTCCAGGGTGACCAGGCGATAGCCGTCGAGCTCGAGCGCCACCGGTGTGACCTCCAGCGACCGGAAGTCGATCCGCAACGCACGCTCGGGCTCCCCGAACAGCGACGCGATCTGGTCCAGCAGGCCGGTCTGGGCGCCCACCCAGTCGTTCTCCACGCGCGAGCACAGGCGCGCGAGGTCCAGGCGCTCGGGCGGCGCCACGTCGGCGACGGCGAGCAGGGCCAGGCACAACGCCACCTCCAACGCGGCCGAGGAGGACAGGCCCGAGCCGCGCGGCACCGAACCCGTGATCTCCAGCTGCGCGCCGACGAGCGGGTAGCCCGCGGCGCTCAGCTCCCCGACTGCGCCGCGGGCGAAGGCTCGCCAGCCGGCCACCGGGGAGACCGCGTCCAACGCGAAGGTGTCGTGGGAGCCGAGGTCGGTGGCCACCACCTGGAACAGGCCATCGTCGGCGCGCGTGGCCCGCACCGTCACCCCCTCGCTGATGGCGAACGGGAGCGCCAGACCCTCGTTGTAATCGGTGTGCTCACCGATCAGGTTCACGCGCCCGGGCGCAAACGCGGTCGCCCGGTCAGCCACGCTGTAGTCTCCCGCTGGTGCCGTTCATCGACAACATTCTCTCGCCAGTGCACCTGCTCGTCGTTCTCGGCGTCGCCCTGCTCGTGCTCGGCCCCAAGCGACTGCCCGAAGTCGGGCGCGCCATCGGCCGGGGAATCCACGACATGCGCGGCGCGATCGACGACGTGAAGCCCAGCCGCGAGGAGCTGCTGGGAACCGCGAAGGCCGACGCGCCCGCCACGGCGGCGGACCGCAAGGTCTGACCGAACCCTTCCGCCCCCGCACCATGACCGTGCAGTGGGGCCTCCTGTCCACGGCGCAGATCAACGACAAGTTCATCGCTGGGGTGTCCGAGTCGCGCGAGTCCGCAGTCTTGGCCGTCGCCAGCCGTGACCGCGCCCGCGCCGAGGACTACGCCTCCGCCCGGGGGATCGAACGCGCCTATGACAGCTACGAGGCGCTGCTGGCCGACCCCGACGTCGACGCCGTCTACATCTCACTGCCCAACTCCCTCCATCTGCAGTGGACGAGGCGGGCGCTCGAGGCGGGCAAGCATGTGCTGTGCGAGAAGCCGCTCGGCCGGCGCGTCGCCGACGTGCGGGCCGCCTTTGACCTGGCCGAGCGCCAGGACCGCGTGCTCATGGAGGCGTTCATGTACCGCCACCACCCCCAGGCTGCACGCGTGGCGGAGCTGGTGGGGTCCGGCGCCATCGGACGGCTGCGGCTCATCCGCGCCTCCTTCAGCTTCCACTTCGAGGACCCGGCCGACGTGCGCCTGAGCACCGAGCTGGACGGGGGCGCGCTGATGGACGTCGGCTCCTACTGCGTGAGCGCCGCCCGGCTGTTGGCCGGCGAGCCCGAGCAGGTGAGCGGCACCCAGGTGCTCGGCGGCGACGGCGTCGATGTGATCTTCACCGGCTGGATGCGCTTCCCCGGCGAGGTCACGGCTCATTTCGACAGCGGGCTGATCCTCGACGACCGCTCCGACCTCGAGGTCGTGGGCGAGGAGGGCAGCCTGTTCGTAGCCGACCCGTGGCATTGCCAGACGCCTGGAATCGAGCTGCGCCGCGCCGATGTCACCGAGCGCATTGACATCGCGCCGGCCAACTCCTACGGGCTCGAGGCCGACAACCTGGCGGCCGCCGTTCGCGGCACGGGGGTCCCGCTGCTCGGTCGTGCCGACGCAGAAGGCCAGGCGCGTGCTATCGAGGCGCTCTACGCCTCCGCGGACTCAGGCACGCTTGTCGCCCCGGCGCCCTGACGGCGTCCCCCCGGCCCAACTCGTTCGACGGCTCCGGCCGCCGGTCAGGCCACAGACATCGACGGCGAGAAGCCGGAACGGCGCCCGCTGCCGCTGGCCACACGCTCCCCGCGCACGGGCGCGGGCGCGTCGGCGGTCACGAGGTTGAAGCGGATCCTCACCTCGGTCCCGCCCGTGGCGCGCGACACGATGGCGAAGTCGTCGCTGACCTCGGAGATGAGCCCGAGTCCGAGCCCGAGCCCTGGGCGATCGGCGCGCGGCTTGAGGCCGCAGCCGTCGTCGGAGATCAGGATCCAGAGCTCCCCCGACGCCACCGCGGCGTTCACGTAGATGAGACCCGGCCCACCGCCGTAGGCGTGCAGCACCGAGTTGGTCATCGCTTCGGACGCCGCCAACCGCACGGCATCGATCTGACTCGGTGTGGCACCCGCCTTCGTGGCGAAGTCCGCCAACTTCGCCCGCCCGTCGGATACTGAACGCGGCGACGCCTCGTAGGTCTCGTTGAGATTCCCCACAGCGCTGTGCATACGCGATCTTGTACCCGTAGGCCACGCAGACTACGCATCCCCCATTGCAGGACCGGCCACCTGTCGGGTACCGCGTAGGATGGGCGGATGCCACTGATTTGCAGGTATTGCGGGCCCGTAGATGGCGCGTCCTAACGTCGCGCTAATCACGGGCGCCGCCAGCGGGATCGGCCGCGCAGTGGCCGAACGGATGGTCGGAGACGGCTGGCAGGTGCTGGCCGTCGACCTCCGCCCCGACCCCGACGGACCGGGCACCCCCCACCAGGCCGACCTGACCGAGGCCGAGGCCAACGCCGCCGCGGTGGCCGCCGCCCTGGACCAGTTCGGGCATCTGGACGCGATCGTGGCCGGCGCCGGCATCCAGCACGTCGCGCCCATCGCGGAGTTCCCCGTCGAGCGCTGGGACACGATCATCACCCTCATGCTGACCAGCCCGTTCCTGCTCGCGCGACACGGCTGGGAGGCGCTGGCCGAGTCGGGCGCCGGGCGTTTCATCGCCATCGGCTCGGCGCACTCGCTGGTGGCCTCGCCCTACAAGGCCGCCTACGTCGCCGCCAAGCACGGAGTGCTGGGACTGGTCAAGACGCTGGCCCTCGAGGGGGCCGAGCGCGGGATCACGGCGACCGCGATCTGCCCCGGGTACGTCCGTACGCCCCTCGTCGAGCGGCAGATCCCCGACCAGGCTCGCGCGCACGGGATCTCTGAGGACCGGGCGCTCGAGGAGGTCATCCTGGCTCCGCAGGCCATCAAGGAGCTCATCGAGCCCTCCGAGGTGGCCGACATGGTGGCGTTCCTGGCCGGGCCGAGCGGGCGGGCATTCACCGGGGTGCCGGTGACGATGGACATGGGCTGGACCGCGCGGTAACACGGTCGCGCTGTAGAGGACATGCGCCCCGGAGGCATGTGGCGTGGGTCAACGACTCGCTATCGAGGAGGGCGTGTTCGGCGATCCGGGCGTGGCGGAGGTCTCTCGGCGGGGTCGGGGCGGAAAGTGCAGGAAATAGCTGTAAAAGACGCCTTGGCTCCGTCTCGCGAGCCGCCGCCACACCCCGACCCACTCCCTCCCCAGCAGGCAGTTGACGTGCGCCGGAACCCTTCACGGCCCGACCACACGTGGAAGTACCGCCCCCGCCCCAACGTTGACATGGTTGTGTCAAGGTTGCTAGCCTCACCCCGATGCGAGACTTCCTAGCCGCCACGCGCGAGCGCATCGTTGTCTTCGACGGCGGCATGGGCGCCACGCTCGAGCAGTTCGACCTGAGCCTGGAGAAGGACTACCGGCTGCCCGGCCGCTGCCACGAGGCGCTGGTGCTCAACCGGCCCGACGTGATCGAGGGCGTGCATACCTCGATGCTGGAGGCGGGCGCGGAGGTGCTGGAGACCGACACGTTCCAGGCCAGCCGGCTCAAGCTCTCGGAGTGGGGTCTGGAGGATCACACCCACGAGATCAACCTCAAGGCGGCGCAGATCGCCCGCAAGGCCGCGGGCGAGGATCGCTTCGTGGCCGGCGCCATCGGTCCCACCGGCTTCTTGCCCGCGTCGGACGACCCGACCCTCGGCCAGATCACCTTCCCGGAGCTTCAGACCGTCTTCACCGAGCAGGCCACCGGCCTCATCGAGGGCGGCGTGGACCTCGTAATCATTGAGACCACTCAGGACATCCTTGAGCTCAAGGCGGCGGTGTTCGGCGTGCGCCGGGCCGCCAAGGAGCTCGGCCGCGCGGTCCCGATCCAGTGCAGCGTCTCTCTCCTGCCCCAGGGCGGCAAGATGCTCCTGGGCACCGACATCAGCGCGGTGCTGGCCACGCTCGAGGCGCTCAAGGTCGACATCATCGGCCTCAACTGCTCCACCGGTCCCGAGGACATGCGCGACGCCATCCGCTTCCTCGGCGAGTTCAGCCCGGTACCCGTGCACTGCATACCCAACGCCGGCCTCCCGCACCAGGGCCCCAACGGCGAGACGATCTTCCCCGAGGAGCCCGGCCCGCTGGCCAACACCCTGGGTGAGTTCGTCGAGCGCTACGGCGTGTCCATCGTCGGCGGCTGCTGCGGCACCACGCCGGCCCACATCGAGGCGATGGCGGAGCGGGTCAAGGACCGCACCCCCGGCGAGCGCCCCGAGCGCCGCCCCGCGCACGTTAGCTCGATGATCGCCGCCACGCCGCTGGTCCAGTCCCCGCGCCCCACGCTGGTGGGCGAGCGCGTCAACTCCCAGGGCTCGCGCAAGGCCAAGGAGCTGCTCCTGGCCAACGACTACGACGGCCTGCTCGTGGTCGCCGAGGACCAGGTCACCGGCGGTGCCCACGTGCTCGACATCTGCGTGGCGCTGACCGAGCGCCAGGACGAGGGCGATCAGATGCGCGAGGTGGTCAAGCGGATCTCGCTGACCCAGCCCGCCCCCATCCAGATCGACTCGACCGAGCCCGACGTGATCGAGACCGCGCTACAGCAGATCCCCGGGCGCGCGATCGTCAACTCGATCAACCTCGAGGCCGGGCGCGACAAGCTTGACCGGGTGGTGCCGCTGGCCGCCGAGCACGGGGCGACGGTGATCGCGCTGACCATCGACGAGGTCGGCATGGCCAAGACCGCCGAGCGCAAGCTGGAGGTCGCCCAGCGGATCACGCAGCTGTGCTGCGAGGAGCACGGCCTGGACCCCGACGCGCTCATCTTCGACTGCCTCACCTTCACCCTGACCACCGGGGATCAGGAGTGGCGGCCCAGCGCCGTGGCGACCATCGAGGGCATCCGGGCGATCAAGACCGAGATCCCCGGCGTGCAGACCTCGCTGGGCGTCTCCAACGTCTCGTTCGGGGTGGGCGTGCCCGCGCGCTCGGTGCTCAACAGCGTGTTCCTGCACCACTGCGTGGAGGCGGGGCTCGACCTGGCGATGGTCAACCCCAACCACATCACTCCGTACTCGGAGATCCCCACCGAGGAGCGCGAGCTGGCCGACGACCTCGTCTTCGACCGCCGCGACGACGCTCTGGAGCGCTTCATCGCCCACTTCGAGTCCAAGGGCCCCGCCGACGACGAAGGCACGGCGAAGGCCAATCCCACCGAGGGCATGGAGCCCGAGGAGGCGCTGCACTTCCACATTCTTCGCCGCAAGAAGGAGGGCGTGGAGGAGTGGATCGACGCGAGCGTCGAGAAGATCGGCGCCGTCCCCACGCTGAACACGGTGCTGCTGCCCGCGATGAAGGAGGTCGGCGACAAGTTCGGCGCCGGGGAGCTCATCCTCCCCTTCGTCCTGCAGTCGGCCGAGGTCATGAAGCGCGCCGTCGCGCGGCTCGAGCAATACCTCGACAAGCTCGAGGGCTACACCAAGGGCACCGTCGTGCTGGCCACGGTGTTCGGCGACGTCCACGACATCGGCAAGTCACTGGTCAACACCATCCTGACCAACAACGGGTACTCGGTTGTGGACCTCGGCAAGCAGGTGCCGATCTCCACCATCCTCGACGCCGCCGTCGAGCACAAGGCCACCGCCATCGGCCTCTCGGCGCTGCTGGTCTCGACCTCCAAGCAGATGCCTGCCGCCGTCCAGGAGCTGCACCAGCGCAAGCTCGAGTTCCCGGTGCTGATCGGTGGCGCCGCCATCAACCGCAACTTCGGCCTGCGGATCCTCTACCCGAACGGCACCGAGTCAGACGACGTCTATGACCCCGGCGTCTTCTACTGCAAGGATGCCTTCGAGGGCCTGTCCAAGATCGACCAGCTGGTCGATCCCGAGCGCCGCCAGGAGCTGGTCAAGATGACCCGGGTGGCCGCGCAGAAGCTGCGCGACACCCCGGTGGAGGTCGACGAGGGCGCGCCCGACGTCACCGATGCCTCGGTCCGCAGCGCCGCCGCCACCGACACCCCGGTCCCCGAACCGCCCTACTGGGGCGCGCGCGAGCTCGAGGTGCCTTTGGACGAGGTCTACCGCCATCTCGACACGCACGTGCTGTTCAAGCTGCACTGGGGCGGGCGGGGGGTCAAGGGCGAGGCGTGGACGCGCTTGCTGCGCGACGACTTCCAGCCGCGGCTGGAGCGGATGTGGCGCGAGCAGACCTACCTGCGCCCGCGCGCGCTGCTCGGTTACTTCCCCTGCAACTCCGAGGGCAACGAGCTCATCGTGTGGGATCCCGAGGCCCCCCGCGAGCGCGAGCTGCACCGCCTCGTCTTCCCGCGTCAGCCGCGACACGACCGCATCTGCCTGGCCGACTTCTACCGCCCGCTTGACTCCGGGGAGACCGATGTCGTCGCCCTCCAGGCGGTGACCGCCGGCGAGGAGGTCACCGAGCTGATGGCCTCCCTGGAGGCCGAGGGCGAGTACGCGGAACAGCTCTTCACCCACGGCCTCGGCGTCCAGACCGCCGAGGGGATGGCCGAGTGGCTGCACGCCCGCGTGCGCTCAGAGCTCGGGGCCACCCCCACCCAGGGCCGTCGCTATTCCTGGGGCTACCCCTCCTGCCCCGAGCAGTCCGAGCTGACCAAGGTGTTCGACCTGCTCGACGCGCCGTCGATCGGGCTGCGGCTCTCCGGCGGCTACGCCGTCGAGCCCGAGCAGTCGACGCTGGCCATCGTCGCCCACCATCCCCAGGCCGTCTACTTCGGCATGAAGTCCGGGATGCTGCCCAAGACAAGCAAGCAGGCCGCCGACGAGCTCATCGCCGGCACCGAGAAGGATCCGACCCTGGGGGCCTCGCTGCCCGACTCGGATCCCGCCGGCGCCCCCGGCACCCCCGCGGACGAGCCCGCACTGGCCGAGGCCTGACGCCTTTCGGGCCCGGACATCGGGCAGGCGTCCAGAAACCCTCAAAGTGGAGAGGAAATCTGATCAACGACGCCGATATCACGCCGGGTGATGTCGCAGTTGCTTGAAACGACTCTGCCACGGACAAGTGAGGCACGGCGACACCTTTCGGTGGCCGCGGCGCCCGCAGCCGGTTCCGGGGTCCCGGTCGCCCCGGCAGGCGTCCTGATCGCGGATGCCGCAGGGCGCATCCAGCACGTCGCGGGCGACGCCTTCGCGTCCCACGGGCTGCCGACCGACGGCTGGGTCGGGCAGACGATCGAGCAGGTCGTCCCCGCTGACGCCGCCGCCGTCCTGCAGCCGCGCTACGCGTTGGCCCTTGCCGGGGAGCCGCAGGCGTTCGAGTACCGCAGCCTCGACGGCGCACGCCTGTACCTCGTACAACTCGTCCCGGTCCCCGACGGGTCTGGCGCCGTCGGCTCGGTGGTGGCGGTCATGCAGGACGTCACCGATCGCGCGCGGATGACCTCTGACCTTGCGCGCAGCGAGAGCCGCCTGCGCGAGGCCGAGCGGATGGCCGGGGTGGGGAGCTGGGAGCTGGTCGTCGCCACGGGCGAGATCACCTACTCAGCGGGCCTGGCCCGGCTCCTGGAGCTGGAGAAGGATCAGCCGCTGGACAAGCACGCGCACCTGGCGCTGGTCCACCCCGCCGACCATGAGCTTGTCGCGGGCATCGGAGAGCAGTGCGTGCTCCATGGGTCGATGAACTGCGAGTACCGGGTGATCCTGCCCAGCGGCGTCACGCGCACGCTGTCGCTGAACGCCGAGGCGATCACCCTGCCCGACGGCCGCCGGGAGCATCTACGCGGCGCCGTCCTGGACGTCACCGCCGAGCGCGAGGCCGACCGCCGGCGCCTCGCCGCCGAGCACCTGTTCCGCGAGGGCTTCGACGCCGCGCCCATCGGCATGTCGCTGGCCGATCCGGTGCAGGGACGGTGCGTGCGGGTCAACGACGCCATGTGCCGGCTGCTGGGCCGCGCACGCGAGGAGCTCATCGGGCAGACGATCGGCTCCATCATTCCCGCCGAGGACCTGGCCATGCTCCGCCGCGCCCGCGAGGACATGCTCCGCGGGGAGATCGACTCCTTCACCGCCGAGCAGCGGTTCATCCGCACGGACGGCAGCGAGTTGTGGGGGCTGCTCCACTGGGCTCCCGTGCGCCGCGAGGACGGTTCCGTCGAGGCCTTCCACTCCCAGCTCGTCGACATCACCGACCGCAAGGAGCGCGAGTCCCGCCTCGAGCACGATGTCGAGGAGGCGCTCTGGCTGGGGCGGATCCGCGACGCGCTGGACGAGGATCGCTTCATCCTCTACGCCCAGCCGATCGTCGATCTGATGACCGGCGAGACCGTGCAGCACGAACTGCTGCTGCGCATGCGCGACGAGGACGGGCAGATCATTGCGCCCTGCGCCTTCCTCCCCGCCGCCGAGCGCTTCGGGCTCATCTCCGAGATCGACCGCTGGGTGATCCGCCAGGCGGTGCAGGTTGCCTCTGAGGGCGTGCCCACGGAGTTCAACCTCTCGGGCCGCTCGATCGGCGATCCCACCGTCCTGGCCGAACTGGCGGCGGCGGTGCAGGAATCCGGCGTCGATCCCTCGCTGCTGGTGGTGGAGGTCACGGAGACCGCGTTCGTCGGCCAGACCGAGGCCGGCCGCGCCTTTGCCGAGCGCGTACGCGAGCTCGGCTGCCGCCTGGCCCTCGACGACTTCGGCACTGGCTACTCCAGCCTCAGCTATCTCAAGAATCTCCCGGCCGACCACCTGAAGATCGACATCGACTTCGTGCGCGAGCTGACCGTCAGCGAGACCGACGCGCGCGTCGTGCGCGGCATCGTGGCGCTGGCCCGCGAGTTCAACCAGACGACGATCGCTGAGGGCGTGGAGGACGAGGCGACCCTCCTGATGCTTCGCGAGATGGGCGTCGACCTGGCCCAGGGCTACCTGTTCGGCCGCCCGGCGCCGATGGAGTCAGAGGCGCCCGGCTCCGACCCGGTCCCGGCTCGGGGCCAGGGCCTGGCGCCCGTCCCTGGTGTCGACCCGGTCAAGGTCGTCACCGAGGCCTTTGACGCGTTCGCGCGGCGCGACCTCGATGGCATGCTGTCGCGCTGCCATCCCGACTTCGTGCTGCGCTCCTTCGCCACGGCGCAGCGCGTCGAGCGCACCACCCCCTACCGTGGCCACGAGGGCGTGCACGCCTACCTGCGCGACGTGGCGACAGTATGGGACGAGCTGAGCCTCACGCTGCTCACCTTCCGCCAGGCTCAGGACTCGGTGATCGGCTTCGGGCGCGTCGAGGGCCGGCGGCCCGGGGAGCGCGTACTGGGCAGCATCATGTGGGTGGTCCGGCTACGGGACGACCTCGTCGCGTCGATCGAGGTCTTTCAGGCCGCCGGGGGTCCGGCGCTGAGCGAGGCTCAGCTCGAGCGGCTCACGGGCGCCAGCTGACCGAGCTACCCGTTGGTGTCCAGGGCGCCCGAGCGGCGCGACGACGGCCGGTGGGACCGCGCGGGGAGCTTGACCGGAGCGGCGTGCATGGCCCGCAGACGCACCTCGCGCCACGACATCCCCTCCTTGAGCAGCGCGGGGGTGCCCATCAGGATCGCCGTCGACACCTCGACGGCCTGGAGGATCACGCCGTAGGCCACGCCCGTGCCCAGGCCGACATGCCAGCCGGTATGAAGGACGGCGGCGCAGGCGGCCTGGAAGACACCGAGGTTGGCCGGCGTCGCCGGCAGCACGGCGGTGATGTTGACCGCGAACAGCACGGCGGCGGCCGCAGCCCAGCCGGCCTGGTGATTGAGCCCGAGGGCGACGAGCAGGATGTAGCAGGACGCCCACTGCAGCGCCCACGCCCCCAGCTGTGCGACGGTGGCGATGGCGCCGAGCTTGGGCCGCCGGAACACCATCAACCCGGCGCGGACCCGGGTCATCCCCCGCCGCATCTGGGCGACGAGGGCGTGGAGGCGACGGAACCGCCCGCCTCCGTGGCGCAGGATGAACGGGGCCATCAGCACGATCAGCAGCAGGGTCAGCGGGGCGATGGCAGCCACCAGCAGCGCGTTCTGATGGCCGTTGAACAAGTCCACGGAGGAGAACATCACCGCACCGAGCGCGATCAGGGCGACGATGTTGAGCAGGGTCTGGGAGACGACTGTGCCCAGGACGACCGGCAGGTGCTCGCGCGGCCGGCCGGTGCGGCGCGCCACCACCAGCGCGCGCGAGGGCTCGCCCAGTCGTGCGGGTAATGTCGAGGACATCAAGACCCCGATGAACGTTCCCTGCATCGCGTCCGACAGCCTGACTCGAGCCTTGGGCAGCGCCGCGCGCAGGATCGCGTGCCAGGACACGGCGCGCAGCGCCATGGCAGCGCACATCACGCCGAGGGCGAGGATCACGAAGGAGGGACTGGAGGCCACCAGCGCCTGGGCGATGTTGGTCAGGCCGATCGTGCTCAGCGCCTTGTAGGCCAGCAGCAGGGCTGCCAGCGAGAAGACTGCCATGCCGGCGCGTCGCGCCGCCGTCACCACCGGACGCCGGCGAGACACCGGGGCCGGCTCGAGGCTCGGCAGCTTGCGGGCGGGATTGTGGGGCTTGAGATCGGCGGCGCGGAGACCCATGGCCACCGCGGCGCGCTGCGCCGGGCGGGTGGCAGCGGGGACCGCGACCGCTTCCGCGTAGGCCTCCAGAACCTGGTCGGCCACCGACGGCCAGGCGAACCGCTCGACGTCCGCGACAGCCGCCATGGCCATCTCCTGCCGCCGCTCAGGCTCGTCGTAGAGGTCGCGCAGGGTCTCGGCGAGGGCCTGGGGATCGGCGGGCGGCACGAGCACGCCGTCAACGCCGTTGCGCACCACGTCGCGGTAGCCCGCGATGTCGGACGCGACCACGGGGGTGCCCGCGGCGAAGGCCTCGGTCAGCACCATGCCGAAGCTCTCTCCTCGCAGAGAGGGGGCGCACAGCAAGTCGGCGCGCTCGAGCTCCTCGCGCTTGCGGGCGTCGTCGACCTTGCCGAGCACGCGCACGTCGCGGTCGTCGAGCATCAGCGGCGCAAGCTCTTCGGCGGTGGGCCCGATGACGGTGAGCTCAGTGGGGATGTGGTCGCGGAGCGCCTCAAAGGACCGGAGCAGCAGCGGCAGACCTTTGCGCTCCACGGCCTGCCCCACGAAGACGATCCGCAGGCGCTCCGACGGCGGCTTCTCACCGGCCCTGGCCAGGACCGCCGGGTCGACGTGCACGCCGTTGGGGATCACTCGGTAGTGGCCACCGAAGAACCGCCGCCCGGTCCACGCCGCGGCCTCGGAGACGGCGATGCGGACGTGCAGCCGGTTGAGCACGCGTCGCGCGCCCATCAAGTTGGCCAGGCCGTTGGGGACGCGGCCCTCGGAGAAGGAGTGGAAGGTGCCGACGAGCGGCAAGCCGGTCAGCTGCGTCGTGATCCAGCCGCCCAGCGGCGCTACCGGCTCGTGGATGTGGACGACGTCGTATCCGCCGGTGCGTAGCTCGGCCTGCGCGCTGGCGACCCCGTGGGGCGTGATCGAAAGGTTGGACACGGCTCCGTTGGCCTTGAAGCCGAGCGTTCGCCCCAGGGGGACCAGGTAATCGGGCGCGGGCAGCGGCTGCGGCGTCGCCCCGCGGTGCAGGATGCGCGACGGGAGGTCGACAGGGTCATACGGCGCGAGCACGCGCACGTGATGTCCCTCTTCAATGAAGCGCTCGGCGAGCGCCTCGATATGCCTCGTCACGCCCCCCGGATAGGTCCACGAATAGGGCGAAACCAACGCAATCCGCATCATCATCATGCTATCGACTAGACCGGTCCGGGCCAACGGTGGCTCGGCGTATGATCAGCCGCAGATGCCGACACGTCATTTTGTCAAATACACCTTTTTGCAGGTCGACCCGGCTTGGCGCCGCCTCGACGAGGAGCAGCGCGCCGCCGACAAGCAGGAGTTCATCGCCGCGTGCGCGGATTTCGCCGACGGCCACCTGCTGCGTTCGTTCTCGCTGGTGGGCACCCGCGGCGACGCGGACCTGATGCTGCTCAGCCAGGCGCAGAACCTGGAGCGCATCCACGAGTTCCACGTGGTGCTGGCCCAGAGCGGGCTGATGAAGTGGTGCACGGTTCCGTATTCGCTGCTGGCGATGACCAAGCCCTCGGAGTACTCCGAGGAGTCCCGTCTCGAAGTTCGACCCGGCTACGGCAAGTACCTGTTCGTGTATCCGTTCGTCAAGACCCGCGCCTGGTACGCCCTGCCGGCCGACGAGCGCTGGCGGATCATGCAGGAGCACATCAAGATCGGCCGCGAGTACCCGTCGGTGGACCTCAACACCAGCTACTCCTTCGGCCTCGACGACCAGGAGTTCGTCGTCGCCTTCGAGACCGACAACCCCGCGGACTTCCTGGACCTGGTCCAGCGGCTGCGCACCTCGGAGTCCAGCTCCTACACCCTGCGCGACACGCCGACGTTCACCTGCATCGCCTGCTCGGTGGAACGGGCGCTGGGCGCCTTGGACGGCGCGGCGCTCTCGGTGACCGCGCCCTGAGCCCGACGCCCGGCTTCGCGAGCTCAGACGATGCCCGCCGCCACCGATCCCTCCGAGGCGATCGCCCACCTGCGCGCCGCCGATCCGGTGCTGCGTGGACTCATCGACGAGATCGGGGCCGACAGCCTGGGCGAGCGGCGCACCGCCCGCTCCCGTGACCATTACGGCGCGCTGGTGAGGACGATCGTCGGCCAGCAGCTCTCGACCCGGGCGGCGCGCGCCATCTATGAGCGACTGACCGCGCGCTACGGAGGCCGTCCGCCGACCCCCGAGGAGCTCCTGGCCGACGATCCCGAAGAGCTGCGCACCAGCGCCGGGCTCTCCCACGCGAAAGTGCGTTACCTGCGCTCACTCGCCGAGCACGTGCTCGACGGCTCCCTGGAGCTCGGCAAGTTGGGACGACTCTCCGACGAGGAGGTCACCGCCAGGCTGACCGCGATTAGCGGCATCGGCCCCTGGAGCGCCGACATCTTCCTGATGTTCCATCTCCAGCGCCCAGACGTGCTGCCCGTCGGCGATCTGGGGATCCGCAAGGCGTTTCAGACGGTCTATGGACTGCCCGAGCTACCCGACGCCGCCGAGATGCAGCGGATCGCCGAGCCGTGGCGCCCCTACCGCACGGTGGCGTCCCTGTTTCTATGGCGCGCCCTGAGCGCGACTCCCGTCTGAGGCGCGCGCCCCGCGGTTAGACCGCGGAGACTTCCTCCTCCTCCGCGACACGGAAGGAGGAGCCGCAGCCACAGGCGGCGATCACGTTGGGGTTCTCGACCTTGAAACCGGCGCCCTGAAGCCCGTCGACGAAGTCGATCGTCGAGCCCTCCACATACGGCAGGCTGGGAGTGTCGACCAACAGGCGGATCCCCTTGTCCTCGAACACGGAATCGCCTTGGCGCTGCTCGTCAAAAGCGAGCGCGTACTGGAAGCCCGAGCAACCGCCACCGCGGACTCCGACCCGCAATCCGGCGGTGTCTGCGGCCGCATTCTGGCCGGACAGGAACTCGCGAACCTTCTCGGCACCTTTGTCAGTGAGGGTGATCATGCTTCATTCAGTATAGCGATGGGTCCTCGCTACGCTAAAGCCATGTCTGCCACCCCCGAGGAGCTCAAGGAGCGTATCGAGGCCGGGATCCCCGGATCGGTCGCGGAGGTCAGCGGGGACGGGCATCACTTCAACGCCGTCGTGAGCGCCGCTGCGTTCAACGGTCTGACGCGGATCGCCCAGCACCGACTCGTCTACGACGTGTTCGGTGCCGAGGTGGGCGACCGCATCCACGCCCTCTCCATTCAAACCAAGACCGCGGAAGCTGAGGAGACTCGATGAGCGATCAAACCGCCAACCCGCTTCGCGACGCCATCCAGGAGGCGATCGACGAGAACCCGGTGATCCTGTTCATGAAGGGCAGCCCCGAGGCTCCGGCGTGCGGCTTCTCCGCGCGCACCGTCGCCATCCTTCAGTCGCTCGGCGCGCGCTTCGCCGCCGTCGACATCCTGCCCGACCCCCGGATCCGCCAGGAGCTCTCAACGATCTCCAACTGGCCGACGATCCCCCAGCTGTTCGTCGACGGCGAGCTCGTCGGCGGCTGCGACATCGTCTCCGAGATGTACCAGTCCGGCGAGCTGGCCGGGACCCTCGGCCTCGAGGCTGAGGCGGCGGAGGCCGAGACGGCCACGCCGAGCGGCTCCGAGCCGGCGCCGCTCACCATCGAGAACCGGCTGTAGGCGGTGGCGACGGCCGCTCCGGTCGTCGCGCTGCACTACGCCGACGGCGCGCTGCGGGCCGTCGACCAGACCCAGCTGCCGTGGCGTGAGGTCGAGCTCGAGCTGCGCTGCGCCGACGACGTCGTCGCGGCGATCCGCCGCCTGAGCATCCGAGGGGCGCCGTTGATCGGCGTCGCCGCCGCCTACGGCGTCGCGTTGGAGCTGGCCCGGGATGCCGATGCGCTGGACCGGGCCTGCGCGGCGCTGGCCGGGGCACGGCCCACCGCGGTCAACCTCGCCCACGCTGTGGACCGTGTGCGGGCCGCCGTGCTGGCCGCGGGCGGAGTCGAGGTTGCGGGCGCAGCCGAGCTCGCGGAAGTGGCCCTCGCCGAGGCCAGGGCCCTGCACGCCGAGGAGGAGGCCGCCAGCCAGGCCATCGCCACGCACGGAGCGGATCTGCTGGCGGGGCGGCGACGGATCCTCACCCACTGCAACACCGGCGCGCTGGCCGCACCCGGCCGGGGCACGGCGCTCGCGGTCATCGCCGAGCTGGCCGACCGCGGCGAGCTGGAGCTGGTCCTGGCCGCGGAGTCACGGCCGCTGCTCCAGGGCGCCCGCCTCACGGTCTACGAGCTCGGCCGGCTGGGCATCAACCACGCGCTGGTGGTGGACGGCGCCGCCGCCGGCCTGATCGCCGCGGGCGAGGTCGACGCGGTGATCGTCGGCTGCGACCGCGTCGCCGCCAACGGCGACGTCGCCAACAAGGTCGGCACCTACCCGCACGCCCTCGCCGCCGCCGCGGCCGGTATCCCGTTCGTGGTCGCGGGGCCGTGTACCACGATCGATCCGGCCTGCCCCAGCGGCGCCGAGATCGTCGTTGAACAGCGCAGTGACGAGGAGGTCCGGGCGGCCGGACTGTGGCGCGAGGAGCCGCTGGCGCTGACCGTGCCCGGCACCCCGTGTCGCAACCCCGCCTTCGACGTCACCCCGGCGGCGCTCGTCACCGCCCTGGTGACCGAGCGGGGGGTCGCGGCGCCACCGACGCGCGCCTCGGTGTCAGGGCTGCTCGGCGGCTGAGGGCCGGCCGGGAGTTGAGCGCCGGTACTCGAGGTGCTCGACGATCCGGCGCGAGTCGCAGATGACCTCGCCGTCGAGCACGAGCACCGGCACGCGTCGCTGACCGCTGAGCGCCTCCACCTCCTCGCGCCGCGAACGCCGCTGACCCATGGTCACGGCCTCGAAGGCGATCCCCTCGCGGCGTAGGGCCCGCGCCACCCGGCCGCACGGGCACAACCAGTCAGTCGGGGTGTTGCAGCGATAGAGCGTGGCCATGCTCTTGCCACACGATACGAATCAGAGCCCGATGCGCCGGACCGCGTCCCCCACGACGCGCAGCGGCAACGGCTGCGTGGCGCCCGGCGGGGCCAGCGCATCGCCATCGCGGCGGCGGTACCAGTCGATCGTCTCCTCCAGGCAGTCCTCATGGGGCGAGGTGCTCCAGCCGAGCTCACGCTTGGCCTTGCGGTTGGAGAACCTCCAGTTCAGCGACGCGGCGCGCACCTCCACCGGCGTGGGCAGCCGCGTCTGGCCGAGCCGCTGGGCCGTGGCGGCCAGCGTCATCGCCGCCGCCACGGGTAGCTTCAAGGTCGGCGGCTGCACCCCGGAGAGCCGGCCGAGGTCGGCGAACAGGCGCGTCATGGTGAAGTTGCGGTTGCCCAGGATGTAGCGCTCGCCGACGCGTCCGCGCTCGTCGGCCACCAGGTGACCGCGGGCCACATCCTGCACGGCGACGACGTTGAGCGTCCCGTCGACGTAGGCGGGGATCTCCCGGCGCAGAAAGCGGCGGACCAGTGCGGTGGACGACCGGCCCGGGTCTCCGGCACCGAGCACGTGCGCGGGGTTGACCACCACCACGTCCAGCCCCCGCGACACCATGTCCAGGGCGAGCGCCTCGGCCTCGTAGCTCGCGTCGAGATAGGGGATCGCGTAGCGGCCCGCCCCCCACGCGGTGGTCTCATCGACGTTCCGGCGGCCGCGGGCGGGGCCCATCGTCCCCGCCGAGGAGGTGTAGACGACTCGCTGCGCCCCGGCGCGCAGCGCCTCCTCCAGGACGATCCGCGTCCCCTCCACGACGACCGGGAACACCTCGGCCCGCGACGCGCGCAGGTCGGTGGTGCCCGCGACGTGAAAGACCCGTTCGACCCCGCTCATGGCCCGGCGCACGGCGCGTCGGTCCAGGATGTCGGCGCGGACCCGGCGGACGTCCAGGCCCTCGACCGCGGTGAGTGGAGAGTCCCGGCGCACCGTCACGACCACGTCGTCCCCGCGCGCCACCAGCAGGCGGGCCACGTGGGCGCCGATGAACCCGGTCGCTCCTGTGACGAGCGTCTGCCCCATGGTCGCGGGCCGAGTGTAGACCGGCCGGGCCGCTGCTAGGGTGCCGCGCTCATGTCTGTCGCCATCGTCTCCGACACCTGCCACTACCTACCTGCCGAACTGGTCCAGGAGCAGGGAATTCATCAGGTCAGCCTGTACGTGCACTGGCCTGAGGGAGCCCAGCGCGAGGCCGACATCTCCGACTATGACCAGTACTACCGCCGGCTCGGCTCCGGCGGCGCCCTGCCGACGACCTCGCAGCCGTCGATCGGGGATTTCCTGGCCGTATACGAGCCCCTGCTGGAGCGCGGCGACGAGATCGTCTCGGTCCACTTGGCCGGAGGCATGTCGGGGACCGTGCGCGCCGCCGAGCAGGCTCGCGACCAGCTGGGTGAGAGAGCATCGCGTGTTCATGTGGTCGATTCCGCCACCGCGTGCGGCGGCGAGGGTCTGGTCGTCCTCGCCGCGGTCGCCGCCGCCCGGTCGGGCGCCGACGGCGCCGCGGTAGCCGAGCACGCCCGCGAGGCACGCTCGGGACTGAAGATGTGGTTCTCGATCGACACCCTCGAGTACCTGCGCCGCGGCGGGCGGATTGCCGGCGCCCAGGCGTGGCTGGGCTCGGCGCTGAGGATCAAGCCCATCCTCACCGTCGAGTCCGAGATCACCCCGGTGGAGCGGGTGCGCACGTCGCGCCGCGCCTTCGAGCGCATGGTCGATCTGCTCTCCGAGCGGGCCGACGCCGGCGCCAACGCCTGGATGATCCAGCACATCCAGGCCCCTCGGGAGGCCGAGGAGCTGGCCCGGCGCGGCACCGAGCTGTTTGGGGTGCCACCGCGGGTGGTGGGCGAGATCGGACCGGTGATCGGCACCCATGTGGGGCCGGGGCTGCTTGGCGTCGGCGGGCTGCCGAGCTCGTACCTGGCCTAGCGCGTCGCCCCCCGGCGGGCGCGGGGAGGGCCTCCCGGGGCGGCTGAGCTAGAGCCTCTGCTGCTTGCGCTTGCGCCGCCCGAAGGTGAGGGCGCCGATCGCTGCGAGGCCGCCGCCGAGGATGAATCCCGCGACCCCGGCCCCGATCAGCACCTGCGGCTCGTACTGGCGCAGCTGGGAGCGCCAATCGGTGAGCTTGACGACCTCGACGCGCAGCTGCTCGACGGCGGTGCCGAGCTCCTTGCGGTTGCGCTCCATGGAGTCGCGGATCTGCTCGGGAGTGCGCGGGGCGGGCATCAGTCCTCCACCCCGGCCTTGACGGTGGCGCTGATCTTCTTGGCCTCGTCGATGGCCAGCTGCGGCGTCGGCGCGCCGACGCGCAGCTTGCGCCAGGCGAAGAAGAAGGCGCTGAAGGTGAGGATCAGGAGCAGGACCATCACAACCGCGAATCCCGGCCACACTTCGCCGGTGATCGAGTTGATCCCCCAGGCGATGGTCAGCAGGACGAAGATGAGGGCGAAGACACCAAAAACGGCGCCGATCGCGACCGCCGCGGCGCCGCGGGCCAGGCCCTGCGCCTTCTGGCCCACCTCGGCCTTGGCGAGCTCGATCTCCTCGCGGACGAGGAGGGACAGCTTCTCCGAGACCTCCGTGACGGCGGTCGCGAGGCTCTCGCTGCGTTCGGTGGGCTCAGCGGGCAAGGCGCTTGAGGATCAGGGCCAGGACGAGGCCGCCCGCGAACGCGGCGCCCACAGCACGTTCGGGGAGCTCGGGCGGGAAGGCGGCGGCGAGGCCACCCGGACCGGCGGACTCACCATTGCCGGAGGGGAGCTCGGTGATGGGTGGCGGTGGCGTGACCGGCGGCGGGGCCGTCGAGCCCCTGGGGGCGAACGCCGGCGGTGGCGGCGGTGCGGCGGGCGGTTCCGGTGCGGCCGGCTGGGACGCAGCGTCACCAGCAGAATCGGGCGCCCTCACCTCGGTCGGCGAGTCATCGGACACCAGCGCAGCCGGCTCGTCTGCTTCCGGCTCCTCCGCTGGCGGCTGGCTGGGCGGCTGGTCGGTCACTCAGGGGGCTCTTCGCCGAACAAACGCATCCAGATCACGGCTGCCAGGCGCGTCGACGCGATTGTTGCGAGTGCGCCGAAGCCGGCGAGCATGCCTGACCAGAGCAGGCGCTTGACCAAAGGGCTCTCCAACATGTGCAGGCATTCAAGCAGACTCGGCCCCGACGGCGGTGGCGGGCCGCCCCAGGGCAGGAGCGTCAGCCCGCGGCGGCGGCCGGCGCCCGCAGCCCGTGGCAGATGGTGTCGACGATCATCGACTTTGCGCGCTCGAGCTCGTCATCCCCCACCGCGACGCTGTCGAAGATCCAGCCGGTGAGCACCTGCTCAACCGAGCCGTAGAAGGCCTGGGCGGCGAACTCGGGGGTGATCTCCGAGCGGAACAGCCCAGCCGCTTGGGCTTTGGCCACGATCTCCGCGATGCCCGCGTAGGCGTCGCGGATCTTGTCCAGGTGGGTCAGGCCGAACGTGTTGGCGGCCCGGGTGACCTCGACGATGATGACCTTCATCAGCTCCGGGTCGTGGCGGTAGGAGTCGATGATGAACCCTGCGATCGTCCGCAGCTTGTCCTCCGGCGGGCGCTCTGACCCGTCGGCCTCGGCGATGGCATCGAGCATCACGTCCCAGCGCTCGAGGAACAGCGTGTCGAGGATCTGCTCCTTGGATGAGAAGTAGTGGTAGACCAGGCCATAGGCGACCCCGGCCTCGTCCGCGATGTCCGAGACCCGGCAGGTGTGAAAGCCCTGGCGGGCGAACACCCGAACGGCGGCGTCGAGGATGAGACGCCGCTTGTCGGTCGCCGCCGTCGTCATACGGGCTGCTCCCAGGCGTAGGCCTCGGGGCGGCGCCGAGCCACCGACGGCAGCCGGCGGCGGATGTCGCGCAGATTGTCGAGATCGAGGTCGGCGACGATCGCGCACTCGGTGTCGGGCGCGGTGGCCAGGACCAGGCCCCAGGGATCCACGATCAGCGAACGTCCGCCGGAACGCAGCCCGCCGGGGTGATGGCCGATCTGGTTGGCGGCGATGACGAAGCACTGGTTCTCGATCGCCCGCGCCCGTATCAGCACTTCCCAGTGGTCGCGCGTGGTGGGTAGCGTGAACGCGGCGGGCACCGTGAGCAGCTCGGCGCCGCGCAGCGCGTGGATCCGGTAGAGCTCGGGGAAGCGCAGGTCATAGCAAACGCTCATGCCCAGTCGCAGGCCGTCGGCGAGGTCGGTGACGACGATCTCATCCCCGGGGTCCTCGGTGGAGGACTCGGCGTACACCGCGCCGTCGACCTCGACGTCGAACAGGTGGATCTTGCGGTACACGGACTGGATCTCCCCGTCGGGCCCCACGTGCACGCTGGTGTTGAAGCCCTTTTCGGCGTCCTCCGGGCGCTCGTAGAGCGATCCGGCGATGAGGTCGATCCCCAGCTGGGCGGCCGCGTCGCGCGCCCATGAGATGGCCTCGCCGTCCAGGGTCTGGGCCCCGGCGGCCATGTGCTCGCGCGTGCCCAGCACGGTCCACTTCTCCGGCAGCACGACCAGCTCCGCGCCGCGCTGGGCGGCATCGCGGACAAGCCGATCGGCCCGCTCCAGGTTACGATCGGTGTCCTCGGTGGCGTTGAGTTGGATGGCGGCTGCACGCACGGCGATCCCTCCAAGGTGGGCGGTGACTGATTGACTGGTCAGTCAGTAGGACAAGATACCCGCAAACGGGCCGGTCCCAACGATCGCACGGATCGCCGGCCGGAGCTGCCCTATCGCGGCGCGTTCGGCGCCCGGAGGCCGCCGTCCCTCGCCGCTCTCCCCCTCCCGCCCGCGCCGATGCCCGCTCGCCTGGGCACGCGCCCGCTCAAGGCATGGCGCTACATCGGCGTCTTTGGCCCCGAGATCATGATCTGCGTCGCCGCGGTCCGCATCGGCCGCGCCCGGCAGTCGTTCTGGGCAGTGTGGGATCGCGAGGGCCGTCGCCTGCATGAGCGCACGTGGCTGAGCGCCGGCGGCGTGGGGCTGTCGCCGGGGCGGGCCGTGGTGAGCGACGGCGCCGCCGGCATGTCGATCGCGCTTGAAGAGAGTGGCGGCGTGGAGACCGTCTGCCGCGACGGCGCCGGCTACGCGTGGACGCGCAAGCAGGGCGGGGTCCGCGCGACCGGCACGGTCGCCTTGGGCGACGGGCGTCAACGGCCGGTCGCGGCCGCGGCGATCATCGATGACACGGCGGCGTACTACCGGCGGCACACCCGGTGGCGCTGGTGCGCCGGGGTCGGGGCGGCGGTCGACGGCCGACCCGTGGCGTGGAACCTGGTGGACGGGGTCAACGATCCGCCTTCCGCCAGCGAGCGGACGGTCTGGGTGGACGGCGAACCCCAGGAGGCGGTGCCGGTGGCCATCGATCCCGCGCTGGAGGGGGCCGGCGACCTGCGCTTCTACGCCGAGGCCACGCGCGCACATACCCAGAACCTGCTCGTGGTGCGCAGCCGCTATCGCCAGCCGTTCGGCACCTTCTCCGGCACGTTGCCGGGCGGCCCCGCGCTGGCGGCCGGCTACGGCGTGATGGAGGATCACGACGTCTTCTGGTGATCGGACCCGCGGTGGCGACGCAGCTCGGCGAGCAGCATCTTGGAGTGCATGGCCCCGATCAGCTCGCGCAGGGGCTCGGCCCCGGAGGCGATGATCTCCACCGCGCGGTCGACCTCCACCTCGCCGGCCAGGCGGTCCAGCAGCACCTGGACCTCCTCGGCCACGAGCGGCTCGAGCGCCTCGCGATAGCGCAGCGTGTCGTAGACCGTGAAACCGAGCGCCTCCTCGTAGCCGCCCGCGCGAAAGCGCGAGATCGCCTCGATGATGGCCACGTCGTCAGCGTCGTAGCCACGCGGGCCCGGGCTCAGGACGTCGAGCTCCTCGAGCCGGTCCAGCACGTTGCGCGGGAGGTCATACGTCGCGCGCACGCTCGCTCGCGAGACCCGGCCGGTCTCCCCCGCCTCGATGGCGCGCTCGAGGATCCGGTCCTCGAGCTCGACCACTCGCGCCGCGCGCTGAGGGTCGTCGGTCATCACCTCACGGATCACGCGCAGCGGCATGAACCGCTCCTCCTGCAGGCGCTTGATCAGCCGTACCCGCTCGACGAACTCCTCGGGGTAGTAGGCCATGTTGCGGCTGGTGCGCAGCACGTCCGATTCTGACCCGAGCAGCCCCTCGCGCAGGTAGTGCTTGATCGTGCCGGCGCTCACGCCCGAGCGCTCGGCCAGCTCGGACATCTTCAGCATGCCGTCGGTGGTGGCCACGAGCGCGCGGTCAGCTGGAGATGAAAGAGCCGCGCACGGTCTCCTCGGAGCCGGCGACGGCCCCAGAGGCGCGCAGCGCGGCGAGCTCATCGGGCGTGTAGCCGGCCGCCGCCAGCACCTCGTCGGTGTGCTCGCCCAGCTCGGGCCCGGGCGCCCGGGCGGCGTCACCGGGTGTGCGGCTGAGCTTGATCGGGACCCCCAGCAGCTTGACCGGGCCCTCGGCGCCGGGCTGCGCGAGCTCCACCACCATCTCACGCGCGGCGACGAGCTCGGAATCCAGGGCCTCGTCGAGCCCCAGCACCGGCTCCAGGCAGCAGTCGTGCTCAGAGGCGAATGCCCGCCACTGGTCCCGGGTCCGCTCGCGGAAGAGCGCGCACACCGCCGTATGGGACTCGGAGTCCGGGGGATCGAAGGCGTGATCGCTGAGGTCCGGGCGCCCGACGCCGTCACAGAACGTCTGCCAGAACTTCGGCTCCAGCGCCCCGAGTGTGACGTAGCCGTCGGCGCACTCATACGGCCGGTAGCAGTTGTAGCGCCCGGCGAGGCCGAGGTCGCCTCGGCGCGGCGCGCGGCCGGTGGCGAACACCTCGGCCGCGAGCATGGCCAGCCACGACAGCGACCCGTCGAACATCGAGCAATCCACCAACTGGCCCTCGCCGGAGCGTTCGCGCTCGCGCAGCGCGATGAGGATCCCCACGGCCGCCATGAGCGCGCCGCCGCCGAGATCGGCGATCTGGCCGGCGGCCTGGACGGGCGGGCCGCCCGCCTCGCCGGTGAGCCCGAGCAGCCCGTTGAGGCCGAGATAGTTCATGTCGTGGCCGGAGCGATCGCGGTTGGGGCCGTTCTGGCCGTAGCCGCTGATGGCGCAGTAGACGAGCCCAGGGTTCTCCTCGCGCAGGCGTTCGTAGCCCACGCCGAGGCGGTCGAGCACCCCGGGCCGGAACGATTCCAGCAGGACGTCGGCCGACCGGGCCAGCCGCAGCAGCGCCTCCCGGCCCCCGTCGGACTTGAGGTTGAGACGGATCGAGCGCTTACCCCGATTGAGCGCGAGGAACAGCGCGCTCTTGGCGGTGTCCGCCGCGCCCTCGTAGTAGGGCGGCGCCCAGCGGATGTAGTCGCCGATACCCGTGTCCTCCACCTTGATGACGTCGGCACCAAAGTCAGCGAGCAGCAGCGAGCAGAACCCGCCGGGCAGCAGCCGGCTGAGATCGAGGACGGTCAGGCCCTCAAGCGGCAGGCTCATGGGCCTTGATCCCAAGCATCCGCCGGGCCTCCTCCACGGTGGCGGGGCGTCGTCCGCAGTCCTGCACCAGGCGGCGCGCGCGAGCGATGAGGTCACCGTTGGAGCGCGCCATCTCGCCGTCGGGCAGGTAGAAGTTGTCCTCCAGCCCGACGCGCACCGAGCCGCCCAGCGTGAGCGCGGCGGCCACGAGACTCCACTGGCCGCGTCCGATGCCGATGACCCCCCAATGGTGCGGCCGGGGACCTCCGAGTTCCGAGGCCGGGCGAACCGAAGGTTCGCCAAAGGGAATCTCGGAGAGATTCCCCGCCATCGTGGCGAGGTTGCGCGCCGTAGCCGGGATGCCACCCACCACGCCCATCACGAAGTCGGCGTGCAGCGGCGCCTCGAGCAAGCCCATGTCCACCAGCGGCGCCAGCGACCCCACGTGGCCGACGTCAAAGCACTCGTGCTCGGGTTTGATGCCCAGCCGGCGCATCGCCTCGAGCAGCTCGATGATCTCGTCGAACGGGTTGGTGAAGACGAACTTGAACACGAAGTCCTTGCGGGACTTGGAGTACTTGGCGTAGTTGAGGGACCCCATGTTCAGCGCGGCCACCTCGGGACGGCACGCCTCGAGGTAGGCGATGCGCTTCTCGACTGACACGCCCACGGTGCCGGTGGAGAAGTTGATGATCGCCCCGTCGCCCACTTCGCCGACGATGGCGTCGTGGATCGCAGCGAAGTCCTCGACCTCGTAGCTGGGCGTCCCATCGGGGCTGCGGGCATGGATGTGAATGTGGACACCGCCCTCGTCGACGATCCGCCGCGCCTCGGCCGCGTACTCGTCCGGGGTGTACGGGATCGCCGGGCACTGGTCGCGGTTGGCGATCGCGCCCGAGATGGCGCAGGTGATGACCGCGGGATCCTCGACGCTCATACGGGCACCACTCCTGATCGTTTCCACGGCCGCTGCACCTTCTTGCCCGCCGCCATCTCCAGGGCACGGCAGATCGTGGCCCGCGTCTCGCGCGGGTCGATCACGTCGTCGATCATGTCGTTGCCGGCGGCCACGTAGACGTCGATGATCTTGCGGTAGGCCTCGATCAGTTCCTGGCGCTTGGCCGCTGGGTCCTCGGCCTCCTGGACCTGTTTGCGGAACACGATCTCCACCGCCCCTTCGGCGCCCATGACGCTGATCTCCGCGCTCGGCCAGGCGACGATGAGGTCGGGCTCATAGGCGCGGCCGCACATCACGTAGTAGCCGGCGCCGTAGGCCTTGCGCAGGACGACGGTGATCTTCGGCACCGTCGCGTTGGCGGTGGCGTAGAGCATCTTGGCCCCGTGGCGGATGATCCCGGCCTCCTCGACCTTGGTGCCCACCATGAACCCGGGCACGTCCATCAGGTAGACCAGCGGGATCGCGTAGGCGTTGCAGAGGTTGATGAAGCGGGCGGCCTTGTCGGCGGAGTCGTTGTCCAGAATCCCGCCCAGCTGCTTGGGCTGATTGGCCACGATCCCCGCCGGGCGGCCGCCGAAGCGGGCCAGGCAGGTGATGATCGTCTTGGCGAACTGGGGCTTGAGGTCGAAGTAGTCGCCGTCATCGACGATGCGCCGGATGACCTCATACATGTCATAGGGCTTGCGATTGGACTCCGGGAGCACGTCGAGCAGTTCCTCGTCGCCGCGATCGACTGGATCCTGCGTGGACAGCATCGGGGGCGGCTCCTCGCAGTTCTGGGGAAAGAAGCTCAGGTAGCGCTTGATCTGCTCGATGCAGTCGGGATCGTCGGCCACCTCGAGGTCGCCCACGCCAGACTTGCGGCAGTGCACGCGCGAGCCGCCCAGCTCCTCCTGGGTGACGTCCTCGCCCACCGCGGCGCGGACCAGGTGGGGACCGGCCAGCGCCATCGAGCCGCGGCCCTTGACCATGGGGACGAAGTCAGCCAGGCCGGGGATGTAGGCGGTCCCCGCTGCGCACGGGCCCATCAGCGCCGCCACCTGCGGGATGACCCCGCTCATGACGACCTCCTCGCGGAACAGGTGGCCAGAGCCGGCGAAGAGCGACCCGACGGCCTCCTGGATCCGTGCGCCCGCGGAGTCAAGCAGCCACACCAATGGGATCCGCTTGCTCAGGGCCAGCTCACGCAGCCGGGTGACCTTGAGCTCGCCGGTCATGCCCATCGAGCCCGCCATCACGGTGAAGTCGTAGGCGACGACGGCGGTCAGGCGCCCGTTGACCTTGCCGTAGCCGGTGATGACCCCGTCGGCCGGCGCCTCGCGGCCGTCCATGGCGCGCTGGGAGAAATGCGGGCGGCCGTGGAGGCCCAGCTCGACGAACGTCCCATCGTCGATGAGCAGCGCCAGGCGCTCGCGGGCGGTGAGCTTGTCGGCGGCATGCTGGGCCGCGACCTTGGCCACCCCGCCCCCGAGCATGACCTGCGCTCGGCGCGCGCGCAAATCGTCGGCGAGCGGGCGCAGCAGGCTGGTGGTGGGGACGTCGGTGGCCAACTCAGCGACCCTTCCACTCCGGGTCGCGCTTCTCGAAGAACGCCCGCACGCCCTCCTGGATGTCCTCGGTGGAGAAGGCGATGGTCAGCTGGGAGCGCAGGAAGTCGATGGCGTCGGCGTAGTCCATGTCCTGCTGGCGGAACATCGCGTCCTTGCCCAGCTTCATCAGCACCGGCGACTTGCGCGCCAGCTTCTCGGCCCAGTCGGTCACCGCCGTGTGGAACTGGTCGGCAGGGACGACCCGATTCACGATGCCGATCCGCTCGGCCTCGGTGGCGGAGATCTGCTCGCCCATCAGCATCAGCTCGGCGGTCTTCTTGCGGCCCACGTTGCGGTAGATGAGCGCCATGATCATGAACGGGAACAGCCCGATGTTGATCTCGGGCGTGCCGAAGCGCGCGGCATCGGACGCGACCACCAGGTCACAGGCCAGCGCCAGCCCGAGCGCCCCGGCGAGGACGTGGCCGTTGGCGGCGCAGATCGACGGCTTGCCGAGCTCGCCGAGCAGCGCGAACACCTCCGGGAACAGCGAGGTGGCGAAGTGCTTGTGCACGAGCGGGACGTCGGCGGCGAACCCGCCGAGGTTCCCGCCGCTGGAGAACACGCTGTGATGCGTCGACGTCAGCACCACGCAGCGCACGGTGTCGTCGTCGCGGCAGGCCTCGAGGGCCCGGATGAGCTCCGCCAGCAGGTCGTCGGACAGCGCGTTGCGGGTATCGGGCTCGTTCAGAGCGATCGTGGCGACACCCGAGGGCGCGGCCGAGAAGGCGATCTTTTCGTAGGCCATCGCGCAAGCGTAATGGTGAATCGGGCAGCGGGGCGCCCGGGCGACGAGTAGGAAGTAGAAAGCTCTACTGTTTACTCTTCGGCGCGCCGAGGCTAGCGTCCCCGCCGCCGTCCCCTCGATCTGAAAGGTCTTAGCCCGCATGGCCTCCGCCGACGTCCTCAAACCCGACCACGCCAGCCAGCGCAAGCACTTCATCTTCACCGACGAGCACGAGCAGCTGCGCGACTCGATCCGGCGCTTCGTGATCAAGGAGCTCCAGCCCCACAGTGAGGAGTGGGAGGAGTCGACGTTCCCTGACTGGGTGTTTACGCGGATGGGCGAGCTGGGCTTCCTCGGCCTGGACAAGCCCGAGGCCTACGGCGGCCAGGGCGGCGACTACTACACGAGCCTGGTGCTGGCCGAGGAGATCGTGCATGCGCACTCTGGCGGCCTGGCCATGGGTCTCGCCGTCCACACCGACATGGCGATGCCGCCGATCCTGGCCTTCGGCACCGAGGAGCAGAAGCAGGAGTGGGTCGTCCCCGCGATCGCCGGGCGCAAGATCCTCTGCCTGGGGATCACCGAGCCCGACGCCGGCTCCGATGTCGCCGGGATCAAGACCGTGGCCCGGCGCGACGACGACGGCTATGTCATCAACGGCTCCAAGACCTACATCACCAATGGCCACCGCGCCGATGTGATCGTGCTGGTCACCAAGACGGACGTCGAGGCCGGGTACGACGGCTTCACCTTGTTCCTGGTGCCGATGGACGCCGAGGGAGTCATCCGCGAGAAGCGGCTCAAGAAGCTCGGCATGCACGCCTCCGACACCGCGCTGCTGGCCTTCCAGGACGTCCGTGTCCCCGAGTCGGCGGTGCTGGGGCAGGTCGGCAAGGGCTTCTACCACATCATGTGGGAGCTCCAGGGCGAGCGCCTGATCGGCGCCGCCGGATGCGTGGCCGGCGCTCAGCACGTCTTTGACCGCACGCTGCAGTACGCCAAGGAGCGCAAGGCCTTCGGGCGCGAGATCGGCCGCTTCCAGGTCATCCGCCACAAGTTCGCCGAGATGGCGACCAAGATCGAGACCGCTCGCCAGCTCGTCTACACCACCGCCTGGCGCTTCCAGAACGGCGAGTACCCGGTGCGCGAGATCTCGATGGCCAAGCTCTACGCGGCGCGGATCGCCGTCGAGGTCGCCGACGAGTGCATCCAGATCCACGGCGGAGCCGGCTACATGGTCGAGTACGGGATCGAGCGGGTGTGGCGCGACATGCGCCTGAACCGGATCGGAGCCGGGACCGACGAGATCATGCTCGACGTCATCGGACGGTCGTACGGCCTGTGAGCGACCGGGCGCCGGTGCCGCCGTTCACGGCCGAGCACGAGCGCCTGCGGCTGGAGATGCGCCGCTTCGTGCAGGAGCGACTGCGGCCCCACGCCGACGAGTGGGAGGCCGCCGGCTGGTTCCCCAACGACGTGTTCGAGTGGGTGGCCGACGCCGGCTACCTGGGCCTGGGCTTCGAGGACCCGGTCGCCGCAGCCGTGTGGGTGGAGGAGCTCGCGCGCTGCGGCTCCGGAGGACTGGCGGCCGGCCTCGGTGCCCACACCGGCATCGCGCTGCCACCGATCGCGCGGTTCGGCACCGACGCGCAGCGGGAGCGCTACCTGGCCAGAGGCCTGCGCGGCGAGCTGATCGCCGCTCTGGCGATCACCGAGCCAGGCGCGGGCTCGGATGTCGCCGGCATCCGCACCCACGCGCGCCGGGTCGACGGCGGCTACGTGGTGAACGGAGCCAAGACGTTCATCACCGGCGGGGTGCGCGCCGACATCCTCGTCACCGCGGTCAAGACAACCCAGGACGGCGGTCACCACGGGCTCTCCTTCCTGATCATCGAGCGCGGCCCGGGCGTGACCTCGACCCCGCTGCGCAAGCTCGGGTGGCACGCCTCCGACACGGCCGAGATCGCCTTTGGCGACGTGTTCGTGCCCCAGGAGAACCTGCTCGGCGCCGAGCACCAGGGCTTCTACCTGATCATGGCCAACTTCCAGTGGGAGCGGCTGCTGATGGCGCTCGGCGCCGTGGGCGCCATGCAGGTCTGCTTCGAGCAGACGCTCGCCTTCGTCCGCGAGCGCGCGGACCTGCGCTCCCAGCAGGCCATCCGCCATCAGATCGCACAGATCGCCCTCGAGCTCGAGGCCGGGCGAGACGTCACCTACGCCGCGCTGCGCCGCCACCTGGCGGGCGAGGACGCGGTACGTGAGGTGACGATCGCCAAGCTGCGCACCCAGCGCACTGCCTTCGACGTCATCGACGCCTGCCTGCAGATCCACGGCCTCGACGCCCCCGCCGAGCTCGAGCGGGCGCTCCGCGACGCGCGCCTGGGGCCCATCGGCGGCGGCACCGACGAGATCATGAAAGAGATCCTGGGCCGGTCGCTGGGCCTCTGAGATCGTTCGGGCCCACCGCGGATCCTCTAGATTCAGATGGCGTGGACTCGGCACGTGGTCAGCTGCTCATAGCGGGCCCGGGACTGTTGGACCCCAACTTCTGGCGCACCGTGGTGCTCATCGTCGACCACTCCGACGAGGGCGCCCTGGGACTCGTGCTCAACCGCCCGTCGGAGACCACTGTGGGCGAGGCTGTCTCCGAGCTCGAGGAGTTGCTCGACCTCGACGACCCGCTCTATGTCGGCGGCCCGGTCCAGCCATCGGCGCTGATCGTGCTCGCCGAGTTCAACGAGCCGAGCGAGGCGGCGCTCATCGCCTTCGAGGACGTGGGCGTGCTGGCCAACGGCGCCCAGGCGGACCCGTCCGTGAGCGTCCGACGTGGCCGGGCCTTCGTCGGTCACGCCGGCTGGGGCCCGGGGCAGCTCGACGACGAGGTCGAGCGCGGCGACTGGATCCTTGATCCGGCTCGGCGCGAGGACGCCTTCACCGGCGCAGCGCTCGACCTGTGGTCAGCGGTGCTGACGCGCAAGGGGGGCAGCTACGCGCTGGTGGCGCGCATGCCCCCCGACCCATCGGTCAACTAGACCCGTCCCCCGCCGGCTCATGGCGCACGACCACTCCGATCACGACCATCACCACCACGGGCCTTCGCGGGAGACCGAGCGCGGGGCGCTCAAGCTGGCGCTGGCGCTGATCGTCGTCTTCATGTTGGCCGAGGTCACCGCCGCCGTCCTGGCCTCGTCACTGGCTCTGCTCTCCGACGCCGCGCACATGCTCACTGACGCGGCCGCGCTGGCGTTGTCCCTGGTGGCGGCGCGGCTGGCCGCTCGTCCGGCCGGCGGGACGCTCACCTACGGGATGGGGCGCGCCGAGATCCTGTCGGCCCAGGCCAACGGCGTCACGCTGCTCGTCCTGTCGGTGTTCATCGTGGTGGATGCGGTGCGCCGGCTCGTGACCCCGCCAAACGTCGACGGAGTGCCGGTGCTGGTGGTGGCGCTGGTGGGCATCGTGGTCAACGTCGCCGTGGCCGCGATCCTGGCCCGCGGCACCGCCGGCCAGCGCAGCCTCAACCTCGAGGGCTCCTACCGGCACATCGTCACCGACGCCTACGGCTTCATCGCGACCGCGGTGGCGGCCGGGGTGATCATCGCCACCGGATTCGATCGCGCGGATGCGATCGCCTCGCTGATCATCGCCGGGCTGCTGCTCCACGCCGCCTACGGCCTGCTCAAGGCGTCCGGGCGCGTGTTCATGGAGGCCGCGCCCTCGGGCATCGACCCCGACGAGGTCGGGCGGACGCTGGCGAGCCGGCCCGGCGTCGTCGAGGTCCACGACCTGCACGTGTGGGAGGTGACCTCGGGGTTCCCGGCGCTGTCGGCCCACGTCGTGGTGCGGGCCGGAGATGACTGCCATGAACGGCGGCGCGAGCTCCAGCGCATGGTCTCGGAGCGGTTCGGGATCAGCCACACCACCCTCCAGGTCGACCACGAGGCGGCCGACCAGGGGCCGCTGCAGATCGAGGTGGCGCCGCGTGCAGAGGGCGAGACGGAGTCCTACACTCGGCCGCAATGAGGCTCATCAAGCCCGGACCCGATCACGAGACGCCGCGTGGCATCGTCGGCGGCGCCGAGATCTCGCAGGTCACCGCGGGCGCACACAACATCTACATGGGGCGCTTCCGGGTGCCCGCCGGGGCGCGGTCGCGCCCGCACTACCACGAGAACTGCGAGAGCACGCTGTACATGCTCAGCGGAGGCGTGCGCATCACGTGGGGCGACCACCTCGAGCAGGGCCTCGTGGTCGAACCCGGAGACATGCTCTATGTCCCTCCGCGCGTCACCCACGTGGTGGAGAACGTCTCTGACTCCGAGCCCGCCGAGTATGTCGTGGCCCGCGACTCGCCCACCGAGGATGCCGTCGTGGTGCCGTGGGCCGAGGAGCAGGGGTGACCACCGAGGCCGCGGGGTCCTTGCGCGGCGTCCGCGACCACCACATCTTCTGGCGCTCGTGGACGCCTGACGACGCACCGGTCCGCGCGGCCATCGTGCTCGTCCACGGTCTGGGCGAGCACAGCGGACGCTATGACCACCTCGTCGCCCGGCTCGTCGGCGAGGGCTACGCCGTCCACACGGCCGATCATCGCGGCCACGGCCGCTCCGACGGACCGCGCGCCCTCATCGAGGACATGGACGACGTCGTGGCCGACATCGACGCGCTCATGGACCGGACAGTGGCGGCCGGGCCGGGCGTGCCGGTGTTCATGCTGGGCCACAGCATGGGCGGCCTCATCGCGCTGCGCTACGCGCTGGCCCATCAGGAGCGCCTGGCCGGCCTGATCCTGTCCGCGGCGCTGGCCCAGCTCGAGGCGGTCCCCAAGGCGCTGGAGCTGGTCGGACGGGCGCTGTCGGTGATCGCGCCGCGCGCACCGTTGATCGCCGTCAACCCTGCGCTGGTCAGCCGCGACTCCGCCGTGGTGGAGGCCTACCGGTCAGATCCCCTGGTGCACCACGGCAAGGTCCCGGCTCGCACCGCCGTCCAGCTTGCGGACGCCGTCGAGCGCTTCCCCTCCACCGTCGGCGCGATCACGGTCCCGACGCTCATCCTCTACGGCACCGCCGATGGGCTGTGCCCTCCGGCGGGCAGTGTGATGCTGTCGGAGCGGATCGGCGCCGCGGACCTGACGGTGAAGGCCTACGAGGGCCTCTTCCACGAGATCCTCAACGAGCCCGAGCGCGAGACCGTGCTCGACGACATCGCCGAGTGGCTGGCGGCGCGGGTAAACCTCACCGCGCCCACCCCGCCGGTCGCGAGCGTTGCGGCCTCCGAGGCCGGCGTCGCCGGCTCGAGCCGGACATAGCTCCCGTCGTCTGAGACGATCACGCCGCCATGGCGCAGCCACTCGGCGGCGCGCGCCGGGCCGCTGAGCACGGCCGCCTTGGCCATCACCTCGGCTTGGGCCGCGGTGGGCGCCACGGCGGTCGCCTGCACGATGCCGCTGAACACGGGCGCGCCCGTGCGCGGGTCCAGCAGGTGGTGCGCGGGACGGCCGTCGCCGTCGATCCAGCTGCGATGCGAGATCCCGCTGGTGGCCACCCCGCCGCTGCACAGGGCGAGGGTGAGCAGCGGCGAGGCGCCGAACGGCGCGGCGACGTGCACCGGGCGCAGCACTCCGGCGCGACCGCCCACGCGCAGATCACCCGCGCAGTCGAGCACGTAGGCATCGAAGCCCTCCAGCAGCGTGGCCAACTCGTCGGCGAACACCCCCTTGGCGATGCCGCCGATGTCGATGCGCAGGCCCGGCGGGCGGCGAACCGTCCCGGCCCGCGGGTCCACGCTGATCTGGCGCCAGCGCTCTTCGGGGTGAGGGGCGGCGGGCGCCCGGGGCGGCGCCGCGTCCAGCGCCGCCCGCAGGTCCGCGCCCTCTCCGTCGAAGTGGTCCTCGTAGCCGGCGAGCTCGATCTCGTCGGCGAGGGTGATGTCGACCAGGCCACCGGTGTCTCGCGCCGCCGTCAGGGCCGTTTCGATGACGCGCCGCATCAGCGGGCTGACGGCGACAGTGCCGGCGGAATCGCCGTTGAGGCGACTGAGCTCGCTGCGCTCGGTGAAACGCGAGAAGCGCTCATGCCAGGCCAGCAGCGCGCGCCGTGCCATCGCCGCCGCGGCGGCGGCATCGGCGGGCCGCTCGGCGTCGGCCACGATCACGGTGCACCGGCCGCCGAAGCAGGCAAAGGTGTGGCGGTGCTCATGGCCGTGAGGGCCGGCGGCGCGCGGGAAGCTCCTGACCGTCATGACTGGCTCGAGGTCACCGCGCTGACGCCGTCGGACCCCGACCCGGTGGAGGTGCTGGTGGCCCCGGAACTGCTGGAGCTCGTCGCATCCGACGCATCGCCCGAACTGGTGGAGCCCGTCGAGCTCGAGATGGTGGCGGCGGGGGTCGCCGTCTGGGTCACCGCCTTACGTGCGAGCGCCGGGTCATGGCCGGTCACGAGCACGACGGTGATGAGCATCCACACTGCCAAGAACAGGGCGACCGACCCGCCGACGACCCGTGCGCGGATCCTGCGCACCCGCGCCTGGCGCGCCTCTTTGAGCCTGAGTCCGTCTTGACTGGTCATGGCGCCAAGCATCGATCGGCGCCGTAGCAACGACGTGAGAGGGGTGTAAGAACACCGTATGAGCGCGCCGGACTGGTCAGCGGACCGCGACGGGCGCGGCGCCGAGCTCCCACCGGCAGCCGCTGAAGTAACCACCCGCCGGCGAGACGAGAAAGCAGGTGAGCTCCGCCAGTTCCGCGTCGGTGGTGTCCGGGCCCGGCCACATGGTCACCGCCGTGATGCCATAGCGAGCCCACTCCACCGACAGGGTCCGCGCCAGGTTCTCGAGCCCCGCGCGAGCGGCGGCAGCGTGGCGGCCGGCGGCAGGGCGCGGCGCCACCATGAGCAGGCGCCCGGGCGCCCCCGCCTCGATCAACGCCCCGGTGGCGATGGCTCGGATAGCGCGCCATGCCTGTTCCAGCATGGCGCCGAGCGCGTCGGCGCCACCGGCGGCGAAGCGCCCATCGCCGTCGTAGAGCAGCGCGTGCAGCGGGCCCCGGTCGCGGGCCCAGACGGCCGCGCCGTCCTCGTCGGCGAGCACCTCGGCGGGCAACTCTCGCACCACGGCCCCCAGCGCCTCCAGCTGGACGCGTGCCTGCACGGCGGTACCGCCCGCGCCGGCGACGGCCACGCGGACGCCGGCGAGCAGGCCGGGGTTGAAGCTCACGCGATCGCGCGCGACCGCGCGGCCCGGCGCGAGCCCCGATGCCCCAGGCTCTCGAGCTCGGTGTGCTGGACGCGGATGCGATCGAGGATGACGTCGGCGGCCTCCTGCTGGAGCTCGCGCGTCGGCGACGCGGTGGTGGGGAAGCGCAGGGGGGTCCCGTAGCTCACGGTCACCTTGGGGAACTGCAGCCGCTTCCAGTTGCGGACCTGATGCGATCCGAGGATCGCCACCGGCACCACCGGCGCCCCGGACTCCAGCGCCAGGCGGCCGATGCCCGGGCGCGCCTCACTGCCGACCGCGCCGGTGCGCGAGCGCCCGCCCTCGCAGTACATGCCGATGGCGCCGCCGCGCTCGAGGATCTTGAAGGCGCTGATGAACGCCTCGTCGTCATGAGCGCCGCGCCGGACGGGGAACACGCCGCCGTGGCTGAAGATGTAGGTCAGCATCGAGGAGCTGAACAGCTGGGATTTCGCCATGAACTGGATCCGCCGGCGCACGAACGCACCAGTGAAGAAGTGATCCATGAACGAGGCGTGATTGGGGGCAAGGATCACGGGGCCGATGGGCACGTTCTCAGACCCGATCCCGCGTGCACGGAACGTGATCAGCGCGTGCAGCACGGTGGCGGTACGGACGATCTCGTAGACGTGGGCCTCCGGCTCTCCCGCGCGCACGCGCGCGTGGAACGGCGCGAAGTACTCGGCCGGCCGCGGGTCCGTGTACTGCTGGGGCCTGAGCTCGACGTCCGGCATCGCCGCCGACGATACCTCTCAGGGCACCGGGCGGCGTGCCGGACGCGGGCGTGAGATCGGTCAGCCGTCCACGTGGGCGGCGTAGGCGGCCAGCGTCTTGGGCCACCCGCCGGGCGAGGACACGGCGCCGTGCATCCCCTCCCAACCATCGCCGTGGCGCTCGAGGTGGCGGTGCTCGAGCTCCACGCGGGTGCGCGCGTCCGCCTCGGGGACGAAGCGCACCTCGACCTCGCTGGTGCGCTCGGGGTCGGTCTCGATCTCCCATCCGGGGCTGATGTCCCAGGTGAACACGACCCGGTCAGGCGGCTCGTAGGCCAGGACGCGCGCCCAGGTGCACTCGCGGCCGTCGGTGCCGCGGTCATAGACGCGCCCCCCGGCGCGCGGCTCGAAGATCATCTCGCCCACCTCGCCGTCGAGCATGTGATGGTCCTCGGGCCACCATGCCTTCATCTCCTGGGTGAACACCTCGAAGGCCCGCGGTAGCGGCGCCTCCACCACGATCGAGGTGCGTACGGGGCTGGCGGTTGATTGCGTGCTCATGGTTGCTCCTTGGGTGGTTGTTCGACGGCCGTCTTGAACGCCGCCAGGGCCTGGTTCCAGAAGAAGTCCAGATACGCCCGCAGCTCCTGCAGCCCCCGGGGGTCCATGCCATAGATCCGGCGGTTGCCCGCGGCCCGATCGGAGACGAGGCCGGCCTCCTTGAGCACCTTGAGGTGCTGGGAGACTGCGGGGCGGCTCACCGGCAGCTCTCCGGCGAGCTCGGTGACCGACCGCGGGCGGGCGGCCACACGCTCAAAGATCTCGCGGCGCGTGGGGTCGCCGAGCGCGACGAACACGGCCGCGATGCTGCCGGGTCGATCAGATGCGTAAGTAGTCACTTACCGTAAGTGTAGCCTTACGCTCGTAGTCGGTCAACCCGATGCATCGCAAAGGGTTCGCCGCCCGGCGCGTTGTTCTGAGATGGAGCGCCCACCGCTGAAGCGAGGTTGGACGCGATGAGGCGCCGGCTCGCGGCCTTCCGCGCGTTCCTGGACCGGCCGCGACTCTGGCGTGTCACCGCCGTCATGGCGGCACTGCTGCTGGGCGGCCTGCTCGCGGCTGCCGGTCAGGGCTCGGTGGACGTGATCCGGCAGCGCCCCGAGGCCCATACAGCGACCTGGGGGCGGTGGTGCACCGCAGGCGAAGTACGCGAGGATCGCAAGCGCCTGGCGTTCTGCGCGCGCGTCGACGGCCTGGCCCTGGCCTCCACGCACGGCCCCGGGCTCGGCGAGACCCACGTGGCCGTCATCGGCGGCTTCCATCTCACGATCGTGCGTCTCCCCGACGGCACCCGAACCCCTTCGCCGGGGACGCGTGTGATCGCCGTCGGGCCGGTGCTGCGCGCCCGCGACGGACAACGCGAGGTGCAGGCTTTCAGGCTGGTGCGCGGATGAAATGGCTCGCCCTCACCGTCGGGCTCCTGTGCGCGAGCGCCGCATTGGTGGCCGGGATCTACCTGCGCGATCGGGATCCGTCCAATTGGCTGCCCCCGCCACGGACCGCCGCGAGCCTGGACGCCCAGACGATCCTGCTGGCGACCCACTGCCCGGCTGGCATCTGCTCCTACCGGCTCGTGAGTAACCCGCGCCCCAACCACTGGGTGGTCCGCATCCAGAACGAATCCACCACCCAGTGCTTTGACATCGACCTGGCCGCATTCGATGTGGCCGCGACCCGCGGGTTCACCGGCGTGACGCAGGTCGGCTGCCGCTCGACCTCGGCCGGGTCAGACGGCTGAGGAACCGTCTACCCCTGGAGCGGAAGCACCAGCATGGGCTTCTCGATCAGATGGTCGGGGCTGGTGGACACCACCGCGGTCCCGATGGCGAAGAACTCGATGACATGCGAGCCCCAGCCGTGGCTGCGCTCGATGATGCGCGCGCCCACGATGCCCTCAGATTGGAGCTCGTCGGCCTCGGTCTGCATCCGCTCCATGGCCAGCTCGCGCGCCTCGTAGAGCGCCTGGGTGAAGTTGGGCATCTCGACGTTGCGGCCCACCTGCTTGAGCGAGGCGAGCATGCCCTGGCGGGCGACGTGGTACACGCAGTTCCCCATCACCAGGCCGGCCGGGCGATAGCCGGCGCGCAGCAGCGTGGCGAAGTCCTGGCCGCTCATGTCGGAGGTGAACGGCCGGCCGTTGGGCGCGCGGTGCAGCTCTCCGCCGCGATGTCTGACCGCGGTACCGACGGCGATGAACTCGGCGAGGTCGGCGCCCCACTCGTAGCGACCGATGTCCAGGCGCACCCCGACGATCCCGTCGGCGCCCAGCTGGTCGGCCTCCTCCTCCATGCGTGTCATGGCCAGCTCGCGCGCGTGGTACATGGCCTGGGTCAGGACGCCCATCTCCTGGTTCTGATTCCAGCCGGCCTGCTGGAAGCCGATGTGATAGATCGAGCTTCCCAGCACGAGGCCCACCGGCTCGAACCCCGACTCCTTGACGAGCAGGAACTCGTTGACCGAGAGGTCGGAGGTGAAGAAGCCCCGCTCCGCGTCCTTCTTCATCCGCGCGATACGCTCGCGCCCGGACTCCGGGATGCCGGCCAGCGACCCCGACTCATACCGGGCAGCGTGGGGTGCGTCGGTGGTGGCGATGTCCTGGGCCGCCGGCGGGGCAGTCTGGGCATCGTCGTCGTCGCGTCTCAAGAACCCCATCGTGTCTCCTATTCGTTGAGCAGACGCTCCAGCGCCTGCCGCGTTGTCAGGCTGCTACGAGCCTGCTGGGCCAGCGCCTCGCCGAGCAGCGCCAGCCACTCGTCGGTGGCCAGCTCCTCGTTCTTGAGGACGATCCCGCCCGAGAGCCGGGCGCATCGCGTCTGAATCGAGGCGCCCTCGGCGCGCAACTCGAGTCGCTGGCCGGACGCCTCCACCGCGATGCGGCGGACGTGTTTGGGCCCGAACATTCCATCCCGGCGGCGGTCGACGGTGACGGCGCCCGGCACCGCGTCCTCCAGCTTCACCGCGAGCGCCTCGACGAACGCCCGCAGGTCGCTCATGTCCGCGCGCAGCGAGGCGGTGACGAGATCGATGTCGAGGTCGGTCTGTCGGGTGTCGTCGGCGGCCATCGGGTGCGGCCTTCAGCCTACGCCCTTGCCGACCGCGGCAGCCGCTTTAGCCGACCTATAGCAACTGGGAGTTTGTCCCGCGGTCCCCGTGGGTACCCGGGCCCATGCAGCGGCCGGCAGGCGACCGCTCCGATGCAGGGAGGGTAGGGATGTTCCACGCACGCACCTCGCGATCGCCGTCGACGTCGCGACTGTTCTTCGTCCTGCTGGGGGCCGCCGCGTGTGCGCTGGCCGTCGCGCTCGCGCTGGCCGGCCCGCCGTCGGCGAGAGCCGCCACGACGCGCGCTCATCCCAAGGCCAGCTCATCCTCGGCGGCATGCCCGTGGGTCGGCTCACAGGCCCCAACCTCGGAGAAGGTCGCCGACGTCATCGACCACATGAGCCTCGACGACGAGATCACCATGGTCGAGGGCCACGGCACCGCGCCACCCAACCCGTACGTCTTCTACATGCCGGGCATCGCAGATCTCTGCATCCCGCAGCTCGGCGAGGAGGACGGCCCCGCAGGTGTCGCCGACCAACTCACCAACGTCACGCAGCTGCCCGCCGGCGTCGGGCTCGCCGCCACTTTCAACCCATCGCTGGCGCGCCAGTACGGCCAGGTGATCGGCAGCGAGGAGCTGGGCAAGGGCGCGGCGGTCAACCTGGGCCCGACGGTCAACATCGACCGCGACCCCCGCTGGGGCCGGTCGTTCGAGACCTTCACCGAGGACCCGTTCCTCAACACCGCCCTGACCGTCTCCGAGATCAAGGGCGTCCAGAGCACCGGCGAGATGTCGCAGGTCAAGCACTACGCCGCCTACAACCAGGAGACCAACCGCAACACGCCACAGGACGACGTCATTGCCGATACGCGAACGCTGCGCGAGATCTACGAGCCGGCGTTCCAGGCCGCGGTGGAGAACGCCAACGTGGCCTCGGTGATGTGCGCGTACTCGTCCATCAACGGCGCGTTCGCCTGCCAGAACCCGACGCTGCTCAACACCACGCTCAAGCAGTTGTGGGGCTTCCAGGGCTTTGTCACCTCTGATTACGCGGCGCTGCACGACGTGTCGGGCGCCGCGGACGGCACCGATCAGGAGCAGCCGTTCGCCGACTCCTTCGGCGCCACGCTCAAGCAGGACGTCCAGAACGGCACCATTCCGCGCTCGGTCGTGAACACGATGGTGTCGCGGATGCTCACCGAGATGTTCCGCTTCGGCATCATCGACCACCCGCCGACGGGCACCCCGTCTGACCCCGTGACGACGCCGGCCCATGTCGCGGTCGCCACCAACGTCGCCGACCAGTCGGCCACGTTGCTCAAGAACGATGGGCAGACCCTGCCGCTGTCGGCCGCCCACGCCGGCACGGTGGCGGTGATCGGGCCTTCGGCCTCGGCGTCCCCCACCTACGGGGGCGGCGGCAGCGCCTACGTGATCCCGCCGTCGGCCGTGTCCCCGCTGCAGGGGCTGGAATCCGCCGCCGGCCATGGCACCCACCTGCTCTACCAGCAGGGGCTGCCCACCGACGCGTCGCTGCCGGCCATCCCGTCCTCGGCGCTGTCGCCGGCCTACGCGCCGACGCCGTTCGGCGGCAACTACACCGGCACCCTGACCGCGCCGGAGACCGGCACCTTCGTCCTGGCCATCGAGAACCCCTGTGGGTGCTACACGCCGACCTACCTGTCCCTCAACGGGCAGCAGATCCTCGATGACCCCGGCACTCCGCCGGTGAGCGTCTACTCGGTCGCGGTCCCCCTGGTCAAGGGCCAGACCTACACGCTGAACATCAGCGGTGACTCGGACAAGCTGCTGTGGGGGACGCCGTCGGCACTGGAGCCCGGCATCGACGACGCGGTGGCGGCGGCCAAGTCGGCCGACACCGCGGTGGTGGTCGTCTCAGACGACACCGAGTCAGAGGCCACGGACCGGCTATCGCTCAGCCTGCCCTCGGCGCAGGACGAGCTCATCGAGAAGGTCGCCGCCGTCAACCCGCACACCGTGGTCGTGGTCAACGCCGGGGCGCCGGTGACCATGCCGTGGCTGCCTCAGGTCGCCTCGGTGCTGGACGACTGGTACCCGGGCCAGGTGAGCGGCACCTCGCTCGCGCGGGTCCTGTTCGGCCGCGTCAACCCGGGCGGTCACCTGCCGGTCACCTTCCCGACCGGCCTGTCACAGGTGCCGGCGGCCTCGCCCGCTCAGTTCCCGGGCGTCGGCGGGCAGGTCCAATACTCGGAGGGGCTCGACGTCGGGTATCGCTGGTATGACGCCAAGAACCTGACGCCGCTGTTCCCGTTCGGCTACGGGCTTTCCTACACGAAGTTCGCCTTCAGCAACCTGCGCATGACGGGCGCCCCCGGCAACGGCGTGCGCGACATGCAGGTCTCAGCCACGGTGACCAACGTCGGCCAGAGGGCCGGCTCGGACGTGGCGCAGCTGTACCTCAGCGACCCGTCGGCCGCCGGCGAGCCCCCGCGCCAGCTCGTGGGCTTCCAGCGGGTGAACCTCGGTGCCGGCCAGTCCACCCGGATCACGTTCACCGTCACGCCGCGCGATACGTGGTGGTGGGACGACACGGCCAACGGCTGGAACCAGAGCACCGGCCATTACGGGCTGTTCGTCGGCGACTCCTCGGCGCCGGCCGATCTGCCGCTGCACTCGGGGTTCAACCTCAGCGCCTCGCCGGCGGCCCGACAGGTGCAGATCCAGGCGCCGTCGACGATGCAGGCCGCCAAGCCGTCGGTCGTGACGGTCTCAGTGACCCGCTCGGGCAACGCCACGCTGCACAGCGTGACGATCGCGCTGCAGCTCCCGCAGGGCTGGAAGGCCACCCCGATCGGCCGGTCGACGTTCAAGAGAGTGGCGCCCTCCGTGGCGCCGGCCACGTCGTTCCAGGTGACGCCGCCGAAGTACGCGCCCGCCACCAACGCCACCGTGCACGCCACCGCGACGCTCGGTGCCGATGCGGTGCGTGAGGCCGGCGTCAACGTGGGCGTCTCGTAAACCGCCTCCTCAGGGGGACCCAGCTGCCGCCGCGCCGGTGACCGGCGCGGCGGCAGTCCCCTGGCTGCCCGGTCGCGTGTGGGCGACCGGACTACACGCCGCCGCGTTCGAGGACGAACGCGACGACGATCATTGCGACGAGCAGCACCGCCAGCAGCCGGACGCGCCACGCGTGCGCTCGGCCGGGGCGGCGGCGAGCGAGCTCACGGCGCGATAGCGAGCTCGTGAAGAGTCGGGACTCGGGCATCGTCTGGCCTGACCTGCGGTCCTCCGCGTCGGATCCAAGCTCTGTAGACACCGGTAGTCAACCGGTCCGCACGGACGGATCCCGGAATGTGAAAGGTTTTTATATGGTTCGAGCGCCCCAACCCGGACAGGAGGAGACCGAAGGTGACCGACATCGAGGCCCACATCACGGGCACCGTCTGGAAGATCGAGGTCGAGGTCGGTGACACGGTGCAGGAAGGCGACGCCGTCGTCATCCTGGAGTCGATGAAGATGGAGATGCCGGTGGAGGCCGAGGATCCCGGCGTCGTGACCGAGATCCGGTGCAGCGAGGGCCAGTCGGTCTCCGAGGGCGACACGCTCGTTGTCCTCGAGTAGTCCCTCAGTCTCGGGCGGGCAACTGCTCGTCGATGAGCCGGCGCCCCACGTCGCGCGACTGACGATCTCCAACCCCGAGAAGCGCGGGGCGCTTGACCACGCGATCCTCGACAGCTTCACGCACGTGCTGCCCGCGCTCGAGGCCCGCTGCGTGATCATCACCGGGCAGGGCCGGACGTTCTCGGCCGGCTACGACATCGGCGACCTGGGCGGAGGCGGCTTCTCAAACGAGGCCGAGAGGCTCGTCGCCCACCCGTTCACGGCGGCCATCGACGCTGTCGAGGCCTATCCCTATCCCACGATCGCCGCGCTCAACGGGCACGCCATCGGCGGCGGCCTGGAGCTGGCCCTGTCCTGCGATCTCCGGCTGGCGGCCCACGCGATCAAGCTGGGGATGCCTCCGGCCAAGCTCGGGCTCGTCTACTCCCACACCGGGATCCGCAAGTTCATCGACGTGATCGGAGCGGCGCGCACACGGGAGCTGTTCCTGGTCGGCGGGCGCATCAACGCGGCCAAGGCGCACACCTGGGGCCTGGTCAACGACGTCCTGGGCGTCGACGAGCTGGCCGACGCGGCCGTGGCGCTGGCCCGTGAGATCGCCGCCAACGCGCCCCTGGCCCAGCGGGGTAACAAGCGCGTCATCCGCGCCGTGCTCGACGGGCAGGCCACGCTCGCCCCGGAGGTGGAGCGCGAGCTGATCGCCCTACGACACGCCTGTTTCTCCTCCGAGGACTTTCGCGAGGGCGTGCAGGCCTTTGCCGAGAAGCGGCCCCCGGAGTGGAAGGGCCGCTGACGCCGACGCGGCCGCGCCTGGCTCGGCTAGGCGCGGGCCTTGTTCCACTCGGCCTTGTGTATCCGCTTGGTCGCCTGATAGTCAGCCAGGGCCTGGGGCGAGTCCACGTCGCCGAGCGTGGGGTGCCAGGGGATCAGCCCCTCGGCGGCGGTGACGCCGAAGCGCTTGGCCAGCACCGAGCCCAGCGCCTTGATCTTCATCTCACCGAAGCCGGGCAGGCCGGCGAGATTGGCGCGCAGGGCATCGCTGTCGGCGGCGTCGGTCCACACCCGTGCGGCGTCGCCCCCGTACTCGTCGCGGATGTGCAGAGCCAGCTCGTGGACGCGCTGGGCCATGGAGCCGGGGAAGCGGTGGATGGCGGGCCGCTCGCGGAACACGGGGTTCAGGTCGGTGGCGGCGAGGGTGTCAGCGTCGATCGCGCCAAGGCGCTCCTTGAGCACCAGCGGGCCGGAGAACGCCTTCTGGACCTGGACCTGCTGGTCCAGCGCGAAGCCGATGAGCAGCGCCATCGGGTCAGAGGCGATGAGCGCATTCGCCTCGTCGGAGTCTGTGAAGTAGAGGCGATCGGGCATGGTGGGGCGATCTTAGAGAGTCTGCTAGTGGGGGCTTGAGCCGATGGTGGGTCCGCGGTGCGAGGCGCTGATCGGGTAGCCGGTTGGCTGTCACGAGGACCCGGGGTCGACGGCCACCCCGCGGTGAAGCTGTGGGAGAAAAGTACGCTGTGGCGATACTTATCTACCAAAACCCCCCTGCAAAACGCCCCTTTCCTGCTCCGGCACGACCCTTACTCAGCCGCGGCCGCCGCACACCCGTCGTGATCAGCACCGTCCCGCCGACGCCGCGCGCATCCGCGCCGATCTTTAGGCTGCACCCTCGGATGCCGCCGCTGATCACGCCGGCCGAGGCCCTGGCCCTCGGCGAGTTGCAGGACCACGCCGAGATCGGGGCGCTGGTCGAGCGCGCCTGGGCTGCGCGCGTGGAGCGCTTCGGCGATTCCACGGACATGTGCTCGCTGGTCAACGCCAAGTCCGGCGGCTGCGCGGAGGACTGCGGCTTCTGCGCGCAGTCCAAGTACGCCGAGGCCGAGACGCCCCTGCACGCGATGATGGAGCCCGACCAGATCCTCGAGCATGCGCGGGCCGCCGAGGCGGCGGGCGCTCACCGCTTCTGCATGGTCACCCAGGGCCAGGGACTGTCCATGCGCGACTTCGACAAGGTGCTGGCGGGCGCCCGGCTGGTCGCCGAGCACACCAACCTCAAGCGCTGCGTCTCGATCGGCCATATGTCGGCCGAGCGGGCCAAGGCGCTCAAGCAGGCGGGGATCCAGCGCGTGCACCACAACGTCGAGACCGCCGAGTCCTACTACCCCGAGGTGTCGACGACGGTCCGCTACCAGGGGCGCCTGCGCACCATCGACGCGGTCCGCGAGGCGGGGCTCGAGACCTGCGTGGGCGGGATCCTCAACCTCGGCGAGACGCGCGAGCAGCGGGTCGAGATGGCCTTCCAGTTGGCCGAGATCAATCCCACCAGCGTGCCCATCAACCTGCTCAACCCCCGGCCCGGCACCAAGTTCGGCGATCGTGACCTCATGGACCCGTGGGAGGTCGTCAAGTGGATCGCGATCTTCCGCCTCATCCTCCCCGAGGCGCTGTTCCGCCTGTGTGGTGGCCGCGTGGAGAACCTCGGCGAACTGCAGGCGACCGCCGTCAAGGCGGGGCTCAACGGCGTGATGATGGGCAACTTCCTCACCACCCTGGGCAACACGCCCGACGAGGACAAGGCGATGTTCGCCGAGCTCGGCCTCAACGTCGCCGCCCACGCCGACAACGGCGCCCACCCCCGGCCCGACAACCGCTCAGGATGGCTGGAGGGCCAGACCCCCGATCTCGTCGGCGCTGCCCTGAGCGCACCGGCCGCACCTGACCCGCCCGTGCTCACGGTGAGGCTGTGGGACCCCACCACCCAGCTGAAGTTCGCGGCCAAGCGGTCGGTGCCGCCGCGGCCCGACGGCGCCCGCAACAGCGGGCAGGGGCGCGAGACGCGGGAAGCCGCCGCGCGCCGGGCCCACCACGGCTGAGAGCCTCGCGGCGCTCCGCCGGGCTGACGTCCGGGTCGTGTCTTATGTTGCGTACCCGTGATCGAAATCGAGGCCCGGCTGGATGAGCTGAAAGCCCTCGGGTTGCATCACCGGACCCGTCTCGTCTCCGGACCCCAGGGGCCCCACGTCCTGCTCGACGGCAAGCCCGTCCTGCTGCTGTGCTCCAGCAACTACCTCGGGCTCGCCGATCACCCGCGCGTCCGGGAGGCGGCGGCCGACGCCGCCATGCGCTGGGGCGTCGGGGCGTGCGCGTCACGGCTGGTCTCCGGCACGATGACCATTCATCGGCGGCTGGAGGATCGCCTGGCCGCCTTCATGGGCCGCCAGAGCGCCCTGCTGTTCGGCTCGGGATATCTGGCCAACACCGGCACGGTGTCGGCGCTGGCCCGTCCCGGCGATGTCGTCTTCTCAGATTCCCTGAACCATGCCTCGCTCGTCGACGGCTGCCGGCTCTCACGCGCGGACGTGTTCGTCTATGACCACGCCGACATGGAGCACCTGGAATGGGGCATCCGCGAGGCCGAGGACCGCGGCACCCTGATCGTCACCGACAGCGTGTTCTCGATGGAGGGCGACATCGCCCCGCTGCCGGAGATCGTCGAGCTTGCCCAGCGCCATGGCCTGCGGACCGTCGTCAACGACGCCCACGGCACCGGCACGCTCGGCCCGGGTGGCCGCGGCGCACTCGCCGACGCCGGGCTCGAGGATCAGGTCGACGTGATCGTCGGGACACTGGGCAAGGCGCTCGGGTCCTACGGCGCGTTCGTCGCCTGCGATCACCAGATGACGCGCTACCTGCTCAACGCGGCGCGCACCTTCATCTTCTCGACCGCGCTCCCGCCGCCGGCGGTGGCCGGAGCCCTCGCGGCGCTCGACCTCCTGGAGGAGAAGCCGCGCCGAGTGGCCAAGCTCGCCGCCAACGCCTCCGCGCTGCGCGCGGCGTTGATCCGCGAGGGCTTTGACGTGGGTGGCTCCTGCACCCAGATCGTGCCCCTCGTGGTCGGCGATGGCGAGCTCGCCGTACGTATGTGCGACGCCGCCCTGACGCGCGGCGTGTTCGCCCAGGCGATCCGGCCGCCGACGGTCCCCGCGATGACGGCGCGGCTACGCCTGGCCGTGATGGCGACGCACCGCGAGGAGGAGCTCGTCGAGGCGACGCGAACCCTGGCGGCGGTCGCGCGTTCGCTGGGGATCGCGCCGAGACGGGCTGCGCCGCGCGTGCCCGATGCCGAGCCCGCGCTGGCTCCCGTCGGCGCCGAGGAGTGGAGCTCGGACCTCTCGCCGTCCGAGCCTCCCCGATCGCGCGGCGTCTTTGACTTCGAGGCGCCCGAGCCGGTCCGTCGCGCCGCGTAGCGCGGTTTGCCGGTCCGCCGTGCCATGAGCGCCGAGCTGCGCGGGTGCTTTGTCACCGGCACCGACACCGGGGTCGGCAAGACCGTGGTGGCGGCCGCGATCGTGGCGCGCCTGCGCCTCATGGGGGTCGACGTGCGCGTGGTCAAGCCGCTGATCACCGGCCTCGAGGAGCCGCCCGATGCCGACTGGCCGCCCGACCACGTGCTGCTCGGCCGCGCGGCCGGCTGTGACCCCGCCCAGGTCATCCTGACCGGCTTCGGGCCGCCGGTGTCCCCGCATCTGGCGATCGAGCTGGCCGGAGTGGCGCCGCCGACGCTCGAGTGGCTGGCCGACGGTGTGCGCGCCGTGTCCCGGCCCGGGGCGGTGATGGTGGTGGAGGGCGTGGGTGGCCTCCTCGTGCCTCTCGGGGACGACGCCAACGTCCGCGACCTCGCCGGTGCCCTCGGCCTGCCGCTGGTGATCGCCGCCCGGCCCGGACTGGGCACGATCAACCACACGCTGCTGACGCTGGAGGCGGCACGCTCGGCCGGTCTGAGCGTGGCCGGGGTCGTGCTCACCCCGTGGTCGCGGGAGCCCACCGTCATGGAGCGCTCCAACCGTGAGACCATCGCACGGCTCGGCGTGGTGGACGTGGCGACGCTGCCGCCGCTGGCCCGCGCCGATCCCGAGCTCCTGGGCAGCGCCGGCGCCGAGCTGCCGCTGGAGCGCTGGCTGGCCGGCGCCCTGCGATAGCGTCCGGCGGCCTCGCCGCGGCTCGGCGCGTGGCGCCCGGCGGGAGGGACGTCTAGCCCTCGTAGGGCGTGAAATCCCGCTTGCGCGCGCCACACACGGGACAGAACCAGGTGTCCGGGATGTCCTCGAACTCGGTTCCGGGCGGGATCCCCCGTCCGGGTCGCCCTCGGCCGGGTCATAAATGAACCCGCATGACTCACACATGTATCTCATCGCGGGCAAGGGTACCGTCACCAGCGACGGCCAGGCCGTGCGCTGGGCGCCGCGGCGTTGGGGTAGGGTCGGCGTGGTGGACACCCCACGGCCCGCACCTGGCGAGGAGATCAACCCCGGTCCCGAGACGGTCCCGCGGTTGGCCGCCACCGTCATCCTCCTGCGCGGCGGCAGCAACGCCCTCGAGGTGCTGCTGGCTCAGCGCAGTCCACAGGCGCGATTCATGGGCGGAGCCTGGGTGTTCCCGGGCGGCGCAGTCAACACGGAGGATGGCGACGGCGAGGCGGGCCGCAAGGCGGCGGCGATCCGCGAGCTCGCCGAGGAGGTTGGCGTCGGCTTGCCCGACCCGGACGCGCTGGTGGCCTTCTCGCGCTGGATCACCCCGGCGGTGGTCAAGATCCGCTACGACACGTGGTTCTACCTGGCCGCCGCTCCCGGTGGCGCGCAACCCCAGGTGGACAGCCGGGAGATGGTCGACGCCCGCTGGTTCGAGCCCCAAGAGGCCCTGCGCGCGTCCCGCGCCGGCGAGATCATGCTGGTCTTCCCGACGATCAAGCACCTGGAGCAGCTCTCCTCGTTCGCCTCGGCGCAGGCCCTGATCGAGCACGCCCGCACGCGCACCGTCGAGCCCGTCCAGCCGCGGGTCATCGGCACCGGCGAGACGGCCAGGATCGTCCTGCCCGGCGAGCCCGGCTATGACGACTGACACCGGCGCGGGCCCGCCGGCCCCGCTGACGGTCGCCGTCACCGGACCCACCGGGGACATCGGCCGCTCGCTGCTGCGTCTCCTGGACCGCGACGAGCGCGTCGGGCGCATCACGGCGATGGCGCGCCGGCCGTTTGACCCCGCCGCCGAAGGACTGGCCAAGGTGGAGTACCGGCGCGCCGACGTCCTGGATGCCGACGCCGTGCGCGAGGTCATCGACGGCGCCGACGTCGTGGTCCATCTCGCCTTCATGATCATGGGCGGCGCCCGGGAGACGACGGAGATCAACCTGACGGGCTCGCGCAACGTCTTCGGCGCCGCCATCGACGCCGCGGTGGGGCGGCTGGTCTATGCCTCCTCCGTCGCCGCCTACGGCTTCGGCGCCGAGAACCCGCCCGTGCTGACCGAGGACCTCGAGCCCCTCGGGACCGAGCGCCATTACTACTCGGCGCAGAAGGCCGAGCTGGAGCTGGCACTGCGCGAGCTGCTGGCGGGCACCGACGTCGCCGCCTACGTGTTCCGGCCCTGCATCGTCGCCGGGCCCGATGCGTTGACCCTGGTGCAGAGCATCCCCTACGTGCAGCTCTCGGACAGGATGCCGGCGCCGATCCTGCGCGCGCTCGAGCTCGTGCCGGCGCTGCGGCCAGTCATCCCCGACCCGGGCGTCCCCTTCCAACTCGTGCACCACGACGACGTCGCGTCCGCGCTCCAGGCCGCGGTGCTTGGTCTCGGCGAGCCGGGGATCTACAACCTGGCCGGCGACGGGACGCTGACCCTGGGCGACCTGGCTGATGCCCTGGGCTGGTACAGCATCCCTGTGCCCGACCTGGCCGTCGGGGCCGTCGCCGAGCTCGTCGCGCGCCTGCCCTTCATGCCCGGCGAGGCTCAGTGGATCGAGAGCCTGCGCCGGCCGGTGATCATGGACACCACTCGCGCCCGCACCATGCTGGGCTGGCAGCCGCGCCACGACGCGCGCGAGACGCTCGAGGCGATGGTGCGGGCGGCACGGTCAGAGGGGCTCATCAGGTAGCCGTTTGTCGCTTGGCGCTCTCGCGGGGCACGGGCGAACGTCAACTGCGGCTATGGAGGGGAGCACGGAGGCGTTCCGGCGGTCCCTCCGCGGGGTAGTGGGAGCAAATGGTCGTCACAGGGCCAAAATCGCCCACGCCCCTCTCATGGCCCTGGCGCCCCGGCGCCTCCCACCCCTCCCTAGCCCGTCGTTGACGTTCGCCGGTGCCCGGTGCAACGCCGAAAGCACCTACCTCTAGGTATCCCCGTTGAGGTTGGGCAGCCCCACCGACTGAAGCCAGTTGCTGACGGTGATGTTGAGCTGGGTGAACTCGCCGGTCCAGATGAGCACTCCCATCGCGATCAGCACGGCCCCGCCTACGCCGATCACCACCGGGTAGTACCGCTTGATCACCGCGAACGCGGCGGTGGCGGTGCCGAAGGCCAGACCGGTGATGAGGAAGGGGACGCCGAGACCGGCGCAGTAGACCGCGAGCAGGATCGCGCCGTGCGAGGCCGAGTGCGAGGTGCCGGCGACAGTCAAGATCGCCCCGAGCGTCGGGCCCGTGCACGGCGTCCAGGCCAGAGCGAACGCGGCGCCGGTCAGCACCGGGCCGCCGCGTCCGGCGCGCTGCATGAGCCCGCTGACATGCCACTCGCGTGACAGCGCCGGGATGAACGGGGCCAGCATGAACAGCAGCCCCATCACGATGATCACGCCGCCCGAGACCTTCAGCGCCGTCGGGCCGGTCAGCGCGAAGCGCAGCGCGCGCTGACCGAGCAGCCCCAGCACGATGAAGATGAACGAGAAGCTGCCCACGAAGGCCAGGCTGGGCCCGAGCACCTGGCCGGTGCTGACCTGGCCGGGCTGACCGCCGGCCACCGCGGAGATGTAGCCGGGCACGAGCGGCAGCACACACGGCGACAGGAACGAGATGAGCCCGGCGCCGAAGGCCACCGGCAGTCCGATTCCCGACGCCGCATCCACCATGTCGCTCCCGAGAGTAGCCGCTGCCGGCGCAGCGCCGATGCGCTCAACCGCTGTCAGACAGCGGACGGACGCGTATCGCCAACGCCGCGGCAGGTCCGTCCGGTGTTTGGTGAAAGATTCTTGATCGCACGACAAAGCCTGAAACTTTCTCCCGAGTCAAGCGTTAGGATGGGTCAGGGTTCAACGTGGAAGCCTCCGCACTCCCACCTTCGGTAGCACTGGCACGGACGCGGCTGGCGCTCGGCGCCCCGCTCCTTCGCCTCCGCTCCGATGAACAGCTGGTGTCTCTGTTCCGCGGGGGCAACGACGAGGCTTTCCGGACCATTCACGACCGGTACCGGCAGCGCATGTTCGCCTACACCCGCCAGATGCTCTCGGGCTCGGCGGTGGACGCTGAGGACGCGGTGCAGGAGATCTTCGTGCGCGCCTATTCGGGCCTTCGCTCGAGTGATCGGGAGTTGGCCCTGCGCGCCTGGCTGTACCGGATCGCCCACAACCGGTGCATCGACGAGCTGCGCCGCCCGCAGTCGGTCGCGACCGAGGCCATCCCCGCGACGGTCCCCAACACCGGGGCCGATCCCGTCGTACGCCTCGAGCAGCGCGACGCGCTCAAGCGCCTCATCGCCGACGTCCAGCGCCTGCCCGATCAACAGCGCTCGGCCCTGCTGATGCGCGAACTGGCCGGCATGACCTACGCCGACGTCGCCGGGGCGCTCGGCGTGTCGGTTCCGGCGGTCAAGTCGCTGCTCGTACGGGCACGCGTGGGACTTGCCCAGGCCAACGAGGCCCGTGACACCGCCTGCTCCCGGATTCGCGAGGACCTGATCGTCGCCCACGACCGCGGGGTGCGCGCCAGCGGCCTGGCGCGCCGGCACCTGCGCGACTGCCCGCACTGCCGGGCGTTCCGCGGCGAGGTACGCGGGGTCAGCCGCCAGCTGGCGGCGTTTGTCCCCGCCCTGGGCCCGATCGGGGTCATCGCCAAGCTTCTGGGCATCGGGGGTGGAGGTGGCGCGGCCGCCGGATCCACCGCGATCGCCGGCGGAGGCGCCACCGCCGCCGCCACCAGCGCCGGCGCGGCGGGCGGGCTGGCGGGCTCGAGCGCCGCCGTGGGCATCGGCGCGCTGGCCGGCACCGGCCACGTCGTCACACTGCTGGCCGCAGCCGTGGTCACGGCCGGCGGCGCCATCGAACTGCAGCACATCGCGCCGCCGCCCCCGCAGCGCGTCCACCACCATCGCGCGGCGACCCGCGCGCCCGCGCGCGCACCGGCGCAGAACGCGAGCAACTCCAGCGCCGCGCCGGCGTCGAACTCCAACGTCAACCAGACCGCCGCCGCCCCGGCGATGAGCTCAGCCGCCGTTCCCACCAGCACGGCCTCCAACCCGCTGGCGTCCACGGGGTCGTCGGCTCGTACCGGCCACCGCCGCTCGCGACCGGACGCCAAGGGCTCGACATTCGGAATCCCCCTCACCGAGCGGCTCGATCCTGACCAGCTGAGCACCCTGTATCCGACGGGAACCTCCAACCTGCTCGATCCGACTGATCCGACGGCCACGCCCGTGACATCGACGCCGGCGTCGACCCCGGGCGCGGATGGCGCCGCGAGCACGCCGACGGACCCCGACGCTCCGGTCTCGACCACCGGCACGTCGTCATCGACGCCGGCGAGCTCCGCGCCGACGAGCGTCACCAACACCGGGTCGACCTCCACGACAGGGGCCGCTACGCCGACGAGCGGGACCTCCTCGGTCACCGGTACCTCGGCGCCGGGCAGCACCGGCACGAGCTCCTCGGGCACCGGCAGCTCTCCGAACGGCAGCGGCTCGACCAGCTCCACCGGCACCGGCAAGAGCACCAAGGTCGTTCCGGCCGCCTCGACGGGGTCGATCGACCCGTCCAAGATCCCGGCAGCATCACGGCCTCATGGGCACGGTACGATCGCCGTGTTCACGATGACGGGCAACTGACCAGCGCGTACCTTGAGCCGCTCGAGCACGAGGAGTTGCTCGTGCGTCGTGGCCCGCGCTCCGGGCTCTACAGCCTGGTCGCGATCCACTCGACGTTGCGCGGCCCCTCCCTCGGCGGCTGCCGCATGTGGAGATACGGTGATGCGCGTCTGGCCGTGCGCGACGTCCTGCGACTGTCGCGGGCCATGACGTTCAAGGCCGCGGTGGCCGACCTGCCGCTCGGCGGGGGCAAGGGCGTGATCATGGCCCCCACCGATGAGGCCCTCACCCCGCGCCGGCGGCACGACGCGCTGCTGGACTTCGGCGACCTCGTGCAGTCGGCGCAGGGCCGCTACATCACCGCGGAGGACGTCGGGACCTCGAGCCGGGATATGGCCGTGATCGCTCAGCGCACCGGGCACGTCGCGGGCCTGGCGCGGAGCCGGGGCGGATCGGGCGACCCCAGCCCGTTCACAGCGCTCGGGGTGGAGGCGGCAATCCGGGCCACGTGTCAGCGCGCCTTCGGCGACAGCTCGCTGCGCGGCCGCCGGCTCTGCGTGCTCGGCCTCGGCCATGTCGGCTCACGGGTGGCCAAGCGCTGCGCCCAGGCCGGCGCCCGGCTCATCGTCGCCGATGTCGATCCACGCAAGCAGGCGCTGGCCCAGCAGCTGCGCGCCACCTGGTCGACCCCGGCCGAGGCCTGGCGCGCCGAGGTCGAGGTGCTGGTGCCGTGCGCGCTGGGCGGCCTGTTCGACGACGAGGTGGTGCCGCGGCTGCGCTGCCGGGCGATCGCCGGCGCCGCCAACAATCAGCTCGCCGACGACCGTATCGCGGGCCTTCTGCAGGAGCGCGGGATCCTGTGGGCACCGGACTTCGTCGCCAACGCCGGCGGCATCATCAACATCGCCCAGGAGGCCGGCGGCTATGACCCGGGTGTCGCGCGCGAGCGTGTCCAGGGCATCGGCACCACCATCCGGACGATCTTCGACCGCTCCGACGACACCGGGGAGACGCCGCTGGCGGCGGCGATGGAGCTGGCGCGCCAGCGCCTGCACGCCGCGTCGGCTTAGCCTGGATCCGCTGAGATCCAAGCTCAGCGCGGACCGGAGGTGCCGCGAGGCTCCGTCGGCCGGTGTGGCAGCGACGTGCTGCGCGGCTCTGACGCGCTACGTGACTCCGGGCCGGGACGCTCCACGCCATCGGGAAGGCGACCCTCGGAGGCGAGCTTGTCCAGGTGCGCGGCGAGGGTCACGGTCGCCGCCGGGCGCAGCAGGTCCGGCACGTCGTCCCACGCCGCGTCGAGCATCTCGTCCACGGTCCGCGCGCCGGCGTCGAGGCCCTCCACCAAACGCCGCTCGCGTTCCAGCCGATGGGCGACGTATTGATCGAGCTTGGCCGCCGGATCACTCACCGGCGGCCCGTGACCGGGGAGCAGCACCGACAGGTCGCGGAGGCGCAGCTCGCGCAGAGCCTCCAGATATCGGGTCAGCGCCCCGGGGTCCGGGGCAATGAACACGCTGCCCTGACCCAGCACGGCGTCGCCGGTCAGGCCGGCGCTGCCCACGATGAACGCCAGGTGGTCGGGGGCGTGCCCCGGGGTGCTCACCACCTGCAATGGCCCGAACTCGCTCCCGTCGCGCAGGAGCCGGTCGACATCGCCGCGCGCCGCCGCCAACGGCGCGTGGGGGAAGCGCTGACGCACCGCCGCCACCGCGCCGGAGTGGTCATTGTGGTCGTGCGTGAGGGCGATGCCGCCCAGCCCGCCTCGCCCCTCCACCTCGGCGATGACGGCCGCCTCATGCTCGCCGAGATCGGGTCCCGGATCGACCAGCCAGGCCGGGCCTGAGCCGACGATCCAGGTGTTGGTTCCGGTCAGCGTGAACGGGCCCGGGTTGCCCGCTCGCAACCCGACGACATCATGCCCGGGGACCTCAAGCCGTGTCACTGCTTGAATTGTCGACTATGGCGGCGGGCGCGGACGAGCCTCGTACTCTCGGGGATGATCCTGAGGGACCTATCGTTCTCGAAGGCGCCACGCGTGGACGCGACGACGAGGATCCCGGCCGGAGTCTGTGGCGCGGCCTTATCTCACTGGCCATCCTGCTGGCGCTGGTGGTCTCATTGCTGCTGGCGGTGCCCGGCCTGCATGGGGTCGCTGACGAGGTGGCCGACATGCACCTCGGCTGGGTGCTCGTCGGGGTTGTGCTGGAGATCCTCTCCTGCGTCGGCTACGTCATCGCCTTCCTGCAGGTGTTTGACCGCGCGCCACTGCGCTTCGGCGCGCGCGTGGCACTCTCAGAGCTCGCGTTTGGCGCCGCGGTCTCGCTGGGCGGCGCGGGCAGCATCGCGGTCGGGGCGTGGCTGCTCGTCGACCGGGGCGGCAACCCGGCTCGCATCGCCGAGCGCTCGGCGGTGCTCTTCCTGCTGACCAGCGCCATCAACGTCATCACCCTCGCCCTCGCCGGGCTGGGGCTGTGGATCGGCCTGCTCCCGGGTCCGTCTGACCCGCTGCTCAGTCTGGTGCCGGGCGCGGTCGGCGTCGCCGTGATCGTGCTCTTCCTGGCGCTGCCGGCGATCACGGACCGCTTCGCGGCCAAGCGTGCGCCCGGCCGGATGCGCACGCTGCTGACGGAGTTCGCCGTGACCATCCGCGCGACGCGTGACCTGCTGCGCACGCCGGACTGGCGGATCGTCGGGGCGATCGCGTTTCTGTGGTGCGACATCGGGGTGCTGGCGGCGTGCTTCGCCGCCGCCGGGCCGGTCCCGCCGCTGGCGACGATCGTGCTGGCCTACCAGATCGGCTACCTGTCCAACATCGTCCCCATCCCCGGCAACATCGGCGTGCTCGACGGCAGCCTGGTGGGCATGTTCGTCCTCTTCGGGATTTCTGCGACCGTCGCCACCGCGGCCACCGTCGTCTACCACGCCATCGCGCTGTGGGTCCCGGCCATGTGGGGCACGGTGGCCTTCATCATCCTGCGCCGTACCCGCCACGAGCCGATCACCCTGCGCCCACCGCGAGAGGTCCGCCGCCAGCGCCGGCTCGATCGCCGCCAGCACGCCGGCAGCTGAGCCGCCTGCGTCCGCCGACGCTGGACGCGACCGACCCGTACCCATCGCCCATCCGTCCGCCGCCGTTGACCGCCGCGGGGCGCGCCCCTATGCTTGCCGCGGCTGCGGGACCGGCCTCACCGACCCCGGTCGCCCATTCCTTACCACGGACGCGTAACGAATGCTGGTATCCGACGATCACACACAGGCGTTTGACGCTGCCCCCACCGGGGGCGGTCGGGCCCTGGCCGCGGGAGCCCAGCCAACGCCGCCACCGGCCGCGGCGCTCCCGCCCGAGGCCATCCCCCACCTCCTTGCTCTGCGTGCCTCGCTCGCGCGCTACCGCACCAGCGCGGCCCCGGCGGAGCTGTCCGGCGCGTTTCCCGCCGCCGGGGCGATGATCGGCACGATGGTGACCTCGGTCGACGGCCGTCCCGAGCTCGAGCAGCTGCGCCGCCTCGCCGACACCCTGCCCGAGTTCGGCGAGCTGCTGTCGGCTGCCGCCGGCGAGGCCGAGCGCGCCATCTGCGCCGGGACGCTGGGTGTGTGGCAGGCGCTGGGGCTGCGCTCGACCGCGCCGGCCTGGACCACGACCGAGCGCGACGCCACGCGGATGGTGTTCGCCTGCGCGTGCGCCCCGGCGATGCGCATGGACCCGCTGCGGTTCCAGACGGGACTGCGCGCCGTCGCCGCGCCCCGGTTCGCCGGGCTGCTCTGCCGCGAGCTGGCGGAGAGCGAGGAGGCCTGGACTCGCGCGCTCGGTGATCGCTACGAGTCGGTCCGCCACCGCTGCGCGCGCCGCACCACCTGGCGCAGCCTCGGCCTCGCAGACCTGCTGCGCGGCGATGAGACGTCGCGCAAGGCGGTGACCGCCCGCCTCGAGCGCTGGATGGCCGACGGGGGCCTGCTCGGAACCCTCGCGGGCGAGTTGGAGGCGGCGATCGTGCACGCCCGCACGCCGGCGCGGTTTGCCTAGTGCCCTGAAGGGCTCTAGATCGCGCCGCTGAGCACCAGGGCGCCGATCACGACCAGCACGACGGCGGTCACCGCGTTGCCCCAGCGGTCCAGCCAGTCGCCCTTGATCTGGTAGCCGCCCCTGGCAGCGCCCAGCGTCAGGCCGACGATCGTGCCGATCGTCACCGCGCCGAAGATGGCCACCGAGCCGACGGCGGTGGCCACCCCGGCCGTCGTCGCGGCCAGGAACACGGGCAGGATCGTGAGATCCGGGGATGCCGCCGCACCGAACGGCACCATGATCGCCGCCAGCCGTCCGAGCCCGTGACCGGCGTCGGGATCCATGTGGATGTGGTGGTGGTCGCGGTCGTGGTGATGATCATGGTCGTGGTGGTGATCGTGGTCGTGGCGATGACCGCGACCGGTGGCCTGGAGCGCTCCGAAGCCCAGCCCGGTGGCGATCAGCAGCCCCCCGATGATCGCGTCCTGGGCGCTGGAGACCGACGCGCGGAACTGAAGGCCGACGGCGATGATGACGGCCCCCAGCACGATTGAGAGCAGCACGTGCGCCACCCCGGCGAGACCGGAGAGGCGCGCGATCTTCGACAGCGGATACCGGCGCGCCCGGCCCAGGACGGCAAGTGGCACCCAGTGATCGGGTAGCACGGCATGCCCGAACCCGACTCCGGCCGCCGCGGCGAACAACGCGGGGGTAGTGTCGCTCATACCCGGAGCGCGTCGGCGGCCGGGCTGGTCGCCAGCCCGAGACGGAGATGCTCGGTGTGGGACACCGCCTCCTCCAGCAGCGTGCGGATGTGATCGTCGTGCAGGGCGTAGATGACCTGCCGGCCGTCGCGCTCCCCGACGACGAGGCCGAGGTGGCGCAGTACGCGCAACTGCTGGGAGACCGCCGACTGCTCCATCGCGACGTGGCGAGCCAACTCGCCCACCGAGCACGGCCCCGCGGCCAGGCGGCTGAGGATCCGCACCCGGCTCGGCGCGGCCAACGCGTGCATCGTCTCGGCCACCGAGCGCGCGGTCTCGGCGGTGAGGAAGCTCAGATCAGGCTCGAGGCCGTGTCCCATGCACACATTATTGCATGAACATTTATGCATATATCTCCGCGCACTGAACCGTGGACTCCGGCGGCGCGTTTGGTGTAGAACGCGCCGTGAACGCAGCGCCGACCTGCGTCACGCCAACCCGGAGGTAAGAGACATGGCAGGCGAAGCGATCCGTACCACGCACGCGGGCAGCCTCCCGCGCCCCAGCGACGTCGTGGACATGATCTGGAGTCAGCTCGAGGGCAAGGAGGTCGACTCAGCGGCGCTCGAACAGCGGATCGATGCCGCCGTGGCCGAGGTCGTGGGCAAGCAGAAGGAGGTCGGCCTCGACGTCATCAGTGATGGCGAGATGAGCAAGACCGGGTTCAGCACCTACGTCAACGAGCGCTTCTCCGGCTTCGACGGCCGCTCGGAGTTCCAGGCCGACGACGTCGCCGACTTCCCCGATCTGGCCATGCGCTTGTTCAACACGCCGTCCATGGCGCACGTCGTCTTCTCCAATTGCGTCGGCCCGGTCGAGCTGTCTGACAAGGAGGCCGTCCATCAGGACATCGCGCGGCTGAAGAACGCCATCGGCGACGCTGACCCCAAGTCCGCGTTCATGGGCGCCATCAGCCCCGGCCAGATCGCCTTCAACTATCCCGACCAGCACTACGGCTCGCACGAGACCTACCTCGGCGCGCTGGCTGACGCGCTCTCCTACGAGTACAAGGCGATCGCCGACGCCGGGTTCATGCTCCAGATCGACTCGCCTGACATGGCGATGGCGGCCCACTGCCGCTCGGTGGGCTCGAGCGTCGGCGACTGGCACACGCACCTGCCGCTGGCCGTCGAGGCTCTCAACGCCGCCCTGGACGGGATCCCCCGTGAGCAGGTGCGGTTGCACGTGTGCTGGGGCAACTACGCGGGGCCTCACCACAAGGACGTCCCCCTGGCCGAGATCATCGACGACGTCCTCAAGGTCGACGCCGGCACGATCTACGTGGAGGGCGGCAACTCCCGCCATGAGCACGAGTGGCGCGTCTTCCAGGACACCAAGCTCCCTGACGACACGTCGGTGGTGCTGGGCGTCATCGACGTGAAGTCAAATCACGTCGAGCATCCGCTGGTCGTGGCCGATCGCCTGACCCGGCTGGGCCAGATCATCGGCAAGGAGCGGCTGCTCGCCGGCACCGACTGCGGGTTTGACACGTTCATTCGATTCTCGCAGGTGGATCCCGGCGTGGCCTGGCTGAAGCTGGGGTCGCTGGTCGAGGGCGCGCGGATCGCCTCAGCCGAGCTGTAGCGCCCCCGGAGCGCCACGGCAGCCGGCGCGCTGCGGCGACTACCGTTGACGCCCATGGACGTCACCCACCGTCAGCGCGTCGAGGCCCTCCTGGCCGATGCCGCGGCCGAGCACGCCTCGCTCATGTCGCAGGTGCCGCCCGAGATCGCGGCGTCGCTGCCGGTCGACGCCCAGGGCGTGACACAGGCCATCGACCACCTCGCCACCGCCGCGGGCTTGTCCCCGAGCGAACGCCGCGCGCTCATCCGCCCCCACGCCGTCAATCCCGCGGTATTGCACGCCCGCGTTTTCGGGGCCGCCCCGCTGGCTCGTGAAACCGTGATCGGCTCGTTCGTGGAAGGGGCGCGGGTGCGCGCCGACGCGCTGACCGCGCTGGCCGACGCCGTGGGCGGAGAGCCCCTGGGCGAGATGATCCGGCAGCTGCTGATCGCCAATCCCCCACCGGTAGCCGCCGATGAGCCGGACGTGGTCGACGCGCTGCGCGCCACCTACGCCGCGCACGAGCGCGCCGCGATGCTCATCGCCGCCCGACTGGACGCCGAGTAGACCTCACCCTGCACCGGCCCGTGCCGACGGGTTTGTCACATCGGCGTCAATCTCAGCCAGGTGCGCCCGTTGATGTGGTGGGACCGCTTGTTTCGAAAGGACTCGACGAGGCCGTGCCAGCACAGATCACAGTGGACGAGTTGCGCTCCGCACTCGGGGCGGAGTTCTCATCAGCGGGGGCACCATCACCGGACGCCCGGGCCGCCGGTGGCGCCTACCGCAATACCGCGCGGCGCCGGCGGAGCGACGCGCACCGGATCGTCGCCTCAATCCTGGCCGTGATGGCCCTGGTGGGCTGCGTGACCGCCATCCTCCTCCTCGCCATCGCACCGACGGCCAGCCGGATGCAGGGCGACATCAGGTCCTTGAGCACACGGTTGGGCAACGCCGACAGCCGCCTCGCCGCGCTTCAGACGAAGGTGGTGCACACCGCCCGGCAGGGATCACGTCTGAACAGGCGCGTCGGACTGCTCAACCGCCACGTCACCGGCCTGGGGCGCACCATCCACGGTCTACAGGGCGCCACCAACGCGACCCGCGAGGAGTCCGACGCTCTGCGCGCGTGCTTCGCGGGGCTCCAGGCCGAGCTTGGCGGGCTCAGCGTCAGCACCCGATCTGTCCACGGCCGCGTGACCAATGTCGGCCTGACCGACACCGCGGGAGCTCCCGCGACCTGCGGGGCCGCCCTCAGCGGGGGCTGACCCCGACGCCCATCGCCCCGGCCTCGAGGCCAGGCGACCAGCGCGCGCCGCCGCGTGGCGGGGTGCGGCGTTCGGGGGACAGCTCCTCTGACAGGAGCTTGGTGATCTGCTCGTGGGGCAGCGGTCGTGACAGGTGAAAGCCCTGGATGAGGCGGATGCCCAGGGTGTCGAGGAACTCCAGCTGCTCGGCGGTCTCCACCCCCTCGAAGACGATGTCGCACTCGCAGGCGCGGGCCAGTTGCGCGATGCCGGCCACCACCGCGCACGCCTGCGGTTGGGCCGGGACGGCGGGCAGGAAGCTGCGGTCGATCTTGATGATGTCGACCGGTAGGTCGCGCAGCCGCGCGAGGTTGGAGTGGCCGGTCCCGAAGTCGTCGATCGCCAGCTTGAAGCCGTGAGCGCGCAGCTCGTCGGGCGCCCGCCGCGTCGTTGCGTTACCCGTCCACGCGGACTCGGTCAACTCGATCACGAACCGCTCCGGCGCCAATCCGTGACTGGAGACGATCGCGGCCAGATCGGCGGCGAAGTTGGGCCGGCGCAGCTGACGCGGGGAGACGTTGAGCCCGAAGTTCGGATGCATACCCAGGTCACTCCAGATCGTCGCCTGGCGACAGAGCTCACGCGCGACCCAGTCGCCAATCGGCTCGATCAACCCGGTGTGCTCGGCGATCGGGATGAACTCGGCGGGCGAGATGAGCTCGCCGCTCGGCGCGCGCCAGCGAACGAGGGCCTCGACGCCCAGCACGGAGCGATCGCTGAGCCGGTAGATGGGCTGGTAGTGCAGCTCGAGGCCGTCCTCGCGCAGCGCACGCCGCAGTCCTGCCGCCCGCTCGAGCGGCTGCAGCGGGTCCTCCTGCTCGGGCTCGTAGAAGGCGAAGGCCTCGCGCCGCGACTTGGCTCGATACATCGCATGATCGGCGTACCGGTGCAGGGTCTCCGCCGAGGTCGTGTCGAGCGGGTAGAGGCTTGCGCCGATCGCGGCGCCCACCTGGAACTCCGCGTCGCCAACGGCGAACGGGTGCTCGAACTGTGCCGCGATCTGCGCGGCGACCGCCTGGACGCGCCCGATCGCCGCCGCCTGCGACGGCTCGTCCTGATGTGGTCCCAGATCGGGGACGACGAGCAGAAACTCGTCGCCTCCCTGGCGCGCGAGCAGGGCGCCAGGAGGGGTGGATCCCTCCAGGCGCCGAGAGACCTGACGCAGGACCTCATCTCCGGTGGCATGGCCGAGCGAGTCGTTGACCAGCTTGAAGTCATTGAGGTCGATGTAGAGCAGCGCGGACACCGACCCGTTGACGTCGGAGCGGCGCAGCGTACGGGCGAGGCCCTCCTCGAGCACGGCACGGTTCGCGAGCCCGGTGAGGCGGTCGTGCTGGCCGCGGTGCTCGACTGCACGCACGTAGCCCCGGAACAACAGGACATAGAAGCCCACCAGCACCAAGGCCATGAAGCCGATGATGGGCAGGAAGACTCCGGTTGCGTCACCGGCGATGGTGCTGTGGTCCTGATAGAGCTCGAACACCCCGGCCGGGCGTCGGGAGCCGGCGAGGCGCACGGGCACGTAGGCCTCGAGCACCGCCGGGTCGGGCCCGCGACCGCCCTCATCCGCGAGGTGCGAGACGTCGCTGGTCGTCGCGCCGGCGAGGGCGCGGGAAACGCCCTCGTCGTCTCCCTTCCCGCCGATCAGATCATGGTCGTTGGAGTAGGTGACGCGCCGGTCCGGGCCGTAGAGCTTGACGCGCAGCGCGCCGCTGACCAGCACATCGCGCGCGAACAGGTGGTCCAGTTGCGCCATTCTCCGGGGATCCACCGGGCCGGCAAAATCCGATTCCCTCAGCCGGTCACGCAGCACGGTCTCGGCGATGAAGCGGGTGTGGAAGGTCGCCAGCGACACCGTGTGCTGGATCGCGCTGCGACGGACGACCCAGAACATGCCGCCCGCCGCGATGAGGATGCCGATTCCCACGTACAGCGCGAACCGGCGCACCAGTACGGTGGCACGCGGCGACCGTCCGCGCGACCCGGATCGCGGCCTGAGACGGAAACGTGTGGGAGTGTGCATGATGAGCTGGCGGCGCGTACGCGGCGGCCGGAGCTCTCGGAGTTCCCCGGCCTTCGAGATATTCGACCCGGCCAGCACCATTCTTGAGCGCGCGGGCCCACCCCCCGGCGGGATTCCGCGGGCTGGTCTCACGATCCGGGGCCACTGACTTCCTCAACGCCATGGACGTCGGCGGCGGAAGCGGGCGGACGGGAGCCATTGCACCGGAAGCCAGCCCCGCCACACGCTCGCTCGCTACCGGCAGACAGCCGGCGCGACCGTCTGGCAAACGAGAAAACCCCCGCTCGCGCGAGGGTTCTCAGGAAATCGGGGCGCCCGGATTTGAACCGGGGACCTCACCGACCCGAACGGTGCGCGCTACCAGGCTGCGCCACGCCCCGAAGAGCTTCAGTATCCCACAGGCCCGCTCGCGGGCGGACGCGGTCCGCCGTGGAGAAGCCCGGCGGAGCAGCTTAGCCTGGATCAGTGACCGAGGAGGCCGCCGGGCTTTGTCAGGCCGGAGGTAAGCGACGGGACCGTGGCGCCGGAGGCGCCGCCGGACGTCGAGGACGCGGGTGCGTTGGAGGACGCGGGTGCGTTGGAGGACGCCGGCGCGTTGGCGCCCGCAGAGCCCGACCCGCCCCCGAGCACGCTATTGGCCCCGGGGGTGCCGCCAGTGAGCCCGGAGCCCACCTTGCCAACCGCTCCGGTCACCCCACCGGTCACTCCGTTGACGAGCTTTGACCCGGTGTCGGCGGCTCCATTGGCCACGCCGCCGACGGCGTTGTTCACGTTGGAGAGGGTCTGGGTGGGGTTGACGGCACCGCCGGTGGCGGTGTTCACCGCGTTGCCCACGCCGCTGGTGACCTTGCCGACCGTGTTGCTGACGCCGTGCACGGCCCCGTTGACGCCGCCGGTGACGTTGTGGACGGTCTGGTCCACGCCGTTGCTGACGTTGCCGACGGTTGTGCCCACGGTGTGCGCCGCGCCGGCGGCCGCGCCGCCCAGCGTCTTTCCGGCGCCGGTGACGCTCCGGCCCAGGCCGCCGACCGTCTTCGTGACGCCGTTGACGACCTTGCCGGCGGTGCTCGACGGGGACGACCCGGATGCGGCCGTTCCGTGAGCCGCGCCCGACCCGGGCGCGGCCGAGCCGCCGCCCGCGGTCCCGCTGCCCGGTGCGCCAGGCGCCGAGCCGCCCTGCCGGCGCTTGGTGCCCTGGGAGTGCGCCGCGGTGGTCCGCGATGCGGAGAAACTGATGGCGCTGGGCCCCTTGGCCACGGAGCCCCCGGTATGCGCCGTCTTGGCCGTCGACGCGGACGCCGGGGCTGCCGAGCCTCCAGAGCCCGAGGACAGCTGATGCGCCGCGGGTGACGTCGCCGCGTTATGGCTGTGGCCGCCGCTCAGTCCGTGGACTGCCAGCCCACCACCGGCGCCGGCGATGATCACGGCGACGGTCGCCGCCGCCTGGCCGAAGCTGAAGGCGGCGCCGGCCGACGGGACCAGGCCTGCGGGCCCCGCGCCGGCGAGATGGTGAGAGCCGGTGGCGGACGCCGCCTTGGCGCCGCGGGAGCGCCAGGGCAGGCGCCAGAGCGGGAATGGAAGCAGCCCGGCGATCTTCGCGGCGATGCTGCGCGGCCGGAGCAGCGTCTCGTCCACGCCGGCCATCAGAGCGGCATGGCGGCAAGGCTGGCAGTGGGCCAGATGACGCGCGCAGCGGCGTCGGTCACGGATCCCCAGCGTGCTGACGGCACGCAGCCGACCACTTTCGATGGCCGTCTGGATCTGTTCGCAGCGTTGCCCGCTGGCCAGTTCCTGGTATTCCTCGTTGAGCTTGCGACGGGCCCGGAACAGGCCGCTCTCGACCATCTGCCGGGTCATATCGAGTCGCTGGCCGATCTCGTCGTAGGACATGCCCTCGAACTCGCGCATGACGAGCAGCTGGTGGTGAGTGGTGGACAGGCCGCCGAAGGCGCCGCGGAGATCGTCGAGCCGTTGCTTTGACTCGACCGCGGCGGCCGGGGTGGGAGCCGACGAGACCGCTGACTTCTGCCGGTCGACCACGAACTCGCCGTCGGCCTCCAACGGCACCTCCCGCCCGCGGCTGCCGCGGCGGAACTCGTCAATGCAGGCGTTCTTGGCGATCTCGTAGATCCACGGCTTGAAGGCGATCGTCTGGTCCGCGCCGCGCAAGCGACGCAGCGCCGACATGAAGACCTCCTGGGCGATGTCCTCGGCGCGGCCGTGGTCGTGGACCTTGCTGAGGATGAACGCGAAGATGCGCTCGCGGTATTGGGCGTAGAGCTCTTCGAAGGCGCGGTCGTTCCCCGCGCGGATGGCGGCAACAAGCTCCTGCTCGCTGTGCGCGGGGAGCCTGGCGGTCTTGCTCATCGTGAGCAGCATGGGCGGACGGTGCTCGCTATTCGGGACGGGACGGGACCCCACTGGACGAGCTTGAGTGAACTACCGCGTTCATTCAATAGCACTCCGGATGGGTATCTTCAATGATGCCCCAAAGTAAAACTTCATAAACCACTGCAATTGCGGGGGAAATTCGCGGACCAAGCGTACGTACTTTCGTCCATCGGGATTGTCAGCGTCCGCCCGACGCTGCATACTTGTGGACATGTAGTGAACGGCAAAAAGGAGAAGACCGATGGCCAATCACCTGACGCCCACCGAGTTGGCGCGTGAAGCCGGGTTGGACCGGCGCGATGTCATCGCCAAATGTTGCGAGTTGGGCGTCCCGATCTTCAACGGTCGGATTGACAAGACTCTTTTCCTCTCCAGTCTGCGCGAAATGACGGTCTCCACGCAGCCTCAGGCGCACGTAGCCAGCGTGTAGTCCCTTCTCACGGGCACGACCGGCCGCGAACCCGGCAGCAGCCGGCGCGAGAGTCGCGTGAGACAACGGCGTCCGACCGGCGCCGTCTACTGGGCCGACTGACGCAGCAGCGTCGAGGTCGTCTGCTCGAGGATCTTCCGCCAGGCGCGCGTTGATTCGCGCTCGGCCTCGAAGTGCTTGACCACTTGGCGCACCCTGGTGGCCGAGATCTCGATCCCGTGGCGCGCACAGATGCGCTTGAACCTCGGGTAGTCGTTCGCCAGCTTCAGGGTCACGGACTGGAAGCCGTGACGGGCGATCTCGACGCGCGAGGTGTAGTTCATGATGCTCGTCTGGAACATCAGTTCGTCGCCGGAATCGGGCTCGATGAGGATGATGTCGACGCCGGGGTATCGCTGCTCCCAGCGCCGGGCCAGCTCGTGGAGGCGCTGGTGGGCCAGCAGCTTGAACGCCTGGTAGCCGATGTGGGGAAAGCCCATGTCCGAGACCCGGCGCGGCCGTGAGCCGCTGATCGTGGGGATCCGCGTCTCGAAGTCGTTGGCGTACGGCACCAGCGGGTTGACCACCACGATCAGCTTGGCCCCGGCCTCGACGGCGATGTCGAGGTTCGTGGTCGAGATGATCCCGCCGTCGACGTACTCGCGCTCGCCGATCTTGACCGGCCGGTAGACCATCGGCAGTGCGCTCGACGCGCTGACGGCTCGCGAGATCGGCACGTCCTGCCACCCCTCCGATCCGAACACCACCCGCTCACACGTGTCCAGGTCGACGGCGGCCAGATACAGCTCGCAGGCCAGTTCGCGAAAGTCGTTGGTGCGATCCGGATCGGACAGGATGCGCGCCACGTAGCGCTCGATGCCCTCGCCCGAGTACAGCCCGGTGGGGAGCGCCTCGGCCAGCGCCAGGACGATGTCCATCGCCGAGACCTGGCGCAGATCACGGCCCAGGGTGCGCAGGAGCCCGGCCACGCGCAGGGGGAACTTCAGGCCCCGGGCGACGAACTCGCGGTAGTTGGGCTTGAGCAGCGCGCCGACTCGGGCATCGGGAAACGGCGTCGGCACCTGCTGGCCGATGACCCGCATCATCTCCTCGGGCGTGACGCCATTGGCCACCGCTGCCGCGACGAACGAGCCGGCGCTGGTGCCGACATAAACGTCGAACTGGTTGACGGTCTTGTTGACCGAGAGGAGGTCGAGCGCCCGCAGCGCCCCGATCTCATAGACCCCCCCGGTGAAGCCGCCCCCACCGAGGACCAGGGCGGCCTTGGAACGCCGCCGGCGTCCGGACTGCCCGGCTCGGGAGGCACCGGCTGCGCGATCCGTCGCCAGCTTGACAACCTTGCCCATGCGCCGCCGGATTCTAGTGATACGGAGCGGCGGGACCGCAGCTTTGCGCCGCGCGATGGGTTACACATGTGCAATGCGGTCCGTCCTGTACTCCCTCGCCGCAGCCCTGGTCATCGCGCTGGGCGCTGCCCCGCTGGCCGCCGGCTCGGGTGGCGGCGGGGCCGGTCTGGGCGGCGGCAGCGGCACCGGCGGCGCCACTGGCACCAGTACCGGGACCGGGACCACGCCCGCCCCGCCGAGCACGGCCACGGTCACGGCCAACCGGTCCCTGGACGGAACGCTGAACCTGGGGATGCGCCAGGCGGGCCGTTTCAGCGGCGCCTACGTCGTGGACCTCACCGCGAATCGGACGCTGTACTCCAAGAACGCCAACACCAGTCGCCTCCCCGCGTCGGTGGAGAAGCTCTACACGACGACGACCGTCCTGCAACGGTTCGGGCCCAGCGCCACGCTGACCACCTCGCTGCTGGGCAACGGGACGCAGCTGGGCGGGACCTTCACCGGCACGCTGTACCTGCGCGGCGGCGGAGACCCGACGTTCGGCTCGTCGTCCTTTGACTCGGCCAACTACGGGACCGGGGCGACGATCCAGCAGCTCGTATCGGCCCTGCAGAGCGAGACCGGGATCACCGCCCTCGACGGCAACGTGGTGGCCGACGAGACGATGTTCGACTCAGACCGGGGAACCCCGGCCACCGGCAACGAGCCCTCAATCGACACCGAAGGTGAGCTCAGCGCGCTGGCCTTCGACCGAGGCTGGGCCAACTCCACCGGCACCGTCTACTTCAAGCATCCCGCCGTGCAGGCCGGCCAGCAGCTCGTCGCCGCGCTCAAGGCCGCGGGAATCCGGGTGCCCCGTCACGTGAAGGTCAGCGCCGGCCGGACGCCCACGAGCGCCACGACCCTGGCCGGCGTCCGCTCGCCCTCGATGGCGACGCTGGTCGCGCTGACCAACACCCCGTCAGACAACTTCTTCGCCGAGACGCTGATCAAGGACGTCGGCGCCCGCTTCGGCCCCGGCGGCACCACCGCGGCCGGCGCCGCGGTCGTGCGGGCCCAGATGGCGTCGAGCTTCAACATCCATCCCCGCATCAATGACGGCTCCGGCCTCTCGCGCTCGGACCTCACGACGCCGGTGCAGGTCGTCACCCTGCTGCGCGGCATGGCCTCCGACGCCCCCTTCGTCGACTCGCTGGCCGTCGCCGGCGAGACCGGCACGCTCGTGCATGAGATGCACGGGACCTACGCGCAGGGCCGCTGCCGCGGCAAGACCGGGACCCTGCACGACGTCTCCAACGTCGTGGGCTACTGCCGGGCCAAGGACGGACACACGCTGGCCTACGCGCTGATGATGAACGGCGTCGTGCCTGACTACGCCCATCCCATCCAGGACCGGATGCAGGTGGCCCTGGCCAAGTACGGCGGCTGACCGGCTCAGCCGCCCAGCAGCTCCAGCAGCCCCGCCTCGTCCAGCACCGCGACACCCAGCTTCTCGGCCTGGGCGAGCTTGGAGCCGGCGCTCTCGCCCGCCACCACCCAGTCGGTCTTGCGCGACACCGATCCGGTGACGCGGCCGCCGGCGGCGACGATCCGCTCGGTCGCCTGCTCGCGGCTGAGCTCGGGCAGCGTGCCGGTGAGCACGAGGGTCTTGCCGGCCAGGGGTCCCTCGCCCGGCGGTGGCCCCTCCTGCTCGAACTGAAGGCCGCGCTCGCGCAGGTCCGCGATGAGCTTCTCCATGATCGGGTCGTGGAGCTGGTCATGGATGGTCGCGGCCATCTTGGGCCCCACGCCCGGAGTGGCCTCGATGGCCTCGGGGTCAGCGGCGAGCAGGGCGTCGATCGAGCGGAACTGGGCGGCGAGGTTGCGCCCGGTGACCCCGCCGACCTCCTCGATCCCCAACGCCACCAACACACGGCCGAACGGCATCTCCTTGGACCTGGCGATCGCGGCCACGAGCTTCTCGGCCGAGACCTCCCCGAAGCCGGGCTGCTCGGCGATCTGCTCGGCGGTCAGGTCATAGAAGTCCGCGGCCGTCCGGACCCAGCCGAGATCCATGAACAGCGAGACCTGCTTCTCCCCCAGGCCGTCGATGTCCAGCACGGTCTCAAAGAAGGTGAGCAGCTGCCACCGACGTCCCGCGCAGTCGCGGTTGGGACAGCGCGTGAACACGGAGTCCTCGGGCTTGACGGTGGGGGTGTCACACACGGGGCAGCGCTCCGGGGGCCGGGGCGGCACCGGACGATCCTTGCGCTCGGCGACGTGGGGCGCGGGTGAGAGCACCTGCGGGATGACGTCGCCGGCGCGCAGCACGATCACGTCCTCGCCGGGACGGAGGTCCTTGCGCGCGATGTCCTCCTCGTTGTGGAGCGTGGCCTGCTTGATCGTCACGCCCGAGACGTGTACCGGCTCGACCACCGCGTAGGGGTGCAGATCCCCGAACTTGCCCGGGTTCCAGCGGATCTCGAGCAGGCGGGTGACCGCCGTCGTCGGCGGGAACTTCCAGGCGATCGCCCAGCGGGGATCGCGGCCGACGACGCCCAGGCGCCGTTGGAGCGCGAACTGGTTGACCTTGACCACGACGCCGTCGATCTCGAACTCCAGCGAGCCCCGCCGGCGCTCCCACGACTCGCATTGCGCCACCAGTTCCTGCTCGTCGGTCAGCTTGCGCACGTCGGGATTGACGGGGAAGCGGTGCGCGCGCAACCACTCCAGCGCGTCCCAGTGGGCCTCGAAGGACAGGCCTTCGGTCACCCCGATGGCGTAGCACCACAGTGACAGCGGCCGGTCGGCGGATAGCTTGGGATCGAGCTGGCGGATCGTGCCCGCCGCCGAGTTGCGCGGGTTCATGAACGTGGAGAGCCCCGCCTCGGCCCGGCGCTCGTTGAGCGCCGTGAAGTCCGGCAAGGACATGTAGACCTCGCCGCGGACCTCGAGCAGCGGTGGAGGGGTCCCCCCGTCCATCTCCAGGCGCAGCGGGATCGAGCCGATCGTACGCAGATTGTGGGTGACGTCCTCCCCCACCTCGCCGTTGCCCCGGGTGGCGCCGCGCTCGAACACCCCGTCGCGGTAGATCAGTGAGATGGCCAGACCGTCGATCTTGGGCTCGGCGACGAACTCGAACTCGGGGTCCTCGATGCCCTCCCGGGCCAGGTGGTTGCGCATCCGCTGGATCCAGGCCTGGAGCTCCTCGGCCGAGCGGGCGTTGGCCAGCGACAGCATGGGCTCGGGATGGCGCACCTTGACGAGGTCCGAGACCGGCTCGCCGCCCACCCGCTGCGTCGGAGAGTCCGGCGTGAGCAGCTCGGGGTGGTCGGCCTCGATCCGGCGCAACTCGTCGAGCAGCGCGTCGTAGGCGTCATCGCCGATCTCGGGGTCGTCGAGGACGTAGTAGCGGTGGCCGTGGTACTCGAGCAGGCGGCGCAGCTCGTCGGCGCGTGCCGCCGGGGTCATCGCTCGGCCACCTCGTCGGCGGGCGGAATCAGCGGCTCGCCCACCGCGTCGGCGGCCGGGGCGACCAGGCGGGCGAGATCGTAGCGTTGCAGCGCATCGAGCCCGTCGCGATCGGTGAGATCGAAGTGGATCGGCGTCACCGCGATCTGGCCCGCGGCGACGGCGGCGAGATCGGTGCCGGTCTCGTCGCGCTCGAAGGTGGCATCGCCGTAGATCCGGTACAGGCGCCGGCCCCGCGGGTGGGTGGCATCCTCGTCGATGAGCGAGAGTTCGTCGCGGTAGATGCGCTTGCCCAGGCGCGCGACCGCCACTCCGTCGGGATGGGCGCCGGGCACGTTGATGTTGAGCAACGTCCCGTCGGGCAGCGGAACGTTCTCCAGTTCGGCGACCAGGCGCGCGGTGAAGCTCGCCGCCACCTCGAAGTCAAAGGCCCGGCCGACGCGGAAGTCCAACTCGCGGCTGACGGACTGCTGCGACACCGCGATTCCCGGGAGGCCCAGGATGATCGCCTCCAGCGCCGCCGCAACGGTGCCCGAGTACGTGATGTCGTCGCCCAGGTTTGAGCCGTGGTTGATTCCCGCCACGACGAGCTCGGCCTCGAAGCCCTCCACCAGTCCCAGGTTGGCCAGCCGCACGCAATCGACGGGCGTGCCGTCAGTGGCGAAGCCGATGGTCCCGTCCTCGAAATCGACCTCTTGGACCCACAGCGGGCGGCGCGTGGTGATGGAGCGTGCCATCGCCGAGCGGTTGCCGTCGGGGGCGATCACCACCAGCTCCACCGACGGGAGCGCGATCAGGGCGCGGCGCAACGCCTGCAGGCCGTCAGCCTGGATCCCGTCGTCATTGGTGAGGAGAACGCGCACGCCCTAGATGCTATGGGCCGCGCAGGCCGGAAGCTGGCAAGCGCTGAGCTGCGGCGCGAGCGGTGATAAACCCAGATCACCTCTCGCGCCGCAGCCACCCCCAAAACGCCTGCGCCCCTTGATGTGTTGGAAATAGTAGGGTTTTGTAAGAAAAAGCGACATAGAACATCTGTCCAATTCGGGATTAGTTTGGGACTGGACGGGAAGGGCACGCCGGTCTCTCGCTGAAAGCGCCGCACCCCGGGGCAAACCGCTCACAGGACGCGCACGCCGCCATAGCCGGCCCCGAGAAAATGCAGGCCATGGGGCGGCGCGGTAGGCCCTGCCTCGGCGCGCGGACGCCCCAGGAGCAGGTCTCGGAACGCCGTCATCGAGCGTCGGCCGCCCCCCACCTCGAGCATCGTCCCCACCAGCACCCGGATCATGTTGCGCATGAAGGCGTCGCCCTCGATCCGGAACTCCAGGAGCCCCTCGCCCGCCTCCTCCCACCACGCCCCGAGCACGATTCGCTCAAAACGGACGTGGTCGGTCTCGGTCGGGGTGAAGGCGGTGAAGTCGTGCTCGCCGGCCAGCAGTTCCGCACATCCGCGCAGCGCGCTGAGGTCCAGCGGATGGGGCCAGTGCAGCGCGCGCCGGCGTTGGAAGGCGCTGCGCGAGCGCCGCGTCAGCACGCGGTAGACGTAGCCCCGGCTGGTGGCGTCGCGCCGAGCGTCGAACCCCGGCGCTGCGGCCTCGCACTCGATCACCGACACGTCATAGGGCAGGAGCGCATTGAGCGCATCGGCCCGGGCCGGCTCCCCCACGTAGCTGGCCACCTGGCCCAGGGCGTGCACGCCGGCGTCGGTGCGCCCCGCGACCGTCAGGGGCACGCTGTCGCGCCGCAGCAGGACGCACAGGGCCCGCTCCAGCTCGCCCTGGATCGTGCGCAGGCCGGGCTGACGGGCCCAGCCTGAGAAGTCGGTCCCGTCGTATTCGATCAGCAGCCGGGCAGTTGGCACGGGCACGTCTCCCCGGGACCCGAGAGTTTCGCGCCGGCGAAACTCTCAATCTGACCGCCCTATGGGCGATCAGACAAGTTCCAACAACACCATCTCGGTCGAGTCCGACCGCCGCGGCCCGAGCTTGAGGATGCGCGTGTAGCCGCCCGGGCGCTCGGTGTAGCGCGGGGCGATCTCCTCAAAGAGCTTGTAGACGGTGAACTTGTCCTGACCGAGGGCTGAGAGCGCTTGGCGCCGCGCGTGCAGATCCCCGCGCTTGGCGAGCGTGATCAGCTTCTCCACCTCAGGCTTGACCGCCTTGGCCTTGGCCTGCGTGGTCTGGATCCGCTCGTGCTCGATGACCTCCTTGGAGAGGTTCATGAGCAGCGCCTTGCGGTGCGAGGAGCTGCGGCTGAGCTGGTATCGCTGACGCTGGTGTCTCATGGCTCGGCGAGGATGTTAGTCGTTGCGCAGCGCCAGACCGCGCGCGTGCAGGGTCTCGATCACTTCGTCGATGGACTTCTTGCCGAAGTTGGGGATCGCGTTGAGCTCCCCCTCGGTCTTGGAGACGAGGTCGCCGACGGTCTGGATGCCGGCCCGCTTGAGGCAGTTGTACGAGCGCACGCCGAGCTCGAGCTCCTCGATGAGGATGTCGTCCATGGCGTTGGGCGGACGCGAATTGGCGCCCACCTGGCCGCCACCGACCAGTCCGGGATCGAGCGCCCCGGGCGCGCCCACGTCGCGCAGTTCCACCACGCGATCGGCGTCGGTGAAGATCGCCAGCTGGGAGATGAGGATCTCGGCCGCCTCGCGCAGGGCAGCGTGCGGGTCGATGGAGCCGTCGGTCTCGATGTCGAGCGTGAGCTTGTCGAAGTCCGTCTTCTGGCCGACACGGGCCTGCTCGACGTTGTAGGCGACCCGGCGCACCGGCGAGAAGATCGAGTCGATCGGGATCACGCCGATGGGCTGGTCAGGCGACTTGTTCTCCTCCGCCGGCCGGTAGCCGCGGCCACGGCCGATGGTCAGGTAGACCTCGAGCTTGGTCTTCTTCTCGAGCGTCGCGATGTGCGCGTCGGGGTTGAGGATCTCCACGCCCGACGGCAGGTCGATGTCCTTGGCCGTGATCTCGCCGGGTCCGGTGACCACCAGCGGCGCCTCGATCTCGGTGGCGTCCGAGTGCATCCGGCAGACGATGCCCTTGAGGTTGAGGACGATGTCGGTGACGTCCTCCTTGACGCCGCGGATCGTCGAGAACTCGTGCGCGACGCCCTCGATCCGCACGCTCGTCACCGCCGCGCCGGCCAGCGACGAGAGCAGCACGCGTCGCAGCGAATTGCCGAAGGTGTAGCCGAAGCCCCGGTCCAAGGGCTCGATGGTGAACGAACCGCGGGTGTCATCGACCGACTCGCTGGAGATTCGGGGCACTTGGAAATCAAGCATCACAGTCCTAACTTCGTGGGTTCTGACCGCCTGGGGTGGCGGCGTTCAGCGCCGACCAGGGCCTCCGGCCCGGCGGCGTTCAAAAGATCGTCTACTTCGAGTACAGCTCGACGATGAGCTGCTCTGCCACCGGCGCGGCGATCTCGCGCCGCTCCGGCTTGCGCAGGACCTTGGCCGTCAGCGAATCGTGGTCCGCCTGCAGCCACGCCGGGACCTGCCCGGTCAGCTCGGTGGCGTCACGAATCACCTGCGTCGCTGTCGACTTCTGGTGGATCGCGATCACGTCGTCGTCGCGCAGCTGGTAGCTGGGAATGTTCACCCGGCGACCGTTCACGGTCCAGTGACCATGGAGGATGAGCTGTCGCGCCTGACGGCGGGATGCGGCAAAGCCGAGCCGGACGAGCACGTTGTCAAAGCGGCACTCCAGCATGCGCAGGAGGTTCTCGCCGGTGACGCCGCTCTGGCGGCTGGCCTTGTTGTAATAGATCTCGAACTGCTTCTCCAGCACGCCGTAGTAGCGCTTGGCCTTCTGCTTCTCGCGCAGCTGCACGCGGTACTCGCTCTGCTTCTGACGGCCACGGCCGTGCTCACCCGGCGGGTACGAGCGACGCTCGACGCCGCACTTGTCGGTGAGGCAGCGCTCGCCCTTGAGGAACAGCTTCTGCCCCTCCCGGCGGCACTGCTTGCACTGTGGACCTGTGTCTCGAGCCATGTCAGACGCGCCTGCGCTTTCGGGGTCGGCAGCCGTTGTGCGCCTGGGGAGTGACGTCCTTGACGCCGGTCACCTCCAGGCCTGCGGCCTGCAACGAGCGAATCGCCGTCTCGCGCCCGGAGCCGGGGCCCTTGACGAACACCTCGACCTTCTGGAGGCCGTGCTCGATCCCCTTGCGGGCGGCGGCGTCGGCGGTCACCTGCGCCGCGAACGGGGTCGACTTGCGGCTGCCCTTGAACCCGGCACCGCCGGCGGACTCCCACGCAATGACGTTGCCCTCGCGGTCGGTGAGCGAGACGATCGTGTTGTTGAACGAAGTCTTGATGTGCGCCTGCCCAACCGGGATGTTCTTGCGCACGCGGCGACGGCCGCGCTGGGGTCTCCGGGGGGCTGGACTCACTTCTTACCGGCTTTCTTCTTGCCGGCGACCTGCATCCGCTTGGGTCCCTTGCGCGTGCGGGCGTTGGTCTTGGTCTTCTGACCGCGAACGGGCAGGCCACGGCGGTGGCGCAGGCCCCGGTAGCTGCCGATCTCCTGCAGCCGCTTGATGTTCTGCGAGCGCTCGCGGCGCAGGTCTCCCTCGACCGTCAGGTCGTTGTCGATGAGATCACGCAGCTGCACGACCTCTTCCTCGGTGAGGTCGCGGACCTTGCGGTCTGGCTCGATGCCGACCTTGGCCAGCAGCTCGTTGGAGGTCGAGCGGCCGATGCCGTAGATGTATGTCAGGCCGATCTCGACCCGCTTGTTGAGGGGGATGTTGACCCCCGAAATTCGCGCCATGAAGAGCTTCCTTACCTAAGCGAGGGTTAGCCCTGCCTCTGCTTGTGCCGGGGATTGGGACAGATCACCAGCACGCGCCCATGACGGCGGATGATCTTGCACTTCTCACACATTGGCTTGACCGACGGTCGTACCTTCACGCTGATTCGCTCTCAAAAATTCGCGGACATAGTTCCTTGTTGATCCTCGGCTCGGCTCTGGCGACCGCTACGGTCGCCGCTACCGCTCCGAAGAGGCGCCACGCAGCATCAAATGGTCGCGCTGCAGGCGCACCGGGGGATCTTAGCAGGGGACCTGACCCCACCCACCCTCCCGCCGGGCGGTGTGCTACGCCACGGCGCGGCCGTCACCGGCCTCTTGATGCCACGGGGTGAGCACCCGCGGCCCATCGGCCGTGATGGCAATCGTGAACTCAAAGTGGGCGGCCAGGGAACCGTCCTGGGAGAAGATCGACCAGTGATCATCGGCCACTCGAACCCCGTGCCGGCCGGCGGTCACCATCGGCTCCACCGCCAGCACCATCCCCTCTTCCAGCACCACGCCGGTCCCCGCCTGCCCGTAATTGGGGATCTGGGGCTCCTCGTGCATGTCGCGGCCGATCCCGTGCCCGACGAGCGAGCGGACCACAGACAGACCGGCCGTCTCGACGTGCTGTTGCACCGCGTGACCGATGTCGCCGAGTCGATTGCCGGACACGCAGGCCGGCACAGCCACCATCAGCGACTCCTCGGTGACCTCGAGCAGCTTCTGCGCCACCGGGCTGATCGGGCCAACCGCGAAGGTCCGCGCGGCGTCGGCGACCCAGCCGTCGAGCACCACCCCGATGTCCACGGACAGGATGTCGCCCTTGGCCAGCTTGTACGGCCCGGGGATGCCGTGCACGATCATCGAGTTGGGCGAGGCGCAGATCGAACCGGGGAAGCCGCGGTAACCCTTGAACGCCGGCGTGCCCCCCTGGGAGCGAATGAAACGCTCGGCGGCCTGGTCGAGCTCCTTGGTGCTCACCCCTGGCCGGATCTTGCCGGCCAAGAGGTTCATCGTCCGCACCAGGACCGTGCCTGCGGCGGCCATACGGTCGATCTCCTCGGGGGTTTTCTTGATGATCATCGCGTCCTCCAGGCTTTCCGGAGTCGATGCTAGCCCAAGCGCCCGCGGCGGATCTCGAGCCGCGGCGCGCTGCGGCGGCGCCCTAGACGTCCTCCTCGAGGCGCAGCGTCGCGATGACGGCACGGATGTGGCCGTGGACGTCAGCGGGGTCCCGCGTGCCGTCGATGTGGCGCATGAGCCCGAGCTTGTCGAAGTGGTCCACCAGCGGCTGGGTCTTCTCGTGGTAGACGCGCAGCCGGTTCTCGATCACCTCGGGCTTGTCGTCGTCGCGCTGAACGAGCCGTGAGCCGTCCTGGTCGCAGACCCCCTCGTGCTTGGGGGGGTCGAACTCGACGTGATAGCCGTGGCCGGACTTCACGCACATGCGGCGTCCCGACATGCGGCGGACGACCTCCTCGTCGGGCACGTCGATGAGCAGCGCCGCGGTGATCCGCCGCCCCATGCCCGAGAGCTGCTTCTCCAGCGCCTCGGCCTGCTCGATCGTGCGCGGGAAGCCGTCCAGGATGAAGCCGTCCTGGGCGTCGTCCTGGCTCAGGCGATCGCTGGTCATGGCCAGGATGAGCTCATCGGGGACGAGATCGCCGGCATCCATGAAGGCCTTGGCCTGCTTGCCCAGCTCGGTCTGCTCCTTGACGTTGGTCCGGAGCATGTCCCCGGTGGCGATGTAGGGGAGCTCGAAGTCCTTGCGCAGGCGCTCGGCCTGCGTCCCCTTGCCCGCCCCTGGGGGACCGAAAAGTATGAGATTGAGCTCTTGAGCCACGCGCGCACTCTACCGGTAGGCCGCCCTAAACGACCGGCAGGGTGATCCAACGCACAGACGCGGCCGAAACTCGCGGCCCGGCGGTCGCCACAGCCGGGCATCGGTCCCGGCTACTTCAAGAAGCCTTCGTAGTTTCGCACGGAACTACGACCGAAACGTCCAAGGTCTACTTCAAGAAGCCTTCGTAGTTTCGCACGGAACTACGACCGAAACGTCACAAGGTCTACTTCAAGAAGCCTTCGTAGTTTCGCATCATCATCTGCGCCTCGAGCTGTTTCATCGTGTCCAGCGCGACGCCGATGACGATGAGGATCGAGGTTCCGCCGAAGGCGAAGTTGGCGCTCGTCTGATTGATGAGGATCGTCGGCAGCGCCGCGATCGCCGCCAGGAACAGCGCGCCGGGGAAGGTCAGCCGGGCCAGGATGCGATCGAGGAACTCGGCCGTTGGCCGGCCGGGTCTCACCCCCGGGATGAACCCCCCGTACTTGCGCAGGTTGTCGGCCTGGTCCACCGGGTTGAAGGTGACCGCCGTGTAGAAGTAGGTGAAGAGCACGATCAGCACGCACTCCCCCAGCACGTAGTGCCAGCCGCCCGGGGCGAAGAAGTTGTAGAGGTTGGTGCCGAAGCCGGTCCGGTTCTGGCCGATGAGCTGCCCGATGGTCGGCGGGATGGCCATGACGCTGGCGGCGAAGATGACCGGGATGACGCCCGCCATGTTGACCTTCAGCGGCAGGTAGGTCTGGCCGCCCTGGGTCATGCGCCTCCCGACGACGCGTTTGGCGTACTGGACGGGGATGCGCCGCTGGCCCTCCTGCACGAAGACGACCGCGGCCACGACGCCGATGGCGATGAACGGCATGATGACGCGGAAGACCTGATCGGGGTTGTTCCACCAGGCGCTGATCCCTGACGGGATGCGCGACACGATCGAGGCGAAGATGAGCAGGGAGATGCCGTTGCCGATCCCGCGCTGGGTGATGAGCTCGCCCATCCACATCAGCAGCACCGTGCCCGCGGTGAGGCAGATCACGATCAGGAACACCTTGAACAGGCTGAAGTTGGGGATCAGCGTCTGCCCCGCGGTCTTCTCGAAGCTGCGGAACAGGAAGACGTAGCCGATCGACTGGGCGAAGGCCAGGCCGACGGTGAGGTACCGGGTGTACTGCGTGATCCGCGCCTGTCCGACCTCGCCCTCCTTGGAGAGCTTCTCCAGCGAGGGGACGACCACCTGCAGCAACTGCAGGATGATCGAGGCGGTGATGTAGGGCATGATGCCCAGCGCGAAGATGGCGATCCGGCCCAGGCCACCGCCGCTGAAGAGGTTGAGCAGCCCGAGGATGCTGTTGCCACCGAGGTTCTGCTGGATCGCGTTGACCGCGCTGGAGCTGATGCCCGGCGCCGGGATGTGGGCGCCGAGGCGGTAGAGAGCCAGCAGTCCAGCGGTGAACAGGATCTTCTTGCGGATCTCCGCGACCCTGAGTCCTCCGAGGATCGTGGCGATCATCCCGTCCTCCTCAGCTCTCGATGACCTGACACGTGCCGCCGGCGGCTTCGATGCGCTCGCGGGCGGTCTTGGAGAAGCCGTGCGCGTGGACCGTCAGCGCGATCGTGAGCTCCCCCTTGGCGAGGATCTTGACGGGCACGCCCTTGCGCGTAGCCAGGCCCTTGCCCTGCAGGGCCTCGAGCGTGACGGAGTCGCCTGCGGCGAAGCGGGCCTCGAGGTCGAGGAGGTTGACGGGCTGCGTGTGCGTGCGGAACTGCTCGAAGGGCATCGACTTCTTCATGTGCGGGCCGCGCAGCTTGCGCATCCGCATGTGGATCGGCATCTGGCCGCCCTCGAACCGGGCGCGCTGCTTGGAGCCCGAGCGCGAGCCGTAGCCCTTCTGGCCGCGACCGGCGGTCTTGCCGGTGCCCGACCCCTCGCCGCGGCCCACCCGCTTGCGCGGGCGCCGCGAGCCCGGCGCGGGCTTGAGGTTGTGCAGGCCGATGCGCTCCTCGGTCTGCTGCTCGCCCGTGGCGCTCACGAGTCCTGAACCTCCACGAGGTGGGAGACCTTGGCGATCATGCCGCGGATCTGCGGCGTGTCGTTGACCTCGACGCTGTGGCCGATGCGGCGCAGGCCGAGCGAGCGCAGCGTGGCGATCTGGCGCTGGTCAGCGCCGTTGCGACTCTTGCGCTGGATGAGCGTCAACGTGCTCACGCGCTCGCCTCGGCGGCCTCCGCGTCAGCGGCGCCGGACTCAGCCGCGGCCCTGTTGCCATTGGCCACCGGGCTGTCCGCGGCCCCATCGGCGGGCTCGCTGGTCAGCCCTAGCACCTGGTTGATCGAGAGGCCGCGCAGCGCCGCGACCTCGTCGGGGGTGCGCAGGGACTCCAGGCCCGCCATCGTCGCCTTGACGAGGTTGATCGGGTTCTGCGAGCCGAGGCTCTTGGAGAGGATGTCGTGGATCCCGGCGAGTTCGAGCACCGCGCGCACACCGCCTCCGGCGATGACCCCGGTACCCGGCGCGGCGGGCTTGAGGAACACCCGGCCGGCACCGAAGATCCCGGTCGTGGAGTGGGTGATCGTGTTGCCGTGCTTGGGCACGCGGTAGAGGTTCTTCTTCGCGCGCTCCACGCCCTTCTGGATCGCCACGGGGACCTCGTTGGCCTTCCCGTAGCCGATACCGACGACGTCTCGCTCGTCGCCCACCACCACCAAGGCGGTGAACGAGAAGCGGCGGCCGCCCTTGACGACCTTGGCGACGCGGTTGATCTCCACGACGCGCTCCTGGAGGTCGAGACCCGCGGCGGAAACTGAGCGTTCGGATGCCATGACTTGATCGGAGAGTAGCGGCTCGGCTACGGCCTAGAGCCGCAACCCGCCCTCGCGCGCGCCCTCCGCCAGCGCCTTGACCCGCCCGTGGTACTGATAGCCGCCACGGTCGAACACGGCGGTCTCGACGCCGGCCGCCTTGGCCCGCTGCGCCAGGACCTCGCCGGCGCGCTTGGCCTGCTCGGCGCCGCTGAGCGAACGCAAGTCGGCCTCGGTCCAGTTGACCGCCGCCAGGGTGCGCCCGGTCTCGTCGTCGATGAGCTGGGCAAAGATGCCGCGGTTGGAGCGGAACACCGAGATGCGGGGCCGCTCGGCCGTGCCGCTGATCTTGGCGCGGACCCGGCGGCGGCGACGCAGGCGCGCCTGGGGCTTGGTCTGAACGGTCATGCTCGCTTCCCGACCTTCCGGGCGACGTACTCGCCCTCGTAGCGGATCCCCTTGCCCTTGTACGGCTCGGGCTTGCGCTGCTTGCGGATGAAGGCGGCGATCTCGCCGACCTGCTGCTTGGACGCTCCTCGCACGACGATCCGGGTCGGCTGGGGCACGTCGAACTCGATGCCGTCGGGGGCCTTGACGGAGACCGGGTGCGAGTAACCCAGGGCCAGCTCCAGGTCGCGCCCGCGCAGCGCGGCGCGGTAGCCGACGCCCTGGATCTCCAGGCGCTTCTCGAAGCCGTCGGTGACGCCCTTGACCATGTTGGCCACCAGCGTGCGGGTCAGTCCGTGCAGCGCCCGGTGCTCGCCGCGATCGGTGGGCCGCGTGACCAGCACCTCCTCGCCGACCTGCTCAACGCCGATGTCGCGGTTGACGCGCTCCGAGAGCTCGCCCTTGGGGCCGTTGACGGTGACGCGCTCCGGTTCGATCGCGACGGTCACGCCCGCGGGCACCGTGATGGGTTGTCTGCCGATTCTGGACATCGTTCGCTAGCTCCCCACCAGTTACCAGACCCGCGCCACGACCTCGCCACCGACGCCCTGTTGCCGGGCCTCGTGGCCCGTCATGACGCCTTTGGAGGTCGAGATGATCGCGGTGCCCATGCCGCCCTGGATACGGGGGATGTGGGCGTGGTCGACGTAGGTGCGCTGACCGGGGCGCGAGACGCGCTGGATACCGCTGATCACCGGCTTGCGGTCATCGGTGTACTTGAGCGTGACGGTGATCCGCTCGTTGGGGGATGCGTTCCCACCCACCCCTGGAGCGTCGATCTGGTAGGCGTCGATGTAGCCCTGCTCCTTGAGGATCCGCGCCAGCTCACGCTTGAGCTTGGACGATGGGATCGCCACATCCTGGTGCTGGGCCTTGGCGGCGTTGCGCAGGCGCGTCAGGAAGTCCGCGACTGGATCGGTCATTGACATTGGCTCAGACCCCTACCAGCTGCTCTTGGTCATGCCGGGGATGTAGCCGTTGTGGGCCAGTTCGCGCAGGCAGATCCGGCACAGGCCGAACTTGCGGTAGACGGCGCGGGCACGCCCGCAACGACGGCACCGGGTGTAGCCCCGGGTCTTGTACTTCGGTGTCCGCTGCTGGCGGACGCGCTGTGAAAGCTTCGCCACGTGTCTCCTTCTAAGACTGGGTTGCGGCCGGGGCCTCGGCCGCTCGCGCGGCTGGGGCTCGACCCTCCTTCGAAAACGGCATCCCGAGCGCCTCGAGCAGGGCGAAAGCCTCCTCGTCGCTGGCGGCGGTCGTGGTGATGGTGATGTCCATTCCGCGCACCTGATCGATCTCGTCGTAGTCGATCTCGGGAAAGATGATCTGCTCGCGCACGCCCATCGAGTAGTTGCCCCGGCCGTCGAAGGCGCGCGGGTTCAGCCCACGGAAGTCCCGGATACGCGGGATCGCGATCGACATCAGCCGGTCCAGGAACTCATAGGCCCGCTCGCCGCGGAGTGTCACGGCGACGCCCACCGGCATGCCCTCGCGGACCTTGAACTGGGCGATCGACTTGCGGGCCCGCCGGATGTTGGGCTTCTGGCCGGTGATGGTGCCCAGCTGCTCAGAGGCGGCGTCGAGGACCTTGGAGTCCTGCTTGGCGTCGCCGCAGCCCATGTTCACCGTGATCTTGAGGATGCGCGGGGCCTGCATGACCGTCGAGTAGCCGAAGCGCTGCATCAGCGCCGGGCGGATCTCGTCGTTGTATCGCGTCTTCAGACGTGCGTTGGTGGGGGATGCTGTCGCCATTGCTGTGGGTCCTAGTCCAGTCGGGCGCCGCTGCGCTTGGACACACGCAGGCGCTTGCCGTCCTCGATCTCGATGCCGATGCGCGTGGGCTTGCCGTCCTTGGGGTCGACCAGCATCACGTTGGACACGTGGATCGGCCCCTCGCGCTCGATCACGCCGCCACCCCGTTGGCCGCCCGCCGTCTGCGTGGGGCGCTGGTGGCGCTTGATCATGTTCAGGCCCTCGACGGTCACCCGCTCCTTCTTGGGCATCACGACCAGGACCGTGCCGGTCTTCCCGCGGTCCTTGCCGCTGATGATCATCACCTGGTCGCCCTTGCGGATACGCGCCGGCATCAGAGCACCTCCGGCGCCAGGGAGACGATCTTCATGAAGTTGCGCTCGCGCAACTCACGGGCCACGGGACCAAAGATGCGGGTCCCGCGCGGGTTGTTGGCGGCGTCGATGAGCACGGCGGCGTTCTCGTCAAAGGCGATGTAGGTCCCGTCCTCGCGGCCGTAGGACTTCTTGGTGCGCACGACGACGGCGGTCACCACCTCACCCTTCTTGACCGAACCCTGCGGGCTGGCGGTCTTGACGGTGGCGGTGATCGTGTCGCCGACTCCCGCGTAGCGCCGGCGCGAGCCGCCGCGGACGCGGATGACGAGGATCTCGCGGGCGCCCGAGTTGTCGGCGACGCGTAGGCGTGTCTCGTTCTGGATCATCGATGTTCGCCTCGCTCGGCCACGGCTACTTCGCTCTCTGAACGATCGAGACCAGCCGCCAGCGCTTGGTGCGTGACAGCGGACGCGCCTCGCGGACGATCACGGTGTCGCCGATGTTGGCGTCGTTTGACTCGTCGTGGGCGTGCAGGGTCCGGGAGGTGCGGACGACCTTCGAATAGCGCCGATGGCGGCGAGCGGTGTCGATGCGCACCGTGATCGTCTTGTCTGCCTTGTCGGAGACGACGATGCCCTGGCGCACCTTCTGCTGGCCGACGACGTGCTCGCGCGGTGGCGTGGCGGTGCGGCTGTGGGCCTCGGCCTTGTGCTTGGCCGTCGCCTTGGCACGGGCGGTGTGCCGCAACTGCGCCTTCCTGCCGCGCGTGGCGACGCGGTCGGCCTGGCGCTCCTCGGGCGTGCGCGCCGGACGGGCCTTGGTCTTGGCGGCCTTGGCGGCGCGGGCACGCTGGCGCCGCTCCTTGGGAGCCAACACCTCCTGGGGCTCGGCCGCCGGAGCGGCCGCTGCCGCCGGCGCCTCGGCCGTCTCTTCAGCGTTCTCGGATGTCTGGTCTTCAGCCATTTCCTGTCTAACTCTGGACGTCGATTTCTCGTTGGCGCGCGACGGTGAGCGCGCGGGCCACCTCGCGCTTGGCGCGCCGCAGCCCCGCGGTGTTATCCAGCTCCCCGGTGGCGTGCTGGAAACGCAGCCCGAACAGCTCGCGCCGCGCGGTGACAAGCTGCTCGGCGAGCTCGTTGTCGGAGAGGTCGCGCAGGTCGGCGGGGCGCATCAGGCGTCCTCTCGCATCACGAACTTGGTCCGCACGGGAAGCTTGTGCCCGGCCAGCCGCATGGCCTCGCGCGCGAGCTCCTCGTCCACGCCGGCCAGCTCGAACATGACCCGTCCGGGCTTGACCACCGCGACCCAGCCCTCGGGCGAGCCCTTGCCGGAGCCCATCCGGGTCTCAGCGGGCTTCTTGGTGAACGGCTTGTCCGGATACACGTTGATCCACACCTTGCCGCCACGGCGGATCTTGCGGGTCATGGCGATACGAGCAGCCTCGATCTGGCGGTTGGTCAGCCAGCCGGCGTCCAACGCCTTCAGGCCGTACTCGCCGAATTGGACCTTCACCTGACCACGGCTGAGGCCGTGTCGGCGTCCGCGGTGCTGCTTGCGGTGCTTGACGCGCTTAGGGGACAGCATCAGCGTGCTCCGCCCTGTCCGCCGCCGCCGGTTCCGCCGGCGCCGCCGCCGCCCTGGCGCGGGCCACGGCCACCGCCGCCACCTCCGCCGCCGCCGCCGCCGCCGCGGTATCCACCACCGCCGCCGCCACCGCCGGCTCCGCCGCCGCCACCGCCGCGGTATCCACCGCCGCCGCCGCCGCCACCGCCGGCTCCGCCGCCGCCGCGATATCCGCCGCCGCCGCCGGCTCCGCCGCCGCCGCCGCCACTGCGACCACGTCCACCGCCCGGACCACCTGAGCCACCGGGACCTCCACCGCGACCACGACCGCCGCCCGGACCACCCGGACCTCCGCCGCGACCACGACCGCCGCCCGGACCACCCGGACCTCCGGGACCACCTGGGCCACTCTGACCGCGTCCGCCGGGACCACCCGGACCGCCGCGACCACCAGGACCGCCACGACCGCCGCCGCCACGGCCTCGGCCGCCGCCGTCACGACCGTCACGGCCACCACGGCCATCGCGACCGCCCCGCTCGGGGGCCTGAGGCGCGGGCTCGTCCATGATCGTCAGGTCGGCGCCGGTGTAGCCCTCGGGCATGATCTCGCCCTTGTTGATCCAACACTTGACGCCGATCCGGCCGAAGGTGGTGCGGGCCTCGTGGAAGCCGTAGTCGATGTCGGCGCGCAGCGTGTGCAGCGGCACTCGCCCATCGGAATAGCCCTCGGTGCGGGCCATCTCAGCGCCGCCGAGGCGACCCGATACCTGGACCTTGACGCCCTTGGCGCCCGAGCGCATGGCGCTGGTGAGCGCGCGCTTCATGGCGCGCCGGAAGGCGACGCGGTTCTGGAGCTGCTCGGCGATCGACTGCGCCACCAGGCGCGCATCGAGCTCGGGACGCTTGATCTCCAGGATGTTGACCTTGACCTGCTTGCCGGTGATGCGATGCAGGTCGCGGCGCAGCTGATCGACCTCGGAACCCGACTTGCCGATCACGATGCCCGGCCGCGCCGTGTGGATGTTGATCTCCACCTCGGTGGCGTTCTTGCGGATCGTGATGTCCGACAGGCCCGCGTGCGAGAGCCGCCCGACGATGTGCTCGCGGATCAGGGTGTCCTCGTGCAGGAAGTCCGAGAAGTTCTTCTCGTTGAACCAGTTGGACTTCCAGTCGTGGATGTAGCCCACGCGGATCGATTCGGGGTGAACTTTTTGACCCATGTCTCTATCTCTGTCTCAGTCTGGATACATCCGTGCGAAGCACTGTCTAGTCCTTTGGCGTCAGCAAGATCGTCAGATGGCTGGTTCGCTTGCGGATCCTGGTGGCGCGGCCCATCGCGCGCGGTCGGAACCGCTTGATCGTCGGACCCTCGTCGGCGTGCACCGACTTGACGTACAGGTCCTCGCCCACGAGCTCGTGATTGTGCTCGGCGTTGGCGACCGCGGACTCGAGCAACTTGCTCCAGTCGCGCGCGATCGCGCGTGGCGTGAGAGCCAGGATAGCTCGCGCCTCCTCCACGGACTTCCCGCGGATGTGGTCACAGACCAGGCGAGCCTTGCGCGCCGAGGACCGCACGTACTTGGCCTGCGCGCGCACCACCGGCACCGGCAGGTCGGGATCGCGGCGCCCGCGGCGGCGCGACGGCGCTGAGCGCGCGGGGCGGGCAGGGGCGGCCTCTGCGGCGACGGCCTCGTCGGCCACCGATTCATCGGGCTCCGGCTCCTCGCCGGCGGCCTCGGCCTCAGCTTCGTCCTCGGCCTCTTCGGCAGCCTCGAGGTCGGGGTCGGCCGGCGCCTCTTCGGCAACCGGCTCAGCGGCCTTGCGGCGACGGCGGCGCGGCTTGGGCGCCGCCTCTTCCGGGGCCTCAGCCTCCGGAGCGTCAGCCTCCGGAGCGTCAGCCTCAGGAGCCTCAGCGTCAGGAGCCTCAGCGTCAGGAGCCTCAGCGTTAGGAGCGTCGGCCTCGGGGGCGTCGGCACCCGACCCGGCGGCCTCCGCGGCGACGGCCTCCGTCTCCTCGGCGTCCTCGACGTCCTCGGGCTTCTCGGGCTCGTCGGTCATCGGCGCTTGCCCGTTCCAGCGTGACCGCGGTACAGACGCGTCGGGGCGAACTCGCCAAGCTTGTGGCCCACCATCGACTCCGAGACGAACACGGGCACGTGCTTTCGTCCGTCGTGGACCGCGATCGTGTGGCCCACCATCTCCGGAAAGATGGTGGAGGTGCGTGACCACGTCCGGATCATGCGCTTCTCGCCCGAGGCGTTCATCGCCTCGATGCGCGCTATCAGCCGCTCCTGCACGAACGGCCCCTTCTTGCTTGAACGACTCATCGCTTCTTCCCTCGTCTCCGGCCGCGCACGATGTACTGGTCGGATCGCTTGTTCTTCTTGCGCGTGCGGTAACCCAGGGTTGGCACGCCCCACGGCGTCACCGGGTGGCGACCCGGGGTCGTCGAGCCCTCGCCACCGCCGTGCGGGTGGTCGACCGGGTTCATCGCGGTCCCGCGGGTCTGCGGGCGCACACCCATGTGGCGCTTGCGCCCCGCCTTGCCGATCTTGACGTTCTGATGGTCAGAGTTGCCGATCGTGCCGACCGTGGCACGGCACTCGGCCCGGACCATCCGCATCTCGCCCGAGGGCAGACGGAGGGTCGCATAGTCGCCTTCCTTGGCCAGGAGCTGCACGCCCGTGCCAGCCGAGCGGGCCATCTGGCCACCGCGCCCGGGGGTCAGCTCCACGTTGTGAACGATCGTGCCTGGCGGCATGTTGGCCAGCGGCAGTGCGTTGCCGACGCGGATGTCGGCGCCCGGGCCCGACATCACGGTGGCCCCGACGCGCAGCCGGTTGGGAGCCAGGATGTAGCTCTTCTCGCCGTCGGCGTAATGCAGCAGCGCGATGTAGGCCGACCGGTTGGGGTCGTACTCGATCTCGGCCACCTTGGCCGGGATCGCGTCCTTGCGCCGCTTGAAGTCAATCCGCCTGTACAGGCGCTTGGCACCGCCGCCGCGGTGCCGCGAGGTCTTGCGTCCGTTGGCGTTGCGACCGCCGGACTTTCTCAGGCCCTCGGTGAGCGACTTCTCCGGGCTGGTCCGCGTGACCTCCGCGAAGTCCGGATAGGAGACGAAGCGGAGTCCCGGCGACGTCGGCTTTGGCTTGCGGATCGGCATTACTCGGGCGCCTCAAAAGCTTGGAAGATCGGAATCGAATCGCCCTCGCGCAGCTGGACCATGGCCTTCTTCCACTGTCGCGTGCGCCCGGCGGTCTGACCGCGGCGCTTGGGCTTGGACTTCACCGAGGCCGTGCGGACCTCGACCACCTTGACGTCCCACAGCTGCTCCACGGCCTGGCGGATCTGGGTCTTGTGCGCCTTGTCGTGGACGCGGAAGGTGTACTTGCCGGCCTCGGCGAGCACGAAAGACTTCTCGGACACGACCGGGCGGATGATGATCTGGCTGGCATCCATTACGTAGCCTCCTTCTCACCTGAGTCAGAGCCGGCGCGGCCGGCGAGCGCCACCAGCTGGGGCAGCGCGGCTTCGGATACCAACAGGGTCGCGGCGCCGATCACGTCGGCGACGCCGGCGTCACCCACCGGCATGACGGCGACGCGGCGCAGGTTGCGAAACGACAGCCCGGCCTGGGCCTCGTTCTCGGACAACAGCACGAGGGTCGATCCGGTCTGGTCGGTGGAGAGCCAGTCGTCGAGCAGCCCCATGGCCTGCTTGGTGGAGGGCACGTCGAACACGCCGCCATCGAACACGGCCAGCGATTCGCGCTCGGCGTGCACCGAAAGGGCGGCGCGCAGCGCAGCGCGGCGGGCCTTGCGATTGACCTTGACGGTGTAGTGGCGCGGCTGGGGGCCGAATACGGTGCCGCCGCCCGTCCATATCGGCGAGCGCGAGGACCCGGCGCGCGCGCGGCCCGTGCCCTTCTGGCGCCACGGCTTCGCGCCGCCGCCCGACACCTCGCCGCGCGTCTTGGTGGAGTGCGTGCCCTGCCGGCGCGCGTTGAGCTCCGCGCGGACGGTCTCGTGGACGAGGGGCATGTTGAAGGTCGCCTCGAACGCGCTCGCGTCCAGGGTGGCCGACCCGCCGCCGAGCTTGGGGGCTGTCCTAGCCATCGGTGCGCACCTCCACAGTGGAGCCGGTGGGCCCGGGCACTGCGCCGCGGACCAGCAGCAGGTTGCGCTTGGGCATGATCTCGACGATCGTCAGCCCGCGTTGGGTGATGCGCCCGCCACCCATGCGGCCGGGACCGCGGATGCCCTTGAAGACGCGCGAGGGTGTGGCCGACGCGCCGATTGAGCCCGGGGCACGCACGTTGTGGGAGCCGTGGGACTTCGGTCCGGAGGAGAAGTTGTGGCGCTTGATCGTGCCCGCGAATCCCTTGCCCTTGGACTTCCCGGAGATCTTGACCTTCTGGCCGACCTCAAAGGCGTCGACCGTGACCGTCTCGCCCACGAGCAACTCGCCGGCGTGGTCGCGGAACTCCGCGAGGTGGCGGTGTGCGGAGGCATCGGCCTTCTTGAGGTGGCCGAGCTCGGCCTTGGTCAGAACCTTCTCCTTACACGCGCCAAAGGCCAGCTGGACGGCCTCGTAGCCGTCGCGGTCGACGGTGCGAATCGCGGTCACCGGACACGGGCCGGCCTCGAGCACGGTGACGCGCTCGACCTTGCCGTCGTCCAGGAACCGCTGGGTCATCCCGAGCTTCTTGGCCAGGATCGCGGTCATGAGGCCAGGCGGATCTCGATGTCCACCCCGGCAGGGAGATGGTCGAGGCGCTGAAGCGAGTCGACCGTCTTGGGAGTCGGCTGGTGGATGTCGATCAGACGCTTGTGGGTGCGGATCTCGAAGTGCTCACGGGAGTCCTTGTCCTTGAATGGCGACCGGATCACGCAGTACACGTTCTTCTCCGTAGGCAGCGGCACCGGGCCTGAGACGGTCGCGCCGGTGCGCGTCGCCGTCTCGACGATCTCCTTGGCCGCCGTCTCGATCGCCGTGTGGTCATAGGACTTCAGGCGGATGCGGATCTTGTTTTGAGCGATTGTTGCCACGGACTTCTTCTAGAGCTTTCGTTCTCTCAATGACGCGGCCGCGCCTGTACCAGCCGGGCGGCCGATGTCTGTCGTATCTGACTTGACAAAGAAAGCGGCGGACTCAATCGAGCCCGCCGCCCACTGCAACTACTGAATGACTTCGGTGACGACCCCGGAGCCGACCGTACGGCCGCCTTCACGGATCGCGAACCGCAGACCCTGGTCCATGGCGATCGGCTGGATCAGCTCGATCTCCATCTGGACGTTGTCGCCGGGCATGACCATCTCGGTGCCCTCGGGCAGGTTGGCCACGCCGGTGACGTCAGTCGTGCGGAAGTAGAACTGCGGCCGATAACCGGTGAAGAACGGGGTATGACGCCCGCCCTCCTCCTTCTTGAGGACGTAGACCTCGGCCTTGAACTTGGTGTGCGGGGTGATCGAGCCGGGCTTGCAGAGAACCTGGCCGCGCTCGATGTCCTCTCGCTTGGTCCCTCGCAGAAGGCAGCCGGCGTTGTCGCCCGCCTGGCCCTGATCGAGGTTCTTCTTGAACATCTCCACGCCGGTGACGACAGTCGAGGTGGTCGCCTTGATGCCGACGATCTCGACGGTCTCCACCGATCTTGATGATCCCGCTCTCGATGCGGCCGGTGGCCACCGTGCCTCGACCGGTGATGGAGAACACGTCCTCCACCGGCATCAGGAACGGCTTGTCGAGATCACGGACCGGCTCGGGGATATAGGTGTCCAGCGCCTCGGCGAGCTCGAGGATCTTGGCCTCGTACTCCGAGTCGCCCTCCAGCGCCTTGAGCGCCGAACCGATGACGAACGGGATGTCGTCACCGGGAAACTCGTACTCCGACAACAGGTCGCGGATCTCGACCTCGACGAGCTCGAGGAGCTCCGGGTCGTCGACCATGTCGGCCTTGTTGAGGAAGACGACGATGTACGGCACGCCGACCTGACGGGCAAGCAGGATGTGCTCGCGCGTCTGGGGCATGGCGCCGTCCGCCGCCGAGACCACCAGGATCGCGCCGTCCATCTGTGCAGCGCCGGTGATCATGTTCTTGACGTAGTCAGCGTGACCGGGGCAGTCCACGTGGGCGTAGTGCCGGTTAGCGGTCTCGTACTCGACGTGTGAGGTCGCGATCGTGATGCCGCGCGCCTTCTCCTCCGGTGCGTTATCGATCGAGTCGAACGACCGCACCTCGGTGCCGTCGCCGAAATTGTCGTGGAGCACCTTGGTGATGGCCGCGGTCAGCGTCGTCTTGCCATGGTCGATGTGACCGATGGTCCCGACGTTGACATGGGGCTTGTCGCGCTCGAACTTGGCCTTCGCCACTTTGGTGTTGCTCCTTCTTCTTTCTGAGTGTTTTGTCCGTCCGCGGGACGAACCTATTCAGGATATAAGTTTTCCGTCCGACGCCGCTGCTAGACGCTGGCGGCGCAACTCTCGTTGCCGCCTACGCAGCTTCCTTCTCCCCGCCGCCAATGCCCTCGGCGATGTTAGGGGGTACTTCCTCGTAGCGGTCGAACTGCATCGTGTAGGTGGCCCGGCCCTGGGTCGCGGACCGCATATCGGTGGCGTAGCCGAACATCTCCGCGAGGGGAACATGGGCCGAGATGACCTGGGCGTTACCACGCTGCTCCATGCCGTTGATCTGACCCCGGCGGCGGTTCAGATCGCCGATCACGTCGCCCATGAACTCCTCGGGCGTGACGACCTCGACGGAGAACACAGGCTCCAGCAGGACCGGCTTGGCCCGGGCGACCGCCGCCTTGAGCGCCAGCGAACCGGCGATACGGAAGGCGATCTCCGACGAGTCAGTGTCGTGGTACTTACCGTCGGTGAGGGTCACGCGGACATCCACGAGCGGGAAACCGGCCCGCGGGCCGTTGTCCATCGCGTCCTCCACGCCCTTCTCGACGGCCGGAATGAACTCGGTGGGTACCGAACCACCCCTGACCTTGTTGATGAAGTCAAAGCCCTCGCCGGGAGCCGGCTCGACGTTGATGTACACGATGCCGTACTGGCCCGAGCCACCCGTCTGGCGCACGAAGCGTCCCTCCACCTTCTCGGCGGTGCCGCGGATCGTCTCGCGGTAGGACACCTGGGGACGGCCGACGTTGGCCTCGACCTTGAACTCGCGCATCATCCGGTCCACCAGGATCTCGAGATGGAGCTCGCCCATCCCGGAGATCTCGGTCTGACCGGTCTCCTCGTTGGTCGCGACCTGGAACGTCGGGTCCTCCTCGGCCAGGCGGCCGAGCGCAACCGACATCTTCTCCTGATCGGCCTTGGTCTTGGGCTCGATCGCCACCTTGATGACGGGCTCGGGGAAGACGATCGTCTCCAGCTTGATCGGGCGGTCAGGAGCCGCCAGCGTGTCGCCGGTGACGACCTGCTTGATGCCGACCCCGGCGGCGATGTCGCCGGCGTAGACCTCCTCGAGCTCCTCGCGCTCGTTGGCTTGCATCATGAGCAGCCGGCCGATGCGCTCGGTACGGCCGGTGGACACGTTGAGCACGCGCGAACCGGCTGACAGCTTGCCCGAGTAGACGCGGAAGTACGTGAGCTTGCCGACGTAGGGATCGGCCATGATCTTGAACGCCAGCGCCGCGAACGGCTCATCGTCGGCCGCCTGGCGGTGGGCGGGGGTTCCGCCGTTGTCCGATCCGCGCTCGGGCTCCAGGCCCTCGACCGGAGGCACGTCCAGCGGGCTGGGCAGGTAGTCCAGGACCGCGTCCAGCAGCGGCTGCACACCCTTGTTCTTGAAGCTCGAGCCGCACAGCACGGGGGTGAGCTTGATGGCCAGAGTCGCGGCGCGAATCGCAGCCTTCAACTTGGCAACCGGGACCTCCTGGTCCTCGAGGATCATCTCGAGCAGCTCGTCGTCGTAATGGGAGAGCTCCTCGAGCAGGTGCTCGCGGGCCTCGGCGGCGCGCTCGACCTGGTCGACGGGGATGTCGATGACCTCCTGCTCCTTGCCCAATTCGTCCTTGTAGACGACCGCGCGGTTCTCGACGAGGTCGATGATCCCCAGGAAGTCGGACTCCGCGCCGATCGGCAGCTGGATGGGCACCGGGTGCGCGCCGAGGCGGTCGATCATCGTCTGCACGCCCTGGTCGAAGTTGGCGCCGACGCGGTCCATCTTGTTGATGTAGGCGATGCGCGGAACGTGGTACTTGTCGGCCTGGCGCCAGACGGTTTCGGACTGGGGCTCGACGCCGGCGACGGAATCGAATAGGGCAATGGCGCCGTCGAGCACGCGCAGGGACCGCTCGACCTCGACGGTGAAGTCGACGTGGCCCGGAGTGTCGATGATGTTGATCCGGTGACCGTTCCACTCGCACGTGGTCGCCGCCGAGGTGATGGTGATGCCGCGCTCCTGCTCCTGCTCCATCCAGTCCATCACGGCCGCGCCCTCGTGCACCTCGCCGATCTTGTAGGTCCGGCCGGTGTAATAGAGGATGCGCTCAGTCGTCGTCGTCTTACCGGCGTCGATGTGCGCCATGATCCCGATGTTGCGAATGTTCTCGAGCTTGAACGTGCGTGGCATGAGTCTTTGGGGTAGGAGGGGAGTCTCGGATGGCCGATCGCGCACATAAAAAAGGGCCCAGAGGGCCCGTTTACGACGCGCATGTCGGCCGCGGGCTTGTGTCTAGTCGGTCGGTGTCTCCATTGAGTGGATCCTCCGCGCCCGGGTGCGAGCACAGATGAACGTGTCCGAACCCGAGGCGGACACCGAATATAGCAGAGCACCTGCGGCCTCAGAGGGCCGCGAGCGGGCGTCTGAGGAGGCCTGCGCGGGACCCGCGGCGCCGTCCTCGCTGGTGCTGTCGTGGCCGCGGCGCTGCTGCTGGTGGCCGAGTTCCTGCCCCTCTTCGAGGTGCGCACCAGCGCGCGCAACAGCCTGATCACGACCGTTCAGTCGGGCTCGCATGACTCCTACGCGCTCATCCCGATCGCGCTCCTCGTCGCGGGGCTGGCGCTGGCGTGGCGGCGGTCGCCCACCCGGCTCGCCGCCCTCGCCCTGGCCGTCCTGGGCGTGGTGATGCTCGTCATCGCACTGGCCCGCGATCTGCCCGACGCGCAGTCCAGCGGAATCGAGCGCTCCGGCGGCACGTACGTCACCGCCGCCGCCAGCCCGCGGGCGGGGCTTTACCTCGAGACCGCCGGCGGGGTGATCCTGCTCATCTCGGGCGTCGGCGGCGTGCTGCTCGGACCGTGGACGAATGGCCGAGTTCAGACCGTTTCGTCTCCAAGACGGTCCGCTTCCTGACCTCCTGGCGATCCCAACGGTTTACCAACATCAGGCTCGTTACATTTAGAGAACGCGAGGGTTGTCCTACCGCAGCCCCCGGTCCCGTGCGGTGGGCAGCCCTCGCGTTTCTCTTTAATGGGCGGTGTCACGCGGGCCGCTGGGCGCGTGTGGGAGCCGCCTCGCGAACGGAGCTGCCGGGGCGGACGCGAGCAGCCCTGGCGCAGAGCGGGCCCGCGATCTTCCAGACCCTGCAGGACAGCGCGCGCCCCTGGCGCGACGCCGTCTACCAGCGGTAGTGCGCGAAGGCCTTGTTGGCCTGCGCCATGCGGTAGATGTCGTCCTTGCGTTTGTACGCGTTGCCCTGCTGCTGGATGGCGTCGAGCAGCTCGTGGGCGAGCTGGTGGGCCATGTCGCGCTCTCGGCGCTGCCGGGCGAACTGGACCAGCCAGCGGACGGCGAGCGTCCGGGCGCGCCGCGAGGGCACCTCGACGGGCACCTGGTAGGTGGCGCCACCGACGCGGCGGGGACGGACCTCCAGGACCGGAGTCAGCGCCTTGACGCCCGCCTCGAGCTGCTCGATGGCGGGCTTGCCGCTGCGCTCCCCGATGATCGCCATCGCGTCGTAGACGATCTTCTCGGCGACGGACTTCTTGCCGTCCAGCATCACCTTGTTGATGACCTGCTGGACCATGCGATTGCGGTAGACCGGGTCCGGGTCGATGGGCCGGACCGCGGCGGCAGCGCGACGGGGCATCTCCTACTTGGCCTTCACGCCGTACTGGGAGCGGGCCTTCTTGCGGTCGCTGACGCCGGCGGCGTCCAGCGTGCCGCGGATGACCTTGTAGCGGAAGCCCGGCAGATCCTTGACGCGGCCACCGCGCACGAGCACCACGGAGTGCTCCTGCAGGTTATGGCCCTCGCCCGGGATGTAGGCGCCGACCTCCATGCCGTTGGTGAGCCGGACACGGGCCACCTTGCGCAGCGCCGAGTTCGGCTTCTTGGGCGTCGTCGTGTACACGCGCGTGCACACGCCGCGCCGCTGCGGGGCGGCAACCTTCTTCTTGCGGCCCTTGCCGGACTTCAGGCCCGGGGTGGCAAGCTTCTTCTTGGGGGCGTGGCGCCCCTTGCGGATCAACTGGCTCGTAGTCGGCATGCGGCGACGGAGGCTAGCAGGCAATGCAGGGTGCCGGCGGCTATGCCGGCACCCCCGCGAGCGCGACATCGACGTTGACGTGCTGCACACCGACCGCCTCGGCCACCGGCGCATAGGTGACATCGCCGTTGGCGACGTTGACGCCGAGCTTGAGACCCGGGTTCTCGGCCATCGCCTGGTGCACGCCCGCGTTGGCCAGGTGCAGCACGTAGGGCATGGTGGCGTTGGTCAGCGCATAGGTCGAGGTGACCGGGACGGCGCCCGGCATATTGGCCACGCAGTAGTGGGTGATGCCGTCGACCTCGTAGGTCGGATCCGAGTGCGTGGTCGGGTGCGAGGTCTCGAAGCAGCCGCCCTGGTCGATCGAGACGTCGACGAGGACCGCCTGGTGCTTCATCAGGCCGAGTTGGGCGCGGGTGATGACGTGCGGCGCCTTGGCCCCATGGACGAGGACTGCGCCGATGACGAGGTCGGCGTCGGGCAGCCGCTCCTCGATCGACAGCGTGTTGGCAAAGCACGTGTCGGCGCGGCCGCCGAACGCGATGTCAAGCTCGCGCAGGCGATCGATGCTGCGGTCATAGACATAGACGGTGGCCTCCATCCCGACCGCGATGAACGCGGCGTTCATGCCCACCACGCCGCCGCCGATGATGATCACGTTGGCGGCGGCCACGCCCGGGACCCCGCCGAGCAGGATGCCGCGGCCGCCCAGCGGCTTCTCCAGCATGAACGCGCCCGCCTGGGTGGCGATCTTGCCTGCCACCTCAGACATCGGCGCCAGCAGCGGCAGCCGTCCCTTGGAGTCCTCGACGGTCTCGTAGGCGATGCACGTGGCCCCGGACTCCATCAGGCCGCGGGTCAGCGCCTCGTCGGCGGCGAGATGCAGGTAGGTGAACAGCGTGTGGTGCGGCCTGAGGCGCTCGACCTCGACCGGCTGGGGCTCCTTGACCTTGACGATCATCGTGGCCTCGCCGAACACCGCGTCGGCGTCGGGCAGGATCGTCGCACCCTGGGCCGTGTAGGCGTCGTCGGAGATGGCGGAGCCCTCACCGGCGCCGCTCTGAACGAACACCTGATGCCCGGCATCGGAGAGCTCGCGGACGCCCGCGGGGGTCAGTGCGACGCGGTACTCATCGGTCTTGATCTCTGAGGGGACGCCGACCTTCATGCCACCAGCTCCCGGCCGCGCAGGGCCAGCCAGAATTCGATCCGATCACGCGCAGACGACAGATTGCGCCCCGTCAGCTCCTCCACGCGCCGGATCCGGTAGCGCAGCGTATGCCGGTGGCAGTACAGCCGCCGCGCAGCTCGCTCCCACTGGCCGTTCTCCTCAATGAACGCTTCAAGCGATCGCATCAGTTCACCTCCGTAGTGTCCCTCGCTGGCCTCGATCGGGCCGAGGATTGAGTCACAGAACAACCGCAGCGCCTGATCCTCCTGCAGCGAGAGCAGCAGCTGGAAAGAGCCGAGGTCCTTGTAGGTCGCCACCCTGGGGGCGGCGGGACGGGCGCCGTTGCGAGGCGACCCGTTGTGCGTCGATACGTCAGCGCCCATCGCCAGCGCCTCGACGGCGCAGCGAGCCTCGTGGAAGGTCCGGCGCGCATCGGCGCCGGGGACCGGACGTCCCACTCCGATGTTGAGCGGAGCGCCTTCGGCTGTCCGCAAGCGCTCGGCGATCCGGCCCGCCAGGCCGAACAGCTCGTCCTCCCCCACCCCGGGCACCAGCCCGCAGGTCAACGCGCCCGTGGATGCCACCAGGCCGGGCGCCGCTTCGTCACGCAGCGCCTGGGCCAGCGCGTCCTCGATGGCGGGACCCGGCCCCGGCCTCCCGCGACGAGAGGGCGGGCCGCCCCCTCCACCTTCCCACGGGACGACGATCGCCGCCACGCCCTCGGACAGCCCGAAGGGCTCCAGGCGACGCGCCAGCTCGGCGCCGGTGAGCTCGCCGCCCACCAAGGCCGCCAACACGTCCCCGGCCAGGCGCCGCTCGGTGTCGCCGGCCACACGCCCGCGCAGGAGCTCGAGGGCCACGATCGTCACCGCCTGGTGCAGCGTCAGGCGATCGAAGTCAGACAGGGGGCCGCCGCCGTCCTTGATCGCCACCAACCATGCTTGGGGCACGCGCTCGCCGCGCGGGTCGCCCCCGGAGACGGTCCCGCCCGCCCCCCCGTCGGCGGCGACCGGCAGCGCCAGGGATCGGTCGGCCAGCCCCGGATGCGACGGCAGAAACGCGCGGGGTGGGTGGGTCCGTTTCCGGCGCTCACGCAGCTCGGTCTGCAGGCCCGAGACCTCCTCGGGCTCCAGCGAGCGCCGGAACGCACGCTGCACCAACGGCTCCCCGCGGGCGTCGAAGACCAGCACCGCGGCCCCGATCAGCGTCGCCAACGTCCCGGCGAGGGCGTCGAGCCCCCGCTCGGAGAGCACCACGCGCTCCAGCCGCTCGTGCGCGGCCAGCGCCCGGCGCAGGACGGCGTACTGCTCATTGACCAGCTGAGTGAAGGCAGCCTCGGTAACCGCGATGAACGGCACCTCATAGGGCACCTCGAACACCGGGAACTCGCGCTCGGCCGCGGCCTGGACGAGCGCCGGCGGCGCCGCGTCGTGCCCGAAGCCGACCCCGAAGCCCAGGGCGGCCAGCTGATGATCGGCCAGCCGCCCCACGAACTCGCGCTGCTGCTCGGGCGTCTCGAGCGCCATCCCGGTGGTGAGCAGAACCTCCCCACCTGACAGCCAGGTCGTGGGATCCCGGAGCTCTGAGATGTGGACCCAGCGGACGGGGGCGTCGATCGCCTCGTCGCCTGAGACCAGGCGCACGTCGAGCCCACGCAGCAGTTCGCGAACCGTCAGCATCGTGGTGCGCGGGCTCGTGGCCTAGGCGCCCGGCCGTGCCGGAGCGGCCACCTTGCCGCCCGAGACCTTCCGCATCCGCTCGCCGGCCTCGGTGAGCACCGGCCGCAGGATCGACTCGATCTCGTCGAACTGGGCCTGGCCCGCGATCAGCGGCGGCGAGAGCTGGATGACCGGGTCGCCGCGATCGTCGGCGCGGCAGATGAGGCCCCGCTCGTACAGCTCACCGGAGAGGTAGCCGCGCAGCAGCGTCTCTGACTCCTCGTCGGTCCACTGGGCGTCGGAGTCCTGGTCCTTGACCAGCTCAATGGCGTGGAAGTACCCGGTGCCGCGCACGTCGCCGACGATCGGGATGTCGCGCAGCGAGTCCAGCATGTCGCGGAACGCGCCCTGGTTGTTGCGGACGTTCTCGATGATGCCCTCGTTCTCCATCACGTCGAGGTTGGCGAGCGCGATCGCCGCGCACACCGGATGTCCGGCGAAGGTGAACCCGTGGGTGAAGCTGTTGTGGCCTTGCATGAACGGCTCGGCCACCCGGTCAGAGGCGATGACCGCCCCCATGGGCGCGTAGGCGCTGGTCAGGCCCTTGGCGGTGGTGATCAGATCGGGCGCGTAGTCGAAGCGCTGGGCGCCGAACCACTCGCCGAGACGGCCCCACGCGCAGATGACCTCGTCGGAGATGAGCAGGACGTTGTACCTGTCGCAGATCTCGCGGATGCGCTGCCAGTAGCCCTCGGGCGGCACGAAGCAGCCGCCGGCATTCTGGACGGGCTCCATGATCACCGCCGCGACGGTCTCCGGGCCCTCGAACTCGATCTTCTCGGCCACGGCGTCGGCAAGCTCCGCCTCGCTGTAGCCGTGGGGCATGCGGAACGTGTTGGTGTTGGGCACGTGCACCCCACCGGGGGTCAAGGGCTCAAACGGCGTGCGCAGGCTCGTGATTCCGGTGGCACTCAGGGCGCCGAGGCTCGTGCCGTGGTAGGCGATGTCGCGAGCGATGAACTTGGTCTTGAGCGGGTTGCCCGTGATCTTGTGGTACTGACGCGACAGCTTGATGGCGGACTCCACGGCCTCCGAGCCGCCGCTGGTGAAGAAGACGCGGTTGAGGTCGCCGGGCGCGAGCTCCGCAATGCGCGCAGCCAGCTCGATGGCGCGCGGATGCGCGTAGGACCAGTTGGTGTAGAAGCCCAGTTCCTTGGCCTGGTCGGCTCCGGCCTGGACGACGTCGGCCCGGCCATGGCCGATGTTGACGCAGAACAGCGCGGACAGGCCATCGAGGTAGCGCTTGCCGTGCTGGTCGTAGACGTAGCAGCCCTCGCCGCGGACGATGATCGGGATCTCCTGATCCTCGTAGGCCGACATGCGGGTGAAGTGCATCCACAGGTGACGGCGGGCGAGGTCCTGGAGCGTGCCCCGGTCGGTGCCGGTTGCCTCCTGGGTGCTTGCCATAGAACTCCTCCGAAATGGGCTTGGCCGTTTCGTACAACGGTAGACGGCGGCCGCACTGGGATCAATGGGACGCGCGGGCCGGATCGCGGCACGTCGATTGTCCAGTTCGGACAAGACACCTGGCCCCGGCGGGGCGCGCCCGGTCTGCGAGCGCGCTGCCCATCACACGCTGACGCTCACGCCATTCCTAGGGGCCTAGCCCGGCGCCGCCTCACCGCCGGTGGCGACGGGGCGGTCGGGGTCGGTGACCCACTCGCTCCAGGAGCCGGGGTACAGCGCCGCGGCGGGCAGTCCGGCCACCTCCAGGGCCAGGACGGTGTGCGCCGCAGTGATCCCGGAGCCGCAGTAGGCGCCGACAGTCGCACCTGATGCGGTGAGCTCGCCGAGCGCCTCAGCCAGCTCGCCCTGCGCGAGGAAGCGGCCCGTCGCGTCCAGGTTGCGCTCCATCGGCCAGTTGCGGGCGCCCGGGATGTGCCCGGCCACCGGGTCCATGGGCTCTGTCTCACCGCGGTAGCGCTCAGCCGCGCGGGCGTCGATCAGGACGCCGGAGGAGGCCAGCTCAGCCGCCTGCCGCGCGTCCAGCACCGGCAGGCCGCCGGGGCGAGCGGCGAAGTCCCCCGGAGGCGGCGGCGTCTCATCGCCCTCGGCCAGCGGCCGCCGGCCGGCGACCCAGGCTCCGAGTCCGCCGTCGAGCAGGGCGACTTCCGGGTGGCCGAAGTACCGCAGCAGCCACCAGGCGCGGGCGGCCGGCAGGCCGTTGGCGTCGTCATAGACCACCACCGGGGCGTTGTTGGTGACGCCGGCGGCGCGCATCGCCCGCTGGAAATCCCCGGCGGCCGGCAGCGGGTGGCGGCCGCCCTGGCCCGGCGAGGCGGAGAGATCGCGGTCCAGGTCGACGAACACCGCCCCAGGAATGTGACCGGCCGCATACAGATCGGGCTGGGCGCCGGCGCTCAACTGCCAGCGGACGTCGAGGACCGTCTGGGCGGGGTGGTCTGCGAGTTCCTCGACCTGGATGAGAGGGGACGCCATGGTCTGCGGGTTCTACTACCCCTGAGGCGTGCCGGGCTAGACGAGGCCGTGGGAGATCCTCCCTGGCGGCCAATGAACATGTCCCACAGTTCCGCAGCGCCGGGGTTTTGGGCGCAAATGGTCGTGACAGGACCAAGATCTCCCACAGCCCGGCCCCAGCGGGCCGGCCGTGGCGGTCCTACCGCCGTGGACAGCCTCAGGCGATCGCGGGAACCGCAGCGCCGGCCGGAACCGACGAGCGGGCGGCCCGGACCGGGGCCGGGGTCAGCCACGCGGCGAACAGCACCAGGGCGAAGGCGAACATCTCGGCGCCGAACATCAGCGGGTGAGTCGAGAGCGGGTCGCCGAAGACGAGGATCCCGCCGACGATGCCCGAGACGTTGGCGGCGGTGCCGGTGACGGCGATGACCGGGACGGCGTCGCCGTCCTGCAGGCCCTTGGCCGAGGCGTAGAAGGCAGCGACCGAGGCGAAGATGGTGACCACGGTGACCGGGCTGAGCAGGCCCAGGACGCCATGGGCCGCGACGAGGCCGGAGATGGCCTTGATGGCGACGTCGGAGACGCCGAACAGGATCCCGGCGGCGGCGCCGAGCATGAAGCCGTGGTGCTCCTTCGGGGCGCCGATGCGCGGGCCCATGATGAGCAGCGTGCCGGCGGCGAGCAGGACACCCTCGAAGCCGATCATGGCCGGCACCGAGTACTGCGAGTGGGCGCCGTGGGTGGCGGGGAGGCTGAAGCCCAGCAGGAGCAGGCCGACGGCGGTGAGGACGATCCCCACCCACTGCTTGCGGGAGATGGTCAGGCCGAAGGTGCGCTCGGCCATGACGGCCAGCAGCACGACGCCGCCGGCGAGGACGGCCTGGACGAGCGACAGCGGGGCGACGGCCATGGCGGCGACGTGGAAGATCCACGCACCCGAGGCGATCAGCATGCCGATCGCGAACAGCTTGGACGCGAACAGCGCCTTGGCCGAGCGGAGGGGATGGCGGATGTCCACGGCGGGCGCCTCGCAGGCTCCCCGATGCTTGAACAGGAAGCCGACGTTCGTCGTGAGGGCACAGGCGAGCGCGAGCAGGATGCCGAGGACTTGAGTCATGAGATTAATAAGGGCCTGGATCGAAAGGGTGGGAGCGAGGCGGTTATGTCGCCTCACGCATCTCTTTCGGCATTCGGCGGTGCGGCTTGAGCATCAATGCCCGGGTCCGCCGCAAAATGGACGCATGGTTTCGCGCTCCGTAGTACCCGCCACCACCCTGGCGAAGCCATATTAAGCTCGGGTATGTGGCCGCTATGGAACGACCGCTTGTGCTGATTGACATCGACGGAGTCATCTCGCTGTTCGGATTCGATGCGGCGCAGCCGCCTCCCGGGCGGTTTCTGTTGGTGGACGGCATCCCGCACTTCCTATCCGCCGGCGCCGCCGAACTCCTCGGCGACCTCCACGACGATTTCGAGCTCGTCTGGTGCAGCGGCTGGGAGGACAAAGCCGACGAATACCTCCCGTTCGCGTTGGGGCTACCCGCCGGGCTCCGGCACCTAACCTTCCCCGGCGCGCCGGCCGCTGACCCCCTCCGCCACTGGAAGCTGTCGTCGATCGATGGCTTCGCGGGGCCACACCGTCCGCTGGCCTGGATCGACGACCAGTTCGACGAGAGCTGTCACGCCTGGGCCGAGTCCCGGCCGGCCCCGACCGAGCTGGTCGCCACCGACCCGGCGGTGGGCCTCACCGCCGACCACGCCGCCCGTGTGCGGGCGTGGGCGCAGGCACTCTGAGCCGCTCACTCAAAGGCGCCGTGGCGCCCTGCGCCCGAGCGAAACCGCTCCAGGCCCGCCTGGACCTCGCGCAGCGAGCGCCGCCCGTGGGCCAACTCGTTGGCCAGCGCCTCGGTCTCCATGAGCCCCTCTTGCTCGAGCGCCGAGAGCCGGTCCTCGCGCATGCACCCTTGCGGAAACCGGGCCAGCTCGGCGGCGAGCTCTTGGGCCGCCCCGAGGCTCGCTCCGGGCGGGACCACACGGTTGACGAGGCCGATGCGTTCGGCCTCCGCCGCGCCCACCGGCCGCCCCGTGAGGATCATGTCCATCGCCCGCGAGGCCCCGATCAGGCGGGGCAGGCGAACGGTGCCGCCGTCGATCAGCGGTACGCCCCAGCGCCGGCAGAACACCCCGAGGACGGCGTCCGCCTCAGCGACGCGCAGGTCGCACCATAGGGCCAGCTCCAGACCTCCGGCGACGGCATGGCCGGCGATCGCCGCGATCACCGGCTTGGACAGCCGCAGGCGGGTGGGGCCCATGGGGCCGTCACCCTCGTCCTCGACTCGGTTGCCCGATTCGGTGCCCACCGCCTTGAGGTCGGCCCCGGCGCAGAACACGCCGCCCTCGCCGTGCAGGACCGCCACGGCCGCGTCGGGGTCAGCGTCAAAGCTGCGAAACGCGTCGGCCAGCGCCCCCGCCGTCGGGCCATCGACGGCGTTGCGGCGATCCGGCCGCGACAGCAGCACAGTCGTCACCGGGCCAACGCGCACCACACGGACCGCCTCGCCGGTCAACGCGGGCGGACGATCCGAAGCTCGTCGACCCGGTGCGACCTCGCCATCCGTCCGGCACGGTCTGAGGCGAGCACGCTGAGTCGGGCAGAGACACGTCGACGCGTTCCCAGACGTCTCCGCGCCACAGGCCGGAGCTTCACGGCGACAATCCCCTTGCGCCCGCCCTTCACGTGGAACCGCACGCTGCCAAGCATCAACCGGGCGCCCTTGCCCATCCGCGCCTGCACCGTCAGCGCACCGGCGCAGAAGGTCTCGCCAGAGGGGCATCGGAGCCCCACGTGGATGACACCCTTGACGGCCTTCAGCGGGCCACCCCCGATCGCCACCCGAGGCACGGCCCTGGGCCTCGCGGGCGCGGGTAACACGGGCGCGCTCGGCGTGCCTCCGCCGGGACCCGACGGAGCACCGGATGTCGTGCTCGGGCCGAAGCACGGCTTGTACGTCGAGCCGTCGAGTGCCAGGGCGTACAGCGCGCCCATGATGTGGGCGGCGGCGTCCGCGGAGCAGAACCCGGGATACAGCGAGGACTGGTACTCGGCATCCAACACCGGCTTGCCCGCGGAGACATACGGCGCAAAGCTCGAGCACTCGCTGTACTCGTTGCACTGCTCGTCGAGCGCGCCGTCGAAGGACGGCTGGAGCGTGGCCGCCTGCTCCGGGTCGTTCTTCTGGAACACCGCCATCCCCAGCGAATGGACCTCCTGCGCGACCCACTCGTCATACGCGGCCTGCTGGGACGCGGAGATGCTGAACCCGGTGGAGTTCTCGTACCCATCCATGTTGTCGGGCTCGACGGCGTCGAACCCCTTCTGCTGACACATCTGGAAACGAGCGGCCATGATCGGCCGGATCGCCGGATCGCTGACGTTGAGCCACTTCTCACCCGGCCAACCGTTGTTGCTGCCCAGGTCGGCCGCCGGGAACTGACCGTAGTCCGGCCGCCAGTTCTCCGCCGTCCCGACGTCGATGTAGCAGATGACGTGCTGGCCTCGACTGTGGAGCGCCGACACCGTTGACGCGGCCGCGTCGAACCCGTCGATATCGGTGGCATCGACGGGCTCAACCATCGGGGTGCCCGTCAGCTGCCAGTACCACGTGAGCTGTTGGGGCGGCTGCCACCAGGAGGCGGCGAGGGCCGGTGCGCAACACAACAGGCACGCCAACCCGACGGCCGCGCATAGCCAGACCTTCACCGCAAGGGACGGCCCGGTCAACCGGGTCATGATCGGCGCCAGTATAGCCCCGTTGCTGTCTCCAGCCCCTTGCCGGAGCGGTACACTCTCCGTGCGGCCATTGAAGGAGCTCGCATGGGGGCATCAAACGAATTTCTGGAAGGCCTACGCCGGGTCGTCCTTGGGGCATATCGACCGGCGGATGACCGCGGCTCAGTGGCCGAGGGCCAGTTTCGCCTGGGCCTGCAGCTAGAGCGCGGGGACAACCTGTCCGAGGCCGAAACCGCGTACTCGCGAGCCGACATCGCCGGCCATGCCGCGGCGGCGTGCAACCTGGGTGTCCTGCTGGAAGGGCGGGGGGACATCGCGGGCGCCGAGGCGGCGTACCGACGCGCCGCGAAGCGCGACGACGCAAACGGTGCGTTCAATCTCGGCGTCCTCTTGGAGGAGCGCGATGACCCCGCTGCGGCGGAGCGCGCCTACGGTCGCGCCGATCGACTCGGGCACGCCGCAGCCGCGGGCAACCTGGGAGTGCTACTCGCCGAGCAGGGGCACGTCGGGGCCGCAGAGGCCTCCTTCCGGCGCGCGGACGAGCGCGGCGATCCGAACGCGGCCGCCAATCTGGCGGCGCTGAGCACGCCGGCTGCGCCCTCGGAGCCCGCAGTCCGGCCGCGGGCGGTTCGCCGCGGTCCGGTTCTCGTGCTCGGCGCCTCAGTCCTCCTGGCCTCGCTGTTCGCAGCCGCCGGAGTCGGCGCCCTCTCGGGCGGCGGCTCGAGCCCAGGGCCCGCTGGACCCAAGCTGACGCACGCCGGCGCCGCCGTCGCCGCCGTCGCATCGGCGCCCAACGCCTCGTCGCCCGGGACCCCCGCCGGCGAGCCGCGGTCGTCCCACAGGTCGCACGGCAAACCGGCGGCTCGGGCCCGTGGACACCGAGGACGCAGCGCGGCCCACAAATCGGTGAAGGTTCAGAAGCCCGAGCACAGCGTGAAGGTCTCGCATCCCGTGACCTCGCATCGGTCGTCACCTGCCGCGTCGGTTCCCGCTGCTACGCCGGTCGTGACCAGCCGGCCGACCAGCCCTACCCCCGTCCGTGTCGTCAAGACGACGCCCCCGCCGGCGCCCGCTCCGAGCACGCCGACGACGCCCTCACCGCCGCCCAGCAGCGCTTCCGGGCGCACCCCGGCTGCGAACTCCGGCTCCGGGAGCACCGGCTCCACCCCCAGCGGAAGCGGAAGTGCAAGCGGCGGCGATCTGAGCGGAGCCGGCAGCTCCGGGTCCAGCGGCAGCGGGAACGCGACCGGCGGCGGCTGAGCCGCGCGCTCGGTCCGAGCGCGCCGATCTGAGCCGCCCCAACAGGACAGCGCCAGGCGGCCGGGTGGCCTCCTGACGACGCTCCTCCCCGTCCCGACGGTTCCCCGTTGCCTGTTTTGAACAGCAATGGTAAACTTTTATTGATTAAAGGGCAGGTTTCGGAGGAGGATGAGACCGTGTTTGATGGGGGCATGACAGGCGTGTGGGTTGCGCACGGGTTGGGGGCAACCCGGAGTGGCTCATCGAAATGGCGTCGCTCGAGTCACGACCTCCCGGAGGCGGTCGCCATCATCGCCGGGATCATCGCTGCCGCCCTCAGCATCGCGTTCGCCATGCACTGGAACGCCCATTGGACCGATCCCGGCCTTCGCGCGAGCATCGAGACGACGATCGCGGTGACGATCCTCCTGGCCAGTGCGCTGGCCCTGGTCGAATCCCGGCGGCACAGACAGGTCGAGCCGCTGCTGCTGGTCGGCGCGCTGATCGCAGTGGGGTTGACCAACCTCGTCTCCTGGGCGCCGCAGGTCGTGACCTCCGCGGTGGACGTTCACCCCGGCGCGGACGCGGGCCTCGTGCTCCTGGCGCTGGTGCCGCTGATGTTCGGTGTGGCGGGGGTCGCGGGTGGCCGGGTCGAGGTCCGCCACCCGCGCAGGACTTTGCTTCTGATCTGCACGACCTGCCTCGGGGCGGTGGCCGTTGCGCAGGGAATCGACGTGGTCCTCGGGCGCACCGGGGCAACCGCGGCTGGGTCGGAGGCGGGACTGATCGTGAACGTCATCGCCGCCGCCGTGTTCGTCCTCTCGGCCGGGAGCCTCTACTGGCGATCGAGGCCCGCGACGGCCGGCAACTGTCTCCTCGCTGGAGCGGCGCTGCTGCTCGCCGCCGCGCGCCTGCAGGTCATCGTCACGGCGGTCGTGCCCGGCACGTGGATCACCCCTCGCGAGCTGCTCCGGCTCGGGGCCTACGGGTTGCTGCTCGCGGCCGCCATCGCGGACCATCGCTGGAGACATCGCGCTGACGACCGCGCCCGGGTGACAGCTCAGCGCGAAGAGCTCGTTCGCGACCTCCACGATGGTCTCGTTCAGGACCTGGCGGCGCTCGCGATGCACTCAGAGCAGCTGCCCCCGCGGGGATCCGAGGATCCAGCCGTTCTGGGCCTCGCCGCACGACGTGCACTGGCGGCCTCTCGGCGGACCATCATCGACCTGTCGGCTCCCACCAGGGCCAACACGATCACGTCGTTGTGTCGCCTTGCGCGCGAGCTCGAGGCGAGGTTCGGGACCGACATTGCCGTGTACGCGGACCCTGGCCTCGGTAGGTGTCCTGCGTTGGATCTCGACCAAGGCGCTCACCGGCGGTTTGTCAGCGTCGCCGGTGCCGCAATCATGAACGCCGCCGGCCGCAGCGAAGCGCGCCACGTCGACGTCCTCATCCGAAGCTCTGGTACTCGCTGGCAGCTGACCGTCCGCAGCGATGGTGCCGAACCCGGACATCCGAATCGGGTTGTGCCTGCTCGGCGCCGACGGTCCGGTTCAGGTGTGGCCGGCTGGGGCGATCGTCCGGAGCTTCGTGACCTGCCGATCGCCGCTCCGGGCGAATCAGACCTGATGTCGACAGAGCCTCTGCGCCGCGCTGCGGCGCACAAGTAGCGCCGGATGCGAGTGCGCTTCGCAGGAGTCACGCAGCGGCGATGGACGGTGGCGGCGCTCGTCCTGGCACTGGGCGTCACGGCTCTCTTCGTGTCACGCCGCGGCGAGGCCCAAACCGTCCACCCCCTCCACGCCATCGCGGCGCGCCAGACGATCTGGGTCCCCGCTCCTCACACCACCTGGCAATGGCAGCTGACGACACCCGTGGACCGATCAGTCCCGGCCCGGATGTTCGACATCGACCTGTTCGACAACTCCGGCGGCGTGGTGGCCGCACTGCATCGGTCCGGGCGGCGGGTCATCTGCTATCTGGACGCCGGCACATACGAGAACTTCAGGCCTGACGCGCATCTGTTCCCGAAGTCGGTGCTCGGCAAGACCAATGGGTGGCCGGGAGAGCGCTGGCTGGACATCCGCCAGCTGTCGGTCCTGGAGCCGATCATGCGGGCCCGCTTCGCCTTATGCGCACGTAAGGGATTCGATGGCGTGGAGGCCGACAACGTCGACGGCTACGAGAACCCGACCGGCTTTCCGCTGACGGGCCCGCAACAGCTGGCCTACAACGAGTGGCTGGCCCGCACCGCCCACGCGTTCCACCTGTCGATTGCCCTCAAGAACGACGTCGATCAGACGCGCCAGTTGGAGCCCTACTTCGACTACGCCCTCGACGAGCAGTGCTTTCAGTACACGGAGTGCGGGAAGCTCCGTCCGTTCGTGGCGCACCACAAGGCCGTCTTCGAGGTCGAATACCAGCTATCGACCTCGCGCTTCTGCGCCCAGGCTAACCGGCACGGCTTCATGTCGATGCGGAAGGACCTCAACCTGGACGCCAAGCGTCAGGCGTGCTGGCTGTGAGGGTCGCTCACCAGTTCGATGAGAACCGAGCGGAGCAACTCCCGATCGTGCACTCGGGCGTTCTCCGCCCGCATCGATCGCGGGATGGTTTCGACCCCGCGGTCGGCCAACCGCCCCGCCGATCGCCCAAGCCCAGAATCGGGGTCGTACAGGGCCGCGTCGATCCGAACGCCATGGCGGAGCAGAACGTCCAGTTGATCGCCGGCCGTTTCACCGTCCTCCGGCTCGAGGTTGCAGATCCAGACGATCCAGGCTTGGGTGCTCCGAAGCGCTCGCGCAGTATCAGGGACCGCCGCCGCCACCAACATCCCCCGAAACAGCGAACCCGGCGCGAGCAGGATCGTGTCCGCCGCGCTAATGGCGCTGGCGGCCTGTGGTGGGACCTCGGGCCGCTGCGGGATGAACCTCAGGCAGTCCAGGGCGTTCGCCCACGCATCCGGCGCTCGGGCGAGTTGCGAGCGTCCGGACCGCACCGTGAACCTCAGGGGCCCGACCGTCGCCGGAAGAACCTCGCCATCAATGCCCAGCTGAGCGCCGAGCCACGCACTCGCTCGTCCCAGATCGCCGAAGCCCGAGGCCAGCGAGTGGAGCATGAGGTTCCCGAGCGGGTGGCGTCCCAGCCGATCCAGCTTCAGCGGACGCCGCATGGCACGCGCCAGCGCAACCTCGTCACCGGCCAACGCCTCAAGGGCTTGCTCCAGTTCCCCAATCGCCGGGCTCGGCCCGGGTCTCGACTTCGGCGCTCCCGGCCCAACGTACTCCGCCGCAGCCACGATGACGGTTAGCTCGGAGCGAAGCCCGACCAGGGCCCGGAGCACGACACCCAAGCCGCGGCCACGCCCAACGGCGACGACCCGCTCACTCGACGGTGACAGTCTTGGCAAGGTTGCGCGGCTGGTCGACGTTGAGCGATCGCGCGCGCGCGACGTGGTACGCGAAGAGCTGGAGCGGGACGATGCTGAGCATCGCCTGGAAGAGCGGTTCCGTGCTCGGGACGTAGACGACGTCTTCGGCATGCTCGGCGATCTGCTTGTCGCCCTCGCTCGCGACTGCCAACACGCGCGCGCCGCGTGCCCGGACTTCCGAAAGATTGGACAGCAGCTTGGGGAGGATCGCCTGCTCGGTCGCGACACACACCACGGGGGTGTCGGCGCTCAGCAAGGCGATCGGCCCGTGCTTCATCTCGCCCGCGGCGTAGGCGTCCGTCGGGATATAGGAGATCTCCTTGAGCTTCAGCGCCCCCTCCAGCGCGACGGGCAGGCCCGCCAGCCGGCCGAGGTAGAGGAAGAACGGACTCCAGGCCAGCCGTTCAGCGACGGAGCGCATCGGGGCGTCCGCCTCGGCGACGACCCTGTCGAGCAACGCGGGCACCCGCTCCAGCTCGTCCCGCAACTCGGCGATCCGGGACGCGGCCAGGGATCCTCGCGCCGCGGCGAGATGCAGCGCGAGGGCAAGCAGCAACGCCACCTGGGCGACGAACGTCTTCGTCGCCGCCACGCCCATCTCCATGCCGGCCCGGATGAAGAGGACACCGTCCGCCTCCCTCGTCGCCTGGCTGCCCGGGGTGTTGGTCACCGCCAGCACTGTTGCGCCACGTGTTCGTGCCAGCCGCATGGCCGCCAGCGTGTCCGCGGTCTCCCCCGACTGAGTGATGCCCAGCACCAGCGTCCGTGGTCCAACGATCGGATCGCGATACCGGAACTCAGACGCCGTCTCGACGTCTACGGGAATCCGCGCAAACTGCTCGATCGCCTGACGTCCGATCAGTCCCGCGTGATACGAGGTCCCACAGGCCACCACGACGACCCGTTCGATCTGGGCGAGACGGCCGCCCGGCAGCACGCGCGTGACCGCGTCACCGGACCCTGCCCGCCAATGCGAGAGCGTCTGCGCCACCGCAGTCCCCTGCTCGTTGATCTCCTTGAGCATGAATGTCTCGTATCCGTCCTTCTCGCAGCGATCCTCGTCCCAGTCGACCTCGGTCGGGATCGCGGGACTGGGGCGTCCATCCACGCCGCAGACGGTCACCCCATCGGGACGCAGGGTGACGATCTCACCGTCCTCGAGCAGGATGACACTCCGCGTGTGGGCGCGGAACGCGACAATCGAGGATGCCACGAACTGCTCATCCTCACCCAGTCCCACGACGAGTGGACACTCCCTCCGCACCCCGACGAGCACATCGGGCTCATCATCACACATCGCGACGAATGCATAGTGACCGTTGAGGTCAGCAAGGGACCTCCGCACCGCATCCGCCAGATCACCGGCATAGTTGAGCGCGATCAGATGAGCCACGACCTCGGCATCGGTGTCCGAGTTGAACTGCACCAAATCTCCCACGAGGCGCTCGCGCAGTTCGATGTGGTTCTCGATGATCCCATTGAGGACGATCCGGACGCGACCGCTCGCGTCATGATGGGGGTGTGCGTTGCGTTCAGTGACCGCTCCGTGCGTGGCCCATCTCGTATGCCCGATCCCGCTGGAACAGGTGACCGTGTCCGCGCGGGCACCATCACCGCGCATGGAGTGTGCGCTGCCACGAAGCGCCAGCTCCAGCGAGTCGAGGTTGCCGACCGAACGGATGCAGTGCACGGCATCTCCGTCACGCCAAGCCACTCCCGCCGAGTCGTAACCGCGGTACTCGAGCCTGCGCAGTCCGTCCAGAAGAACCTCGCTGCAAGGGCGCTTTCCCACGTATCCGATGATTCCGCACATCACGGGCCCCCAATGAATTTAATGCCGGATCTCATTACAGAGCGCACGCCGCCTTACATCAAGAGGGACACAGGGCCCTCGTCGTTCACGTATGTGATCGCTTCACCTCGACCGGGGACACGGCCATGAGCCACGACGCGGTCCGCGTGATCGTGGTCGACGATCACGAGTTGTTCCGAGGTGGCTTGGTGCAGGTACTCCGCAAGAACGGCATCGACGTGATCGGCGAGGCGGATCTCGGCTCAGCCGGCATCGCCCTCGCCCGTGAGCTGGTGCCCGACGTCGTACTGATGGATCTGAACATGCCCGGCATGTCAGGGATCGAGGCAACGCAGCGACTGAGCACCAGCGTGCCGCTGACGCGGGTTCTCGTGCTGACCGTCGTCGCCGATGAGCGCAACGTGATGCAGGCGCTTCTGGCGGGTGCCTGCGGCTATCTCCTCAAAGACGCACCGATCGTGCAGATCGTGGACGGGATTCGTGCCGCGGCGCGCGGCGAATCTCAGATCTCGCCCCGCGTGGCCGGCCAGCTGATCCGTCGCATCCGCCAGCCCCAGGTGGTCGAGCTCGACCACGGGGCGGTGGAGTTGACGGCGCGTGAGTTCGAGATCCTCGAGCTGATCGCACGCGGCATGGACAACGTCGAGATCGCCCACACGTTGTTTCTCAGCCAGCACACGATCAAGAACTACGTCTCCAGCATTCTCGTCAAGCTGCGGGTCGAGAACAGGGTTCAGGCCGCGGTGCAAGCCGTGCGCCGCGGCCTCGTGTAGGGCTCGTCAACCATTGCCGGCAGGGCCGGCCAGACCGTGTTGGTGCAGCGCGGCGACAGCCAGACGGAGAGCATCGACCTCCTCCGCCATCTCCGCACGCAACTGTCTCAGCTGCGCGCGCTCACCGTGCGGCGGCGTCGCCGTTGTCTCTTCCTGCAGCCGTTCGCCGAGGCGCCGGCGCTCGGCGTCCAGCAGCAGGACATATGTGCACAGGTCCGTGACCGCCGCATGGACACCCGGGTCGAGCCCCTCCGGGGCAGACTGTGGCTCATGCCCTGACGTTTCCAGCACCATCGGCTTTGAGGGAGTCGGTCGGTCTCGCCGCTTCGAAACTGAGTGTGAGCGCCGCGAGGCGCTGCTGAATCGCACTGATCGCCTGCTGCATCTCGACGCACACCTGGTCAAGTCCCTCTCGGATGACCAGGCAATCCGTCAGCAGGCCCCACGCCCCATCCACCGCCTCCGGGCCGGAGGCTTGAGAGTTGAGCAGCCGAATGCGATCGATCGCGCTCCCTGCTCCCGCCGGCTGATGCCGGGCGGTCTTGAGGCGGGCATTCTCCTCGCGCAGCAGCATCACCTGGAGCCGCAGCTCTGACTCGTCGTCGATCGAACCGGGCGTGATCTCGGCATCGCCGAGACCACGGAATCGCTCGAGGCGACGGCGGAACCGGTCAAACGGCTGAGCCTGGCTCGTTTCGACTGCCTCGCTCGCCCCGCGTGGCTGCTGACCGCGCACCTCCGCTGAGGACCCGATCTGGACCACCACATCATCCACTGCGGCGGACGTGCTCAGCGCGCGCGCCCCGGAAAGCTCGGTCACCGACTCTGAGCTTGGCTTGCTTCTATGAATGCCCATCTGTCTCCTCATTTGCGCTACGGAGGCTCGCCTGCCCCGGGAGCCTTACCTGGGAGGTTCTCAACTGCGGTGACAGGAGTCCATGGGCCGATCTGCACAACAAACGTTCACCGGTGAACGGACAGGCGGTTGCGGTCACGCCGGGTGAACTGCCCATCGTCGCGATGTCGCTCGTCACTGGATCCACAGGGTCGTGGCCAGCACCCGGCCCGAGTGGGCCAGCCGGACGAGCAGCGGAGGAAGCGACACCAGGACCCCCACGGTCGCACCGGCGGCAAGCGCAGCTCCGGGTGCCTGAGTGAGGGAGAGCGACACACACGCGAGTTCAGTCGCAAGCGCAGCCGATGCGGCGAACAGAGCCGCCGACTGCAATGCGAACGACTCGAGGAGGCCGACCAACATGCTCACGGTTCCAACACATCCGAACGCGATGAAGACGCTGACTTCATCGGTTCCTCCGAACCTGTCGCTGAGCGCGATGACGACAGCGGACAGCACGACCGTGGCGCCGATCAACCTCGCCAGGGCGCCGACGAAGATCGCCATCGCTGGGTCGGAGAAGCCGATCCCACCGGCGCGCTTCAGGGACACGCCACGCAGGCCCCGTGGCACGGCGTCGTAGAAGTTCCACAGGTAATACCCGCCCCAGTAGCTGCCGATGACCGACGGAAGGAGAGCCAACGCGGGATGCGTACCGTGGACTCCCCAGCTCAGTGTGGGGTCGGCGACGAGGAGCACGCCCAGGAGTCCCCCGATGAGCGCCGCCATCATCGCCCGCGCCGCCGTGCCGGCGCGAGCGTCCGTCTGCTGCCGCCGTGAGTACACCGCGGCGGCGCACATCGCCAGAGTGAGCGCAGTGACGGCGCCCAGGACCGCGTAGGTCTCGAGCCCATTGCTGAGGGCAAGAGTCGCGATCACGAGCACCGCGGCGTAGATCAACCCCCACCCGCGGCGGGTCAGGACCGCACCGCCGACCCAGATCGGAATCAGCATCGCGGCGACAGGGCCCCAGCCCTGCTGGAACATGAGCGGTACGTCGATCACCACCAGCAGCACCGCCCAGAACCCGAGCCCGTCACGCGCCAGGCAGGCGAGTCCGTGGGGGCGCCCCAGGTATCGGCTCCGCAGCCCCCATTGGATCGCCACGGCAATCGGCAGCGCGACGCGGATGGCGTGCCCGAGCACGTCCGTTCCCAACTCCCTGCTGATCGGCGTCGCCCACGCAGCGATCGAGACGATGAGGAGAACCAGGGTGACTCCCTCTGCGATCACGCTCGTGTGCTCGGAGTCGGCGAATGGGTCGACGCGGCTGAGAGCTTGGACCGGCGGGGCGTCGAGGCGAACGAGACCCGCCGCCGAGCTCAGCGCCTCCTTGGCCGGACGTCCCGTCCACGCCTCCAGCACAACCGTGGCCTCCAGGACATCACGTGCCGGGCGCCCGAGCCGCGCGTCAAGTACCGATTGGGCATACAGATCTCGGTCCTGTGGCGCGGGCCCCGGGCCGCCGTTGGGCGGGACGCCGGAGTCAGAACGGCCGGACCGGCTCCCGTCGTGCCCGCTCATACGCGCGCCCTCTCGATCAGCCCGCCGATCAGGTCCTCGTAGGACTCCAGGCAGCGTGTGAGCGTGTACTGCCGATGCAGGCGTTCGTAGCCCCGCCGGCCAAGGGCTCGGGCCAACCCGGGGTTGCGGAGAAGCGTGGTCACGGCGGAGGCGAGCTGGTGAACATCGCCTGGAGGCGCGACGAGTCCGCACCCTTCGACCACCCCAGGGACCCCGCCCACGCTGGTCGCGACGACCGGCCGCGCCTGGCCCATCGCCTCCAGCAGTGCCATTGGCATCGCCTCCGAGATGCTCGTCATCAAAACCACGTCTCCGTCCCGGATCGCGCCGTGCGGATCGCTGGTCTTACCCATGAATCGGAAATGCTCGCCGAGGTCGAGCTCTCTGTGCATGCGCCGGCAGATCTGACCGTAACCTTCCTGCCCCGGCGTGACCGGCCCCCAGCACTCGAAGCGGGCCTGCGGCATCCGGCGCCTGACCTCATCAGCGACGAGCATCATCGTGAGGACATCCTTGAGTGGATCGATGCGCCCGATGGCCACGACCTTGTAGGCGTTCGGCGGATCGATCGGGCTGCCCGGCGGGGAGATTCCGTTCGGGATGACCACGATCTTTGCGGGATCAACCCCCAGGCCGCGCTCCCACTCGGCATTGGCCTCTGTGACTGGAGCGATCATGTCCGCCGCCGCGTACGCAGCTCGCGTTAAACCGAGAGCGACCCTCGGCGACATGTGGCCGCCGGCAGCCGCCGCTGCTGAGCCGCGCACGGACTCGAGATAAGCCTCGCGCACGTAGACGCCATGCTCGGTGAGCAGCATCGGGGTCCCGTGCAGTGCCTTGTGGACGATGGCCGGGATGGCGGCCCATCCGGCGGCGGTGACGTGCAATAGGTCGCAGGGAGGCGTCGGCACGGCGGCGGTGCGCGCCACCCAGTACAGGACCTGGTAGAGCCTGGCCGCCTCGATCGCATCGTAGATCGGGGCCGGCGCCGATTGCCGGTGACTTTCCGCCAGCAGATCCTCCAGTTCTCGCAGGAACTGCTCCCAGCTGTCCCGGCTGCGAAACTCCGGTCGGACCGATTGCGGCCGCAGCCTGCACCTGACGAGGGCGACGCGCAGTTGGTCAAGATCCCCCTCCCAGGGCATCAGCCCTCTGAGCAGTTGCGAGGGAAGTGCGAACTCCTCCCCCGCCTGCCGGCGTGAGAGCCTCCGTGGGGGGCGGTCCTCGGACCACAGCTCGACCGGCTTCAGCAACCGGGCGTTGGGCGGCAGCGACCAGGTCGCCCGCACGCGCTTGCCTCCGGCGATCAACGGGAGGATCTCCCAGTCGATCTCGGCCAGTCCGCCGATCAGGGCATCGCACCACGAGCTGACACCGCCCACGGCGTACGGGTAGGTGCCCTCCGTCGTCATCAGGACCTTGTACCGCCGCCCCGACCCCCGGCTGGGCGTGGCCACCGCATCGCCGAGGGAAGGCGCTCCCCGGCGTGCGCCGGCATGGAGGCGAGCACGCGCCCGCGGGCTCTCGTGCGATCGCAGCTCGGTGGTCACGATTCCAACCTGCCGGTTTGAGTTTTTCGAGGACACCTCTCGCACCAGAGGTGTGATCCCCGCGTGAACGTATTGTCGAGAGGTACGACAATCCGCCCAATGGCCCATCTGCGGGATCTGCGTTCACGTCCGTGAACTAGTTCAGGAACAACGGCCCCCCCTGTGCGGACCTCCGGTTCTGGGAGGATCAGCCCCCGAGGCCTGAAGATGAGAGCTCGCCGCAATCGCCGCACGACGCGCGTCCGCATGCGAATCATGCTGCTCGGACTTACCGGCATGGAGCCCGCGTTTCCCGCCTGGGCGCAGTGGCTGGCCGCCGCCGGGGTTCCGTTCGAGGGGGTGTCCCTCAACGATCTCAGCGCCCCGATCCGATTCGTCGACGAATACGGGGCCGCGCGGTACCAGGGGTTGATCCTCACCGAGGATGGTCTCATCGAGATGATGCTCGAACCCCACGAGCGCGCCACGCTCGAGCGGCTCGAGCGCCAGCATGCGCTGCGACGAATGACCGCATACGCGGTGCCTGGCCCGGCGCATGGTCTGACAGGGGCGCACTGGTCAGGACCGCTCGAGGAGCTGGAGCCGAGGCTGACCGAGAGCGGGCGGAGGGTCTTCCCATATCTGCGCGATCGCCTTCCGGTCGATCCGGGGAGCTGGGCCCACCTGGCCCAGCCGATGGACGGTGACCGGTTCGAGACGCTCATGGAGGGCCCCGATCAATCTGTGCTCCTCGGCCTCCACCGTCACGACGACGGCCGCGAGGAGTTGGTTCAGACGTTCAACGCCAATGCAAACCAGGCACAGGGTCAGGTCCTGCGTCGGGGGATGCTGTCCTGGCTCACCCACGGCGCCTACGTTGGCTTGGACCGCAACTATCTCTCGGTCCACGTCGATGACGTCCTGCTCGCCAACTACTCGTGGAGCATCGAGCGCCACGCATCGGACCGGCGCCCGAAACACAGCATCAGGATGACCGAGCACGACGTGCGGTACGCCGCCGCCTGGGGCCGTCGCCAGGGGTTGCGGATGGACCTCGCCTGTAATGGCTCCGGCAGCGGCCTGTACACCGCTGTGTCGGGTCGAGCGGAGGATCCGCTCCTGGCGGCCCTGCTCACAGAGCGTGAAGCCTTCGGCTGGATCAACCACACATACGAACACCGGGACCTCGATGAGCTCGGCGAGCGCGAGATCGAAGCGGAGATCGAGCGCAATCTCAGCTGGGCGACGGGCGTCGGACTCCAACTTGAGCCTGGGGCGTTGGTCACCGGAGCTCACACCGGACTGGCGAACCTGACCGCCACGCCACCCCGGTCCGAGAACCCGGCGCTGGCCGCGGGCCTACGATCGCACGGACTCCTCTACGTGGGCTCCGACGCCTCGCGTCCCTATCCGGCGGCCGAAGGCGACCCTCCGTTCCCACCGGGGACGCCTTTCATGGTGGGACCTGCAATCGCGGTGCCTCGTCATCCGACGACGCTGCCACATGACGCCGCCACACGATCCCAGGTCCTGGACCGCCTTCGCACGGAGGGCGGGCAGGTGACCACATTCGACGACGTCGTGTCCGCGGAGGCGCGGGCGGTCTTCAACTCGATCGTCGGCAACGACCCGCGGCCTCGTTACTTCCACCAGAGCAACATGATCGGGGGCCGGGATCCGACAGGCAGTGAGGACACTCCCGCGCTCATCTACGGCATCCTCGATGCTGTACTTGACCGTTACCGCTTTCACGTGACGCCCAGTGCTTGGCTCGTGCAGCCCACGATGGGAGAGATCGGACGTCTGCTGCTCCGCCGGCAGGCCTGGCGTGCCGCCCTGACCCTCGGCTCGGTCCGATGCTTCACTGACCGCACACACTTGACGTTCGTCAACAACGGTGGCGCGCCGGTCGAGATGCCGATCACCGGGGCGACAGCTGGAGAGGACTACGCCGGGCAGAAGTCCGGCTGGGTTCGCCTGATGCCGGGCGGAACGGTCCTCGAGCGCCAGGCGAAGATCGAGGAGCTTCGCGACATGGGCGCCTCTGCGCGCTGACGCTGACGCTGACGTCTGGCGCGAGGCGTCGTGTCGTCTAGGCGACCAGGATGCCGCCGCCGTTTGCGCTCTCGCATTGGTCCAGCATGTCGAGCATGCCGCTGCGGTCCGCCGCGCCCAGTTTTCGCACGAGCGACGAGACATGCCGGCGGACGGTGATCTCGGTGATTCCGAGACACGCGGCCACCTCGACCGTCCGCTGTCGCTTTCGCAGGCATTCGAGCACTTCGAACTCGCGGGCTGTCAACTCCACATCGCGACCCGGCGAGAGCTCAACCCGCCGCCGGTGGCCGCGCTCGCGGAACTCACGTACGAGATGGATGGTGAGATCTCGCGGGAGTGCCGCCTCGCCCCTCGCCACGCCTCGAATCGCGTGGGGCAGTCGAGCCGCCGAGGTCGTCATCAGCAGATAACCCTCGGCGCCGGCACGAAGCGCGCCGAACAGCTCGTCGCTGCCCCCCGACGCGGTGAGCATGACGATCTTCGTCTCCGGCACGCTCCGCTTGATCAGCACCGCAGCGTGGAGCGCGTTGCCGGGCAGGCGAGTTCCCAGCAGGCAGACGTCGGGGCGTTGCTCCAGGCACCGCTCCACCGCCTCGTCGGCGGTTGACGCCTCGCCGACCACCCTGAGTCCCTGGCCTTCCACCGCACTCCTGATCCCCACCCGCGTCGCGACCTGCTCGTCACCGATGACGAGCGTCAACTCGGGCGCAACCGCTTCGTCGAACGCGTCCATGGCCCCCACGTTCCTTCCGACTGCTCGTTTTGGCAGCCCTGAAGGCTGCACCTCGCCCCCGGCCTCTAACCGAGTGGACCGAGCCTAACACCGCCGGCCCCGTGCGGGAAGGGAGTGTCGGAGGCGTTCGCCGTTCACGCATGAACGCAGGACGACCGGGCAAGCCCATTGGCGTCGTGGCCGGTGGGGAACACACTGCAAGCTCACTTGGGGCAGTTCACACAAGGGGCAATTGGGCACGACGGCACGTGTGTGTCTCGGGCCACCCACGAGATAGGACGGATATTCACGATGAGACGACTTCTACGTCCTCTGATCGCAGCGCTTGCCGCCGTGGCTGGCCTGTTCGCAATCATCGCCGCCACCGGAGCGTTCGGTGGTTCGGACGGCGGGGTGGCATCCGCAGCCTCTCCCGCGCAGCAGATCGGGATGCGTGTGCTGGTCATCACCAGCAGCACGGATGCGACGACGGGTGACGGCGCGGCCTACACCGATTGGGTGAACACCCTCAGTCGCGAGGGCGTGCCCTTCGACACAGTCGTCACCTCGTCCCAGAGCCTGCCGTCCCTGTCCTCAGCGGGGTCTGACGGCTCCCAGATTGCCAACTACGAAGGCGTCATCGTCGCCGGGTCAGGCTTGGAAGGAATGACGAGCGCCGAATGGGCGACACTCCAGACATTCGAGCAGCAGTTCTCGATCCGCCAGCTCACCGCCAATGCGGTGCCTGGTCCTGACTACGGCCTCAACACCCCCGCCAATGGTGGAGACAGCGCGTTGCCGTCGTCGACCCTTCTGTCTCTGACAGCCGACGGTCAGTCGACGTTCCCGTACCTCAACTCGATCGCGCTCGATCCGTCGTATCCCACCTTCGGAGCCGAGACGACCGTCGCCTCCAACCCGGGGGGCACAGTAGACACCCTCGTCTCAGGGCCGGGCAACAGCACCATGGTGGGCATCTACACGACGCCAGACAGCCGGCAGACGATGTTCCAGACCTTCAACATGGGCCCCGGCTATCTCCAGAGTGAGCTCCTACGCCACGGCGAGCTCGCCTGGCTGGGGCGGAACACGTACTTCGGAGATCAGCGCAACTACCTCGAGACCGATATCGACGACAACTTCCTGTCTGACGACGTTTGGAGCACCACGACGCACAGCACGGACTACAACCCGGCGGATGCGCTCCGAGAGGTGCCGGCGGACGTAACCGCTGCAGCGAACTGGTCCGCGAGCACCGGCGTCCGTATCGACATGCTGTTCAACGGCGGCGGGAGCAGCGAGTACGCGGCGAGCAACGGAGGTACCGATCCGCTGGTCGCGGCCTTCCAGGCTGACAAGGGGGACTTCGGGTGGATCAACCACACCTGGGATCACCCGAACATCGACCAGGGCTGCGCGAACGCGGCGTATATCGAGAACGAGCTCAAGGAGAACACGAGCTGGGCCACGACCACGCTCGGCCTTGCCTCCGGCGCGGCCGCGCTGGGTACGCAGAACCCAGCGGTGGTGGTGACCGGAGAGCACTCCGGCCTGGCCAACCTGATCCCGGGCAATCCGGGGACCGTCGATCCACCGGAGTTCAACGCCGTCACGCCCGTCGCCGGAACGACGACGTTCGTGGCCGGCAGCTACACGTACGCCATCACGGATGACTTCATCGCCGGCGGCGGGCAGTCGTCCGCGTCTGAGTCGACCGTGACGCTCGCCGCAACCAACTCGGTCGACATCACCTGGGATCCCGTCTGCCACGCGGCCGATTACTACATCTACCGGATGGCTCCGGGAGCGACCACGTGGACGCTCGTGGATACCCGGCCGGCCTCCGCCGGCGACTTCGGGAACTCGGGTCCGGTCGAGATCAGCTTCACGGACACCAACGTCGGGACCGCCACGGCGACCATCCCGTCGACGACGGTCAACAACGCGAGCGAGAGCGACTACCAGCAGAACACCAACCTGCTGGCGGCGTTCGCGAACGTCGGGATCACCGCGTTCGGGTCCGACGCATCCAAGCCGTATCCCAACCCGGCGACGCTGACGTTTGCCAACGGGGCACCCCTGTCGAGCTCCCAGGAGTTCTCCTCCGGGTCCTCGTTCACCGATGGCGGCGCCGAGGCAGTGCCACGCTACCCGACGAACATCTATTACAACGTCTCGACGCAGGCGCAGGAGACCGACGAGTTCAACACCCTCTACCAGGCGCCCCCGAACGGGATCTGCAACTCGGCCACCACGGCGTGCATCCCCACCCCGTGGAGCTTCCAGCAGATCATCGACAGCGTCGTCGGCGTCAACGGTCCGTACCTCGGGATGTTCCAGCACATGATGGGCAACGACCCACGGCCGGACTATTTCCATCAGACCAACATGATGAGTCAGACGACGGGCGCCGCCAACGCGACCGGAAACGGTCTGTACTACACGGTGATGAACGAGCTGCTCCGGTACTACAACCAGTACTTCAAGGCCAACGCCCCGATCGAGCAGCTGACGATGGGAGACGTCGCAACGCTCCTCAGCGAGCAGAGCAAGTGGCTGGCGGCGAACCGCACTCAGGTGACCGGGTCGATCGAGGGCACCGTCGTGACGCTGAAGAACAGCGGCTCGGCGCTCGAGCTCCCGCTCACCGGCACGAACATCGGGAGCGCCTATGCCGGCAGCGTCTCGGGCTGGACGCTGGCCCCGGCCGGGACCAGCACGTATACCGCGCTGGCGGCGTGGCCTGCGCCTCCGACCGTCCCCGTGATCGTCACAGTGCCGACAGGACCGGCCCCGACGCTCGGCGCAGGACAGACGACGCCCAAGCCGCAGCCGGGTTCGCCGCCCGCCCCGAAGGGTGCAATCAAGCCCCCGCTGGCGGCCCCCGTCTACGTCGCCGTTCAGGCGGCCCCCAAGACGGTCCGGGTAAGCCACGGCAAGGTCACCGTGTCCCTCAACTGCAAGGCCTCAAAGGGCCGGACGGTCAAGGGCAAGCTCTGCGCCGGCACGTTCGCGCTGACGGTCGCCGGCCACAAGGTCAGCCACTCGTTCCGGTTCAAGTCGGGGAAGGTGAGCCGGATCACGGTCAAGCTGCCCAAGCTCTCGATGAGTGTGGTCACCGCCGCCGTGCATCACAAGCCGAAGGCGCGCAAGGTGACCGGCAAGCTAGTGATCACCACCAAGCTCTCGGCCAAGTCGTCACGAAGCGTCAAGGGCGCGCTGACGATCAAGAGTTGAGACTCAGGCTCGTGGCGGGCGCACTCCGGACCACAGAGTGCGCCCGCCCACCAGCAGGAGAACGACCACGTTGCGAGTCCACCACCACCTTCTTCTCCGGCGACCGCTGCTCGTCTTCGTGACGGCGTGGGCGCTGGCCGCTTTGATCCCCGCGGCGGCGCTCGCGGCCGATCCGGCCAATGTCACTCCCCCGGCGGTCACACCATCCGGTCCGGCCGGCCAGGACACCGAGCTGAGCGTGGCTCCGGGCACATGGGATGCGACCGTGACGGGAGCGCCCGTCGACGTGTGGTCTGACTGCAGTCCCGCGAACGTGTGCACCACGTCGTCCGCCAGCACCTACACCGTGCCCGGCAACGAGCCAGCGCACACCATCTTCGTCACCGAGACGGCCACCGACTCAGCCGACTCGATGACTGCAACCGCAACGTCCAACATCGTGACGGTTCATGAACCCCCGTCGAACAGCGGCGTGCCAACGATCAGCGGCACAGCCGCGCAGGGCCAGACGCTGACGGTCACTAGCTCGGGGACGTGGTCCAACAGCCCAAGCTTTGGCTACGTATGGCAGGACTGCAAGTCCGGCACCTGCAGCGCGAGCCCCACCTCGACGAACAGCACCAGCTACGCGGTGAGTGCCGCCGACGCCACGGGTGGGTTCGCGATCCGGGTCGAGGTCACCGGAACCAACGCCGATGGCTCAGCCGCCGCCGACTCCGCCGAGACGGGCACCGCAACCGGCGTGCCGGCCAACAGCACGGTCCCCACGATCACGGGCACGGCCGCGGGCGGCACGTTGACCGAGGCGCCCGGAACCTGGACGAACAGTCCAACCGCATTTACGTACCAGTGGCTGTCGTGCACGGGCTCGTCGGCCTCCACGTGTACCGCGATCACCGGCGCGACGGCCCAGACGTATGCCGTTCCAGTGGCCAGCGACGGGCTCGGCTACGAGGTGCAGGAGACAGCCTCCAACATCAGCGGATCGGGGACCGCCGCAACCTCCGCGGTGCTCATCCCGCCGCCACCGGTGAACACCGTCCTTCCGGCGTTCACCGGGACGATCGCGGTGGGTCAGGTCCTGACGGCGTCAACCGGCACATGGAGCAACGGCCCGACCGTGTACGCCTATCAATGGCAGCGCTGCTCCGGCTCGCCGCTCGTGTGCAGCGCGATCTCCGGCGCCACTGCCTCGACGTACACGCTCGCCTCAGCGGACGCGGGATTCACCACGGAGGTGCAGGTGACGGCGACGAACGCCGGGGGCTCTGCGTCCATCAGCTCCGCTGGGTCGGCTCTCCCGCCTCCGCCCGCGCTGAGAGCCGCGCCCTCCTTCAACACGACTCCGCAGCAGGACCAGACGTTCACCGAGAACGCCGCGTCGTGGCAGAACAACCCGACCTTGGTGACCCGCCAGTGGTACCTGTGCGACTCGAGCACCAACAACTGCGTACCGATCGCCGGGGCGACCGCACAGTCCTATGTGCCGGCGGCCACGGATGTCGGTGGCTACCTGCAGGTGTCCGAGACGGCCAGCAACGCAGGCGGCTCGGCGGCGACCTACTCGTCATTCGCGGGGCCGGTGAAGCCCTTGGTAGGTCCGATCCTGAAGCCGGCGGACAGCTCGCCTCCGGGGATCTCCGGCTCGACCCAGCAGGGCGCGACACTCGTCGAGTCGCAAGGTACCTGGAGCGGGAATCCCGGTACGTTCAGCTACCAGTGGCTACGGTGCGCGGGCAACTGCTCGGCTGTGCCGGGCGCCACCGGCCAGACGTACACGCTCGGCCCGGGCGACGTCGGCTTCTCGCTGAGGGTGCAGGAGTCTGGCGCCAACAGCGGCGGCGCCGGGAACCCGGCAACGTCGGGGGCCACGGCCGTGGTCACGGCGACGAGCACAACCGGCCTCGTGGCGCCCCAGCGCTCGGTCACGAACCAGCAGGTCACGCTGATCGCGACGGTCACCTCGAGCTCCGCCAACGCCGCGGCCTCGGGATCGGTGAGCTTCCGCACCGCGTCGGGCCCCATTGCCGCCTGCGGCGCGGTTCAGACGAACGCGAGCGGCCAGAGCGCCACCGTGACCTGCCAGACGAGCTTCGCCACCGCCACCGTCAACGCGACGGCGGTCTTCTCCCCCGCTGGGGGCGCGCTCGTGACCGGCTCCAGCAGCCCGGCGTCGGCGATCGCGGTCGGAAAGGCCCCGACGGTGACGCACCTCACAATGCCCGCGCAGGCTTCGGCGCGGTCGAATATCAAGTACGTAGCGTCCGTCGCCCCCAAAACGAGCCCGGCGCGTCCGGTTCAACCGTCGGGCACGGTCACCTTCCTGGATCGAGGCAAGACCATTCACGGCTGCGTTCGCCGGCGCATCGTGAAGAGCGGCGCTGACTGTCACGTCCGCTACGCGGCGCGCGGGACCCACCGGATCACCGTGCGGTACAGCGGCGACGCGCACTTCGCTGCCTCGACCTCCGCAGTAGGGCGCGTCGCGCTCGGCAGACAGAGCCCGAACTACGTCACGTCCGTGATGCAGTGGTACGTCCACTACTCACCGACCCACACGAGCTTCACCTCGTGGCTGGCGTACGGTGTGCCCGCGGGAAGCAGCTTGTATTTCACCTGCAACGGCAGCGGATGCCCATTCGCCAACCACACGCTGGCCGTCGCCAACAGCGCAGGCTGCACTGCGAAGGGAAAGACCAAACAGTGCCCGGGCAACCGCACGGTCAACCTGGAGCCGATGTTCGGGGGCGCACACCTCGCCGTCGGGACGACCATCACGGTCTCGGTCCTGCGCTGCGGTTGGTACGGCAAGCACTACACGATCAAGATCCGATCGCGGCATGGCCCGTCGTCGGTCATCTCCACCCTCCCCCTCGGGGTCACGCGGCCCGGCCTCGAATGCTGAGGCCCTCCGCGCCGCCCGGCCTGAGGGCGCTCGTGGTGATCATGCTCGTGGCGATCGGCGGATACGGCGCTGAGGCACGCGCTGCCGATCCGCCCCTCGGACTTCCGGGTCCACCCCCGGGCGTCGGCAGGGGCCTCCCCCTCCCACCCCCACCGGCGCAGGCTCCGCCACCGCAGACGAGCCTGCCCGCCGTCAGCATCACCGGAGCGCCCTACGGGCCCGGCCTCCTCTCGGGATACAGCGCGGTCAGCGGCACCAAGCTGCCGGTGAGGATCGCCTGTCAGGCCAACGGGAAGGCCCAGTTGCGTGCCGGCACCGTCTCGGTCAAGACCACCTACCGATGCTCGGGCGGCCGCAGCACCCTCAGATTCGCGCTCACACGATCCCAGGCACGGGGCATCGCGAAGAGCAGTGCGCTGGTCGGAGCGCTGACGCTGAGCCAGGGAGCGCAGACGGTCCGTCTGTCGCTGTCGTTGGGCCGGAGCGCCCCGACCCCTGTGTTCTGGACCAGCGCGTTCGGGCTCGGCTGCACGGCCGGCGGCCCCCAGAGCGCGCAGTTGGTGGCGCCCAACTTCTCCTCCGAGCCCGCCCCCACCACGATCGATGTGCGCCCCTGGCTCGCCTGGTATACGGCCGCTACCGGCTGGCAATGGCTCGGAGCCCGCGGGGCCGATTCCAGCGCCTGGTACCGGTGGACGGCCACCCCGTCGGGTGTCGCCGAATGGCAGCAGCCGACCGGAATCAATCCGTGGACCTGGGGGCCGATCGGGGTCGCGCCGGGTCACGGGACCTACCTGATCGCGGTGCTCGAGGCGGTCTACTGGTACAGCCATCCCACGACCGTCTGGGAGTACGCGCGGTCCGAGCCGAGTTCCACCACCGTGACGACCTACTGTGCTTATCCGTAGGTTCATCGCAAGCGCGGCGCGCCATCCAGGGCCAGGAGTTGTCCTGATCGCCCTCGTCGCCGTGCTGCTCGCCGCCTCCGGCAGCGCCTTCGCGGCCTCATCTCCCGCCGGCCTGCCATCGCTGCCCGGGCCGCCGCCTGGCGCCGGAGTCGGCTATCCCCCGGCCCCGGCGCCAGGCGTTTCCCCGCCCGTGGAGCCTGTGGGCCCACCGTCCGCCATCCCCGGCACCGTGCCCGGTCCGGGTCTCGTCGGTGGCAACCCGCGGTTCCATGGGCGCAAGCTCACCCTCTCGCTCGCCTGCCACGCCAACGGCAGCGCCAGCCTGTCGGTGACCTCGATTCGCAAAGCCCCGCTCGCGCGCGGCCGCTACACCTGCCGCGGGGGCCGCGCCACCCTCTCGCTCACGCTGCCGGCCGCCTACGCACACCGATTCGGCTCGCCGGTGATCGGATCGCTGGCGCTCGGTGCGGGCCAGCCGTTCTCCGTAACGCTCTCGAGCGGTCCGGTCCGGAACGGATTCTTGTCAGACGGCGGGTTGCAGTGCAATCTGTTCGGCGCCGATCAGCCCTATCTGGTGGCGCCCAACTTCCGCGTGATGCCGGCGGTCATGATCGACGTTCGCCCATGGGTGGCGTTCTACACCGCCGCCGCCGGGTGGCGCTGGCTGGGCACGGGGGGCCTGAACAAGAGCACGTGGTACCAGTGGACAGCCGGACCTAACGGCGTCAGTTCGTGGATCACGCCGACGGGCGCACTCAACCCGTGGACGTGGGCACCGATCACAGTACGCCCCGGACACGGCACGTACGCGATCGGCGTGTTCGAGGTCGAGTACCTCTACTTTCATCACACCTACGCGTGGGCGTACGCTCACTCCCGGACCGCGACGGGGCCGCCGGCGACCTACTGCTCGTTCCCGTAGCCGACGGCACGCCCAACGAACTTCCGTAGCGCCTCGACGATCTGCTCTGCGTCCGGATCACCGTCAGCGAGCGGCGACAGCGGACCGACGAGCGCCTCCCCGCAGCCGCCGACCAGCGCGGCCGCCGTGAAGTCCGGGTTCTGAGCCGGCAGCTCACCCGCGGCGATGCCCTCGGTCAGGTCGGCCGCGATCAACTCGGCGTACCGGGCTCGGTAGGCGATCCTCTCCGCATCGACGCGCGGATCGACGGGCTCAGCAATCAACGCCCACGCCAGCCGCCGGTTGCGTAGCGCGCGGCGGGCGAAGGTCGCCAGGACGCTCTGCAGGCGTTCGACGGCGCCGGCCGATGCCGGTAGAGCTGCCGCGGCGCGCCGCATGGCACGCTCCTCCCGCTCGCACACCGACCGGAACACCTCGACGAAGAGCTCTTCCTTGGAGGCGAAATGGCGATAGAGCGTCCCGGAGGCCACGCCGGCGCGGTCCGCGATGGCGAGCACCGAAGCGGCGCCATAGCCACCCTCCTCGATGAGCTGGCGGGCTGCGGTCAGGAGGCGCTCCCGGGTCCCCGTGGCGACGGTGCCCACCGTCCTCACCCCTTGAACGTGGATGGGCCGAGGTCCCCGAAAGGCTCGTCGCGCTCGCGCACGGCGGCGCGGAACCCCTCGCCGGCCGCCAGCCCCTGGAAGGCGAAGCCCTCCGGGGTGTGGCGCGCCACGCCGTCGAACACCGTGCCCAGCACCTGGGTGGCGTGCAGGCCCTGGGCGTACAAGGACTGGTTGACCAGGAGCTTCATCATCCGCAACTGATTGACCGGCACCCGCGCGATCCGCGCCACCAGGGTCTCGGTGCGTTCGTCGAGGTCGGCTGCGGCCGGCGCCTCGATGGCCAGGCCCCACTCCACCGCCTCGGCCCCTGACAGCGAGTCCCCGGTGAAGAGCAGCCGCTTGGCGCGCTGCGCGCCCAGCCGGGAGGCCCACATCGCGGTCGTGGGCGAGCCCCACACGCGGGCCGGCGGATAACCGATCTTGGCGTCGGCGGCGATAACCAGGAGGTCTGAGCACAGCGCCATGTCGGTCCCGCCCGCCACGCAGAAGCCGTGGACCTTGCACACCACCGGCTTGCCGCATTGAAACAGCGACATGAAGGCCCGAACGTTGCGGCTCATCATCGCGTAGTCCACCGTGGGATCCCAGACGCCCGACGGGTCGTGGTTGGCGCGCATCACCTCGGGATCAAGCGGGGAGCCGGGCGGAGCGAGGCCGATCGAACCCACGCCGTCCTCATCGTCCTCGAGGCGGCCCTGGCCCTCGGCGCTCTGGACCAGGTCATAGCCGCCGCAGAAGCCCTTGCCGTTGCCCGAGAGCAGCAGCACGGAGACCGCGGGGTCCAAGTCGGCGCGCTCCACGGCCTGCTCGAGCTCACTCAGCAGCCCGCGGTTGATCCCGTTACCGCGCTCGGGGCGGTTGAGGGTGATCCGCGCCACCCGCTCGTCCACCAGGTACTGCACGTCACTCATACGGGCAGGGCGCGCTCGATGATCGCCTTGGCGTCCACGCCGGTGGGCAGCGTCCCGTAGACGCGGCCGCGATCGCCCTCCAGGCGCCCGGCGCAGAAGGCGTCGGCGACCGCGGACGGGGCCTGGCGGACCAGCAGCGAGGCCTGGAGCGCCAAGGCGAGATCCTCCACCAGCCGGCGGGCGCCGAACTGGCCGTCATACAGGCGCTCCTCGGAGCCGGCGCCGTCGCTGCCACCAAAAGTCTCCCTCACGCGTGCGCGAACGCGCGCGAGGTGCGCGTCGAGCCGGGGCTCGGCCCCAGCGGCGAGCTCGCACTCGGCCAGGAACGCGGGGAGTCCCTCGGGCTCCTTGACGATCGCGCGCAGGACGTCGAGGGCCGCGACGTTGCCCGACCCCTCCCAGATCGAGTTCAGCGGCGCGTCTCGGTAGAGCAGCGGCATCCCGGAGTCCTCAACGAAGCCGTTGCCGCCCAGGCACTCCAGCGCCTCGGCCGCGTGGGCAGGCCCGCGCTTGGAGACCCAGTACTTGGACACCGCGGTGGCAAACCGGCGAAACGCGCCCTCCGAGGGCTCGTCGTAGGCCCGGGCGACGCGGATCGCGGTCGCCGTGGCCGCCTCGGACTCGATGGCCAGATCGGCCAGCACGTTGCGCATCGCGGGCTGGTCGACCAGGCGCGCGCCGAAGGCTGAGCGGTGGCGCGCGTGGTGGATGGCCTCGAGCGTGCCGCGGCGCAGCCCCGTGGTGGAGCCCAGCAGGCAGTCCAGCCGCGTGTGGTTGACCATGCGGATGATCGCGGGCACGCCTCGTCCCTCCTCCCCCACGAGCCGTCCGAACGCGCCGCGGAGCTCCACCTCCGACGAGGGCAGCGAGCGCGTCCCCAGCTTGTCCTTGAGCCGCTGAAACTCCATCCCGGGGCCGCGCTCCACCAAAAAGCACGAGAGACCCCCTGGCGCCTGGGCCAAGACCAGGAACACATCACAGGGTGGATAGGAGCAGAACCACTTGTGACCGTGGAGCTCGTAGCCGCCGTCGCCGGCCGGCTCGGCGCGGGTGATGTTGGCGCGTACGTCGGACCCGCCCTGGCGCTCGGTCATGGCCATGCCGGCCAGCGCGCCGCCCTCGTAGTCGGGCAGGGTGAGGCGCGGCACCCACTCCGCGGCCAGCGCGGGGGCGCCGTCGCGCAGCGCCGGGACGGCCGCATAGGTCATCGAGACCGGGCACATGACGCCGGCGTTGGCGTTGCTCCACAGCATGAACAGCGCCGCCCGGACGACGTGGGCGCCGGGCTGCGGGTCGCGCCACGGCAGGCTGTGGATCCCGCGCGCCACCGCGCCCTCGAGCAGCCAGTGCCACGACGGGTCGAGTTCGACGGCGTCGATCCGGTTGCCGTAGCGGTCGTGGGTGGTCAGCCGGGGCTCGTTGCGCTCGGCGCGGCGGGAGTGCTCGCGGGCCTCCACGCTGCCGGCGACCGTTCCGGTCTCGTGAGCCCGGTCGGCGCCCCAGCCCCCGCCCTCGCGCTCGAGCGCCTCCTGCAGGGCCACGTCAAGCGCGAACAGGTCGGCCGGCTGGAGCGGCGGCGCCTGATTGAGCACGTCGCGCGCCGGGTCGGTGATCTCGATCGTGGTCATGCGACCTCCCTTCTTCTGAGCTTGCGCCGAGGGCGGCTATGCGGCAGCTGCGGCGTTGGCCATCGTGCACTCGGCCACACGATCGGTGGCGTCGTGGGTCCCCGCCAGCAGGCGCCGCGAGAGCTGGGCGCGGCGGAAGAACAGCGGCGCGTCATGCTCCCACGTGGCCCCGATGCCGCCATGGACGTTGATCATTGTGCGGGCGGCGAAGTCCAGCGCCCCTCCCGCGGCGCTGCGAGCGGCGCTGGCCGCCAGCGGGAACTCCTCGGGGCGGTCCCGGCGGGCCCAGCCCGCGTAGTACTGAAGACCGCGCGCGTTCTCCAGCCGGCGCAGCACCTCGGTCAGCTCGTGTTTGATCGCCTGGTAGGAGCCGATCGCACGGCCGAAGGTGAACCGCTCCTTGGCGTAGGCGACGCTCACGTCCAGGCACGTCTGCACGGAGCCGATGGACTCGGCGGCGATGAGCGCGTGCGCGAGATACCAGGCGTCGGCCAGGACGCCGGAGTCGACGGCCAGCCGCCGGCCGCGCGCGCCGGTAAACGAGACATGTCCCATCGAGCGCGTCGCGTCGTAGCGGACAACCGTTTCCACGGCGACCCCCTCCGCGCCCGCCTCGACGACCACCGCCGCGGGCTGCCCGTCACCATCCACGCCGACCGTCACCAGCAGGTCCGCGCCGGGTGCGTCCGGCACCCAGGCCACGTGGCCGTCGAGCGTCACCTCGTCATCGTCGCCGGCGATCGCGGGGGCACTCGCGCGCGCAAAGCCGGAGGCGGGCTCGACCGTCCAGGCGGCCTCGAGCTCTCCCGGAGGCCGTGCCGGGACGTAGACGGGCCGCAGCTCGCCGGCGGCGACCGCGGCAAGAGTTGGGTCCCCTGCGGCGTTGAGGACCGCGGTCGCGGGGAGCACTCCCAGCAACGGCACGCCGGCCAGCACGCGACCGCACTCCTCCGCTACCAGCAGAGCGTCAAAGCCACCCAAGCCGGCACCCCCGTGGTCCTCGTCGATCAGCACGCCGGGCCAGCCGGCCTCGATGGCCACCGGCCACAGGTCAGGCAGTGACGACGGGTCCTCCAGTGCGTTGCGAGCGGCCTCGACGGTCTTGATGCGAGCCAGCGATCCGCGGGCGGCCTCGCGCAGGAGCACTTGCTCATCGGAGAGGGCGAAGTTCATGACGGCACCGCCTGCTTCTCGATCGCCCGCAGCTCGCTGAAGGGGACCCCCTTGTCCAGCCTCGGTTCGGGCGGTAGCCCCAGCACTCGCTCGCCGATCGTGTTGCGCAGTACCTGCTCTGTGCCGCCGGCCGACTTCAGCCCCGGCAGGAACGAGATCAGGTAGCTCCACTCGCTGTCGGCGCCGAGCGCGTCGGGGCCGACGACATCGGCGCCGAGGTCGGTGGCGGCGATCGCCGCGTTGACCATCGTCACCTTGGCCAACCCCGCCTCCGGCCCGGGGATCTGCCCGCGCGACAGCACGGTAAGGGCGCGGTAGCCGTTGTAGCGCACGGCCAGCAGTTCAGTGATGACCTCGCCGAGGCGCCGGCGGGCATCGGCGTCGTGACGCGCCCCGGCGTCGCCGGCCAGGGTCTGGGCCAGCCGCGCGGGCGAACCGAAGCCCTCCGAGCCGAACCCGATGGTCAGCCGCTCGTACATGAGCACCGTCAGGGCGGTGCCCCACCCGTTGCCTACGCCGCCGACGACCGCGTCGGCATCGAGCCGGACGTCGTCGAAGAAGACCTCATTGAACTCGGCCTCGCCGGAGATCTGGCGCAGACCTCGGACGGTGACCCCGGGCGAGTCCATCGGCACGATGAACATGGTCAGGCCCTTGTGCTTGGGCACGTCGGGGTCAGTCCGCGCCAGCAGCAAGCCGAACGACGCGAACTGGGCGTTGGTGGTCCACACCTTCTGGCCGTTGAGCGTCCAGGTGCCGTCGTCGCCCTGGCGCGCCCGGGTCTGCACCGCGGCCAGGTCCGAGCCGGCGTTGGGCTCAGAGAACATCTGGCACCACACCTCGTCACCGTGCAGCATCGGGCCGAGGTGACGGCTCTTCTGCTCCTCCGATCCATGGGCGATGAGACACGGCCCGAGCATGCCGATGCCGATCACGTCGAGGATCCCCGGTACCTCGGCGCGCGAGATCTCCTGGTTGACGGTCACCTGCTCGATCGGTCCCAGGCCGCGGCCGCCGAACTCCGTGGGCCAGCTCACCGCCGCCAGCCCCGCCTCGGCGAGCTTGCGCTGCCAGGCGCGCCGGGAGTCGATGTACGCGGAGTCCTCAGACGACCCCGAGCGGGGCGGGGCCTGGTCCCGGTTGGCCTGCAGCCAGGCCCTCGCCTGGGCGCGGTACTCGGCCTGTTCCGGGGTGTCGTTGAGGTCCACGCGAGCTCCTTTGCATTTGGGATCGATGTGAATCGGGATTCACGATGTTACCTCGGACCGACCTGCCCGCGCGCCACAATGGCGCCCGATGGGCAACCCCCCGTTCATCCACGAGCGCGCGATCTGCGAGTCAGACAGCATCGGTCCCGGCACGCGAATCTGGGCATTTGCCCATGTGCTGGCCGGGGCGGTGATCGGCGCCGAGTGCAACGTCTGCGATCACACCTACGTCGAGGGCGACGTGATCATCGGTGACCGCGTCACGCTCAAGTCGGGCGTGTTCCTGTGGGACGGCCTGCGCGTCGAGGACGACGTCTTCATCGGGCCGCAGGCCACGTTCACCAACGACATCATGCCCCGCAGCCGCCAGCCGTTCGAGCTGCGCTACACGACGCTGCGGCGCGGCGCGAGCATCGGCGCGGGCGCCGTCATTCTCCCCGGGGTGACCGTGGGCGAGGGCGCCATGGTCGGCGCGGGCGCGGTCGTCACCAAGGACGTCCCGCCGCACACCATCGTCGTCGGCAACCCCGCCCGGGCCACACGCACGCTGCCCTCGTGAGAGGGAGCGCGCGCGCGACCCCAGGGGCGCGGCGGGACGCTCGCTGCCGGGGTTAGGCGAGCGCGAGCGCCGGCCGTGCGCTCAGCTGATCGTTCATCTCGCCGGACTCCAGCGAGACCTCGCGACCACCGTCCTTGAGGGAGCGATCGGCCGCTTCGACGATCCGCACAACGCTGCGGGCCAGCGCAGTATGGAATTGCATGGACTCACCGGTCCTGATGGCCCGGAGGAAGTCTCCGAGCTCGAGCCCGAGCGGCTCATGCGATTCGATCTTGGGAGAGACGATGTCACCGGAGCGGTAGGACAGGTGGTACTCACCGAACGTCTCGGGATCCTTGTAGACGACGCCGGAGTCGAAGACCCGCACGGGCTCGGTGGCGCCGTCGTCGTAGGTGACCATCCGTTCTGAGCCCACGAGCACCGTCCGGCGCAGCTTGGACGGCGCGAGCCAGCTCAGCTCGACGTTGGCCACGATCCCCGACGCGAACGTCAGGGTCACGAAGGCGACGTCAGCGATGCCCGGCACGATCGAGTCGCGCCCGACGGCGCGAACGCTCGTCGGCAGCTCTGAGAGCCAGTAGAGGAGGATCGAGAAGTCGTGCGGCCCCAGGTCCCAGATGACGCTGACGTCGCGCTGATGCAGACCCAGGTTGACCCGGCTCGACGAGATGAAGTAGATCTCGCCCAACGTGCCGGCCTCGAGCATGCGCTTGATCGCGCGCACCGGAGGGCTGTAGACGAACGTGTGTCCGCACATCAACAGCAGGTCGCGCTCCGCGGCCATGTGAGCGAGATCGTCCGCCATCGCCGAGGACGGCGCCAGCGGCTTCTCGACAAACACGTGCTTGCCGGCCTGGAGGGCCTGTGCGGCGAGGTCGTAGTGGGTGTTGACAGGCGTGGCGATGATCACCGTGTCGACGCCCGGGTCAGCCAGGACGCGCTCGATGTGCGTGGTAATCCGCACCGACGGGTACCGGCGGCGGAAACGGTTCAGTCGCTCGCGGTCCAGGTCGCAGATCCAGCGCACCTGGGCCTCGGGCTTGTCCGCGAGGACGCGCAGAAGGTTCGGGCCCCAATATCCGAGACCGATCACTGCGACTCCAGTCGGCTCCACCATGGGAGCGTCGTCATTCCTGACTGCCGCTGTTGCGCTCACTTTTGCCCCGTCCTCCCCACTTGTGCTATTTCGATTGCGTGCGCCACGCGCTCGACCTCCATCCTCGTTAGGTCTGAGTGCATGGGTAGTGACAGCTCCTGCGCCGCCCAGGCCTCGGCGATCGGAAGATCGCCGTGGCGGAGAGCGTGGTCCTCCCAAGCAGCGTGCTCATGGACCGCACGGTCGTAGTGCACCCCGGTCTCGATCCCGGCCGCCCGGAGGCGGTCGGCCATCCACCCGCGGTCCTCAAACCGCGTCGGAAACAGGTGATAGATGCACGGGCTCTCCGGGCGCTCCTCCATGACGACGGTGCTCTGTGGCAGCAGCTCCCGGTAGTCGTCCGCGCGAGCGCGCCGAGCCTCGTTCCACTCGTCCAGGTACTCGAGCTTGATCCGCAGAAGCGCGGCCTGCAGCCCATCGAGCCGCTCGTTGAAGCCGAGCTCCACGTGCTCGCCCTTGACCCGCTGGCCGAGGTTGCGCAGACGGCGCAGCCGGCTGGCCAGCAGTGCGTCGTCCGTGCAAACCGCTCCTCCGTCCCCGAGCGCGCCCAGGTTCTTGCCTGGATAGAAGGAAAAGCCGGCGGCAGCGCCCAGCGATCCGACCGGCCGGCCGCGGTAGCGCGCACCGGCGGCCTGGGCCGCGTCCTCCAGAAGCAGAAGCCCGTTCGACTTGGCGACGGCCTGGAGCCCGGTCATGTCGCAGGCCTGGCCGTACAGGTGGACGGCGATGATGCCGACGGTCCGTGGTCCGACTGCAGCACGCGCGGCGTCCGGGTCGATCAGGCCGGTGTCCTCGAGCACGTCGCATAGGACCGGTGTGGCGCCGACGTGCGCGACAGCCAGTGCCGACGCGATGAAGGTGTGCGCCGGGACGATGACCTCATCGCCGGGTCCGACGTTGTAGGCCCGGAGCATGAGCGTGAGCGCGGAGGTCCCGGAGGAGACCCCGACGCACTGCTTGACACCGCAGTACTCGGCAAATTCGTGTTCAAACGCCTCGACCTCGGCGCCAAGGATGTAGGCGCTCGAGTTGAGGACGCGCTCGAAGGCGTCGTGCAGGCGCTCCTTGATCGGAGCGTGCTGCAAGTCGAGGGCGCCGAAGCGCACGGTCTCGTGCTCGCTCGCAACTGCTGTTGTTGATGCGGTCAAGATTGCCCCTGAGTTATCCGTTGCTCGTCCTTGGTTATGTCATGCCGCGTCAGACGCGGGAATAGGACGCGGCGCCCATGAGACGTTCATCCAGTTGAACGTGGGTGCATGCGTCATACACCAGGGAGAACGCGCGAGCGCACCCTGGACTTTCGTGTAGGTGCAAACTGGGCCCCCTCGAAGCCCTCCACCCGGCGCTATGCTGCCCTCAGGAGGGTTGCGCTCCTTGGTGGCAAAGGATCTGCATGGGCGAAGGTTCTACGACTGAAGGGCGAGCGGTGGACCGGGGGAAACGATGGTGAGACTCCTCGTGGTCGATGACCACGACCTCTTCCGCGCAGGTCTCGCGTCGCTGCTCTCCGCCGAAGCCGAGATCGACGTCGTCGGTCAGGCATCCGGCGGAAGGATGGGCGTCCGTCTCGCCGCCGAGCTGGCCCCGGACGTCGTCCTGATGGACGTGCGCATGCCCGACATGACCGGGCCCGAGGCGACGCGAGAGATTCTCGCCCACGATCCCGAGGCGCGCGTCCTGGCGCTCACGGTGTCCTCGGAGGACAGCGACGTCTCGGCGGTCTTGCAGGCCGGCGCGTGCGGGTTCCTCGCCAAGGACACCCCCATCGACAGCCTCGTGGTAGCGATCCACGCCGCCGCCAGCGGCGCCGCCTGGCTCTCGCCGCGGGCCGCCGAGGTGGTCCTGGGTCGGATCCGCAGCGCCACGCCCGTACCAGAGCCGGAGCAGCCTCCGCTGGAGCAGCTGTCCGCCCGCGAGGTCGACGTCCTGCGCCTCATCGCCAACGGCATGGAGAACGCCGAGATCGCAGCCGCCCTGAACATCAGCCCGCGGACGGCCAAGAACCACGTGTCGAACATCCTCTCCAAGCTCGGATTGCCGAGCCGGGTGCAGGCCGCCGTCTACGCCGTGCGCCAGGGCGTGACCTGATGCGGTTCGGCAGTCGCCGCTAGCCGGCGCGCTGCTCGATGAGGTCCGAGCGGCTCTCGACGCCGAGCTTGTGCACGAGCTCCGAGATGTGGCGGCGCACGGTCACTGGCGCGATCTGCAGGCGCTCGGCGATCCACGCCGTCGAGTGGCCGCGCCGTAGCATGCCCAATACCTGGGCCTCGCGGCCCGTCAGGCCGTTCTCGGTACTGCGCGCGTCACGGAGCTCCGTCAGCAGTTCGATCACCATCGAGCGCGGGACAACCGCCTCGCTGCCACCAAGTGCCCGGAAGATCCGCTGCAGGCGCTCGGCGTCGAGCGCGCCGGGAACATAGCCCACTGCTCCCGCACGAACCGACTCGAGCATGTCGTCGGCGTCGCCGGCCTCCGCCAGCACTACGACCGAGCACATCGGAGCGGCGCGGCACACGCCGCGGACAGCGGCGCGCCAATCGCCGCTGATCTCGCGCCCGATCAGCGCCACGTCAGGCTGCTCGCGCTTGGCGGCGCGAATCGCGGCGTCGGGCTCCGTTTCCTCCGCGCACACGTTGACGGACTCGCCCAGGGCCAGTCGGATCCCGGCTCGCGTCGGGGCGTTGTCGACGATCAGAAGATTCATGATGCGTTCAGTGTTGGCTTCGGCGCGCCAGCCGTCAACCTTGAGTAGCCCGGTGGTTGCCACCTAGCTGCCCTCCGTGCCCCGTTCAGGTGTCCGTGGTCGCGTCACGCTACCTCAGCAACGGCGGCGGGTCGGTGGTTCTCACGCGACCAGTTTTCGCCTCGCGCGAGTAAAGGTGTGCGCGTTCAGCCGCGTTCAGTTCTTTGAACGGGCAATGAGCCGGGGCGGTCATTGAGAGGCCGGCGCCCTGGCCGCATACTCGCCAAGCGAAGTACAAGGGGGCGAGAGACAGCCCCGGGGCAACTTAATCAGAGGCACAGCATGACGCATAGCAGGGGCACGCTCGCGGTTACGTCTGCGACGACAGGTTTTCACGGCAGGACCACGCTTGACGAGTCTCCCGAGACTCAGCGGAAGGTGCGGCTCGCGGTGGCGCGAGGCAAGGAGGGCGACCGGGACGCGCTCCAGTTTCTCTACGTCACCTACGTTCACAACGTCTACGGATATGTCCGTTCGATCGTGCGCGACGACCACGAGGCGGAGGACGCCACTCAGCACGTGTTCGCCAAGCTGATCACCTCGCTGGTGAAGTACGACGATCGAGGGGTGCCGTTCTTCGCCTGGCTGCTGCGCTTGGCACGCAACGTCGCGATCGACCAGTTGCGGCGCAACCGGCTGACGCCGACCGAGAACGTGCTTGACCCCGACGTCGCCAGCGGCGCGGACATGGACCGGGCCGAGGTAGTCCGCGACGCACTGGCGACCCTTCCGGACGAGCAGCGCAAGGTGGTCATCCTGCGCCACGTCGTCGGGCTGACGCCGGGCGAGATCGCCGATCGGATCGGGCGCTCGGAGAGCGCGGTCCACGGCCTGCACCATCGCGGGCGGCGGGCATTGCAGATCGAGCTCACGCGTCGCGAGGCCACCCCGCTGATCCGGCGCGAAGCGGCGCTGGCGGCGTGACGCAGCGGCTTCGGCCCTCCGACAACCCATGACCTGACATCGGACTGCGACAGATGGGAACCACCGCAATCCAACACACGGACGTCGAGGAGCAGCTGGCCGCTACGGGCGTCGCCCGCCACGCGGTCACCGGGCGGGACGTGGCGTGCCGGGCGATCGACCTGATCATTGCCCCGATTCTGCTGGTGCTGCTCTCCCCCCTGCTCGTCGCGCTCGCAATCGCGATCAAGCTCGATTCCCCCGGGCCGGTGCTGTTCAGACAGCGCCGGCTCGGCCGCGGCATGACGCCGTTCACGGTCCAGAAGTTCCGGACCATGAAGCAGGGAGTCAGCCAGGACATCCATCGTGACTTCGTCATCGGCCTCATCGCCGGCGAGGAGCCCGAGCGGGTCGACGGCAAGCCACAGTTCAAGCTGTCCGTGGATCCACGCGTGACTCGTCTGGGCCGCTTCCTGAGGCGATCGAGCCTGGACGAGCTCCCCCAGTTGTGGAACGTGCTCCGCGGCCAGATGTCGCTGGTCGGCCCTCGCCCGGCCATCGCCTATGAGGTGGAGCACTACCCGGCCGCCTGGCTGGCCCGGTTCCGGGTCAAGCCCGGCGTCACCGGGCTCTGGCAGGTGAGCGGGCGCTCCGAGCTGACGATGGCCGACATGGTCAGGCTCGACATCGAATACGCCGAGCGCCGTACCGCTTGGCTGAACCTCTCGATTCTGGTGCGGACCATTCCGGTGGTCCTGCTGGCACGGGGGGCCTCGTGACCCCCGCGTCGATGAACTGACAACCCACGCATGGAGGTGAAATGAGGAAAGCAGTTCTGGCAATCACCGTGGCGATGGGACTCGCCATCGCCATCCCGGCGAGCGCGTTCGCAAAGTCGCCCCTCGCAGGCTGGTGGCCCTTCTATGAGGGGGGCGGCACGGTCGCGCATGATGGCTCTGCCAACCACAACAATGGGACCCTGTCCGGAGGCGTGACCTGGTCCAGCGGCTACTTTGGCTCCGGGCTGAACTTCGACGGCAACACCGGCCAGGTGTCGGTGCCCGACAGCGCGTCGCTCGAGCCGAGCTCCGCGGTGACCGTCGCGGCTTACGTCAAGTCGGCGGGTTCGCCGGGCGACTGGAAGTACGTCGTCTCGAAGGGCGCGTTCAGCTGCATCATGGCGTCCTACGGCCTGTACACGGGCGCCAACGGCGGTCTCGTGTTCTACATCGGCCAGAACGGTGGTCTGACGTTCTCGCCCTCGCCGGACGCCGGGACGAGCCTCTGGGACGGCAAGTGGCACTTCGTCGTCGGGACCTACGACGGCTCTGCCGTTCATCTCTACGTCGACGGCTCTCAGATCGGATCGGGCTCGCCCGCATCCGGCTCCATCGGCTACGACCTGCCGACGACGAACGATCTGTTCATCGGCCATTACGACGGCGCGTGCCCGGGCGGAGGCGACAACTTCTCCGGGTCGATCGACGAGCCAACCGTGTGGAACACGGCCTGGAACTCGTCGCAGGTCCTGACCGCGTACCGCGCGCTCGGGTTGCTGCACGGCTTCATCAGCCGTCTCCCGTCGTTCCCCAACAGCTGACCTGATCCCCGGGTCCAGCCGGCGCAGGATGCGCCGGCTGTCCTCGGGCCAGGCAGGTGCCGGCGTGTCTCCGCCGGGCGTTGTCCCTGGGCGCCGTGGCTCGTCTGAGCCACGGCGCCCTTTTCGCGTTCTCCACCATCCGTCCGGGCCCCGAACGGGGGCGCGTCATGGCTCGTCGCGGGGCCTTTCTGCTCTCCGAGCGATGTGTCCAGCCTGTGTCCAGAGAGCGTCCACCCCAGGCTGGACGCTCTGACTCACGCCGCGCAGGTATGTCCGAGACGGCCACCAAGGGGCCGGAGTCCTTTCTGTGACAAGCCGCTCCATATTCCGGTGGCTTGCCTCGGAGCATCAGCCCTTCGTTGCCCGGACTGAGCCGGGTTCCGGCGGTGCAATTGGGTGCTCAAAGTTTCGGGCAGCCCGCCGATCTATGGCAGACCCGATCCCCAGACCTCGGAGACATACCGGCGGCGCGTCAGGACGTGACGGGAGCACGTTTGGACGTGAGAGCGCCGGGGAAGCAATCGGCCGCCACGGTCGGCACCAGGAAAGGGGGAAACCATAGACATAACCCTTAGGTAGGAGGGACTTGGATGCGTCGCATCTTCATGGTGTGCATGGTGGTCTTCGCTTGTGCGACGACCGTCGCTTGGGGCGCAACAATGAGAACGGCGGCCACGCACAAGGCCACGCTCTCAGCCGGTCAGAAGACCAAGTCTCACTCCCGACCCAAGCGCCATGTGGCCGTGAAGGCGAGGACCACGTCCAAGCCCAAGCGAAACGGCGGCAGGGCAGGCAAGAAGCCGGTTGCCAAGGCGGCGTCGGCAAGCAGCAACCTTCAGGCGCCGCTGGCCTCCGGGACGTCGCTTCTGCTCGGCGAGAAGTCGGTGATGTCGACGCTCGACGAGAACGCCGCCGGAACCGCGGAGGCATTTCCGTTCACCGCGGCGTTGACCGGGACCGCGCGATCCATCTCCGTCTTCCTGGACACCCGCAACACCGCCAAGACACTGGTCGCCGCCGTCTACAGAGACTCGAGCGGGCAGCCGTCGTCACTGCTGGCGTCCGGGTCCCTGTCCTCGCTGAAGGCCGGCGCCTGGAACACGGTGACGATCCCGAACCTGTCGATCACCTCGGGGCGCCAATACTGGCTCGCTCTCCTGAGCAAGGGCGGGCCCGACTACTTCCGCGACACGTCGACGGCCAACCAATGCCGGAGCGTGACCTCGAAGCAGACCACGCTCACCGCCGCGCCCGCGACATGGGCAACTGCGACCCACTGGCAGAGCTGCCAGCCGTCCGCGTTCGTGGCCGGCGTCGCCACGCCACAGGGCACGCTCACCCCCACTCCGCCCACCGGGCCCTCTGGGAGCGGCGCGCCGGTCACCATCCTCCCGCCTCTGGCCACCGCCGCCCCCCAGGTCACCGGCACGCCGACTGAGGGCCAGACGCTCTCGAGCACGACCGGGACGTGGACCGGTAGCCCGACCGCCTACGCCTACCAGTGGCAGGACTGCGACGCCCTCGGACTTATCTGCCAGAACATCGCCGGCGCGACGTCCAGCACCTACACCCTGACCGACAGCGACGTCAGCGCATACGTGCGGGCGGTCGTGACCGCCACCAACTCGCTGGCCGCCGTCCCGGCCAACTCGAACCTCGACGGACCCATCGCTCAGCAGCCCGCCCCGACCAACACGACCGCCCCGACGATCAGCGGGACCACCACCCAGGGTCAGACACTGACCGCGGCCCGCGGGTCCTGGAGCGGTAGCCCGACCGCCTACGCCTACCAGTGGCGCGACTGCGACACCTCGGGCAGCAACTGCACCTCGATCTCCGGCGCCACCGGCAGCAGCTACACGCTGACCGCCAACGACGTCGGCAACACCATCCGCGTCGCCGTGACCGCCACCAACACCGGCGGATCCGCCGCCGCGACCTCAGCCGCGACCGCCACCATCGCATCGTCGACCCCGGCGGCCCCGACCAACACGACCGCCCCGACGATCAGCGGGACCACCACCCAGGGTCAGACACTGACCGCGGCCCGCGGGTCCTGGAGCGGTAGCCCGACCGCCTACGCCTACCAGTGGCGCGACTGCGACACCTCGGGCAGCAACTGCACCTCGATCTCCGGCGCCACCGGCAGCAGCTACACGCTGACCGCCAACGACGTCGGCAACACCATCCGCGTCGCCGTGACCGCCACCAACACCGGCGGATCCGCCGCCGCGACCTCAGCCGCGACCGCCACCATCGCATCGTCGACCCCGGCGGCCCCGACCAACACGACCGCCCCGACGATCAGCGGGACCACCACCCAGGGTCAGACACTGACCGCGGCCCGCGGGTCCTGGAGCGGTAGCCCGACCGCCTACGCCTACCAGTGGCGCGACTGCGACACCTCGGGCAGCAACTGCACCTCGATCTCCGGCGCCACCGGCAGCAGCTACACGCTGACCGCCAACGACGTCGGCAACACCATCCGCGTCGCCGTGACCGCCACCAACACCGGCGGATCCGCCGCCGCGACCTCGACGGCAACCGCCACCGTCGCCGGCTCCGGAGGCACGGGGACCGGCGGAACCGGCGGAACCGGCGGAACCGTCGTCGGCGCCACCGGCGAGCCGAACGTGACCTGCAGCACCACGCTGAACCCGGGCGCCAACGTGCAGAACGCGCTGGCCTCGGCCTCCAACGGCCAGGTCGTCTGCCTCAACGGCGGCAACTGGGCAGCGCAGACGATCACCGGTGTCACGCACACCGGCATGGTCACCCTGGCAGCGACGCCGGGCGCATCGGTCACCATCGCCGGTCTGACGATCACGGGCCAGACCAACAACCTCACGATCGAAGGCATGACGTGGACCCGCCAGTTCTTTGACCGGTCCGGCATCAGCAACGTGATCTTCCAGTACAACACGTTGCAGAACCTGCCCGACACCTTCGCCGTGTACTCGTATCCGCGCAGCGTCGGCGGCAACGGGGTCGCCAATGGCGTCCAGGTGCTCTACAACCAGTTCGACCACATCGGCTCGTGCGTCGAGCTCGACGGTGGCGAGGGGATGCAGGAGAACTGGACGATCAGCCACAATGTCTGCGGCCCCGACGTCGGTGACGGGATCTCGAGCGCCGACGATCCCTCGCACTACATCCAGATCGGCGGGGTCAGCGGCGTCACCATCGACAACAATGCCTTCGAGGGTCCGTACGACGCTCAGGGCATCAAGGATGGGCCCCACAACAACGTGATCCATGTGTGGGGCACGCAGAGCGACATCGACATCGAGAACAACATCATGTGGCACACCGACTCGCGTGCCCAGACCATCCTCATCGAGGAGGGTCACACCGACGGCGTGATCATCAAGAACAACCTCGACATCGAGGACCCGGCCAACTTCACGAACTCCAACATCTACACGATGGCGTGGGACGTGAACAAGGCAAACAGCGAGACGATCGTCAACAACACGGCCGTCTCCCCGTTCTGGGGCACCATGGACGGCGTCCTGTATCAGCAGAGCTCCGGTGACTACACGAACACGACGAACCAGACGGTCACCGGCAACATCGTGGAGCCGAAGGCACCGGGTGGAGACTCGAACTTCAACACCTCGTGCTCCAGCAGTTGCAGCTACGGCGGCAACGTCTCCGGTGACGGCAGCGCGCCGGGCTCCGGCAGCGTGCTCAACTGGAACGCAACCTGGCAGACGACGTCCTGGACGCCGAACTCAGGCTCTCCGTGGGTTGCTCCTCCGGCCGGCTACTACAAGCCGGTGGGCCTGTCCATCACCGCCGGGTATCAGGGCACGATCGGTCCGTAGCCAAGCGGCCAACGCCACGATTCACGATTCGGCCGCGCGGTCTGACCGCGCGGCCGAATTCGTCTAAGGTGGCGCCGTGTAGATGAGGCGACTGAACGGGGCTCTCGACGACGATCGTCGCTGGGGTTGGGCCAGGGCCGCGGCGATCGCCCTGCTGGGCGCGCTGGTCCTCTCCGCGTGCGGGGGCTCGGGCGGTGGCCGCCCGCACCTGACGACGACGCAGGGCGGGACAGGTCTGCAGATCTCCTTTCCGGGGTCTGCCCAGGTGTCCACCCCGGTCGTCGGGCAGGTCCTGACCGCTGCTTCGAGCGGTGGAGTCGCCCTCACCCACGGAGTCCGATGGCAATCGTGCGCCTCGACGGGCGGCCGGTGCATCAAGCTCGCCGCGACCAGCTCGGGTAGCTATACGGTGGCCAGCGGCGACGTGGGGAGCGTCATCCGGGCTCACGCAGGCGGCCAGACCGCGACCACAGGCGCGGTCGGCAGCGTCGGGGCGCCGGGGCCGGCCGCGGGATGCTCCACCACGGTTCGCCCGGGGACCAACCTGCAGCTCGAGCTCGCTCGCGCGAACTCCGGTGACGTCGTCTGCCTCGCCGCGGGATCGTACGGCGACGTCGAGCTCAGCGGGATCAGCCATTCCAGCACCGTCACCCTCGCACCCGTCCCCGGCGCGACCGTGCACCTCGGCGCGCTCGTCTTCGTCGGCCCGAAGACCACCTCCAACCTCACCGTGCAGGGGCTGTACATCGACGGCGGCGTGGCGGTCCGCATCGGCACCCCGCAGGGGCTCGTCTTCCAGTACGACACCATCCAGAACATCCCGCGGGGCTTTGCGTACTACTTCTACGCCAACGGCAGCTCCTCCGGGAGCTACACCCAGTCCGGCGTGAAGATCCTCTACAACCAGATCGACCACGTCGGGGCATGTCTGGAGGTCGACGGCGGTCGAAGCCTGGCGGCCAACTTCACGTTCAGCCACAACGTCTGCGGCCCCGGAATCGGCGCCGGCGCCACCGTCGCCACGGAGGCGTCTCACTACGTCCAGATCGGCGGTATCACAGGCGCGACGGTCGACGACAACGCGTTCCTGGGACCGATGGATCCCAACTACGTCAACGCCGGACTCCACAACAACGTGCTTCATGTCTTCGGCAGCTCGAGCGGCATCGCATTCGCGGGCAACCTCATGTGGCACACGCAGTCGCGAGGCCAGACCATCCTCCTGGAGGAGGGATACCTCGACAACGTGACGATCGCCGACAACCTGGATGTCGAGGACCCGCGCTGCGATACAGCGGGCCAGTGCTCGGCCTACGCGGTGTTCGTCGCCAACTCCCACGGCCTGGGCGTGCAGCACAACACCATCATCGACTCCTACTACGGCGCCCTGCTGACCCGCGGGGGCGGTGCCGGCTATCCGGAGGGTCGTGGCTACGACGTCTCGCGCAACATCATCGTGAGCGCCAAGAGCGGATCGGCGAACCTGGCCTTTGAGAACTGCAGCGCACAGTGCACCGTTGACTACAACGTGACCAACGACCAGTCCGCGCACCAGCCCGGCACGACGCACGCCGTGGCGCACTGGTCGCCGCGCTGGGGATCGACGACGTGGGCGCCGACGACGCCGTTCGGCGGCCCGCCACCCACGTACTGGCGTGCCGCCGGCCTGCCCTGGGACGCGGGGTACCAGGGGCTCGTCGGCCCGTAGCGACGGCCAGGCGGACGGCGCCACGCGGACGGGGCACTAGCGCGTCGCGACGACCTCGGCGGAGCCGACCATCTCGGCCCGCGCCGCCCGGGGTCTCCACGCCCCACGCAGACGCGCCCGCGCCGACCGCGAACTTCGCGGTTCGCTGGACGCCGCCGCCACGATCAACCCGGCAACGAAGAAGAACGCGTAAGGCGCCTGGGGGAACGACATCGCATCGAAGGTCCCCGAGACGACCGCGAAGGCGGCGCATCCCGCCGAGGCGGCGACGATCTCGGGGGCTCTGCCCTTGGCTCTTCGTATCACCCCGTGCGCGGTGAGCAACGGCGAGAGGACCATCGCCAGATAGCCGATCAGCCCGATGAACCCGACCTGGAAGACCTCGCCGAGGTACTCGTTGTCCAGGATCCTGTACCAGCGCGAGTTGTCGGTGTCCAGCGAGCCGTAGCCGCGCCCGATGATGGGATGGCTGAGGATGTCGGGCGCGATCCCGCTGTAGTCCGAGACCCGCTGCTGGGTGGACGACGAGTTCTGGCTGTTGGCGAGGATGTCGAAGGTCCCGAGCGCTCCCGGGGAGGCGAAGTGGATCGCGGGCACCATGAGGATCAGCGCGACCGGCGCCCAGCGCAGCATCCTGCGGTTGTAGGCGACCAGGACCGCGAATGCCGCGACAGGGGCGATGATCGCCGTCTTGCGTTCCGTTGCCAGGGACGCGGAGAGCAAGAGCCCGATCGCGGCCAGGCACCAGAAGCGCGCCTTGGTGGTCTTGACCTCCTTCATCCGCACCACTGCGAACGGCAGGGCCATCGTGAGCATGCTGGCCAGAGCCAGACCGTGCTCGGTGGGGCCCACGATCGTCTTGCGTCCCTCGGCAAAGCTGGGATTGATCACCGTCGGCGACGGCGTCACCGTCGCGATGGACCTGAAGAGCTTGCCCGAGAGCTCGTAGAAGACGTTGTAGCCGGTGCGCGATTCCCAGAGGGTTCCCAGGGCCGTGAGTACCGCCAGCCCCAGCACGAGTCGGCCGTAGGCCCGAATCTCGGTGCGCCGGACCTGCGTGGCCACGATGAAGAAGAAAGCGACGTAGGCGAGCAGTTGGCTGAGCGCCTTCTCGTCGAACGTCAGCTGACCGAGGCGGTAGATCCGATCGACGTTGGGCAGGATGCTGAACAGGGCGATCCCGACGAAGATGAGCGTGGCCGCTCCCGCGGCCGTCATCCGCCGTGCCTGTTTGGGCCCCCTGGTGTAGAGCAGCGCCCGCAGGATGAACAGCATCAGCATCGCCCCGAGCAGGAAGCGATCGGGCTTGGAGTCCACCGGAAGATGGATCTTGAGCCGGATCCCGTCGATCGGGATCAGGAACACCATCCCCATGAACGCGGCGATCAGCCAGGGCATGAGCCGCTTGGTGTGCGGCCAGTCGTCTGTCCCGGCGGTGCTGTTGCGCTGGGCGATCGGCAGCCCGTCAGGACTCATCGCGCGCAGACGGCGACTCGGCCAGCGGCGCCACGTGGCCTGGGTTCGACCGGCCGTTGGAGGAGAGCGCCGGATCCGCGTAGGCCCATACCGCCTCGAGGTCGGCGTCGGCGTCGGCGGAGGTCCCGTCTGACCAGTGACCGGCGAACTTGCGCTGCGCCGGCGTCGGGGACGCTTCCTCCGGCGTCGGGCCGCTCGAGCGGCCGGCCCATGCGGTCCGCAGCTTGGTGAAGAAGAGGATCCCGCCGCACCAGAGCAGCAGCACGACAAAGCCGACGATCCCGGCCATCTTGGTGCTCGCGCTGGAGTTCACGACCCCGCCGATGGCGCTGCCGAGCTGGCGGATCTCCACCCGCTGACCGGTCGGCACCGAGCCCTGTACCTGGAGTGACTTGAGATACGTGGCGAACCCGGTGACCGCGCCGTTGGCCAGGTCAACCGCCTCCTTGGCGCTGGGCGCCTGGGCGTAGATGTCGACCGTCGGCAGCGTCGGGTCCTGGTTGAGCTGCAGCTTGTAGGGAGTATCGATGGGCGTCGGCGAGCTGCCGACCTGGGGCAGGTTGGCCTGCGGGGGACCTTCCGCGGCGATCTCGTTGCCTGGAATCCCTGCCGCCTGGCCGATCGCGTTGAGCGCCTGTGGGCTGGTCATGAGCAGCGCGAACACGCCGGCGCGGGCGGTGAACGGCTCGAGAGAGGACTGGATGTCACCGAGAGCGGAGCGAGGCGCGTCAACGACCATCTGCGTCGTCGCGGCGGAGTAGACGCTCGACTTCGCGGCCTTGTGGACGCCGAAGCCGGCGACGCCGGCCACAATCAGCCCCACCAGCAGCCAGATCTTCCGTTCCCAAAGCTGTACTAGTGCTTGTGCTATTTCCATGGTCTTCTCGCGCCTTCGACGAACTCGATTGCGGTTGCATGACGTGGTCCCATCATCCGTCGGTCCGAGCGGCTCCTGCCATCGTCCCCAACGTCACCCGTCTTTGATCCAACGCCCGAAGCGTTCAGAACTTGCACGCTCGCCGCTCGCGTCCGTAGCGCGGCGCTCAGTGGGCGTCCCACGTTGAACGCGGTCACCACCAGCCCGGACCACAGGGCCAGCGCGATGATGAATGTGAAGCCTGCGACGTTGGCCAGGCCGCCGGAATCGTCGCCCTCCGAAGAGATCGGTCCCAGAGATCGCACCTGCAGGCGCAGCGACGCCGGCGTGTCGGCGCTGGTCTCCAGGTGCGTGAGGTAGGAGGCGAGACCGGTCTGTGCTGCCCGCACGATCCGCTCCGCCACCTCGGGCGACGGAGCCTGCCCGGTGAGCCCGATCGCCGGAAGCGAGAGGTTGATGTCCACGGTCAGCCGGTACGGATCGCCTTCCTCGACTACCTGCGTCGCGCGCTTGATCCCCGGTGGCTCCTGTTCGGCGATCGGAAGGTAGCTGGGAATGGGGGCGTCGACGGCAAGCTGGTCGGGATCGAGCCGCGCGCCGCGCGCCACGATATTGCGCAGCTCCGGGCTCGACATGATGTTGGCCAGGGTGATCGACTGCCCCGTGAACACCGTCGGGCTGGATTTCAGCAGCGAGCTACCCAGGGCGCCCTGCGGCATCACGTAGACCTGGGTCGACGCCTTGTAGAAGGCGAGCGACCGATGCTTGATCGACGGTGGCAGCAGGGAGACCGAGGCCACGCTCAGGACTGCCGCGAAGGCCGCCACAGGCACGCCCACGAGCAGCCAGAGCCCGCGGCGGGTCAGCAGCCAGGTGAGACGGGCGCGCATGAGCGGAGGTCGAAGGTCATGTCACTGAAACCAACGAGGCCGCCGGCCGCGGGCTTGCACCGCGGCACGAGCCGGACACAGAGCCTTAATCTGGGCCGTCCAAGCTGCCGCGGTGCGTCCCGCGCGACTCAGCGCGAAGCGCCGACCGCCGCCTCGGTGGAGGCGATCTTCTCCGCATTCGACGCCCGGATGGCGTCCAGGAAGGGCGACTCCGAGCTCTGCACCAGGAGTTCGATGTTCGGCATCGCGCAGTGGCCGCCGATGACCCCCGGGACGTACTTCACGGGCGGGAAGAAGCCGATCTCCTCGTAGAACGCGACAACCTCGTCGTAGTCGGCGCCCTGCTCGTCGGCCCAGCGCTCCACCGTCTGCGCCCATGCGATGAGCAACGCGAAGTACGTCGTCTCGGTGAGCTTGGCCAGTTCGGCGGTCTCAGTCGATGCGACCACCTTCGTCGTCATCCCCAGCGACTCGAAGTGCTCCACCGCCAGGCGCGAGATCGCCTCGTCGTCGGCGCCGATGAACTTCACGTACTTGGTGAGCTCCTCGAGCATGCGCGCGTGCTTGCCACGGATCGGGCTGTAGGCCACCGACGTCCCGGTGCGCTCACCGATGGCACGCGTGGTCCCGACGGCCACCGTGCTGTTGACGACCGTGAGCCGCGGCTGCAGCAGCGCAACGTAGCGCGCCGCCTCGCCGACGAAGTCATCGATTTCGAAGGGGAAGCAGATGTGCATGACATCGACGGTCCCTCGTTCAGGCAGCGACCCCGGGTTGACGTCGACGCCCACCACGTTGCGACCGGAACGCTTGATGAGCTCCAGCAGCGGCCCTCCCACTTCACCAAGTCCTACTACGACCGTTGTGTCAGTCATGCTCCACCATTGAATCCACTAGTTGATAGTACCTTGTCTTTTCACGCGGCCAGTTGTGCTCCGCGGTGAATGTGTCAGCTTCGGCCGTGAGGCTGTGACGCCTCTCCGGGCTTCTGTACAGCTCGATCATCTGATCCGCCAGAGCCTTGGCATCACCCGGCCGGGTATACGCCAGCATCGACTCCGAGAAGTACGCCCGGATCGTCGACGTCGAGGATGCGATGACGGGCATCCCGAGCGCGACGTACTCGAGCAACTTGACGGGGAGCATGTACTTCGTGAACGGATCGTCCACGATCGGCACGACGCCCACCGTGGCACTCTCCAGGTCGGGGATGACCTCCTCGATCGGTCGCAGACCCTGCTCCAACTGCACCGTCCCCGTCACGTCGAGTTCGCTCACCAGTTCTCGCACGCGCGCGAAATCGTCGCCGTCGCCCATGATCCGCAGCTTCAGCCCCGGGATCTCGTCGCGGGCGAGCGCGGCCGCTCGGACGGCAATGTCCAGCCCGTTGCGGGTACCGACCATCCCGTGATAGACGAGGGTGAAGTCGCCGGCGTCGCCGCCGTTGGTGCGCCGGCGGAACATCGCGGGATCGGGCAGGTTCATGACGATCGTGAACTTCTCCACCGGGTTGCCGTGCTCGACCAGAGCGTCGAGATGGGGCTGATGTACCGCGACCGCTCGATTGGCGAACCGCACGCTGAGCCGCTCTACGAGCTTGAGGCCCCGGATCACCCAGTGAGACTCCGGGAGGCCGAACTTCGAGGCGTAGAGCTCGGGCATGAGATCGTGGACATCGAGTATCACCTTGGCGCCGAGGAGGCGCGGGCCGATGGCAGCGAAGACGAGGAAGTCCGGCATGGTGTGCACGTGGACAAGGTCGAATCGCTCGCGCAGGTGAAGCCTCAGCGAGCGGGCGCCCGCGGACGCGACGAACGTCACATACCGCCTGATGTACTCACGTGGACTCATCGCCTTGGTGTAACCAAACGACTTGATGGGCTGCAACTTCACGCCCGACATCTCGGTGCGCCCCTTCAGGGACGGCGTCGTGGGACAGATGACGACGACCTCGTCACCCCGCTCAGCCAGTGCCTCCGCCGCGCGACGCACGCGAGTGTCGGCAGGGTAGTCGGTGTATACGATGACGCAGATGCGGGCCATGGTCAGCTCGCCACCCACTCGACGTGGTGGGATGCCGCGCGCACATCCGCGGCGGCGACGGCGTGATCGGTGTGACCACCAGCACGATGGATGCGCACGCGTAGGGCCGTGGGATCGCCGGTGGCGGGCGCGGCCGGGGTGAGGGCGTCGATGTCCAGGTGTGCGCCCTCCAGGCGGATGTCACGCCGTGCGCGGAACCACGCCACGACCTCGCCGGCGGTTCGCACGTCGGCGTTGCGCGCTCGGAGCAGGCCGAGCACGCCGGCATACACGCGACCCCACAGCCTTTCGGGAGACAGGCTGCGCTCGTGCCAGGAGATGGTCGCGACGCCCCCGTGCTCGGCGACCTCGGCGATCAGATCCCCACATGCAGCAAGGGCTTCGGCGGGCCGCAGGTGCATCCGGGTCGGATACAGCAGGGCGGTGTCCTGGACCTGCAGCGGCAACTCGAGCAGTCGCTTGGCCCCCAGCGGCGCGAAGACCTGCGCCGTCCCGGCGCGGAAGCCGATCGTGTCGTTGTAGCCGAAGGTGGCGTCATAGCTGAAGCCGGCCTCCTCGAGCGCCGAGTACGACCCGGCGTCGAAATACAGCCAGTGCATGCGCACGCCCGCATCGCTGGAGCCGGTGGCGTCCCGGATGACGGCCAGTTCGGCGCGCCCGAGATCGGAATCCCGCCAGGCATCGATGCCGTGGACGGCGATCTCGTGGCCGTGATCGGCCAGATGCCGGAGCTCGCCGGCGATCTCCGACGCGGCGTACGGCACCGCACGCGCCGCTTCGACCTGGTCGTCGGGGCCCATACCGGGACGATCGCGGAACGGCACCACAAAGAACGTCGAGCGTCCCGGGGCGTCTGCCTCGACGTAGCGACGGAACGGGAGCCAGAAGTCCTCGACGACACCGGCGTAGACGAGCGGAAGCGAGACGAGAGCCAGCCAGTTGCGCAGCAGTTCGAGCACCGTCCGGCGTCCCTGGAAGACATCCCTGAGGCTGCCGATCGAGGCACGGTAGAGAAAGCCGAGGAGGGTGCGGTCACGGGTGTGGCGCCGGATCCCCAGAAAGTCGATGTCGTGGGTGAGCGTGGCCAGCAAGTCGCACCCGGGGGGCGTAGGGGGCAGCTCAACGACATCGATCGCGCTCTGAACGAGCCAGCTCCGGACGAGCGCGATGTGACGATCGAGGGTCGGAACGGACGCGTGCGCCGAGGGCTGGCCCTCGGTGAGCAGGAACGCCACCTCGCCGAACAGGTCATACCCACAGCGGACCGTCCGTACCCCGTCACTCTCGGCCTCCGCCACCACTGCCGCCTCGCCGTCGTCCAGGCGCCCGCGCACGACGCCGCCGCCGACGAGCTCGTGCGCGCCGCGGTACAGCGGCACGCGGATACCGTCGACGGTGGCCATCGCGGGCCACACCTGCTCGCCACCGGCGAGACCTGGCTCAGTGTCCCGGGCCTGCGGCCGGTCGCTGAAGTGGATGACGAGACCGGTGGCGACGGCACTAAGGTCGGCGACGTCGCCGCACACGATCACCGCGTCGTAGCTCGCACCGGTCTCCGCCATCGCCCACGGCGTCTTGAACAGCTCGAAGAACTCACGAACGGCCGCGGCTTCCCGCGGCCCGCAGACGACGCCGATCATGACGGGCTCCCGCTCGCATGGGCCGGGCCGACCGCGGACGCCATGAGCGCCCGCAGGGCCGCGGCGTGGCCGCGGCGATTGGCCGGGCGCCGCAGGTTGGCCACGACGTGAGTCACGGCGCCGACCGCCAGCCCGGCAGCCTGCAGGGAGGCCGAGACCACCCCGGCGTTCTGGCGGGCGTAGCGCAGCCGGCTCGCGGCCAGGATCGCGTACAGGCCGGTCCGGGGGGCCGAGTGGCCACCCTCGTGCCGGGCGGTTGCCCGCGGCTCGTAGCGGACCCGGTAACCGGCGGCCCCCACGCGGGCGCATATGTCCATGTCCTCGTTATAGAGGAAGAACCCCTCGTCGAAACCGCCGACGGTCTCGAGGATGTCCCGGCGAGCCAGGAAGCAGGCACCGGAGACCCACTCGGGATAGGCGACGGCGTGATAGGCCGCGGGGGACTTGACGATCTCGTTAGCCCAGGCCGCGCTCTTGAAGAAGCGATGGAGGAACAGCGCCGTGGCCCAGATCGATCCGGCCCGCTGGTAGCGCCGCATGCTGGGAAACAGCGTCCCGTCGGACTCCTCGATGCGCGGACCGACGATTCCCGAGCCCGTGTCCTGGGCCAGGACCTCGGCCAGGTGCCGGATGGACCCTGCGGTGATCTGGGCGTCCGGGTTCAGGAAGAGCACGTACGGGGCGCGCCCGGCACGGAGTCCGATGTTGCAGCCGAAGGAGAAGCCGCCATTACGGCCGGCCGGGATCCCGACCGCCGTCAGATCCGCGATCGCCTCGAGCGAGGCATCGGGCGAGTCGTTGTCGACGACGATGACGTTGATGTCGTCCAGGCCGATCAGCGGCTCGATGCAGGACCGGAGCGTGGCCCTGCTGTTGTATGAGACGACGACGACGTCGACGACCGCGCTCATGCGCCCAGCTCCGTCGGTCGCCCCGGCCGCAGGCCGGGAAGGATCGCGGCGAGCGGAGCGAGCATGCGCCGCCGCAGTTCGCGATGGGTGAAGCGGCGGTAGTCGCGATCCTCGATCCTCCCTCGCCGGCGAACGGCGGCGCGGAGATAACCGAAGAAGAACGCCGCACCGGAGATCACGTACGGCGGGCGGGCCATGATCTTCAGCGAGCGCAGCGCCACCCAGGTGGGCGTGAAGTGCGAGATGTACGCGCACTCGCCGTGGCGCGCGTGCCCGCGCAGCATTCCATCGGCGCTGCCCAGCGGCCGCAGGTGCAGGGACTCGAGATCCGTGAAGCTGATGACGGTGTAGCCGCGCATACGCGCGTACGTCTCGTCGACCGTGTCCCACGCGAGCCGCTGCTGGATGCCGCCGATCGCCGCGAAGCAATCGCGGGTGTAGCACTTCAGCGCGCCGTGCACGTGGACGCGGGAGATGCGGATGCGGCGCAGGCCGCCGTCGTCCGTGGGCTCGGCCAGGACCCCTCCGGCCAGTCCCAGCGACGGGCTGGCGGCGAAGCGCTCGGATAGGGTCCGGAAATAGCCGGCGACGAGCTCGATGTCGCCGTCCAGCTTCATCACGTGGGTGTAACCGCTGATGTCCCCCGCGGCGGCGAGCCCAAGGTTGAACGTTCGTACCTCGGCGGCCACCGCCAGCCTGTCCTTGACGGGCTCAAGCGGCATGTCTCCCGTGTGCAGGACGGTCATGAACGGGACCTCCGGCTCCAGCCGGCGCAGGATCTCGAGCGTGGCGTCGTCAGACTCGTCGTCGACGACGATCCACCGCGCGGGAGGTAGGTCCTGTGCCGCGACTGCCCGGACGACACGCTCGATGTGCGCCGCCTCATTGCGAACGGGCGAGATGACGAGGATGCGTGGATCCTCGGCGTGGAAGCTGGGTTGGGCTGATGCGCTCATCTGTGGTGTCTGGCGTGCCCCGCGACCGGGATCCGCGGATGTCCCCGTGCCGAGACGCTCTGCCGAGTAACGCGCCGTCGAGAGGATTTCTCGCGGCTCGGCGATCGACCGCAAACAGGTGAGAGCGTCGAGCGCACGTTTGCGGCGCACTCGTGCGTTGCATGCCCAGTGAACTGCAACTCATCAGCATGCGCTCGCTCGTAGTCATCCAGGGAGGCGTCGGCGCCAAGGTCACCGGCCCGGAGATCAGGGGCTGGGCAGTGGCCCGCGGACTGGCCGAGCATCATGACGTGACGGTTGCCGTCGACGACCCTTCCGAGGGCGCGCGCGACGGGCTTCCCCTCATCAGCAATCGCCGTCGCGAGCTGATCCAGGCCGCGCGCCATCACGACGCGGTCGTGGCCACGGCCCTCCCGCCCTACCTGCTGGCGGCGCTGCGCAACAGCCGGACCGTCACTGTCTCGGACCAGTATGACCCGGTGTGGCTCGAGACCGCGGTGCTCACTCAGGACCCCGCCACCGTGCGGCTGCTGCGCGCGCAGCGGCTGATGCGGCGTGCGCAGGTGCGATTCGCCGATGTGATCGCCGTGGCCAGTCAGGCCCAGCGGACGCTGCTCATGGATGAGCTGGACGCACTTGGCGCCGCCCGTCCGGCACCTCCACACGTCGTAACCGTCCCCTTCGGCGTCCCCGAACCGCCGCCCGCGCCCCAGCGGCGCCCCCTGCGCGAGGCGTTCCCCGCGATCGCCGCCGACGACCCTGTCGTTCTCTGGTGGGGCAAAGTCTGGCGGTGGTTTGACGCCGACAGCGCGATCCGGGCCTTCGCCCAGGTCGTGCAGAGCTGCCCGCAGGCGCGCCTGGTCATCACAGCGGGCAAGTCGCCCACGGCGGCTTTTGACGCCTCTGACCACACCGATGCCGCGCGCGAACTGACCCGCGAGCTGGGCCTGCTGGATCGCAACGTCTTCTTCCTGGACGAGTGGACGCCGTATGACCGGCGCCACGAGTATCTGATGGAGGCCGACGTCGGCCTCACGCTCCATGCCAATACCGCCGAGGCGCCGTTTGCGGCTCGAGCGCGCTACATGGACTACCTGTGGTCGGCGCTCCCGTGTGTCCTGGGCACCGGGGATGAGACCGCCGCCGGGTTCGCCGAGGCGGGCTTCGCCTCCCTGGTGAAACCGGCCGACGTCGACGGCGCGGCTCGGGCGCTGCTGGCACTCCTCGAGGACCCTTCCGCCCGTGAGCGAGCTCACGCCGCCGGGCTGCGTCTGGCCGACCGCTACCGCTGGTCGACGATCATGGACCGCCTGGCCCGGGCCATCGATGAAGCCCGCGCACATCCGGCGCGGCGCTCGCACGCCCACATGCTCCGGATGGCCGGCAGCTATTACGTCCGGCGCACGGTCGATCACGCCGCCGCGCTGGCTCGGCCCGCTACCGGCTGAGTGTGCGCAGGCGGCCGCGCCGCCGCGCCAGCCGATGATCTGTAGTATCGGCGCGATTCGGGGTCGCCTGTTCCGGGAAGGGTGTCTCCGAACTGAACCCGGCCACCGGTAGAGGAGTGGCTGGTTAGGTGACGGCGGCACCTCGCCGTCACGCTCATCCGGCATGGACCGCTCAGCGAACAGCCTCCGACTGCTGCATCGCACCCGCCGCGCCGCACCACGTGGCCGGCGGCTGGCTCTGCTCTGCGTCCTCGCGGGCATCGTGCTGACGGCCACCGCCGCGAGCGCCGGTGCGTCGACGTGGTGCTCGGCCTCGGAGGCGCCGTGCAAGATGCTGCTCGGCAACCGTGCCGTCGGCCGCCACACGGGCTCGATTCCCAGCGGCCGGGCAAGAGCGTTCCCGGTGGTTGCGAGAAGTTCAGGGACCGCCGGCCGGATACGGATCTACGTGACCCGCTCCGCCCGGGCCAAGGTCGCGATGCTCGCGCTCTACAGCGACGTCAGGGGCCATCCAGGCCGCCGGCTGGCCGCGGGGCGCGTCCGGCGCCCGAGGCGGGGCCGGTGGGCGACGGCCAAGGTCTCCCCCGCGGCGCTGCGCGCCCACCACAGGTACTGGATCGCTCTGCTCGGTCAGGGCGGCAGGCTCGCGTACCGCGGCACGGCGGGCCGATGTACGAGCCGCAGTTCGGCGCAGGCGCATCTTTCGTCCCTGCCGCGCCGGTGGCGCAACGGCAGGCGCGCGTCACTCTGCCCGATCTCGGCCTACGTCATCCAGACCACCGTCCACCACCCGTTGGTGGGAGGCCCGGGCGGGAGCCCCACCCCACCCCCGTCGCCGCCGACCACACCGCCGCCGGCGCCGACTCCAGCAGCCGGCATCTCACACTACGTGCCGGCCCCGTGTACTCAGACGCTGACCCCCGGCGCCAACATTCAGGGCGCGCTTCGTGCCGCCGCCGCCGGGACCGTCATCTGCCTGGCCCAGGGAACCTACCCCTCGTCCTCGCTCAGCTTCTCCAACATCGCCCCCGCGAGCAACATCACCCTGGAGTCACCGGTGCAGGGCGCCGCGGCCCTCGGAGCGGTGAACGTCGGCAGCAACGTGTCGAACCTCACGATCCAGGGCTTCAATATGACGGACGGCGCGGGCGCGATCGGGACGGAGTCCAACATCGTGTTCGCCTACAACACGATCAGCGGGAACTCCGGCGCGACCACCGGATTCCACCTCTACGCCGGTGCCGGCGGGACCCAGAACAACATCCAGATGATCTACAACCAGATGGATCACCTGGCGCCCCCGGACCTCAGTCCTGCGGGTGCGGGTCAGTGCGTCGAGGTCGACGGAGGCGCCGGGCTCGAGCACAACATCGTCATCAGCCACAACATCTGTGGTCCCGGCATCGCCAACCACTACACGCAGTTGGGCGGCGTGACGGGCCTGGTGGAGGACGACAACATCTTCCTGGGTCCGGCGGCGCCCGAGGCGCTGTCGATGCAGGAGCACAACAACGTGCTGCACATCTTCGGCGACGCCAGCAACGTCGACTTCTCGGGCAACGTCATCCAGAACACGGACTCGCGTGGCCAGACCGTGCTGATCGAGTCAGGCCACTTCTCCAACATCGAGATCAACGACAACCTCGACCTCGAGGACCCGGCCTGCCTGACCAACTCCAACTGCTTCCAGTACGCGTTCTGGGTTGAGCCGTCGCAGGGGATGACATTCACCAACAACACGGTGGTCGGGTCCTACTGGGGTGTGCTGCTGGGCGACTTCGAGAGCGGCGACTACTCGACGGGATCCAGTTGGACGATCGCCCACAACATCATCGTGAACACCAAGGACAACTCGAACCTGTCCTACCAGAATTGCGCGTCGGCGTGCTCGATCGACTACAACGTCACAAGCGACGGCTCGGCGCGCCAGGGGGGCTCGACGCACTACGTGGTCAACTGGTCGCCCAAGTGGGGGAACACGAGCACCTACCCGCCCCTGGGACTGCCTTTCGCCGCGGGCTTCACCGCGCCGTAACCTGAGTAGCCGCGCGAGTTCTCCGGCAGCGGGGCCGTTGCTCGGATAGGACCCGTGGACTCCTTCAGCCCCACACGGACCGAGGCTCGCCCCGTCCCCCCGAAGAGCCGTGCCCGTACGCGCCAGCTGGCCGCGCTGGTGGCCGTCGCCATCGCCGCGGTCTGCGCAGGCTGTGGCGGGCAGGCCCAGGCTCCGCGACCCGAGGCAGATCACCACGCGGTCGCCGCCGCGCCCGCTCGGGACCCGCGGCTGCTGCCGGTCCAGACGCGATTCGAGGCAGCGATCACGGACATCGAGCGCGACGCCGTCGCGCTGCGCACCCGGGTGACGAACTACCAGCGGCTCGCCGCCGTCCACACTCCCCTGCCCACTCGGGCCCGAGCGGTGCGTGCGATGAGCTCCCAGTTGCAGGCCATGCAGGACGCCTACTGGCGCATCGCGCCCCTGGTCCTGTCCACCCCCTCGCTGCGGCCGCTGGATCTCGGGACGCAGATCCCCTCCTCCAACCTCCGGCCCGATGAGGCCGGACAACCGCTGACGCAGCTCGGGGCCGCGCTCGGGACGGGAACGGCACCTCTGTCCACCGCAGCGGTGAACACGATCGTCCCGGCAACCCTGCTCGGCGACGCCCAGCAGTTGCTCGATCGCGCCGGACGCCTGGCCGTCCAGGTCCGAGCCGCCACCCCGACCGAGGCCACGGTCAAAGCCGCGATCGTCAATGCACTCCAACTCGTGGCCACCGACAGCCGCAGCTGGGCCCAGTCGCCCGTCGGGCCGCTCCCCGACGCCGCCCGTGCCTCGGTCACGCTCGAGGGACTCGGGCAGGTGCTCGCCTCCTTGCCGTCGGCGGCCGCCGCGAAGTCCCTCCAGCCCAGCATCGCGCCCCTGGCGGGCCTGCTGCGCACCGCCCAGACAACCACGGGCCGCGCGTCCATCCTCGCCCCGGAACTGGCGTGGCGGGCCACCGACCTGGCAACTCTCGCGGCGCGCGGTGACGGGGCGCCTGGGCCTCGCGCGGCCGCGGTGCAACGCGTTCAGAGTGCCCTCTTCGCCGCGCGTTGGGACCTCGCCCGCGGGAATGACCGCGGCGCCGCGTCCCGGGTGGCCGTCGCGCAGACGATCCTGCGCGCCGACCTGGCGCCGCTGGCGTCCGGAGCCGCGTCGGCGGCGCTGAACCGCGCCGCAGCCGCGGTGCGCTCCGCCGACGCGAACGCCCTCGCCGCCGCCCGCGGCCAGGCCACCGCCGCGATGATGCTCGGGGCCTACCACCTCACGCTGGCCGCAATCGCACGTCGCGATCCGGCATCGGCCCAGACGTGGGCCGCCGTCCGTGACTTCGGCCCCAGCGCGGCGGGCGGCCTCAGCGACGACGCGCTCGCCGCAACCGCCCGGTTCGCCGCCGGCACCATGACCGCCGCCCAGGCGACGCTCGCCGTCGAGCGCGATGAGCTCGACGCTCTGCAACGACGCGACATCGCGCTGGTGGGCCAGACGTCGCTCGATCGCAACCTCAAGCTCACGTCCACGAGCGCCGAGGCCGGCGCCCTCGCCGCTGGATACTGGGCGGCCCTGGCGCCCATATATACCCAGCGCGTCGATGCCAGCGCCGCGCGGAGCGCCCAGACCGCCTTCAGCACGCTCGCGGCTCCCGCAGCGGCCACGCTGACCGCGACCCTCGCCGCCAGCCAGGCGCTCGGCGAGTTCACCGCCGCGCCGGCGACCCAGGCCGAGCAGGAGCAGCGCATCCGCCAGCTCGTGGCTGCCGTGCGCTTCACGTTGACGCGCAGCTGCAGCCTGGCGCCGGCCGCAACGCCCGCGGCCCAGCTCCCCGGCACGGTCAGCGGCCCGCCGCTGGTCAAGCGTCTGATCGATGACCTCCGGCCCAGCATGACCGCGGCACAGTCCGCGCGTCTGGACACCGCGGAGGCTGCCCTGGCCACGCTGCCCGGCGCCATCGGAGTCAGCGGCGAGGAGCTGGCGCAGGTCAAGCATCTCTCGCCGGCCGTGAAGCACGATTGCCAAGCGGTGAGCGATCAGATCCAGGCCGTGTTCGGAGGCGCCTGGCAGAGCAGCAACGAGGACGGGGACTTTGACCGGATCGCGCAGGCGTTGAGCTCGGCCCGCACGGCGGCCGCGCGCGGCGACTGGGCGACGGCCCTCTCCAGCGCTCGCTCGTCCTACGCGATCTTTGACGTCACCACCGAACTGGGCCTGCGCGCCGTCGATCCAGGACTGGCCACCCGGATCGAGGGCCTCTACTGGAACGGCGGCGACGCACTGATCAACCAGGTGAGCAGCCGCGCGGCCGTGACCGATCTGGCCCCCAGCTTCGGTCAGCTGCAGCGCGCCTACCTCCAGGCCCGGGTGGCTCTCGACAGCTCTCACAGCACGAGCGCGGTCGCGGTCAACAGCGGCGTCATCGTCCTGCGCGAGGGCCTTGAGGCGCTGCTGGTGATCGCGGCGCTTGGCTCCGGCTTCGTGACAGCGGGTCCGCGCTGGCGGCGTCCGGTCATCGCCGGCGCGCTCCTCGCGTTCCCCGCCACCGTCGTCACCTGGCTGGTGGCCAGCCGCGCGGTGGGCTCGCTGGCGAGCTACGGGCTGCGCCTGCAGGCGGTGCTCGATCTCATCTCCCTGGCGGTGCTCGGCGTCATCCTGGCCTGGTTCTTCCAGAAGTACTGCTGGACCCGGTTCGTCGCGCGCGAGAACGCGCGCCGCAAGCGCCTGATCGGCCGGGGCGCCGGCGATCGCGGCATGCGCACGCTGCTGGGGCTCGCCGTGGTCGGCTTCATGGTGGTCTACCGCGAGGGCTTCGAGACCGTTCTCTTCCTCCAGGCCGCCAAGGCCCAGGCGGGGAGCCAATCGGTCATCCTCGGCGTCCTGCTCGGGACGCTGGCCACGAGCGTCGTCGGCGTCCTCATGCTCGTTCTGCGCCGCCGCCTCCCGTACCGCAAGATCGTCGTCTGGGCGGCAGTGATGGTCTCGATCATCGCGGTCGCCCTGACGGGACAGACGGTCCGCTCGCTACAGGCGGTCGGGTGGGTCGGCATCACGCCGGTGCCGCTCTCGCTTCCCGGCTGGGCGGGTCTGTGGCTCGGCCTCTACGCATCCGTCCAGACGCTGGCCGCCCAGGCCGCAGCTGTGGTGGCGATCCTGATGGGCCGAGTCCTGTCCGAGCGCCTGCGGGCGCGCCGACTCGCCCGCCGCGTTCGCAAGCTCCGTGCGGGCCGGACCCCACGGCCGCGCCCCCAGACCATCTCCGTGGACCCGCGCACCGACGCCGGCGCGGCCGAGCGCCGGCCAGAGCCCAGGGTCCCGCTCGGTCCACGCAGCTGAGACGGGGCGAGGCCGCCCGTCGCGCGGACGCTAACCCGTCGCTCATAAAAGCTCACTCCCAGCCGGCACGTTGGTCTTGGTAATGGCGACACACACAGACACAGACACAGTCACGGGCTACGACGGGCTCGACGAGTCCGCGTTCGACGAAGCCGCATCCATGGATCGATCAACTCCCGAGCCCCCCGCTCTCTCGACTCCGGCGCGGGGAGCGCTCGCTCACGCCGCACAGCGCCTCTCCGACGGCTACATCCGCTCGGCCGGGAGCAGCAACCCCTTCAAGCGCGGCGCGCGCGGCGCGCTGCGGCTCGCGCGCCGTGGAATCCTGAAGGCCGCGGACCCGATCGTGGAGTACCAGCTCGGCCCGGCCCAGCTGGCGCTCCCGCTGTCGCATGATCTTCCGTATATCCGGGCCTGGGCCACGCGGTACGGGGACAACTTCGTGCGCATCGTCGCCGAGCTCAATCGCCAGGAGGGGCCCGTCCCGGTCATCGACGTAGGCGCCAACGTGGGCGATACCGTCGCGCTCGTCCGCGAGGTGGGCGAGCATCCGGTCCTGTGCGTGGAGGGCAGCGCGGAGTACCTGCCGCTCCTGCGCGCGAACGTCGCGCCACTGGGCGATGTGGAGATCGAGCCGGTCTTCGTCGGCCCGGCGACGCTCTCGGGCACCTACGCGCTGCACGCCTCGCAGGGGACTGCGGAGCTCAGGCTCACCACGCCTGACGAGGGCGGGGCCACCATCGTCCCCGTCGACGGCATCCTCGAGCGCCATCCCCGCTTCGCACACACACGACTGTTGAAGATCGACACCGACGGGTTCGACGCCCTGGTGCTCCGCAGCGCCGAGGCGCTGCTCAGGCAGTCGCACCCGGTGCTGTTCTTCGAGTACTTCCCCGATCTCGCCCCCGAGCCCGACCGGCTTCCGGAGGTGTTCAGCTACCTGGCCGGCCTCGGCTATCACAGGGGGCTGGTCTACGACGCCACCGGAGACTTCCTGGTCGGCGCCAACCTCGACGACGCCGAGTTCATGGCCGACATCCACAGCCGGTATCGCGGCAATCCGGCGATGCGCTACGCGGACATCTGCGCGGTGCATGAGAAGGACGAGAGCATCGCCACGGCGCTGCGAATCGCCGAACGTCAGGTCGCCGACAGCCGGGTTCGCCCGACGAGCGTCTGACGCAGAGTCCACACAAGTAATCCTGTCCAAACCCGTTCTATTCATATGTCCCAGATCACTCAGATAGAGACCGTGGCGCTCTCTCCGGCCGACATCCCGGAGCCCGCGCTGGCGCCTGACACGGCGCAGATGCGCAGCAAGCATGCGCGCGCCAGCAAAGCGATGTCGATGGCGACCTTCGCCATGGCTGCCGGGTCAGGCCTGCAGGCGCTGCTGTATCTGCGGGCATTTGGCGTCAACGCTCGCACCGATGGGTTCTTCGAGGCCTTCGCCCTGTACGCGATCTTCGGCGTCTTCAGCCAGTCGATCAGGGTCACCTCCGCCCCGCTGCTCGTGGGCCGCAGGCCCACCATCACCGTCCGCCAGTTCGCCGCCGCCCTCGGGCTCATTGCGGTGCCGGTGATCCTCATCACCGGACCGCTCGCGCCGGTGCTGGCGCGGGTGCTCGCCCCCGGCGGCGAGCCTGCCGTGCGCAGCGTGATGATCGAAGCGTTGCCGATCCTCGGCGCCGCCATGGTCCTGCAGCTCTGGGCCGCCGGTGGCGCCACGCTGCTCGCCGTGGGCGACCGGTTCGGCGCTATCGCCTCGGCCTACGGCGCCGGCGCACTCGCCGGGCTCATCGGCTACGTCGCGCTCGAGGGCGCCACTGGCGAGCGCGTGCTCGGCTTCTCGATGCTGATCATGGCCATCGTGACCTTTGCGATGATGCTGGGCCCGATCCGTGCCGCCTGGCGGGAGCAGTCGCCCGCGGTCGACGGGCACAGCCCCGGCTCGCTGCGGCCGCGGGCGCTGTTGCGGTGCGTGAGCTCGCTGCTGGGACGTACGGGCATCTACCTCGCCTTCAACGGTCTGTACCTGGTGACGGTCGCCTTCGCCGGGCGCTACCACACCGGTGATGCCACGGTCGTCTCCTACGCGTATCTCTTCTCCTCCTACCTCGTGGCCGGCACCGGCTTCGCGCTGGGCATGGCCCGCGTCGCCGACATGGCGCGCAGCGCCAGCGTCGGCACCGATGTACTCGACACCGTCCCGCAGGGCTACCGCTACGCGATGCTGGTCAGCGCCCCGGCGCTGGCGGGCCTGATCGCCTGTGGCGCGCCGCTCGTGGGAGCGGTGCTGCCCAAGAGCCTGTCGCCCCACGACGTCGTCATGCTCCAGCGCTTCGCGCTCCTCATGGTGCCATGGATGGTCGGCGCGCAGCTGGTCAACCTCCTGCTGCCGGTCGCGTTCGCCGAAGGACGCAGCCGAGGGGTCAACATGCTGGCCCCCGTCCTCATCATCGCCCAGGTCGTCTTCACCGCCATCGGCGCGGCCCTGTTCGGCCTCTACGGTTCAGTGGGCGCGATGTGCGTGGCCACGCTCGGGTTCGTCGCGGTCATGCTCTTGGCGAGCCGGCGCGGCCACACGCGTCAGCTCCGGCCACTGCTGGTCAAGCTCGGGAGCGACACCGCTCGCTTCGGGCTGCTGGCGGCCGTCTCCTTCGGCATCGGCTACGTCGTCGGACAGATGGCCCCTCATGGCATCGATCGTGCCCTCATCGCCGGGTTCATCGGTGTCGTTGGCTACACGGGCGGGGTGCTCGTGCTGGCCCGCGAGCAGGTGGCCAAGCTGCTCAACCGCTCGTCCTCCGGCAAGCAATCCGCCGATGAGACCCCTGCGGTCGCCGTGGTGGCCTCGCCGGCGCCCGACCTGATCCCCGCACTCGAGCCCGCTGCCGCCGGCCCCGCCGTGACCGCGGCCGCGCCGCGCCGCCAGCGTCGCTGGCTCTCGAGCGGCTGGTTCGCCGTGATCCTGCTCGTCGCGTTCGGGGCGGTCTCCATGGCGCGGCAGTGGAACGGGACGATCCTGTGGGAGACCGACGGCCTGTTCTACCAGGCCAAAGTCCTCGAGATCCGGGGCGAAAGCCAGGATCAGGCGCTCAAGCAGACCTTCCAGGGCCCGCTGGCAGCCTGGAGCCGGCAGATCGCGACGACCCAGGGCGGCCAGGCCGGCCGGCTGCAGAACCAGGCCTCCTGGCCCAAGTACAGCGCCAAGTTCTATGCCCGGCGCCTCGCACTGCCGTACGCGGCCGCGGCGCTCTATCCGCTGCTGGGCATCCGCAGCCTGCAGTTCCTATCGCTCCTGGGCTATGTCCTGCTCGGACCGCTCATGTACGCGCTGCTGCGACAACGCTTCAGGCACCGGACGAGCCTCGTCGTCGCGGCGGCCGTCATGCTGATTCCGCCGGTCCGTGACTGGGCGGTGTTCCCCATGACCGACAGCTGGGGCCTCACCCTTGAGGTCGGGGCCGTCTTGATGGCGGTCCTGGCGCTCAAGCGCGGGCCGCGGTGGCTGGTGCCCTGGGCGATCATGGTCTTCGGGCTCTCGGTCACTCGAGACACCGCATTCATCCCGGTCGTGGCAGCCGGAGTCCTGATGCTGCTGACCCGTACGCGGATGAGCGTCCTGCTCACCGGCACCGGGTTCCTGGCCTCACTCCCCGCACCCCTGCTCTATCCGACCGATGAGCGCCAGCAGCTCGCCTACGTATTCGGCAACCACACCATTCCCAAGGACACGAGCTGGTCATACGTGATCAGCCACTACCTGCCCAACCTCGGGGACATGCTGCACCGCGATTGGCAGTACGCCGTTGCGCACCCGCCGACAATCGCGGTGTTCGTGCTCGGCATCGTGATGTTGTTCGTGTGGGCGCCACGGCGTGACACCTGGTTCGTGCTGATCAAGGGCCTGGCCCTCGGCTACCTGCTGCTGCTCGCCCTCGGCCCGTCCTACTCGGTCTTCCGCTACGAGCTCGTCCTGGTCCCGCTCGTCGCGGCCGGTCTGGCCCTCGGCGTCGACCGCGCGGTGGCGTACGCGCAGGAATGGTTGGCCCGCCGCGCCGCAGAACCGAGCACGGCGGTGGCCGGAGCGACGTTCGCGGTGGCCAACGGGCCAGGCCTCGCCGCTGGGAGCGGCGGCAACCACTCCGACGCGTCACCGCCGATCGCGTCCTGAACTGTGCTCGGCATACGGCGAGCGCGAGAGCCAGAGCCCGACCTGGCTGAGTTGGGCTGGGTGGACTGGGATGAGGTCGACGAGCCCGTCCAGCCCACCCCGCCCAAGGCTGATGGCAATCTCTCCGCTGAGCAGGTCAAAGAGGCCACGCTCAGGGGCGTCCGCCTGTTCTCGATGACCCGCGGCGCCGCGGAGGCCACCTCCATCGTGGCCGCCGTCATCCTCGCCCGCCTGGTCGCGCCCTCCGAGTTCGGCCGTCTCGCGGTGGCGATCATCGTCAGCGAGTTCGCGATGATGATCGCCAACGAGACGATCGGAACCCCACTCGTGCAGCGCGCCGAGGTCGAGCGCGGGCATCTGGAGGCGGCGACGCTGCTGGGCCTGACCATCGGGTTCGGGCTCTGCCTCGTGACGCTATTTGTCGCGCCCCTCGTGACCACGCCGCTGTTCGGCAGCCAAACGAGCGAGCTGTTCCGTCTCTTCGCGCCCGCCTTCGCGGTAGCCGGACTGCAGATCGTGCCGCTCGCCCGCCTCCAGCGCGAGCTCGAGTTCCGCCGCATCGGGGTGGCCGAGGTGGTCGGCGTGTTCGTGTCCTCGACCGTTTCGATCGGGCTCGCCATCGCCGGGATGGGAGCCAAGGCGTACGTCATCGGCGTCATCGCCGGCCTCGTCGCTGCCACCGTCGGGTTCATGGGGGGGGCGCGTCCGGTCTGGCCGCGGTGGCGTCCGCGCCACATGCGCGAGCTGCTCCGGTTCGGCCTGCCCGCCACCGCCGCCGGGTTCGCCGGCGTGTGGTACCGCAACATCGACTACATGATCCTCGGGGCGCGGCTCCCCGCCGTGGTCGTCGGGTACTACTACCGGGCGTTCACCGTCGGCGTCGAATACGAACGACGTCTGAGCGGAATCGTGACCCGGGTCGCCTTCCCCGTCTATGCCCGGACCGCCGATCCCGAACGTCGCCTTGCCCTTCGCCTGCGCATCGTCCGGCTCAATGCGGCGATCGTGTACCCGATGCTGACCGTCTTCATCGCCCTGGCCCCGAGCCTCGTCCCGTGGCTGTTCGGGGCCCGGTGGGAGCCCGCGGTGCTGCCGTCCCAGATTCTTGCCGTCGCCGGCATGGCCTCCTGCATCCGCAGCCTCACCAGCCCATCGGTGCTGGCGGCCGGCCGGCCGAGCGCTCTGTTCTGGTTCTGCCTGGTCGAGACGTTGCTGTACGGGGGCTCGGTGCTGTGGGCCTCCTCATCGGGGCTCACCGTCGTCTGCATCGTGGTCAGCGGATTCCAAATCGCCTCACTCATCGTCTCCTACACCGTGCTGCTGCACTCGGCGGTCGGTGTGGGTCGGACCCAGCTGCTGCGAGACGTAGGACCTGCGCTGCTGGCGTGTGTTCCGCTCCTGGTGGTCACGGCCGCCATCCGCCACGGCCTGATGTCGCACCTGCCGGTGCCCGTGATGGCCGTGATCGCCACGGCGGTCGGCGGGGCCGCCTACATCACGGCGCTCCGGGCGCTGTCGGCCGCAGCCTGGGACGACATCCTCCTGCTGGCAGGACCCGTCCTCAAGCGGCTTCGCCCGCGGCCTCGTCTCGAACTGGCGCTGGCCCCGGCCAGTCCGAGCCAGCCCGATCGGCCCTGAGCGGATCTGGCGGCGTGCGGCCGGACTGCGCTGGTCAGCGCTCGAGGCAGCGAGCGAGCTCGGCCTCGAGCGCCTCCAGGCCGCGGCTGCGCGCAAACCGGGTCTTCACATCCGCGCGCCCATGTCGAGCCATCGCCTGAGCCTTCGCCGGGTCGGCGAGCAGGGTCAGCACGCCCTCGGCGATCGCGTCGGGGTCCTCGGGGGCAACGAGAATTCCCGTCTCGCCGCCCTTCACGATCTCCGGCACGCCGCCGACTCTGGTCGCAACCACCGGTCGCTCGTGAGCCAGCGCCTCCATCAGGGTCAGTCCGAGCGGCTCCTCACGCGCGCAGGAGAGCACGATGTCGGTGGCGTCAAGCACCGCGTCGATCTGGTCGGTCGGGCCGTCCATGCGCACGTGCTCGGAGACCCCGCGCGCGCGCGCAAGACGCCGGAGCAGCTCCTCGCTGTGGCCGTCGGCGATCGGGCCCACCAGATCGAGCTCTGCCGTGACGCCGGCAGCGGCCAGCCGTGCCACGGCCTCGATCGCGATGTCCTGGGCCTTGCGTCCGTCTCCGCCGACCGTGCCGATCACGCACAGGCGGACCGGACTGTGGAAGACACGCTCACGGGGCGGAGGCGGCGGCGGGATCGGAATGCCGTCGTAGATCCGTACGAAGCGCGCGCGGCGCCGAGCCGTGAAGGACCGGTCCACCGCGCCCGAGACGGTGACAACGGTATGAGCGAGCTGCGCGTGGGCGGCGAACAGGAACCACCCCCGCCGATCGGGGGGCAGCTCGCGCGCGTGGACGATCACCGGAACGCGGGCCACGCGCGCGCCGAGCACGGGTCCGAGCAGCACCGTCGTGTTCGCGTAGACCGCATCGATGTGGTGACGCCGGACGTAGGCGGCGATCCGGAGCGCGTCGAGTGCGGAGCGAGCGATCTGCCCCAGCCACCGTCCGGAGCTTCCCCAGCCCAGCGGCACCGTGGGGCTCGAGCGGAGAATCCGCCCGTATCGGGCGAACTGATCGCGGAGCGGGCCGTTGGGAACCGCAATGTGCAGCTCGTAGTGCTCCGACAGCCGTTCGGCGGCGGCGAGCGCCATCAGCTGCGCCCCGCCGGTGAGGGCGCTGTGAACGGCGAACAGGATGCGCCGCGCACCGACTTCAGACGACGCACTCTCAGACAACGACGACCTAACGCAGTTCGCGGGCCAGTTCTTCTGAGCTTAACAATTCGCTTGGACGGTTTGCGGAAGCCCAGGGGTCTGAGTCCCGTTGAGTCTACGTCTTGTCGTGGAATAAGGAGAAATTGATGGCGGGCACCGCGATCCAACCGTGCGTTCGGCGCACCCTGTTGCTCGCGGTTGCGAGCCTTATCGCTGTAGGGGCTCTGATGTTCGGTTCAGGCGCCGCGGCCCAGGCCGCGGTGGCGTGCCCGAACACGAATCCGGTCGTCAACGAGAACAACTGCATGGGCGCCGGCTCGACCGGCTGGCAGATCACCAACGGCAACTCCAACGGGGTCGTCGGCTTCGCGGTCAATCCCAGCTACAACATCGGCAGCTCCGTCCCGCTCAAGATCGCCAGCTCCACCCCCAGCGGGGTGAGCGTCAACCTCAGCCTGTACCGCATGGGCTATTACGGCGGCAAGGGCGGTCGACTCACGTACTCGGCGAACAACGTCTCGGTCAACAACTACATCAACTGCGATCCGGCCAACGACACCACCGGCGAGGTGGACTGCGCCAACTGGGACGTCACCACGACGCTGCCGGCCTCAGCGTTCCCGGCCTCCGGGGTCTATATCGCCAAGATCGTCAACGCCAAGACCGGTGACGACAACCAGATCGTCATCGTGATCCGCAACGACAGCTCGAGCTCCAACATCCTGGTCAAGATCCCCACCGCGACCTACCAGGCCTACAACGAGTGGACTGAGAAGTCGTTGTACTGCCAGCTCTCCGGCGGCAATGACCTCATCGGCGACGGCTGCCCACGCGCCCTCGCCGTCTCCTTCGAGCGCCCGCTGCTCAACGTCACCGACGAGCCCAACTACTTCCTGCACGACGAGTACGCGCTCGTCTTCTGGCTGGAGGAGCAGGGCTACAACATCTCCTACACCGACAGCACGGAGATCGCCGAGAACCCCAACTCGCTTCTGACTCACAAGGTGCTGGTCATCGGCGGCCACGACGAGTACTGGTCAGGCGCCGAGCTCGCGGCGGTGAAGAACGCCCGCGATCACGGGGTGAGCGTCGCATCCTTCAGCGCCAACACGTCCTACTGGAAGATCCAGTACGAGGACAACTTCCAGACGATCGCGGAGTACAAGACCGTCCAGGACGGATCGTTCGGGATCAACGATCCAGGGCCAGATGGGCCAACGACCACCTTCCGAGACCCGGGGGCTCCCGCGGGCTCGGCCAATGCACCCAAGGCGGGACGCAAGGGGCCCAACACCCCCGAGAACGCTCTGTGGGGCAACATGTACATCGGCGACAACGACAGCGTGTCCTACCCGCTGGTGGTGCCTCCGTCCGACAGCTCGGGTCAGTACGCGGGAGATCGCATCTGGCGCAACACGGGCATCAACCCGGCCACCGGCGCGACGATCGGCAGCAACCTCGTCGGCTGGGAGTGGGACGCCGTGCCCAACTCGGCCTCTCCCCTGTACAGCAGCTTCCTGGGCTCAGAGCCGTCGGGCGTCACACAGCTGACGGCGACCCCGGTCACAGCCAACAACCCCGAGTTCGTCCAGGACTTCGGGATGGCCTACGCCGCCACGCCGCCGGCCGGCCAGCCTGCCGTCACCGAGGCGGTCAAGTACCACGCGGCCAGCGGAGCGCTCGTGTTCGCCGCGGGCACGATCCAGTGGCCGTGGGCACTCGGCCCGTACTTCATCCCCAACCCGGGTGGGGGCGACACCTACTTCCAAGCGCCCCAGAACACCGAGGATCCGCGGATCGAGCAGGCCACCTACAACATCCTGTCCGACATGGGCGTGCAGCCGACGACCCCGACCGGGATCACGGTTGACCCCAACCCCAACGCGCCTCAGCCGGTCTTCTCGTCGACGCCGTCCACGGTCGTCGCCGGTTCCAGCGTCTCGTTCAACGCCGCCGGCACCACCACGCCGTCGGGCACGATCACGGACTACAAGTGGGACCTGGACGGCAGCGGCAACTTCGCCACCGACACGGGCACCTCGCAGACCACCAGCCACACCTACACGACCGCCGGGTCGGTGACGGTCAGCCTGAAGGTCACGGCCAGCACCGGCCTGTCGACCACGATCACCCACACGATCACCGTCGTTCCGCCGCCCACGGCCTACGCCAAGGCAGTGGAAGGCACCAACGGCGTCCAGTACTACTGGCGGATGGGCGATGCGTCGAACAGCACGACCCTGGCCAGCACCATCGGCAACGCCAGCGCCATCCTCAGCGGCGGCGCCACACCCGGTGGGGCAGGCGGGCTCGTGGCCGACTCGACCACGTCGACCGCTTTCGACGGGGTGAGCGGCGCGGCCTCGGCCTCGCTCGACCTCTCCGCCGATACCTCGGTGACCGTCGAGTTCTGGATGAAGTGGAGCGCGTACGCCAACAACGACGATCTCGCCCTGGAGTTCACCCCGAACTTCAACAACAACCCGGGCGGCTTCCTCGTCGACCCCAACGCCAGCGGAATCAACGAGTTCGGCGTGGGTATCGGCTCAGGCGCATCACGCAACAACGTGTACTTCACGCGGCCGAGCGCCGGCCTGTGGCACTACTACGCCTTCGTCATCAACACGGCGGCACCCGGCGCGACGGAGATCACGCCGTACGTCGACGGCCAGCCTGTGACGTACACCAAGTCGGCATCGGGCACCGGCGCGGGCAACTTCGCGGCCTCGTCGCTCTACTGGTTCTCACGCGGTGGCTCGAGCCTGTTCGGAGCCGGCTCCATGCAGGACCTGGCTATCTATAACTCGACGCTCAGCGCGGCGACGGTCCTCAACCACTACCAGATCGGCACCAACACGCTGCCCAACGGCCCCGCCGCCTCCTTCACGGCGACGCCGACCGCGGTCGCTGCGGGCGGGACGATCAAGCTCGATGGGTCGAGCTCCATGTCGACCAACGGCGCGGTGACCGATTACAAGTGGGACCTCGATGGCAGCGGCAACTTCGCCACCGACACCGGCACCACGCCGACTGTCTCGCACGCATTCACGACCCCCGGTGCCATCAAGGTCAGCCTGCGCATCACCGATGTCGCCGGCAAGACCTCGACGGTCTCGCATACGGTCTATGTGGGCGCTGCAACCGGGACACCGTACGCGCAGGCCGTCCTCGGGACCTCTGGGCTCCTGGACTACTGGCGGATGGGCGACCCGGTGGGCAGCAACGTATTCGCCGACGCCCAGGGCAGCGCCACGGCGACCGCCCAGGGCGGCGTGACCCAGGGTCTGCCCGGGGCGATCGCCAACGACTCGACCACGTCGACCTCGTTCGACGGATCGACCGGCGCAGCGTCGTCCGCGCTCGACCTGTCCTCGGCCAGCCAGATCACCGTTGAGTTCTGGATGAAGTGGAGCGCGTTCGCCAACAACGACAACCTCGCTCTCGAGTTCACCCCGAACTTCAACAACGTGCCGGGCGGGTTCCTGGTCGACCCCAACGCGGGCGAGCAGGGCGGCGAGTTCGGAGTCGGGATCGGTTCGGGCTCCGCGCGCAACAACGTGTACTTCCCGCGGCCGAGCGCCGGGGCATGGCACTACTACGCCTTCGTGATCAACACGGCGGCGCCGGCGGCTACGCAGATCATCCCGTACGTGGACGGCCAGCCCGTGGCTTACACCAAGACCGCATCGGGCACGGGCGCGGGCAACTTCGCCTCCTCGAGCCTCTACTGGTTCTCGCGGGATGCGAACACCCTGTTCGGAACCGGCGGCATGCAGGATCTGGCCATCTACAACCAGTCCCTGGGTGCCAACGTGATCGCCAGCCACTACCGGATCGGTCAGGGACAGGCGACCGTCGGCCAGCCCGACGCCTCGTTCACCGTGTCCCCGTCGAGCATCTCAGCAGGGACGGCGGTCACGTTCAACGGGTCGGCCTCCAGCTCGCCCGACGGCACGATCACCGATTACAAGTGGGACCTCGACGGCAGCGGCAGCTACGCGACCGACACGGGTACCACGTCGACGCTGGCGCACACGTTCACGACCCCGGGCTCATACACGATCGGCCTGAAGGTCACCGACAGCCACGGCGTCACCGACACGATGACGAAGACCATCTCGATCGGAGCGTCCCTGACCACCGACTACGCCAAGGCGGTGACCACCACCGGGGGCCTGATTGACTACTGGCGGATGGGTGACACGTCGGGCACGGCCCTGGCCGACCCGATCGGGTCCGCGAACGGCACGCTCACCGGCGGCGCCACGCCGGGCCAGCCGGGGGGTCTCACCGGGGACAGCACCAAGTCGACGAGCTTCGACGGGGCGACTGGGGCGGCCTCCGCTGCGCTCAACCTGTCCACGGACAGCAAGGTCACGATCGAGTTCTGGATGAAGTGGAACGCCTTCGCCAACAATGACTCGCTGGCGATGGAGTTCACGCCCAACTTCAACAACAACCTGGGCGGCTTCCTCATCGATCCGAATGCCAGTACGCCGACGCAGTTCGGTGTGGCCATCGGCATGGACGCGTCGCGCAACAACGCCTACTTCACACGGCCGAGCGCCGGCGCATGGCACTACTACGCCTTCGTGATCGACACGACGGCGGCGGGTGCCACCGAGATCACCCCGTACGTCGACGGGCAGCCCGTTGCCTACACCAAGACCTCATCGGGTACCGGTGCCGGCAACTTTGCCAACTCCACCCTGTACTGGTTCTCGCGCAACGCGTCGAGCCTCTTCGGGGCCGGATCGATGCAGGACCTGGCGATCTACAACACGCCGTTGTCGGCCGCGACCATCCTCAACCACTACACGGTCGGAACCACCGGCTGAGGCCGCGTGACCACGCGAATACGTTAGGACGCCACTGATGCTCACTCCAAGCCGTATTGCTCTCGGACTTGCCGTGCCCGCCGTGTCGCTCGCGGTGGCCGCGTGCGGCGGTAGCGGCCAAAAGGCCGCCTCATCCGACCAGCCGGCCTCGGCCGGCGGAACGTCACTGTCGGTCCAGGCCGGCGGGACGGGAGTGTCGGTCGGCGAGCGATCGTCAGCGGGATCCTCCGGTTCGTCGGCGACCGCAACGGAAACGCTGCAACCGGCGAAGCGCCGGGTGCCGGCCCTGCACCTCGCGCCCAAGGAGCAGCGCAGGTTCTACCGCGAGGGCGCCAACCCGCAGGTCGCCGTCAAGAAGCACGCGAAGCACTCGACCGGCGCCTCGGCCCATCTCACCACCAAGCCACAGCCCCGCCACGTCGGGCGCGGGACCTACGTCGGCCCCGCCAAGAACGGCCTGAGCAAGTGCGGCTACGTCGCCATCGGCGCGGGCATGGAGCAGGCCGCGGCGTTCCACGTCCACGGTGTCGCGTGCGACACCGCGCGCAAGCTGGCTGTGGCCGCCAACGGCCACACGGGCGCCGGCAACATGCGCTACAGCGCGCTCGGCTACGCCTGCTCCGGCTCGGTGCCGGAGGCCAAGGCACTCGTCACGTATGAGTGCGCGCAGGGCAGCAAGTCGGTTCGCTTCCAGCTGACGTAGCCCCCGGGGGCTTGCGCTGGACCTTGGCCCCTTAGGGGGCTGTGCGCTGACCTAGCTGTAAGTCGCGAGCAGGTTGTTCACTCTGGTGATGGGGTGGTGGCTTTCTCGGCGGGCAGAACTTTGACGTAGGCCAGGCGGGTCGCGTCATCGACCGCGACGTGGACCGACGATGCCGCGTCGACGACCGGCGGCATCGGTCGGTCGTGCGCCCCGCCCGTGACGCCCCACCACGCGCTTGCCGGCGCCGCCGTGAGATACGTCCGAGCTTCTTGACGTCGATGTGGATCAGCTCGCCCGGGCGCTCGCGCTGATAACGCACCGCGGGTTCCAGACCAAGCCGGCCCAGGCGGCCCATTCCCTCGCGCTTGAGAACTCCCGAGATCGTCGACACCGGCATGTCGAGGAGGTCGGCCAGTTCGGGGGCGGTGAACCGCAGCCGGCGCAACGACACCAGCGGGCGACCCACTTGAGAACCCGCCGGACGCGACGCAAGCCCCAGCGGCAGCGCGAGCACCGTGGCCGGATCACCGAGAGGGCCAACGGGCTGCTGCGCCAATACCTGCCCAAGAGCACCGACCTCTCCGCTCATTTCCAGGCCGATCTGGACCAGATCGCCGCGCTGACTGCCTGCGGCCGCCCTGCATTTCCCGACAAACCTCCGGCGGGGATCCAGGTTTGTCGGGATCTGCATGCCCCGCATGCATTCCGCGCAAAACCTCAGCGCCGCCCCGAACTTTTGTCGGCTTTTGCAGGTCGCTCGCGGCCGCCGGAGCGGGACCCAGGACCGTCTCAGGCGAGAGCGGGCGTCAGCGCGAGGCGGAGACGCCGGCGGCGCGGCCCGCGAGCGTGGATGCGCGGCCGTTGATCTCGGCCGCGACCTCCTCGGCGAGGCGAACGATCGACTCACCGTTGAGCAGGCGCGGGTACACCTGGCTGGCTGAGGCGAGCGCCAGGCCCTGGACGTCGGGCCAGATGGGAGCGATCCGCGGAACGTGACCGCGCGCGTGAACCGGCTCGACCACCTTGGCGCGCTGAACCGTCCAGTCCACCACGTCGTCGTCAGAGAAGCCGGGCGAGAGCCGCGCCAGCATCTCGGTGAAGCGGCGGTAGACCGACTCGTCGTCCTCGGTGAACTCGGGCGCGGACGCCTCGCAGTACTTCGGCAGATAGAGGAGCCGGAGGCCGTCGGTGTGCTCGGTGCCCACGACGTGCGAGGTTTCCACCACAGTTGTGATCGGAGTGGGGTCGCAGATGTTCACCGAGTAGTACGGCGTCATCGAGCGGCGCACGGTCATGACCAGGCAGACGACGCCCAGATAGCGCTCCGGATATGCGTCCAGCAGATGATGCAGCGGCTGCGGCAGCAGGTTGACGAGCGCCGGCGGCTGCAGGGTCGGGACGGTGAGGTCGTAGCGCTGCTCGGTCCCGTCGACGATGACGCCGGTGACGCCTGCCTCGGGGTCGAAAGCCAGTTGCTGGACCTGGGCACCCAGGTGAAACTCGACGCCCAAGCTCTTCGCCTTGGCCACCAGCGCATCGATGAGGCGCTCGTGGCCGCCCTTGAGGCAGCCCATCATCTCGCTGCCGCCGCCCTGGCGGGCACTGCGCATGCGGTTGGTGCGCGCCCACATGTATGTCGCCGGCAGGTCGTCGTAGGAGGAGTCGAAGCGAGAGTTGAGCAGGGGCTTCCAGATACGGTCCACCACCTGGCTGCCGCAGTGCTTGCGCAGCCAGTCGACGAGCGGCAGGTCCTCGAGCCCGGCGTAGTCCTTGCGCAGCTGGCACTGGGCCACGAACCAGGCCAGGCGGCCGCGGGCCGGCGGCGACAGCGGCGGGAACTTCAGGAAGTCGCCGATGCCATTGAACGGGTACATCTTGCCATCCACGAAGAATCCGGCGCCGACCGGCGAGAAGCTCAGGTCGTCGCCGAGACCGAGGTCCTCGGAGAGGGCGATCATGCGCTCGTCAGAGGGCACGATCACGTGGTAGTAGCGGTCGACGTGGTGGCCGCCGAGGTCCATGGCGCCGGCGAGGCCACCGACGGTCGGCGCGCGCTCGAGCACGGTGACGCCGGCGCCCGCCTCGGCGAGACGCAGGGCGAGAACCGTGCCGAGGATGCCCGCCCCGACGACTGCAATCCGCGGCTGCTCGGTCATTCCTCGGGCGAGAGCGGTGAGATGGGCGGCGGCTGGATGCGGCCCACGAGGTGGGCGGCCATCAGCCGGCCGTAGGCCATGACGGTCGGCCGGAGGTTCATCTTGGACACGCCGAGGCGCCGGCTCCAGTCGTTGACGGTGGGGACCTCGGTCACGGTGGCACCGGCGTTGTAGAGCTTGAGCAGGAGCTCGACGTTGGCCGCGAACCCGGGCTCACGGACCAGCAGGTAGCCGTAGGTGTCGGCGGCGCGGCGGAGGGTCCCCGCGCGATAGACCCGGTACAGGGAGCTCAGCGTGTGCACGTCGCGCAGCCCGCCCGCGTAGCGAAAGGCGGTGGACACCGACCGCGAGGCGGCCAGGCGCCAAGGCGCGACGCCGACGATGCGGCCGCCGGGCGCGTAGACGGACGCAAGCACCACGTCGTAGCCCTGCTCAAACTTCTCCAGCATCGCCGGGAGGTCGTTGAGGTCCGATGTGTTGTCGGCCTCGAGGGTCACGATGGCGTCGTCGTCCTGCGACTCCCCGAGCGCGGCGCGCAGGCCCGAGTTGATGGCGGTGCCCAGGCCGCGGTTGACCTTGTGCCGGACGACGGCCAGATGCAGGCCGTCGCGGTGCTCCTCGATGACGTCGGCCGTGCCGTCCTTGGAGCCGTCGTCAACAAAGATCACTCTGGCCCCGAGCTCGAGCGCCCGGGGGGCGAGATCCGCCATTAGGTTAGGGATATTGTCCCGCTCGTTGTAAGCGGGGATGACAAACCGAATCATTTCGTCTCGTTCAGGCTACCGCGCGCAGAGGGCGACGCTCTCCCGGCATGTCCAACAGCATAATGGGCCGGGAGTTGGCCGCGGAGTCGCGGACGGCGAGCGCAGCGGCCAGGGCACGGCATCCATCATGGCCGGTGACCGGCTCGGGAGTGTCCTCGAGCACGCAGTACGTGAACGCCTCGAGCTCGGCTCTGAGCGGCTCGACGCGCCGTAGCGCGAAGCGGACCGCCGCGCCCTCGGCGTCGCCGCGCACGCGGGCAAGCTCGTCCCAGCCGATCGGCGCAGTGGCCGACTCGGTGAACCAGACGTCCTGAGTGATGTACGAGGCGCTCAGCATTCCGCTCTCGCCGATGACGACCAACTCGCGCCGTTTCTCCGGCGTCAGCCAGTTGACGTCGAGCAGGCCCATCGGCCCGTCGTCGCCGAAGCGCAGCAGGCAGGAGATCATGTCCTCCTGCGTGGGATGCAGGAATCGGCTGCCCTCGGCGTAGATCGACGTGATGGCGCGGCCGAGGACGAACTGCATGATGTCCAGGTCGTGAGTGGCGAGGTCGATCGTCACCCCGGCGTCCATGATTCGGGTGGGCAGCGGGCCAACACGCGTGGCGTGCACGCGGAACACCTTGCCGACACGACCTTCGGCGATGAGCTCGGCCAGCTTGGCCACGGCCGGGTTGAAGCGCTCGATATGCCCCACCATCAGCTTGACGCCTGCCTCACGGGCGGCCGCGGCGACGCGAAGGCCATCCTGGAGCGTTGTGGCGATCGGCTTCTCCACGAACACGTGCTTGCCCGCGGCGATGACGTTGAGCGCCACCTCGGCGTGGTACACGGACGGTGTGCAGATGCACACGGCGTCGAGGTCCGCCTGGTCCAGCATGTCCTCGTAGTGCGCGTACCACGAGATCGGCCGACGGCCGATGCGGTCACGTGCGAGCGCCTCGTCGGGCTCGGCGACGGCGACCAGTTCGGCGCCCTCGATCTTCTCCAGCGTCTCGATGTGGAACGAACCCATCCGCCCCGCCCCGATGACCGCAATCTTCAGCTTGCTCATGCTGCCACCTCCATGGCTGTCCCCACGAACTCGGCCACGATCTGGGCGATCCTCGCCGCCGCATTGCCGTCTCCAAAAATCGCCGGCCGCTCCGCCGGAAGCGGGCTGTGAAGCGCCGCCTCGAACGCAGCCGGATCCACACCGACCAGCGTGTTCCACCCCGTCTGCACGGTGTCGACCCACTCTGTCTCCTCGCGGAGCGTCACACACCGGACGCCCCACAGATATGCCTCGCGTTGCACGCCTCCAGAGTCGGTGGCGATCGCCTGCGCCCCGCGCTCGAGCTCCAACATCCGCGTGTATGACACGGGCTCGATCAGCTCGACGTTGACGGGCACGTCCACGTCCCAGGCCTGCATGCGCGCCCGGGTCCGCGGGTGCACCGGGAATACCACGGTCCACGGCGAGCGGCTTAGACACTCCAGCACGGATCTCAACCGCTCCGGGTCATCGGTGTTGTAGTTGCGATGGACCGTGGCCAGCAGGTATTGACCGGACGCCGGCGTGACCTTGTCACGCCAGGACTCGAGCATGTCGCAGAGGGGATCGCCGGTGACGTGGATCTCGCCCCTGAGGCGCTCGCTGATGAGGTTCGCCTTGGCGCCCTCGGTCGGCGCAAGCAGCAGGTCCGACAGGCGGTCGGTCTCGATCCGGTTGAACTCCTCGGGCATGTCCATGCGCCGAGAGCGGAGCCCCGCCTCGACGTGGACGAGGGCCACGCCGGACTGACTGGCGGCACGGGCGCCGGAGAGCGTCGCGTTGGTGTCCCCGCGGACGAGAACGGCGTCAGGTCGCTCGGCGGCGATCAGTTCGGTCAGCCGCTGCTGAGCCAGGCCCACCTGCTCGGCGGGCGGCAGCGAGCCGACCGCAAGGTTGTAATCCGGACGCGGGAGCCGCGTGGCCACGATCTGGCCCTCGGACATCTTCTCGTCGTAGTGCTGGCCCGTGTGGACGAGAATCTCGTCGACGATGCCGTCGAAGGCGGCGCTGACGCGCGCGGCTTGGATGATCTCCGGGCGAGCTCCGATCACGGAGATCACGCGCGGCAGGTTGGATTCGTTCATATGCCCCATGCCTCAACAACGCTTCTCAAAGCATCCATCTTCCGCACCTGACGGAAGCTCGCTCGTGCTCAGCAGAGCGCTACCTCGGTGCCCTCACCCACGCGGAGGCGCAGGGCTCGCGGGAGTGCGAAATCCCTGAAGACACGGGCGTTTCGACCGACCACGCTGGCCACCAGGCGGTCGCCGACGTGCACGACGCTGGCGCCCGCAGCGATGATCGACCGCTCGATCTCCGCGCCCTCGACGCGGGCTCCGGTCCCGATCGACGTGTAGGGGCCGATGTAGGCATCAGACACATGCGCTCCGTCGCCGATCACGGTCGGTCCCACGATCACGCTGTTGCGCACGGTCGCGCTCTCGTGGATCCAGACGCGGCCCTCGATCTGGTTGCCTTCTGAGGCGAACCGGTGCACGTCGCCCTCCAGTCGGTCAAGCACGATGCGATTGAGCTCGAGCAGGTCCACTGCGTTGCCCCGATAGGCGCGCCATGCGTCCGCGAGGCGGATGTGGATCGTCCCGCCGCTGGAGGTGATGCGCTCGGCCATCTGGGTGATGCCGTCGAGGTCACCGACAGGGCCGGCCGCGGCATGCCGAATCACGCCGGGCGCGAATGCCCAGACCCCCGCGACCCCCAGCGACGAGCGTTTGGGGTCGAGCTCGGCCAGCCGAAGCACGCTCAGCGCAGCGGCGCTGAGACGCTCTCCGGGCGCCGGGGTCTGATGGACCATCAGCACTGCGTCTGGTCCGTCGTCCAGGCTTTCGGCGAGGGAGATCAGCGGCTCGGCGAGCAAGCCGCCGGCAACGTGCACGATGCATGGGGCGTCTGCGACCAGCGGCGCGGCGGCGGTCAGCGCGGAGGTGAATTCCATCGGCGCCGACTGCTCGACGAACTCGAGGTGAGTGTCCCGGGGACGGCGCTCGCTCATGCAGTCACGCACGGCGTCAGCGGAACGCGATGAGGAGGCGATGACGATCTCCCGGGCCCCGGCCGCCTGCAGCGCGTCGAGCACGTGATGGGCGATGGGCCGGTTTCCGACCTGAGCGATCGCCGGAACCGACGCGCCGTCGCCGTCGCCGTCGGTTGGCGCATCCTCCACCACCATGACTCCCCGAAGTTCCATGCAACAACAAACGGGTCGAACGTCCCCGTACTCGCGCGCAGTCGCGCAGAGAATCCGGCGTCAGTTTTGTTGGCCGCCGCGCGGCAGTGAACCGGGGACTATCGGTGGCATCCCATCGATGGTCGGCCGGCGGCCCGGCACCCTCGACTCGGGGAGGACAAACCCGTAGCCGATGCGCGGGGGCCCGGGTGGGCTCGACTGAGTCCGGAGCTCGTTGAGCGCCTCGCGGAGGATCTCGATCGCATGACGCAGCTCGGCGGCGCGCTCCTCCCTCCCTGCGCGGTCCGCACGGTTGACGACCCGCTGGAGCTCGGCCTCCAACGAGATCAGGCGTCCGAAGCCGCGCTCAAGCGCTCCGTCGATCTCCATGCGGTCAGGCTGGTTGCCAGACCGCATGCGTTCTGAGAGCTGCTCGAGCAGCTGGATCTGCTCGTCGAACTGTGTCGCGGGAGGCTCTTCCATCTAGTAGTCAGGGGAGATGGTTCCCTAATCACCAGATATCCACAATGAGCCGTTCGGACCGGGATCGCGTTCACCAGCGCCACGCGCGCGGCCCATGCCGGAACGTCTACTCGCTCAAGACCTCCACCTCGGCGCCACCCGACTCGCGGCTCCGCGTCACCAACCTCCCGCCTGCTGACTTGGCGCGAGCGCGCATCGTGCGCATCCCAAGCCCGGTCCCGGCGGTGTCCGAGCCGGCCCGGCCGAATCCGCAGCCGTCGTCGGAGATGCGCAGCAGCAGGTCGTCGCGCCGGGAGCCGAGCCGCACGCTGACGTTCCTGGCGCCACCGTGGCGCACAGCGTTGGCGATCGCCTCGCGGGCGATTCGGACCAACTCGTGGCGCTCACGCTCCGGATGCTCGGGCTGAACGCCGTCGTCGACGGTGACCGTCACATTGACGCCGTAGCGAGTGGCGAACTCTCCAGCGACCTCTCGCAGGGCGGACTCGGTGCTCGAGGCGTGCGACGCCTCGAGATCCACGATCTGTCCCCGCGAGTGCGCCAGCGCGCGTCCGGCGGCGATGGCCAGCGGGTGGTCCGCGCCGAACTCACGAGCGAGCCGCTCGGAGTGGGCCGCGATGAAGGCGAGGTCCTGCGCCAGGCCGTCGTGCAGGTCACGCGCGATCCGCAGACGCTCCGCGCTGACGGCGTCGCGCGCCGCCTGATCCTGAGACCGCCGGTACATGCCGACGGCGGCGGCCAGGAGCAGGCCGTATCCGGCGACGCGCAGCGCGTCTGACGGCGTGACCCAGTCCGCGCGGGCGACGCCGAGACCCAGCTTGCCCAACTGCGCGCCGGCCATGCACACGGCCGCGGCGGCGAGCAGACCGGCTGCGCGGTCCCCGTCACGGTGGCGAACGGCGAACCCGAACGCGGCGACAAGCAGGAGGCCGCAGCAAGTCACCGACACCGAGGTGGCCAGCACGCCCGACGAGCCAAGCTTCTGTGAGGGCCCGACGACGAGATTGATCAGCTCGCCGACCGCAACCGCGCAGAAAGCCGCCGGAACGGTGAGCGCGGCGAGTCGGCGGCCGGCGTGCACCTCGCGGTCGCCAGGCGCGAACGCCGACGCCAGGAAGATGGCGACGACGAGGATCATCATCGTCGTCCGGGCCCCCGCCCCGTAGATGCCCGTCTGGTAGTGATAGGCGGGCAGGGCGTTGAAGATGATGTCCGTCAGCGCAGCGGTGGCGAGCGCTGCGAACAGGAGCAGGTCTCGCAACAGCCGCGTCTGCCGGAAGGGCGCGACCAGCAGCACGGCGCTCATCAGCGCGGAAAGGGTGATGCCGGTCTCGATCGCAGAGCGCAGAGCCGCATCCGTGTCGTGAAGCTGCCAAAGCTGTTCAGCTCCATATCCAACAAACCCCACCGTCGCGACCGCGCACGCAGCAGCGACGACCCACAGGGCCAGCCTTGGCCGTTGGACGCTATATGAGCGCGCCCCCGCGCTCATGCGCCCGACCGCAATTCGAGTCACTCAGTGAACCCCCGGAGATGCTCAAACAACAAATATTCGGTTGTGTACAGAAGGTTGGTGTCTTTCCCCTCGCGATTCCCTCGCGAATCCAACCTCCACAAACCTTACCAAGTTCACGGCCAACTTGGAAGAAATGCGCCAAAAGGCGCACTGATCGTAACGAGATGGTCATCGGAGCACCTCAGCACGATCGACGCCGTCGGCTGGCGGGAGGATCTGAGGAGCGGGCGTGTGTGGGGGGTCCGCCGCGCGATCGCCGGGATCAGTCCACAGGCACGCCGAGGTGCGCCAAGGCCTCGCGTGCCCTCTGCGTCATTTCGGCGTCTCCGCGCTCATAGGCTCGACGCAAAGCAGCAACCGCGGCGCGGATATCGCCCCTCTCTTCGAGCAGTAAGGCTCGATTGAACGCGCCGGACGCGTCGCCGCGCCGGTCAGCACGTTCGAACGCACCCAGCGCCCCGGTGAGGCTGCCGCGCTCGGCGAGCAGAATGCCGAGGCTGACCGAGCCCTTCGAGTCGCCGCGTTCGTCAGCGCGGGAATACGCCGCGATCGCACCCGCCATGTCCCCGCGGCTCTCGAGGAGCCGGCCCACCCGGCGCGCGCCGCGCGCGTCCCCGTCTGCGTCTGCGCGACTGTAGGCAGCCATCGCAGCGGCCAGATCTCCCTGAGACTCAAGTTCCTGACCGCGATCAATCGGGGATGCGCGGTGCGTTACCTCACCGGCTGCCACCCAACCGGCCAAGGACTCGAGCGGACCGGCTGCTTCGGGCGCGGCGGGCGCGGCGCCGGCCACCCCGGCGGCATCCGCCGCGGTCCCGGAAGGCGCGGCGTCGCCCGTATCGGCCGAGCCGGCGCCAACTTCCGTCCCGCGGTGCGCCGAGGCCGCCCGGCGGCGTTGCCGACTCGTCTCGACGTAGGTCAGCACCAGAGACCTGCGCGAAGCGGCCAACATCAGAGCGCCGGTGGCGAGCGCGGCGAGCAGGATGAGCAGCCACGGGAAGCCGGATCCGGCAGTGGGCAGCGACGGTAGCGCGCTCTTCTGGATCGTGACGGTGGGGCGCGTGCTGGACTTGGAGCCCCCGGAGCCCGCCGCCTTCGGCTGGCTCAGATGCCCGGAGGTCGGCGACGATGTCCCGGTCTGCGTAGCTTGGCTCCCCTGTGTCTGACGCGTGAGGTCCTGGAGCACCTGGGGCGGCGCGCCGGCGAGCAGACCGGAACTGACCGAGACCGGCACGGGAGACTGGCCACAGCGACCTGTTGCCGAGGCCAGACGGAGCGCTTGCGCCGCCCGGGACTCCAGGCGACGTTCTCTGCTCACGCTCGTCCCCAACCGCCGGGCTACCTGCGTCTCGCTCTCGCCGCGGCCGGGACCGTGGCCGGTGCGCCACATGAGGATCTGTTGGGCCTGTGGCGTCAGCGACGACACACACCCGCCGAGGGCGCGGACGAGCCGGTGCAGGTATCGGTTCCAGGCCTTCGCCGAGGCGTTCTTCTTGGGAGGCTTGAGCGACCCCTTGCCGGACACAGCACGCGCCCGGTCGGCACGCGACACCCGCGCGCTCATCCCTGATGGCGTCGCGCCTGCAGCTGACCCCGATGCTCCCGAGACCAAGGATGACCCTGAAGTGGACCCTGAGGGTGCTCCGGCCGCCAGGCGCGAGGCCGCGGCCGTGGCGGTGCCGGCGGCACTAGCGGTCGACGTGTCCGGCTGACCTGAGCGACTCAGGACCGAACCCACGACCGACGGGATGGAGGCCCCTCCGCGCGTTGCTCCACCGGTCGACGACGAGGATGTCGAACTCCCGCGCCCGGACGTCAACGACGATGGCGCCGGCGTCGCGGGGGTGGAGACGCTGGGGACCGACACGCTGCGAGTGGTGGCTGAGGGCACGGTCGCGGCGGGCGAGGTCGTGGACGGGACGGTGCCGACGGGCGTCGTGACCTTCGGCGTCGTCACGGTGGGCGTCGTGACCTTCGGCGTCGTCACGGTGGGCGTCGTGACCTTCGGCGTCGTCACGGCTGGCGTCGTCACGGCTGGCGTCGTGATCTTCGGTGTCGTGGCCACGGGCGTCGAGACACTCGGCGTCGACACCGTTGGAACCGCCACCTTGGGGACGCTCACCTGCGGGGTGCTGACCGACGGAGCCTTGACTGTCGGGGCGCTCAGCGCAGGAACCTTGACCGCGGGGACCTTGACCACCGGCACGCTGACCGCCGGGACGGCCACCGACGATGTCGTCGGCAGCGACTGGTCAGCCGACGCGACGGCGGCGAGGACGAGCGCCAGACCGATGATGGTCGCGGCCAGGAAACTCCGCCGCCTTGTTCGCCCTACCCGCCTTGATCCTGATACCACCCGCATGTGGGGCTCCCCTGATTCGCCGGTTACCAGAGGACTACCCATTGCTCATCAAACCGAACAAGGACCACCAATTCGGGTGGGCTCAATGCGAGCGGCGGCGACGCTCCTTGAGCCATTCCGGTCCCACTCGCCGGCCCGACCGCTGTTCGTGAGGTGGCATGCCGTTGCGCGACGGTGGGGCAGCCTCCTCGCGGTCGATTCGGCGGCGGGCGCGCTCCCGATCCCGATCCTCCGTCAGCCCGACCTCGTAGAAGAGGAGGCTGACGACCCCCACCAGCCCGATGCCCACCAGCACCGTGGCCGCCGTCCCGCCGGCGGTGCCAGGGATGAGAGCCCCGCAGGCCACGCCGACGAGGGCCACGGCGATGCTCGCGCCGTAGCGAATGAGGCGGGTCTGCCGGCTCAACGCCTCACCGGCTCACGGATAGGCGTAGGGGTCGTAGGTGCCAAAGGACCACAGGTTGCCCTCAGGATCGCGGACCGAGTACTCGCGCGAGCCGTACTCGGTGTCCTCGAGGTCGCGAACGACGCGAGCGCCGGCCGCTCGGGCCGTGACGTGGTGGCGGTCGGGGTCATCGACGGTGATGTAGATGCTGATCGTCGAGGAGAGCGGCCGCGGCGCCTCGCCGCCCAGCCACCCATCCTGCGAATGCTGGCCGACCATGACCAGGCCCTCGCCGAGGGCGAGCTCTGCGTGGTGGATGATGCCGTCCTCGCCGCGATGCACGGCTTTCTCGGTAGCGCCGAAGGCGTTCTTCAGGAACGCCACGGCGGCGTCGGAGTCGGCGTAGCGGACAGCGGGGAAGATGTTGGGACGAAGGTGATCGGTCATGGGTGGGACGCTAGTCGGCGCGGGGCGGTCAGGTCTTGGATGAATGGGAGTGGTCTCCGACCACGCCCCCTCCGGGGATGAGCCGCCGGACGAAATCCGAGGGCGTGGTCCCGGCCAGCTCGCAGAGCGGGATGCCGGTGAGTGTGTACGCGCCCAGCGCCGTGAGCTTGAGATCGATGGCCCCGTAGGTGTCGCCAAAGCCGACGATGGTGGGGCGATCATCCAGGCCGCCGATCCAGGCATCGGGGAGCGCCTGGCCGTCGACGTCCAACGCCCCGTCCAGGTCGATCATCAGCGTCACCTGCGGCCGCGGGGGCTCGAGCCAACTCTGAAACCGGGCTCGCGAGTGCTGGTAGCCCAGCAGCTCGCGATCCAACAACAGTCCGGAGAGACGGACATCCGGGGCGCGACGCGCCCGCATCCAGTCGCCGAGCTCATGCTCGTGGCGGCTAACGCGGGTGCGAAGCACCCCGGTGTCCCTCAGGTCAGTCGTCCGACGAGTCTCCGTCGTCGGAGGGGATGTCGAGGTCGGCGAGCTCCTCGGCGAACCCGAGCGCGGAGCCGCCGTTCCCGATGTTCTCGAGATCGGACAGGTCGGGCTCGATGCCGCTGCCGAAGCCGCCGAGCGACTCGCCGTCGGTGAGTCCGAGCTCGGCCGCCAGGTCGTCGTGATCGAGCAGGCCCACCTCGTCGATACCGCGCGGGAGCGGCTCGGAGGGCTCGATCTCGATCCGCCGGTAGCGCTTGAGCCCCGTGGCGGCCGGGATCAGCTTGCCGATGATCACGTTCTCCTTCAGACCGTTGAGCCGGTCGATCTTGCCCTCGAGCGCGGCATCGGTGAGCACCTTCGTCGTCTCCTGGAAGGAGGCAGCCGACAGGAACGAGTCGGTGTTGAGCGACGCCTTGGTGATGCCCAGGATGATCTCCTCGGCCTGCGCCGCCTCGCCGCCCCCGTCGATCACGGCGTTGTTGAGGCGCGCGTACTCGTAGCGGTCCACGAACTGGCCGGGCAGCAGGTCGGTGTCGCCCTTCTGGTCGACCCGGACCTTCTTCATCATCTGGCGCACGATCAGCTCGATGTGCTTGTCGTTGATGTCCACGCCCTGGGACTTGTAGACCTCCTGGACCTCACGGACCAGGTAGAGCTCGGTCTCCGTGCGACCGCGGACGGCGAGCAGCTCGTGCGGGTAGAGCGACCCCTCGTTGAGCTGCGTGCCGGGCTCGATCTTCTGACCGGACTCGACGTAGAGGATCGTCCGCCGCGGGAACGTGTGGCGGTGCTCCTCGCCGCCGTCGTCGGTGATCACGACGGTGATCGCCTTGTCGGAGTCCTCGATCGAGACCTTGCCGCCGATCTCGGCGATCTTGGCCAGGCCCTTGGGCTTGCGGGCCTCGAACAGCTCCACCACGCGGGGCAGACCGTGGGTGATGTCGGCGCCGGCGACGCCTCCGGTGTGGAACGTCCGCATCGTCAGCTGCGTGCCGGGCTCACCGATCGACTGGGCGGCGATGATGCCCACCGCGTCGCCGATCTGCGCGAGCTTGCCGCTCGCCATCGAGCGGCCATAGCACGCCTGGCACACGCCGGTCGGAGCCTCGCACTTGAGCACCGAGCGAACCGGGACCGTGATGACCTCGCCCTTGTCGGTGTCATCCTGGTGGGCCTCGAACAGATCGGCCAGCTCGGCGCGATCGATCTCCTTGCCCTGCTCCACGATCACGCGTCCGCGCTTGGTGGTGATGTCACGCGCCGCGATCCGTCCGATGAGGTCGGTGTTGACCTCGCCGGTCGGCCGCAGTCGCCGAGTCTCGGGATCGATCTCCAGCTGTGACACCGGGCTCTCGATGAACCCCTCGGTGCCGCAGTCGTCCTGACGGATGATCACGTCCTGGGAGACGTCGACCAGGCGCCGGGTCAGGTAGCCCGAGTCGGCGGTGCGCAGCGCCGTGTCGGCCAGGCCCTTGCGCGCGCCGTGCGTCGAGATGAAGTACTCGAGCACGGTCAGGCCCTCCATGAAGTTGGCCTTGATCGGACGCTCGATGATCTCGCCCTTTGGATTGGCCATGAGGCCACGCATCCCGGCCAGCTGGCGGATCTGGGAGAACGAGCCACGGGCGCCCGAGTTGGCCATCATGGCGATCGGGTTCATCGGCTCCAGGTGCGCGGTGAGCGCCTCGCCAACCTCGTTGGTGGCGCGATCCCACAGGCCGGTGACGGCCTCGTGGCGCTCCTCCTGGGTGATCTCGCCGTCCTCGTACTGGGCCTCGATGGTGGCCAGCTCCACGTCGTAGCGAGCCAGGATCTCGGCCTTGGACGGAGGCGTCTGCACGTCGTTCTTGGAGAACGTCACGCCGGCGCGGGTCGCGTACTGGAACCCGACGTCCTTGAAGGCGTCCAGGACCTGGGAGATCGTCGGGGCCCCGTACATCTGGACGAGGTCGTCGATCATCTGGGTCGTGTCGTTCTTGCGCATCGAGCGATTGATGAACTCGTAGGTGCTGGGGTCGAACTGGTCGCCCAGCGCCTCCTGAAGCGCGCGCTCGATCTTGTCGTTGTAGATGACGCGCCCGACCGTGGTGAGCAGGTGCCCGCCCTCGCGGCCCAGCGGCCGGTACTCGGCCAGGTCGTGGAGCCTGACCACGCGGTGCTCGTAGGACCACTCCGCCTCCTGGGCGGTGCGGAACACGTGCGGGCGCGGGTCGATGGTGGACGGGTCCATCTCCGCCAGCGCCTTGGCGTCGGGGCCGTAGGTGAGGTAGTAGGCGCCCAGCACCATGTCCTGCGACGGCGTCGCCAGCGGCGCCCCGTGCGCGGGGGACAGGATGTTGTTGGCCGACAGCATCAGGATCCGCGCCTCAGCCTGGGCCTCCGCCGACAGCGGGAGGTGGACCGCCATCTGGTCGCCGTCGAAGTCGGCGTTGAAGGCGTGGCAGACGAGCGGGTGGACCTGGATGGCCTTGCCCTCCACCAGCACCGGCTCGAAGGCCTGGATGCCCAGGCGGTGCAGCGTCGGCGCACGGTTGAGCAGCACCGGGTGCTCGTGGATGACCTCCTCGAGCACGTCCCACACCTCGGGGATCATCGAGTCGACCATCTTCTTGGCGGCCTTGATGTTCTGCGCGGACTTGCGCTCGACCAGGCGGGCCATGATGAACGGCTTGAACAGCTCCAGAGCCATCAGCTTGGGCAGACCGCACTGGTGCAGGCGCAGCGACGGGCCCGACACGATCACCGACCGGCCGGAGTAGTCCACGCGCTTGCCCAGGAGGTTCTGGCGGAAGCGGCCCTGCTTGCCCTTGAGCATGTCGGACAGCGACTTCAGCGGCCGGTTGCCCGGGCCGGTGACGGGACGCCCGCGGCGGCCGTTGTCAAACAGCGCGTCGACGGACTCCTGAAGCATGCGCTTCTCGTTGTTGACGATGATCTCGGGCGCGCCGAGGTCCAGCAGCCGCTTGAGGCGGTTGTTGCGGTTGATGACGCGGCGGTAGAGGTCGTTGAGGTCCGAGGTGGCGAAGCGGCCACCGTCGAGCTGGACCATGGGGCGCAGTTCGGGCGGGATGACCGGAACGGCCTCGAGCACCATCATCTCGGGCTTGTTGCCCGAGGACAGGAAGGCCGAGACGACCTTCAGGCGCTTGACGGCGCGAGCCTGCTTCTGGCCCTTGGCGGTCTTGACCTGCTCCTGCAGGTCCGCGGACTCGGCGTCCAGGTCGACCTGCTGAAGCAGGTCGCGGACCGCCTCGGCACCCATGCCGCCACGGAAGTACTCGCCGAAGCCGTAGGGAGAGCCGAACCGGTCGCGCAGCTCGCGGAACGTCGTCTCGTCGTTGATGACGTCCTTGGGCTTCATCGACTTGAACAGCTCCCACACCTGGCGCATCCGCTCGGCGGCGTCCTCGATGTAGGCCTCGGTGTCGTCGATGTCGGCTCCGAAGGTCTTGCGCAGGTCCTTGAGCATCTTCTCGCGCTCGTCGTCAGACAGCTTGGCGACGTTGACGTCGAGCGTCTCCGCCCACAGGTGGTCCTCGTCGGAGAAGTCGCGGCCGGTCTTGGCGGAGTTGAGGAACTCCTCGCGGCGGGCCAGGGACTCCTTGAGCTCCAGGACGCGCTCCTCCTTCTCGGCGGCGTAGGAGTCAAGGACCTTGTTGACCTCGCCCTCCAGGGACTCGGTGTCCTTGGCGCGGGCCTCGTCGTCGACCCACGTGACCATCGACGCGGCGAAGTACAGGACCTTCTCGAGCTCCTTGGGAGCCATGTCGAGCAGGTAGCCGATGCGGCTGGGCACGCCCTTGAAGAACCAGATGTGCGAGACGGGAGCGGCCAGGTCGATGTGACCCATGCGCTCGCGGCGCACCTTGGAACGGGTCACCTCGACGCCGCAGCGCTCGCAGACGATGCCCTTGTAGCGGACGCGCTTGTACTTACCGCAGTAGCACTCCCAGTCCTTGGTCGGACCGAAGATGCGCTCACAGAAGAGCCCATCCTTCTCGGGCTTGAGCGTCCGGTAGTTGATGGTCTCCGGCTTGGTGACCTCGCCCGAGCTCCACGAGCGAATCTGCTTGCTGGAGGCGAGGCCAATCTCGATTGCGTCGAAGTTATTGATGTCGATCAAAATGAATCCTTAGTGCTTGAAATCTCGAGTGGCTGGGTTGCGGCGGGACGAGGCCTCGTCATGGCGTGTGTTCGAAGTAGGACACACGCCTGACGAGGCCCGCACGCCGTTATGCCTCGTCTTCTTCCAGAACTCCCTCAGCCTCCCCGGCAGGGACCTCTGGGTCGACCATCGGGTCCGCCTCGGAGCTGAAGTCCTCGTCCTCGAGGTCCTCGCCGGACTCCAGGTCGGGATCCTCCTCCTCGGTCTCCGCCTCGGAGGCCTCGACGGTCTCCCCCTGGTGCTCGGTGGTCTCGTCGGCTGCTGCACCGTCGGTGGCCCGCACGCCCGAGAGGTCGATGCCGAGCTCCTCGGCCGCCCTGAGCAGGTCGTCGTCCTCCTCGCGCATCTCGGCGCGCTCGCCCTCCTCGGACACGACGTTGACGTCGAGCCCCAGCGACTGCATCTCCTTGAGCAGGACCTTGAAGGACTCGGGGATCGACGGCTCGGCGATGTTCTCGCCCTTGACGATCGCCTCGTAGGCCTTCACGCGCCCGACCGTGTCGTCGGACTTGATGGTCAGCATCTCCTGGAGGGTGTACGCGGCACCGTAGGCCTCGAGCGCCCACACCTCCATCTCGCCGAACCGCTGGCCGCCGAACTGCGCCTTGCCGCCCAGCGGCTGCTGGGTGACCAGTGAGTAGGGGCCGGTGGACCGGGCGTGGATCTTGTCGTCGACCAGGTGCAGCAGCTTGAGGATGTACATGTACCCGACCGTGACCTGCTCCTCGAACGGCTCGCCGGTGCGGCCGTTGTAGAGCCTGGTCTTGCCCGAGGCCTGCTCACCCTCGCGCCGGCGCTTGTCGACGTCCATGCGGATGAGGCCGTCGCTGGCCTGGTGCTCGTCCTGCCAGCGGACCAGCGCCTCGTCGACGTCGGCGACGGTGGCGCCGTCGAACACCGGCGTGGCCACGTAGACCTTGCCGGCGCGGCCGTCGGGCCGCGAGCCGCCGTTGGTGGCGTGCTTGCGGGCCTCCGAACCGTCCTCGTACCAGCCGTTGGCCGCGACCCAGCCCAGGTGCGTCTCCAGGATCTGGCCCAGGTTCATCCGGCTCGGCACGCCGAGCGGGTTGAGGATCACGTCAACCGGGGTGCCGTCCTCCAGGAAGGGCATGTCCTGCACGTCGACGATCTTGGAGATGACGCCCTTGTTGCCGTGGCGACCGGCCAGCTTGTCGCCCTCGGCGATCTTGCGCTTCTTGGCCACGAACACGCGCACCAGGTCGTTCACACCGGGCGGCAGGTCATCACCGTCGTCGCGGCTGAAGGTCTTGACGTCGATGACGACGCCACCCTCGCCGTGGGGCACCTTGAGCGAGGTGTCGCGGACCTCGCGCGCCTTCTCCTTGAAGATGGCGCGGATCAGCTTCTCCTCGGCCGTCAGTTCGGTCTCGCCCTTGGGCGTGACCTTGCCGACGAGCAGGTCCCCCGAGGCCACCTCGGCCCCGATGCGGACGATGCCGCGATCGTCGAGGTTGCGCAGCGACTCCTCCGAACGGTTGGGGATGTCGCGGGTGATCTCCTCGTCGCCCAGCTTCGTGGTCCGGGCGTCGATCTCGTACTCCTCGATGTGGATCGAGGTGAGCTCGTCGTCGGCGACCAGACGCTTGGACAGGATGATCGCGTCCTCGAAGTTGTAGCCCTCCCAGGACATGAAGGCGACGAGCAGGTTCTTGCCCAGCGCCATCTCACCCATGTCGGTGGCGGAGCCGTCGGCGAGGACGTCTCCCTCGTCGACGTCGGTTCCGACATCCACGATCGGCTTCTGGTGGATGAGCGTCCCCTGGTTGGAGCGCATGAACTTCTGGAGCTCGTACTCCTCCTTGCCGCCGTCGTTGCCGTCGATGACGATCTGCTCGGCGTCGACATACGAGACCGTGCCGGTGGCGCGGGCGATGGCGACGTCACCGGTATCGATCGCCGCGCGGCGCTCCATGCCGGTACCCACCAGCGGTGCATCGGTGACCAGCAGCGGCACCGCCTGGGCCTGCATGTTGGAGCCCATCAGCGCGCGGTTGGCATCGTCGTGCTCCAGGAACGGGATCATCGCCGTCGTCACTGACCAGATCTGCTCCGGCGAGACGTCGATCAGATCGACCTCCCGCGGCCCGACCGTGACGTACTGCCCGGCCTGGGTCCGGCACAGGATCTCATCGCTGGCCAGGTTGCCCTGATCATCGACCGGCGTGTTGGCCTGGGCGATGATCTGCTCCTCCTCCTGAGTGGCGTCGATCCGGACGATCTCGTCGGTGACCTTGCCGTCCTTGACGATCCGGTAAGGGGTGGTGACGAAGCCGTGCTCGGAGATCTCGGCGTACGAGGACAGCGAACCGATGAGGCCGATGTTCGGACCCTCAGGGGTCTCGATCGGGCACATGCGGCCGTAGTGCGTCGGGTGGACGTCGCGAACCTCGATGGGCGCGCGCTCCCGGGTCAGACCGCCGGCGCCCAGTGCGCTCAGCCGGCGGCGGTGCCGCAGGCCCGACAGCGAGTTGGTCTGGTCCATGAACTGCGACAGCTGGCTGGAGCCGAAGAACTCCTTCAGCGCCGCCACCACGGGCCGGATGTTGACGATCGTCTGCGGCGTGATCGTGTCGGCGTCCTCGGTGGTGAGACGCTCGCGCACGACACGCTCCATGCGGTAGAGGCCAATCCGGAACGCCTCCTGGATCAGCTCCCCGACGGTGCGCAGGCGACGGTTGCCGAAGTGCTCGTACTCGTCGAGGTGATCCTGGACGGGCTCACGGGGCATCGAGGCGGCATCGGCCGCGTAGTCGAGCTTGGCCGCGGCCTCGCCGAGATCCTCGGGCATGCCGAGCAGCTTCGGCAGCGAGACGAGCTCCTTGACCAGGGCGATGATGTCGTCGTGGGTCAGGGTGCGCGTGTCCAGATCGATGTCCAGGCCCAGGCGCGAGTTGAGCTTGTAGCGACCCACGCGCGTGAGGTCGTAGCGCTTGGGGTCGAAGAACAGCTGGTTGAGCAGGGAGCGCGCGGCGTCGATCGACGGCGGCTCGCCCGGGCGCTGCTTCTTGAACAGCTCGATGAGGGCGCCCTCCTCGGTCCGCGTCACCTCGGGATCCGCCTCGACCGTGTTGCGGATGTAGAGGGAGTTGTCGAAGAGGGCCAGGATCTCCTCGTCAGACGCGTAGCCCATGGCGCGAAGCAGGACGGTGACCGGCAGCTTGCGCTTGCGGTCGATGCGGACGTAGACGCGGCCCTTCTTGTCGATCTCCAGCTCCAGCCAGGAGCCGCGAGCCGGCATGAGGTTGGCGATGAAGACCTGCTTCTCCCGGTCCTTGGGCTCCATGACGTAGGCGCCGGGGGAACGCACGAGCTGCGTGACCACGACGCGCTCGGTGCCGTTGATGATGAACGTCCCGCGCTCGGTCATCCAGGGGAAATCGCCCATGAAGACCGACTGTTCGCGGATCTCACCGGTCTCCCGGTTGATGAAGGCGACGGTGACCGTCAGCGGGCGCGCGTACGTGAGGTCCTTCTCACGGCACTGCTCCAGGCTGGCGACGGGCTCGTCGAAGGTGAACTCACCGAACTGCACGGCCAAGTTGCCGGTGTAGTCCTCGATGGGCGAGATGTCATCGATCGTCTCACGCAGGCCGCCGTTCTCGGGGTCGGTCAGCCACTCGAACGACTTGCGCTGGATATCGATCAGGTTGGGGACTTCAAGGACCTTGTTCAGACGCGCGAAACTACGGCGCGTCCGGGGGGCGTGAGCGGTTGCCAAGACGGCGACTCCTCGGGCGGTCGAGAGGAAGGAACTGGGCGCCGCCCTGAGCTTTCTGGGCTCAAGAAAGCGCGACCAGCAAAGATAGCACACGGCATTGGTGCCCTGTGGAGGACCGCTCAGCTCTCACGGACCCCGCCCTCGGTGGCCGCGTATGTGGCGCGGCACCGCATGGTTTGGGCGGCTACGACTATTGGCTGACCGGGCGCAGTGTAGGGGGTAAATGCCAATGCGGCAAGCAAGCCGTCAGTTGCCCGGACGCTGACCCGGGTCCCGAATACGCGAAGCGCCGGCACGATGGCCGGCGCTTCGAGAGGTGAACGTGGTCTATCGCCACGATGAGCTGTCCATTGGACCGTCTCCTTGCTGGGAGGCAACCGCGGCCGCGGCCGCCCGGGCTCAGGCGGCCGCCGGGCCGGCGGGCCCGGGATGGCGCGAGGCCTCGGGTCGGCGAGCGCGACGCGCCAAGGGGATGCGGCGCAGCGGTTCGGCCCTGCGCGGCGGCACGATCTCGGTGAAGCGGAATACGGCGCGGCCGAAGCGCAGCACGTCACCGTCGGTCAACTGCTGGATGGTGACGCGGCGCCCGTTGACGAAGGTGCCGTTGTAGCTGCGGTCGTCGAGGATGCGCGCGCCATCGCCGCGGACGGCCAGGATCGCGTGACGGCGGGAGACCTGGGAGTCCTCCAGCCGCACGTCGGCGACGAGGCCGCGCCCGATGTGGGTGATCGGACGCTCCAGCGCGATCAGCTTGTTCTCGCCGTCGTGCTCGAGGGACAGGTAGCGACCGGCGGGCGCGCCGGCCTCGGAGAGGAGACGCCCGCGGGTGCGAGCGTCCAGGAGGTCGTAAGGGTCGACGATGAACCGGGGGCTCGAGTCCATCCCGTTGGTCGGCGGATCGTGGCGGGCTGAGTCATGCTGAGCCCGGTCTGGGAGCTGGGCTTGAATGGTCATGGCCACAGATCACCACGCCCGCCGAACATCAAAGTCAGAGCCGGCGAAGAACTTCCGAAGCTCTCTTACATACGCACAACGCGCTCCGTGCCGGGCACGGAGCGCGTTGGACAACTGAGGCCAATCCGCGCCAGCGGAGTCGGCCCGAGTTCGCCGCCAGGCGAACTCGCAAGCCAATCCGCGCCAGCGGATTGGCCAACTACTTGAGGTCGACGGAGCCGCCGGCCTCCTCGAGGTCCGACTTGAGCTTCTCGGCCTCGGCCTTGTCGATGCCCTCCTTGATGGGCTTGGGAGCCTCGTCGACGAGCGCCTTGGCCTCCTTGAGGCCCAGGCCGGTGGCAGCGCGCACGACCTTGATGACCTGGATCTTCTTGTCGCCGGCCGCGGTGAGGATGACGTCGAACGCCGTCTGCTCCTCGGCCTCCTCGCCACCGCCGTCGCCGCCGCCGCCCGCCGCGGGCGCCGCCGCAGCGACCGCCGTCGCCGAGACGCCGAATGCTTCCTCGAGCGCCTTGATGCGCTCGGAGAGCTCCAGGACGGAGATCGCCTTGAGCTCCTCGATCCATTCCTCTGTCGTAGCCATGATTCCTCCTTAGTCGTCGGACGTCGCCGCGTCCGACGCGGCTTCGGTTTCAGTGTCTTCAGATGCTTCGGGCTCGGCCGGCGCTTCGGCCTCAGGCTCCGCGGCTGGTGCCTCTGGCTCGGCGGCCGGAGCCTCAGCCTCGGCGGCAGGCGCCTCTGGCTCGGCGGCCGGAGCCTCGGCCTCGGCTCGGCGGCAGGCGCCTCCGGCTCGGCGCCGGAGCCTCCGGCTCGGCCGCAGCCTCAGGCTCTACTGCAGCCTCAGGCTCCGCCGCCGCCTCGGGCTCCGCGGCCGCAGCCGCGGCGGGCGCCGGAGCCTCGCCACTCACCAGGCCTTGGTCGACAATCGCCTGAAGCTGGATCGCGATCCCGGCGATGAGTGCGTTGAGCCCCCGGGCCAGACCGGTCAGCGGCGCGGCCACCGTGCCCACCAGTTGGGCGTAGAGCACCTCGCGCGCGGGCAGCCGAGCGATCGAGCGCACGTCGTCGGCAGTCAGAACCGCCCCGTTGAGGACGCCGCCCTTGAAGTCGAGCACGTTGTTGAGCTGCCGGGCGGCATCGTTGAGCGCCTTGGCCGCCAGCGCCGCATCTCCCTTGACGAACGCCAGCGCCGTCGGCCCGACGAGCATCGGCTTCAGCGTGTCCATGCCGGCCTGGTCGGCGGCCCGCTCCGAGAGCGAGTTCTTGACGACGCGAAAGCGGGCGTCGGCGGCGCGAAGCTTGGTCCGCAGATCGGCGACCTGGTCGACGGTGATCCCGCGGTAGTCGACCGCGAAGATGGCGTCCGCCTCCTGGATCTGGCCGGCGATCTCGTCGACGACGGCTGTTTTCTGGTCTCTGTTCATACCTTGCTCTCTCTCAAAACAAAACGCCCGCTGGTCGGCGGGCGTCGGTTGGAGGAGCGGCGCGGGCGCGCCGTCAGCCTTCGAATGACTCCGCCTGCTCCGGGCTTACGCGCACTCGCGGCCGGAGGTCTGTGGCTTTCGTCTCGTGGGGTTGCTGGCTCTCAGTTTAGGGCACTCACCCGATCGGGTTACTCGCCGCAGCTAGGCGGCGACCGGCTCCTCCACGATGTCGCGCGTGCGCGACGGGTCCACCTTGACGCCTGGGCCCATCGTGCTGGCAAACGTCACCGAGCGGATGTAGCGACCCTTGGCGGCGGCGGGCTTGGCCCGGATGAGCTCGTCGATGACGGCCGCGTAGTTCTCCAGCAGCAGCCGCTCCTCGAAGTTCTTCTTGCCGATCACCATGTGCACGATGGCGGTGCGGTCAGTGCGGTACTCGACCTTGCCGGCCTTGGACTCGCTACCGCCTTGGCCACATCGACGGTCACGGTGCCCACCTTGGGGTTCGGCATCTTGCCGGCCGGGCCGAGGATCCGGCCCAGGCGGCCGACGATCGGCATCATGTCCGGCGTGGCGATGGCGACGTCAAAATCGTCGAAGCCCTCCTGGATCTGCTTGGCCAGGTCCTCGCCTCCGACGATGTCGGCGCCGGCCTCCTCGGCCTCGCGTGCCTTGTCGCCCTGGGCGAACACCGCGATCGTGACGTTCTTGCCGAGGCCGTGGGGCAGCGCAATCGTGCCGCGCAGCTGCTCGTCGGCGTGGCGGACGTTCAGGCCGGTGCGGACGTGCACCTCGACGGACTCGTCGAACTTGGCGGTACCGAGCTGCTTGACCAGCGCGATCGCCTCCGCCGGGGCGTACTCCCGGCCGCGGTCGAAGCGCTGCTTGGCGTCGATGTACGCCTTTCCGTGCTTGGGCATCTTCTCTGTCTCCTCTTCTCAGACGACGTCCACGCCCATCGAGCGCGCCGTGCCGGCGATGATCTTCGCCGCCGCGTCGAGGTCGTTGGCGTTGAGATCGGCCATCTTCTTCTCAGCGATCGCCCGCAGCTGATCCCGCGTGATCTTCGCCACCTTGTCGCGATGGGGCTCGGCCGAGCCCTTCTCCAGCGACAGGGCCTGCTTGATGAGCACCGCCGCGGGCGGGCTCTTGGTCACGAAGGTGAACGAGCGGTCCTCGTAGACGGTGATCACGACGGGGATCACGGTGCCGATGTCGGCCTGCGTCTGGGCGTTGAATGCCTTGACGAACTCCATGATGTTGACGCCGTGCTGACCGAGCGCCGGGCCCACCGGTGGGGCCGGGCTCGCCTGGCCGCCCACTGCCTGGAGCTTGATCTGGGTTAGAACCTTCTTGGCCATCGCTCAGCTTTCTCCGTAACTAGATCTTCTTGACCTGGTCGAAGCCGACCTCGACCGGCGTCTCGCGACCGAAGATGGACACCAGGACCTTGAGCTTCTGGGCGTCCTCGTTGACCTCGGAGATCTCGCCGCTGAAGTCCGACAGCGGCCCCGACACGACCTTGACGGACTCGCCGATCGAGAACTGGGCCCGGCTGCGCGGACGCTCGGCCGGCTCCATGTGCAACAGGCGGTCGACCTCGGCCTGGGTCAGCGGCACCGGCTCGTTGGACGCCCCGACGAACCCGGTGACCCCCGGGGTGCCCTTGACCAGTGACCACGAGTCCTCGTTGAGGTCCATCTGGACGAGCACGTACCCGGGCATGGTGCGCTTCTCCACCGTCACCTTCTGGTTGTCCTTCATCTCCGAGACGGACTCGGTGGGGACGATGATCTGACGCACGGCGCGCTGCTGGTTGAGCGAGACGACGCGGTGCTCGAGGTTGTGCTTGACCTTGTTTTCGTGGCCGGAATAGGTGTTGACGACGTACCAGCGGAACATGTTTCTCTCAGAGGGGACTAAGGCTTTAAGGGAGGATGAGCTTGACGATCTTCGCCGCAGCGAAGTCGGCAAGGCCGAGGAACGCACCGGCGACAATGACAAACCCGATTACAACTCCAGTGGCCTGCATCACCTGCCGACGGTCAGGCCACTGTACTCGCTGCAGCTCACGCCAGCTTCCCTGCAGGAAGTGCACAAGACGGCTGGCCGGGCCCTCACGCGGCGCCGACACTGCGGTCGACGCGTGCCGACGGCCGCGACCCGAGCCACTGTCTTCCGGGCCGAGATCGTCCTCGTCCTCATCGTAGCCGCCCCCGCCGTCATCGCCGGTCGCCTCCAGGTCGAGGTCCTCATCGCCGGCTCCCGCCCGCTCTTCCTCGTCGGCTTCCTCGCGTGCGGCCGCATCTGCCGGCGCACCGGCGGCCAGTTCCTCCTCGGTGTACTCGGGGCGTCCGACCTCGAGTTGCGCCTCGGCGAGCTCGACGTCGGGCGCGGCGTGCTCGAGCGGATCCGGCGTGTCCTCGGAGCGGTTGCCGTTGGCCGTCGCGACGCCACGCTGGGCGGCAGACCCCGACCGGGGCCCGCGCCCTGCGCTGCGGCGTTTGCGGTTACGAGCCACTGACGTGCCCGCTCTCAGCGCGTTTCGCGATGAGCGGTGTGGCATCTGCACCAGCGGCAGTACTTGCGCAGCTGCAGTCGCTCCGGGTTGTTCCGCTTGCTCTTATTGGTCTGATAGTTCCGGCGCTTGCACTCCTCGCAGGCGAGGGTTGCGGCAATCCGGACGTCTCCACGGGCCATTTTGCGCTTCTTTGGTGGTAGGAATGAGCCGCCGCGGGCGTGAGAAGAAACGCCGCCCGGCGCCGTAAGGAGTGTAGCGCCCGCTCCTGGGCAAGGCGCGGCTGAGCAGGTGAGATTGCACGCTTGGGGAACAATGCGCGCATGCTCACAGCGATCGCCGACGGCGCATGATCCGGCTGATCGGCCTCGTCGTCTCGATCGGGCTCGCCGACTCGCTCAACCCGACGACGATCGCCCCCGCCCTCTATCTCGCCGCGGGAGACCGTGCGCGGCGGCAGGTGGCACAGTTCACGGCCGCGGTCTTCGGCGTCTATCTCCTCGGCGGCCTGGCCATCGCGCTGGGGCCGGGCGAGCTGCTGCTGGCGATCGTGCCCCGGCCCGGACGCCACCTCGGCTACGTGCTCGAGATCGTGGCCGGCGGGGCGATGCTCGCCGCAGCCGCGGTGCTGTGGGGCTACCGCAAGCGCCTGGCGCAGGCTGAGGCTCCGGAGATCAACCCTCGCGGCAGATCGAGCGCAATCCTCGGCGCCACCATCACCGCGGTGGAGCTCCCCACCGCGTTCCCCTACTTCGCGGCCATCGCCACGCTCGTGGGCGCGAACCTGAGTGTGGTGCGCATCGTGCTCCTGCTCATCATCTTCAACGTCTGCTTCGTCTTGCCTCTCCTGGGCATCCTCGCAGTGCTCACCTTCGCTGGGCCCAACGCACAGCTCGTGCTCACCCGGGGACGGGAGTGGCTGGAGGCACGCTGGCCCGCCGTGCTGGCGGTGCTGGCGCTGGTGGCGGGCCTGATCGTCACCACGCTGGGCGTGACCGGCCTGGCCAGCGCTCACCACAACGACTTCGGCACATTCTCGCGCCAGCTGCGAAAGGCCCTTCACCTGCACCATTAGGCGGCGCCGGGTGGTTTCAGAGCGGCGCTGACGAGGCATATTCTCGTGCGGTGAGAGCCGTAGCCCTCCAGACCACGACATTTGATCCCGCCAAGGCCGCCTGAGAGGGATGACCGGCGTCACGCCCGAGCTCGACGTCAGCCGGCTCAGCGAGCTGCAGCAGCTCCTGGGCACCGAGGTCCCCGCCATCGTGCGCACGCTGGTCGATGAGCTGACCGCGGCGGTGGCCTCCATCGACGAGGGGTTGCGGACCGGCGACCTGTCCGCCGTGGCGACCGCGGCGCACGCCGGCCGCAACAGCGCGCTGATGATCGACGCCCAGCCGGTCCTGCTGGCGCTCAAGCAGCTCGAGACGTGCGCGCGCAACGAGGAGGCGGAGGGAGCGGCGGCCGCGGGGGCGAGCCTGCGCCGGGCGTGGCCGCGGCTGCGCCGTCAACTCGAACGCGCCGCCGAGGCGCCCAACTGACGAGCGTGCCTCGGGCTGAGCGCCGCTAGGACCCGGACGCCTCGCGGGCCTCGCGGACGAGGCGCCGCATGCCCTTGAGCCAGCGCTCGGGCTGAGCGCCCTTGAGCGCCATGTAGTCGGCCACGTCCTCGTGTGGGAGGATGAGGAACCGCTCGTCGCGCACGCCGGCGACCACCGCGGCGGCGACGTCCTCGGGTTCGAGCAAGCCGCCGGCCAGCAGCGGGGACGCGCCGACCGGGTCCTCGAGCGCGACGTCGAGCATCGGCGTGCGCACGCCCTGCGGGCATAGGCAGGAGACCTTGATGCCGGCGTCCCCGTAGGTGATCGCCAGCCACTCGGCGAGGGCGACGGCGGAGTGCTTGGTGATGGAATAGGCCATGGCCGAGACCTGGGTCAGCAGCCCGGCCGCGGACGCCGTGCTCAGCAGGTAGCCCTCGCCGCGCTCCACCCAGCCGGGCAGCAACGCCCGGGCGGCCCATACGTGGGCCATCACGTTGATCTCCCAGGTGAGCTGAAGCTCGCCGTCGGGCGCCTCGGGGCCGCCGCCCGGGCCCGGGACGCCTGCGTTGGAGAAGAACAGGTCGATCGGGCCGTGGCGGTCCTCGGCGGCGGCGATCAGCGAGACGATGTCGGCTTCGCGACTGACGTCGGCGGCGACGGCCACCGCGCCGATCTCCTCGGCGACGGCGCGCACGCGCGGCTCGTCGCGGTCAGCGGCAACCACCCGGGCTCCCTCCTGGACAAAGCGCGTCGCGCAGGCGCGGCCGATGCCGCTACCGGCTCCGGTGACCACGACGTGCTTGCCGGCCAACTCCACGGCGCTAAGCCTATGCCTTCGGCGCCCGCCGCCCGGTGTCCAGGCCCGCGGCCCGCCGACCGAGCGGGCTAAGCGCTGCCCAGGCCGACGCCGGCGGCGACGATGAGCGCTCCGCCCAGAGCCACCTGAAGCAGGCTCGTGCGCAGCGAGACCGCCATGAACCGCCTGCGGATGAGGGAGATGGCGACGAGCTCGATCGCCACCACGATGCCGGCGACGATCAGCGCGGTGTGCACGTCGCCGATGACGAACGGCAGCGAATGGAACACGCCCCCGAACGCGGTCATCGACCCGGTGACGACGCCTCGCATCACGGCCGAGCCACGGCCGGTCTCGGTGCCGTCGTCAGACAGCGCCTCGGAGAAACCCATGCTGATGCCCGCCCCGAGCGCGGTGGCCAACCCCACGAACAGGGCGGCGTGAGAGCCCGACAGCAGAGCCGCGGCGAAAATCGGTGCCAGGGTGGAGAGGGTGCCGTCGATGAGCCCCACCAGGCCCGGCTGCACGTAGCGCAGGATGAAGGTGCGCTCATCGAGCTTGCGAAGCTGGATCAGACCCTCAACCACAAGACGATTATAACAACTGTGTTAGAATTAGGTCTCCCTTAAAGTTAGGGTCCCGACCACTCATGGCCAGCCACTCCCCCACGCCCGCCCCACCCAGCGACCTCGTCGAGCTTCTGCACCGGCGCGGCCAGCGGGCCACCCCGCAGCGGCTGGTGATCCTGCGCGAGATGCGCCGGCACGGCCGCCACGCCACCGCCGACGAGATCCGCGGCGCCGTCCGGCACGAGCTGCCCGGCACCTCGACGCCGACCGTCTACGCCGCGCTCGAGCTGCTGGTGGACCTGGGCCTCGTGCGCCGGATCGACGCCGGGGCCGGCGCCACTCTGTATGACGCGCGCACCGAGCCCCACCAGCACACCGTGTGCCGGCAGTGCGGCCGCGTCGATGACCTCGACACCGAGCTCGATACCGTCGAGCTCGAGCAGACCGCCGCGCGGGCCGGCTTCATCGCGCACGCGGTGGAGGTCGTCATCTCCGGGCTGTGCCCGCAATGCGCGGCCTCGGCCGCCGCGGCCTGAGACTCAGGAGGCGGCGACGGCCCGCGCCCGCTGGCGCTCGGGCGTGATGCGCACGACGTTCCAGGCCAGGCCCACGCGCTGCATTCCGGCGATGATCAGGCCGGAGGGGTCGACCTCCCACCAGCGCAGGCCGTGATACGCCGAGCGCGGGAAGGCATGGTGGTTGTGGTGCCAGGACTCGCCCAGGGAGAGGACGGCCAGCCACCCCACGTTTGTCGAGTGGTCCTCGAGGTCGAACCGGCGGCTGCCGAAGAAGTGGCACACCGAGTTGACCGACCACGTCACGTGGTGGACGAAGAAGATCCGCACCAGCCCGCCCCAGACCAGCCCGCGCAACGCCCCGGCGGCGGTGAAGTCGTGCAGCGCCCAGCCGGCCACTGTCGGGATGAGCAGCGAGAGCACGGCGAGCTGCGGGAATCGGCGGCCGATCATCCGCATCGCCGGGTCCTCGTAGAGCTCAGCGGCGTACTTCTTCCAGTCGGCCTGGCCCTGGGTCTCCAGCAGCCAGCCGACGTGGGCGTGCCACAGCCCCGACAGGCCGCTGCCGTGACCGACGTGCGGGCTGTGAGGATCGCCCTCGCGGTCGGTGTGCGCGTGATGCTTGCGGTGGTCGGCCACCCAGTCCATGACCGAGCCCTGGACCGAGAGCGAGCCGAGCACGGCGAAGGTCCGCTCCACCCACGGGTAGCTGGCAAAGGCCCGGTGGGTGAGCAGGCGGTGGAAGCCGACGGTGATCCCGACCGCGGTGACCATGTACATGACCACCAGCACGATCAGGTCGGTCAGGTCGACCGCGCGATTCCACAGCATTACGATCGCCACCAGCGTCCCCACGAAGGGGACGACCACGCCGGCCAGATTCGCTGTTCGCTCGACCCGAGTCACCTGAAATCAAGGTTCTCATGTACAACCACGCATTTCTTGCGCGATTGCGCGGTCCGCCACGGCCAGAATTTAGACGTTATGAACGATTTTTGGGGCCGAACACGAGCCGGCGAGGGAGCGGGACCGGGGACAGGCGACTGATCGCCTCGCCCACGAACAGCCGGGGCTGGAGCTTGATCAGCAGGCCCTCCAGCTCGTCGCGCTCGGCGCCGGTCAGCCGGCTGCGCCGGCCGCGTCCCACCCGCACCAGGACGAGGAGGCGCCGGCGCTCGGCGGAGCTGAGCCGAGCGACGTGGTCGCGGGCCACCAGCGCCAGTTCGGCCGCGGAGAGCAGCTTGACGACTGGGATCCGCCGCAGGCCGGGCACGCGTTCGGAGGCCTTGCCGAGGCCCATGTTGCGCAGTCCAGGGGGCACCTGTTCGAGTCTAGGCGGCCCGCGCCGATGATCTGGCGCAGGCCTAGCGGCGGATGATCTTGACCCGGCCCTGTCGGCCCGGGTTCAGCCCCAGCTTGACGATCGCGTCGCCGACGGCGACCTCGTCGATCCAGACGCGCTCGTTCTCGTTGAGCGCGGCCAGAGCGCTCACCTGCTGCATGACGGTGGCCAGGCGGGCGATCTCGTCGCAGCTGCCCTCCAGCGGCTCGACCCCGCGTTCGGTGACGAACGTCACGGCGATGCCGTCCGCGGTCTCCCGGGCTCCAATCAGCTCCAGGCTCATGGCCCCTCTCTTTCTGAGACGTCCTGTCCCAAGGTCAGACAACTGTATTGGAGCAACGGACGGCATCGCCGCAGACATCCGCCCGGTCACGAGGTCGAGATGAACTCGGGCTGGTCCAGCACGCGCAGCCACGTTCCGTCGGACTGGCGCCGGACGACCTGCGCCCGCGCCCCGGCTCCGTCGTGCGGCGGCGTGGACGTCAGGGCGAGCTCGTCGCTGACGAGCGTCGGCAGTGGCGGCTCGGGCGTGAACTCCGGCGCCTTGGCCAGGAACTGCTCGAACAGCTCCCGGATCGCGGCGCGGCCGACGGTGATACTCCCTGGCGGGTAGGCCATGACCGCGTCCTCCTCGTAGAGGAGCGAGACCCCCTCCGCGTCGCCGGCGTTGGCGCGCTCGACGAACAGCCGGGTCAGGTCCTCGGGCGTCTGGGCGTTCTCTCTTGTCGACATCGTGCTCCTTTCGTCGTGGTGATCGGAGTGCCTGATCTCCATTCTGCGACCCGGACAGCCAGAAGTCCAACAGATTGTTATTCTCGATATCAGAAGCTCTCCTTATGGAACTGAGACAGCTCGAATACTTCATCGCGGTCGCCGAGGAGGCCAACTTCACCCGTGCGGCCGAGCGCGTTCACATCAGCCAGTCTGGGGTCAGCGCGCAGGTGCGCCGGCTCGAAGAGGAGCTCGGGGCGACGCTCATCGATCGCTCCGCGCGCACCGCCACGCTGACCGCGGCCGGCGAGGCGGCGCTCGATCACGCCCGCGAGGTGCTCGCCGCGGCCCAGGCGGTCCGCCAAGCGGTCGACGACGTCTCGGGCGTCCTGCGCGGCCGGATCGACGTCGGCATGGTCAGCGGCTGCACGATGACGCCGCTGTTCGACGCCCTGGCCGCCTTCGGCACCGCCCACTCGGCGATCGAGATCTCACTCACCGAGGCCAACTCGGACCGGCTCACCGAGCGCGTACGCGCGGGCGAGCTCGACGTGGCTCTCATCGGTGCGGCGGGCCGCACGCCACAGGGACTCGAGGCGTTGACCATCGTCTCCGAGCGGCTCGTGGCCGGCGCCCCGGCGGGGCACCCCCTGATCGGCCGCAAAGACACCTGCACGCTGGCCGAGGTCACCGCGCATCCGCTCGTCTGCATGCCGCAGGGCACCGGCGTGCGGGCGGTGCTCGACGTCGCCTGCGCCGGGCGCCAGCTTGCGCCCGAGATCGCGTTGGTGGCCAGCGCCCCGGATGCCGTGGCTGACCTGGCCCAGCGCGGGCTCGGCGTCGCCATCCTCTCGGAGTCGATGGCCCCCGCTCGGGACGGCCGCCTGTGCGCGCTGCCGATCGCCGACATCGAGATCGCGTCGATCCTGGCTCTGGTGTGGCGCCCGGAGCCCAGCCCGGCCCTGCGCGCGCTGCTGGTCCACGCGCAAGCGGCGTTCGCGCAGCCCCCGGCTTAGCGGTGCCGGCTTGGCGGTGCCGGCTTAGCGCTTCAGACCGGGTCCAGCTCCAAGACCTCCTGGAAGAAGATCAGCGAGGCGCGCCCGATCCGGCGTGCCACCTCCTCCTCGCTGGGGCCGGCGGCGACCACGGGCAGCCACACGACCCCGCCACGAGTGATGTTGACGTCCAGCTCCGCGTGCACCGTGGCGCATGCGCGCTCCCAGCCGGGCCCCGCGCCGGCCTTGTGCAGCGCCGCGCCGTGGTCCGAGATCGACACTCGGTGCTCACGTCGCATGGTCCAGACCTGAACGGGGTCCCCGGGTCCGTACGCGAGGCCGGTGTCGACGATCGACCCGGCCCGGGGTGGCCGTGCCGCGTCACGCGACAGCGTGGGCCAGGAACCGTAGCCCCGCTCGGTGGCCACCACGTGCTGGGCGTCAGTGAGGCCAAAGCGCTGCTGTACGCGCGCGCCCAGGACCTCCCGCGCGCGGGCCATGGCGCCGGCATCGCCGGCACGCACGTCGCGCAGCAGCCGCTTGGCGTCCTTGCGGCAGTGCTCGAGATTCATGACGATCCTCCGTGGGCGGTCTCGGCGTCCGCTGACCGGCCCGCCCGCAGGTCGTCTGCTCGGCTGGTCACATCGTCTCTTTCGAGGTGGGAGAGTCCCTTTCCGCGGACCGGACGCGCCCTCGGCGACGCGCCTCACATGGTACGCCCGGGGAGGGCGGCCGCGGCCACCAGGGCCGTGATCAGCGGATGCACAGTGCCGCTCGCGCCGGCTCCCACCTGGGGTTGGAAGGCAGTGGCCAAAAAGAACGGATGATCGGGCAGCTCGATGCCCTCCACGCCCGCATCGGGGGCATGGGCCGAGATGACGACGCCCGCCCCCGCGAGCACCGTCTCGTAGGGCGCGGCCAGGCCGTAGCCGCACTGATGGTGGCCCTCGAACGGCTCAGCCCCACAGATGGCGGCCAGCCGGGTCCCGCCGACCGGCGTGACCGTCCGGCGCTCGCCGTACAGCGCACATGCCAGCGGCGCCACCACGAGGGCGCCGGCGTCCGGATCGAGCTCGGCGCTGGTGGCATCGCTCACGCCCGCCCGGACCCGCGCCAGCTCCACGCACACATACTGAAACCCGCCGCACGTGCCCAGAAACGGCGTCCCCGTGTCCAGGCAGTGATGGATCGCCGCGCGTGCCGCGTCGTCGTCGCGGTACGGGGTGCCCGGCAGCAGCCAGACCGCGTCGACGGCCTCGAGCTCGCACGCCTGCGCGCTGTCGGTTTCAACCCACCCGCAGTCGATCTCGCGCGAGAGCAGCGCCAGCGTCGCGTCGATCTCGCGATGGGTGAGGTGTGCGGGATCGCGGTCCCCGAGCGCGATGAGCCTCATGCGCCGAAGATACCGACGGCCCGCGACCGCCGGAACCGGGCGTCGCTCAGGGGGGGTCGCCCTGGCGCGCCCGCATGCGCTCGTGATAGCCGTCGGCGACCGCGTACAGACGGGCCGGGGCGGGCTCACCCGGCGCGGCGCGCTTGTTGGGCGTCGTATCCGGGGGTCGCATCCGGCGGGGGATGACGTCACCGTGCTCGAGCGCCGTCGCCTTGAGCCGGCGGACCGGGACCGCCGGAACCTCGAGGGCGGCGGCTGCCGCCAGGATCCGGCGGCGCTTGGGGCCCCGGGACAGGGGCAGCGCCAGCGCGACGATCATCGCGTGCTGTGCGCGCATGCCGTGAGCGTGAAGTTCGATCTGGCCCCACAGCGCGACCGCGCCGCCCAGCAGGTCGGGGGTCATCGCCGACGCGCCCCGCGGGGTGGGCGCGTACCACGCGTAGATGCCGCAGGTGCAGCCGTTGGCGGGCGCGACATGAGGGTGGGCGGCGCAGTGCGCGGTGTGCACCCCGCGCCCCCAGCGCTCCGCGGCGCGAAATGACCACAGCTCGTCTCCGTGCAGCCGCCACTGGCGAAAGCCGATGACGGCGCTGATGAGATCCGGGGCGGCGCCGTCCATCGGCCGCGCTCAGGGGGTGGGCTGGGGCGGGCGCTCGGGCTCCCGCGGCCGATCAGGCCGGCGTGCCGGATCCGGCGGATCCAAGCGCCGCGGCGGGACGGGCGCCGGCAGTTGGATGGGCTCGACGGTGATCGTCTTGGACGGCCCGTCGAGCGACCCGCGCAGCCGATCGGCTGCCGGCTGAGGCGACTCGCGTGACTCCGAGGGGCTCATCACCGGTACCCAGAGGCCATCGTACCGCCGCCCGGCAGGGCGGCGTGCCGGTCCGCCCGCACGGGCCGGCATCACGCCTCAGTGCAGCGCCGGGGTGCTCGTCGCCTCGGCCGCGTCCGCGGCCGTCGGCCCCGGAGCCCGTAGCGCGAAGTCGTTCGGATGAACGATCCGGTCCTCCCGGACGAGCAGCGGCCGCCCGTCGTCGGCACGCTTGGAGAGCACCCAGCGGCGATGGATGACGTCCGTCGCCGAAACAGCCCCGGACAACGATCGATCAGCGTCGTCAAGACTCATCCGTGATACCTCACCTCATCGGTTGGGAAAGGGTCCCGCGGCCCAGGCACGGTAACGATTGACACACCGAAATCCATGATTGTGGTGAATCTGCACGAGATCGGACCGCGGGCACCCGGAAGACCGGTAAAAAACGCACAAACTCCGGATTCAGGCCGGACCGTGGCGCGTGATGGACAGGGTGGGCAGGTCGTCACCTACGGCCTGCGCGTCGAGCATCTGCAGCCGGGCGTGAAAGGCCCGCGCCACCCGCTCGGCATGGCTCTTGGCCAGCTCCGCTCGCTCGCCGGCGAACAGTTCGTCCACCGTGGCCCGCCACAGCCACAGCCACCGCTCGAAGTGCCCGGCCCGCAGCCGGACCTGCGCGTTGATCACCGCGTGCGGCCGGAACGCGCCGCCGGCGTAGGACTGCGCGCCGAGCAGGATCGTCTCCCAGAACGAGGCGATCTTGGGGACGTGCTCGTCCAGGTCGAGGTGGGCGACGTCGACGAAGATGAAGCCGATCACCGGGTCGGTGAGTGCTCGTCCGTAGAAGGCGCGGACGAGCCGTTCGCAGTCCTCGCGGTTCGAGATGTCAGGGAGCGGCGTGACCATCCTCCACGGAGGATATGGAGGCGCGTTGCGGCGCTCAATCGCGACGCGGCAGCATCACCGTCCCCGCCGCGGCCGCCAGGAGCAACGCCGCGGCGATGACCGCGACGGTGTGAAACCGATCGACGAAGCCGGGGCCGTCCGGGGTCGAGGCGATCGCTCCGAACGCGGCGATGCCGATCGCACCGGCGGCCTGGCGGGTGGTGTTGTTGACCGCCGAGGCCAGCCCGGCGCGCCCGGCCGGCACCGCGGACACGGCTGTCGAGACCACCGTCGGCGTCAGGAAGGCCAGCCCCACTCCCCACAGCAGCAGGGCAGGCAGCAGCGTCAGGTAACCGGTGGCGGGACCTGACAGCGTGAGCAGCCCGACGCCCACGGCGGCCAGGATCAGGCCACCCAGCATCGGCCACCGCGGGCCCACCCGTGCGACGATCCGCCCGCCGGCCGGCGCCAGGACGCTCAGCGGGACAAACAGCGCAAGGAGCACGACCCCGGCTGTAAGCGCGCTCTCGCGGCGCACGTCCTGGAGATAGAGCGTGAGCACGAACAGCAGGCCCAGCGTGCCGAGGTTCATGGCGCCGGCCACGCCGTTGGCGATGGTGAAGGCGCGCTCGCGCAGCAGCCCCAGCGGGAGCAGCGGATCTCGGGCGCGGCGCTCCGCGGCCAGGAACCCTCCGGCGCCCGCCACCCCGCCGACGGTGGCGATGACGACGACGAGCGCCGACCCGCCACGCCCGCCCTCGATGAAGGCGAAGGTCACGCCAAGGAGCGCCACCGCTCCGAGGGCCGCCCCGGGAAGATCGAGGCTCCGGGCCGATCCGGTTCGGCTCTCGGTGACTACCCGGCCGGCGGCCACCGACGCGACGGCGACGATCGGCACGTTGAGCAGGAACACCCAGCGCCACCCGGCGGTCTGCACCAGCAGGCCCCCCAGCAGAGGTCCGGCGGGCAGCGCGCAGCTCCCCACCCCGGCCCACATGCCGATCGCCCGCGCGCGCTCACGCTCGTCCGGATAGGCGTTGGCGATGACGGCGAGCGTCCCGGGAAGCATGAAGGCGGCGCCCAGCCCCTGGATGACGCGGAACGCAATGAGCGTCTGCGCCGAAGCGGCCAGGCCGCAGCCCAGCGAGGCGATCCCGAACAGCATCAGCCCCGAGAGCACGACGCGCTTGTGGCCGCGCAGGTCACCGAGGGTGCCGCCGGTGAGCATCAGGCCGGCGAGCGCGAGGGCGTAGCCGTCGACGACCCACTGCAGCTCGCTGATGCCCGCGTGCAGCTCATGACCGATCGTCGGCAGGGCAACGTTGACAATCGTCACGTCGAGCAGGACCAGGAAGTAGCCGACGCACATCACCAGCAGGACCCCGGTCCTGCGATCGCGCGCGGCGGCCCGGCGGCTGTCGTTACAGGCGGACATGAGCCTCAGCGTCGCGCACCATCGCTTCGGCGCAGACCGAAGCGTGTCGACGCTACGGTCAGGGCCATGAAGGGCGATGCCGACATCGCCGCGATCGCCGGGCTGATCGGCGATCGCACACGTGCGCGCGTGCTCCTGGCGCTCGGCGACGGGCGCGCCCTGGCCGCCAGCGTGCTGGCCCAGGAGACCGGCGTGTCGGCCTCCACGGTCAGCGGCCACCTGGCCAAGCTGCTGGATGCCGGGCTGCTGACCGTCGAGTCCCACGGGCGCCACCGCTACTACCGGCTGGCCGGCCCCGAGGTGGCCCAGGTGCTCGAGCGGCTCGCCGCGCTGGCGCCGCCGGAGCCCGTCACCTCGCTGCGCCAGGGGACCCGGGCCAACGCACTGCGAGCCGGCCGCTACTGCTACGACCACCTCGCGGGACGACTCGGGGTGGCGATCATGCGCTCGCTGCTGGACGGCGGCGTACTGGCCGGCGGAGACGGGCACTTTCACCGCGGCCAGGCGACCCGGGATCGCCTCTCGGCACCCGGCAGCGACCTCGACTATCGGCTGACCGCCGATGGGGAGTCATGGATGGATACGTTCGGCATCGATCTCGACGCGCTGCGGGCACGACCGCGTCCGCTCATCCGCTACTGCACCGACTGGACCGAGCAGGAGCACCACCTCGCCGGCGGGCTCGGCGCGGCGCTCGCCGAACGGATGGTGCAGCGCGGCTGGATCGAGCGGGCTCGCAACGGCCGCGCGGTACGGCTCACCGACGCCGGCCGGCGCGGCATGCGTGAACGCCTGGACGTCGAGATCGCCGAGCCGGAGGCGGCGTGACGCGGGGCGGCCCGCCCCCGGGGCCCCGCGCCGCGATTCCCTACCGCTCGTGGCCGGCGAGGTCGAAGTCCGCGAGCCCCGCGGGATCGGTGATCCCCAGCTTGCGCCGGGCGCGCTCGGCGAACCCCCCGGGATGCACACGGACGACCCGGGCCGCATCGGGCCGGGCCAGGATCTCCACGCGCGCCCCTGGCTCGGCATGGCCCAGCAACTGGCCGTCACGCTCGATCGACACCGGCGCGCTGGTCCGGAGGATCTCGATCCCCAGGCTCTCGCCCTCGGCCAGCACGATCGCCCGGTTGAAGAGACCGGCGGGAGCGTCGGGCATGACGATCATGCCGTGGGCGCGCGGAGACACGAGCGGGCCTCCCGCGGCAAACGCGTACGCCGTCGATCCCTGCGGCGTGGCTGTGATCACCCCGTCACTGGCGTAGCGGGCCAACAGCTCGCCGTCGATGTGCAGCGCCAGCGCAGCCTGACCGCGCCCCGGGACCCGCGTGAGCACGACGTCGTTGTAGGCGATCTGCGCCTCGATGCCCTCCCGGGCGGCGAGCGCCAGGCCGCTGCGACGCTCGATCGTGTAGGCGCCGCGCGCCAGCGCGGCCAGAGCGCCCTCCAGGTGACCTGCGTCGATCTCAGTGAGGTAGCCCAGCGTCCCCAGGTTGACGCCCAGCACCGGGACCCGGCGAGGGGCCGCGACGCGTAGGGCCCCGAGCATGGTCCCGTCCCCGCCGAGCGCCATGACGACGTCACAGTCCTCGGCCAGCGACTCCTGCGGGCGGCGAACGACCGCGTCGGGTAGCCGGGTGTCTCCCTCCACGCCGACCAGGGTCACCCCGTGCGCCGCCGCCCAGCCGCGGATCTGCTCCAGGACGTGGTCGAGATCGCGCGCCGGGCGCAGGGCGAGCCCGAGGCGGCGCACCGGGATGGGCATATCGGAGATCGACAGCATGCTGGCCTCGATTCTGGCGGACCGGAGGGCCCGGCTAGGATCGAGATGCCGCCGCGGGGACGAGGCTGCCCCGCCCATTGCCTGCGCGTGGTGCTCACGCCGCGGGCGATGGTGCAGGCCTCCTAGAAGCCGCGGTCAGAGCCCCCGGGGATGACGGACGACGAAGCCGCCGGCCGGTGAGATCCGTGTGGCGGACCAGCGATCCTGGTCGTTGGACGAGCTCTGGGCCGCGGTGTCGTAGTACAGCCCGGCGATCTTCGCGTAGACGTGACCCGCGTTGGCATACAGCGTGATCCACCGGCCGGGGCCGGCGGCGCCGTAGCTCTCCATCTGGCCCGAATCCTCGGTCTGCGACAGCAGACCGCCGCCGTGCAGGGCGAAGCCCACCGAACCGGAGCAGTCATAGCCCGACGACTTCCAGCTGCCGTGGCCGCCGGCGAACTCGTAGGGCGTGGTGGCGATCGAGTTGGCCGCGGCGATCACCTGCTTGACCACCGCCGGGGCGTCGGCAGGCGCCACCGCGAGCCCGTTGACGAGCGTCGCCGCGTCGCCGGCGGAGGCCTGCCTTGCCTGCGGCGCTGCCGTGGTGGCGGCCTGCGTACCGTTGGTCACCCACGTCTGCAGCATCTGGGCGGTGTGGGCGCCGACCGTCCCACTCGGCGGGCTCAGGTGCGCGTCGACCTGAAAGCTCCGGACCGACGTCTTCGTCCCGGGACCGAACTGGCCATCGGTCGCGGTGGCGATCCCCACCTGGGTGAGCCACTGCTGGAGCATGCGCACGTCCCCGCCGTGGTCGCCCATCCGCAGCACTCGGTGAAAGGGCGCCGCCCCGGGTTGGGCGGCACGAGACACCGCCGGGGTGAGCGCCACCGTCAGCGTCACCAGCGCGGCGAGCGCCCACAGGGCCCATAGCGACCGGTTTCTGCTTCCGGCGAGGACATCGACGACAGCACTGGTTCTGGATCCGGACACGCGCAACCCCGCAATTGATCGACATTCAGCTGATTGCCTGGTGCCTGCGGGGTTAGCTGACGGGCTCGCGCTGCTGCTACAGCGCTACCGGCGGATCACCGCCGGATTCGCCCCAATACACATTGGGTTCCCCGCTCCCTGGTCTTGGCAGCTCCAGGGACTCGGCATCTGCACACAACAGCGTGCGCGGCCCGAAGTTTCGCCGATCCCGCGGACAATCGTCGTCTCGGCCGCTGCGCCCCTAGAGTCTTCGCCCATGCTCATCGCCACCCATGACGGCTCCTTTCACGCCGACGAGGTGTTCGCCGTCGCGGCGCTCGCCCTGCTCGGCGAGCCCATCGAGGTGTTGCGCACGCGCGACCGGGCGGAGCTGGCAGGCGCCGACGTTCGCGTCGACGTCGGCTTTCGTCACGACCCGTCCAGCGGGGACTTCGACCACCACCAGCGGGAGTTCGACGGCGTCCGGGAGAACGGGATCCGGTATGCGTCGTTCGGCCTCGTCTGGCGGGAGTTCGGGGTTCGGGTGTGCGGCGGCGACTCGGATGTCGCCGAGGCGGTCGACGCCAGCCTGGTGCAGGGCGTCGACGCCAACGACACCGGCCAGCGACTGACCGAGTCGCTCGTCGAGGGCGTCTACCCGCTGACGGTCAACGGGGTCGTCGGCGGCTTCAACGCGCGCTGGGATGAGACGCTCACGCCCGAGCAGGAGCGGCTGCGATTCGACGAGGCCGTCGACCTCGCCCGCGGGATCCTCGCCCGGGAGGTGCTCTCCGCGGCCTCGGGCCGGCGGTCGGCGCGCACCGTGCAGGAGGCGATCGCCGCCGCTGCGGATCCGCGCCTGATCGAGCTGCCCGTCAATGCTCCGTGGAAGCAGGTCCTGGTGCCGGCGGCGCCCAACGCGCTGTACATCATCTACCCCAAGCGCCAGGGCTTCGGCCTGGAGGCGGTGCCGCGCGAACTGGGCTCATTCGACAGCCGCCGCGACCTGCCCGAAGCGTGGGCCGGGCGAGAAGGCCCGGACCTCGTGGCGGTCACAGGCGTCCCCGATGCCCTCTTCTGCCACGTCAAGCGCTTCCTGGCAGTGGCCTCCTCCCACGAGGGGATCGAGCAGCTGGCCCGGCTGGCCCTGGCCGCAGACTGAGGCCTCGGTCGCACCCCGCCGCCCGCCCGATGCCGCGGATCGCCACCATCGGCGTCTACGAGTTCGACGCACCGAGCTTCATCGCCGCCCTGGACGAGGCCGGCGTCACCAAGGTGTTCGACATCCGCCAGCGCCGCGGGGTCCGCGGCCCCCGGTACGCCTGGGCCAACGCCCAGCGGCTCCAGCGGCTGCTCGCCGAGGCGCGGATCGGCTACGAGTACCACCCGGAGCTGGCGCCCGACACCGAGCTGCGCCACCTGCAATACCGCGACGACGACCGCCAGGGCGTGGGCAAGCGCTCACGCGTGCGGCTCGCCCCCGAGTACATCCGCGAGTACACCGAGGAGATCCTCGACCTCGTCCCGCTTGCGCCGCTCGTCGGACAGCTCCCAGTACACGGCGTGGGCGCGCTGCTGTGCGTCGAGGCGACGGCCCGGGCCTGTCACCGCTCTCTCGTGGCCGATCGCCTGGCCGAGCGGTTCGGGTTCGAGGTCACGCACATCGAGCCGCCCTGACGCCGTTGCGCCGCAGCGAGGCGATCGCGCCGACGGTGGCGTAGCCACGCCATTCCATCGACCCCGCCGATGAGATCGGCAGGTAGTCGACGGTCCAGCCGCCATCCGATTGCTGCCCCGCGGCGAGGCGGTCCAGGTCGGCGGCGACCGCCGTAGCCTCGAGCAGCGCTCGGGCGGGCCCCTCGGGATCGGGGGCGACGTCGAGGGGACGCAGCGTCTCGCCGTCAGCCCCGCCGGCGACCGGTACCCGCCCATCGACGGGGACGTGGGCGGCGAGGACGCCCATCAGCGCGCGGGCCTCGGGCACACGGTCGTGCAGTTGCTCCAGCAGTCGGATCGAGAAGGCCAGCACGTAGGCGAACGGGGTCCCGTCCAGCGCCGCGATGGCCTCGAGGCAATAGGCGGTGGCGCGCCCGAGCCACGGGTGGCTCGCCACGGCCGGGTCATGAGCCGCCACGCGATGCGCGGCGGCGGTGGTGAAGGCGGTGATCTGCAGCGACGAGACGGTGGAGTCGCCGCCGGCAAACCACGGGGCCACGCCCGCGGTGGTGCTCATCGGCGCCACAAACGGCAGCCCGCCGTCAGCCAGGGTGATCGTGGCAAGCCAATCGCACAGGCCGGCGGCGTCCGGACTGACCTCCGGCGCGATCTCGGCGAAGACCTCGAAGGCGTGCCCGGCGGCGGCGGGCTGGCTCTCCGGCGCCCTCAGGTCGGGTTCCAGCCCCCAGCCGTAGCCGCCGTCCGGATTGCGGTAGGCCGACAGCGCGGCGAGCACCCGGCCGGGATCGCCGTGGCCTTGCAGGAGCGCGTAGCGATGGCGATCGAGGATGCGGGCGTGGGTGTCGAGGAAGGCCTGGGCGGCCGCAAGGTCAACGGTCATGGCGTCAAGGATCGCGGCCCGGCGGGATCTAAGTCTTGAACCTCGTCGTCGCTGCCCCATGCGCGGACCCACAGGCAGGCGATCAGAGGGTCCAGGGCGGCGGGAGGCGGAAATTCCCGATAGCCAGGCGCGAGATCGATCGTCTCTGAATGGTGGCACTCAACGGCACTCGGCCCGCGAATGGACCGCCGGTAGGATGGGGTTCCATGTCGGTTGAGTGGGCCGGTTTGGGGCCGGAGCTGCTGGTGCGCCTCGACCGAGAGGGCGGCGAACCGCTGACGTCACAGCTCGAGCGCGAGCTGCGCGACGCCATCCAGAGCGGGCGCCTGAGCGCCGACGAGCGGATTCCCTCCTCCCGGGCACTGGCCCGCGAGCTCGGCGTCTCGCGCGGGCTCGTGCAGGAGTGCTACGCGCAACTGCACGCCGAAGGCTTCCTGACCACGCGCACCGGCTCGGGCACCCGGGTGGCGGCCGGGGCGGAGCCGGCCCCCGCGCCGGCCATCGCCCCGCCGGCGCCGTCCCGCGGGCTCGCGATCGACTTTCGTCCGGGCCAGCCTGACCTGGCGAGCTTTCCGCGGGGCGACTGGATGTGGGCGATGCGTGAGGTCAGCCGCACCGCCCCGGCGCAGGCCCTGGGCTACGGTGACCCTCGCGGTGACCGCGCGCTGCGCGAGGTGCTCGCGGGCTATCTGCGCCGCGTCCGCGGCGCGGCCGCCGATCCCGAGCGGATGATCGTCTGCACCGGATTCGCACAGGGCGCGAACCTGGTGCTACGCACGTTGGCGCGCCGCGGCGCCCGGCGCGTTGCCTTCGAGGACCCCGGCGACGTCGACCCGGCGCTCAGCGCCGGCCGCTGGGGGCTGGACGGCGTCCCGGTGGCGGTGGACGAGCACGGCGTCGATGTCGCCGCGCTGGAGGGCACTGGCGCCGACGCGGTGCTGCTCACGCCGGCTCACCAGTCGCCCACCGGCGTCGTGCTGGCGCCGGACCGCCGCCAGGCGCTCGCCGGCTGGGCCCAGGCGCACGACGCCACCATCCTCGAGGACGACTACGACGCGGAGTTCCGCTACGACCGCGAGCCCGTCGGGGCGCTGCAGGGCCTCGCTCCCGCGCACGTGGCGCTGCTGGGGACCGTCTCCAAGTCGCTGGCGCCGGCGGTGCGCCTGGGGTGGATCGTCTGTCCTCCCGGACTGGCCGAGGACGTCGCCGACGCCAAGGAATTCGACGACCGCGGGTCTCCGGGGCTGGATCAGCTGGCGCTGGCCACGCTCATCCGCTCGGGGCGCTACGACCGGCACCTGCGCGCCATGCGCACCCGGTATGCGGGCAAGCGCGCGGCGCTCATCGAGGCGCTCGCCACCCACGCGCCGGAGGTCGAGCTGCGCGGGCTGGCCGCTGGCTTTCACGCCGTCGGCCGCCTGCCCGAGGGCAGCGATGAGCGCGCGATCGCGGCCGCGGCGCGGGCTCGCTCGGTCGGCTTGTACCCGATGAGCGATCTCACCTGGACGGGTGCACCACGGCCGCCGGAGCTGGTCATCGGCTTCGGTGACCTCAGCGAGCCGGCGATCCGCCGCGGCATCGAGACGGTGGCCGACCTGCTGCGCGGCCCCTGATCGGGCCGGCGTGCCGGCCCCTGAGCCATCCCACCGTGCCGGGTCCGCACCGGCACGCGAAATGGACCACTCAACCGAGACGGAAATGGCCCTTATCGCGGGACCGATCCGGGCGTACGTTGGCGACCATGACCATTCGACGCTCCTCTCCCCTCCTCGCTGGCACCGACGGGCGCGCGCTCCTGGCCAGCTCGATCGTGGCGCGGCTGCCCATGGCGATGCTCAGCATCGCGATCCTCGTCCACGTGCAGCGGATCACCGGCTCGTTCGCGATCGCCGGCCTGGCCTGCAGCGCGTACGCGATCTGCGGGGCGCTGGCCTCTCCGGTGCTGGGGCGCCTGGTCGACCGTCACGGCCAGACCTCCGTGCTCCTGGCGGGGGCGACGGTGACCGCGGCCGCGCTGATCGTCATGGGCCTGGAGCCGGCCGACGGTCCGCGGCCGCTGTTCATCGCGCTGGCCGGAGCCGCCGGGCTGGCCACCCCGCCGCTGGCGGCATGCGTGCGCACCCTGCTGCCCGCGATCGTCGCGCGCCCGTCGGACCTGCCCGAGCTCTTCGCACTCGAGTCCACGCTGCTGGAGGTCACCTTCGTCGCCGGGCCCCCGCTGGCGCTGGGGCTCGGCGCGCTGTGGTCCACGGGCGGTGCCCTCGTCGTCAGCGGGCTGATGCTGGTGTCGGGCACCATCGCGTTCGCGACGCATCGTGCATCGCGCAACTGGCGCCCTGACATCGTCGCCGCCCGCTCCCGGGCAGGATCGCTGGGCGCGGTCGCCATCCGGGTCCTGATCATCGTCGACCTCGGCACCGGCATCGTCTTCGGTGCGACCGAGGTGGGGGTGACCGCGACCGCGACCCACTCCGGCGGCGCCGCGGCGGCCGCTCCGCTGCTCGCGCTGTGGGGCGCCGGCTCGCTCATCGGCGGGCTGATCGTCACCCGCTGGGGCGCCCGCCTGCGCGGCGCGCTGCAGTTGCCGGTGCTGCTGACGGCGCTCGCGGTCTCCCACGGCGCCCTGCTCGTGAGCACGCACAGCCTGCTGGGGATGGGCGTGATCATCATGGTGGCCGGGGCGACCATCGCCCCCACCGGCTCGGTCATCTACGCCATGGTCGACCGCTTCGCCCCCGCCGGCACGCAGACCGAGGCGTTCTCCTGGCTGTTCACCTCGTCCTCGTCAGGGGCGGCGGCGGGCGCGGCGGGCGCCGGCGTGCTGGTCCAGGCCGTTGGCCCGGAGGCCGCTTTCGCGTTCGCCGGGATCGCCGGGGGTCTCGCCGTGGCGGTCGCCATGCTCGGCGCCTGCCATCTGGAGCCGCGGTGCCCGGTCGCCGCCTCCGGTGCGCCGGCGATCAGCTAGATCGGCGGGCCGGGAGCCGGCACCACGACTTGCTTTGTCCACCGTTTTGGTTACCTTTCCGCGGGCGATGATCGAGGAGACGATGACCTACGCGTTGCTCCAGGCGGTCAAAGCGAGCCGCGCATCCATCTCCCCGGCGCTGGCGGCAAACGGGCTGCACCCGGGCCAGGACCTCCTGCTCTCGGCGCTGTGGAGCGAGGATGGGATCACCCAAGCGGAGCTGGTGGCCCGGTTGGGAATCAGATCGCCGACGGTGAGCAAGGCCCTGACCCGGCTGGAGCGGACCGGCTACGTGCGCCGCGAGATCGATGAGAAGCGGTCGCGGCGGGTGTTTCTCACCCCGGCGGGGCGCGCCCTTCGCCAGCCCGTTGAGCAGGCGTGGCAGGCCGCCGACCTGAGGCTCCAAGGCGGAGCCGGCCACGAGCAGCTCACCGCCTTGCAGGCGATCGTCGGCCGGCTCACTCCCTCAGACGAGTAGCGGCAGACGGACCCGGCGGATTGGCTGCACGCGCCCGCGAGGGTCACACGCGTCGCGGGCATTTCCCACTAAATCAATTAATAAACCTAACTTCGTGATCTTTTCGTGTACGATCTCGCCCGCAAAGTCGATCTGCATTGTGCGGATTGATAGAGGACGCCTAGTTGGAGTCAAGAGACTGGTGGCCTTGACGGAGGTCTTCGACAGGGCGTGCTCGAGCGCGGCGACCCCGGTGGGGCGCAGTCAGGAGGCCTGACGCAAACGACAACGGAGGTCTGTGTGGGCAATCTAAATTCGTGGGGTTGGCTGCGCCGAGCGGTCCCGCTCAGCTTCACCGTCGCGCTGGCCGCGTGCGTGTTGCCGGCCGCTGCGGGCGCCGCTGCGGTCACGCCAAGATCGTTGACGGACTGCGGTGGGAAGGTCTCGGCGAACCCGAGCGGGGCAGCCGCCGACGAGCCGAACCTCCTCACGTACCGGTTCCAGTGCGACGGCGGCATCACGGCGTACACGATCCTTATTCAGCAGCAGGGCGACCGGGGTGGCTCGATTGACGACTACGACCCGGCGCCGAGCGTGTTCGAGACCGACGGGGTGACGCCCAGCCCTACCGAGAGCATCACCTGCGAGGGCACCACACCGTCGAACGGCATCAACTGCAACACCGGCACGCAGGGCCTGCAGGTCACGAACGAGTTTGCCGTCCAGGGCTCGGTCGATCCGATCCAGGCCTACTGCAAGCACCTACCGACAGACGCCAACGGGAAGACGGCCAAGCCAGGGACCGCGGCCGTTCCGCAGGCGGTTGTGCAGCTGGTCGTGACCGACTTCACCGGCGCCGAGGACGGCCCCTTCAGCCTCGGGCCGGCCAAGGCCTGCCCCAAGGTGCCCAACGTGGTGCCGACTCCCAAGGCCAAGACCAAGCCCAAACCCAAGAAGAAGCACAAGCCCTCGGTCAAGAAGCACGGCTGAGGCTGTCACCAAACCCTGAAATGTCAGAGAGAGGAATGTCGTTGAGATCGAAAATCCGGTCCGGGCGCGCCAAGACCTTGGGCGCCCTGGCAGTCACCGTGGCGACGCTGGCGCTGCCGGCGGCCGCGGGCGCGGCGACCAAGTTGATCGGCTCCGGATCAAGCGCCGCGCAGCCCTACATGCTCGAGCTGTTCAAGGGCTACAGCAAGATCCACCACAACATCCAGTTCAAGTACGTGGCCGATGGGGGCAACGCCGGCGTCAAGGACGTCCAGGCCGGCCGGGCGCAGTTCGCCATCAATACCCGTCCGCCACTGCCCAGCGACTCCGGCACGACGTACGAGAAGCTGTTCCTGGACGGCCTCTGCATCGCGGTCAACCCGGCTAACTCCATCAGCAACATCCCGTTGACGACGCTGAAGAACGTCTTCCTCGGCGTCGACAACAACTGGAGCCAGGTAGCCGGATCGAACCTGACCACGACGATCGACCCGATCGGACGTAACTCCACCGCGGGGCAGTACACGTTCTTCCAGCAGTCGGTTCTCGGAGGAGCGACCCAGGCGTCCAACGTGGCGCAGGACACCTCGGACGGCCTCGTGCAGATCAGTGTGGGCCGCGACCCGAACGCGATCGGCTACGTCGGGCTGTCGCACTCGGGCAAGCCGGCGAAGGCGATCTCGGTCAACGGGGTGACGTGCTCGGCCAGGAACATCCGCAACAAGAGCTACCCGCTGTTCCGTTTCGATTGGGGAGTCATCCCCAGCAGTCACCCGAACGTCCAGGTTGAGAAGTTCTTCGACTGGGCGCGGACCAGCAAGGCAGCCGGACAGATCATCAACCGGGCCGGGGCGGTTGCCGCCTTCAACAAGTAGGCCTCACCCTGCGCTTCAGGCAGGACCGACATGGATGAAGAGTTCCTCGAGGTCGAGGAAACAGGACTCAGTCAGGACCAGCGCGCCGAGCTTGGGCTCGGCGCGCTGGTCTGTCTGGTCGTTCTGGTTCTGCTCGCGATGCTCGCCTTCATCTTCCGGGAGGCGTGGCCGTCGTTCTCCCACAACGGGTTGCACTGGTTCGGCCCTGGCGGCAACGCCGATCAGCAGATCCAGACGATCTTCACCTCAGGCGATCTGAAACAGACGCCGCAGTTCCTCATCCACGCCTGGCCGCTGATCTGGAGCACGATCCTGACCACCGTCGGCGCGGTAGTCATCTCGTTCGTCTGCTCGCTGTTCGTGGCGGTGTTCCTGGTGGAGTTCGCGCCGGCGTGGCTCAAGCGGATCCTGGAGCCCGTGGTGCGGCTTCTGGCCAGCGTCCCCTCGGTGATCTACGGGCTGATCGGCGTCCTCGTCGTGGTCCCGTTGATCGGTAACCACCTGGTCAGCCAGAGGGCGAAGGCATCCGTCACGCCGGTGATCTCACTCAGCGGATACAGCCTGCTGGCAGCGCTGCTGATCCTCACGGTGATGATCTCGCCGATCATGATCGCCATCTTCGCCGAGGGGCTGCGATCCGTTCCGCGCGGCTGGCTTGAGGGCTCGCTGGCACTCGGCGTCAACCGGTGGCGCACGTTCTGGAACATCGCGGTGCGCACCGCGCGCCCCGCGCTCATCGCCGGCACCGTTCTCGCGACGGCGCGCGCGCTCGGCGAGTCGGTGATGCTGAGCATGGTGGGCGGCTCGACGGCGTTCGCCCCCAACCCGGCGGACGGCCTGATCTTCTTCGTCGAGCCGTCCCGTGGCCTGGCGGCGACGATCCTGCACAACACCGACGAGCTGACCTCGCCGCCGATGAAGCACACGCTGTTCGCGATGGCAGCGGTCCTCCTCTTCTCCTCCGCGGCGCTGTCGCTGGCAGGCTGGGCCGCCAAACAGCCGATGAAGCGCTACTTCAACGTCGGCGGAGCGGCAGCATGAGCAGTGGTGTCATTACGGGTGCACCGATGCCCACTCGGGCGGGCGGGTCCGGTTCCGGCGACGGGCGGCAAGGGCCGGCTGACTCCAGCGCGTCCTGGCGTCTCACCGACCGGATCGGGCTGGCCTTCGCCTGGTTTCTCGGCTTCCTCTTCTGTGCCATCACCGTCGCGATCGTCGTCTTCCTGGCGGTGCAGGGCATTCGGTACCTGCGCCCCGAGTTGCTCTGGACCAACCCTCAGGTCGGCTTCAACCAGAACGAGACCGGAGGATTCCTCGGACCGCTGATCGGCACGTTCCTGGTGGCCGGGATCGCGATCGGCATCGCGGGTCCTGTCGGCGTGGGCGTGGCTGTCTGGCTCAGCGAGTACGGACGCCCGACGGCGCTGGCGCGCGTCGTCGAGTCGACGGTCGAGATGCTCGCCGGCGCCCCGTCGGTGGTGCTCGCTCTGTTCGGGATCCTCCTGTTCGACTCCAAGGCGCTCGGCTTCCTGTCGGAGACGACCTCGGACGGGGTGGTGTTCGGCAAGTCGTTCTTCGCCGCCGGGGCGATGCTCTCCCTGGTGGCCCTGCCGCTCGTCGTCACCACTGTCCGCGAAGGTCTCCAGGCCATCCCCAACCACGTCCGGGAGGCCTCCTACGCGGTCGGAAAGAGCAAGACCGCGACGATCCGGCGTGTCCTCCTGCCCGCGGCGCGGCCGTCCGTCATCACCGGCCACATGCTCGGGATCGGCCACGTGATCGGCGACACGGCGATCATCGTGCTGCTGCTGGGCGACACGCAGACGTTGCAGGGCGTCGGCAACGTGCCGCTGTGGGGCGCGCTACGCGGAACCGGGAGCACGCTGACGAGCTACGTGTTCGACAACGCTCCGACCGGTGACTTCAACCAGCCCAACAAGGCCTACGCGGCGGCGTTCGTCCTGCTGGCGATCATCCTCATCCTGAATGTCCTGGTCGACGTGTTCGGCCGCCGCTCCAGGGAGCTCCGATGGACTTGAGAAAGCCACCGCCCGTTCGCCGGCTGGCCCCGGGGGCGAAGGTCACCGCCCGCCCGGCGCCCGACGGCCCACCCGTGTTCGCACCGCGCGCACCGGCGAACGGCTCGCTCAACGGCCACGCCGCGTCCTCCTTTGTGACCGCTCGCCGGGCGCAGCGGTCCCCGGTGCCGACGATCGACCGCATGCAGGTGGAGGAACTGTCCATCGCCTACAGCTCCAAGCTCGCCGTCAAGTCCGTCTCCCTGCCCATCCGCCAGGGTGAGGTGCTGGCGCTGATCGGTCCGTCGGGGTGCGGGAAGACCACCCTGCTCCGCTCGTTGAACCGCCTCACCGAGCTGACGAAGACGGCGTCGCTGACCGGGCGTATCACCCTGGACGGCCGCGACATCTCGACGCTGGAGCCCACCGCTCTGCGGCGGCGGGTGACGATGGTGTTCCAGCAGCCGAACCCCTTCCCTATGAGCGTGTTCGACAACATCGCCTACGTCCTGCGTGAGCAGGCCAAGCGCCGTCCCCGCCGCCCCGCTCTGCGCAGCAGCGTTGAGGACGCGCTGGCCCGCGCCGGGCTCCTCGACGAGGTCGCCGACAACCTCGACCATCCGGCGCTGAGGCTCTCGGGAGGCCAGCAACAGCGCCTGTGCATCGCCCGGGCCCTGGCCGCTCAACCGGAGGTACTGCTGCTCGACGAGCCGTGCTCGGCCCTGGACCCCCAATCGACGAAGGTCATCGAGGACCTGGTCGTGAAGCTCCGGGAGGAGGTGGCGGTCGTGATCGTCACGCACAACCTGCAGCAGGCCCACCGGATTGCCGACCACGTCGCGTTCATGTACCTCGGGGAGCTCGTCGAGTACGCCAGCGCCGCAGCGTTGTTCGGCAATCCCAGGCAGCAGCGGACCAAGGACTACGTGAGTGGCGCGTTTGGCTAGCTCTGACACGCGCCGGCCGGCGTCGGAAAGGGCGGCCACGGCGGTGGCGACGGCCGCCGTGCTGGCGGCAGCTGCCGCGCTGGCGGGATGCGCCACGACTCAGCAGGAGGCCGCACGGCTCCAGCTCAACGCCGCCCGGATCCGAGCCAGTGAGCTGCGGACGAGGGTGACCGTGCCGGGCCGGGCGGTCGAGGTCACGCGGGTCGCCCGCTTGGTGACCGGCGGCCGGACGGCATTCGTGGTGCAGGTCCGCAACTCCGGACCCGAGCCGGTGAGCGACCTGCCCATCTCCGTGGGAGTACGGGTGGCGAGCAAGCGCGCGATCTACGTCAATCTGCAGTCCCCTGCGGAGCTCTCCTACTTCGCGGCCCACCTGCCGCTCGTGGCGGCGGGCGCGACGCTGACCTGGGTCTATACCACCGACCGGCGACTGCCGGCGCATGCGCGACCGTTCGCGCTGGTGGGCGCGACCCCGTCGAACACCGCGCCGCGCGCCAAACCGCTCCCGGTGATCCGTGCCAGCGCCGTCAGCCCCGGCAGGGCGGCCTCCGCCGCGAGCGCGTCACCACTGGCGGTCTCGCTGCACAACCTCTCCTCGATTCCCCAGTATCAGCTTCAGGTCTATGCGGTCGCCGAGCGAGCGGGTCGCTACGTCGCCGCCGGGAGCTTCACCGTTCCTCACCTCGGCAGCAACGCGAGCAGCAGGCTCAAGCTGCCCCTCCTCGGCCACATCAACCACGCCCGGCTCCAGATCGAGGCGGCTCCCACGATCTTCCAATGAGGAGACAGGTATGGATCTCACCGAGATAACTCAGGTGTCCCCCGCCGCTCTGGGTGAAGCCCCGACAGCGCAGATAACGGCAGGCGACCCTCAGCCAACCGCGACCTATCAGCAGTGCGACGAGTGCGCAGCGGCGGTCGACACCGATCAGCGCTACTGCGTCTCCTGCGGGGCCCATCGCCGCAACGTGAACGACCCCGCCGCGCGCTACCTCAGCCACGCCACTGCCCGGTCACGCACCTCCCGCGCCGTCGCACCGGGAAAACGCTCCCGGCCTGCCGGAAGCGGTGTGCGCGGCCTGGGCGTCGCGTTGCTCCTCGCGTTGGTCCCGGCCGTGGCCGCCGTCGGCGTCCTGGTGGGCCGGTCGTCGAACAACCAGGACGCCAAGCTCATACAGGCTCTGACGCGCAATGAGGCCGCACGGACGGCCGGGGGCAGCGCCGCGACCTCCACGGTCGCCGGCCCCACCGCCGCGAGCTCGGTCACCCACAGCACCGGAACCCACCGCGCCAAGGCTCGGAAGCGACCGTCCGCGAAGGCCACGTCGGCCAAGCGCAACCCCTCAGCGAACTCCACGACGAAATTCGGGAGCGTCTCGCAGATCGCGGGCGCCAAGCCGACCAAGGCACAGAAGCAGCAGGGCGCCCAGGACGCACAGAAGGTCCAGAAATCGACCGGCAAGACATATGTCAACGGCCAGAGCGGGCTGCCCAGCACCGTCGTCGTCCCATGAAGCTGTTCCGCGCATCCTCGCCCGGCGCACCACCCGCCTCCGCGCCGCCCGCGGCTGCGCCGGCCGCGACCGCGTCGCCCGTCCCGGCGACCGCCGCTCCGGGCACGGAGCTGCTGACCCAGCGCGAGCGCCTCACCGAGCGCTTCGCGCTCATGCAGTCGGAGCTCGGCGGGCTCTTCTATGAGATGGCCATCCGCGATCACGTGAGGATGGACGTCCTCATCGACAAAGCGGCGGCGCTGCAGCGCGTGGATGTCGAACTGGCCCAGGTGGAGCACCTACTCGACGAAGGCCACCAGTCGACAGGGGGGCAATGCCCCAACTGCGGCGCGCCCCACGCACGGGGAGCAGCGTACTGCTCGCAGTGCGCGGCGCCCCTGGCCGGGGGCAGCTGATCCGCTCGCTGCTCGACATCCGCCTGAGCCGGTTCTCACTGGCGGTGCTGGCCACCGTGTCGGTGCTCGCGACGGTCGTGATCATCACGAACGGCGGGGGCCATACGCCGGCGCAGCTCACCGCGCTGGCCGCGCTCCGCGAGCCGCCGGCGGCGAAGGGCCAGACGGTCACGGTGGCAGCCGCGACCTCAACTGGCACCACGCCCAGCTCACCGGCCTCCGGCCATGCGACCTCCTCGGGATCCGGCTCGGGAGCCTCGTCTGCGGCGTCAGGGTCGGGTGCTGACTCCGACTCCGACAGCAGTTCGGGCAGTACTGACACCGGCGCCGACACCGACACCGACACCGGCGGCAGTGGCGACGACGGCGACGACGGCACGACGCCCACGACGAGCACGACCCCCACCGCCACCAGCACCCTGCCGAAGGTGAGCCACGTATTCGAGATCGCCCTCTCGACGACCAGCTACTCCTCGGCCTTCGCCGACAAGTCTGCCGCGCGGTACCTGCACTCGATGAAGGCACGCGGGACGGTGCTGCGCGGCTACGAATCCCTCGGCCGCGGCGAGCTCGCCGACTACCTCGCGACGGTCAGCGGCCAGGAGCCGAACGCGGCCACGAGCGCAGGCTGCGCCTCGTACCTCGAGTTCCGCCAGGGCGTCGTCGCCAAATCCAACGGCCTCGTGCCCGGCAGCGGCTGCGTCTACCCCGAGACCGCGTTGACGATCGGCGATCAGGTCACCGCGAAGGGCGCGGCGTGGAAGGCATACATCGCCGATATGGGCAAGCAGAGCTGCTCGCACCCGAACTCCGGCGCCGCCGACGACGCCGCCCTGCCCGGCACCGAATCCGGTTACGACACGCGCCACAACCCGTTCATCTACTTCCACTCGCTCCTGGACCTGGGGGACTGCGCCAGTGACGACCAGGACCTGAGTCGCCTCCCCTCTGCGCTGGCGCACAAGTCGAGGACCGCCAAGCTGTCCTACATAGCACCGGATGCGTGCGCCGACGCCGCGGCGACCTCCGGTGACTCTCCTGCGTCCGGCACGACGACAGGGACCTCACCGAGCTCCGCGTCGTCAACGACGACGACGGAGACCACGACAACGCCGTCAACGACATCGTCGTCCTCGACGACGGAGACAAGTACGACGACGACCACGTCTACCACCACCGCCACCGGGAGTCCTGCAACCGGCGTGACACCGGCGGCCGCCGTCGGGTGTCCGGCCGATCGACCGGTCGGGATCGCCGCCGAGGACGCGTTCCTCAAGCAGTGGGTGCCCCGGATCCTGGCCTCAGCCGCGTACAAGGACCACGGAGTGCTGATCATCGCCTTCGCGGGAGACCGGGGGCGCCACCCGGGACACCCCGTGCGCACCGGTGCACTCGTGCTCTCTCACTACGCCAAGAAGGGCAAGGTCATCCCAACGGCGTACACCCCGTATTCCCTCCTGCGCTCGGTCGAGGACATGCTCGGCGACACGGCGCTTGCGCACGCTCAAACGGCCGCGTCATTTGCGCAGGCGATTCTTCACAGAACTCTATAAACTCAATTGCCTTACTGAACTTGTACGTGGACCGATCGGAGGAGGGGGATGCAGTTGAGAGGCACCGAGTCACGTAGGGCGAGAGGTGTACGCCCGCGAGCACGCCGCAGGACGACTGGCGTCATGGCCATAACGGTGGTCGCAACGGCGGCCATCGGCTTCGGGACGGTACCGACGGCCCTGGCAGCCAGCGCCCCCACCATCACCAGTGCGTTCACCCCCAGCCTGATTGGGTTGAGCGACAGCGCCGCGACAGCCCTGTCGTTCACGATCACCAATCCGAACACCACCGGGACACTGTCGGCAGTCGCGTTCAGCGACGCGCTTCCAGCGGGCCTCGACGTCGATGACCCCAACGGGGAAAACGGAACGTGCGGCTCCAGTGGCGTGATCACCGCCAATCCGGCGACCCAGGCGATCTCGCTCAGCGGCGGCTCCGTCAAGGCGGGTGCCTCGTGCACGTTCTCCGTGTCGATCACAGCGGCACAGACCGGGACGTTCCAGAACACCACGAGCCCGGTGAGTTCATCGGCGGGGGCCAGTAGCGCCGGCTCGGCCGCGACGCTGACCGTCATACCGCCACCGACCGTCACGGTCAGTCACATCAAGAACAACGCCAAGTACGCGTACGGCGAAGTCGTCAGGCCGACCTACTCGTGCGCGCAGCCCGAAGACGCCGCCGGACTCACCGGCTGCTCCGCCGAGGACGACCTGGGGAATGACATCGCCTCTGGCGGCGCGCTCAAGACGCAGATCCCCGGCAGCCACAGCCTGACCGTCAGCGCGACAAGCGATGACGGGGCAGTGACGACTGACGAGATCGACTACATCGTCCTGCCAAACAACCAGTTCATCATCGCGAAGGTGACGCCGAGGCATCATGGCGCGCTCCAGTTCCAGTTGGCGCTCCCGGGCGCCGGCAAGGTAACGGTGGTGGAGCTCGCAGGCACGAAGACCTTTGGGCAGCACCTGGGGAGCGTCGCGAGCCAGCGCAAGCTGAACCTCACCGTCAAGCCGACGGCCACTGGTCGCGCCCTGCTCAAGCAGAGCAAATCCGTGAAAGTGACGTTGCAGGTGACCTACACGCCCAAGGGGGGCGTGAAGCGCACCGTCACCCGCCGCGGGATCGCCCTGAGCTCTACGTAGTCGACCTCAACAGGCTGGAACAGGCGGCGGAGGAGCCGACCCACCCCATCGAGAGCACAAGTCGATAGACTTAGTTGAGATGCTTGAGATTGCGCGCAGATCTTCGCCTGAGGGAGCCACCCGCTCCGCCACCGGGCACGCCGCGCATCCGACGTCTCGATGTAGTCGCTGAGCCTGAGCCGTCGCTCCCGGCCGCCCCGGCGGGCCGAGTCCGACGCTCGCTTCCGTTCCTGTAACCCCGCGGCGCATCGGTGCGCCGTGCGATCTCTTCTCATGAGGTGTCTCAGCGATGACCACGCAATCCGCCACCCTGCTTGACCGCACCGAGGTACTCCTGCGCGCCGGTCTCGGACCGCAGCCGACCAGGACGCTGGGCCGCCGAGCGGCGCTGGTGGTGCAGCCACGACACGGTCGCCCGGCCGCCGCCTTCGTCGACGTCCTGCACGCCCACGATCTGGACTCGGCTGTCGTCACCGCCCACGATGACACGCTGCCGGACCCCGGCTCGACGCCGTTGGCGATCCTCGTCGGCGCGGAGTCCCTCGACCAGGCCCGCGCCGACGGCCGGCTCGACAGCGAGCTCGAGTGGATCCGCCGCGCTGACGAGGCGGGGACCACGGTGCTCGGCGTCGGCCACGGCGCGCGGGTCTTGGCGCTGGCCCTCGGCGGCGGTGCCGCGCCGTCCGAGCGCCCGCTGCGGGGTTGGACCATGGTGGACACGATCGTCCCCCACATCGTCCCGAGCGGGCCGTGGCTCACCTGGCAACACGACGTCATCACCCTTCCGCCCGCCGCGACGCTGCTCGCCCACAACCGGCTCGGGCCCCAGGCGTTCCGGGTGGGACGCCATCTCGGGGTGCAGTTCCACCCCGAGGCGACGCCCGAGGCGCTGACGGGCTGGGGCGCCGCCCCCGCCGATGTCCAGTCCCTGCTCGCCGCGGTCAGGAGAGACCACGCGGCCGCCGCCAACTGCACCTGGCGCCTGCTCTCGTCCTTCATCGCCGGCATCCAGTAGCCGGTGGGCACTCGCCGTGAGGCGGGGCGCCAGACGCGTCAGAGGACCCCCGAGCCTCTGGCGCGTCTGGCGCGTCGCGTCGCGTTGGCGGCCGGTGCGTGCGTCGTTCTTGTCCTACCGAGTGCCGCCGCGGCTGCCTCACGGACGGTCATCTGGGCCCCGGGCTCCTGGAGCTGGTTCGGCGACCCACGTGCCGTGCACGTCGGGGGCCCGGTGGGGCCGACGTACGCCGGCTGGGTCGACTGGAGCGGAGACATCGTCGTCGGCGCGTTCGACCCGCGTCTCGGGTCGCTTGGCGACGAGGTGATCGGTCATGCCTACCATGACGACCACAGCGACCCGTCGCTGCTGATCGAGCCCGATGGTCGCCTCACGGCCTTCTGGTCAGGGCACAACGGAACCCAGCTGTTCTATCGCACGACGCTGCACCCCGGTGACATCCACTCCTGGAGCCCGGCCGCTCAGGTGCGTCAGGACATCGCCGGCCGATACGGCTTCACGTACCCCAACCCGGTCCTGCTGCCCGCCGAGCATGATCAGCTCTACCTGTTCTTCCGGGGTGCTGACTGGAGCGTGGACTTCGCCCGCCGGACGCCGGCAGGGGTGTGGAGCCGGTCGCACGTGGCGATTCGGGCACCCGGGCAGCGGCCCTATGTCAAGGTCGCGGACGACGGCCGCGGAACGATCGCGCTGGCTTTCACCGACGGCCATCCTCGCAACACTCGGGCCAGCATCTACTACGCGGCGTACCGCAACGGGTCACTGTGGACGACCGGCGGCCGTAGGATCGGTCGCCTGGGCGCTCCGCCGATCGCGCCCGGCCGCGCACAGCTGGTCTATGACGCGCGCACCAGCGGCGTGCCGGCATGGGTGTGGGACGTCGCTTTCGGCCTGCGCGGGCGGCCCGTGATCGTCTACGCCACCTTCCCGAGGCACGGCGGGGACGTTTACTGGTACGCGGTCTACAACGGCCGCCGCTGGGTCTCTCACCGCCTGACCGACGGCGGCGGCTCGATCAGCCCCGGGACGATCGAGTACGAGTATGCGGGCGGGATCGCGCTGGATCACTCCGACCCGTCGGTCCTCTACGCGTCAGTTCAGGTCCGCGGCGGCTGGGAGATCCAGCGGTGGACGACTCCCGACGGGGGCGTGCACTGGACGCACGCGACGGTGGTCGGCGCCGACTCCACTGACAACGTCCGGCCGGTGGTGCCGCGCGGCTACGACGGCGGGGCCATGGGCCTGCTGTGGCTGCGGGGCCCCTATCTCGGCTACACGACGTACCGCACGTCGATCGCCTTTATGCCCTGAGGCGGCCGCGCCTACAGTTGGGCGTGGTTGGGCGGGAGCACCCCGTTGACCTCGTACTGCGCCACGTGGTGGTATTTCCAGTCAGCCGGGTCATGGATGCTGTGCGTGCGCGCGTTGCGCCAGTGGCGGTCCAGGTCGTACTTGGCATCGGCGGCGCTCGCCCCCGACAGGGCGAACAGCTCGGAGGCCACATGGACCGCGACCTCTGAGCCGAAGGCCTTGGCCTGGGCCACGGCAAGCGACCCGCGCGCCGCCGCGTCGGCGGTGCACGGGTTCAACCCGACGGCATCGAGCTCGCCCGCCGCCTGCGCCAGGAGCGCCTCGGCGGCGCGGACCTGCGTGGCCAGCCGGCCGTAGCGCAGCAGCGAGTGCGGGTCGTCGGAGGCCTTCTCGGCCCAGCCCCCGCGCACGGCCTCAAAGAAGGGGCGTGCCTTGTCGCGCAGGAACGTGCGCGCGTCGCGCAACGCGCCGCCGGCGATGCCGACCTCGATCGCGGCATGGACCAGCTGGGCGCGCGAGCCGAGGGCCTGCGGGCCGGTGAACGCGGACCAGTAGGGGATGACCAGCTCAGGATCGACGCGCACGTCGTCGAGGTCAGTGGTGCCGCTCACCGTGGCGCGCTGGCCCATCACGTTCCAGTCCTCGGTCACGGTCACCCCCGCGTCATGGCGGCCGACGTAGGCCACCACGACGCGATCCTCCTCGTCGAGCGCCGTGACCGCGATCCACCGCGCCGTGAGCGTCCCCGTGCAGTAGTACTTGCGCCCGCTGAGCCGCAGCTCGCCCGCGTCGTCGCGGGCCAGTCGCGTCTGGAGATCCTGGGCGTGCTTGGTGCCTCGCTCGGCCAGCGCGTTGCCGATCCGGTGTCCGGCCAGCACCTCACCCAGCAGTCGCCGCTTCTGCGCCTCGGTACCCAGAAGCGCCATGGCGTCGACGAACAGGTAGTGGGCCTGCGGCGTCTGGGCGATGGCCGGATCCACCGCCGCGATGACGCGGGTGATCTCGGCCAGCGTCGAGGGCCCCAGCGCCGCCCCTCCGTCGGCATGGGGCACCGTGATGGCCAGCAGGCCGCTCTCGTCATATCGTGCCATCTCAGCGTGAGGCGCCGCACCGGAGCGATCGCGCTCCACGACGCCATCGGCGATCGCGTCGGCGAAGGCGCGCGCGGCAGCGACCGCGGCGTCGTGGGTGGCCAGCCGTGGCGGTCGGGCAGGGGTGGCGCCGTCGGCGGCCGGGCCGCTCAGGGTCGCGCTGGGCTCATGCGCCGGCATGCGTGACGGGCACGTTACCGCCGACGCCTGCGGTGTCGGTCATCAGCCCGCGACGGCGCAGTTCCGGGATGACGCCCTCGCCGACCCGGTAGGCCTCCTCCAGGTGGGGATAGCCCGAGAGGATGAACTCGTCGATGCCGAGCTCGTGGTACTCGGCGATGCGGTCGCACACCTCGTCGTGGCTGCCCACCAGCGCCGTGCCCGCGCCGCCCCGGACCAGGCCCACTCCGGCCCACAGGTTGGGGTAGATCTCCAGTGAGTCGGTGTGCCCGTTGTGCAGCGCGGTCATGCGCCGCTGGCCCTCGGACTGCGAGTTGCGCTGGACCGCCTGGGCGCGCTTGATCTGCTCGGGATCCAGGCCGGCCAGCAGGCGGTCGGCCTCGGTCCAGGCCTCCTGGCTGGTCTCCCGGGTGATCACGTGCAGGCGGATGCCGAACCGCAGCTCACGTCCCAGCCGGGCAGCGCGCTCCCGGACGCGGGCGATCTTCTCCGCGACGGCCGCCGGTGGCTCGCCCCAGGTGAGGTACACGTCGGACTGCGCCGCCGCCACCTCGATGGCGGCGTCCGAGGATCCTCCGAAGTAGAGGTCCGGCCACACCGGGGCGGGCACGATCTGGGCGTCGGCGATCTCGTAGTGCTCGCCGCTGAAGTCGACTGGCTCGCCCCCCCACAGGGCTCGGACGATGGCCAGGAACTCCCCGGCGCGGGCGTAGCGCTCCTCCTTGCCCAGGCGATCGCCGAAGCGGCGCTGCTCGGCGTCGTCGCCGCCGGTGACCACGTTGAGGAGCAGGCGCCCTGAGGACACGCGCTGGAAGGTGGCTGCCATCTGGGCCGCGAGCGTCGGCGAGGTGAGGCCCGGGCGGAAGGCCACCAGGAAACGGAAGCGCTCGGTCACCTGGGTCAGCGCAGCCGTCATCAACCACGCGTCCTCGCACCAGCTGCTGGTGGGGGTCAGCGCGGCGTCGAAGCCGAGCTGCTCCGCCGACCGCGCGATCTGGCCGATGTAGCCGATGTCCGGAGCCCTGTCGCTCCCGCCATCGACGGCCCGGCTGCCGCGCAGTCCCACCGCGTTGCCGAGGCTGAGGTCAGATCGGGAGTCCCCGTTGGTGGGCAGGAACCAGTGCAGGGTGACGGTCATCGCGCGGTCACTCCTGGCCGGGGCTGTCGAGGTCTGAGGGATCGACGCGGTCGCCCACCGGCACGCCGGCGCGGGCCGCCCGCCGGGCATCGCTGACCGATGCCACCAGGCGCACCGCGCGCAGGTTCAGGACGCGCACCCCCCGCGCCAGCGCGGCGATCGCGTCGTCGGACAGGCTGGGCGAGGTCGTCTCGCCGCCGCCGGCGCAGCCGCAGCCGACCAGCCCCGCTCCCGTGTCGCGGTGATAGACGGTCACCCCGCAGTCTTCGGCACGCATCCGCGCCTGGGCGGACGTGAGCCTCGCTCGCGACCCGCAGGCGGTGCTGCCCAGAGCGTCGCCGAGCAGGCACGGGACGTGGGGATAGACGAGCACCCCACGGCGACCCCTGGGCTCGCCGACGATGACCGCCACGCTGGTGTGGTCGCGATCCTCAGAGAGGCTCAACATCCGCAGCGGCCCCTCCCGGGCGGGCAGAGCTACCTCCGTGTGCTCGCTGGGCCCCGGCGGGGCGACAGCCTCCGCGGCCGGGGCCTCGCCGATGCGCCGGTAGGACCCGGCGTAGAACAGGAGCGGATCGGCCTCGGGCTCGGCGTGCTCGAGGCTCACGACGTGGCCGACGACGACCGCGTGATCGCCACCGTCGGCGAGGTCGTGCAGCTCACACTCGAGCGTGGCGATGGCCCCCTCCAGCAGCGGGATCCCCTCCACCGAACGGTGGGCGACGGCGTCCCAGGTCTCGGGGCCGGCCCGCCGCGCAAAGCGGTCCGAGAGCGTGAGCTGGGAGCTGTGCAGCACATTGATGGCAAAGCGGCGGCGTTCGAGCAGTGCCGCGAGCGTCTCTGACTCCTGTCGCAGGCAGGCCAGCACGAGCGGCGGTTTGAGGGAGACGGAGCTGACCGCGTTGGCGGTGGTCCCGAATGCCTGGCCGGAACGGTCGCGGGTGGTGATGATGGTGACGCCGGTGGCGAATTGGCCCATGGCCAAGCGCAGCCGGTCGGCGTCAACTGGGCTGACGGGCGGGGTGAACACGGCCATCCCAGAGGTTTATCACACTAAGTCCATCATATTTATGTAGTTTGATGGATGCCCAAACCAATCGACATCACTGCGGTCCTCGGCAGCGTCACGCCGCCTGGACGGCTGCGCCGGGCGGTGAGCGACGCGCTCCAGCGCGCCGAGGCCGCGGGCGAGGTGCGTCCGCGGCTCGTCGACCTGGCCGACCAGCGGATCGCGTTCGCCGACGGCCGGCCGCCGGACGCGCTCGACGACGACACGCCGGCCGTGGTGGAGACGATCGAGCGTGCCGACGCGGTCCTGATCACCACTACCTCGGCGTCGAGCGCCACCTGCGCGACGTGCTGTCGTTCTTCGGCGCCCATCCCTTGCCCACCGCGGTATATCTCGCATCGCGCGACTTTCATGACGGCGTTCCCGGCGAGCGCGCAGCGCGCGAGCTCGACGAGCTGCTGAACGCGCTCGTCGTGCTGGCGCGCGCGCTGCGGGGCTTACCGTCCCTGGGTCCCACCCCGCTGGCCGGACGGCACTGACTACACGAGTGCGAGCGACGGAGCGATGACGGAGTAGTCCGACGCGTCGCCCTTGCGCGGGATGCTCCGCCGGCCGTCGATCCCAACCGGGATGTCACCGGCCACCGTGATCCGGTGCAGAAGCCGCGGTTGGTCGTCGTAGTCAGAGACCGCGTAGTGCTGCGTGGCCCGGTTGTCCCAGATCGCGACGTCTCCGTCGCGCCAGTTCCAGCGGACGGTGTTCTCCAGGCGGGTCACGTGGCGCTGGAGCAGCTCGAACAGGTGGTTGGAGTCGCTCGAGGACAGGCCGACGAAGCGCTTGACGAAGTGGCCGAGCAGCAGCGTCCGCTCCCCGGTCTCCGGATGGACGCGCACGACCGGATGCTCGGTCTCGAACTCCTGCTGGGTGAACTCGTCACGGTAGGCCTGCTCCTGAACGTCGATGCCGCCGATCCAGCGGGTCTCGTCGTCGCGGATGTAGTCATACAGGTTGGAGTGCACTGCCCATAGAGAGTCGGTCAGCGCCCGGAGGGCGGGGTGCAACGACTCGTAGGCCTGGGCCGTGTTGGCCCATACCGTCGTGCCCCCGTAGGCCGGCAGGGTGATCGCGCGCAGCACCGAGATCGCCGGGACGCGGTCCACGAATGTCACGTCGGTGTGCCAGCTGTTGGCGCGACTGCGCTCAGAGTCGATGGGTAACACGCCCGCGTCGCCGGCGACGGTCGGGTGGGGCTTGGTCAGGGTGCCGAACCGCTGCGCGAACGCCCGCTGGTCCTCCTCGTCGGCGTGGTGCTGGTCACGCAAGAAGACGACGCGGTGCGTGAGCAGGGCACGGCGCAGCTCGCGCATCGCCTCATCGGGAACGTCGCCGCCAAGGCGGACGCCGGCGACCTCCGCGCCGATGCTCGCGCTCACCTGGCGTACGTCGATGTGCTCATACACGCCGGAGCTGGTGGGTGCTGTGAGTGCCATCTCAGGCCTCCTTTTCTCTATTGGACGCTGGCGTTGAACGCCGTCGAGACGTACGGCGAGAACGAGTAGCTCTTGGGGATCAGCCCTGCCTTGGAGAACGCTCCGACGAGGCTCTGCTCGGCTGAGGTGACCGTCGAGTCGATCGGGACCGGAGTCTGCGTGGAGTCAGCGGCCGCCTTGACCATCACGCTGTCGGGCAGCCCGGTTGCCGCCGCCCAGGTCGTGGCCCACTGCGCCGCGTGCGTGTCGGCCCACAGATGCGCCTTGTTGAGCTCGGTGAGGTACTCGGTGATCTCCTTGGACAGCACCGGATCGGAGATCGCCTTCTTGGACGCCACCACGTAGGAATAGTTGGCGCTGACGATGTTGTGGCCGTCGGCGATGTTCTTGGCCCCCTTCAGGACCTCCGCCTGCTCGACGAACGGCGGCCAGATGTCCCATGCCGCAACGCTGCCCGACGAGAACGCGGCCAGGCCCTGCGCCGGCTGCAGGTAGACGAGCTGCACGTCGTGCGGAGTCAGCCCGGCCTGGGTGAGCGTGGCCAGCAGGTGATAGTCGGCCGAGCTGCCCTGCGCGACCGCGATCTTCTTGCCCTTGAGCTGGCTCACCGAGGTGATGCTCGAGCCCTTGGGCACGAGCAGGCCAGCATCGCGGACACTGTTACGCAGCGCTCCGACGATCGCGATCTGGTCCCCTCCCGCGGCCGCGAACACGGGCGGCGCGTTGCCCACGCCGCCGACGTCCAGCGAGCCGGCGTTGAGCGCCTGGAGGATCGGCGGCCCCGAGGTGAAGTCCGCGAACTTGACCGGGAACGGCAGCTTGTGCAGCAGCCCGGCGGCCTGTAGCAGCGCCTGGGCGCCGGTACCGGCCTGATCGCCGACGATGAGCGGCTTGCCGCCCGACTTGGTGCCGGCGACGGTCTGCGTCGTGGTCGCCGTGGTCGGCGCGGCGCTCGAGCTGCTCGACGCCGCCGGGCTGCTGGCGGCGGCGTTGCTGGCCGTGGGGGCGGTGCTCGAGCCGGCAGAGCTCGAGCCGCAGGCGGCGACGCCGGCCGCCACTGCGAGACCGGCGAGCGTGACCGCGATTCGTCTGAGATGAGGTGCGAAGGTCATCATGCATTGCCTTTCGTGTTCACGCCCAACTCCGCGAGGAGCCGATTACGGAGGTCGATGAGTTCGTGGTGATCTCGATCGCGGGGACGATCCAGCTCGATGCGCGACTCGTGGGTGATGCGGCCGTCGGCGAGCACCAGCACCCGGTCGGCGAGAGACAGCGCCTCGTCGACGTCGTGGGTGACGAGCAGCACCGCCGGCCGGTGGCGCTCCCAGAGGCCGAGCACGAGACGATGCATGGTGATCCGGGTTAGCGCGTCCAGCGCGCCGAAGGGCTCGTCGAGCAGCAACAGCCGGGGTTCACGGGCCAGCGCGCGGGCCAGTGACGCCCGTTGGGCCTCGCCGCCCGACAGCGTGAGCGGCCACGCGTTCGCGCGCTCGGTCAGGCCGACCTCCTCCAGGGCGGTCGCGGCAGCGCGGCGTGTGTCGGGAACGCGGAGGCCGAGGGCGACGTTGTCGCGCACCCGCTTCCACGGCACGAGGCGGGCATCCTGGAACGCCACGCCGACCTCGCCTTCGACGGTCACGGTTCCCTCGATCTCGTCGTCCAGGCCCGCGAGCGCACGCAGCAGCGTCGACTTGCCCGTTCCGCTGCGACCGATGAGGGCGACGAATTCCCCCTGGGAGATCTCCAGCCGCATGTCGTCGAGGACTCGGCGGTCACCAAAGGAGCGGCTGAGGTGCGTGACGGTCGCCACCGGGGCTGTCGCAACGGTGCTCATGCGCCCACCACCAATCCACGGCGCCACCGCAGCGCTCGGCGCTCCATGCGGCGCACCAGCCAGTCGGTGAGCAGACCCAGGATCGTGTAGACGAGCAACGCGACGAAGATCACGTCGTTCTGGTTGAACTGGGTGGCCTGGTTGATGATGAAGCCCAGGCCCGCGTTGGCATTGACCTGCTCGGCGACGACGAGGGCAAGCCACGCGACGCCCAGCGACTGGCGCAGGCCGACCAGCGTCTGAGGCAGCGCGCCGGGTAGGACGATGTGGAACAGCGTCTCGCGGCGGCTGAGCCCGAGCGAACGTCCCAGTTCGCCAAGGCGTCCGTCGACGCTACGGATTCCGCTGAAGGTGTTGAGGTAGAGAGGGATCGCGGCGCCCAGCGCGATGAGCAGCACCTTGGGCAGCTGACCGATGCCGAACCAGATGATGAACACCGGCACCAACCCGAAGAGGGGCAGCGTGCGCACCATCTGCATGATCGGGTCGACCGCCGCCTCGCCCCAGCGGCTCAGGCCGGCGATGACAGCGAGGAGCAGCGCGGCTATGGCGCCCACCGCAAATCCGGTCGCCATCCGCCCCAGCGACACCAGCAGCGCATGCTGGAGGGTCCCATAGGCCGCGGAGTTGGACGTGATCAGCGTGGAGGCCTCGCGGACAACCTCGGTCGGTGGAGGCAGCTTGGTTGCCGAGACCAGGTGCAGGACGTGCGTGAGCTGCCAGACGACGAGCAACACGATCGGGCTGACGAGGCGAGCCCAGCTGCTGACGCGCAGCCGGCGCCGACCGCCGGAGCGACGAGCCTCGCTCTCGCCCACGGGCCGCTCGGCGACGCGGATGGCGCCGAGCGCCTGCGAGCCGGGATTGGTCGTGCTCATGAGGGTCTCCTGAATCGGATTCGTGTTCTTGCGCGACGAACCGGCATGCCGGTCGCCGTCGGGCATCGTTAAATTACACTATCTTGATCGGGAATCCACGAATTCGGGATGGACTAAGCCCATCCTGCCCTTGATCGTGGTGCGCTGGGGCGCTCGCGCGTCAGCTCACGGCGCCGGCGGCGATGAGTTCGCGGAACCGGCGCATCGTGTCGCGCACGCCCTCAGACAGCGGCGTCTCGGGCGGCTCGCCGATGATCTGGCGCAGCGAGGCGTGATCAGCTTCGGCCGGGAACGGCAGCTGCTGGTCGACGAAGGTGATCATGCCCACCGCGGCGGGCTCGGCGGCTTCGATCGCGGCCACCACATCGGACATGTGCACCGCGGCGCTGCTGAGGTTGTGGACGGTGGCCGAGCGGGCCTGCGAGCGCGAGGCGAGGATGAACGCGGCGGCCACGTCGGGCGCGTACTGAAACTGGAAGCGTCCGCCGAAGGGGATCTCGAACGGCCGGCCGCCCGCCGCGGCGAGCATGGCGGCGGTCGGCGAGGAGGTCAGGCCCTGGTCGCGGCCGGGACCGTAGACGGTGTGGGGGCGCAGGCCGACGCTGGCCACCTCACGGTCGCTCCAGTACAGAGCGGCGGTGCCCTCGTTGGCGCGCTTGTAGACGCCGTAGAGCGTCCCGGGCACGCCGCCGCCGGCGTCGCGCTCGGCGTCGGTGTCCGCGTCCGCGTCGGCGTCGACCGCGTCGTAGGCGGCGATCGAGGACGCGTAGATGACCGGAGCCATGCGCCCCGAGCGGCGCGCCACCGCCTCCAGCACGTTGACGGTCCCCACCACGTTCACGCGAGCGCCCAGCGACGGATCGGCACGGCAGAACGGCACCTGGAGCGCGGCCAAGTGGATGACGTTCGTGATCGCGTGCTCGGCGAGCGTGCGCTCGAGGCTGTCGAGATCGGTGATGTCGGTGTGCACCGTCGGCAGTGCCGCCAGCTCTGACTCGCTGAGCACCATCCGCAGGCGGTGGGCGTCATCAGAGACATCGAGCGCCACCACGTTGGCGCCCTCGGAGACGAGCTGGCGGATGACCCAGGCGCCGATGCAGCCGTGCGCCCCGGTGATCAGAAACCGCTCCGCGGAGCGGCCGTTGTCGCTCTCCGTCATGCGGGCATGCTAGCCAGGTGGGTGCGCACGCCCGCTCACCCCGCCTCCTGTGGACCTCCAGATCGATCTCCTCCCCGGTTCCCCGCTGCGCCTCCAGCTCGAGGAGGCGCTGCGCGACGCGATCCGTTCCGGCCGCCTGCTCCCCGGCGCGTTGCTCCCGCCCAGCCGGGTGCTCGCGCAGGAGCTCGGCGTCTCACGCGGCGTGGTCCTGGACAGCTACTCCCAGCTCGTCGCCGAGGGCTATCTGGCGGCCAAGCGCGGTTCGGGGACACGCGTCGCGAAGCTCCCGGCGCCATGGGGGCTCCCGGGCGCGCCCGAGCCGCGGCACGTCACCCCGTTTCGCTATGACCTACGTCCCGGACAGGCGGACTTTCACGCCTTTCCCCGGCGCCGCTGGCAGGCCGCCGTGACGCGGGCGCTTCGCGACCTGCCCGACACGCGATTGACCTACGCCCCGCACCGCGGGGCACCAGAGCTGCGCATCGCCATCGCGGCGTACCTGCGCCGGGCCCGGGCGGTGGTGGCCGAGGCCGACCAGGTGGTCATCTCCTGCGGGGTCTCCCACGGCCTGGTCGCGGTGCTGGCCGCGCTGCGGCGCCGCGGGGCCCGCCGCATCGCCATCGAGGACCCCGGCTGGCGCTGGCAGCGGCGGACGGTCGTGCGCGTGGGCCTCGAGGCCGTGCCGGTGCGCGTCGACGAGCAGGGCCTGATCGTCTCCGACCTCGCCGCGCAGCAGGCGGACGCGGTCATGGTGACTGCAGCGCACCAGTACCCGACTGGCGTGGTGCTGTCGCCCGAGCGCCGTGACGCGCTGATCACCTGGGCGCGCGAGCGCAACGCGCTCATCCTTGAGGACGACTACGACGCCGAGTACCGCTACGACCGCGATCCGGTGTCCGCGCTCCAGAGCCTCGCCCCCGACCGCGTGGCCTACGTGGGCACGGTGAGCAAGACGCTCGCCCCCGCGCTGCGGATCGGCTGGATCGTCGCGCCGGCGCGACTGCTCGGCGACATCGAGCAGGAGTTCCGCGTCAGCGCCGCCCAACCGCCGACGATCGACCAAGTGGCACTGGCCACCCTGGTGCAGGACGGCGGACTGGACCGCCACCTACGGGCGATGCGCCGTCGCTACCGCGCCAAGCGCGAGCTGCTCATCAGCACGCTCGCCGAGCATGGCCCCGCGCTGCGGATCAGCGGCGCCGCCGCCGGGCTGCACGTCATGGCCTGGCTGCCCACGGGCTCTGACGAGCACGCGGTGGCCCTGCGCGCCGGCGAGCTTGGCGTGGGCGTCCACGAGCTGCACCGCAACTGCATGACCGAGAGCCAGTGGCCGCCCGCGCTCCTGCTCGGCTATGCGCTGCCGACCGAGTCTGAGATCTCCACCGGAGCGCGGTTGCTGGCGCAGGCGATCGGGTGACCACGCGATTGGCCCCACCAGGCCGGCCGTGATTGGCCCTGGCCAATCCACGCGTCCTCCCCGACACTCGGACGATCAAACCGGTGGAGGATGCAATGGGACGGGTAGTGGTCACTGAGTTCATGTCCGTGGACGGGGTCATCCAGGCCCCCGGCGATCCCGGCGAATATGAGCGCGGGGGCTGGGCGACAGGCGGTGGCCAGGCGGGCAATCAGTTCAAGTTCGACGAGCTCATGGCCAGTGACGCCCAACTGCTCGGGCGCACCACCTACGAGGGCTTTGCCAGCGCGTGGCCTTCCATTCAGGGGACTGGCGTGTTCGGGGAGAAGATGAACGCGATGCCGAAGTTCGTGGCGTCCACCACGCTCCGCGACCCGGCGTGGGAGAACACCAGCGTGCTGGACGGGGACCTCGGAGCGGCCGTCACGGGACTCAAGGACCGCTACGACGGCGACATCCTCATCGCCGGCAGCGCCCAGCTCGTCCAGTCGCTGCTCGAGCTCGACCTCGTCGACGAACTACGGCTCATGGTGTTCCCCGTCGTCCTGGGCAAGGGCACCCGCCTGTTCGGCGAGACCAGCGCACTCAAGCCGCTCCAGCTCGTTGACTCCACGCTGCTCGAGGACGGCGTGTTCATGCTCACCTACAGACCGGTCGTCAACGGCACGGCCGACGAGCATTGAGCGCGACGATGCCCGACTACATGCGACATCACGAGCTCCGGGCGTTTGTCGCCGCCACCGCCGACGAGGTCCGGATGCCCGGCGTCGCCGTCGGCGTGTGGCTGAACGGGAAAGAGGCCTACGCGTGCCATGGCGTGACCAGCCTCGAGAGTCCCGTGCCGGTGGATCCGAACACGGCGTTCCTGCTCGGCTCGGTGACCGCGACCTATACCGCCACCGCCCTCATGTGCCTCATCGCCGACGGTCAGGTGCAGCTGACGGCGCCGGTGCGCGACTACCTGCCCGAACTCCGGCTGGCCGACGAGCGGGCCACGGCGGAGATCACGGTTTTGAACCTGCTCAACCACACCTCGGGACTGGACTGGGGCGTGATCGCCGACACCGGCGAGGGCGACGACGCGCTGGCCCGCTACGTGAGCCGACTCGACGAGGTCGAGCACGTCGCGCCGCCCGGGACCCGTGCGTCGTACAGCCAGGCGGGCTTCAACATGGCCGGGCGAATCCTCGAGAAGGTCACCGGGATGAGCTATGAGCGCGCCACGGCACGGCTGCTGTTCAAGCCGCTGGGCCTGGCCCACAGCTTCTTTGCCCGCGATGACATCATGACCCGGCGGTTCTCCGTCGGACACAACCTCGGCCAGGACGACCGGATGCACGTCGCCCGCCTGTGGCGGCGGGCGCGCGGCGACAACCCCGGCGGGGGTCTCGCCTCCTCGGTAGCCGATCAGCTGCGCTGGGCCGCGTTCCATCTCGGCGACGGGTCCGTCCGCGGCAGCGGGCGCGTGCTACCCGAGTCCGCGCTGACGCAGATGAGATACCCGACGGTGACCCTGCGGGGCAGCACGCTTGGCGATGCGATCGGTCTCGGCTGGTTTCTGCGTGACATCGACGGCGTGCGCACCGCGGGCCACGGCGGCACCGCCAACGGCCAGTTCGCCGAGCTGCTCACGGTGCCCGAGTACGACTTCGCAATCGTCTCTCTGGCCAACGCCGGCCCTGACGGCCTGGCCTTCAACCAGACGGTGGTGCGCTGGGCGCTGGAGACCTACCTTGGCCTTGCGGACCGCGACCCCGAGCGCCTGCCCGACGACGAGGTCCGGACCCACGCGACCGGCGCCGGCGGGCGGCGCTGGCTGGCGGCCCTCATGCGACCGGAGATCATGGGGATCGATCTCAGCGGGTGAACTACCGGCGGATGCCGTGCTTGCGGTCGTACTCCTCGAGGTGAAGAGGTCGATCCATCACTGAGTGTTATTCCCCCGGGACGGGCTCGATCATGCTGACGGCCTTCCAGCCCCAGTACACGCGGTGGTGGGCGATGAGGCCCTCGGTGATCTCCATGACCTCGACGATGTCCATCTGCTCGCCGTCAGGGCTCCGACGGGGGTACTCCCAGGTCGCGCGGCTGCCGTCGGTGAGCAGGCCGCTGCGGAAGCGACGGCGCTCCGGCGGCTGGTGCTCGAACACCTGGCGCACGAACGAGCGCAGCGCCTCACGCCCTTCGACGACGCCCCGCTCGCTGCCCAGGAGGTGACGGACGAGAGGACTCTCCAGCGTCGCGTCGTCGTGGTAGAGCGCGATCGCCGCATCGAGGTCCTTGGCGCCGAGCGCCTCATCCCAGGCGTCGAACACGTGCGCGATCCGGGGGTCGACGGTGATCGGAATGGCCTGGCTCTGGGTCATGTGTCGGTCTCCTTGCGGGTTGGCGGTTGCCTTGCGAAAAACGCTAAACCCGAAATAGTCCAGGCCGGCGTGAAGTGTCGGCGTGCGATCCTGAGACCGTGCCCCAGCCCGGTGATCCGAACAGAGATCGTGACCTCTCGTCGATCGGTGCGCTGCTGAGCAGTCCCGCGCGCGCGGCGATGTTGGCGGTCCTGGCCGACGGACGCGCCCTGCCCGCCGGCGAGCTCGCCCGCCATGCCGGCATCGCGGCGACGACAGCCACCGCCCACCTGCACCGCCTCGTGGACAGCGGCCTGGTCCGTGTCCATCACCAGGGACGCCATCGCTACCACCAGCTCGCCGGTCCGGACGTCGCCGCTGCCCTGGAGGCGCTGGCGCAGATCGCGCCGCCCGCCGAGGTGCGCTCGCTGCGCCAGGACCGCCGGCAGCGCGCACTGGCCGATGCGCGCTGCTGCTATGACCACCTGGCCGGCCGGCTCGGCGTCGAGCTTCGCGACCGACTGCTGAGCGACGGCAGCCTCGAGCTCGCCGGCGACCGCGACCACAACCTCACTGATCACGGACGGCGGCGGCTATCGCAACTCGGGCTTGATCCCGAGCAGCTGTCGCGCTCCCGTCGCGTGCTGGCCCGCTCCTGCCTGGACTGGACCCAGCGCCGCCCCCACCTCGCCGGAGCCATCCCGGCCGCGATCACTCAGCAGATGATCGAGCGCGGCTGGCTCACACGGACCCGTGGCCGCGCCCTGCGACCCGCCGCCGACTACGGCCGGCGACTGGACGCCTGGATCCCACCAGCCCCCTCTCCGGGCAGCACCCCCGGCGGCGCGTCTCTATGAGTTGCGTAAATCGTGTCGCCGTGGCGGTAACTGTTCGCCGCACGAGTGATATGTACTGCAGTAACAGCAACTCGCCGCGGGCCGCGTCACGCCCGGGCGCAGGCCTAACGAGAGATCACCGCCATGAGCAGCCCCAACCCTGACAACCGCCAGTCCAGCACCGAAGTCGAGCACCTGAGCAGGCTGGAGGGAATCGTCCGACGCGGTCTAAACACCGACCTCGAGGTGGGCGACGCGTTGGCTGAGATTCGTGACACGTTGCTCTATCGCTCGACCCACGAGACGTTCGAGGCCTACCTGCGCGACCGCTGGGGGATCAGCGGCACCCGCGGGGATCAGCTCATCCAGGCCGCTGAGGCGGCGATCGCGCCGTCCGCCGGTGTCGACGAACTGGCGCCCGCGACACGGCCGCAGGCGGGCGTTCGACGTGACGGTTTGGATGGACTCGCCCTTGTCTGGGAGAAGGCCCGCCAGGAGTTCGGCGACGAGGACGTCACCGCCGTCGACATCCACCTCACCGTCCACAGGCGCCAGCAGGCGTCCCCGCCCCCCACGTACGGGTGGCCGACCCCGCCGGACCCCGCCAAGGTGGAGGCCGGCGCGCTCCTGCGGAGGCTGCGTTGGCTGATGACCGAGTCAAGCGGGACGATCGCCTACGTCGCGCACCAGCTCGAGAGTCGCGGCGTTGAACTCGACGACGACGCGTGCGACCAGTTGCATGAGGACGTGCTGGTCCTCGACGAGGACATCGCGAACCTCAAGTCGCTGCTCCTCCCGACGGTCGACTGGGATGCCGAGCACGAACGTCTCATCGCCGGCGAGATCCCGCCGTTCGAGGATGAGCCCGAGGAAGACGACGACACCGACGCGTGAGCGCGATGTCACGCTCGTCAGCCACGCAACCGGTGACCCAGCTGAACGCGCGCCGTGACCCCGACGCCGAGTAACAGCCCGAAGGCGGCCAGGTAGCAGGTGAACAGAACGCCGGCGAGCGTCAGGAACAGCCCGACCGGGGTTCGACCCGACACCAGGCGCAGGTAGTAACCGGCGACCGTCGGCGTGATGTTGAGGATCAGACCGCTGACGCCGGCGCCTGCCCACGCGGCCCGCCATCGCAGGGACGAACCGACCAGGGTGTGGAAGACCGTGCCGCACAGCAGCGTGGTCAGAGCAAGCGCGGCCAGCGGAAGCGCCACACGGATGATCGCCGGATCGATGTCCAGACGCCGGACGAGGTCGGTCCCGGCCGTCGCTACGGCGACCATCAACAGGATCAGCACCGCCACGACGGTGGCGACCCCCAGGTTGCGCAGCTTCCCGCGCACCACCCCGATGCCGGGACGGTCGAGCAGCCGGTACAGACAGCGTTCGAGCACTCCCACCACCCCCGAGCTGACCCAGACCATCGCGACGATCGAACCCGCGATGAGGAGCGGCGATTGCTCCTTGGTCCGCAGGATGAGATTGACAATCTGATCGTGGGCATCCTTGGGCAGCACCTCGGATACCCGCGCCGACAGCTCTTGGGCCCGTGCGTAGTCGCCCAGAGCGACCGCCGCCAGAGCCGTGAGACCCAGGGCCAGCGGCACCAGCGAGGAGATGAAAAACCAGGCAAGCGCCGGAACGTCGTTGACCACTCCCGAGTCCCAATACAGACCGATGAGCTCGCGCGGCACGCGTCGGAGCCGGGCGACCTTCATCGCTGCGGTCCACTCATCGGGACACGCCGTTGAGTGTGTCGACGACTCCGAGCACGTCCCCGCGGCGGTAGAAGTCGACCGCGACGAGGTTGGGAAAGTGGCTGCGCTGGCGCTGACAAGCCTGTACTCGCTGCAACAGCGGCGCTCGAGCGTTGACGACGGAGGCCAGTGATGGCCGCGGCGTGGGCGTGGTGTCAACCCAATGGTTGACCAGGAACAGCGGCGCGGAGCTGGGGCCGCGGTGGGGACGGCAGCTCGCGGCGAGCTTCGCGGGGTCGGTCAACTGGGCGGCGCGCGTAAACCGGAACGGCGTCTCCTGGAGCGCCTGCGCGTAGGCGAGGTGGTACCACGGAAGGTCGCCCGCATCGTTCTCGGCCATGACCACGAGGCGCTGGTTGGAGTCGATCATCTGGCGGAGTGTCGGGAAGGGTCCGAGCGGGCCCCGGTAGACGAGGTCGAGAAGCCCGGCCTGCGCAAACGCCTTCTCGATGTCGGTGGGAGTGACACCCTCGTCCTGGTTGATGACGACCACCACCTCGCCAGGGTGTGACACGAGGAAGGACCGCAGATCGGCCAGCGCCGAGTAGAGCGTGACCGATCCGATCTCGCAGAAGCCGTGACACAGGAAGATGTCACGCTGACCTCCGGTGCCCGCCGGCAGCCGTGAGCGCAGCCGCAGCGCCGCTTGGACCGCCGGGGCGCCAAGCTCCTGCTCGGCAGCGCTGCGCTTGGGCAGTGTCTCTAGATCGGTCCGCACGCCGCCGCGCACGGCGAAGCCGTAATAGGTGTCGATGAGAAGGCCGTGGATGCCCTCATCGAGTTGATCGCTGATGGTGCCGTCCTGCTGACCAAACAGCCAGTGCGGCAGCGTCACCGAGGCCATCGAGTTGTGCGTCGCCGCCAGGGCGACGTCGTTGAGCGGGCGGTTGCACAGCGCGACGAATCCGTTGCACGTCAGGGGCGTGGCGGCCGGCGCCTCATCTCCGCCGCCGGTGAGGATGACCACGCCTGCGCCCGCCACCACCGCGGCCGCGATCGCCAGCGGCGCCCGTCGCGCCAAGCGTCTCACTGACCCGCGCGCCGCCGACGACTCGCCGGCCCTGCCCGCGACCGACATCGCGGCGGCCGCCACGCCTCGGTACAGGACGTAGAGGCCGGCCAGCAGCGCGATGGCGGTGAGCGTCGTGCCGGGCTCCAGCAGAATCAGGACGCCGACCGCGATGAGTCCGACGCCGCCGGCGAGCGAGGGCGGCTGTGATGCTCCCGGGGCCGGACGCACCAGCCACGTGCCTGCGCGCCATGCTTCGCCGCCGGCCCGGCCGAGCTGCCCCGTGGCGCTCCCGGCGACGATCGCGCCCGCTGCCGCAAGGAACAGCGCCTGGACGCGCAGGCCACCGAGGAACGCCGTCCACACGGCCCCGACGGCGTCCCCGCGCCCGGCCGGCGCGAGCTGCTGTGCGATCTCGCGCCCGAGCGTCACCAGCACCGCGAGCGCCGCGCCGCCCACCACCAGACTGATCCCCAGTTGCCGCGCGGTGCGCCGCCTGTCCTCCGACAGAAGCACCGCGCCGACGGCGGCGATCGCCCCCAGCACGGCGAGTACCCACGCCGCGGCGTAAACCCGTCTGGCGGCCTGCACGACATCGACCACCACTCCGCCGGGGTGCAGCGCGAACAGGCGCGATGCCCGCTCGGCGCCGATCCTCCGGGCCGCCCCGGGCGCGAGACGTTCCAGAACGCCCTGGACGAGCACACCGAGATCCCCCACCGTGACCAGCAACCGCCCGTCGCCACGCCGTACGACGGCGTCGTGCGCCTGCAGGATCGCCCTGCGAAACAGCGCCGCGAACGCCTGCCCCCCGACGATGCCGCCCGCGACCGAACGCACCAGCGGCCGCACCGCCACGAGATCCCCTCCGCCGATCCCGGTGACCGCGTCGGTCACGTGATCGGCCACGTCGGCCTGGACGGACTGGTCCTGCAACGCGGCGACGGCGCGATCGGCGAACGGGCCAGGGCGGAGCAGCGCGCGGCCCGCGTATGACAGCGCCACCGCCAGGACCGCGAGCAGCACCGCCACTCCCATCAGCGCGCGCACGCCCAGGCGCCGGCGGGAAGAGCCTCCCCGGTGGCCGGCCGGCACGGCTTCCCCTGGCTGCACTGACCCGCTCACCATCCCTCCCATCGCCCACCGTTCGCGCCGGCGGCGTCGAGCCTACCTGACGGCCCTCGCCGTGGGTCAGCGGTCAGACGTCGACCCGGCGGCGTACTCGTCCTCGGTGACATGGCGGCCCCAGGTGACGAGGCTGCCGGACGCATCGGCCTGATGCATGGCGATGTGGACCATGAAGCGGCTCGCCGCGGCGCCGTGCCAGTGGTTCTCTCCCGGCTCGAAGAACACACGATCACCCGGCCCGATGACCTCCACCGGACCGCCATCGCGCTGGCACAGCCCAACGCCCTCGGTGACGAAGATCGTCTGGCCGTGCGGGTGCGTATGCCAAGCCGTGCGCGCACCGGGGGTGAAATGCACGCTGGCGGCGGCGAAGGTGGAAGTGCCCGCGGGGTCGGCGACGGCGTCGAGGTACACGTCACCGGTGAACCATTCAGCCGGGCCGGTGACAGTGTCAATGCTACTGCGAGTGATCTGCATCCGAGGTCCTATCTGTGAGTGAGAGCGGCGGCGAACTGAGCGGCGCCCACAGCCCCCGCACGTGGCCGATGTGGCGGCGCATCACGTCCTCCGTCCGCGCGGGATCGTTGGCCTCCAGCGCATCGAGGATCTCGTGGTGCTCCTGCGCGGATCCGGTCAGAGCGCGCTGCTCCACCAGCTTGGCGAGTCCGTAGAGCCGCGTCTTGCCGCGCAGATCATCGACGACCTCGAGCACCTCGGAGTTGCCGGAGAGCTCGAGCAGCGCGAGGTGAAACCGCCGGTCGGCCTCGATGTAGCCGATCAGGTCGCCCTCCTCGGCGGCCGCGCAGATCGCGTCGGCCAGCGGCCGCAGCGCCCGCACCTGTGGGCCGGTGATCCCCGACGCGATCCGGGTGACCATCGGCACCTCGATGAGCGCGCGCAGCTCCGTGATGTCGTCGAGCTGCTGATCGGTGACCTCGGTGACCCGAAACCCCTTGTTGCGTACCGCCTCGACGAGCCCCTCCTTGGTCAGGTCCAGCAGCGCCTCGCGAACGGGCGTGGCCGACACGTGGAAGCGGGCGGCCAGTGAGGGGGCCGAATACACGATCCCGGGCTGCATCTCGCCGGAGATGACCGCAGCACGCAGGGCGCCGGCCACCTGCTCGCGCAGGCTCCGCTGCCCGGCCAGCGGCGCGACCTTGATCGTGTCAGCGGCCACGCTTGCAGAGGGTAGGGCGCCGTTCACCGGTAGCCGGCGTCGATCGCGGCCTGGGTGGCGGCGCGGACGACGGCCTCCTGCTCGGGGGTCAACGGCTGGCGCGGCTGTCGGCACGCGCCGCCGTGGCGCCCGGCCATGTCCATCGACAGCTTGATCGCCTGCACGAACTCGGTCTTGGAGTCCCATCGCAGCAGCGGGTGCAGGGCGCCGTAGAGCGGGAGCGCACGCGCGAGATCACCGTCGCGGGCGGCCTCGTAGAGCTCCACGCAGGTGGCCGGGAAGGCGTTGGGATAGCCGGCCACCCAGCCCTTGGCGCCCGCGATCATCAACTCCAGCAGCACATCGTCAGCACCGACGATGAGGTCGAGCTCGGGGGCCAGCTCGGCGAGCTCGTAGGCGCGCCGCACGTCTCCGGAGAACTCCTTGACCGCGACGATCGAGCCGCGCTGGTGCAACTCGGCCAGCAGCGCCGGGACGAGGTCGACCTTGGTGTCGATCGGGTTGTTGTAGGCGACGATGGGCAGGCCGGCGTGCGCGACCTCCGCGTAGTGGGCCAGCACCGCGCGCGCGTCGGCGCGATAGGCGTTGGGCGGTAGCAGCAACACCGCGGACGCGCCTGCTTCCGCGGCCTGCTCGGCCCAGGCGCGCGACTCGCGCGCGCCGTAGGCGGCGACGCCCGGGACGACCTGGAAGCCATCGGGCGCGGCCTCCACCGCCGTGCGCACGACGGCACCCCGGTCGTGGTCACTGAGGACCTGGTACTCACCGAGGGAGCCGTTCGGGCACACGCCGTGACAGCCGCTCGCCGCCAGCCAGGCGACGTGCTCGGCGTAGCGGTCGAGATCGAGCTCGAGCATGTCGTCGTAGGGCGTCGCGGTCGCGACCAGCACCCCATGCCAAGGCTTCATCTGCGTCCCTCCTGAGATTGCGGCGCCGAGGATAGCGCCAGTGCCATATGATATACTATTGCGATTGGGAGGAAGTATCAGTGGACGTCTGATCGGCCAGGACTCCCAGCGGCACGGGGTGCGCGAACGAGCGGCGGGCCAGTGAGCTCAGGGCCGGCTCGCCGAGCGCCCGGCCGGTGAGCTCACCTGTCAGCGCCGCCACGGCGGCGCCGCAGATGCGCCCCTGACACCACCCCATCCCGGGCCGCGCGAGCAGCTTGACCGCGCGCGGGTCCTCGGCGCCCAGCGCCACCGCGTCGGCGACCTCGCCGACCGTGACTTCCTCACAGCGGCAGACGACGGTCGCCTCATCACACCAGGTGCGCCAGCCCGCGGGCACCGGATGCGCGAGGGCGAGCAGCTCGGCGAATGCGCGCAGTCGTGACCGCCGTTGGGCCGCTGCCTCCCGCGCGCGAGCATCGAGCACCACTCCGTGGCCGAGCCGGCTCGCGATCGCGTCACCCGCGAGCGTGCCCTCGGCCAGCGCGAGCTCGGCGCCCCCCACCCCGGTCGGCTCGCCGGCGGCGTAGACGTCGGTGACGCTCGTCTGCTGACGGCTGTCGACCACCGCCACCACCGCGCCAGAGCGGTCGACACGCACCTCACAACCCAGCTGGAGCAGCAGCTCCAGCTGGGGGACGAAACCGAAGCCGACGGCCAGGGTGTCGCATGCGATCGTGCGGCCCGGGCCGCGAGGTGTCCAATCGCGTCTCACCCGGCGGACCGTCACGCTGTCAAGGCGTTGCGCTCCGTGAGCCTCGACGACCGCGCGCCCGACAAGGTAGGGGACGCGATGCCGGGCGAGGGTCAGCGCGTAGCCGGCGGCCTCCACGAGCTTCTCCGGGACCGCCGCCACGGTCCGCGGTGCGCGCGCATAGGCCCCGGGCGGGTTGGCCTCCACGATGGCGGCAACCTCGGCGCCCGCGCGCAGCAGCCCTTCGGCCGCCGACAGCAGGAAGGGCCCGGTCCCGGCAACGACGACTCGGCGGCCGGGGGCGACCCCGCTGCCCTTCAGCAGCGACTGGGCTCCGCCGACCGCCATCACTCCCGGCAGCGTCCAGCCCCGAAACGGCACCTGACGGTCAAAGGCGCCGGTCGCCACCAGAGCCGCCCGGGCTCGCACGGCTCGGGCCTGCGGACGCCGCTCGCCGGCCATGGCCCGCACGGTCACGACGTCGTCGCGGTCCAGCCGCCACACCGCCGTCTCGGGGAGGTAGTCGATGCGACCGGCGCGCTGATGGGCCTCGAAGCGGCGCAGCAGCGGTGCGAAGGTCCGCCACCCGTGAGGAGACGGCCCCACCCCGCCGCCGAGCGCCGCCGGGGGGTGGCGCCAGTATTGGCCTCCGGGACGCTGACCGAGGTCGATCACCGTGACCTGGCAGCCGCCATCGGCCGCGGTGACCGCACCGGCCAGGCCCGCCGGTCCCGCGCCGATGACCGCCAGATCGGCGACCCGATCAGGTGTCACCGGCTCCCCCGCTCCGTCGCAGCGCCCTCGACCGGGCCCGTGGAGATCTGGTCGCCCGGCTGCGCGGTCACCAGGCACGCGCGCACCGGGCCGTCGCCGTTGACCATGACCAGACAGTCAAAGCAGACGCCGATGCCACAGAACAGGCCGCGACGTGCGCCCGTGCGCCGGGTCGAGCGCCACGCGGTCTCACCGGCGCCGATCAGCGCGGCGGCGATCGTCTCGCCGTCTCGGCAGGCGGCCGGCCGCCCGTCGACTGAGATGGCGATCGTCCGTGCGGAGCTCATGCCGATCCGGATTCGGCGAAACGATCGGGCGCGAACGCGGCCAGCGGCAGGCTCGTCGGCCGGCCCGTCACCTGCTCGGCGATGAGCAGCCCGGTGGCAGCCGACAGGCCGATGCCGGCGCCCTCATGGCCGCAGGCGTGAAACAGGCCGGGGGCACGCCCGTCCGCGCCGATCATGGGCAGATGATCCGGCGAGTACGGCCGAAATCCCTGGTAGGCGCGCATCGCGCGAACGCGGCTGAGGACGGGGAGCAGCCGGATCGCCTGGCGCGCCATCCGCGCCAGCGCGGTCATCGAGAGACGAACGTCGAAGCCGACCCGCTCACGGCTGGAGCCGATGAGCACGGTGCCGCTGGCGGTGCCCTCGATCACGGGCGAGGTCTCGAGATCCTCGGATGAGTCCTGGACGTCGGCGACGTAGGAGGCGGCGTACACCTTGTGGCGGATCAGCCGCCCGACCGGCTCGGTCACGAGGATGAAGCCGCGCCGGGGAAGGACCGGCAGCTCGACGCCGGCCAGCGACGCGACCTCCCCACCCCACACGCCGCCCGCATTGACCACCGCACCGGCCGCGATCGGTCCCCGCGCCGTGCGCACCCCGGTGACCCGCTCCCCAGCCCGCAGCAGCCCGGTGACCGGCTCGCTGAGCAGGACGCGGGCGCCGCGTTGCGCCGCGGCGGCAAGGAGATGGGCGGCGGCGAGCATCGGCTGCACCTGCATGTCCTGGGGATAGAACATCCCGCCGGTGAGGTCGGTGGCGAGCTCGGGCTCGAATTCGGTCAAGCGCTCGGGCCCGAGTGCAACCGCCTCGACGCCGGCGGCGTTCTGGGCGTCGGCCAGCGCGGTCAGCCCGGCGAGCTCCTCGCCCGTCGCGGCGACGACCAGGCCGCCCTTGAGTTCCATCTCGGCGGCCTCGGTCACCGCCGGCGGGAGTTCACGCCACACCCGCAGCGAGAGCAGCGCCAGCTCGAGCTCGGGGCCGGGCTCCTTGTCAGAGACGAGGATGTTGCCCTCCCCGGCCCCCGTCGTCCCCCCGGCGACCGAGCCCCGGTCGACGACCGTCACACTGAGGCCCGCCTCGCCGAGGTGGTAGGCGCACGCGGCGCCGACGGCGCCGGCGCCGATGACGACGACGTCGCAGCTCTCGCTCGTGCTCATCGCGAGTAGTATGTCACATGCTATAGGGAGTTTCGCGGGGTCACGCAGGCCCGCTATGAGCGCCTGCCAACATGTGAGCATGAGCGACCACGAGAGTTTTGAAGATCGGCTGCGCGCCATCGCCGATGAGATCAGCCGGTCAGTGCAACGGTTCTCCGAGCTTGACATGGAGGACCTGTCCCAGCGCTACGGAGTCGACGCGGACCGCGCCCGCGCCTTTGCCGACGCCGCCGGGCAATGGCTGAGCGACCGGATGTCCACGGGCGAGCCGCTATTCGGTCACGTCCAGCACCCGGATGAGGACAGCACCGCGCGTGCCGACGACAGCGCCGAACGTCCGCTCGGTGAGCATCCGAAGGGGCCAGCCGAGCCCCGGCCGGCACAGCCCGGCGCGGCGCCGGGTCCGCACCCCCTGGACCTGCCGACGGACCAACAGGGCGTTGCCTTGAGCGCGCTGGACTCTGGTCGCTGGACCGTACGTCCGGGCAGCAATCAGTTGGCCGGCACTGGCGCGGGCGCCGACCCGACGCGGTCAGACGTGGTCGGCGAGCTGCGCGGCCGGGACTGGATCACAGCCGACGGCACGCTGACGCTGGTGGGGCGCCATGCCCTGGGTCGTTGGTGTCGCACCGTCGAGGTTGCGCCGCCCTCGCCGCCGGCATCGGCCGCGCCGCCCGCGTAGTCGCCGCCTCGTCGACGGGCGACCGTGCCGCTAGTGCGGCGCGGGCGCTTGCGTTTCGGCCGGGAAGAGCTTCAGGAGTTGCTCGACATGGGCACGTGCGTCACCCACTTCCAGGATTGGAACACGTTCGAGCTGCTCGCCAGCGTGGTCTCAGGAAGTCGCGTTCGACGGCCGGCCGAGAAGGCTCTCAACCCACAACGCCGCGCTGGTCACGCCCCCTGCGTTGTGCCACTCGAACGTGGTGCGGGCGGGAATGGTCAGCGCGTCTCCGGGTGTCAGCTCGATCGCGGTTTCCTCGGGCCGCCACAGCGTGAACACGAGAGACCCGTCGCGTAGCAGCACGAACGTCTCACCGGCGCGCGAGTAGCTCCCGCCGCTCCCCTCCCCGGGCGGCACGGTGAGAATCGCGGGCTCCAGGTCGTGGCCCGACGCGCCGAGCTCCTGCCAGGTGACGCCGCCGTGGTTGACGGTGGTCGGTCCGCTCCCGGCCCGGATGACTGCGGCCGGCGGAGGCCTCGAGCTCGCCAGCGCGCTCATCGGAACCAGGAGGGCGTCGGCGATCCGCGCGATGATCGCGCTTGTCACGGTCGCCTCGCCCCGCTCCAGGGCCGAGAGCGCCGCGGACGAGAGCCCCACGCGCGCGGCCAGTTCCCTGATGGTCACGCCCCGGGCCTTCCGGGCCTCGCGTAGGCGCGCGCCACGTCGCGGCGGTCCTCCCGGACTCGACGCGGCGGGCCGCCCGGCCAGCGCGGTGGCGATCGCCGCCGGGTTCCATCCCCGCTCCGTGCGCAGCTGCGCGATCTCCCGCGCCCGGCTCACCGCATCGACGCTGTAGAGGCGCTGGCCGCCCGGCGTCCGGCTGGGGCTGAGCAGGTTCTTGGCCTCCCACACGCGCAGCGTCTGCGGACTCACCCCGGCGGCGGCCGCAGCCTCGCTGATAGTGGAGAAGTCCTGGCCGTCCACGTGGCGCACACGCGGATCCTAGGTGACCCACCGCCGGCCGGATCAGCGCCGCCTGCTCACCTGCCGACCGTTTGCCTTGACAAAACCCCCACAAGACTTGTAGCTTCGCGGCGCGGCGGGCCGAGTTGCAGACAAACGCCGACGCAGCGCCGCCGAGAACGCCACGTCCGATCAGAGGAGCGAGCACGTGAGCCGGGACACCACCGCAACCGCGACCGCTGAGCGACCGCTCTCCGAGGAGGACGTCCTCTCGGGGTTCGGCTACAAGCAGGAGCTCAACCGCAGTCTGAGCGCGTTTGACCTGTTCGGCCTGTCGTTCTCGACGACATCGATGACCACGGGCGTCTTTCTGATGGTCGGCCCGACCCTGGCGATCGCCGGCACGCTGGGCATGTGGCTGGTGCTCCTCGTGGGCTTCCCCACCCTGGCCATCGTCTTCGCCTACGCGGCACTGTCGCGGCGCATCCCCATCGCCGGGCAGGAGTACCAGTGGGGGCGTCAGATCTTCAATCGCGTCGCCGGGGTGGCGGCCGGATGGCCCGGATTCATCTGGGCACTCGTCGCGGTCGTCGCGGTCAGCTACGTGCTGGCAGCGACGGTACTGCCAGCGTTGCTGTCCTACACGTCGTCGCCGGACGAGACCACCTGGATCGCGGTGCTCGTCGTCGTCGTGCTGGCGGCGGTGCTGATCGCCTCGGTCAAACTGTCGGCTTCCATCACGCGCTACGGCGCCATCAGCGAGATCGCGGTCATCGGCGGCCTGACCATCCTGCTGCTGGTCGTCGGGGCCATCCGCGGTCACCTCACGGGCGGCAGCCTGGTCTTCAGCCACAAGGGGATCCCGTCCGCCCACTACTTCTCTCCCTTCGGTTGGAAGACCGTCGGCGCGTTCTGGCTGGCCCTGACGGTCGTGTTCTTCAGCTCCGGCACCACCGGGTGGCAGAACGCGGGCGCCGCCGCCGAGGAGGGTCCGGACCCCGGACGCAACGTGCCGCGGGCGATGTACGCCACGGTGATTCTCGTCACCGTGATGCAGATGCTGTTCCTCGTCGCGCTGGTCCTCACCATCAAGCCGAGCCAGCTGGCCGCGATCTCCCAGTCCCCCACCGCCGTCAGCGACATCGTGCGCGGGACATTGGGCACGGTCGTGGAGAAGGGCTTCCTGGTCCTCGTCGCCTTCAACATCTGCACCTGCGCGATCGCGTGCTTCCTGCAGGCCACGCGCTACGCCTTTGCCATGGCCCGGGACGGCAACTTCCCCGGCCACCACGTGCTGCGGCTCTCCTCGGTCCACCCGCGTCTCAAGACGCCGGTCAACGCGATCGTGCTTTCCACCGTGGTGATCGTCGCCTCGCTGGCCTTCTTCGGTCCGCGCACCAGCGCGCTCAACAACATGATCGGCGCGGGCAGCCTGGTGGCCGTGTTCGTGTACCTCGTCGGCGTCACCATCTATGCCGCCGGCGGGTACCGCCTGCCGCTCAAGGTGGCGGTGCGTGAGCGGGTCTCGCCGGTCCAACGCTGGATCCTGGTCGGCATCTCCTACGTGTGGCTGCTCTTCATGCTGTGGACGTTTCACGAGTCCTCGTTCAAGGACGTCTGGCTCTACCTGGCGGCCATGTTCGGCATCGGCGGGATCTTCGTCGTCAGCGTGGCGCTGTCGGGGCGACATGAGGCAACGGCGGCCCCCGCGGTCGCGGTGGCGACCACGGACGCAGCCCAGGACCGCGACCCGGGATGACGGACACGACGACACGGCGCGACGAGCGGGGCGGCGATGGCCGCGGAGGCGATGCGGCGCGGGTCAATCCCGCGTGGTTCGCGCACGAGGTCTGCGCCCAGGGCATCACCCGGATCTGGGAGCCGCACGTGGCCGAGCTCCTGCAGTCCAACATGTTTCTCGTTCAGGATGGCGGCGAACAACTGCTGGTCGACACCGGCCTGGGTGTCACCGCGCTGCGCGACTCGCTCCCGCAGCTGCTCGACCGGCCCACGACGCTGTTCCTGACTCACTCACACCGCGACCACGTCGGTGGCGCCCACGAGTTCGAGGAGCGTCTGGCCCATCGGTGGGAGAGCGATCAGCTCGTCGCGGGGCTCCGTGGCTCGCTGCTACGTGCCGATATGTCGCCCGACTACGTGACGCTGCTGGAGGCGGCGGGGTACCCGGTGCCGGATTGCCTCCTCGGTCAGGTCCCCGCCGGATGCGACGTCGGCGCGCACGTCATCCCCCCGGCCCCCGCGACGCGGTACGTGCAAGAGGGCGACACGATCTCGGTCGGCGCACGCCGGTTCGCCGTGCTCCTGGTCCCGGGCCACTCGCCGGGCTCGCTGGCGCTGTTCGAGCAGGACACCGGACTGCTGCTCGCCGGTGACCTGCTCTACGACGGCCCGTTCATCGACTTCCTGCCCGACTGCGATCCCGTGAGCTATCGGAGCTCTGTGGCCCGGGTGCTCGAGCTGCCGCTGACGACGGTGTGCGGGGGCCACGAGCCGCCGATGTCGGCCCAGCGTGCGGTGGAGGTCGGACGGGCGTATCTGACGCAATCGCGCGAGGCCTGACCGGCATGGACGTCGCGATCGGCCTGCCCGGCCTGCCCGATCTCGACCGGCCGGAGCGGCTGCTTGACTGGGCGCGCGCGGCCGAGCACCACGGGTTCTCGTCCCTCGGCGTGATCGACCGCATCGTCTTTGACAACTACGAGCCGCTGGTCGCGCTGGCCGCGGTAGCCGCCGTCACGGCCCGCATCGGTCTGATGACGGCGATCCTCATCTCGCCCTACCGGACCAACACGGCGCTGCTCGCCAAGGAACTGGCCACGATCGACCGCCTGTCACGAGGACGCCTGACCGTCGGGATCGGCATCGGGGCGCGCGAGGACGACTACACCGCCAGCGGATTGGCACCGCGCGGGCGCGCACGGCGCCTCGAACAGCAGATAGAAGAGCTGCGCACGATCTGGCGTGGCGACGTCCGCGGTTACTCGGGCCGCGTCGGCCCGCCTCCGGTGGCGCGGGACGGCCCGCCGTTGATCATCGCGGGACACGTGCCCGCGGCCCTGCGCCGCGCTGCCCGGCTCGGAGACGGATGGATGATGGGCGGCGGTAGCCCGGACGAGTTCATGGCGATGGCGGCCGAGGTGCGCGCCGAGTGGACGGCTCTTCGGCGCGATGGGCGTCCGCGACTGGTCGCCCTCGCCTACTTCGCGCTCGGCGACGACGCCACCAGCGCGGTCACCGCGTTCACCGATCGCTACTACAACTTCCCTCCCGACCCAGGCGACCAAGCGCTGATCGATGCCGCAGGCGTGGAGACCCTGGCGCAGGTGATCGCCCTCGGCGCGGCGACGACTCCGGATACGGTGCGGGCTCTGGTGGCCGAATGGTCTGGGGCGGGGTGCGACGAGCTCGTCCTGCTTCCGTGCGCGTCCGACCCCGGACAGGTGCAGCTGCTCGCGGAGGCGATCGGCCTCTCTCCCCCGTGATGCCCCGGGCCGGGCCGCTGTCACGGGTCAGACCGGCGACCTCTGGCCACGCGACACGCACGGATCTACACTGACGCCATGAGCCTCGATCTCGCCTTGATCTCCTTCAAGGGGCATACCACCGCCGCAAGCATGTTCGGGAAGCTGCGCGACCGTGCGGGCAGCACGGCGGTCTGGACGAGCGAGGTTGCGATCGTCGAACACCTCGGCCACGATCGAATGTCGGTCCGGGGTACCTTCGCCGGTCACTATGTCGACGTCGAGGAGACCGATCGCGTTTCGGAGCGGGGAGCCGGCGAAGGCGCGCTCACCGGTGCCGTCGTGGGGGCCATCTTCGGTCCCCCCGGAATCGCGGCAGGGCTCGTGCTCGGAGGGATCATCGGTGCCGAGGAGGGCAAGCCAAGTGAAGTCGAGCCAGAGCCGAAGGCCCTCATCGACGAGCTGCGCAAGGCGGTCCCCAGCGGGGACTCCGCGATCGCCCTGCTCGCCGATCCCACGCACGTCGACGCCCTGCTCTCGGCACTCGGCGAATCTGACCAGGGCACCGTGGTGCGCCGGACGCTGACCGCCGACCAGGCGTCCGCGCTCATCGCATCGATCGCCGCGGACCCACCGGCCTCAGACGGGCCGACGACTGCGGGAGACAACGCCGCCGGCGTCTGACCGCGCGGGGCCGCCGGTCGAGGTCACGAGCTCGCCGCACGCCGACGTCGCGGGCGAGACGAGCTCTTGGGGTCCTCATCGGCGTGCTCGAGCAGCCAAGCTCCGGCCCGGCGCTTCTGCTGGCGCAGCAGGTCCGCCGCCGCCTCGCCGTCGCCCGCCAGCAGCGCCTCATAGATCCCGCGGTGCTCCGCCGCGGATGCCCGCACGCTGTGGGCGTCACCCACGAAGATCCGGCGGCACCAGTCAGTCGAGTTCCAGTAGTCGCGGATCAGCGCCAGTAGGCGCTCGTACGGCTGAGCCTCGTAGATCGCAAAGTGAAACTCGCGGTTGAGCTCCCCGTAGTCCTCGAGCCGTCCGTCGCACTCGGCCTGCTCCATCTCGTCGAGGAGCTCGCCGAGATGGTCGAGCTGGTCGCGATTGATCGAGCGCGAGGCACGCTTAACCGCCAGTGCTTCGAGTTCGGCACGGATCGCGAAGATCTCCTCGATGTCATGCGCGTGCAGGGTCGTGACGACAGCGCCCTTGTGAGTCTCGAACTCCAGCAAACCCTCGGCCTCGAGTCTCTTCACACCCTCGCGAACCGGGATGTCCGAGAAACCGAGCTCGGAGGCAACCCGGCTGATGCGAACGCGTTCACCCGGGCGCAACTCGCCCGAGAGCACCCTCTCGCGCACGTACTCGCACGCAACATCAGCCTTGCTGCGAGGCGCTCCCCCCCTGACGTCCCGGTGCGTGCTCATGTCGACATCACGAGAAAGTCTATAGACGCTCTAGAGCACATATAAGATCGTGGCGCGCCGACACCACAGAGTGATGCTATAGGATCCCCATCTTTCTATATGATCTGGACAGATGACCAACGACCTCCGGTTGTACGCGTTCCACTGCGGCGGTGACCTGTCGGACATGGCCTGCTTCGATCCGTTCGACGAGCGGGTGGGCACAAAGGTCTACAACCCGTACTTCTTCTTCCTGATCAGGCATCCGCAGGGCAGGGTCCTGTTCGACAGCGGTCTGCACCCGGCGCTGGCGAGCGATCCCGAATCCCGGCTCGGCCCGGATGCCGCGTCCTTTCGTCTCCAGCTTGGCACCGGCGACCATCTCGAGGCGGTGCTGGCAAGCGTCGGCATGAAGCCGGCAGACGTCGACGTCGTCGTCCAATCGCATCTGCATTTCGATCACGCGGGCGGCCTCGAGGCGCTCCGCCAGGCGCCGGTGCTCGTGCAGCGGCGCGAGCTCGAGTTCGCCCGCGACCCGCCCGTCTACCAGCGCGACGTCTACGCGCGCGAGGACTTTGATCTCAACCTCGATTGGCAGCAGCTGGACGGCGACCACGATGTGTTCGGAGACGGCCAGGTCAGGATCGTCGCGACTCCGGGACACACGCCGGGTCACCAGTCGCTGATGGTCACGCTCCGCGAGCAGGTCGTGATCCTGCTTGCCGACGCCACCTATCTGCTTGACAAGATGCGGGCCCGTAGGTTGCCGGCGATCCTGTGGAGCCCTGACGAGATGGTCGCATCGTGGGAGCGCCTCGAGCAGCTCGAGCGCGAGCACGACGCGCTGCTCATGCCCACGCACAACCTCGACTTCCGGACGCAGATGAGACTCGCGCCCGACAGTTGGTACGAGTGAACGCACCATTGCGAGACCCGAAGTACGACGTGCTGTTCGAGCCGGTCCGGATCGGGCCGAAGGTGATGCGCAACCGCTTCTACCAGACCCCGCACTGCTCGGGGTTCGGCAGTGACTACGCGGGGACGCAGGCGGAGTTTCGCGGGATGAAGGCCGAGGGCGGCTGGGCGGTGGTCAACACCGAGTACTGCTCGATCCATCCCGAAAGCGACGACACACCGTTCATCCAGGCAAAGCTGTGGGACGAGACCGACGTTCGCAACCTGAGGATGATGGTGCGAGCGCGCACACGAGCACGGCTCGCTTGCCGGGCGTCGAGCTCAACTACTTCGGCCCGAACCACACCGGGCACGAGCTCCGCCACCCGGCTCGCGGCGTCTCGCAGATCCCGAGCGCCCGGTTCGTGATGCACTCGTGCTACGAGATGGACCGTGACGACATCCGGGAGCTCCAGGGCTTCTACGTCGCGGCGGCCGAGCGCGCGCGCGAGGCCGGGTTCGACCTGATTCTCATCTACGGCGCCGAGACGGTCCCGATCACCCAGCAGTTCCTGATGCCGTACTTCAACCGGCGCACAGACGAGTACGGCGGCTCGTTCGAGAACCGCGCCCGCTTCACCCGCGAGGTGCTCGAGCTGGTCCGCGAGGCGATCGGCGACGACTGCGCGCTCGGCATGCGCTTCTCGATCGACACCCTGAGCGAGGACGGGCTCGGGATCGAGGTACAGGAGGACGGCGTTCGCTTCATCGAGCATGTCGACCACCTCGTCGACCTGTGGGACGTCCAGGTCGGTCCGCCGAGCCTGCTCGACACGACCGACTCGGTGTCGGCATCGAGGGTCCGACCGGAGAACTGGCAGAAGCCGTGGGTCGAGCAGATCCGCCCGCATACCGACAAGCCGATCGTCGGCGTCGGACGGTTCACGAACCCGGACACGATGGTCGCCGCGATCCGCTCGGGACAGCTCGACATCATCGGCGCCGCGCGCCCATCGATCGCGGATCCGTTCCTGCCGAAGAAGATCGAGGAGGGCCGGCTCGACGAGATCCGCGAGTGCATCGGCTGCAACATCTGCATCGGCCGGTTCAAGCAGGGCGGTGCGCGCCTCGTCTGCACGCAGAACCCCACTGCGGGAGAGGAATTCCGCCGAGGCTGGCACCCGGAGAGGTTCACGCGCGCGCGTAACCACGACAACGACGTGCTCGTCGTCGGCGCCGGACCGGCTGGGATGGAGTGCGCGATCGTGCTCGCCAAGCGGGGGATGCGGCGGGTGCACCTCGTGGAGGCCGCGGACGACCTCGGCGGAGCGATGCGCTGGATCTCACGCCTCCCCGGACTCGGCGAGTGGGGACGGGTGATCGACTACCGGCGGATCCAGATCCAGAAGCTGAAGAACCTCGAGTTCATCCCGGGGACGAGGCTCGACGCGACGGCGGTGGCGGAATACGGGGCAGAGATCGTCGTCGTCGCGACCGGTTCGCGGTGGGCGACCGACGGCCTCAATGGCTGGACGCGCGATGTCGTGCCCGGCGCGGACGCGAGCCTGCCGCACTGTCTGACGCCCGAGCAGATCATGGTCGACGGCCGGCAACCTCCAGGTGAGCACGTGCTCGTCTACGACTGCGAGGGCTATTTCATGGGGGCGTCCCTGGCCGAGAAGCTCGTGCGCGACGGGCAGCGGGTGACGCTCGTGACCCCCCACGCGACGGTCGGTCCGTACATGGCGTTCACCACCGAGGCGATCTACATGCACAAGACGCTCAGCCGCCTCGGCGTCGAGATGATCACCGATCGCGTGATACGGCGGATCGATCCCGGCGCGGTGGCCGGTGGTCCGCTGTCTGATCACACGAGCACAACCGTGTGGGACGCCGACAGCATCGTCCTGATCACCCAGCGCAACTCGAACGACGCGATCTACCGCGAGCTGCGGAGCGACACCCGACCGGCTCGCGCGCGAGGGGATCGCCGGCCTGTACCGGATCGGCGACTGCATCGAGCCGCGTTTGATCGCCGAGTGCATCTTCGACGGGCACCGGCTCGGGCGCGAGATCGACTCCGAAAACCCAGCCACCCCGCGCACGGCGACCCGCGAGAACCTCGTGCTCGGCTCCGCTCAGTCGCCGATCGGATCGACGGCCCCGGCCAGCTCCTCCTGAGCGTAGTCCTCGCGTCGTGGACTGAACACGCTCAGGTCGACGGCGGGCTCCGATCCGATCGTCTGCGCCCAGTGGACGGTGTCCGGTGGGATCACGAGCATCGACCCGGGGCCGACGACCGCCTCGTCCTCGCCGACAACGAACTTCAGCTCGCCGGACAGCACGTAGACGATCTGCTCGTGCGGGTGCGAGTGTGGGTTGGGCTCGTGGCCAGGTTCGAGCGTCGTGAACGCCAGCGTCGCGTTGTCGCCTGAGAAGGCCCGTCGCGTCACCCCGGAACGAGCGATCGTGGCGTTCAGGTCGTCAAGTCTGTTGAGCTTCATCAGCACTCCTGGTTCATCGATCGGGTTCCTCCTCGAATGGTGGCGTCGCATAGGTGTCGAATGACGGCGGGAAGCCGCGCCCCCACGCGCGCGAGCCCTTGTACTGCGACTCCGTCCAGACCGTGGTCCCCTCGGGGTCGGGGTCGAAAACGAGGTATCCGCCCGAGGTGACCTCGACCCGGTTCCCGCCGGGCTCGTACACGTAGAGGTAGAAGGAGTGGATTGGCGTGTGCTTTGCCGGGCCGGCCTCGATGAACACCCCGTGGTCCTGAAACAGATCCGCAGCACGCAGCACCTCCTCTCGCGTGTCGACCCAGAATGCGACGTGATGGAGCCTGCCGCGCACCGGCCGGCGTTCGAGGATGTAGATGATCTCGTGCCCCTGGATCGTCGCCGTCAGCCAGGCGCCGTATTCGCGGCCGTCGTCGAGCTCGATGATCTCAAGCGACCGGTACCCGAGCTCCTGCTCGAGGAACTGGCGGCAAGCCCGGACATCTGGTGAGACGAAATTCACGTGCTCGATCCGGCGCACTCCGACCCCACGGCCGGTACGGCGCTGGTGCTGGTTGAGCATCGCCGGGATCAGCGCCCCGTGCGGGCGATAGCGCTCGGTCTCGTAGTAGATCTCGAACCGGCGGTCGTCGGGGTCGGTGAATTGGTACGCGGGACCGTGCCCGATGTCCCCGTCGATCCAGCCCACGCCGCGGTGCGAGCGTTCGAGCGCCGCGACCCGGCGCCGGAGCGCCTCGTCGCTCGAGGCCCTGAGTGCGACGTGGCCAAGGCCCGATGTCGGCGCCTCGGTCAGCTTGAGGCTGTAGCGCTCGTAATCACCGAACCCGCGGAGATACACAGACCCCCCGACCTCGGCCTCGCGCTCCATCCCGAGCACGTTCTCGAAGAATGCGAGGCTCTCCTCCGGCTTCGGTGACAGGAGCTCGACATGGCCGATGTGGGCTAGATCTCCGCGCGCGGACATTGCAGGATCATATATGACTTGCCAGTTTCGATATTATATTGCGCGTGACCGCCAACGAGTCGGATCTGCTGAGAGCGACATGACCGAAGGGCCGGTCGCGCTCAATCGTGCGCTCGTCGCAGCTTGCTGGACCTCGGCCGGCGACAGCGCCGCACTCAGAGGCGACGGCACGAGCCCGATCGACATCCGCACACGGGTCGAGGCAGTCGCCGGGACCGGCTGGACCGGGATGGGGATCGTGCACGCCGACCTGGTGCGGGCGCGAGACACGATCGGCCTGCGCGGGCTGAGCGAACTGCTCGCCGACAACGGCCTCCTGACGCTCGAGCTCGAGTTCATCCGCGACTGGTGGACGAGCGGGACGCGGCGTGCCGCGTCCGATCGTGTCCGCCACGACCTTCTGGAGGCGGCCGTCGAGCTCGACGTCAGGACGATCAAAGTGGGGGCGAAGAACGGGGGCGAACCAGTCGACCGCGACCGGTTCCTCTCCGAGTTCGACCGGCTCGCGACCGAGGCGCACGATGCCGGCACGCGGATCGCGCTCGAGTCGACCGCGTCCTCCGATGTGCTGCCGACGATCAGGGAGGCGATCGACGTCGTGCAGGCGGTCGGCAATCCGCACGGCGGCCTGTGCGTGGACGTCTGGCATACCGCCCGTTCGGGCACCAACCACTCCGAGTTGGCCGGCATGCTGCCGCTGGAGAGGGTTTTCGCGGCCGAGCTGTCTGACGGTGGCGCCGAGGCTCCCGCGTCGATCTGGGACGACGAGACCAACCATCGCCGCCTACCGGGCGACGGCGCGTTCGACGTCGCCGGCTTCGTCGTCGCGCTGCACGAACTCGGCTACCGAGCCCATTGGGGCGTCGAGATCATGTCCGAGGAGCACCGCGCGCTGCCGGTGAGGACGGCGCTTCAACGCGCCTACGCAAGCGCGCTCGGCGTGCTCGACGCCGCCCAGGCACAGCTCGCGGAACGGACCCAGGGAACGGCCTAGCGCCGCGCCCTACCGACCCCGACCCCACTCAAGCGGCGTCGTGGTGGGGGAGGGTCACGCGATCACGCCGAGGCATTCCGTGATCACCGAACGAGCCTCATCAAGATCGTCCCACGGCGGATCGATCGAGACCTCGTCGAACCCGAGCCTCGCCAGCTCACCGAGCGCGCGGCGCCTGCCAGGTATGTCGCCGATGCGCATCTCCCCTGACACGCGCAGCACCGTCCGCAGCGCCGGCATGCCCGGCACGCGCAGCTCGTGGACGTGTTCGAGCTTGCGCGCCAGATCGTCGACGTCGAGGCTGTCCCAGCGCGTCAAGGCGAGCCAGCCGTCGCCGAGCCTCGCGGCGCGCTCACGCGCGAGCTTCCCCATGCCACCGACCATCACCGGGATCGCGCCCGGCACGACCGGCCGCGGATAGCAGAGCGTGCCGGGCTCGATCCGGAAGAACTCCCCTTCGAACTCGGCCGGCCGCCCGGTCCAGCACGCCTTGAGCACCTCGATCGCCTCGCTCGTGCGCCTGCCGCGCGTTTTGAAGTCGCGCCCGAGCGCCGCGAACTCCTCCGCGTACCATCCAGTGCCGACGCCGAGGAGCAGCCGCCCGCCGGATAGCCAGTCGATTGTCGCGGCCGTATTCGCGAGCTGGATCGGGTCGCGGAGCGGCAAGATCAGCACCGCCGGACCGACCGAGATTCGGGTCGAGCAGGCGGCCATCCACGTGCACGCCGTGAGCGAGTCGGCGAACGGGGCGTCGGCGTCCCAGGTGACCTGGCCGCTCGTCGCGTACGGGTAGTGCGACCGCGTCTGCTCAGTCATCACGATGTGGTCGGAGACCCAGACCGAGCCGGCGCCCGCTGCTTCGGCCTCGGACGCCATCACCTGCAGGCCGGGATCGAGCGTCTTCGGTCCGACCGTCGTGATCTTCACGCCTAGGGTGGTCAACGCGCGAGTCAGGCCGTTGCCAGGCCGTGGAGGTCGGCGCCGGTCACGACGACCTTCTCGCGCGCGAACGGCAGCGGCGTGGCCGGATCGTCGGAGTCGATCTCGCGCGCCAGCCGATGGCCGTCGAAGATGCAGTCCGCGATCAGGCGCGGCTCGACGCAGTCGCCGATCCGATAGAGGCCCGAGATCCCCTCGCGCTCGAGCCGCTCGGCGTCCTCGCGCAGCGAGCGGTAGATCGCGTCGCTCGAATTGCGCTGCGTGATCAGGACGACGCCGTCGGCGTCCCACGTGACCGTCGGACCGGCGGCCGAGAACTTGCGCCCGCTGACCCGCCCCGGCTCGATCGACGTCAGGACGTGGTCGGTGACGAGCTGGACGTCGAGCCGGTGGAGCACGCGGCTGACGTGCGGCAGCTCAGCAGTGAACGCGAGATACGGCCCGGCGTTCGGGTTCGGCGTCACGAGCGTCACGCGCTTGCCATCGCCGGCAAAACGCTCGGCCAGTGCTGAGCCGAGGTAGTAGCCCTCGCAGTCGTAGATGACGACGCTGTCGCCCGGGACCGGCTTGCCCTCGAGCATCACCTGCTCGGGAGTCAGGCAATGCGCCAAGTCGGCGTCGGCGCCGGGAATAACGTCGCGTGTCCAGCCGCTCATCCCGTCGGTGGTCCATGGCGCGCCGGTCGCGATCACGACGATCTCGGCTCCGTACTCGGCGACGCCGTCGGCGTCGAGCCGTGTGCGTGGAATGAACTCGAGGTTCTTCAGCTTCTCGATCTGGATCCGGCGGTAATTCACGACGCGGGCCCACTCTCCCAGACCCGGGAGCCGCGGCACCCAGCGCATGATCCCGCCGAGCTCGTCGGCCGCATCGACCAGGTGGACCCGCCGCATCCCGCGCTTGGCGAGAACGATCGCGCACTCCATCCCGGCGGGGCCGGCGCCGACCACGAGCACGTCGTTGTTGCCGTTACCCGCGCGTGTGAACCGCTCGGGGTGCCACCCCCGGCGGTATTCCTCGCCCGCAGTCGGGTTCTGCGTACAGACGAGCCGCAACCCGCCGATCTTGAACCGCGACAGGCAGATGTTGCAGCCGATGCACTCTCGGATCTCGTCGAGGCGGCCCTCCTCGATCTTCTTCGGCAGGAACGGATCCGCGATCGAGGGCCGGGCGGCGCCGATGATGTCGAGCTGCCCCGAGTGGATCGCCGCGACCATCACGTCGGGGTCGGTGAACCGGCCGACGCCGACGATCGGCTTGTCGGTATGCGGGCGGATCTGCTCGATCCATGGCTTCTGATGGTTCTGGGGGTGCACACGCGAGGACGCCGCCGATTCGGTCGTATCGAGCAGCGACGCTGGGCCGGTCTGGACGTCCCAGAGGTCGACAAGGTGGTCGACGTGCTCTACGAACCTGATCCCGTCCTCCCCGACCTCGGTCCCGAGCCCGTCCTCGCTCAGCGTGTCGACCGAGAAACGGCAACCGACCGCGCAGTCATGCCCGACCGCCTCGCGGACGCGCTCCAGTACCTCGCGCGCGAACCGGGCGCGGTTCTCGAACGAGCCGCCGTACTCGTCCGTACGGCGGTTGAAGTACGGCATCAGGAACTGCTGGGTGATCGGAATCGACTCCGCCATGTACACGAGCACGAGGTCGAACCCGGCCTCACGCGCTCGCTCGGCCGCCGCGACATAGTGGTCCTGAAGCTCGCGAATGCCTTGGCGGTCCATCTCGTAACACGAGCGCATCGGGAATCTCACGCTCGGGATCTGCGAGACGCCCCGTGCCGGAAGCCGACTTTCGTAGCCCGTGTGGTTCGGGCCCCCGAAGTGCAGCTCGATCCCGGCGAGCGAGCCGTGGTCGTGTGCCCGCTCACACATCAGGCCGAGGTTCCGGACGTCGTCCGCATCCCAGATGCGCGCCTGGATCGACGGTGTGTCGTCGCTTTCGGGATGGATCGAGCAGTACTCGGTGTTGACCACCGCCCAGCCGCCCTCGGCCTTCATCCCGCGAAACTCCGCCTGCGTCCCCGCGTAGTCACTGCCAAACCCCGAGCAGTGCGGGGTCTGATAGAAGCGGTTGCGCATCACCTTCGGCCCGATCCGGACCGGCTCGAACAGCACGTCGTACTTGGGGTCGCGGAGCATGCCTTTGGATAATCCAAACTCGCGCCGGTGTAGTCAAGAAATCCGGCAACCGTTCTGATTATCTGACTCTGCGCTCCGACGCGTCTCGGAAGTCGGCTGGCGCACCCGCCTCCACGACGAGTGCCGTGAACCCGTCGGGCGCATGCCACCGCTCGCTCGCGTCGCCCAAGACCACGAAGCAATCGCCGGCGGAGAACTGCTCGCTGGCCCCGTCCTCGCCATGCAGTGCGACGCCCCCGTCGAGGAGCTGGACGAACACGTCTCGGCCGTCGCGGAAGCTGCCGGGTGAGTCGCCGGCGCCGGCCGTGACCACTCGGACGAGGAGGTCGCTCCCGTGAACATGGGTACTCCGCGGACCGTCCCCGTCGCGCGCGCTGGCGCCCGGCGAGGCCCCGCGCGGTTCGATCGCGAGGAACTCCGTGCGCCGCTCGGGGTCGACGATCCCGTCCTGGAACGTCTGCGTGTAGGGGCGCAGCCAGTCACGCGAGCAGACGGCGATCTCGCGGTAGAGGCCCGGGTTGGCCCACGACCCCTGCCAGCCCTTGGGCACCAGCACGTGCTCACCCTGATCGAACGTACGGGTCTCGCCGGTCCGCGCATCGCTGAGCGTGAGTGTGCCGGCGAGCACGTAGACGAACTCGTCGCCGGGGAAGAATGTCGCGATGTTCTCACCGCCCGTGAACTCGTACAGAGCGACCCAGATCTCGCCGTCGAACACGGCCAGCATCTTCTGCCCGGGCTCGTGCGGCGACTTGCTGACCATGTAGCCGGCCGACAGCACGCCGTCGCCGTACGGCTCCAGCGCCTCACCTGAGATCTGCTCGTCCGTCACCCGGACCCAGTTCGAGCCGGGCATGGTCACCCCCGGCCCGTATGCGCCAGCTCGGCCAGGTGCTCGGCATACCGCCTCTGTGCCTCGGCCGAGATCGCGGCGTTGCCCTCGCGCCAGGCAACCTCGAGCACGCGACGTGTGATCCGCCAGCCATCTGCTGTGCGCAGCAGGTCATCGCGGTAGGTGCCACCCATCTCATACGTGTTGCCACCGGTGCGCTGATCGGGCATGTAGTGCTGGCCGTGCAGGTAGCAGCTTGCGCGGGCGGTGTCCTCGTCGATATCGATCACGGGGTTGGTGATCATGTGCTGGGTCGCCTCGTACCCGCCGATCAGCGATGCGATCTTCGCGCCGATCGCCTCCGGTCCGGTGAAGTCCCCGTGCGCGCCGATCGTGTACACCGCCGCGGGCGCAAACACCTCCGCGAGCAGCGCCCAATCGCGCGTATCGAGCGCCGTCGCGTAGCGGTACAGCACATCGGTGATCTCCAGCTTGTCCGCAATCCGTTCCAGCTCAGGAGCCATCCGAGGTTCCTCCTAATCGAGCGCCGACATCGCGCTCGCGGTCGATTGATGCCAAACCCGCTCGAGCGCGATCCCGGCGAGGATCATCGCTCCGCCGACGATCTCCAGCGCGTACAGCCTGTCTGACAGCAGCACGACCGCGAACAGGACCGCCACGAACGGCTCGAAGTTCGCGAACAGTGCCGCACGGGAGGGTCCGACACGATCCATCGCCGTGAACCACAGCACGTTGGTCAGGAACAACGGGCCGATCACGGCGTACGCGAACCCGAGCCACACGAGCCACCCGAAGCTGAAGTGCTGGGTGGCGACCTGATGGGCGCCGGCTACCGCGAGCGGGAGCCATCCGGCCGCGAGCACGAGCGCCGAGATCCGGAACGGGGAGTAGCGCCGCATCATCGGCGCGATCGCGACCGAGTAGGCGCTCCAGGTCAGCGCCAGGCAGATCGCGAGCAGCACGCCCTTCGCACCCGAGTCGACGTGGCCCGACGAAAGCGCGACGAACGCGACCCCGACGACCGTCACGGTCGCGCCGACCCAGAATGCGCGTCCGAGCCGTTCGAGCCCGAGCGCCGCCGAAATCGCGCCGATGAACATCGGTGTCGCCCCGAGCAACAGCCCGACGGTCGAGGCCTGCGTGAACTTGAGCCCGTACACGAAGCACAGCTGGTTGCAGAAGATCAGCCCGCCCGCGAGCAGGACGAGCTTGATGTCACGCCGCTCGATCGCGAACGAGCGCTCACGGAGGTATGTGTAGGCCGCAAACAGCACGATCGCGAGGAAGTACCGAATCGTCCCGTAGGCAAGCGGCGACCAGCCGTGCGAGATGAGGTACTTCGTGACCGTGATGTTCAGTGCCCACAGCAGGACCGTCCCGGCGAGCATCGCGTCGACGACGCGCGACCGGCTGACGTAGCCGCGCCCCAGCGATCCGGTGGAGGCCGTCACGCGGCGGCTGCGGCGAGGCGCTCGAGTTCCGTGTCGCTGAGCTCGAGGGCGACCATCGGCAGCTGGTCGGCAAGCTGCTCGGAGGTCCTCGCGCTCGAGATCGGCGAGAGCACGGTCGGCTGGGCGAGCAACCACGCAAGCGCGACGGCGGAATCGGTGGTGTCATGGGCGGCAGCAACCTCGTCGATGGCCGCGAGCGCGCGCCAGCCACGATCGTCCATGTATCCGCTGCCGTCGAGACGTCCGCGCTCTGAGACGCCGGTCCGGCCGGGGCGATACTTACCCGTCAAGAAGCCCTTGGCGAGCGCGAAGAACGGCACACAGGCGAGGCCGTGACGCTCGGCCAGCCCGGCCCGCGTCTGCTCGTACGACCGCTCGAGCAGGTTGTAGTGAGGCTGGAGCGCGACGAGTTTCGAAAGCCCCTCGCGCTCGGTGATCGCAATGGCCTGCTCGAGCCGGTCGGGCTCGTAGTTGGAGATCGCGAGATACCGCGCCTTGCCGGTGTTGACGACCTCGTCGAACGCACGAAGGCTCTCCTCGAGCTCGGCGTCCGGATCGTCGCGATGGGCGTACAAGAGGTCGATGTGGTCGATCCCGAGGCGTTCGAGGCAGTCGTCGACACACTTGTGGATGTTGTCGGCGCTGAGCCCGCCGAGCGACCCCACCTTAGTCGCGATCACGAGGTGGTCGCGGCCGCCGCGGGCGGCCAGCCAGTGTCCGATCACCGTCTCGGACTCGCCCCCGACGTGCCCGTCGGCCCACGCTGAGTAAACGTCCGCCGTGTCGATGAAGTTGCCGCCGGCGGCGACGTACGTGTCGAGGACAGCGAACGAGTCCTCCTCGCTCGCCGTCCAGCCGAACGGGTTCGTGCCGAGACACAGCTCGAACACGTTCAGGTCGGTGCCGGCGATGGTCTTCATGCTGTGCTCCTTAGCGGACGGAAGAACGCGCGCAGATCGTCTGCGTACAGCTCGGGTTCCTCGGTGGGTAGGAAGTGGCCGCCGCGTGGCAGCACGCTCCATCGCGCGACGTGGTACTGGCGCTCGGCGAAGCTCCGCGGCGGGATCCCGTGCGGCTCGGACTCGGACAGGTAGAAGCCGGCGGGGACGCTCACCGCGCCCGCCGGCGGCCGCATCCCAGGGCGGTCGCGCGCGGCCGTGTACGTGAGTAGGGACGTGCCCACTGAGCCCGCGCACCAGTGCAGCATCACATGCGTCAGCAGTTCGTCGGGGCCGAAACGGGCGATCGGGTCCTCGGCACCGTCGGCCCATGCTGACCACTTCTCGATGAACCATGCCGCCGCGCCGAGCGGCGAGTCGTTGAGCGCAACGGCGAGCGTCCGCGGCCGCGTCCGCTGGATGTGCTCGTAGCCGCCGCCCCCGTCCCACCAGTCCGCCTCGCGCGCGAGCCACGCGGCGGCGTCGGGGTCATCGGCTGCGGCAGCGCCGTCCGGCGAGGAGATCGCGTTGCAGCTGAGGTGCAGCCCGACGATCGCGTCCGCTTCCTGCGCCCCCATCCACGCCGCGACCCGCGCCGCGATGTCGCCGCCGCTCGCGCCGTATCGCTCGTACCCGAGCGCTGTCATCAGGCCGTGGAAGCGACGCGCCATGCGCTGTGCCCCGAAGTCGGCGAGCTTGATCGACGGCGCACTGAACGCGTAGCCGGGGAGCGACGCGATCACGACATCGAACGCATCCGCGGGGTCGCCGCCGTGTTCCCCGGGTCGGGTCATCAGATCGACCGCCGGCAGGATCTCGGCGAACGAGCTGGGCCAGCCGTGACTGACGAGCAGCGGTAGCGGGTTCGGTCCCTCGCCGCGCACGTGGACTGCGTGGACGTCCATCCCGTCGACCTCGACGAGTACGTGGTCGTAGCGGTTGAGCCGCCGCTCGACCGCGCGCCAGTCGAACCGGTCGCGCCAGTGTTCGAGCACGCGTCCGAGCACCGCCTCATCGAGACCGAGGTCGGGGTCGGCGAGCGGGAACCCGAGCCGGCGGGTTGCGGACAACCGCCGTTTGAGGTCGGCGAGCGTCGTTTCGGGGATCTCGATGCGGAACGGGCGCACGGGCCCGGTGGCTGGCGACGTCATCGCACCCCGGCTACGTCGCCCATCCCCACTCCGACAGCTGCTCGAGATCGCCGCGGAACCTCGGTGCCGGGTCCTCGCCGTCGACCAGTTCGTAGATCGTCGGCCCGGAGTAGCCGTGCCGCTCGAGCGCCTCAGCGAACGCGCCCAGGTCGACCTCGGCCGTGCCGACCTGCGTGTGGCCCCAACGATTGCGCCACGAGTCGCTGATGTGGGCGATCGTCAGGAACCCGCCGCTCGCGTCGACCTCCTGCGCCGGGTCGGCCTTGGCGAAGAAGCTGTTGGCGCAGTCGAGCGCGATCCCGAGTCCTTCGATCCCGGACTCGTCGATGAACCCCGCCAGCTCGGCGGCCGTCTGCAGGAAACCGTACGGCACCGGCTCGAGGCAGATCGTGACACCCAAGCGGACGGCCACCGGGGCGAGCCGTTCGAGGTGATTGCGGAGCACGTTTCGAGGATGCTCCTCGGGACCTGGAATCAGCCCGTTGCGGCGACCGGTGATCATCACGATGCTCTCGCCTCCGAGCTCGGCGGTCAGCTCGATCGCCGTGCGGTACTGGTGAAAGCACGCGTCCGACAGCGCGCGGTTGGTGCTGATCGGATTCAGCTCGACCGGGTTCACCGATACGCACTGGAGCTCGTAGCGCTCGAGCTGGGCCCTGATGTTCCGCCGCTCCTCCGCGCTGACGTCGGTGAGGTCGAGCAGCGGCGGGACCGCCGAGAGCTCGAGCAGGCGGTAGCCCGCCTCGGCCACTTGGCGCATCGCCTCCTCGCGGTCGGCCCGATACAGGAAGCCGAACAGCGCGGCTCCGAGCGGCATGGTCATGACCCCACCTCGGCGAACCGGTCTCCGACTGCGTCAGTCACTCGCATGCAACGTCTCCTGAAAGGGTGTCGAACTGCGCGGGGATTATGCGACCGACGCAGAAGAGCGTCAAGTAATCGGGCATCCGTTCCGATAATGCGAACCGGCAGGTATCATCCGCGCCATGAGCGTGTCTGAACATGATGGGACCACAGTGTCCGGTGGCGGGCGACCGCTGACCAAGCCGGCGAAGCCCGATCCCGGCTTCTCGCAATCGATCGAGCGGGGCTTGGCGATCCTGTCGTCGTTCAGGCCGAACCGTCCGCTGATGGGCGTGAGCGAGCTTGCGCGTGAGGTCGAGCTCGGCCGCAGCACCGCCCACCGTTACGTGGCAACGTTGTGCGCACTCGGCTATCTCGAGCAGGACCCGCCGTCGCGCAAGTACCGCCTCGGCCCCAAGGTCATCGACCTCGGCTTCTCGGCCATCAATTCGATGGAGCTCCGAGCCATCTCCGAGCCGTACCTCCAGCGCCTCAGCGACGAGACCGGCTACACGGCGAACATGGCGATCCTCGACGACACAGACATCATCTACATCGAGCGCTGCCGGAGCTCGAAGAAGCGACCAAGCGAGGTCGAGCTCGACCTCCACGTCGGTTCGCGGCTGCCCGCGTACTGCACCTCGATGGGCAAGGTGCTACTCGCCCACCTGGCCGACGAGGACCGCGACGACCGCCTCGACCGCAGCGCCCTCAAGCGCCACGGACCGAACACGGTGACCGATCGGGCGATGCTCGTCGACGAGCTCGAGCGCGTGCGCGCGACAGGGATCGCAGTCAACAACGAGGAGATCGCGTTCGGGATCCGCGCGATCGCCGTGCCGATCCGCGGCCGCTCGGGCAACGTGGTCGCGTCCGTCGGATTCGGTGTCCACAACTCGTGGATGAGAACCGAGGACCTCGTCCAGGAACTGACACCGATCCTGCGCAGCACGGCAGCGGAGATCTCCGCCCGCGTCGGATACCTCTGAGCCCAGTTCGTTCGACTCATCCGAACGACCAGCCAATTAGTTGACAACACGGTCGGGCTTTGAAATTAATCGCCTGAGTCGCAACGTACGCAACGTTCGCTGACGTCAGGAGGAGTCGTTCGTGCCAGAACACGCTCCCCGCCGCGCCTGTCGCGAGCGGGACGTCACAGCATGTCCGCAGTCGGCGACGGCCCGGCGGCCACTTGGTCGCGCACTCGCCGTCGCTGCAACCGCGCCTGACGTCGTCACCGTCCGCCTTCGACCGGATCGGCGGATCCGCACCGGGACCTCAGTTCCAGAAGGATCGTGATGTCAACTCAGAGCACCACAGCAGACGCCCCCATCCAGGCCCATTACGCCCGCAACGCCACAGGCCTCGTCCGCGAGATCCCGCTTGTGGACATGTCGTTGTTCAACGGCGCCTCCACCGGCGGTCCGCTTGGCGTCCTCATGTTCGGCCTCGTGGGCATCCTGGCGGTGCTGCCGCGGGCCAACTGGATCCTCGCCTACGGCATCGGCATTCTGTTGCCACTCGGCCTGCTCGTCGTCTACGCGGTCTTTGCCGCGACGATGCCGAAGTCCGGGGGCGACTATGTGTACAACGGTCGAATCCTGAGCCCGAGCCTCGGGTTCGGAGGCAACCTCGCCATCGTGTTCGGCGGCGCGCTCTCGATCGCCCTGTGGGCGGCACAGTTCATCCCTCCGGCGCTGGGAGCGGTCCTGTCGACTATCGGCCTCGCCCTGAACGCCCCGAGCTGGGTCCACGCCGGAGCGACGATTCAGACGACCAACGACTGGAAGTTCGCGATCTCTGCGGTGGTCGTCCTCGGGCTGTCGCTCCTGTCCATATTCCGAACGAGGCTGGTTCTGCGCGTGATGGCCGTCTCGTTCGGCGCGGCGTTCATCGCGTTCATCGTCTCGATGCTGATCCTCGCGTTCACGTCCCACGCCGGCTTCGTCAACCAGCTCAACTCGTACGGCCCGGGCGCGCACCCGTATCAGCAGTCGATCGCCGCGGCGGCCAAGGCGGGCGTGCCGCTCCACTCCCACAGCGGGTTCTCGGCCAGCCAGACGGTCGCCGCGTTGTTCTTCGCCATCACGTTCACGTCGTACTTCTGGTACGGCACGTATCTCGCCGGGGAGATGAAGGGCGGCGGCCGCCGTAACCGCCAGTTGCTGTCGGTCCTCGGTAGCGCCGCCGTCCAGGGCATCCTCGTGACCATCGCCTTCCTGCTGTTCTACAAGACGGTCGGCCTGAACTTCCTCCAAGCCTCGTCCGCCGGCACGTACAGCGGTCCCGTCCCGCCGTCGTTCTTCTTTCTCTCGGCGATCGCTGCGGGAGGCAAGGTCCTACCGATCATCCTATGCATCGCCTTCCTCGGGTGGCTGTTGCCGAACACCTACGCGAACATGGCGATCATCCCGCGCTGCATGCTCGCGTGGACGCTCGACGGCCTGTTGCCGCCGTGGTTTGGGAAGGTGAACGACCGGACTCACACGCCCGTGAACGCGATTATCGTCACCGCCGTGCTCGGCCTGGCGTTGTGCGCATGGGCCGCGTATTCCGTCTCGTTCCTTACGGTCCTCGCCGAGATCACGTTCGTGGCATTCCCGACGTGGATCCTGCTCGGGATCGCGGCGGTCGTGATGAAACGCCGGCGACCGTCCCTGTACGAGCACAGTCCGGCGGATTGGAAGCTCTGGGGTGTGCCTGTGCTGCCGGTCGCGGGGGTGGCGTGCGCCGCAATGAGCCTGTTCGGGCTCATCGACGGGATCAAGAACCACGTCGTCGTCGGAGTGACGAACCTCGCGTTTACGATCTGCCTGCCATTCATCTGTCTGGCCGTGGGCACGATCTGGTACGCGGTTGCACGGTCGGTTCACCTGCGCCGCGACCATGTCGACATCCGGCTCGCCTACGACACGATCCCCCCGGAATAGAGGCCTCGCCTTGCGACTGTTCTCACGCGCTCCGGCGAGCTCTGAGCCGACGGTCCGGCTGTTCTTCGCGACGGACATCCACGGTTCGGATTTCTGCTTCCGGAAGTTCCTCGGCGCGGTGAAGCACTACGGCGTCGATCATCTGGTGCTGGGCGGTGACATCACGGGGAAGTTCCTCGTCCCGATCATCAGGGACCCCTCCGGGAACTACCGCTGCCGCTACGGCGACCGCGATTACATCGACCTGGGCGACGAAGACGTGAAGGAGCTCAAGCAGACGATCCGCCGGTTCGGCGCCTATCCCGTGGTCGGCACCGAGGACGAGCTGGCCCCCCTCGCTGACGAGGAGCAACGCGAGCAGGTGTTCCAGAAGCTGCTCTATGAATCGCTCACCGAATGGGTCGAGCTCGCAGAGGATCGGCTCAGAGGCACGGGGCACCGGCTGTTCGTCGCGCCGGGCAATGACGACTTCCTCGAGCTCGACGCCGCGCTCAAGGGGTCCGACGTGGTGACGTTCGCCGAGAACCAGTGCCTCGCGGTCGACGAGTTCCACGAGATGATCACCACCGGCTACTCGAACCCGACGCCCTGGGACACGCCAAGGGAGCTGTCCGAAGAGGACCTCGGCGCCCGGATCGACGGAATGCTGCGTAACGTCAGCGACCGCGAGAATCTGATCGCCGTGCTGCATCCGCCGCCGTATGACACGCGCCTCGACGGCGCCCCGAAGATCAACAGCGACTTCGAGCTCCAGAAGGAGTTCGGCGAGATCGGGACGATGCCCGTCGGGTCCCATGCTGTGCGGCGCTTCATCGAGGAGGCCCAGCCGCTGCTGACGCTCCACGGGCACGTGCACGAGGGCCGCGGCGTCGATCACATCGGCCGGACGGTCTGCATCAATCCGGGAAGCGAGTACACCGAGGGCGTTCTCAACGGGGTCCTGCTCCAGCTGGCACCCGGCCGGATCATCTCCAATCAGCTCGTGTCGGGCTAGGTGACCGCGCTGAGCGACGCCCTGCCTCTTGCCGATCCCGCGGACGAGGCGATGCGCCTCGCGCAGACCGCGAGCGATCGGTCACTGGTCGTCCGCGTGGTCGGTGGCGTCGCGATCCGACTGCGCGCACCGACGAGCACACCCACATCGCTGACGCGAACGTACAAGGACATCGACATCGTGACCACGTCGAGCGGCGGCCGCGGCGTGCAGCATCTGTTCGGCGAGCTCGGGTATCGACCGGACCGCGAGTTCAACGCTTTGCACGGCGGTGACCGGCTGCTGTTCTACGACGACGGGAACCAACGCCAAATCGACGCGTTCGTCGGCTCGTTCCGGATGTGCCACGCGATCGACCTGAGCACGCGCCTGGAGCTCGATCCGGTCACGGTGCCGCTGGCGGAGCTGCTGCTGACCAAGCTCCAGATCGTGCAGCTCAACGAAAAGGACCAGCGCGACATCTTCGCATTGCTCCACGACCATCCTGTCGCCGACCACGACCGCGACGCGATCAACGCGTCGGTCGTGGCGCAGGCCTGCGCCGGCGACTGGGGCCTGTGGCGAACGACCCAGGGCACGCTCAGCCGCAGTCGGGAGTCGCTCGCGAACTACGAGCTCACCGATGACCAAAGGGCACGCGTCCAGAGCGGGCTCGAACAGCTCGAGACATCGATCGAACGTGAGCCGAAGAGCCGGCGCTGGCGCTGGCGCGCGCGTGTCGGCGAGCGCACCCGGTGGTACGAGGAGCCCGACGAGGTCGAGTAACGACCTTCCGTTCAGCGAATCGCCAGCGGGTTGACGGGCCCACCGACGCCACCGCGGATCGGCAGCGGGCCGGCCGCGAGCAGGAAGTCGTAGCGGCCGTCGGCGGCGCAGGTGCCGGCGAGCTCGATCGAGCTCGAACATCTCGCCCAGCAGCAGTCCCATGTGCACGATCCCGACCTCGTGCACGGGCATGCGGATGACGTCAGGGCCCGCCAACCATTCCACCGCCCAGTTGTCGCACGCGACCGCCGCGACTCCTCGCTCGTGCAGCCAACCAAGCGACGCGGCTCCGATTCCCGGCTCGCGCGGCGAAACCCCGTCGATCTCGGTGAAGTTCGCCCAGTCGCCCGCGGCCCGGACGCGCCCGAGATGGCCTGTTCGGACCACAAGTGCGTCGCCGGGAGAGATCGAAACCCGCTGGGCGTCGAACGTGCCTTCCAGATCTGAGATCGTGACCTCCTCGTCGGGCTCGAGCGCCGTGACGCCGCGGTAGCGGGCGATGTCGACAAGCACGCCACGGGTCACCATCGTCCGAGCGACGGGCACGATGTCGTTCGCCGCGGCCCCGGCGGGCGTGACCGCGGTGCTCGGACGCTCGTTGTACATGAAGCCACGGTGAAACACGTGCGCGAGCGCATCCCAGTGCGTAGCTCCGTGCACCGCGATCGATAGCGTGTCGTCGGCGTAACCGATGGTCTCATCCTGAGCGGCAGCGTCGGTGCCGGTGGCGGTCATCACGTGCTGCGCGTTCAGGCGTCCCGACCCTGCGGGCTGCGGTGAGTCGCCCCGCAGCTCCAGTGCCAGCGAGTGCACAGTGCCGGTGCGCACACATGCAGCCGCGGCGATGCGGTTGTGTTCGGTGATCAGGTTGAGCGTCCCGAGCTCGTCGTCGGCCCCCCAGCGTCCCCAGTTCGAGAGCTCGCGGGCAAGCGCATCGACCTCCTCGTCGGTCGTCATCCAACTCGTCGATCGCATCGGCCCGTCGCTCGTCGAGGGTCAGTGACGGCTCTCGGCACAGACTTCGCGCACCGCCTGCTCGAAGCGCGCGAGCCCATCGGCGAGCTCCTCTGAGGTGATGACCAGCGGGGGTGCGAGCTCGATCGAGCGCGCGTTCTGACTCACGAGGACACCGCGCGAACGCGCCCGCAGCACCATGGCCCTCAACGTTTCCTGCGCGAGTGGCTCGTGGCCATCGGGGCCGCTCGCGAATTCGATGGCAGCCCAGAGTCCGAGGCCCCGCACGTCACGGACGATCGGCAGATCGGCCAACCGCTGGAGACCAGTGAGGAGCTCCACGCCGAGCTCCTTTGCGCGCTCGATGAGCCCATCGCTCTCGTAGATCGAGAGCGCGGTCAGCGCCGCCACCGCCGACGCTGGATGACCGCCGAACGTGTGGATGTCCGGGAACAGCTTCAGCGCATCGCGGATGTCCGCGCGGACGATCGTCGCGGCGAGCGGCAGGTAACCGGCGGTGATCGCCTTGGCCACGGTCATGATGTCCGGCTCGATCTCCCAGTGCTGGACGCCGAACCATTCGCCCGTTCGGCCGAAGCCGGTGATCACCTCGTCGGCGATGAAGAGCACCTCATATCGCTGGCAGATCTCGAACACCCGCTGGAGGTATCCCGGCGGCGGGATCTGCACGCCATTGGCCTGCGGCATCGGCTCGACCAGGAACGCGGAGACGAGCTCTGGACCCTCGTGTTCGATGTGGTCGGCGAGGAAGTCGGCGCAGCGGAGATTGCAGCTGGGGAACTCGAGCCCGAACGCGCAGCGGCTGCATGTCGGGGCGGGGATCCGGGAGAACCCCGGCGGACCGGGCTCCGAGGGCACGCGCACGCCAAGCCAGTCGCTGGCCTCCTGCGCGCCCCCGAGCGACCCGTGGTAGTCGTCCCATCGCGAGATCACCTTGTATGCGCGTGGCTTCCCGCGCTCGCGCTGGTACAGCCTGGCGAGCTTGATCGCGGCCTCGTTCGCCTCCGACCCGCTCCCGGTGAACACCGTCGCGGTCAGGTCATGCGGGGTCAGCGCAGCCAGCCGCTGGGCGAGCTCGACGGCGGGCGCACCCGCCTGTGACCCTGTGCCGGCGTAATGCAGCGTGAGCAGTTGCGAGCTGATTGCGGAGACCATCCGCTCGTCGCCGTACCCGAGGGCCGACGCGCGCGTCGAGCTGCTCATCAGGTCGATGTACTCGTTGCCCTCGACGTCACGAAGGTGGACGCCCTTGCCCTCCTCGAAGATCAGCGGAAAACCCGCCTCGACGTCGCCGCGCGGCACCCGCGGCCAGATGTAGAACTCCCGGGCGGCGGCATATGCATCGCGCCCCGATAGCGGCACTGTCCTGCTCGACGTCATAGCAGACGACACCTCCTGATCCGATCTGGTCGCCGACCACGGACTCGCGCGGCCCACCTCGTTGCACGTCCGGCCGATCTTCCCAGAGACCTTCACCGAGCGCCAACTATCTGGGACTGTGTACCAACGATCAGAACAGAATCGCCGAGATTCACCGTCGGATCTTCTGGGCGATGTGCTCCGCGGACCGGACCGCCAGGGCGACGCTCGTCAGGGTCGGGTTGCACGCGGTCGCGGTCGGGATCACACCGTTTCCGCCCACGTACAGGTTCTCCAATCCCCACACCCGGGAGTACGTGTCGCAGACGGACGCTCCGTCCTCCCGCTCCGCCATCCGGACGGTGCCTTGATAGTGCAGCGAGCTGCCGGCGGGGAGTACCCGCGGCTCGTGGACGAATCCACCGAGTGCATCGGCAGCGAGCTCCAGGTCCGACATGGCATGTCCGATCGCATCGACATCGGCGGCCGTTACCTCATAGTTGATGCTGACCTTGGGCAGACCGCAGCTGTCGACCTCGTCGATGAACTCCACGCGGTCCTCGAAGCGCACTTCCTTGCGGCAGAACCAGGTCAGGACGACCGGCGGCGCCTCGTCGGGGCCGCATTCGCGAGAGTCGATCAACCCCAGGGACGTCGAGTGCAGCTGCATGACCTGCCCCTGGTGTGGATGGCCGCGATCGTCGAATGGCACCCAGAAGCAGCCCGGTAGTCCGTCACTACCCGCTAGCCCGGGGACGGTAGCCACCAGCTGAGGCTGATCGTTGAGGTAGTGGCCGAGGGCTGGCGGGCGGATCCCGGACGCCCAGAGCAGCTGCGGGGTCCGCAGTGCATCGGCTGCCGCGATGACCACTCGGGCGGAGATCACCTGCGACGTCGCCGTGGGCAGATGGTGCAGGACGGCGCCGGTGACCCGGCCCCCGTCGGTCAGCACCTCCCGGCACACCGTCTCGCACCGCAGCGCAAAGCGCCCCGGCACCGCCGGATCGCCATAAGCCAGCGGCCCCAGCACAGAGTCGGACCCCGCCCACCACACTCGGCCGCCGCGGATCGACGGGACGCAGGCCAACGGCATCGGGGCCACCTTTCGGCGTCCAACCAGTCGAGAGTCGAACAGTCCGCTCAGCGTCGTGAGCATCTGGTGCGTGGCGGCGGTCACCGGGTGCGGATCCCGGGTGGTCCACAGCAATCGCTCGGCGCGAGCCATGAGGCGGCTCCATTCCGCTGCCGGGATCGCGTCGATGCGCTCCGTTCCGCCCGGCCGCGGCGTCGCGCAGGACCAGTGAGCGCCCATGCCGCCCACGTTGCTCGAGTGTGCGGCAGCGGCCATCCCGCGCGCCGCCCCGTCGATCGGATGCGTGCCTGCCCGGACCAGGTCGCGCATCCCCGGCATCTCCGCCCGGGCCGCACCAGCGCCGTCCAACCGGCGACGTGCCTCGTCGCGCTCGCGGCAGTCGCGAAGGTTGCGGATGTTCATCCCGGCGACAGGGGTGAGCTGAGGGCCGAGGTCGACCATCACGATCCGGGCGTCCGGAGCCTGTTCGAAGAGGACCCGGGCGAACGTCGCGCCGACCGGTCCACTGCCGATGATCAATACGTCAGCAGCGCAGGCGATCTCGTCCACATGCGCCTCAGCCGTCCGCGACGACGACGCCCCGCTCGGCCGCGACCGCCGCGAGCGCAGGCCGCAGCTGCGAGCTGACGCGTTCGATCTGTTCCAAGGCCTGATCGTGCGGGACCCCGGGAAGCCGCGGGTAGAAGGCCAACTCCTGCCATGGCGCCTGTTGCCAGACATCGAGCAGTCGCCGTGCGAGCTCCGGAGCCGTCCCCACCAACAGGTCACCACGGTTCGGGGCTTGCCAGGGCTGGCCGGCCGCCTCCGCGTAGCGGCCCTGCTGGTAGCGGAAGGCGGCGCCGAATGGGCCTTTCCAATCGCGCTCGGCATCGTCGGTCACCCACAACGGAAGGCCCAGGACGTAGCGGAAGTCCTGCGGCGACCGACCGTGGCGCTCCATGGCCGGAGCCAGCACCGTCTTGTGGAACTCGGGAACCGCGACCTCCGGGCGCCCGGCCTCAGCGCCGATGTAACCATCGCCAAGCCGAGCAGCACGGTCGACCGCCGCGGGCGCCCATCCGCCGAGGAGCATGGGGATGCGCCCCGACGCCGGGGTCACCGGGATGAGCTCGCCGGCCTCACCGTCCCGAAGCCCGCCCTCGTCGAACGCTCGGCGCAGGCGAGTGACCCCGTCTTCGAGCAGTTGGCCGCGCCGGCGCATGTCGACCTCGAAGAACCCGAACTCGCGCGCGTACTGCCCCACGCCCACTCCGAGGTCGAGCCGGCCCGCCGACAGTGCGTTGACAAACGATGCGCTCTCGAGCAGCTGCCTCAGCTTGTAATAGGCGAGGATGAGCACGCCGGTGCCGAGACGCAGCCGGCTGGTGACGGCCGCGAACGCGGCCAGCGCCGGAAGCTGGGCCGCCAGATACCCGTCGTCCTGCCCATGATGTTCGGTCGTCCATACTCCCCGGTAACCGAGCTGGTCGGCGAGCCGCACCTCCTCGAGGACCTCCGCGTAGTGCCGCGCGTAGTCGCGAGCCACAGGATCCGGGCGCATGTCAGTCTTGATGCTGAACGCGAACGGCGTCACAGGAGCTCTCCACCGGTCCCGTACCAGGCGGTCACACCTCCGCAGGGGATGCCGCAGATCCCCGCCTCGACGATCTGCTCGTCCGTCGCGCCCACGTCGCGCGCAAGCCGGCTGTGGTGCGCGGCGAACTCAGGCCGGATCGTCGCGACGTTGACGCAGATGAGAATGAGCTGGACCTCTCGCGGTGACAGCTCGGGCTGTTCCCACGTCGTCTCCAGCAGTCGCGCATACCCGACGAACGCCTCGGGCGCCATGTCCCGCAGCAGCCGCGCGTACCCGGGCAGGCTTCCGGTCCGCGCCGACAGATACGCCTCCGCGGCACCGATGTCGCCTGCAGGCAGCGGCGGCGTGGAGTCCGGCTCGGCCGCGGGCGGCTCGTAGTGCGCCAAAGCGCCGCCCACGAAGTGCGCGTACGCGCCCTCACCTCGAGAGCTGAGGACGAGCGCGGCCACCGCCCAGACGCGAGCGGGCGGCACTCCCAGGTCACGGCATCGGCCCAGCTCGCGGGCCGCACACGTGGCGTCTCGTTGGGCGGCGGCCGCGGCGGCCATCAGCAACGCCTTGAGGGCGGCATCCAACGCGCGGTCGCTGTCGGTGACCGCACGTACCCGATGCATCGCATCGTGCACACCGGGGGCGCTGGCCCGGATTATGTGGCGTAACGAAGGCATCGGGAGGTGCGCGGTGTCCGTGCGTCACGCTACGTCGACAGGGCGCGGGCCGCGCAGCGATTATCTGGCGGCGCCTTTGTTGCTGTCAAGTAATTGAGTATGCGTTCTACTGATCAGAACGACCGCGAACTTCAGGCAGCTGTCCGGCGTCGATCTGGCGCGCGGCGCGCGCCCCCGCCGCCACCGCGGCAGCGATGAATCCGCCCTCGCCTGCCGCCTCGCCCACCACGGTCGTCGGGGGCTGGGATCCGCTGCGGCGCAACTCATCACGCAACCGCGAGTCGGGCGTCACACCCTGTGAGACGAGGACCGGACCGGCGAGGCCCCGCCAGCGGTCCGATCCGTCGGCGCTGCGAACGAGCAGGCGCGCCGGCTCGATCGCACGGATGCGGGAGCGCAGGATGATCTCGACGTGAGGGCTCTCCATCAGCCGCGGCAGGACGAGCGCCGTAGCCCTGCGCCCGACATCGGGAGCCAGGGCGTGCTGACCGCCAACGATGGCAATCCGACGGCCGCGGTGCAGCAGCTCGTCGGCGATCGCGACGCCCTCCCGGTCGGCGCCCCAGACGACGTGGATGTCATCCCCCAGATCGGGCATGCCCGCCCGCATCCAGCAACGGATCTCCACCACTCGCTCGAGGTCGGCGCCGGGGACGTCGGGGAGTGGGGCACAGCCGCCGGTGGCCAGGGCAATCGCCTCTGGCTCGGTAGAGGCAACGGCGGCGCTGTCAACCTCGTGGCCGAGCTCGACGGCAACGCCGAAGCCTTCGAGCTGCCGCTCGTACCAGTCGAGGATCGCGTGGTAGCGCGGATATTCGTGAAGGCGGGAGGCCAGGCGTAGATCGCCGCCCAGCTCGTTCTGGCGTTCGTACAGCGTCACGCAGTGCCCGCGCTCGGCCAGGGAGCGTGCGGTCTCCAGGCCGGCGGGGCCGCCGCCCACCACGGTGACGCGGAGCGCGGCCGCACCATCTCGATGCGCTCGTCTCGAGGCGTCGCGCTCGTGGCCGGCGTCCGGGTTGACCGAGCAGGGAATCGGCTCGCCAAACCGCAGTTGATCGGAGCAGAAGTTGCACACGATGCAGGGTCGCGGCCCGCGTCGGGATGACACTGCCTCGACCCAGGTAGGGTCGGCGTGAAGGGCCCGGGCCACTGACACCAGGTCGGTGCACTCTGAGAGCAGACGCTCAGCGGTCTCGAGGCTGCTGATCCGCCCCGCCACCGAGACCGGCAGGCCCAGAGTCCCGTAGCGCGCCGCATACTCGCCCAGGACCCCCTCGGGCCATTCGGAGGGCTGCACCATCCAGTGGCCGGCCTCGTAGCAACCGGCCGAAACGTCGAGATAGTCGAGCTTGTCCAGCGGACACGACCTGATCAGGGCGAACGTGGCCTCTGCATCCAGCCCTCCCGGCACTCCGTCGAAGGCCGAGAACCGCAACCCGAACGTCGTGTCCGGAACAGCCGCGCGCACTGCGCCGATGACCTCGGCGAGGAACCGGCCGGGATCGCCCCACTCGTCGTCGCGAAGGTTGGTCAGGGGCGACATGAACTGATGGACGAGGTAGCCGTGCGCGCCGTGGAGAGCGAGCACGTCGACGCCCGCATCCCAGCAGCGGTGGGCCGCGGCGGCGTAGCACTGCACCAGGTCCCAGATGTCGTCGGTATCGAGCGCGATCGGGACCTCGCCGCCCACCGACTCGCAGGGCACCGAGGACGGGGCGACACAGTTGTAGCCGTTGATCACTCCTTGGGCAGTCCGCCCGCCGTGGTTGATCTCGACCCCGGCGAGCGCACCATGCGTGTGCATCGCATCGGCGAAGCGGCGCAGCCCCCCGATCATGTTGTCCTCGTGGACCCCGGCCTGGCGCCGGCGTGCCTTACCGTCAATCCTGACGTAGGACGCCTCCGTGAAGACGAGCCCGACTCCACCCGCCGCCCTCGCTGCCAGGTAGTCAACGTAGGCGTCCGTGAGCCGGCCGTCGGCTGCGGCCATGTTGCGCTCCATGGGCGCGCCGATGACACGATTGCGCAGGCGAACGCGGCCGAGCTGGACCGGCTCGAGCATTCGCAGACGGGCCCGGGAGGAGCTGGGCACGCTAGCGGGCTGATCCGCGCAGCAGCTCCCGCGCGATGATCATCCGCTGGACCTCGTTCGGGCCCTCGCCGATCCGCTTGATGCGCAGCTCGCGGTACCAGCGCTCGAGCGGTAGCTCCTTGGCCACCCCCATGCCGCCGTGGATCTGCATCGCGCGGTCGACGACCCGGCCCGCGGATTCGGTGGCCACGATCTTGGCCATCGCCGCGGCTGCCTGAAACGGTTGACCGCGATCGGCCTTCCACGCCGCGTCGAGGGTGATCCAGCGCGCCTGCCGGATATCGATCTCGTTGTCCACGATCATCCACTGCACCGCCTGGCGGGTCGCGAGCGGAGCGCCGAAGGTCGAGCGCGCCTTGGCGTAGTCGATCGCCATGCGCTGCGCCAAGCATGGCCACTCCTATGCACCCGGCCGCGTAGGGGATGCGTCGGCGAGCGACGCGGTCACGTGCGATCCCGAACCCCTTGTTGACCTCGCCCAGGACGTTCTCGTCTGGCACGCGCATCTCGTCGAATTGAATCTCCGTGGCGTAGTGAGCCGAGCGCAGCGTGTGGATGATCCGCCGGACATGGAAGCCGGGGGCGTCGGTGTCCACGATGAAGCAGGTGATCCCGTCGCGGCCCTTGCTCTTGTCAGTCCGTGCGAACGTGATGCCGAAGTCCGCCCGGTCGGCGCCGCTGATGAAGTGCTTGGTTCCGTTCAGGACCCAGCCATCGCCGTCGCGGTGCGCGGTGGTCTGGATCGCCCCGGCTGGGTCGCTTCCGCCGGCCGGCTCGGTGAGACCGAAGAAGCTGCGCTTCTTGCCCTCCAACAACGGATACAGATATCGCTGCTTCTGGTCCTCGCTGGCCTCCAGCAGCTGCGCCAGGCCCGACCCGCCGAACACGCCGTAGCACGGCGCGTACAGGCCGGCACGATGCTGGGACATCTCGATGCACATCAGCGTGAAGGTGAGCGTGTCGATGCCCGGGTCCGCCCAGCTCCCCGGGCACATCGGGGCAGTACAGCCCCATGGACTTGACCTTCGCGACCAACTGCTCGTGGTCGGCCCGCGGAAGCTCGTCGGCGTCCGGATCGAGATCCGCCTCTCGGGTCACGATCTCGCGCCGGACGAAGTCGCGGATCGTCTCCACGATCAGCCGCTGCTCGTCGGAAAGCTCTAGGTCCATGCCGGGTCTCCTAACCGGGGCTGAGGCGTCCGAGGTCGGCGGGGCTCTCAGGGTTGTCGATCGGAAGTGAGCCGTGGTCGGCCAGGTGGGCCATCAGCAGCTCCTGGTATCGGCTGAGATAGGTGGTGGTGATCTCGAAACGAAAGGCGAGCGCGCGGTCGGGCCAAGCCGCCAGGGCGTCCGCCAGCTCGCCCCTCAGGCCAAACACCGACCGGCCTCCGGCGTAGCCGACGAACACCACCTGCCCATCGGGTGAGCGCAACTGGTAGACGCCCATGTATCCGCCCACCTCGGCGACCTGCGCGGCCTCAAGCGGCGTCCAGGCGCCGCGCATGTCGAGCGCCGTCACTGCTCGAGCACGGCCGGGGCGGCCAGCCACTCGCGCATGACCTCATCCGTGTGCTCGCCGATTCCGGGCGCAGGCGACGGAGTCACGGGCGTCTGACCGTCATAACGGATCGGCGAGGTGAACACGCGGACGGGACCGTGCGTGGGATGCTCGAGATCCATCAGCACCTGGCGCACACGTAGATCGTCGTCGCGCACCACCTCGCGCAGATCACGCACGGGCGCGGCCGGGACGCCGATCGCCGTCAGCGCGTCGACCACCTCGGCGCGCACGCGGGTCGAGGTCCAGGGGGCGACGGTCGCATCGAGCGCGTCGAGGTTCTCCACCCGCAGGCCGCGCGTGGCGAAGCGCTCGTCGTCGGCCAGCGGGGCGCCGCCGATGACCTCGGCCAGCGCTCGCCACTGCCGGTCGGTGACGCAGATGATCGCGACGTACCCGTCGCGCGCCGGGAAGACGTTGTACGGCGCCTCCGCCAGTCCGGAATGGCGGTTGCCGGTCCGCACGGGCGTCTCGTCGTCGGTCCCCAGCGCCATCGCCAGGCTGGACAGGAGCGTCGGGAGTGCAGCGTCGAACATCGCCACCTCCACCAGCGCGCCCTGCCCGGTGGCTTCGCGCCGCCATAGGGCGCTCACGATGCCGGCGTACATGTGGACTCCTGCCATGAAGTCGGCGATCGCCACCCCGGCCTTGACCGGCGGCGCATCCGGAAAGCCGGTCACGCTGTTGACGCCCAGCATGGCCTGAACGGTGAGATCCATCGCGGGGCGGTCGCGGTACCGGCTGTCGCTGCCGTAGCCGGTGCTGCTCGCATAGACCAAGCGCGGGTTGACGGCGCTGAGCACCGCGTGACCGACCCCGAGCCGGTCCATGGTCCCCGGCGAGAAGTTCTCCAGCACGACGTCGGCCGCCTGCGACCAGCGCGAGGAACCGCTCGCGCCCGCCCGGCGTCTTCAGGTCGAGCGACACGCTGCGCTTGTTGATGTTGAGCGCGACGAACGGGAACCATGCGCCGTGCTCGACCGGGCGGTTGCGCAGGTTGTCACCGGTGGGCGGCTCGACCTTGACCACGTCGGCACCCGCCTGGGCGAGCAGGAACCCGGCATATGCCCCGTTGTAGATCTGCCCGAGATCGAGGACACGGAGGCCGTCCAGAGGTAGCGCGTCGCCGGAGGTCGCCATAGCTCGTGTCAAGTATGAGAGGCTGCGGATCGATGGTCAAGTATTTGACCATGTATCCTGAATAATGGAACATGCCGCGGCAGCATCATGGTCCCGCAGCGCGGCGTACACCAGTTCCGTCACCTCGCGCAGCGCGATCCGATCCGCGTGCCCCGAGGTCTTGATCGCATCCTCGTACATCGTCACATCCTTGGGACAGGCGACCACGAACAGCTCCACGCCGTCGAGGGCCACGGCCTCGTCGATCCGTAGCTCTGACGGCCTTCGGCCCTCGCCCTGCTCGCCGCTCCAGATCCGACCGCCGCCGGCGCCACAGCAGAACGAGTTGTCTCGGTTGCGCGGCATCTCCACCAGGGTGCAGCCCAAGCTGCTCGATGATCCGACGGGGGGCGTCATACTCGCCGTTGAACCGTCCCAGGTGACACGGGTCGTGATAGGTAACGCGGTGCGACAGGCGCTGCTCGACGTCGAGCCGGCCGGCCTCGAGGAGCTCGAGCAGCAGCGTCGTGTGATGCAGTACCGCCCAGTTACCTCCCAACGCGGGATACTCGTTGCGCAGGGCGTTGAGCGAGTGCGGATCGCTCGTCACGATCCGGTTGAAATCGCATCCAGTCGATGCTCGCGATGTTGTGCTCGGCCAACGACTCGAAGAGGCCCTCCTCGCCGACGCGCCGCACGTCGTTGCCGGAATTGCGTTCAGCGTCGTAGAGGATCCCGAAGTCCAAACCGGACAGCTCGAACAAGCGCGCCAGTGTCCGTGTGACCATCTGCGATCGGGGATCAAAGGAGGCGTAGTCGCCCACGAACCAGAGCACGTCAACCGGCTCCTTGCGCGCGTCCTTGACCGGGAAGTCGAGCTCACGGGTCCAACGACCGCGCGACCGCCGGTTCTCTCCGAACGAGTTGCCCGATTTGTGGATCACCTCCAGGGTCGACTGCACCGAGGTGTCGATCTCACCCTCCTCCACCAGCCGCCGCCGCAGCTGATTGATGATCGGCGCCTGCTCGATCCCGACCGGGCAAGCCTCGACGCACGCGTTGCACTGCATGCACGACCACACGGTCTCGATCCGGACGCCATCCTCGCCGATCACCGGCAGACTCGAATGCGCCGGGCGTCGTTGCGTGTTCGCGCAAGTCCAGGATGAGGTCCCGGGGCGACAGCGGGAGACCCGTCGCGTTGGCGGGACAGACCTCGTGGCAGCGGCCGCACTTGGTGCAGGCGTCGAGCTGGAGCAGGTGCAGAGGACTGAAGTCGACGAGCGCTCCGTAGCCAGCAGGGTCGCCGGCCCGTTCGGGGGCGATGACCGGCAGCCGACGCCCAGCCATCGGGTCGCGCAGCGACAGACTGGCGAAGCTCGTCAGCATGTGCGCCGCCTTTGTGTACGGGATGCTGGCGACAAATGTGATCGCGAGCAGGCCATGGAACCACCACAGCCCGTGACGGATGCCGGCAAGTGTCGAGTGCGTGAGCCCGCTCAGCGGCTGGGCGAGGACCCAGCCCACGAATTGCGTGGCTCCGTAGCCCGGAGACTCCATTGCGATGCGCACCCCCTCCAACACGAAGCCCGTAAGCGCGATGACGAGCAGGGTCACCACGAACACCCAGTCGCCCCAGCGGTAGACGCGGCGGTCGTATTGCGGTTCGCCAGGCTCGCGATCAGGGCGGGTGTAGTCGAGCTTGGCCGGACGGACGATTCCCCGCCGGACCATCATCACGATCAGTCCTACCACGAGGACCGTGCCCAGGAGGTTGAGCACTTCCTTGTAGACGAGGTAGAAGTCGCCGTGGAAGTAGTTCCAGCCGAACACCGGATCGGTGAAGTCGGTGTCGAATCCGAGCACCACGGTGCCCGCGAATAGGACTACGAACCCGTAGAAGATCGCGGCGTGCCCCCAGCCCGCCATGCGGTCGCGCCGGGCGATCGTCCGGTGCGAGAGGACGCCGCGGACGCCGGCGGCCAGACGCGCGGGCAGCTCACGCCATGGGTACGGAGGCCATGGCCCGCCACGACCGCGCCGCCACCGGAGGACCGGCCGGGCGACGCCGTAGACGAAGACGCCGACCGAACTCACCGCCAGTACGTACCACAGCGCCTGGAGCCACGGCTGGAAGTGCCAGAAGACTTCCCGGGTCTTCTCCCCCACGTTGCCGGCGGGTCAGCCCAGCTCGCGCTCGAGCTCGTCGGCGAGCTCGAACATGTCCGCGGTCGCTCCGAAATCGGCGACGCCGAAGATCGGCGCCTCCGAGTCGGTGTTGACCGCGATGATCGTCTGGGCGGAGCGGATGCCGGCCAGGTGCTGCACCGCTCCGGAGATCCCGAGCGCCAGGTACACCCGTGGCTTGACCGTCTGTCCCGACTGGCCGACCTGCCGCGCGCTCGGCGCCCACCCTGCGTCCACCAACGGGCGCGAGACGGCGAGTGTCGCGCCGAGACGCTCGGCGAGCACCTCGAAACGAGCGAGGTCTTCACGGTCCTGAACGCCACGGCCGACCGAGAGCAGGAACGGCGCCGAGGTGATGTCCACGTCGCCGGACCCCTGGGCGTCTCGGAAGGAGAGGTGCTCGGAACGGGCCGCGTCACCGAGGTCGAGCGCCACCACGCGCCGGCCAACGTCCGCGCCGCCGACCGCCGGCGCGAAGCTGCCGGGTCTGACCATCAGCACCGTGCATCGGTGTCCGGGGAAATCGAGCTCGTCGACCAGCTTGCCCCCGTAGGCGCCGCGGCGTGCCACGAGTCCCTGATCACGGGCGATCGCGGTGACGTCGCTGGCAAAACCCAGGCGCGCCCGAGCGGCAAGCGCCGGCCCGACGGCGAGCCCGTCGACCGTGTGCCCCACCAGTACGAGCTCCGGGTCCTCGGCCGCGATGAGAGCCTGCAGCGCGCGCACGGTGACATGCGGCTCAAATACCTCATGCGGGGTCGCCACCAACAGGACCTCATCGACGCCCTCGGCTGAGACCTGCGCGGCAAACCGATCCGGCGCGGCGTCGACCACGGCAACCCGCACGCGAGCGCGAGCCCCGTCCTTCAGACCGATCGCCGCCCCGATCAGCTCCAGCGTGACGTCCCGAAGCTCCCCGCGCCGTGTCTCCGCGAGCACCAGGATCGTGCTCATGCCGCCAGCCTCTCTCGCACGATCTGGACTATCCGGACGGCGACCTCCGCCGGGGTGCCCTCGAGCATTTCGGCGCGCTCACCGGCCTCGGGCGCCACCAGGCGACGGGAACGCGAGGCGGCGACGGCGGCGAGCTCGTCCGCTCCGAGGCCGAGGTCGGCAGGAGTCACCGTCGTGCGCGGCTTCTCCCGCGCCTGCTTGATGGCGCGGAGGTTCGCGTAGCGGGGCTCGTTGAGGCCCGTCTGGATCGTCAGCAGAGCGGGCGTTGTGATCCTCACCGCCTCGACCAGCCCACCTTCGAGCTCGCGCTCCACCGTGATCGTGCCGCTCTGAGCGTCGTGGCTGATGTGCCTGACCACCGCGACATACGGGAGATCCAGGAACGCCGCCAGCGCGATCCCGGTCGCGCCATTGACCGCGTCTGACGACTGCACGCCACAGAGCACCAGGTCTGCCCCCTCCCCCTGCAGCACTGCCGCCAACACCCGCGCAACAACCAGAGGATCGTCACCGCCGAAGTCGTCGTCCCACACTCTCACCGCGCGGTCCGCGCCCTTCGCCAAGCAGGTCAGCAGCGCGTCCTCGGCCTCGGCATCGCCGACCGTCACCACGACGAGCTCGCCACCGGTCTGCTCGCGAAGCTGCAGGCCTGCTTCCAAGGAGAACTCATCCCACTCGTTGAGGCTGAACTCGACCTCGGCGGGGTCCACGCGGTGGCCCTTGGCCGGCAGCTCGAACTCGTCACCGAGCGTGGCCACACTCTTAATCGGTACCGCGATCTTCATGGCGATGCCTCCACGGGCAGATTGACGATCCGGGCGTTGTAGTCAAGGCTCGGTGTGTCGGCCACCAAGGCACGGGTATAGGCGTCAGCCGGTGCGTCGAGCACCCTGCCCGTCACGCCTTCCTCGACGATCCGACCCGCGTTGAGCACGAGCACGCGGTCAGCGATGCTGCGCACCAGCGCCAGGTTGTGCGTGACGAAGACCATTGCCAGGTTGTGTGTCTCGCGCAGCTCAGCCAACAGCCCGACGATCGATGCCTGGACCGATACATCGAGCGCCGACGTGACCTCGTCGCAGATGAGGACTTCGGGCTCGCACACGAGGGCACGCGCGATCGCCACGCGCTGTCGCTCGCCTCCGGAGAGCTGGTCCGGATATCGCTCGGCCATGCGACTGGCCAAGGAGACCTGCTCCAGCGCGGCGTGCACCCGTGCCCGTCGCTCTCGCGCCCCGAGTCGGTAGAACTGCTCCAGCGGCGTGGCGACGGACTCGGCGATAGTGCGGCGCGGGTTGAGCGCGTTGTAGGGGCTCTGGAAGACGTACTGGAGGCGCTGGCGAACTTCGCGGCTGCGCGCACGGGCGGCCGATGCAAGTTGCTCGCCCGCAAACGTGACCTGCCCCTCCCAGCCTCGCCGTCAGGCCCACGATGCACCTTGCCACGGTGGTCTTGCCCGAACCGGACTCGCCCACCAGCGCGGCGCACTCCTGCGCACCGAGCGCGAACGAGACGCCGTGCAGCACACGGTTGGCGCCGTAGGACGCGACCAGGTTGGTGACGGTCAACAGAGGTCTCGACTCGGCGCGCACCTCGCCTTCGAGCCTGGGCACACTGGCCGGCAGAGGCTCATCGCGCAGCTCGTTGGAACGAATGCACCGCACCGCATGATCGGGCGCGACCTCGGTCAACTCGGGTTCGGACGCCGTGCACTCGTCGATCTGAAGCGAGCATCGCTCCGCGAAGCGGCAACCGGCCGGCCTGCTGCCGGGGGCGGGTGGCTTGCCGGGGATGGTGGCCAGGGTCCGCGCCTCGGAGATGACCGGGATGGCGCCCGACCAGTCCACGCGTGTAGGGGTGCACCGGGCGCTGCAAGACCGCGGCCCGACCAAGCTCGATGGCCCGTCCGGCGTAGATGACGAGCACCCGGTCGGCGAGCTTACCCACGACGGCGAGGTCGTGCGAGACGTAGATCATCGCGACCTGGTGCTTGCGGCACAGCTCGCGGACCGTACGCAGGATGTGCGCCTGGGTGGTCACGTCCAGGCCCGTTGTGGGCTCGTCCAACACGATCGCCTTCGGACGCAGGATCGCCGCCATCGCGATGGCCACACGCTGCTGCTGGCCCCCGGAGAGCTGATGCGGATAGCGGCGTAGGAACGAGTCGTCGTCAGGGAGTCGGACGTCCCCCATCGTCTCGCGGATGCGCCCGCTGATCGCGGCACTGTCCAGTCCCCCAGAGTGGATCTCCAGCATCTCACTCAACTGGCGGTTGATGCGCAGCGAGGGGTTCAAGGCTGCGGTGGGGTCCTGTGACACGTACGCGATGTCGCGACCGCGGCGTTCCTGCAGCCTGCCCGGACTCAGCCCGAGCATCGATTCCCCCTCGATGAACACGTCGCCTGCAGTGATCCGCGCGCCCGCCTTGGTCGCCTCCGAGCACCGCGAGCGCGACCGTGGTCTTGCCGCAGCCCGACTCGCCGACGATGCCCAGGACCTCGCCCGGCCTCGACGGCGAAGGACACGTTCTCGACGATCGGCGTCGGCACGCGCGCGACGACGTCGACCGACAGGCCGTTGACTTCGACCGCCGGCACTTACCCTGCCGCCCTGTCGACGCCGGCCACCGCGCGGCTCAGCCCGTCGGCGACGAGGCTGATGCCGATGCTGAACAGAGCGATGCAAACCACCGGCGCGACAACGGCCCAGGGCTGCTGACTCAGGCCGATGCTGTTCTCGTTGATCATCAGCCCCCAGTCCGCACGGGGCGGGGCGACGCCGAAGCCCAGGAAACTCATCGCGGCGACCATCGCCACCGACCATGCGCAACGGAGGCCGAACTCGACCAGGACGAGCGTCATCAGGTTCGGCAGGACGTCGTGGAGCAGGATGCGTCGCCGCGGCGTCCCGAGCACCTCGGCGGCCTCGATGAACTCGCGGTGCGTGATCTCGAGCGTCGCGGCCCGGACGGTTCGTGCCACGGTCGGCATCCAAGCGACGCCTACCAGCACCGAGATGAGCACCGGGCTCGAGCCCAGCATCGAGATGAACAGGAGCACGAAGACGACGGCAGGCAGGGCGAGCAGGACGTCGAGCGAGCGCATGATCGTCTCGTCCGCCCACCTGCGGCTGTAGCCGGCGACCACGCCGAGCGCGGTTCCGCCGATGGTGCCGGTCAGACCCGCCAGGAAGGCCATCCAGAGGATGAAGCGGCCGCCGTACAACACCCGGGAGAGCACATCCTCCCCGACGTAGTCTGTGCCGAGCAGCGAGCCCGCCGTCGGACCATGGAGCGGAGGTCCGACGAGCTCGGTCGGCGAATGTGGCGCCAGGAGAGGGCCGAAGATCGCCACCAGGAGCACGAAGAGCGAGATGGCCAAGCCGGCTTTCATACGCCCGTAGCGCAGGGAGTGGCGCAGACTGACCCGCCACCACGACCGCAGCGCGGCCTCGCGCTCCTCGCCCGAGCTCGTACGTCTCAGCGGTCGCCGTCATAGGCGTGCGCTCGTCCGCAGCTTCGGGGTGAGGAGGATCGTCAACAGGTCCGCGATCAGGTTGAACACGACGATCCCGGCGGCGAAGATCAACACAATCGCCTGGATGACCGGAAGATCGCGGTTATGGACGGCATCGGTCAACGCGCTTCCCAGCCCGGGGTACTGAAACACCGTTTCGACGACGACCACGCTGCCCAGCAGCCAACCCATGACCAGTCCGGAGCCCTGGATGGCAGGCAGCAGGGCATTGCGCAAGGCGTGGCGCACGACCACTACGCGCTGGGGCATGCCCTTGAGCCGCGCCATCGCGACATACTCGGAGCCGAGCACGTCGATCATGGATGCGCGGACCAGCCGGTAGAGGTACGGCACCATGATGATCACGAGGGTCGCGACCGGAAGGATGAGCCGGTCCGGCTGGGCGAGCGGGCTCGTTCCCGGAGGCACCAGGGCCACCGCCGGGACCAGCTGCAGCACGGTCGTGGCGAACAGGATGACCAGCGTGATCCCAATGACGAAGTCCGGCAACGCCGAGAGGACGACCGCACCGAGCAGGAACGCCCCGTCCACAGGACCACGCCAAACTGCCGTCACCGTTCCGAGAAAGAAGGACAACGGCAGCGCGATGATCGCGACGAGCAGGACAAGTGTGAACGAGTTACCGATGCGATCCGAGATCACCGAGGTGACGGGTCCGCGCTGGGCCAGCGACGTGCCGAAGTTGCCCCGCACCACCCCGCCCAGCCAGTGCACGTACTGCATGGACGAGCGGTTTGTCGAGGCCCAATTGCTTGTTGAGCGCGGCCAAAGACTGTGGGGTAGCCTGCCGGCCCAGGATCGCTCGCGCCGGATCCGAGGGCAATGCTTCGGTCGCGACGAACACCACAACTGATACCGCGAGCAGGATCACGACTCCGAGCGCGAGGCGCCGGGCCAGCCACCGCAGGATCTGGCCGCCAGGCTCGCCCGCGGCGACGGTAAGCTCCGCCCCGGGTCCAGCCGGTCCGGCCGGCGTCTCGACGACAGGAGCGAGGTCGGTCATCCGCGCTCGCGCGCTCCGGTCGCGCTCATCTCACTTCCTTCCGTTCGTCACGCCCATGCGGTCCCCCCTTTGGGGGCGCGATTATATGCGCGCTGCCCCGTCACCTGTCAAGTAAATGGCTACTTGTTCCATTTATCCGAACGGACGGACGTGACGATGTGCCGTCCTTCTATCAGACAGCCCGGTCCGCGCGGCGATGATCACCCGACCCAGCCTGTTAACCGCGCGCGCGACACTCGAGCGACGCCGCCCACGCCCGGACCCGAAGGAGAAGCCCAGGGCCGAGCGGCCGGCCGGCCCACCCCTGCGACGCGGGTCGTGACTTCCATGTTCACTCCGTTCCAATAATTCGAACTACTGGTCAGTTACTTGACACACCCCACCCCTCGGCCGATAATGCGCGGTGTCGCATACGCGCGAAGGAGGAGATCGCTTTTACCTTTCGGCTCGAGCGCCTCACGTCACCACATCTGACATTCATCTGTGAGTCACCGCCCGCGGGTCGTTGGTCCGCCCTGGGTCGGCCCACGCCTGACTGACCCCAACCTTCTAAGCGCAACCCATTATCCGCCGTCTGTGTGCGCGCGGAGAACACACGTGCGCGTGCAGTCGCGACCGTTGTATGTATCTGAGGGCGAGAAAGCGCAGTGACCGTGAGACGCAGGACGTTGCGCACGAATGCTGTGCAGTCACATCAATTGACCGATCACCTTGAGGACAGTGAACGGAGCATGCAATGACTATGGACAAGCCCGGGTCCGAATCGGACACCGCCAGAAGTAATCGCCGGACCTTTCTGCGAGACGCAGCGGTGGCGGGTGGCACCCTCGTCGGCGGCCCCGTATTGCTCGCCGCCTGCGGGGGGACCAGTGGCGCCACGAGCGAGCACCGGCAGCGCGACCAGCGCCGCGGTCGGCACGCCCAAGCGCGGCGGCGTCCTGCGGGTCGGGATCTCCGCGGGCGGAGCCACCGACACTCTCGACGCGCAACACACCCCGAGCACGATCGACATCGCACGGGCGGCGCAGCTATACGACAGACTGTTCCAGCGCGACCCGGCGGGCAACATTGCCCCCATGCTCGCCCTGGAATCCTCACTGAACGGCGCCGGCGACGTGCTGACGGTCAAGCTCCGGCCCAACGTGAAGTTCCACGACGGTACGCCATTCACGTCTAAGGACGTGGTCTATTCGTTCAACAGGATCCTGAACCCCAAGACCGGCGCGGACATCGCGGCACAGCTCAGCCTCGTCCTCGCTCCCAGCGGTGTGCACGCGGTTGACCCCACCACCGTGAGGTTCAACTTCAAGACCCCGTACAACAACTTCGAGGACATCGCGGGCCGCACGTCATCGTCGATCGTGCCCGTCGGCTTCGACCCCAAGAAGCCGGTTGGCACCGGACCATTCAGGTACCAGAGCTTCACTCCCGGCCAGCAGTCGGTGTTCACGCGCAACGACGCGTACTGGACCGACGTGTACCCCGACTCGGTCGTCATCGTGGATCTGCCCGACGACAACGCGCGGATCAACGCACTCGTCTCGGGGGTCGTCGACGCGATCGACACCGTCCCCGTTTCCCTCGTTCCGACGGTGCAGGCACACGGCAATCTCCAGGTGCTCAAGTCCAACGCCGGCACCTGGAACCCGATCACGATGCGCGTGGATCGCGCACCGTTCAACGACGCGCGCGTGCGGCAGGCGTTCCGGCTGATGATGGACCGCAAGCAGGTCATCGAGGAGGCCTATGGCGGCGACGCGCGACTGGGTAATGACCTGTATGCGATCGACGATCCGCTATACGACACGAGCCTGCCCCAGCGCGAGCAGGACATCGAGCAGGCCAAGTCACTGCTCAAGCAGGCCGGTCACGAGAATCTGACGGTCAACCTTGTGACCGCCGCAATCTCCACCGGGGTGGTCGATCAATGCGTGGTCTTCGCACAGCAGGCCAAAGCCGCCGGGGTGACGATCAACATCCAGAAACTCGACACCACGACGTTCTACAACGACCAGTACATCCAGCGGGTCTTCTCCGTCGACTGGTGGTCCACGATCTCCTGGGTCCTCGACACGGGCTATACGTTGCTGCCCACGGCGGTCTACAACGAGACGCACATCAATGACCCGAAGCTCAACAAGTTGTTCACCCAGGTGGTTGGCACGCAGGATCCCAGCACGCAGAAGGAGCTGGCTCATGAGATCCAATCGTCTCTTTACAACACCGGCGGCTACATCATCCCGTGCTTCCCAGGCCAGATCGACGCCTACAGCAAGAAGGTCAGGGGCTTTGTCCCGGACAAGAGCGGTTTCGGGCTGACGTGGTACCGGTTCCGGGAAGCGTGGTTCGTGTGAGCGCCCAACCGGTGGGGGCCGCGCAGGAAGAGCTGGCCTCGCCGGCTGCGTCCTTCGCATCCGGCGGCCGGGCGCAACTCTCCACCGCCGGCGCGCTGGTGCATCGCCTCGCGGCCTACGGGGTCGACCACGTGTTCGGCATCCCGGGGACGCACAGCCTCCCGATCTACCGCGAGCTGGTCGCCCAGCCCGCGCTCCGCCATGTGACGCCGCGCCACGAACAGGGCGGCGGGTTCGCGGCCGATGGCTATGCGCGTGTCACCGGCCGCCCCGCGGTATGCCTCACGACGAGTGGCCCCGGCGTGATCAACGCCGCGACGGCCGTGGCCGTGGCGTACGCCGACTCGGTGCCGATGCTCCTGCTCTCGCCGAGCATGCCCACACGGATCGAGAGCCACAGCACCGGGTACACGCACGAAGCCAAGGACCAGCGTGGCGCGCTGGCGGCACTCGCCGAGCGCAGCGAATGGGTACGTAGCCCGCACCACGCCGTCAGCGCCGTTGACCGCGCCATGATCGGCTACGCCGTCGGGCGGCGGCGACCGGTCCACTGGAACGTCCCACTTGACGCCTTCGCCGAGGAGGCTCCGGTACCGGATGAGCTCCCGGCACCGCCGCAGCCGTGCCTTCCGGACCCCAACACGATCGATCGGGTCGCCGCGCTGCTCGACGGGGCGGACCGCTGCACGCTGGTGCTCGGCGGCGGTGCCGCCGACGCCGGTCCAGAGGCGACCGAACTCGCCCGACGCCTGGGCGCAGCGGTGATCACGACATTCAACGGCAAGGGCGTCGTGTCCGAGCGCGATCCCCACTCGATGGGCTCGAGCATCCGGCTCGACGCCGCCCACGCGCTCCTGGCGGAGAGCGATGTCGTGGTCGCCGTCGGCACCGAGCTCGGGGAGTCCGACACCTGGCACGAGCCGCCGCTGGCCCTCCGGGGCCGCCTCGTGCGCATCGACATCGACCCGGCCCAGATCCACCAGAATGCCCTCGCTGACATCGCGGTGCTCAGCGACGCGCGCCTGGCTCTGCATGCGGTGCTCCAGGCGCTGCCGGTGCAGAGCCGGCGATCCGCCGACGCGTTTCTGGCCGATGCCCGTCGCCGTATCGACGACGACGGAGCCCGCGACGGCGCTCCCTTCCAGAGGATGGTCGCGGCCATCGAAGACGCGTTGGGCGACGACGGCGTCCTCGTCAACGATTCCGCGATGGCGTGCTACTGCGGCGCCGCCCAGTACCTGCGGCTGACCGGCAGCCGCCGGTTCCTCTACCCATCGGGCTTCGGCACGCTCGGATACGCGCTACCGGCCGCGATCGGTGCCAAGCTCGGCCGCCCCGACGCCCGTGTCGTGGCACTGATGGGAGACGGTGGCTTGCTGTTCACCGTCGGGGAGTTGAGCACCGCTGCCGCCGAGGGTCTCGCGCTGCCGGTGATCGTGCACAACAACAACAGCTACGGCGAGATCAAGCGGCAGATGCTCGAGGATGGGATCCCGGCGCTCGGGGTGGACCTGCACAGCTACGACATCCCGTCTCTGGCATCCGCCTTCGGGATCGCCGGTGTCCGGGTGACCGATCATGGCGACCTCGCCCAAGAGCTGTCGGCGGCGTTTGACCGCGACTGTCCCACCCTGATCGAAGTGCGCTAGGACGCTAAGGCGACGCGACTCGCGCGTCGGCGGCCAGGACGCCCCGGAACATCAGGCCCTTGACCTGGGTCAGCTCCCGGATCGTGACGTCGACGCCTTCGCGGCCGATGCCGCTGCGCTTGTAGCCACCATGGTGGTGGATGAGCGGCCGGTACAGGGAGCATCCGTTGATCACGACCAGCCCACAGGCCAGTCGGGCCGCGCACCGGAAGGCGCGGTCGACATCGCGAGTGAACACTCCGGCACTGAGCCCGTAGTCGGTTTGGTTGGCCACGTCGAGCGCGTCGGCCTCTGAGTCGACCGCGATGATCGGGAATACCGGCGCAAAGATCTCCATGTCGTTGGCGACCGTCATATCGCGGGTGACGCCGACGAGCACGGTAGGCGCGAAGAACGCGCCCGACACATCCCCTCCGCTTTCGATCCGGCCACCCTCGCTCACGGTGCGCTTCACCTGTGCCTTAGCGCGTTGGGCTGCCTGATCACTGATGACCGTGCCCATCTTCGTGTCATCGCGAGCGGGGTCACCCGGCTGCCACTGTGCCAGCTTGGCGACCAGACGGTCAGTGAACTCATCGCACACCGATCGGTGGACGATCATCCGCTTGTTGGCTGAGCAGCACTGTCCCGCGTTGAGCGTGCGCCCAACGACGGTCATCTCGACCGCCAAATCGAGATCGGCATCGGGGAGGACGATCAGCGGATCGTTGCCTCCGAGCTCCAGGAAGACCCGGGCGAGGTGCTTGGCGCCGTTCTCATAGACGCGGATCCCGACCTCCGTGCTGCCGGTCATCGAGATCGCATCCGTGTGAGGGCTGGTCACCAGAGCCTCACCCACGGTTTCGCCGCGACCGGTCAGGCAGTGCAGCGCGCCGCCCGGCACGCCGCACTGGTGCAGCCACTCCGTCACGAGCAGCGCGGTCAGGGGCGTCTCCTCGCTGGGCTTGACCACCACGACGTTGCCGGCGAGCAGCGCGGGTCCGACCTTGTGGGCATACATCTCGATCGGGAAGTTGAACGGCAGGATCGCCACCACGATGCCGAGCGGCTCTCGTCGGGTGAGCAGGTAGTCGTCGGCGAGCCCCGCCTGCAGGTCGAGCTGGGTCGCGATCCCGTACATGGCCTGCCCGACGCACTCGGCGAACGCACGGAACACCGCGCAGGTCTCGTCCACCTCTTCGTGGGACTCGCGGATCGGCTTGCCCGTCTCCATCGTCAGCAGCCGGGCCAGCTCATCGCGGCGCTCCTGGACCACGGCGATGAAACGGTGAATGATCGCCACCCGCTCGTGGAGCGGCGTTTGCGCCCAAGCGGACCTCGCAAGCTGGGCGGCAGCCAGCACCTCGTGCGCGTCGGACACGTCGGCGTCGGGCACGCGACCGATGAGCTCCGCGGTGGCCGGGTTGAAGACATCCATGACCGCCCCAGATGCACTGGGACGGCGCTCACCGCTCACCAGCATGAGTTCCATCGGTCCGTTCGCTCCTCTCTCAACGACGGGTCACACCGTGCGGGGCCGGTCAACCCCACCCCCACTCCGCGAGGGCCGCCCGGTCTGTGCGCAGGCGCGGCGACGGGTCATCCCCGTCGACGAGCTCGTACACCGTCGTTCCCGTGTAACCGGACTCCCGCAGCACGGCGGCGAAGGCCGCAAAATCGATCTCCGCGGCACCGACCTGGGTGTGGGCGAACTTGGTGCGCCAGGCGTCACTGATATGGACGATGGCTGTCAGGTCACCGCTGGCTCGAGCCTCCTCAGCCGGATCGGCGCCGGCCACATAGCTATTGGCGCAATCGAGAGCGATGCCGAGATGATCGGCACCGATCTCGCGCACGAATGGTGCCGCCTCGGCTGCCGTCTGCATGAAGCCGAAGGGCACTGGCTCGAGGGCGATGGTCACACCCAGCGATCCGGCAAGTGGCAGCAGCCGTTCGAGGTGCGCGCGCAGAAGCTCCTTCGCCTGCTTTTCAGGCATCGGGATCAGCGGATTACGCCGCCCGGTGATCATGACGACACTGGCACCTCCCAGGTCGGCCGAGAACTCGATCGCCGCGCGGTACTGACGGTAGGTCAGCTCTCGGAAGTCCTCGTTCCCGCTGACCGGGTTCAGCTCGATCGGGTTCGTCGAGACAGCGGTCAGGCCGGCGCTTGAGATGTCGCGCTTGACACGACGGCGCGCATCGAGATCAAACGTCGACAGATCGATGTGCGGCGGGCCAAGGGTGAGCTCGAGTCGCTCATATCCGGCATCGGCGATGTCGCGGAGGCTGTCGTCCAGTTCCCGGTGGTAGAAATAGCCGAAGTTCGCCGTGGCAAGCGGCATCCCGTTCCGTTCAGGCATCCCACGACCTCTCTGGAGTGCGCCGAGCGCTCATAATGCTCACGGCTCGGGCGGTGTATCGATGGCTCGCTGCAGTATCCGTTGCGCCTGCAGGGCGTGGGGCGCGTCGACCATCATCCCGTCGGCGGTCGCGACCGACAGGTCGTTGGACGCGGCCTCGTCAAGCGCGGCGAGCACTCTTTGGGCCCATTCGATCTCCTCTGGTGAAGGCTCGAATGCCTCGTTGACCGGCGCCACTTGTGGCGGCGTGAGGCACGTCTTGCCGCTGAACCCCAACTGCGCGGACCAAGCCGCCGCGCGGCGGGTTCCGTCGAGGTCCCGATAGTGGAAGTGTGGGGCGTCGATGCAGTCGATGCCCGCCAGCCGCGCCGCGAGGATGCAGCGACTCTTGAGATAGAGGGTCTCCAAGCTCAGTCCCTGTCGGTCCAGGCGATATCCGTACTCAACGCTCATGTCCTCGGTCCCGAGCACGAGAGCGGTCATCCGTGGGTGCGCTTTCGCGATCGCCTCCACGTTGCTCAGGCCGGCGATCCGCTCGATCACCGCCGCGATCGCGATCTTGCCCGGCGGCAGCCCATGACGCTCCTCGGCGACGCTGATCCGGTTGGCCACCTCGCGGATGTCCTCAGGCCCGCTGACCTTGGGGATGAGCAGGGCGTCCGGCGCGCCCTCCACGATCATCTCGACGTCGCGGCCCGCATCCTCCGTGCCCGTCGTGTTGACGCGCACCCAGACCTCACTGCCACGCCAGTCGATCTCCCGCAGCGCTGCCAGAGCCGACTCGCGCGCTGATTCTTTGTGCCCGGCCGGAACGCCGTCCTCCAGTTCGATGTGCACCACGTCCGTGCCGCAGCTTGCCGCCTTCTCGAGGAGGTCGGGCCGGAGCGCCGGCGTGATGAGCTTTGATCGCCGGCTCACGGGCTTGTGTAGACGGTCACGGTCTCGGTGTAGAACTCCATCGCCGCGCGCCCCTGCTCGCGCGGGCCGAACCCCGACGCCTTGATTCCACCGAACGGCACGTGGGGCTCCCCGCCCGCTGTGGGGGCGTTGACCCGGACGATGCCCGCCTGCGCCTCGGTGGCGAACTTCTGCACGGTGCCGGGATCCCGGGTGAAGATCGACGCCGATAGCCCGAAGCGCGTCTGGTTGGATCGCTCGATCGCCTCCTCCAGATCAGCGAAGCGGTACATGGAGGTCACCGGGCCGAACACCTCCTCCTGTGAGAGAAACGCCCGGTCATCGACGTCTTCGAACACCGCTGGCGACACCAGGAAGGCGTTGTCCTCGAGGCGCTCGCCTCCGCGCATGCGGCTGCCGCCCTCGCGCTCTCCAAGCTCGACCGCTGCGAGCACCTGGTTGAGCTGACGCTCACTGATGAGCGGCCCGACCTCGGTCGTGGGTTTGGTGGGATCGCCGACCACGTCCCGGTCCAACTGCGCGGCAAACCTTGTCTTGAACGCCTCGTAGACCTCTTCCTGCACATAGATGCGACGGGTCGCCGTGCACTTCTGCCCAGCCGACCAGAACGCGCCCGCGTAGGCGGCCTCGGCGGCACGGCCAACGTCGGCGTCGCTCATCACCACGAGCGGGCTGTGCCCGCCCATCTCGAGCTGAACACGCTTTCCGGCGGCGGTGGCGCGGTCCCGGATCTCCTCACCCACTGGGGCCGACCCCGTGAACGAGATCGCGTGAACTGCCGGATGGTCGACCAGCGGTGAGCCGACATCCGCGCCGCGCCCGACCAGGACGTTGAACACACCCGCCGGCACTCCAGCCTCGTGCAGGCATGCCGCCAGATGCAGGCCCGCGCTGGGTGCCTCATGGGCGACCTTGAGGACCACGGAATTACCGTGCACGAGCGCGGGTGCGGCCTTCCACAGCGGGATTGAGAACGGAAAGTTCCAGGGACAGATCAGTGCCACCACGCCGAGCGGACGGCGGAGGACCTGGATCGGATTGCCCGTCACACTGTGGCTGAAGATCTCTCCCTGGGCCCGCCATGCCTCGCCGGCGCAGAAGCGGAGAGTGTCGGCGCCGCGGGCTGCCTCGATCCGGGATTCACGCAACGGCTTGCCCATCTCGCGGGTCATGTCCGCCGCGATCTGGTCAGCGCGCGCGGCAACCAGCTCGGCGGCGCGGAACAGCACCGCCCCGCGGCCCTGGGCCGGACGACGGGACCACTCACCCTGAGCCGCGGCGGCAGCGCTCACGGCCTCCTCCACGTCGCTCGCGCCCGATGCCGGGAACTCACCCGCGACCTCCGCGACGTCGAACGGATTGACCAGCTCGTAACGACGACCGGAATGGGCCTCGCGCCACTCGCCGGCGATGAAGTTCATCCGCTGCATGGCACCCGCGGCGGTCACGTGGCGCTGATCGTCAGATCGATGTACTGCGGATAGGTCTCTGACCAACTGTTCGGGTACGAGCGACCGAGCCCCGGGGTGAAGTAGCTCGGCGCGCGTGTGTCGGTCGGTACGTCGAGCACGTACGGCCGACGGCTGTCGATGGCCCGCCTCAGGGCGGCGCCCAGCTCCGCCGGGTTCTCTACCCGTTCGGCCTCGGCGCCGTAGGCCTCGGCCAGCTTGACGTAGTCGGGGTTGTACGGCTCGCCGGTATCCTTGCGAGTGAATCGCATCCAGGGGTGCGTGCGCTCGAACAGGCCCTCGGATGCCTTGCGCTCTATCCCGAGCTCGCCGTTGTTGCTGATCACCCAGACCGCGGGCAGGTTGTACTCAACGGCCGCGGCAACGATGTGGGAGGTCATGTTGAAGGCGCCGTCTCCGGTGACTGCGATCGCCGGCTGGGTGGGATCCCCGACTGCCGCGCCCAGGACGCCGGTGGATGCCGAGCCCATCTCGGCGAAGGCGGGCATGATGTACCACGCGCCCGGCCGCCTGATCGTCATGTATGCCTCGGCATAGGAGATCGAGTCTCCGATGTCGATGAGCACCCTTCCACTCGACGCGATGGCCTCGCCCACCTCGTGCATCAGGCGTGCTGGATGAATGGGCACCGAGTCGCTGGCCAGCAGGGGGGCCAGCTCGTCCTGCCACGCCCTCCTGAGGCGGCTCACCTCCTCCACCCACGACGGCCAGCGCGCAACAAGATCGATCGAGCGGACGGCTGCGCGCAGATCGGCGAGCACCGTCTGAGCGTCCGCGAGGATCCCGACGTCGACCGGATAGGTCCGTCCGATCTCGTCCAGGTCGAGGTCGATCTGGACGATCCTCGTGCGTGAGATGTCATAGATCTTGCCCGCGCGCCAATTGCTCGTGTGCTGGTCTGAGAAGCGGGCGCCGAGAGCTACCACAAGGTCCGCCTGACGTGAGGCCTCGGCGGCGGCTCGGCTGCCCGAGCGCCCAACCGGGCCAAGGGAGAGCGGATGCTCCTCTGAGATCACACCCTTCGCCGTGAGCGTTGTCACCACCGGGATCTGGGTCTGCTCGGCCAACGCCTGGAGGGCGGCGCTGGCGCCAGGCGACATGGCGACGCCGCCGCCCGCGACCAGAAGCGGGCGTTCGGCCTCGCCCAGGAGACGGACGATCTCGCCGATGCTCGGCTCGTCGGCGCGCAGCCGCGAGGTGACTGCACGGTGCGGGCGGATACCGTGCTCGACATCAACCTCGGCGAGCAGGATGTCGAGCGGCAGATAGATGAACACCGGACCGGGGCGGCCGCTCGTTGCGACCTTGTACGCCTGGTTCAGCGTGTCAACGACGGTGTCGGGCCGGACCTGGTACCACGCTTTCTTCGCGATCGGACGGAACACGTTGACGACGTCCTCGAACCCATGCTGGGTGAGCTCCTGAAAGCTCTTGCCGATGTGGTGAGTCGGCGAGCCCGCCGCCAGCAGCATCACTGCGGCGGTGTCCTGCTTGGCGGTGGCCATCGCCGTGACACAGTTGAGGATCCCCGGCCCCTTCGTCACGATGACGGGCGCTATCTGGCCGGTCGTCCTGTAATAGGCACTGGCCATGTGCACTGCGTGCGATTCGTGTTTGGGTTGGATCCCTTCGATCTCCGGATGGCCCACAAGGCCATCGAGAAGGGCGAGTGCCGCCGAACCGGCATAGCCGAAGTAATGCCGGATCCCCTGGGCCGCGAACCAGTCAGCGATCACATCGGTAACGCGCAATGCACCCCTCTCCTTGCAGGCTCGGTGGGACAGAGCACGGCTCAGGCGGTGCTCTCAGCGGCGATTATGAGAGCGGCCCACGCATGCGTCAAGTAATCGGGCAAGGGTTCGAGAATTTCGAACATGCCCCACACAGGCGTGGTCGCCGCGGCCCAGCTGGGCGGCGCCGACCTAGCTGCCGTCGAAGACCGGCGCGCGCTTATCGGCGAACGCCCGCGCGCCCTCGCGCGCGTCGTTGCTGCTGCGCACGATACGCGCCATCACCTGCTCCAGCCGCAGGCCGGCGGCCAGATCCAGATCGCGTGACCGATAGGCAAGCTCCTTGATCGCGCGCACGGCGAGGGGCGCGTTGGAGGCGATCCGCTGTGCGTACTCCATCGCGGTGGAGAGGACGTCCGCGGCCGAGACAACCCGATTGACGAGGTTCAGCTCCAGAGCCCTCCGGGCGTCCACGGAGTCACCGGTGAGAAGCATCTCCATCGCGACGACGAAGGGGAGCTGATCGAGAGTCCGCTGGGTCCCGCCATTCGCCGGGACGATCCCCCGCTTGACCTCGGGGAGGCCGAAGGTCGCCTCCTCGCCGGCAACGCGCAGGTCGGTGGCGAGCATGAGCGTCATGCCGCCGCCCAGGCAGTAGCCGTTGACCGCAGCGATCACGGGCGTCCACACCTCGAGCCCGCGATTGAGCAGCTGTTCGCGCTGGGTGAGCCACAGCTCACCCAGCTCGGGCGGGTGAGGAATAAAGCTCTTGAGATCGGCCCCGACGCTGAACGAACGGTCACCGGCGCCGGTGACGATCGCCGCGCGGACGGACTGATCGTCACGGACCTCCGCCCACGCGCTGGCAAGCTCGGAGTAGTGCTGGGCATCGAGCGCGTTGAGCCGTTCCGGCCGGTTGAGAGTGATCACGGCCACGTGGCCCTCGTGGGTCAGGTCGATGCTCATGCGCAGGTCTCAGACATTGCCACGCGGCAACCTAACTCCACGCTGTCGGTTTCTCAAGCACCCATTCCGAAATGTCGAACACTCGACTATGCTGAGCGCCGTGAGCGCCACCAAGTCAGATCCAGGATTTTCTCAGTCCATCGAGCGTGGACTCGCCATCCTGTCGTCGTTTGGGCCGGCCCGCCCGTTGATGGGAGTGAGCGAATTGGCCCGCGAGGTAGGGCTGGGCCGCAGTACCACCCACCGCTATGTCGCCACCCTCGCCGCGCTCGGCTACCTCGAGCAGGACATCGCGAGCCGGAAGTACCGCCTGGGCCCGCGTGTCATCGACCTCGGCTTTTCAGCGATCAACTCGATGGAGCTGCGCACCATCTCGGCTCCGTACCTGCAGCGGCTGAGTGACCAGACCGGGTACACCGCCAACATGGCGATCCTCGACGACCTCGACATCATCTACGTCGAGCGCTGCCGAAGCTCCAGGAAGGGCCCGACCGAGGTCGAGTTGGACCTTCGGGTCGGCTCGCGCCTGCCCGGCCTACTGCACGTCGATGGGCAAGGTGCTGCTCGCGTACCTCCCTGAGGAGGAGCAGACCAAGCGCCTGGACCGTATGCAGCTCAAGCCGCACGGTCGCAACACCCTGACCGAGCGCGCCAAGCTCGAGGGCGAGCTCCAGGCCGTCCGTAACAGCGGGATCGCCGTCAACGACGAGGAACTCGCCTTCGGTATTCGCGCCATCGCCGCGCCGGTGCGCGGGCGCTCGGGCAACGTGGTGGCTTCGATCGGTTTTGGCGTGCACCGCTCGTGGCTGTCGATGGACGATCTGGTGCGTGAACTCGCGCCGCTCCTCCAGAACACGGCCGCAGAGGTCACCGCGAGGATCGCCTACCACTAAGCCGAGCGCCGGCGACTCCACCGTGACACCACGGTCATGGGAATCGGCCAGCGCTCCCGGCCGCGGGCGTCGCACAACAGTGAGGATCGCGCTGGTGGGCGACGAGAAGCCGGTGTACCCGAGTCACCGCGAGCTCAACGCGCTGCGAGGCACGCTGGGGCGCGACGTGAGCGCGGAGTGGGTGCCGACCGACGGCGACCAGGTGAACGACCTCAGCGGCTTCGCCGGGGTGTGGCTGACGCCCGGCTCTCCTTACGCCGATGATGCGGCTGTGTATCGCGCGGTCAGGTGGGCCCGAGAGAACGACGTGCCGTTTCTCGCCACGTGCGGCGGATTGCAGTACGCCGTCATCGAATACTTCCGCCACGTCCTCGATGTCGCGGACGCGTCACACGCCGAATCTGACGGCACCGCCGACGGCAACGTGATCCGCCCGCTCGCGTGCAGCCTCCAAGGACAGGAGAGGGTTGTGCGGCCGGTCCCAGGTACGAGGTTCGCCCGACTCGTCGACGACCGTCCTTTCGTGGGAATGCATTACTGCAGCTACGGTCCTGGACCAGCTGAGCTCCAGCGACTCATAGAGAGCGGGATGACCATCGAGGCCACCGCTGATGACGCCGAGGCCGAGGTCATCGAGCTCCCGTCCAATGGGTTCTTCATGCTCACGGTCTTCCAACCACAGATCGGCGCATTGGCGGGCCGCCCGGTCCACCCCCTCATTCGCGAGTTCCTGCGGTGCGCGCGGCGGCGCGCGACAACCGACGTTCACCGCTAAGCCTGGATCCGCCGATCCTGGGGTCGTCTCGACCCCGGATGGCCGTCGCTATACGGCATCGGCGTCGCTCATAGGGACCACCCTCATGGTGCTCCGCCGATGACGTCTAGCTCGGCCCCCGACGCCGAGTCTCCGCCCATCATCGGTGCATCCAGGCTGAGGACGACGACCCAGACCAGCGTCCTGGCGGACGCGGCCGGCAGGGTCGCTCACGGACGCTCTGAGCCGCCGGGGTGCGTAGCCTGCCACACCGAGGCCAGCAGCCGATCCCGAGTGTCCAGGACTTCGTCCGGGTCCGGGTAATCGTAGAAGCCCGCGCCGGCGCTCAGCCCCAGGCGACCCTGGTCCGCCAGGTCGTTCAGGCAGGCCGCCGGCCGATCGGCATTTGACAGCTTCGGGAAGAGTTCGGTAGCCACCGCCACCGCAGTCGTGACGCCGGCAAGGTCGGTGCTGCGCATCGGCCCGAGCACCGCCCAGCGCAGGCCGAGGCAGTCGGTCATCACCGCGTCGATCTGCTCTGGCGTCGCCACCCCGGCATCGACCAGCGCCAGCGCCTCGCGAATCAGCGCGTACTGGAGCCGGTTGGCCAGGAACCCGTCGACCGGACGCGACAGGACGAGCGGTCGCTTCCCGACCTCCTCCAATCGCTGCACCGACCACGCGACGACTCCCGGATCAGTCAGCGCCGTCGGCACGACCTCCACCAGCGGGATCAAGTGGGCTGGGTTGAACCAGTGCCACCCCAGGAACCGCTCAGGCGCCCGCAGCGCCGCGGCCAGACGATCGAGCGGCAGAGAGGACGTGTTGGTGGCGATCACCACCCCGTCGGGAGCCGCGCGCTCGGCCTCGGTGAGAACGCGGAGCTTCAGCGCCACCGATTCGGGGACCGACTCGATGATCAGGTCGGCTGTGGCGACCGCCTCGGCAATCGAGGTCGAGGATGTCACCGCCGCTCCGGCGCCGCCGGCCAGCGCACGCCGTGCGCCGTCGAGCGTCTCACGGCTCCGTGAGAACAGCGTGACCGTCGCGCCGGCCCGCGCCATCACCCGAGCGATGTTGCGGCCCATCACACCCGCCCCGAGCATCGTGACCTTCATGGCCGCGCCCCGCCCACGTCGCGCAGCAACGGCGCGTCCCACCGGCCGCTGACGTCGCCCGGCGTGATGACAACCCCCGCCGTCATCGCCGGCCACACGCCGCCCGGGGACACCACGCCGAGCGGCGAACCGTCCGCGGTCCATCCAGACGCCACCTCGTCCGCGATGCGCACCCCGAGCACCGGGCGGCCGAACAACTTGCCGATCTGCGCCGCGCGCCGGACCCCGGTCGCGATGTCGTCGGCCCCTTGCGCGGTGACGGCCAGCGCGTCGGCCCCGGCTCCCAGGAACGCCGACGCCAGGTCAGAGAACGCATCCTCGGCGGCCTCGATCTCCGTGTCCTCGAACGCCACCCGCAGATCGGTGGGGGCCGGCAGGGCTGCGATGACGCCATGCGTCGCCACGTCGTGCAGGCAGCGGATGAGCTCGACCCCGTCCTCGATCTCGGGGCGCTGCACCAGTGAGTCAAGCGCGTCGTTGCCAAGTGCGCCGGCGGAGACGGCGGAAACGATCGCCTCGGCGGCGATGAACACGAACATCGCATCGGCCTGCGCCAGCGCCGCGGCGTCGGCGATCAGGCGCTGACCCGTGGCCGGGTTCTGCCACCAGTCGGCGCGCTCCTGGTGCACCAGCGCCGGAAGCTGCTCCCACACAATCGGAGCGAACGCCAGCGCATCGCCGGAGACGGCGGCCAGGAACCGGTCCCGCGGGCTCAAATCCGCACGACGCTCCGGTTCAGCGCGCCCGATGGCCATTCGCCGAAGTACTTCAACGCGTCCTGCGGCGGACGTCGTGTCTCCCAGTCGGCGATGAACTCCGTGTACGGCCGCGCGTGTTCCAGCCGACGGGCTCGATGAGCCTCACGGAGCGCCCGAGTGCCGGCCTCGCTGACGATCATGGTCTCCGGGTCGTAGTCGACACCGAACACCTCGCGTGCCGTCCAGTCGCTGACCCGGTCGGCCCGGACGTCCTCGGCGACGGCGGTGGGGTCCCGGTCCAGGACGTCGCCGTAGCCGCCGCTGCCCTGAGTGCTGGCCGCCAGCATGTCGCCCTCCTGCACGACCCGGATGCCGCGGGTCTGGTGCTCGACGATCACCTCTCCCCCCAAGGCGCTGTCGCCGCTGGCCAGCATGTAGTCGTCGGTCGGCAGTCGCGGCTCGCCGGCGGCCATCAACTCCAGCACGTCGGCGCCCTGCACCCGGATCCCCGGTATGACGGTCATTGAATAGCCGCCGAACAGGCCGTTGTGGGCCGGGAACAGGGACTCCTTCTGACTCGAGGTGAACGCCAGGTGCGGAGTCCGATAGACGATGTAACAGACCGCCGCGCCCAGTCCGCCACGGTATTTGCCGAAGCCGCATGTGTCCCGCTGCTGCTTCTGGTAGGCGTGCAGGACGGGGAACTCGGACTCGATGTCCTCCACGTCTGGCGCCTTGCCCCAGGGCCCGTGGGGGAACCCCCACACGTCGATTCCGTCCCGGTCCGAGCGTGCCGCCAGACCGTATGCGTTGAGGGGATACCCCATGAAGTCGGTGACGCGCACGCCGTGCTGATTGGTGCCCGCCACCATCACTGCCGACGCGCTGGACGAGGTGAAGCCGCACACCAGCGATCGCTGCTCGGTGCCGAACATCACCTTCGACAGCGCCACGCCCAGCAGCGGGAACACCATCGCGCCGACCAGCGGCGAGCAACTGATCGCCGCCTCGGGATCAGCGTCGAAGAATGACCCCTTCGGCACCCGGATGTCGATGTGGTCGAACATCCCCGACGAGATCGGGAAATCGTGGAACGGGAACTGGTACAGGTTGACCGCGCAATGCCCGCGGATCACGTTGGTGAACGCGTTGTAGGAGCCCTCGTGCTCCGGTGAGGTCCCCTCGAAGTCAATCGTCAGCCGACCGCCCCGGACCTCCACCGCCACCGACGCCCGCAGCAGCCCGTCCTCGTGGCCCGTGGTGTCCATGAACACGTTGTGGCGATAGACGCCGTCCGGCCACTGCTCGATTCGCGCCTGCACGCCCGCTGACGTCTGCTGGATCATCCGGCGAAACAGTCCGCGCACGAGTCCGTTGCCCCGCCGTTGGGCCAGGCCCTGCAGCCGCACTCGCACCCGGTCGCACGCGGCCACCCGGGCCTTGACGTCGGTCACCTGCATACGCGGCGCCCGGGAGATGAAGTTCTCCATCATCAGCAGCAGGTCGTTGCGGAGCCGGTAGTTCTCGCCGATCTTGATCGGGGTCAGCTTCATCCCCTCGTCGTGACGGGTGTGGGCCTGCGTGACCTCGCCGCCCGGCTCGCTGCCGCCGGTCTCGGACTGGTGGGCGCCGGAGACGACCCAGCCGATCAGCTCGCCGCCGGCGAAGACGGGCATCAGCGCGAACTGATCCGGGTTGTGGATCCCGCCGTACAGCGCCTCGTTGCAGTAGTAGATGTCGCCTTCGCCGACACCCACCGACGGATCGTTGGAGAACCGATCCAGGACGAACTTGATGGGGACCTGGCCGGTGACCGAGTGCAGATAGGTACCGAGGACCGCTGACACGAGATCCCCGCGGGCGGTGTAGACCGCCACCAGCGTGTCGCCCGAGTGCAGCATGCTGGAGATACCCATCTTGGTCATCACCTCCTTGCCCTCCTGGAGCATGAGGTTGAGATTCTCGGAGTAGATCTCGTAGTCGCCGGGGCGCAGCACGCGGGCGTCCTGCAGTTCCTGCTCGGTGGGCTCCTCCAATTGCATCGCCCGAGTGACCATGGACGCGTCAAACATCTGATAGCTCCTCGTCGTGGGTCAGGACGATCCCGCCGCGTTCGTCCACCTGGCAGTTCCACCCGGGCGCGACCACCACGGTGGTGTCATCGGACTCGATCAGCGCCGGTCCGGCGAAGCTGTGGCCGGGCTCCAGCTGGGCCATCTCGAATACCGGCGTCTCGGTCCAGCCTGCGTCCTGCGAGAACAGCGCCGGGCGCGAGCCCGTCTGCGCCGCCGCCGGATCGGGCGGCCCGGCCGGACGACCGGGTCGGGGGTCATGGGCCTGAGGCAGCGACGCCTTGAGCACGAACGCGTCGATCTCCACCCCCGCATCGGGGTTCAGACCGAGCGGGCTGTAGGCCTCGCTGAACTCCTTCTCGAACGCGGCGTAGATCTGACGCATGTCCGCCTCCGAGCCGACTGCCAGCACCGGTGAGGCGACGCGTTTGACGTTGAGCTGGCCGCCGAACTTCATGTCCAGCTCCAGCGCGTACTGGACCTGGTCAGGATCGAATCCCTCGCCGGCGAAGTCCCGGCGCGCCAGCTCGCGGAGCCCATCGACGACCGAGTTGAAGCCGGCGTAGTCCTCGGACCAGACTCCGTGGCCGGCAGTCTGCAGCGACAGCCGGCGCGAGCGCTCATAGACGTGGAGGACGTCCATGGTCGATGAGCCATAGGCACAGAACGCGGACGAGAACGGAAAGATGACCACCTTGTTCATCCCGGCGGCTTCGGCGTACCCGCAGCAGTGCACCGGCCCGGCGCCACCGGCAGCGAAGATCACGAAGTCTCGCGGGTCATAGCCCTTGAGCACCGTCTCCTTGTAGATCTCGGCGCCCATCCGGGCGTCGATGATCCGCCGGATGAGCACCGCCGCCGCCGGGACATCGATCCCCAGCGGCTTGGCCACGCGCTCACGGATCGCCCGCTCGGCGCGGCGCTGGCTCAACGTCAACTGGCCGCCGTGGAAGCGGGTGGGGCTCAGGTAGCCGAGCACCAGGTCGGCGTCCGTGACCGTCGGCTCGCGTCCGCCCTGGTCGTACGCGGCCGGCCCCGGCACCGACCCGGCGCTCTCCGGGCCGACGTCCAGCCGGTTTCCGAGCAACGGGTCAACCCGGGCCACCGAGCCGCCCCCGGACCCGATTGACCGGGAATCCAGGATGGTGGCGTCGATCGTCCAGCGGTCGATGGTGGGGGCGAACTGGTAGAAGCGGGTGCTGCCCTCGACCACCATGGCGATGTCGAAGCTGGTCCCGCCCATGTCGGTGACGACCACGTTGTCGTAGCCATAGGCTCGACCCAGGGTCGAGCTGCCCATGAGACCGGCGACCGGCCCGCCGTTGTAGGTGTGGACCGCCGCTGAGCGGAACACGCTGGCCATGCCGCCCGTGTTGTGGACCATCATCATCGGGTTGCGATATCCGCCCCGGCGCAGCTCCTGTCCGATGCCGATCAGTTCCTCGTACATCGATTGGTGCAGGTACGCGTTGAGGATCGTCATCGTGGTCCGCGTGTACTCGAGCTTGCGGGGCGACACCTGACTGGACAGGAACACCGGCATGCTGCCGAGGTAGGTCTCGTTGTACTCCCGCTCGATCAGTTCTTGGATCCGCCGCTCGTGCGCCGGGTTCATGAACGACCACAGCAGTGACACGACGAACCCGCGGACGCCGGCGTCGACCAGCCGGTCCAGCTGGGCCAGGAAGTGATCCTCGTCCAGCGGTCGCACGATCTCGCCCCGATAGTCGACGCGCTCCTTGACGCCCACGGTCAGGTCCTTGGGGATCAGCGGGTGCGGTTTATCGGCGCCGGCGATGTTGCGCTGCTCCTTGAACGGGATCCCGTCCGACCACTGGCTCGCCCGGCCGATCAGGACGGTGTCCTCGAAGCCCTCGGTCATGATCAGACCCAACCGCGGGCCCTTGCGCTCGATCAGCTTGTTCATCGCCAGCGTCGTCGAGTAGCGCAGGATCTCGGCTCGGGAGACGAGCTCGGACGCGGTCAGGCCGAGCCGCTCCGCTGCGTCGGCGATGGCGCGAGACAGTCCCTGTGACAGATCGAACGGCGTCGTGCGCGCCTTGCACCACACCTCGCGGTCGTCCAGGCGCACATAGCAGTCGGTGAACGTTCCCCCGATGTCAATCTCGACCGATGACGTCATGGCTGGTCTCCGCCCGCCTGGCCACGTTGCTTGAGGGCGTCGATATCGAGCTCGATGTCATGCGTCACGGGGTGGCCAGGCGGGAGGTACTCGACTTCGATGAGCGTCGCGCAGCCGGGGCAGATGAACTCCAGGATCCGACACCACCGCGGGTCCGGGGAGAACGTGTAGGGACCATCGACGATGGGGCGATGGATCTCGCTGGGGTCACGCTCCCACACCAGGCACCCGTGCTTGTAGTTGCCCCGCGCGCTGCCCAGGCCCTGGCCGCAGACGGCGCAGTGCCACTGCTCGCTGTCGAGGTCGATCTCCAGGTACTCGGTGATTCGTCGTCTCACGCGGCCTGCTCCCGCTGCAGGATCCCGTAGCCCTGGTCCGTGAACGTAACCGACCAGTTACCCGGCACGAAGATCGTCGTGTCAGGCGCGTTGAGGAACACCGGGCCGGCGATCGCCGCCGCCGCGCGGCTGCCCAGCCCGTCGGCGATCGGCACCCGGACCGGCCCATCGGCGGTGACGATGATCCGCTCGGTGCCGGGCTGTGCCGCGGACTCGGCTCCGGTGTGCATCTCGACATCTGTGCTCCGGGGAACGGACACGTGCAGCCGGCAGCCCACCGCGGCCGCTCCGTCGGCCTGGATGAGGTTCGGCGGCTGCTCCAGCAGAGCGGCCAGGCTGAGCTCCCGTTGGTCGCCGCCGCCGATCCGCAGCGACGCGTGCACGTCGTCCAGTTCGCGCACACCCTCGGCTCTCAGGTCCCGGCGGGCGTTATCGGCCAGCCGGGCGACCACGGCGCCGAGCGCGCCATCGGAGGCGCCGGCGGCCACCACCTGGTGATAGGAGTGGGCGATCGGCAAGAGCCCGGCGCCGAACGCCGAGAATACTGAGCTGTGGGGGAACACCACCACCCGGTTGATCCCCAGGATCTCCGCCGCGTCGGTGCACAACAGACCCCCGCCGCCGCCGTAGGAGAGCAACCAGCGGTCCTCCGCCACGGCGTCGGTCAGCTCCGGGTGGCGCTGGGCCCATCGGAGCAGGTGTTCAGACAGCGTGTTCCGGATCGCCTCCTGGGCTCGCAGCAGGCCCTGCTCCGGGCCAATCCCGAGGCGGCCGGCGAGCTGGTCAGCCGCGGCGCGGGCGGGCCCGGCATCGAGCCGGCGGCGCCCACCCAGGAACTCGCCGGGCTCCAGATAGCCCAGGAGCAGCCAGACGTCGGTCGGCGTCAGCTCGCGCCCGCCGAGGCCGAAGCACGCCGGACCCGGGGTCGCTCCGGCGCTTCGAGGCCCGACGCTGAGATCTCCCGCCTCGTCGACGGCGATGACGGAGCCGCCGCCGACGCCGAACGAGGTCAGCGAGACCGATGGGTGGGGGATCTCCAGGTCACCGACCTGAGTGCGCTCGTTCATCGGAGCCTGGGCGTTCACCAGCAGGGCGACGTCGGTGGTGGTACCGCCGACGTCAAACGTGCAGACATGGCGCGCGCCGATCGCGGCGGCGACATAGCCGGCGCCGAGCACGCCCGCGCTCGGACCCGAGTCGTAGGTGTCGATGGCCCGGGTCTTGGCCACGCGGCTGGTCGCGCCGTCGCTGTTGACGATCAGCAGGGGCCGGGTGAGCCCATGCTCACGCATCCGGTCCTCGGCGCGATACAGCGCGCGTACGAGTCCGGGGTGCAGACCGGCGTTGATCACCGCACACGCGGTGCGGCCGTGATCGTCGGCGGCCAGCGACACGCGGGACGCGACCATCAGCGGCACCGCGCCCAGGTAGTGGCGGGGGTAGGACTCACCGATCAGCTCCCGCGCGCGCAGCTCGTTGGCCTGGTTGAGGTGCGCGTTGGCGAAGCTCACCACCAGAAGCCGCACACCTCGCTCCAGCAGCTCCCGGACGGCGAGTTCGGTTTCGCCCTCGTCGGGTGCGGCCAGGACTTCGCCGGCCTCGTTGGTCTGCTCACTCACGCCCCGCACCAAGTCGGGCTCGACGAACCGGTGCAGCAGCTCCGCTTGCGGTGCGGTGCCGTACACGGACTCCTCGGCGCCCCGGGTCACGATCAAGCCGACACGGGCGCCGCGTCCCTCGACGATGGTGTTCGTGGCGATCGTGGAGCTGAAATGCAGCCGGGTCAGTGACCCGAGAAACGCCGGCAACTCTCGGCCGACGGCCGTCGCGGCGGCCTCGACGCAGGCCTCGAACCCGATCGTCAGGTCCTGCGGGGTGGTGTCGACCTTCACCTGCACGGTGTGCTCGCCGTCGGACACGAACCCGTCCGTGAACGTGCCGCCGGTATCGATGCTCATCGCGTAGGAGCGGCTCACCGGCTCTCCTCATCCTGAGCCGGGAGCTTGAGGTGGGCGGCGCGCGCCTGGGCGATCGCGGTGGGGTAGCCGGCATCGGCGTAGCGGGCCACGCCGAGGGCCGGATCGCTCCAGAACGCGCGGGCAATCTTGCGCTCGGCCACCTCGCTCCCGTCGGCCACCACCACCATGCCGCTGTGGATGCTGCGACCGATGCCGACGCCGCCGCCGTTGCCGACCGCCACCCAGCTCGCCCCTTGAGCGGCGTTGAGCAGCGCAGCCAGGATCGGCCAGTCGGCAATCGCGTCGCTCCCATCCAGCATCCCCTCGGTCTCCCGGGACGGAGATGCCACCGAGGCGGGATCCATGTGATCGCGGCCAAGGGCCAGCGGCCCGATCTCCCCGCTTCGGACCAGCTCGTTCAGCCTCAGGCCGACGGCGTCCCGCTCGCCCAGGCCGAGCCAGCAGATGCGAGCCGGGAGACCCTGCGGTGCGACCCGGCGACGGGCCAGGCCGATCCACTTGCGCAGCGACGCGGTCGCGACCACTTCCATCAGCGCGTCCTCGCTGCGGCGAAGATCCTCCGGATCACCGGATAGGGCGATCCAGCGGTACGGCCCGACGCCTCGCGCCAGAATGGGCCGGACGTAGGCGGCGACGAAGCCGGGGATCTCCATCGCCTCGGCGACGCCTGCGTCGCGGGCCTGGGCTCGAATGTTGTTTCCGTACTCGAACGCGATGGCGCCTCGCCGGCTCAGCTCCAGCATGCCCTCGACGTGGTGCGCGATCGAGCTGCGGACGTCGTTCAGATACCGGCCGTCGGTCGATGCCGCGTGCTCCGCCGCCTCGACGGTATAGCCCGCCGGCACGTAGCCGTGCAGCAGATCATGAGCGGCCGTCTGATCAGTGACCACGTCGAACTCGATCCCGTCGCGGACCAGTCGCGGCAGAAGCTCGGCCGCGTTGCCCAGCAACCCGATCGACGCCGGACCCCCCGGGTCGTCCAGCGACGCGATCGCGTGCCGGTAGTCGTCGGTGAGCAGATCGATCCAGCCCGCGTCGGCACGGCGCCGAGCCCGCCGCGGATCGACCTCCAGGATGAGCGTGCGACCGCCGTTGAGACTCGAGCCGAGCCCCTGGGCCCCGCCCATCCCGCCGAGGCCGGCGGTGAGTACCCGCCGCCCCTCCAGGGTTCCGCCGAAGTGCGCGTCGGCGACCGCGCGGAACGTCTCATAGGTGAAGCCGAGAATGCCCTGGGTGCCGATGTAGAACCACCCGCCGGCGGTCATCTGCCCGTACATCGTCAGGCCCGCCGCCTCCAGCGCCCAGAAATCCTCCGGGGTCGACCAGGCCGGGACCAGCATCGCGCTGGAGATGAGGACGCGAGGAGCCTCGCGGTGGGTGGGGATCACCGCCACCGGCTTGCCGGATTGCACGATCAGGGTCTCGTCGGAGTCCAGCTCCCGCAGCGCCGTGACGATTCCGGCGAAGGATGTCCAGTCTCGGGCCGCCTTGCCGGCACCCCCGTAGACGACCAGGTCCTCGGGCCGCTCGGCGACGGCCGGATCCAAATTGTTCAGCAGACAGCGCAGCGCACCCTCCTGCTCCCAGCCACGGCAGCTGAGGGTGAGACCGCGAGCGGGGATCAGTTGGGCTGGACCTGGCGCAGGCGCCACGGCGGTCTCCTCGATGCGTCGACCCGGCGGCGGGTCATCAGGGGCGGCAGCAACATCGATTGTATACATTGATCCATGGATGTGTCAATCCACGCGCTGCCGGCGGGGCTATGATCCGCCGAGTGGCCGCATCCGCGCGTGATCACGTCCTGGCCACCGGCCTCGCCGACGAGGTGGCGTTCCGCATCCAGGCGGCGATTCTGGATGGCGAGTACCCACCCGGAACCCACCTCCAGCAGGACGACCTGTGCGTTCGCTTCGGCGTCAGCCGCACGCCCGTCCGCGAAGCACTGCGCAAGCTCCAGGCCCAGAACCTCGTCGACCTGGTGCCCAACAAGGGGGCGATGGTCAGCACCCGGACCCGGGTGGAGTTGCTGGAGGTCTATGCCCTGCGGGCCGAGCTGGAGGGCTTTGCCGCCGGCCTGGCCGCCCGCCAGGTCACCCAGGAGTCCCTGGCCGAGCTGTCGGCGGCACAGGACGCCATCACCGGCGCGATGTCCCAGCTGCGCCCGGGCCGGATGAGCCCGGAGGACGAAGCGGCGTTCAACACCCGGATCACGGTCGGAAACGAACGGTTCCATGGGGTGGTCCATCGGCTGGCCGCCAACGCGCGCCTGACCCGCACGTTGGAGGACCTGCAGAGCTACTTCCCCAAGGACTACGTGTGGCGGGCGATCGGCGATTCCCCGGAGGGACACGTCCTCAGCGTGGAGGAGCACGACCAGATTCGCGTCGCGCTGGCTGCCGGCAACGCCCGTGGCGCGCGCCGGGCGATGAGCTCGCACATCCAGCACGCCGGCCGGCTGCTGATCGCCTACCTGGATCTCCACCAGTTCTGGTCCCAGTAGCAATCGCCGGCCCCTGCGTCGGCGCCACCGCGAGTCGGCCACGTCGAATAGAGTCGCGGCGCCGGTTCTTTCAGACGGGGGTGGTGAGGGGCTGCGATGGCACACCGGATGGCCGTACTGCGCCGCGCGCTGGCGAGTCCGCGCCTGCGACGAGTTGAGTCTGCGTTTGTCGGATTCGGCACCGCCGAGTACGGCGTCTGGGTGGTGGTCCTGGTCTACGCGTTTCGTCGCAGCGGCACGACCGGCGCAGGGGTGATCGCGGCGGTGCAGCTGATCCCGAGCGCGGCGGTGACGCCGTTGGCCGCGCGCCTGATCGAGACCCGTGGCGCAGCACCGACGTTGTTCATGAGCTACACGGCGCAGGCGCTGCTCATGGGCGTGACGGCCGCGCTGATGCTCGGCGGGGCTCCGGTGCCGGTCGTCTACGCGGGCGCGGTGGTCCTGACGTCGGCGGTGACGGTGACCCACCCCGCCCAGGCGGCCTTGCTGCCGGCGCTCGTGGAGACACCCGCGCAGCTGACCGCGGCGAACGTCGTCTCAGGATGGGTGGACAATCTCACCCTCCTGGTGGGGCCGGCGATCGCGAGTCTCCTGTTGGCCACGACCGCGCCCGGTTGGGCACTGGTGGCGTTCGCGAGCATCGTCGCCGGATCAGCGGTCGTCGTTGCTCCGCTCCGGGCGCTTGGCGGCGGCGATCCCGACAACACCGAGGACGAGCCAGGAGTCTCGTCCCTCGCGGCGATTCGAGCGACCCCGGGTGTGACGCCGGCGCTCGCGATGCTGACCGCCGAGTTCGCGGTGCTCGGCGCTCTGGACGTGCTCGAAGTCGTGCTGGCGGCGCTGGTGCTCGGGCTCGGGGCCGGGGGCGCCGGCTACCTCGGCGCGGCGTTCGGAGCCGGCGGGTTGGTCGGCGCCGGGATCGCGTTGTCGCTGGTTGGCCGCCACCGGCTGGCGGTGCCGTTGCTGCTGGGGGGAATAGCGTGGGGCGTTTCGTTCATCGCGATCGGGCTGTGGCCGGCGGTCGGCGCGGCCGTGTGTCTACTGGCCATCGCCGGCGCTGGTCGCACGGTGCTCGACGTCGGCGGCCGGACGACGTTGCATCGCGCCGTTCCGCCACGCCTCCACGGCCGCGTGTTCAGCGCGCTCGAGGCCCTCGAGCTGCTCGGGCTGGCGATCGGAGCGTTGTCGGTGCCGCTGTCCGTGGCGCTTCTTGGACCCCGTGTCACGGTCATCGTCGTCGGTGGTCTCCTAATCGCCGTTCCGATGCTGACGACGCCGATACTGCGACGCATCGAGCGCGCGACGCCGACGCTGGACGAGGAGCTTGGGATCCTGCGTGAACACGCGTTGTTCGAGATGCTCGGTGCACCGGTGCTCGAGGACCTCGCCCGCGCCCTGCGACGGATCGAGGCACCCGCCGGTGAGACGATCGTCTGCGAAGGCGACACGGGCGACGACTACTTCGTGGTGGTGACCGGCCACCTTTCCGTGTCGATCAACAATGCTCGCGTTGGCACGCTCGCCCCCGGTGACGGATTCGGCGAGATCGCGTTGCTACGAGACGGACGTCGTATCGCGACCGTCACGGCTACCTCGGATGTGACGCTCTATGGGCTCCAGCGGGCATCGTTTCTCGAGGCTGTCACCGGCTCGAGCCGCGCGAGCCAAACCGCGCGCGCGCTCGTCGCCGAGCGGTTGCCATCGTGACACAGCGCGGTCATCGCCGATTGCGGCCAGCAACGATCCATCGCGTCCGGATCGCAGCTCGCGAGCGTGAGCCGATGAGACCTCTCGCCGGAGCGTCGCTCGGGATCAGCTGGCGTGCAGTGGGCCGACCCGATGCCAGTGGACCCCGTCGGTGGTGCGCCACAGACCGGTGTCGAAGCCCAGCATCCACGCGTGCGACGCATCGAGGACATCGAAGGTAGTTCCAGATCGCTGGGGATCGACGCCGTGCACCTGGCCCCAGCGCCGGCCACCGTCGCTGCTCACGGTCAGGTCGTCATCACCCGACAGCCACAGCCGGTTCGGTGACCCGGCGGCGAGCGCGACGGGCTCGGCACGCTGCAGCTGACCGGGTTGAGGCTGACCGGCCAGAGTCACGCTGGACATCACCCGCCAGGTCCGTCCGCCATCGGTTGTTCCCAGCAGGATCTTGTCACTGCTGCCGCTACCTCCGATCGGCCCGGTGTTGCACAACAGCCAGGCAGTGACGGGCGTAGCACTGACAAGCGACGCGCCATCGCAAGGCTGCCCATGCCAGCTCACCGGTCGCGTCTCCCACCGGCTGCCCAGGTCGTCGCTGCGCAACAGCTCAGAGCTGCCCTTGCGCCCGCGGCTTCCGATCACGCTCACGATCAGGGTCCTGGAGAGCACGGCCAGCTGTATCGACTGTGGGTCCGCCGCGGTCTGCTGCGGCATCCTGACCCGACTCCAGCCCGAGCCCGGCGTGCGCGCCCGCCACAGCTGCGGGTGACACGCGAACGCGTGCGGCCCACCAGCGACACAGGTCAACGCGAACACCGACCCCCTAGCGACCTCGACCTGGCTGACCGTTCCCGACAAGTGCTGCACCGTCCAGCGAGCGCCCCGTCAGAAGTGGCGACCAGTCGTCCTTTGCCGACGACCGCCCATAGGTCAGACGCGGACGTCGCGACCAACTGCTCGGGGGTAAGCTCGACGCCCGCCGTGCTCGCCGGAACCGGGGTGCCGGTGAGCTGCCATGAACGTCCGCCGTCTGATGTTGTCGCCAGCTGGGTCGCCTGCGAGTGCTGGCCGACCGCGATGCCCCCGGTCGGCAATCGATGGTCACAGCCGATCGCTGACGTCGTAAGGCCAACGCCGGTCGACGAAGACCTGAATCCCACCGCGCCGAGATGCCAGGCGCCAAAGCTCACGCCCGGCAACAGACGTGCCAAGCGCGCACACCGCTGCGCGGCGGTTGCCGGCGCGGCCTGCGAGGACCCAGGCGCAGTCGACGCCGCCAAGGACGAGCCACATCCGGCGAGCACCAGGAACGCCAGCCACACCAACCACCAACGCCGAAGCCTCTGCATCGCGGTAAGGATCACACCAGCCAGATCGCCCGTCAACGAGCAGTCCCATCGCGGACGTCGGGGGGCCCCGGGGCGTCGCGGCATCTACTCATCGACGATCTCGGGACTCGGCGCACTGTCCGCTCAGCGTTGCCTGGACTCATCACGGTACGGCGCCAGGGTGCGACGTCTCGTTGGTTGTTGACGGGCTGCACCCTGACCAGGCGTGGCAGGCGTTGCACTCGATCCAGTTTCGCGCGGGCCACGTTCTAGGGGCGCCGAGCGGTGTTCAGCAGGTAGATTGGGCGCGGACCGCGGCTGAGCAGCCGGTGACCTTGACGTTTTCGCTGACGGCGACGGCGTGCGCGGCGGCGATGTTCTCATCGCGCGTCCCACTGGAACCAACGGATGCCGATGCCGGCGAACACGATGATGTAGCCAAGGCAAACCAGCACCGAGAAGGTGTCGCGGCTGTACCACGCGTGCAGGTTGAGCACCCCGGCGAACAGCGTCATCACCGCTCCGACCGGGCTCCAGCGCGCGACCGAACTCCAAAAGGAGCCGAGGTCTCCGCTCTGGCCGAGAAGCCCGAGCAGGATGAGGACGGCGAACAGCACGCGCGCGACCGCCTGGACACTGTCGGCTGATTTCACCAGACCGACCAGCGCTTGGCCGAGGCTGAGGAACACCGCCCCGGCCAGGATCGAGACCAGCAGCACCAGTGCGTACTGCCCGGCGGAGGGTGAGATGTGGTGGATGAGACTGCCGATGATCACGACCGCGATCGCGATGATCAGGTTCGCGATGACCTGCATCGTCAGGCGGCTGGTCATGATCGTCCAGGTGGGCGCCGGTGTGACGCGCAGCCGCTGGAACACACCCTTCTCTCGGTCGCGGGCGACCGTCAGCGCGTAGCCGATCAGCGCCGTCGACAGGAGCCCGTAGGAGATGGCCAACCCGATCACGAACTCCGCCCCGCCGAATTTGTCGGTCGCCTTGTTCCCACTGGTGCTTATGAGAACGAAGACGGGCAGCACCATGCTGATGATGAGCGCCCGGCGGTGCTTGAGGAACACGAGGAAATCCGCGCGCAGTAAGGAGCTGAACACGAGGCGAAGCGGTGGGCCGGCGACCGTGCCCCGTCGTGTCGGAGCCGTCCTTGAGCTAGTCACGGATCTCGCTCCCAGTGAGACCGATGAAGACATCCTCCAGCGTCACCTCGCCGCGGGACACCGCCCGGACGCGGGGATCGCTTTTGTGCTTCTCGATCAGGTCGTGCGGGGTCTCGACCGTCAGCAGCGTGCCGTTATCGATGATCGCGACCCGGTCGCAGACCGCCTGGGCCTCCTCCATCGAATGCGTCGTCAGCAGGATGCTTCCGCCCCCCTGCCGGATGTGCTCGATCCGCGTCCACAGCTGACGGCGCGATTGCGGATCGAGGCCGGAGGTTGGCTCGTCGAGCAGCAGCAGGGCGGGATCGTGAACGACCGCGATGTAGAGGGAGAGGCGCTGCTGCTGTCCGCCGGAGAGCTGCTTGAACGGCTTGTTGGCTTCGTCCTCGAGTCCGATCACGCGCAGGCCGTCAGCGATCTGCTGATCGGAGAGCTGCACCCCGTAGAGCCCAGCGTACAGCCGCACGATCTGCGTGATCTTGAGCTCGGATTGGAAGCTCGTCGCCTGGAGCTGCACGCCCATTCGCGCCCTGGCCTGGGTGGGGCGGCGCACACTGTCGATGCTGTCGAGCAGGATCGTGCCGGACTGAGGCTTCACCAGCCCTTCGATCGCGCTCAGCGTGCTCGTCTTGCCCGCACCGTTTGGCCCGAGCAGTCCGAAGATCTCCCCCCGGCGGATCTCGAAACTGATCGAGTCGACTGCCGTCTTCGGCCCATAGGCGACCGTCAGGTCGCTCACCTGGAGGATCCGGCCAACCTCAGCGAGAGCAGGGATGTCAGCTCGGCCGTCCCCGGCAGGTACCTTGGCCTGGCCGCCGGGGGCCGGCTCGGGCGCCAGCAGCAGCGAGCCGTCCTCGTGCTCCTCAGCAACGATGTATGCGCGTGCCTGGCCGTCCCGCAGCACCTGCACCCTCTGCGTCACTGCCGCCCAGCGTAGCGCCTTGGCCGGCAGGTTACCCGCGGTACTCGCAGCTGGACAGACCGTCGCGACCGTCCTGATCGGGCAGTCCATGATGGCCATACCGCGCTGGCCGGGTCCGTCTCGGTCATCGGCCCATATGCCGTCGAGTTCTTCCGCTCTCAGGAGCCGGCGCCGGCTTTGACGGCGTTGATAGTCCGATGCCGAGGGCCGTCGCACGCCGGGGCCTCTCGGTTCCCCGAATCGACAGATGGGCGATTAGTTCACGCGAGAGGGCAGGTCTCTACTGCCATGAGCAATAGAAAAGTCATCCTCAAGATGGTCATGTCCCTCGACGGTTTTGCCACCAGCCCCGACGGGACCCATGAATGGATGTTCGAGTGGTTCGGCGAGGACTCGACGGAGCGAAACCTGCGGGCGCTGGAGGAGGCCGGGGTTCACGCGATGGGCCGCCGCAGCTACGAGATCATGGGTCCGCACTGGGCCGCGTCCGAGGGGCCGATCGCTGCCGCAATGAACGAAAAGCCCAAAGCCGTCTTCTCCCACACCCTGGCCAACGCGGAATGGGGACCGGCCGAGATCTTCGGCGGGGACCTGAGCGCCGACATCGCGGACCTGAAGGCCCGAGACGACGAAGGGTCGGTCCTGGTTCACGGAGGTCCCGATTTCGCCCAATCGCTGACCCGCCTGGGTCTCGTGGACGAATACCAGCTGTCGACGATCCCGATTGCGATCGGCGCGGGCCGCAGCCCATTCGCCAAGCTAGATGAGCACCTGAAGCTTGACGTCGTCGAAGAGGAGCGCTTCCGAAGCGGAGCTCTCGCGCAGATCCTGGTGCCCAGGCGCTGAGCGCCGCCCAGAGCAGACGGGCCCACTGGGGTCGATCACGGGCCGCTGGAATCAAAGCTGATTTCGACTTCGATCCGCCGGTGCACGTACACGAGAGTCGGTCCACGAACAGCTCGGGAGCTTCCGTGATCCGCTCCCAGGCCCAGGATCGCGCGCCGCCCTCGATCCGGGTCGCCGGCGTCGGCCCGCCACCCGCCGTCTGCGACCCGCGCTTCCAGCAGCCGCAAGCCCGGCGCAAGGTCGGCCAGTGTCGCGAAGGCCTCCTTGAGCGGCAGACGGGCAAGTCTCTCCTGAGCCCGGAAATTCTCTTCGCACGCTGGGTCGACCGGTGCTACCGGCTGGCCGGTGCCGACGGCCTCGAGAATGCGGTAGGCCCGATCGTCAAGAAAGTCTGCGCGTCGCGGCCGGAGTTCCTGTAGCGCTAACTGCACCGCTTCAGGATCCTTCACCCTGCGCCTCATCCGGCTGGCAACGTCCTCGTCATTGGCCGGGCTGCCCGCGAGCAGGCGAGCCACTGTGACCACCGGGTTGGCGAGACGATGCTGGCGCTGGGCCTCCTGAGTGTGAGGCGACTGGAGCATGCGTTGCCACGCCGCCCTCCCTCCGCGCTCGAAAAGACGCTGGATCCAGGTCACTCTTACGCCCTTCGCGGCGGCACGTTGTCCCAGGTTGCGACATTGGATTAAAGCGCCTCGACCGACTCGCCGCCAATATCTGGCTGTGTGCGGGCGGGCCACAGTCGCGAAGGTCTGTCACTGATCCAAGCCAGGTGACGTGCGGTCCGCGGCCATTGTTCGAGTAGCGGCACGCTACACCCGCCGAGGCGTGCGACGACCGTTCCCATGGCAGACGATTTAAGAGCTGAATGCGTGATTCCATGTCGAGAACCGCTGGCTGGCTCCGCTCACCAGCTGAAGGGCCTCGACCGGCGGGGCCCACCACACCAGGACACCCCCGGAGGAACTACCTCATGTCGCACTTACGACGCTTTGACCATGTCGGCATAACTGTCGCGGACCTCGACACGGTGACAGCGTTCTTCGTCCGGCTGGGCCTCGAGGTCGAGGGCCGGACGTTTGTGGAGGGCGAGTTCGTGGACACCGTCATTGGCATCCCCGGCTCCCGCAGTCACATCGTCATGCTGCGGCCGCCCGAGGGAGGGACTGGGCTGGAACTGTCGAGCTTCGTCTGGCCAGACCACGAGCTAGGGTCGCCCACTGCCATGGCCAACGAACTTGGCCTGCGCAACGTGTCATTCGAAGTCGACGACCTGCAGGCGACGGTCGACCGGCTGGCGGCGGACGGCTACGGCCTGGTCGGCGGCATCGGTCAGCACGAGAACATCTGGCGCATGGCCTACGTACGCGGACCCGAGGGGATCATCGTGTCCCTGGCTGAACGGATCGGCTGACGCTCCCGACGTCGCAGCCCGGCGCCGCTCGCCCACCTCACTCGCCGGCGCGGTCAGCGGCGGGCCAGGCGCGCCTCACTCGTCGCAGTCAGCCGTTCGCGGGTTCTTGCGGCGATCGCAAGAACCCGCGGTCCGGCCACTGAGACAGTGGTTGGGGGTCGGAAGCTGGACTCATCACGACGCTGGACGTTTCCCGCGCGACCGGCACAGCAGTTGCCCGCTGTCGCCGACGCTCCGGCCGAGCACGGATGGCGTTCCGTTGCGATCACCGCATGGACCCAAGGATCCCCTCTGAGACGAACACATGTCTTCCGCGCGAAGGAGGGGAGTCAGCGTCACGTCCGCATTGCTCGTTGCGGTAGCAGATGGCGCGCTGGCGCCCCGGGCCTGGAGCGGTGCGGCTGGTGGGCGCTCGGGCCCCGGTGTGAGTTCGCCGTGTGCTTGGGCGCCAGCGCGCTGTCACTGATTGCGATGGCGGTCGACTTCGGCGCCCCCTGGATGGGTCGCGACCACGTCGTCGGGGTCTGCCGGACGCCTGGCCGTGTCGCGGTTCGGGCGCCGCGGGTCAGGCATCGGGGAGGTACGCCTCTTCGGCCTCGGCGAAGTCCTTGTCGGACCAGGTCAGCGATCCGCCGGCCAGTTCATCGGTGATCTGTCGTACCCAGCGCAGCTCTGTCTCGGTGATCGCCAGCTGATATTCGGTCTCGAGCAGGGCAACACGTGGCACCACAGACGCGTACTCAGTCAGAGCCGCGCGCAGTTCGCTGACCGCTGCGCTCAACGTTCCCTCGCGCTCGCGCAGCGCCGACAGGACACCGCTGGGCCCGAGCAACATCGCGAACGACAATGCCGCCGGGAACGTTGGGAACTCGTTGCGGTGGTTCGCGAGCATCTCGGCCAGCGATTTGAGCGCGTAGTCGCGCCCTTCCGGCGTGAGCTCGTACACGGTTCGTTCGGGGTACTGCTGGTCGCGTTCGGTCTGACGCACGGCGATCAGCCCCGACTCGTTCAGCCGTCCGATCGTCTTGTAAAGGCTCGACCGCTGACCAACATTGATCACCTGATCCTTGCCCCACTCCTTGAGTAGTCGCTGCATCCGATACGGGTGAAGCGGCCCGCCGTAGAGCAGGCAAAGCACGGCGAGGCCGAGCGGGGAAGGCGGTCGCTGGTTTGGCATCGGTCAGTCGAAGCGTACCCCCGACAGAGGGCTGCGTACACTAGTCGCTAGGATACTAGTGTGCTACACACTAGCTGTTGATTGCCGGACCGAGCTCACGACCTTCCATGACCCACAGGAGAACCTCATGACTGCAGCTTCCACCGCGATCGTGATCGGCGCCGGGATCGCCGGGCCCGTCGCAGCGACAGCGTTCCGGCGGGCGGGAATCAGCGCCACGGTCTATGAGGCGTACCCCGCGGTGTCGGACGGGATCGGTGGCGACCTGGCGCTCGCGGCGAACGGCATGCGTGCCCTGGAAATCATCGGAGTGGACGACGCCGTCCGAGCGATCGCGCTCCCGATCACCGGCCAGATCATGTCGGTGAACGGGCGCGGGCTCGAGCTGCCAGGTCTAGACGGCGTGGAGCCGATGCAGATGGTCGGCCGTGGGGACCTGCAGCGCGTCCTGCGTGACTGCGCGGTCGAGGCCGGCGTTGAGTTCCGCTATGACAAGCGGCTGGTCGCGGTCGAGAACACCGCGACCGGCGTGACAGCCAGCTTCGGCGACGGCACCACAGCCACAGCAGACGTGCTCATCGGCGCGGACGGTGTCCGGTCGACGGTACGCAGGCTGATTGACCCGGCTGCCCCAGGCGCTGGGTACACCGGGCTGCTCGGATTTCAGGGCAGCGCCGATCTCAGCCTTGACCTGCACCCGGGCGTGATGACGTTCGCGTTCGGCAAACGTGCCTACTACCTGTATTGGAGAACCGGTGACGGCCGGGTTACTTGGGGAGCGAACCTTCCGTCAAAGCGATACCTGTCAACGACAGATGCGCGGAAGACTCCCGCCGCCGACTGGCTCACCACGTTGCGTGAGACATATGCAGGCGACGCCCCGGGCGCCAAGCTGGCGAGCCTCACGACCCCCGACACCCTGCAGGTCTTCGGCGCGATCCACATCATGCCCCCGATCCCTCACTGGCATCGCGACCGGATGGTGCTCGTCGGCGACGCCGTTCATGCACCGTCCAACAGCACCGGTCAGGGTGCTTCGCTCGCGATTGAGAGCGCCATCCAGTTAGCTCGTTGCCTGCGCGACTCTCCCGATCCGGTCTCCGCGTTCACCGCGTATGAGGGGCTACGCCGCGAGCGGGTCGCGAAGATCACTCGACGTGGCGCCCGAACAAACAGCGCCAAGACACCCGGCCCCGTCGGGCGCCGATTCATGCAGACATTCATGCCCCTCTTCTTCAAGCTCATGAACTTCGAGAAGACGATCGGGCCTGAACAGCGGTACGCGATCGACTGGGAGGAACACCTCACCGTCTCTCGCACCCAAACGCAGTAGCGAAACGCGGACGGTCTGAACGATGAGTGTGCAGCCGCGAAAGAAGGGACTTGAGCAAACTCGACGGCGATCGACCTGCTCGTCGCAAGAACCAGGGCCCGGCTCGGCGCCGAGCGATGTTCGTAGGACCTTGGTGGTTGAGACGAGGCGCATCAAGGCTCGTTCTTGGTGCGGAAATGCATTCGCGATCGAGGCTGCCGCCACGGACTGCGACTACCGCCGGTCGCAACTACGAGCGACCAGGCCTCATGACTGTTCCTCGATCTCGGCGCACATCACTCAATCCGCTGCGTGCGCCGTCGTGTGGCTCGCATCAGTCGAGAACTCATCCCCCACGCGACGCCTCCTGCGGCGGCAACGGCGACCTCGCTGGCGAACGACTGAGCGACAGCGGTTTCGATCAGCAACAAGACAATGGCCGAGGCTCCCCCCAATACCCACTGCTTGAGGTAGGCCAGTTCGCGAGCGGTCGCCTCGTCCCTCTCTGCGAGGCATCTGATTTGCCCGTCGCCATCTGGTCGCCGGCCGTTGCCGTTGCGTTGGCGACTACCTCGCTACGAGTTCGGCGACTTGGTCCGGCCGAGCAGCGCCCTCGCCGGCGACCGTGGTTGCGGCGGTGAACCGGGCCAACGACTCGGGGTCGTGTGGCGGGAGGTAGACGGTCGGATGGTCCACACAATGGGCGAGGATCGTGTCGAGTGTCGCGACGTGGAGCTTGGGGTCCGGTCCGATCGCGTCAGCGCGTCGAGCGTGCAACTGCTCGAGGGTGTCGGTCGCATCGCCGGCGAGCATCACGTGCCGGCCGGAGTCATCGATGCAGATCACCGAGATGTGGCCAGGGGTGTGCCCCGGCGTCGCGACCGCAACAATCCGTCCGTCATCGCTGAGCGCCCGGCTGTGGGCGAACGCCCCGAACGGGCCGCCATCGAGCGCGAGCGGCTCGGGAGCGAACCGTTGCGGGAGTGGCTGGCGCAGCACGCGACGCATGACCCGCGCCATCGGCGAGGCGAGGAATCGCAACTCCACAGCGTTGACCAGGACCTGCCCGCGGACATGGACCAGCCCGTCCATATGGTCGCCGTGGGCGTGAGTGAGCACCACCTCCGAGACGTCGTCGAGCTTCAGGCCCGCCTCGGCCATCGCGGCCGGGAGTTCCTGATCGGGGGTCACATGCATCCGCGCGAACGGCACATTCCGTGCCGCGGCAGTCTCGCCGGTGTCCACCAGTCGCAGAACCCCGTCGTGTTCGATCGCCCAGCAGTGGATCGGCAGCGGCTCTGAGAACGCGCCGGGAAGAAACAGGGCCAGCCGTCGGCGCGCGCCATGGCGAGGGAACAGGAAGCTCTGCTTGACGCTGACGGTTCCGGTGGTAAGGGCGTGAATCTTCATGTGGTGCTCCGATCTAGGGGTAGTCCCGCTGTGAGGTTCTGCGTCCCCGCAGGGTGGTCCCGAGCGAGTCCGGGAGACGGCGGGCGTGGGTGGTGGATCGGAGCGGGTCAGGCGGCGAGGCCTTTGCGGGTGGGCGCGAAGCCGCGCAGGACCAGCTCGACGATGCCCTCAGCGAGAGCCTCGTCGATCGGGCCGCCGGTAACCAGCAGCCGATAGAAGATCGCGCCGCCAAGTACGTCGAGCGCGAGCTCGAGATCAAGTCCGCGACGGAGATCCCCGCGCCGCACACCGCGCTTCAGGACCGCGCTCAGGGCCTCGCGGCGTCCGGCGAGGAACTGGTCGCGGACCGTACTCGCCAGCTCCGGGTTCCGACGCGTCTCCTCCAGAACGGCGGGCATCAGCCGGGCCGCAAGCGAGGCGCTGTAGAGCTCGACCGCCTGGGTCATCAGCGCCATCAGGTCAGCGCGCGTCGATCCGGTATCGGGGATCGTGATCTCGCTGACCAGCGTCGCGACCGCGTCGCTCACGAGCTCATCCTTGGAGCGGTAGCGACGGTAAATCGTGGCCTTGCCGACGCCGGCGCGCTCGGCGACGTCGTCCATCCGCAGGTCGCGCACCCCGCGCTCAGCCATCAACTGCAGCGTCGCCGCGAGGATCGCGCGATCCGCTCTGGCGTCTCTCGGCCTCCCGATCGGTCGCGCAGATGAAGGGTCGCTAGCCATCTCACTCCACCTCTCATTCGCTTGGCCGGGGTAGTTACGGAACTGACGAGTACCGTAAAACGGACCGTAGCACACTTCCGAAACTGCTCAGTCTCGTTAGCCAAAATCCGTGCATCCCCAGCTCTGAGAATTCCCCGGACACGGTGAGAGTCGGTTAGTTTGCTCGAGCTCATTCACGACCGGGCACAGCTCTCGCTGTGGGAAAAGAGAAGGCACGATGGCCACGTACCTTGCGTTTCACGAGGTTGACGATGTCAACCACTGGCTGAGCTCACCCAAACGCGACGAGGTGTTCGGACCCCTTGGAATCACCACGCGCACTTTCCAAGACCCGCAGGGCTCCAAGCGCGTTGGGATGATCGTCGAGATCCCCGACTTTGCCGCGTTTCAAGAGTTCATGCAGACCGATCCGGCGGCCGAAGCGATGAAGCATGACGGGGTCCACGCCGACACCCTCATGATTCTCGCCGAGGCGTAAAACTCCGCGTGGAGGGTGAGACGATCGCGCTCGACGAGCCCCGTTGCCGGAGGGCCGCCGCCGCTGCGGGGCCGCGCCGCAGGAGCGCCCGAGTTCAGCCCTGCGATCTCAGCAGCGCGCTGTAGTCGCCGACTGGCCCGAGGTGCGTCAGCTTCTCGGGGTTAACGATCGCGCTGATGCCCCGGATCTGGCCGCTCGCGATGTCGAGCGCCACCACGGCGATCAGCCGCTGCTGTCCGTCGAGGTAGAGCGCTCCGGGGCCACCGTTGACCTCGATGCGGTGCCACGAAACGCCCGGGAGGCGTGCAACGCGGCTCCAGTTGATCAGCATGCGCGCGACACGGGCGCGCCCGCGCAGCGACCGTGCGAGCGCGGGAACGTTGCCGCCGCCGTCGCCGGTCAGCTGCACGTCGTGAGCGAGCAGCGCCTCGAGCCCGGCGAGATCACCCTGCTCAGAGGCTGCGAAGAACCGTCGCGCGAGCTCGTCGCGCTGATCACTGGTCGCTTGGAACCGGGGTCGGCGCTGCTCGACGTGACGTCTGGCGCGGGTGGCGAGCTGGCGCACGTTGTCCTCGCTTTTGCCCACGATCCCCGCGATCTCCGGATAGGGATAGTCGAAGACGTCGTGGAGCAGCAGCACGGCTCGCTGCTCCGGCGTGAGACTCTCGAGCAGCACGAGCATCGCCAGCGACAGTGAGTCGGCCATCTCTGCGTGCTGCGCGGGGGCGTCGGCCCTGTCGGTGATGATCGGCTCTGGCAGCCACTCGCCGACGTAGCGCTCGCGACGGGCGCGCGCGGACCGCAGCTCGTTGATCGCCCGCCGGGTCGTCACGGTGGCGACGAACGCGCGCGGCGATGCGATCGGCGTGCGGGCAGGCCGGAGCTGCGCCTCCCTCGATCCCGTCCGCTTCAAGTTCGATTGCGGCGGGTGCACGTCAGTCCTCTTTCGCACGCGGCCTGGTGGGAAGGGCGAGGGCGGGGATGAGCGCGGCGAAGGTGATGGCGGTGGCCCACCAGAATGCGTCTTGGAAGGCGGTGGTGGCGCTGCGGGTGAGGAGTGATTGGAGAGCGACGGCGACGATCGCGGTGCCGAACGAGGCGCCGACCTGCTGGGTGATACGGGTGTTCATGGTGGCGTGTGGGATACCTGCCAACGGGACGTCTTGGTAGGCGACTGACATGGGTGGGATGAGCACGGTGCCGATCGCAAAGCCGCGGATCAGAAGAGCCGCGGCGAGAGGCCAGAGGCTGGTGTGCGGGCCGGCGAACGCGAACGGCGCCGTTGCCGCCCCGGCGAGCAGGAAGCTGGCGACCGTGACCATACGGGCGCCGAACCGGGCGACGAGCTTGCTGACCCAGAGGCGTGCGGCCAGCGAGCCGACGCCTTGGGGGATGAGCAGCAGCCCGGCGTGTAGCACGCTTTCGCCGCGTAACTGCTGGTAGTAGAGCGGGAGCAGGAACATGGCGGCGTAGATCACGGCGCCGGCGGTGAACAGTACGGTGGAGGCGGTCCCGAGCGAGCGCAATCCGAGCAGTCGTATATCGACGACCGGCTGACGGTCGCCGGGCGCGAGCGCCCAGGCGCAGAACGCACCGAGCAGCGCGACCCCCGCGACGAGCGGGACGAGTACGCCGGCGTGGTCGATCCCGCCGTCCTGGGAGAGGTTGGACAGGCCGAGGAGGATTCCGAGGAGCGCCGGCGCGAGGAGCACCAGTCCGATCACGTCCAGGCGTGCCCGCCCTGCGCCCGGGCCTGGGCGGTCGGCGGGTAAGAGCCGCCAGGCGAGCAGGAGCCCGACGGCGATCACCGGCACGTTGACCAAGAACAGCCAGCGCCAGCTCAGCCAGTTGAGGATCACTCCGCCGATAACCGGGCCGAGGATCGGACCGAGCGCCAGCGGGAGGCTGACGGTGGCGATCAGTCTGGGGCTCGCGTTCCCACCCGCGGCCCTGACGCCGAGGGTCTGCATCAGCGGGAAGATGAGACCAGCCGCGAACCCTTGCAGGACCCGGAAGCCGATCAGGCTCATGTCGCTCCACGCCAGCGCGCAGAGGACCGAGCCGAGCACGAACAGCACCAGCGCGCCCATCCAGACGCGCTTGCCGCCCCACCGGCGCTCGGCCCATCCGGTGGTTGGGATCGCGACCGCCATCGCCAGCAGGTAGCCGGTGGTAACCCATTGGATCGGGCCGTCGCTGGAGTGCAGCTTGACCACCAGCGTGTGCAGCGCCAGGGTCACCATCGTCGAGTCCAGGATCGCTGCGATCCCACCGACGATCAGGGCCAGCAAGGCACCGCGTACCTGCGGCGGCAGTTCCGTCTCGGCGTCTGCGTGTTCAAGCGTCGTCGCGGTCATCAACTCATCCATACCTTAAGAGTGGCTTTCCTCTCTTAAGCAGAAAGAGTAGGCGACCTTGCTAAGGAATGCAAGCCTCTCTAAGCTGGAGGTGTGCCCACACCACCCACGGACCATGTCCGCCACCGCCGACGCGGCCAGCAACTCGAATCGGCGCTACTGGATGCTGCCTGGGATGAGCTGATCGAGGTCGGCTTCGCGAGCCTGACGATGGAGTCGGTCGCCGCCCGCGCCCACACCGGGATCGCGGTGCTCTACCGCCGCTGGGCCAACAAGGACCAGCTCGTGCTCGCCGCGATCGAGCACTACCGCCTCGCTCGCCCGGTGGAGATCCCCGACACCGGCACCCTGCGCGGCGACCTGCTCGCCCTGCTCACCGCCATGAGCAAAGCCCGCGCCACGTTCACCGCTGTCGCCGCGGCCGCGGGCTTCTCGGGGCTGCTGGCCGGCACCGGCCTGACCCCCGCCCAGGCACGCGACAAGCTCCTCGGCGACCAGCCACGCTGGCGCGATCAGACCATCTACCGACGCGCCCACAACCGCGGCGAGATCGACCTCGAATGCATCCCGCCCGCCGTCCTCGCGATGCCGTTCGACCTCGTGCGCCACGACCTGCTCATGAACCTCAAACCACTCCAACCGAAACGTATCCACTCGATCGTCGATGAGCTGTTCCTGCCACTACTCCAGAGCCACCAGAGCGGGCCGGTCTCGACACGCGGCGCCGTCCCTCGACCGAGCTAGCGCTCAACCCCGCATCCCTGAGGCGAACACGGCCCAGGGCACCATCCGATCAGGGGGCGAGCGGCAACAGCGGATGCCGCGAGCGCGCTACCGAGGGATCGCGCGGGGGCGGATGCGATAGGCGATGAAGAGGTGCAGGAGGATCGCCGGAACGAGCAGCAGCAGCCATAACTCGCCGCGGTGATAGACGATCAGGATCGTGCTGAGGAGGCAGAGCCACAGCGCGATGATGATGCGCACCGGGAACATGACCTTCGCATGAGCGCGCTCCCAGTTACTCGGAAGGCGCCCACCGCGTGCGCGCTGGCGCAGCCCGTGCGTGGCGAGGTTCGCCGCTTCCCGGGCGCGCGGCCGGCTCTGGTCGGGATCCGCGCCCTGGATGAGCACCGCGACCATCTCGTCCTCGCGTTCGGCCCGGAAGGATTTGGGATAGAGGGCCAGCCACCGCCGGTAGCGGCGTTCAAGCGGACTGTGATCGGTCATGAGATCGCGACCCCTGGACGTAGGCGTGTGAGAGCGGCGTGGGCGTTGGCGTGCAGGCGGTTCGCCTCCTCGGCGAGCCGCTCCGCGCCAGCACGGGTGATCCGGTAGTACCGGCGCAGGCGGTTGTCGACGATCTCCTCGCGGTCGGGCTCGATGAGCCCGTCGGCGGTCAGCCGGTCGAGCGCCGCGTACAGGGTCCCGGCCTTCAGCTTGACCCTTCCGTCGGAGATCTGCTGGACGTCGGTGACGATCCCGTAACCGTGCTGACTGCCGCCCGCCAGCGCGGTGAGGATGAGGAAGCTCGCCTCTTGCATCGCGCGTGGCCGATTCATACGACCAGCATATACCGAACATCGATATATATCAAGCGCTTGGACGGTGGCTGATGCGACCGATCTGCGGCAGCAACGGCGTGGCATTCGCGCCGTGTGAGCTCGCGACGCCAGAGTCCTGCCGCGGTCGGCCCCAGTTGGTCGCGCGGCGGGTATCTCCCAGCGCGGCCGGTAGGTTACGCACGTGGCGACTGAGCGAGGGGCCGGAACCCGGACGGAGCCGAGTCGTAAGCAGCAGGTTCTGAGCGCGGGCGTGCTTGGCGCGGTGGCGGGGGCGGCGCTGACGGGGCACCGCGGAGCGCGGGCCGCGGTGCGCGGCGCGGCAGCCGGGGCGGCTTTCCTGGGCGCCGCGGAAGCCGTCTCGCGGGCACGGCAGCGGCCCGGGCAGATTCCTGAGCTGTGGTCGCGCATCCTCGCCAGCGGCGCGCTGGCCGCCCCGGCGGGCTGGGCCGGGGGACGGTTGAGCGGGACCGGACCGCTGACCGTTGGCACCGTGAGCGGGGCGGTAGCGGGGATGCTCGGCCTGCGGCCGCAGAAGGTGGCGCTCGGTCCCGCGCTCGGCGCCGCGGTGGGCGGCGCGTTCGCGCTCCGCGACCGGGCCGCGGAACCGGCGGTGGTGGCGGCGACGAGCGTCGTGGCCTTCCGGGTGCTGTCCGCGCTGCTGTTCCGCAGCCCGCAGGTCAGCCTGCTGGCGGAACGGGTACAAGCCGAGGACCTGCCGTTCGTTGTGCCGTTGGAGTCACGTAGTCGGTACGTCGGCACGGGCTACGTGCGCCAACTCGCTGATGTGCTCGGCGGCACCTACATTGCGGACGCGGCCGATGTCGGGATCGTCGCCTCGCTGGACTCGCTGGCCGGCCCGGAGCTCGATCCCACACAAGTGGATCCGCTGGTACGCGAGTTCTACGAGCACACGACCCGGTTCACGCTCGACATCGTGCCCGAATGGCGGCTGTGGGTACGTCCCGGCTACCTGCTGTACCGCAACCTGCTCGCAAGGCCGCTGGGCCAGGCGAGCGTGCCGATGAACCAGCGTGAGACGCAGCGCGGCATCCGCAGCCGGATCGACACGATCACCGCTCCCGGCGAGGACGTGGTGGCGGTGCGTGGCTGGATCCGGTCGTTCACCGACAATGACGAACCCATCTACATCGGTATTTACACGACGTATCGCGATGAGGACCGCGGCTACGTCAGCGTTGGCTTCCCACTTCCCCAGGCCAGTTTCACCGCCACGCTCGTACCGAGGGCGCGACCGGGCGGCGGGCTGATCCTGACCAGCCGCAGCGAGCTGAGGCACCCCGGCCACTACCTCACGTATATCGACGCTGAGACGCGGGAGCTGACGGCGGCCGCCGTGCAGGGCTTTGCCGAGCAACTCGACGTGTACGTGGAAGACGGCGAACTGCGCGCGGAGCACGCGTTCTGGGTCTTCGATTTTCCGTTCATGGTGTTGCACTACCGGATGCACCGGAAGAGCTGAACCGGCAACCAGGTGGCGCGGGCACGTCTGTGCGCACAGCCTTGGTTTGTGCCACCAGGCTCGGGCGGGTCTGACCCCTAGTGCCCGCGATCGCAATCGCAATCGTCCGGCACGTTAGGATCGCGCTGGCGGCGCGGCCTCAGCGACCAGGAGACGGGTTTGTCCGATTCGATCGAGCTGGCGACGATCTTGCTAACCGATTTGGTCGGCTCCACGCGGCTGGCGACGTCGGTCGGGCCGGTCCGGGCGGACGAGCTGCGCAATGAGCACTTCGCGCTGCTGCGCGACGCGATCACGTCCTCGGGCGGGCGCGAGGTGAAGAACATGGGCGACGGTCTGATGGTGGCGTTCTCATCGGCGTCGGCCGCGATTGGTTGTGCGGTGCTGATGCAGCAGATGATGGAGCGGCGCTATCGGCGGGCTGAGCAGCAGTTGCACATCCGGATCGGACTCGGCGCAGGAGAGTCGACGGTCAAGGATGACGATTACTTCGGGATACCGACAATCGAGGCCGCGCGACTGTGCGACCAAGCCCCGTCAGATGGGATCTTTGCCTCGGCCGCGGTGCGGATGCTCGCGGGGCGAGTGGCGGGAGTCGAGTTCGAGTCGACCGCCAAGCTCGAGCTCAAGGGCTTCCCGGAGCCGGTCGAGGCGTTCGCCGTGTCCTGGGCGCCGATGGCCGAGGAGGGCGACGCGCCGGGCGGTTGGCCGCTGCCGGCGGTGATGCGGTCGGTGCCGCGGTTGGCGTATGTCGGCCGCGAGTCCGAGCGTGCCCAGCTCGCAACGGCTGTCGCCGACGCGCGCGGTGGGACGCGGCGGGCGGCGTTGATCTCGGGCGAGCCGGGGATCGGGAAGAGCCGACTGGCGGCGTATGCAGCGAACGGCGCGCACGGGGTGGGGTTCGCGGTCTGCTGGGGCGCGTGCAACGAGGATGTCGGGGCGCCCTATGAGCCGTGGATCGAGGTCTGCACGCAACTGGTGGAGCGCGCGCCGGCGGAGGTGCTGGCCGCGCACGTGGAGCGTCATGGCGGCGAGGTCTCCCGTTTGGCTCGAAATCTTGCTCGGCGGATACAAGATCCCCCGCCGCCACAGGCCTCTGACCCTGAGACGGAGCGGTTTCTGTTGTTCGGAGCGGTCGCCGGCCTGTTGGCGGAGGTGTCCGCGTCGGTGCCGGTCTGCGTCGTGCTCGATGACTTCCACTGGGCGGATGGTCAGTCGGTGGCTCTACTCAAGCGCATCGCGCGCACCGCCGATCCCGCCGCGCTGGCGGTGATCGTCACCTATCGCGACTCCGATCTCGGCAAAGACCATCCGCTGACGGGTGTCCTGGCGGATCTCCGGCAGCTGGAGGGGGTTGAGCGGATCGCGTTGCACGGTCTCGGCGCCGACGAGGTCGCGCAGGTGCTCGCCTCGGCCGCTGGTCATGAGCTCGACGAGGACGGGATCGAGCTGGCGGGCGAGATCGCCACCGAGACCGACGGGAACCCGTTCTTCGTCGGCGAGGTGCTCCGCACCCTGCTGGAGTCCGGCCGGTTGTTATATGACGAGGACTCCGGTCGGTGGACGGTCGACCGGTCGACGGCGCTCGGCTTGCCCGAGAGCGTTCGCGAGGTTGTCGAGCGGCGCGTCGATCGGCTCGCGGGGGAGGCGCGTGACGCGCTCACGCTCGCTGCGGTGATCGGCCGCTCGTTTGACCTTGAGCTGCTCACGCAAGTAGTTGACAGCGATGAGGGCCGGCTATTGGATCAGCTCGAGGGGGCGGTCGCGGCGTCGCTGCTGGAGGAGTCGACCGAGCGGGTGGGGCGCTTTCGGTTCGTGCACGCGCTGATCAACCAGACGCTGTACGAGGGACTCGGCGCAACGCGACGCGCGCGGATGCACCAGCGTGTCGCACAGGCGCTCGAGGAGCTATACGGCGCCGACCCCGGCGAGCGACTTGGGGAGCTGGCGTTGCATTGGCGGCTGGCGACGGCGGCGGTCGACAGGCCGAAAGCGGCGGACTATGCCGCGCGGGCGGGCCAGCAGGCGCTCGACAGCCTCGCCCCTGCAGAGGCGGCGAGACTGTTCGGGGACGCGGTCGACCTGCTGGGATCCGGTGACACGGTCGAGCGCTGCCGGGCGCTGATCGGGCTCGGTGAGGCTCAGCGACTGACAGGTGAGGCGGAGTACCGGGAGACGCTGCTCGAGGCATCGCGGATCGCCTCAACGGTCAACGACGCTGAGTTGGCAGCAAAGGCCGCGCTCGCGAACAGTTCCGGGCTTGTGAGCGTGATCGGTGAAAGTGACATAGCGAAGCTTGCCGCAATCGAACGCGCGCTCGTGCTCGACGATGGGTCCGATCTGGGCCGCCGAGCGCGCCTCTGCGCACTCCACGCGATGGAGCTCCTCTTTGACCCGGCCGAGGTCGAGCATCGGCGAGCGCTCGCCGACGAGGCGATCTCACTCGCTCGCCGAGCCGGTGAACCCGGTGCGCTCGCGCACGTCCTGCACAACGCGTTCCAGGCCGTATGGTCGCCCGACACACTCGCACAGCGCGTGGCCATCGCCGATGAGCTCAGTGGTGCCGCGAGCCGGGCGCAGGATCCGGCCCTCCAGTGGTGGGCGAGTTACTCCGAGCTCATCGTCTCGTTGGAACTGGGCGAGATTGAGCGCGCATCGGTTGCGATCAGGCGCGAACAACAGGTCGCGGAAGAGCTCGGGCAGCCGGCTCTGCTCTGGCTCGCTTCGGCACACAGCGCAACTCTGGAGCTGCTGCGGGGCGACCTCGCGACCGGAGAAGGGCTGGCGGAGCGGGCATTTCACCTAGGTCAGGACGTCGATGCCCTCAACGCAGCGTTGTACTACGGCTCCCAGCTGTCGTTTGTGAGGGCTTGCCAGGGACGGGGCGCGGAGGTCGTCGCGATGCTGGAGCAGAGCGTGGCCGCGCAACCCGGCATTCCCGCCTGGCGTGCCGGCCTCGCCCATGTCTACTGTGGGCTTGGTCAGTTCGACAAAGCCGCGACGATCGTGCAGGACGCGGCCCGCGACCGGTTCGAGCACATCTCGTGGGATCCGGTGCGAGTGACCACGCTCGCGTTCTACGCGGCCGCAGCCGCGCAGTCAGGGTGTGGCGAGGCGGCGGCGATTCTCTACGACCTGTTGGAGCCGTGGGACAATCAGCTCGCGTCAACGGACACCCTGAGCTATGGGCACGCGAGGTTGTACCTCGGAGAACTCGCCCGCACAATCGGCAGGGATGAGCTCGCCATCGAGCATCTCGAGTTCGCCTGTCGCTTCCACGAGGACCGCGGGCTGCTGTTATGGGCCGCCGAATCGCACGTGTGCCTCGCTCAAGTGCTCACGCGGCGAGACGACGCGGAGCGCAGGCGCGAACACGCCGAGCGTGCGCTGGAGCTCGCGCGCAAGCACGGCTACGGCACGATCGAACCGAGAGCGGTGGCAGTGCTCGACGGCACGGCAACCGATGATCGCTCGCGCGTCAAGGACACAAACCAGTAGCTGGCCGCTTTGTGGCTGGGAGGCCTGCCCGCGAGCTACGGTCGCGCGCCGATGCCGGGATAGCTCACGACAAAACCCTCGGTGTCGAAGCTGATGGTGCTGACGAACTCGCCGGCCTGGAAGCGAATGACACCATCTCCCAGCGGCGTGTAGCGCTGTTCGGAGACGGTCACCTGAAGCGAAGGGACCTCGACCCACCGCATGCGGTAGTCGCGGGCCGGGCCTGGGTCCAGCAGCCGGTCACGGATCACCGGCAACGAGTTGAACAGCGGTGACCAGCCGAGATCGAAGAAGTCAGCGCCGTCGAGTCCGAGCTGCACCGTCCGCTCGCCGACGAGCTCGAGGTAGAGCGTTTCTGGCTCGAGCCGGTAACGCAGCTCATAGTTAACCCCGAGCTGCGTGCCAGAGGCCGCGAACGTCGGCTCGATCTGCGCGACGTGCGCGACCTCCATGCGCGGTGCGCCGTCGCCAATCCATGCCAGCCTCTTCGTCATCGAGCAGACGCTACAGATTGAACTGGCACCTTGATCCAGGTCTGACCAGGCCTGACTCGTAGGCGAAGACCACGGCCTGAACGTCGGTGACCATGCCGAGGCGCTGCGACTCGCCGGACGGCTCTTCGATCCCGCCGATCCGGCCCATCATCCTGATTTCGCCTGAGTGCCCATCGGCGACCTCGCGGAGGCCGCGGCGCACACCGGTGACCTCGAGATCGCCCGGGAACGGCTGGCCGAGGGTGCTTGCCATTCTGCTGCTCCGGTGGTGAACCAGCCGCACAGGATTTGTCGTTTCCAACCTGGGTGGGTCTTTTGCCACGCGGGTGGAACCGGTCGGTCAAACGGTGTGTCACGGCTCTGCCCCGATCCGACACCCCTCCCGGATGTCTTCGGGCGGACGGCTGCGGTCAGCACTAGGAGGCGACCCCCGGGCCTGAGTCTGCGAGGTCAGGCTCAGGCTGCCGTGTCGGGCGCCACCGTCTGGTCCTAATCACCCCCCGGGGGCGATGGTCGCTCACCCGGTTCCCCGTCACGATTCTGTCGACGAGAGTGTTGTCCGTTTGTGACGAGGAGGAGCCCAGTGCCCAAGGAATTCCACGGCGAGATCAAGCTCGACATCCGAGACTCGACGCCGGACTGGTCGCCGTACCTCGCGGAGAAGGCTCCAGAGGGCTCTCCGAACGTGCTGATCGTCCTCTATGACGACACCGGACTGGCGGCCTGGTCGCCGTTCGGGGGTCGGATCGAGATGCCGACGATGGATCGGCTCGCGAGCGATGGGCTGACCTACTCGCAATGGCACACGACCGCGCTGTGCGGGCCGACAAGGTCGTGCTTTCTGACGGGGCGCAACCATCATCAGAACTCGTTCGCGACGATCGCGGAGACGGCGACGGGCTTTCCGGGCAACAACACGCACATCCCGATGGAGAACGCCTTCCAGGCCGAGGTGATGCGGGAGAACGGCTACGCGACCTACTGGGTGGGCAAGAACCACAACATCCCGGTAGACGAGTTCGACATGGGCTCCTCCAAGCGCAACTGGCCCCTGGCTCGCGGGTTCGATCGCTTTTACGGCTTCATCGGCGGCGAGACCAACAACTGGTATCCGAGCCTGGTCGAGGACAACCACTACGTCGACCAGCCCTATATGCCCGAGGAGGGCTATCACCTGTCCAAGGACCTGGCCGACCGCGCGTTGGAGATGATCCGCACGGGGAAGGCGAGCCAGCCCGACAAGCCGTGGTACATGTTCTTCTGCCCAGGCGCCAACCACGCCCCGCACCACGCGCCGCGGGAGTTCATCGAGAAGTACCAGGGCAAGTTCGATGACGGGTATGAGGCCTATCGCGAGTGGGTGCTGCCGCGGATGATCGAGCGGGGGATCCTGCCCGATGGAACGCAGTTGACGCCGATGAACCCGATGTCGCCCGAGACCGCGGCCCCCGGTGACCAGGTGCGCCCCTGGGACTCGCTGTCAGCTGACGAGCAACGGTTGTTCAGCCGGATGGCGGAGGTCTACGCCGGCTTCTCGGAGTACACCGATCATGAGGTCGGGCGCATCGTGGACTACCTCGAGCAGACCGGTCAGCTGGAGAACACGCTGATTTTCTACTGCGCGGATAACGGCGCGTCGGGTGAGGGCAGTCCCAACGGGATGGTCAACGAAAACGTGTTCTTCAACGAGTGGCCGACGTCCACTGAGGAGAACCTGGCGATGATCGACCAGCTCGGCTCGCCCGACACCTACAGCCACTATCCGACCGGGTGGGCGATGGGCTTCTCGACCCCGTTTCGGATGTTCAAGCGCTACAGCTATCAAGGCGGTGTCTGCGATCCGCTGGTCGTCCACTGGCCCAAGGGAATCAAGGCCCGCGGCGAGGTCCGCAGCCAGTATCACCACTGCACCGACATCGTCCCCACGATCTACGAATGCTGCGGGATCACCCCGCCGGGCACGGTGCTGGGCTACGAGCAGACCGAACTGCCCGGCACCTCGATGCGCTACAGCTTCGACGTGGGAGACGCCCCGACCGCCAAGGAAAAGCAGTACTACGAGATGCTCGGCACTCGCGGGATCTGGAAGGACGGCTGGAAGGCTGTCACGGAGCACGCGCCGATGCCGTCAAATAAGGGCCACTTCGATCAGGATCGCTGGCAGCTGTTCCACAGCGACGAGGATCGCTCCGAGGCGGTCGATCTGTCCGAGCAGCATCCGGAGAAGGTCAAGGAGCTCATCGCCCTGTGGTTCGAGGAAGCCGAGAAGTACAACGTGCTCCCGCTGGCCGACCTCGGGATCCTTGACTACATCAACTACGAGTTTCACCCGCCGGTACCGAAGAGCGGTCTCTACACCTATTTCCCCGATACCGCGGAGATCCCCGAGCGCTCGAGCGCCAACTTCCACGGCGTCTCGTACAAGATCCTGGCCGAGGTCGAGATCGTTGACCCGAGCGTTCAGGGCGTGATCCTGGCGCAAGGCTCACGGTTCGGCGGCCACGCACTGTTCGTCAAGGATCGCAAGCTCCACTACGTCTACAACTTCATCGGCCTCAAGCCCGAACAACACCTCGAGTCAGAGCCGCTGCAGCCTGGCAGTTACGTGTTCGGAATGGAGTTCGTCAAGGAGAGGGTGGGCGACCGCCACGAGTCGCTCGGAACCGCGAGGCTCTACGTCAACGAGGACGTCGCGGCTGAGGGACCGCTCCGCACCCAGACCGGACACTTCTCGCTATGCGGTGAGGGGCTGTCGATAGGCCGCGACACCGGCGACGCCGTCAGCGAGCAATACACGCCGTTCTTCCCCTTTGAAGGCGGAACGATTCTCAAAGTTGAGGTGAGCATCGGCGACGACGCCTATATCAACCTCGAGCAGCACCTCGCAGCCGCCCTAGCTCGAGACTAACCGGGGCGCCAGACCCGCGTCACCGCGAATCTGCCCAGACGTCAGACCCTCCACATCACTCCCGGCTTGAGCTTGGTCTGGGCACGCCACTGCTGGAGCCGCAGCGCGGATCTCAATACAGAAGTGTTCGAGGCACTCCTCCACCGGCAATGCAGCGGTCTGTCCTCCGGAACTCTGCGTCCTCCAGGTCGCAGGCTATTGGCGTGCCATCGCGATCTGGAAGTGCTGCTCGGGGGTGATCAGGTGGTCGTGTGGGTCGTCGCCGAGATCGATCCGGATCCAGCGAATCTCGCCGGTGTACGCGTTGTCACCTGTCGGGTAGTCGGCGGTAACGGGGGCGCCGGTGTCGCGTCCGACATCGGTGGTCTCGTCGAACGTGAACAACTGAATGTGGGTCCGCTTAACGGCGGTCTCGGCCGCCCGCTGACCGTCGACATAGAGGGTTGCGACCCCTCCCTTGCCCAGACCGCCACCGTTGTAGGCGAACTCGACCCGGACCTGATGCTCGCCTGCGTCCAGCGCCGCGGGCGCGGCAGCGGTTGAGAACTCGCGTCCGCAGAAGCTGTAGGTGTATGTCGGCTTGCCGTCTTTGAGATACAGACTCCAGCCGCCGGTCATCCCGCCCTGGTTGACCAGCACCCCCTCGGCGCCGCCGGCCGGGACGATGATCTCGGCGGTGATCTGGTGTGAGCGGTTCTTGACGTTCACCACACAGTTCTCGTTCAGCCCGCCCATCCCGGGATACAAGGTCTGCGCGGTGCCCTGGATCAGCGTCGGGCGCCCGGCGATCTCGGGCAGCATCCGTTCGGCTTGGCGATCATCGAGCGGCAGCACGTTGAAGCGCGCGGCCTGGATCAGGAACAGGCGTTGTAGGTCGTGGAGCTTGTCGGGGTGCTCCGCTGAGAGGTTGTGGGCCTGGGTCCAGTCGCTGGAGCCGTCATAGAGCTCCCAGACGTCATCGTCAAACGACAGCTCGACATGACCGAAGTTCCATGGGGTGCGGTGCTTGGTGACCGCGCTCCACCCGTGATGGTAGATCCCGCGATTGCAGAACATCTCGAAATACTGCGTCTGGTGGCGCTCGTCGGCGTCAGCGTCGTCGAAGCTGTACGCCATGCTGACGCCCTCCATCGGCTTCTGCGTGACCCCGTGCACCTGGGTCGGCGCCGGCAGCCCCGCGAGCTCGAGCACGGTCGGGGCGACGTCGATCACATGCGTGAACTGGTGGCGCAGCTCGCCGCGGGCGTTGATCCGCGCGGGGTGGTGGACGATCGTCCCGTTACGGGTCCCGCCCCAGTGCGACGCGACCTGCTTGGTCCACTGATACGGGCAGCAGAGTGCGTGCGCCCAGCCGACCGCGTAGTGCGGATAGGACGCAGGGGTGCCGATCTGCTCGATGTGCTCGCGCAGGTACTCGACGGACTCGAGATCGGTGCCGCCGTTAGGGCCGGTCATCGCGTTCAGCGTCCCGTTGATCGTCCCCTCAGCGGAGGCGCCGTTGTCACCGATGATGTAGTAGACGAGCGTGTCGTCGAGGATGTCGAGCTCGTCGAGCGCGTCGATCAACCGCCCGACGTGGTGGTCGGCGAACCCCAAGAAGCCGGCGTAGTTCTCCATCTGGCGGACGAGCACCGGTTTGCGCGCGTCGTCCATCTCCTCCCAGGCTGGGATCTCGTCGTGCCGAGCGGTCAACTCGCTGTCAGCGCCGATCACCCCCAGCTCCTGCTGGCGAGCGAAGGTTCGCTCGCGCAGCGCGTCCCATCCATCGTCGAACCGTCCCTTGTACCTGTCCGCCCACTCCTTGGGAACGTGATGCGGCGTATGCGTCGCCCCGGGCGCGAAGTACATGAAAAACGGCTTGTCCGGGGTCAACGCCTGCTGTTGGCGGATCCACGCGATCCCGCGATCGGCGAGATCCTGCATCAGGTGATATCCCTGCTCCGGGGTGGCCGGCGGGTCGACCGCCTTGGTGCCGTCGTGCAGCGCCGGGTAGTACTGGTTGGTCTCGCCGCCGATGAACCCGTAGAAGTGCTCAAACCCGTTGCCTGGGCTCGGCCACCGATCAAACGGGCCGGCGGGGCTGGACTCCCAGACGGGCACCTCGTGGCACTTGCCGATGTGCGCGGTCCCGTACCCGTTCAGTCGCAGGATCTCCGCGAGTGGCTGGCACGTGTTCGGCCGCAGCGAGGTATAGCCCGGGGCCGAGGTCGCAACCTCGGTGATCCCGCCCATCCCGACTGTGTGGTGGTTGCGGCCCGACAACAGCGCCGCCCGAGTCGGCGAACACAGCGCCGTGGTGTGAAACCGCGTGTACTTCAACCCCTCCGCGGCCAACCGATCCGCTGTGGGCATCTCGACCGGCCCCCCGAACGCGCTCGAAGCCCCGAACCCGACGTCATCCAGCATCACGATCAGGACGTTCGGCGCGCCCTCCGGCGGACGCAGCGGCGCGATCGGCGCAAACGCCGCATCCGGGTCCTTCGCGTCATACAGAACAGCCGCTGGCTGCTCGACGTCGGCGATCGGTAGTGCTCCCCGCTGGATCTCGTCAGTCACGCGCCTCTCCTGTCGCTCGCTGATCGTGTCCGCCGAGATGCTCACACCGGGCCGGGTGAGCTTTCGTCACCCAGTCCGGGTGAGCCGCAGCAGTTCACCCAGAGCCTGCTGCTTGAGCGCGCGATGTCGGTCCCGGAGTGCGAACAGTCTGCCTACCAGACGCCGGGCTTGGTGAGCTGGTCAGCATAGTTCGCGCCCCGATCAGGCCCGGGCGGGCGTCGGGCAGGAGCCGCAATATCAGCGCTGGACCTCAGGCCGACCGTTGATGCGCCCATCGGATTCGCGCGGCGCGACAAACTGGTGGCCGCCAAATGGCCCCCGCGCGAAACCGGAAAAGGACCCGACAATGCACAAAATGCCTGCTAAACGGTAAGAGCCCTCTGTCGGACTCGAACCGACGACCCCTTCCTTACCATGGAAGTGCTCTACCAGCTGAGCTAAGAGGGCGCTCCGGGTCAGCGTATCGAGTCTGGGCGATCGTGTGGGCTCTGCAGGCGTCGTGTCGGCCGCGTGTCGACGCAGGGCGGCCGAGGCCGCGGTCGGTCTCCATCGTGAGACCTCGCCGCGGCCTGATCGAGGAGGTCTCAGATCGCCACCAGCCGGCTCTCCAAACCACCCCCGGCCACTAGTGGGACTGCCGCGCGTGCTTGGGCAGCCACAGCACAGCCGCCCCGGCAGCCACGAGAAACCCGACCGCGATGAGCAGCGCATGGTCGGCGGCGCCGACGAAGGCGGCAGCACCGTGGCCCGCGCCGACGGCGTCGAACAGGACCGTGCCGACCACGGCGATGCCCAGCGACATCGACAGCTGCTGGACTGACTCGAGCAGCCCCGAGGCCGAGCCGACCTGGTGCGGCGCGACGCCGGCGAGGATGACGTCGAACATCGGAACGAAGACCATGCCCATGCCGAACCCTGTGATGGCCAGTGGCCCGGCGAGCTGCCAGGCGGTCACGCCGCCGCCCGAGGAGCGCAGCACCACGTCGACCACGAGCAGGCCGATCGCCATGGTCACGATCCCGATCTGCATCGTGCCGCGACCGATCCGCGCCAGCAGCGCCGACGAGGTGATCGAGCCGCCGATGGCCGCCACCGGGATCGCCACAGTGGCCACGCCGCAGCCCAGCGGCGAGAAGCCCAGCCCGACCTGGAACATCACGTTGAGCGCGATCATCATCCCGCCCATCGCCCCGATGAATCCGACGACGACGGCCAGACCGGCGACGTAGGGACGGCGGCGCAGGATCGAGGGCTCGACCAGCGGCGTCCGGCCCTGGCGCGAGCGGCGGTGCTGCAGCGCGGCGAACGCACCGAGCGTAACCGCGCCGGCGGCCAGCACCGCAAACGACCAGGCCGGCCAGCCCAGCGAGCGGCCCTCGACGAGCGGGTAGATCAGCGCGGCGCTGCCCGCCATTGCCATGAGCACGCTGAGCGCATCCAGGCGCAGGCCCGGCGCCACCGGCTTCACGCGAGGCAGATAGCGGCGACCGGCTGCGATCGCGAGCAGACCGATGGGGACGTTGACGAGGAAGATCGCCCGCCAGCCGGTGCCCAGCACGTCGAGATTGACCAGACCGCCGCCCAGCAGCGGACCGGCGACCGCGGCCAGGCCCATGACGGGGCCGAAGACCGCGAAGGCCTTCTGCTGACCCTCGTCGCCGAACAGTTCGCGGATGAGGCCGAAGCCCTGGGGCACCATGATCGCGGCCAGCGCTCCCTGCAGCGCCCGCCCTGCGATCAGCGCGGTCGAGGTCGGCGCCAGCGCGCACAACGCCGACGCCCCGACGAAGCCGGCCATGCCGACGAGCAAGACCCGGCGACGGCCGAACGCGTCACCGAGGCGGCTGCCGAGCAGCAGCGTCGCGGCCATGGCCAGGGTGTAGGCGGCGGTGATCCATTCGAGCGCGGCGTAGGAGCCGCCGAGATCGCGCTGGATCGCGGGCGCGGCGGTCTGCGCGATGGTCGAGTCCAACAGGTCCATCACTGCCGAAGCCAACACAACGAGGAAGCCCAGCCACGCTGCGCTGAGCCGAGGCCGCGTCCGAGTCGCGGCTGAGGAACGAGTGGAGATGGTGGTGGTTGACATGGCCGGAATACTCTCGATAATTGCGGTCTATTCCGGTCCTCAATTCGGCTCCGAAAAGAGCCTTGCGGACAACTTCGGTCCGCAATTGGTGAGACGCTTCGCGCCATCATGGTTCAGACATCCGCACGCCTCCTCGCGCTCCTCTCATTGCTGCAGGTCCGGCGCGAATGGACCGGCCAGGAGCTGGCCAATCGCCTCGAGGTGACCCCCCGCACCATCCGCCGCGACGTCGACAAGCTGCGCTCGCTCGGCTACCCGGTGGAGGCCGCGCCGGGGGTCGCCGGCGGCTACCGCCTCAGCGCCGGCGGCGAGCTTCCGCCGCTGCTGCTTGACGACGCCGAGGCCGTGGCGGTTGCCGTGGGGCTGCGGACCGCGGCCTCGGGCTCGATCGCCGGGATCGAGGAGACCTCGGTGCGCGCGCTGGCCAAGCTCGAGCAGGTGCTGCCGTCACGGCTGCGCCGCCGCGTCAGCGCGCTGAGCAACGCCACCTCGGCGTTCGCCATCGACGGCCCCCGCATCGACGCCGACGTGCTGGCGACGCTGGCCTCCGCGTGCCGTGACGGCAGCCGCCTGCAGTTCCCCTATGTCGCGCGCGACGACAAGGCGAGCCGGCGCAACATCGAGCCCGCCGCGGTCGTCTACAGCGGCCATCGCTGGTACCTGGTGGCATTCGATCTCGATCGCGACGACTGGCGCACCTTCCGCCTGGACCGCATCAAGGGCCGCGTGCGCGAGGCCGGCCGCGGCCGGCGGCGCACCGTCCCCGGAGGAGATCCGGCGGCCTACGTGCAGCAGCAGTTGCGCGGGCGCGGCGTCCCCGAGGACGCGGTGCCCGGTCGCGTTCGGGTCGCGTTGGCCGCCGCTGACGCGGGGCGGCGGGTCCCGTCGCGCTACGCCACCGTCGAGCCCGACGGCGACAACGCCTGCATCGTCAGCACGCGCGGGTCCTGGTCGCGCGAGTTCCTGGTGTGGATGGCCCTGCTCGATGCGCCGATGCAGGTGCTCAGCCCGCCCGAGCTCGTGGACGCCGCCAAGTCACTCGTGACGCGGCTCGCCGCCGCCGCGTAGAGCACCTCCGCGGTGGCTCAGATCCCGTAGGCGGAGCGCAGCAGCGACAGCATCGCCGGCGCGCTGGACGGGCCGATCGGCGAGCCGCTGGCATCGGCGAAGCCGATCTCCAGGTGCGGGCCCGAGGAGATGCCGACGATCCCATAGCCGACCTGCGAGATGACCTGCCCCTGGCGGACATGGCTACCGATCGGCGTCCAGTTGCCGGGGCCGGCGTGGCCGTAGTAGACGTAGTCATAGCCGGCCAGCGGACTGTCGCAGTGCAGGACCGGCGCCGAGGGACCGAAACCGCCGATGCCGTGCAGCACGATCGTCCCGCTGCAGACGGCCAGCTCCGGCGTCCCACCCGGCGCGGCGATGTCGACGCCGTCGTCCGGCGACCAGGTGGCCGGCGGTGAGACGTCGGCCTTGGGCATCGGGAACTCGAACCCGTGCGAGACCGGGCCACGCGGCGCGGTACCGCCCGCGGCCGCCGGCGCGGGCACGGGCGGCGACGCTCCCGTTTGCTGTGCCGCCTGGAGCCTGGCCAGCTGACGCGTGAGCGCGCTCACCTGCCCCTGGGCGCTGGCCAGCTGGCCGGCCTTGGCGGACGCGGCCTGGGCGGCGGTCAGCCGCTCTGAAACGAGACGGACCCTGAGCATGGCCACCTGGTTTCGCTCGCTGAGTGACTGCTCGGCCAGTTGGTTCTGGCGCGACGACAGCGTGCCGAGGCGGATCGCCTCCGCTGACACGGCCCGGCGGGCGGCCGTGACGTTGCCCACGATCCGCGCATCCTGCTGGCCGATCCGCTGGGCGAAGGCCAGGCGCTCGAGCAGGTCGTTGAAGCCGGTGGCCTCGAGAACGACGTCGATGATGTCGGGCCGTCCTCCCTCGTAGCCGCCGATGAGCTGGGCGGCGAGAACCCGCTGGTCAGCGGCGACGGTCCCCTCCAGAGCCGCCAGCCTGGACCGCGCCGACGTGAGCCGGCCGCGCACGCGCAGCAGCTCGGCGCGTTTGGCGTCGAGATCGCCCTGCACGCCGGCCAGACGGCTTGACAGCGACGCAATCCCGGCGCTGAGTTCGTTGACGCGCCCCTTGGCCGCGGCCACGTCGCCGGCCAGGCTGTTGACCTTCTGCCGCGTGGTGGAGAGCTTCTGCTGCAACTGCCCGCTCCCGGCGGCGCGGGCAGACGGCCCCCCCGAGACGATGAGCCACACCGCCACCAACGCGAGCGCGCACACGACCGCACACGCAACGGCGGGCAGGGGTCCGGCCCCGCCGCGTCGTCGTGATCTGTCTGAGTGCCGCATCGGTGCGCAGTCGCGCCTCTTGGGCCGGCCCGTGAGCCGGCGGGCGGTGAACGTAACAGGCGCTACGTGGCCGGCATGACGGCCGGCTGGCATGCACGAAAAGCTGCAGAGCACGCGTCAGTTGCGCCGCCGAGACGGGTCAGTCGCGACTGACCCGCACAACGTGCAGATCGCGCGGCGCCCCGGGGGCCCGCAGCCGCTTGGGGCGGCTGGTGCGCAGGCCGTCGGTGTCGACGCGCGCCAGCAGCGCATCGGAGATGAGCACCTGCCCGGGCCGGGCGGCATCCCCCACGCGCGCGGCGATGTTCACATCGACGCCGAGGTAGTCGCCTCCGAGCTTGCGCGGCGAGCCCCAGTGCACGCCGACGCGCATGCTGGGCTGGTAGCCATCGATCTCGATGTCCCCCATCTCGTCCTGAGCGTCGAGCGCGGCCTCGAGGGCGGCCTGCGCGGAAAGGAACGTGGCCATCACGCCGTCGCCCAAGCGCTTGACGATCCGGCCCTCGTGTTGGGCGATCACCGACTCCACGCGCGTTCCGACCTCGCGCAGCAGCCCCAGCGCAGGCTCGTCGCCGGCCTTCAGTGCCCACGACGAGAAGCCGACGAGGTCGGTGAACATCACCGCCATCTCCTGGCTGCCGCGTCCGCGGCCCGCGGCCTCTGACAGCGACTGCCACACCTGCAGCCCGGCGAACCCGAGCTCCTGCAGCACGCTCTTGCGATCGGGCTGAAGCGCGGACACCGTGCGCCCGAGGACCTCGACCGGCTGGGCGCCCGCCGTCGAGAGCGGGTCGCCGAACTGCTCGTCGCCGGGCAGCTGCCGGCGCAGCCGGCGGGTGGCGTTCAGCAGCGAGGAGTGCGAGTCGACCTGAACGGCCAGCCGTCGCAGGCGCCGAGTGCGTTCAGCCGTACCGGATGACGTCTCGAGACCGGCGTCCGTACCGGTCTCGTGTGGTGCCTCAGGAGTCTCGAGTTCGTCGGATCCCATGACCTGGATCGTGGCCGAAACGACCGGGATGGCGGGGGCAGGATTCGAACCTGCGAAGGCTGAGCCGCGAGATTTACAGTCTCGTCCATTTGACCGCTCTGGAACCCCGCCGGGGGCCGCGGAGTCTAGCGATGAGAGGGCTGACGGATCGGCAGACCGGACTCGATCTCGAAGCGTTCGTACTTGGGACCACCGAGCCGGAGTCCGCACGTAGCTTCGACCTCGGAGGACGGGATGAACCACCGCCGACCGTCACCGACGAGCACAAACAGCTGGTCGTAACGGGACGGATCGAGGTACTTGACCATTCCGTTCCAACTCTGGTTGCCGCCGCGGGTACACACGGTTACCCCCAGCGCTTGTTGCGGAACACGGTCGAGGTCTTGACCTGAACCCGCACGACCTGGAAGTCGATGAGAGTGATCAGGTCGATATCCGGGCTATGCCCGATGGCATGAACACCGGCAGGTCGTTCCCGAGCAGCCACGAAATTGCCGACCGCTCACCCTGGTCGCCCTGACTGGGGTCTCTTCGTATAACTGTTTCCATGCACGGAGAGTACGCCGCGCTCCGGACAGAAAAGCCCCGCAAAATGTAACTTTTTCGTCACATTTGAGAGCGCGCCAGCCCGCGGCCGGCGCGCCCCGAAGAACTACGACGCGTCGCGCAGCCGCTGCGCCTCGGGCAGCGCCTCGAGCTTCTTCAGAGTGTGGTTCTCGATCTGCCGGATCCGCTCGCGCGTCACGTTGAACGCGCGGCCGACCTCTTCGAGGGTGTAGGGGCGCTCGCCGGTGAGGCCGAAGCGCATCTCGATCACCTCGCGCTCACGCTCGGGCAGCGCGGCCAAGGCGCGGCGCAGGTTCTCCCGGCGCAGACGCTCGGCGGCCTGCTCGAACGGCGACTCAGCGGTCTGGTCCTCGACGAAGTCACCAAGGGCGGAGTCGTCCTCCTCCCCCACCGGCTTCTCCAGTGAGATCGGCTGCTGGGCCATGCGCAGCACGTCGCGCACCTCGCGCACGGTGGTCTCGAGCTCGGCGGCGATCTCGTCGGGCGTGGGCTCGCGACCGAGCTGTTGGATGAGCTGACGCTCGACGTGAACGACCTTGTTGAGCTTCTCCACCATGTGCACGGGGATACGGATCGTGCGCCCCTTGTCGGCGATCGCGCGCGTGACCGCCTGGCGGATCCACCACGTGGCGTAGGTGGAGAACTTGTAGCCGCGGCGGTAATCGAACTTCTCCACCGCGCGGATCAGGCCCATCGAGCCCTCCTGGATGAGATCCAGGAAGGTCAGCCCGCGACCCAGGTAGGACTTGGCGATGGAGACCACCAGGCGCAGGTTGGCCTCGATCATCTGCTGCTTGGCCTGCATGTCGCCGCGCTCGATGCGGCGCGCCAGTGCGACCTCCTGCTCGGCGGTGAGCAGGCTCACCCTTCCGATGGAGCGCAGATACAAGCGCAGCGAGTCCAGCGACGGCTCTACGGTGAGGTCCACCTCGACCTTCTTGCGCGTCTCGCCGCTGTCGGAGTCAGACCCGCGGTGAGCGCCCGCCTCTACGGTCTCGCCCTCGGACTTGGCCAGGCGCCCATCGGCGCCGACAACCGCGATGCCCTGCTCGTCGAGGTAGGCGTGCAGCTCCTGGACCTGCTCTTTGGTGACCTCTACCTCCTCCAGGCAGGACTCGATCTCCGCGAAGCTCAGATAGCCCCGTTCCTGACCGGCGGCGAGCAGCGGCCGGAGTTCCTCGAGCTCCACGATCGGAGTCTCGTCGCTCAAAAGAACGATCTCTTCAACGCTCACAGCCCCTGAGCTCCCTTTCAATTGCCTCGAGCCGCCCCCGATAGCGAGGCGATCTCCCTCTCTCCACAATCCCTCTACGACCGGCCGATTGATACCACACAACCGCCGATTTCTAAAACCGCCGTTCAGGACTGAGCGACCGACCGCTCTACCCTTTGAGGGGCGATGACCATACAACGCACCACAGCCACCGAAACCATCGATGTCCAGTCGCAATCTCCGACATTGGCCCTGAGCCTCTCCCGCGTGGGGGTCAACAGCGTCGAAAAGGTGATCCGGCTGGGTCAGAACGGCACCGAGCAGCTGTTCTCCGCGCGATTTGAGTGCGCGATCGAGCTCGGCTCCAATCAGAAGGGCGCGCACATGTCGCGCTTCGAGGAGGTCGTCAACGAGGCCATCGGCGAGGTGGTCCTCGGCGAGCAGACGTTCCGCGCCGAGACGCTGGCGGAGCACATCGCCCAGCGCGTCCGCGAGCGCCAGGATGCCCGCCGCGCCGAAGTCACGGTCGAGGCCCGCTTCCCCGAGCACAAGCCGGCGCCGGTGTCGCACATTCCCACCCAGGAGCTCTATACGCTGCACGGGGTCGCCGTGGCCACCGCGCGCGGCACCCGCCGCCTCACCGGCGTCACCGCCCAGGGCATGACGGCGTGCCCTTGCGCCCAGGAACTGGTCGCCGCCTCCGCCCGCGAGCGGCTCGAGACCGACGGCTTCACCGCCGGCGAGATCGAGCGGATCCTCGAGGCTGTCCCGGTGGCCACCCACAACCAGCGCGGCCTGGGCACCCTCTACATCGGCTGCCCGGAGGACTGCACCCAGGAGATCGACGCGGGGACGCTCGTGCAGATCGTGGAGCAGTCGATGTCGTCAGAGATCTATGAGCTGATGAAGCGCTCCGATGAGGGCCACGTCGTGGAGAAGGCCCATCGCCGGCCGCGGTTCGTCGAGGACTGCGTGCGCGAGATGGTGGCCGGCCTCATCGACCAGTTCCCCACGCTGGAGGACGACGCCTTCGTGCTCGCCCGTCAGGTCAACCTCGAGACCATCCACCAGCACAATGTCGTCGCCGAGCGCACCGGCACGATGCGCGAGATCCGCGAGGAGCTGCGCACCGGGGAGACGGCGCCGATCCACACCGGCCTCGAGGCCTGGCTGGCCGCCACTCCCTAGGCCGGGACATGCAGGCGATCGTCCTCGAGCAGCCCGGCGAGCCCCTGAGGGCGGCAACGCTTCCGGACCCCACCCCCGGCCCCGGGCAGCTCCTGCTCGAGGTGGCCGCCTGCGCGGTGTGCCGGACCGACCTGCACTTGCGCGACGGCGAGATCGACGCCACCAAGCTCCCGGTCGTGCTCGGACATCAGATCGTCGGTCGCAGCGAGGATGGCCGGCGCTTCGGCGTGCCCTGGCTGGGCTACACCGACGGCACGTGCCGTTATTGCCGCAGCGGTCGCGAGAACCTCTGCGTCAACGCCCGCTTCACCGGGCGCGACATCGACGGCGGATACGCCGAGCTGACCGTCGCCGACGAACGCTTCTGTCTGCCGCTGCCCGAGGGTCCGCCCGACGACCAGCTCGCCCCGCTGCTCTGCGGCGGGCTGATCGGCTACCGCGCGCTGCGCATGACCGGCGATGCCGAGTCCCTCGGCCTCTACGGCTTTGGCTCGGCGGCGCACCAGATCTGTCAGGTGGCCGTGCACCAGGGCCGCACCGTGTATGCCTTCACCCGGCCCGGCGATGACCGCACCCAGGAGTTCGCCCGGTCGCTGGGCGCCACCTGGGCCGGCGGCTCGGACGAGGCGCCGCCCGAGCCCATGGATGCCGCCATCATCTTCGCCTCGGCGGGCCCGCTGGTCCCCGCCGCGCTCAAAGCGCTCGCTCCCGGCGGCACCGTCGTCTGCGCCGGCATCCACATGTCCGACATACCCTCCTTCCCCTACGAGGACCTGTGGCACGAGCGCTCGATCCGCTCGGTGGCCAACCTGACGCGCGACGACGGCTACGAGTTCCTCGCCCTCGCGCCCGAGGTCCCCGTCCACACCACCATCACCACATATCCCCTGGCCCGCGCCGAGCAGGCGCTGGCCGACTTGCGCGCCGGCGCCTTCGAGGGCACCGCCGTGTTGCTGCCGTAGGGCGCCCGCTACGCTCAGACCATGCCCCTAGTCCCCATGGTCATCGAGAGAACGGCGCGCGGCGAGCGTGAGTTCGACATCTTCAGCCGGCTGCTCAACGAGCGCATCATCTTCATCGGCAGCCCCATCGACGACACGATCGCCAACCTCGTGGTCGCTCAGTTGCTGCACCTGGAGTCCCAGGACCCCGACAAGGACATCTCCATCTACATCAACTCGCCCGGCGGCTCGATCTACTCGGGCCTGGCGATCTACGACACGATGCAGTTCATCAAGCCCGACATCGCGACGATCTGCGTCGGAATCGCGATGTCGATGGGGTCGCTGCTGCTGACCGGTGGGGCCAAGGGCAAGCGCTTCTCGCTGCCGAACAGTCGCATCCTGATCCACCAGCCGTCGGCGGGCTTCGAGGGCCAGTCCACCGACATCGAGATTCACGCGCGCGAGATCCTCAACGTCCGCAAGCGCACCGACGAGATCTACGCCCACCACACCGGGCAGCCAGAGGAGCAGGTCCACCGCGACATGGAGCGCGACCGCTTCTTCAAGCCCGATGAGGCCGTCGAGTACGGGCTCATCGACCGCGTGATCGACAAGCATTAGAAGAGCGCGATTGGCGGCGTCTACGTCGCAGACACCTCGGGCGCCGTGGGCCGGCTCAACGCCCAGAAGATCATCAGCGCGCCGAAGATCAGCATGCCCAGCCCGGTCCACAGGTCGATGTTGATGCCGGCCGCCTTGTTCTTGATGTGGTGGGAGCCGAACAGCCCCAGCGCGATGAGGATGAGGCTGTAGAGGACGAACAGGCCGCCGATGATGCGGCGGATGTCAAAGCGATTCGCAGCGCGCGCGGCCTTGGCCTCGTCCGCGGCGGTGGGGGTCTGGTCGGATGCGTCGGGCATCTCAGGCTCCTAGGCGAAGATGATGTTGAGGGCGACGAGCATGGCGAGGGCCACGCCCGCGAGCAGCCACGGCGAGCGCCACCACAGCTTGTCGCGCGGATCGGGGTGCTCCTCTGCCTCCTCCTTGCGCGTCAGTCCCCAGACCAGCCCGCGCAGGTCCTCGGCCGGCTTGGGCTTGGTGAACAGCGAGACCACGATGAGCACGACTCCGCCGACGATGAAGGCGATGATCGCCTGCCAGAAGCTCGCGCTCAACGGTGAGCCGAAGTGGAAGATCGTGTGGTAGGCGGCGAGTCGGTTGGTGGCGTAGGCGGCCGCGGTGCCCGCGACGAGGCTGAAGAAGCCACCCCAGGCGGTGGCACGCTTCCAGAACATGGCGATGATGAAGGTGGCGAACAGCGGGGCGTTGAAGATCGAGAACAACGTCTGGATGTAGTTCATGATGTTCGAATAGCCCTTGGCGATCAGCGCCGTGAGGATCGACACCAGGATCCCCACGATCGTCACCAGCCGGCCGGCGCGCAGGTAGTAGGCGCTGTCGCGGTCCTTGGCGAAGTACGGCTGGATGATGTCGTAGGTCACCACGGTGTTGAACGCGGTGACGTTGGCCGCCACGCCCGCCATGAACGCCGCCACCAGCCCCGTGATGGCGATGCCCAGCATGCCCGCCGGCAGGTAGTTGCCGATCAGGTGCGGGATCGCGGTGTTGTACTGCAGGGCCAGGCTCTTGCCGACGCCGAGCCCGTGGACGGTCAGCACTGCGATCAGACCCGGGAGGATGATGATCGCCGGGAGGAAGATCTTGGGGAAGGCGCCGATCAGCGGGGTGCGCCGGCTGGCCGACATGTTGCGGGCCGAGAGCGCTCGCTGGACCTCGGCGAAGTTCGTCGTCCAGTAGCCGAAGCTGAGCACGAAGCCCAGGCCGAAGATGACCCCCACCCAGTCCGAGGCCAGCGGGTTGGTCACGTGGTGGATGGCCAGCCCGTGCCATGCATGTAGGCCGGGCTCGCCCAGCGCTTTGAACGCCTTGACCCGGTGCTCCAGGCCGGAGATGCCACCGACGCTGTGCAGCGCCACCAGCGTGAGCGGCAGCAGCGCGGCGACGATCACGAAGAACTGCAGCACCTCGTTGTAGATCGCCGAGGTGAGCCCGCCCAGCGTGATGTAGACCAGGACGAGCAATGCGGCCGCGAGGATCGCGGTGATGATCGAGACCCCCAGCATCAGGTTGATGATCAGCGCCAGCGCGAACAGGTTGACCCCGGAGATGAGGACGGTGGCCAGCGCGAAGGTCGCCGCGTTGAAGGCGTGCGTCGCCTCGTTGAAGCGCAATCGCAGGTACTCCGGGACCGACCGCACCTTGGCCCCGTAGTAGAAGGGCATCATGAACAGCCCCAGGAAGATCATGGCCGGGACCGCGCCGATCCAGTAGTAGTGGACGGCAGGGACGCCGTACTGGGCGCCGTTGGCCCCCTGACCCAGGATCTCCAGCGCCCCCAGGTTGGCGGCGATGAACGCCAGTCCGGTGATCCACGCCGGCAGCGAGCGCCCGGACAGGAAGAAGTCCAGGTCGGTCTTGATCGCGAGCCGGGCGACGAACCCGATGCCCAGCACAACAACGAAGTAGATCCCGAGGATCACGTAGTCGATCACGCTCGGGTGGAGCCTCAGCATTTCCCCGCCTCCCCTGTTGGACGGCCGGAGCCCGCCCAGGAAGCCGAGCTCCGTGTGTTATTGGACGGAGTGCTCTATTTCGCCGAGCCCGTCAATGGCAATCCGTACCCTGTCGCCGGACTGCAGAAACTTTGGCGGGTCCTGGGCCTGACCCACCCCGCCGGGCGTGCCGGTGAGAATGAGATCGCCGGGACGCAGCGTGCACGTCTGGGAGATGAAGTCCACCAGTGCGGCGCAGCCGAACACCAGGTTGGAGGTGTTGCTCTCCTGGCGCAGGTCGCCGTTGACCCAGGTGCGCAGGGCCAGGTTGCCGGGTTCGGGCACCTCATCGGCGGTCGTGATCCACGGCCCGAAGGGACAGAAGGTGTCCGCGCCCTTGGCCCGGGTCCACTGCGGCTCACGCCCCTGCAGATCCCGGGCGGACACGTCGTCAGCGATGCAGAAGCCGCCGATCTCCCCGCGGGCGCCCATCGCGATGACCATCTCGCCCTCGTAGTCCAGGCGACGCACCACTTCCGGACAGACGATCGGCCCGCCGGGGGGCGCCACGGATCCGCTCACCTTCACGAACACCACCGGCTGCGGCGGCGCCGTATCGCCCATCTCGGCGATGTGGTCGGCATAGTTGAGGCCGATGGCGTAGATGGTGCCCGGCTCGGGGATCGGCGCCAGGAGCCTGACGTCGGCCAGCGGCCACGTCCCGCCTGACGGGCCAGGCACGCGGCCCGAGGCCAGCGCCTCCTTGACCCCGTCGGGGCCGCCGAAGGCGATCACCCGCTCGTCCTGGACCATTCCCGACAGCGGCATGGAGTGCCCGGGGGCTTCGAAGGTGACCAGCTTCATCTGTCCGCCAGCCTAGCCGAGAGCCGCGCGCCGGGGCGGTCAGTCGAGCTGATACTCGCCGCTGGCGACGATCACGGCCGCCCCGCCCACCAGCACCCGCTCGACCCGCTCTGGGGACCCGTGCGCCTCGGCGTAGAGCGTGGACGGGCGGCCGATCTCGGCGCCCTGATGGATCTCCACCCGCTCGCCGAAGCCCACCACGCCGTGGCGGGCGAGATGGACCGCCAGCGGGCCGGCGGCCGAACCGGTGGCGGGATCCTCGGCGACCCCGAGCCCCGGGCCGAACATCCGCGTCTTCACCCGCGCGCCCTCGGCGGCAAAGCAGCTGACCCCGACCGCGCCCAGGCGCCCCAGCGCACTGATATCGGGCGCCAGCGCCGCCACCGACGCCTCGTCGGGCAGCCGCACGTAGGTGTGGCGCGGGCCGTTGTCATACACCTCCACGGGGAGCTCGGACCGCTGCACGCCGATCGCCGCCAGGAGCTCGGCGGCGCGCTCAAACGCGGTCCAGGTCGGCACCGGCTGCACCATCTCGCCAAACACGACGCGGCCGTCGGCGCGGGTGAGCGAGACGGTCACCACGCCCACCCCGGTGCGCAGGCGCACGCTGTCCAGGTCGAGGCCCTGGCCGAGCACGAACGCGGTCCCCAGCACCGGGTGCCCCGCGAAGGGCATCTCGAGTGACGGGGTGAAAATACGAACGTGAGCGTCGGCGTCATCTCCGCCGGGGAGCACGAACACGGTCTCTGACAGGTTGAGCTCGCGGGCGGCGCTCTGCATGAGCTCGCCGCTCATTCCGTCCGCGTCCTCGAACACTGCCACCGGATTGCCCTGTAGCGGGACGTCGGTGAAGACGTCCGCGACGACGTAGGCGCGCACGGGCCTAGTCCCCCAGCGCCTTGGCCAGCAGCCGATGCAGCGTGGCCCGCTCCTGGGCGCTGAGGGCGCCCAGCACCTCGTCCTCGACGGTCTCCCGGGCTTGCTGGGCTCGCAGCAGGACCTCCCGACCGTGGTCGGTCGTCTCCACGAGGTGGCGCCGGCGATCAGCGGGATCGCGCACCCGCCGGATGAGTCCTTGGCCCTCCATCTCGTTGAGCAGCAGCACGGTGTTGTTGGCGTCGATGCAGAGGATCTCGGCGAGCTGCTGCTGGGAGATGCCACCCGGGTCGGCCACGTAGGAGAGCGCCATGAAGTGGCGCAGGCTCATGCCCAGCATCGACTCCGGTGTCTTGCGGTAGACCGACTTGGACAGCCGGGAGAGGAGGGTGATGGTGCCGCGTGCGCTGGTAACGGCCACGCCGCGAGCCTATCAGCGCCAATGAGCATCAGTCCACAGAGGATCATCACTTTTGCAATGATGTTCTCGTGACAAACGAATCCCGCCTGCACTCGCCCCGCGCCCGGTGGATCGCCCTCGTCGTGGTGTGCCTGGGTCAGTTGATGAGCATCGTCGACGGCACGATCGTCAACGTCGCGCTGCCGCAGATCCAGCGAGATCTGCACTTCACCCAGTCCAACCTCACCTGGGTGCTGAACGGCTACCTCATCACCTTCGGCAGCTTCCTGCTGCTGGCCGGGCGGCTCGGCGACCTGATCGGCCGCCGGCGGATCTTCCTCATCGGGGTGACCGGGTTCACGCTGGCTTCGGCGGCGTGCGGGCTGGCCGACTCCCAAGGGGAGCTGATCGCCGCCCGCTTCCTCCAGGGGCTGGGCGGCGCGGGCGCGGTGTCGGCGATCGTGGCCATCATCACCGCCGAGTTCCCCGCCCCGCGCGAGCGCGCCAAGGCGATGAGCATCTACACCCTGGTCATCTCCGGCGGCGCGTCGCTGGGGCTGATCGCCGGCGGGGTCATCACCGAGGCGCTCAACTGGCACTGGATCTTCTTCATCAACGTCCCGGTGGGCATCGTCACCGTGATACTCGGCCGCCGGTGGATCGTCGAGAATGAGGGCCTGGGCATCGGCCGCGACATCGACGTGCTCGGCTCAGTGCTCATCACCGCGTCGCTCATCGTCGGCGCCTACGCGATCGTCACCGCCAGCTCCCACGGGTGGGGCTCCGCGCACACGCTGGGCTTCGCGGCGGGCTCCCTGGCGCTGCTGGCCGGCTTCGTCGCGCTCGAGGGGCGGCTGCGCAACCCGATCATGCCGCTGCGCGTGTTCGCCATCCCCGGGCTGCCCAGCTCGAGCGCCATCCGCGGCCTGCTCATCACCGGCATGTTCGCCACCTTCTTCATCGGAGTGCTCTACCTGGAGCGGATCCGCGGCTTCAGCGCGCTCACCACCGGACTGGCCTTCCTGCCTCAGACGCTGCTGCTGGCCGCGCTCTCGCTGGGACCGATCGCCTGGCTGGTGACGCGCTTCGGTCCCCGGCGTCCGCTCATCGCCGGGCTGTGCCTGTCCGCGGCGGGGCTGGCGCTGCTGTCGACGGTCGACACGGGCACGACCTACGTGCCCACGATCGTCGGGGCGTTCCTGCTCATGGGGGCCGGCGCCGGGATGGCGTTCATGCCGCTGTTGACGATCGCCATGTCCGAGGTCCCGCCCGCCGACGCCGGCCTGGCCAGCGGGATCGTCAACACCTCGCTCCAGGTCTCGGCGGCAATCGGGGTGGCGGTGCTCGGGACCGTGTCCACCGACCGGACCCGGACGCTGCTGGCCCACGGGGCGGGCCTTGACCATGCGCTACTGAGTGGCTACCAGCTCGCCTTCCGGATCGGGACGGGGTGCGTGGTGGTGGCGCTGGTGGCCGCGCTGGTGTTTGTGCGATCGCCGCGGCGGGCCGATGAGGTGGCGCAGCCCGTGCTGGGGGCCGAGCCCGCGTCTTAGTTGAGCCTCGGAGCGTTGCAGCGGGGTATCGCGCACGTCAAAGGCGGGCTATCGAGGGTGGGGACGGGAGCGCGAAAGTGGCCCGTTTGCAGGGGGTTGTGGGATATAAGTATCGGCCGGCGATACTTTTCTACCACGACCCCCGTCGGGGGACCACCGGAACGCATCCGTGCCGCCCTCGAAAGCCGCAGTTGACGTACGCCGATACCCTGCCGAAACGCTCCAAAAGAGATCGCAGCGAAAGCGGTCAACCGCGCGCCATCTCCAGCAGCGTCTCCACCGTGGTCCAGTTGCGCGCCGTGGCGGTCACGCCCAACCCCTTGCCCGCCAGGGCGTTCCACAGCTTGGAGCGCGCCACGCCGTCGGGGTGCCAGGCATAGATCTCGCGGCCGTGGCAGACCACGCGCTCGTCGCCCGTCGCAGCCGCCTCGAGTGTCTTGAGCACGGTGGCCGGCGGTTTGGCCGAGAGGAAGCTCACTTGGTAGCGCTTGGGGTCGTCAGCCACGTCACCGAGTGGGTTGCGCTTGACCACGGCCGCGAGCTGCCGGCCCGTACGCACCACCACGGGGACGTCGAAGCCAAAACGCTCGGAGATGAGCGACGCCGTCTCGCGCTCGAGCTCGCCGGCGGTGGCCGTGCTCTCGAGCACAATGTTGCCGCTCTGCACGTAGGTGCGCACGTCGCCGTAGCCCGCCTGGGCGAACAGGGCGCGCAGGTCAGCCATCGGCACCCGGCGGGTGGAGCCGAGGTTGATGCCGCGCAACATGATCACCTGCCGCACGGCGAGCAGTCTAAGCGGGGCGCTATGGTCCTGCCCATGCAGCAGGCGCAGCTGCGGGACGATGACCGGACGGGCCCGGTCGTGACGGCGTCGGCGGTCAGCCGGCGCTATGGCGAGGGCGACACCGCGGTCACCGCGCTGCGCGGAGTGTCGGTGGACATCGACCGCGGCAAGCTGACAGCGGTGATGGGGCCGTCGGGCTCGGGCAAGTCGACGCTGATGCACATCCTGGCCGGCCTGGACACGCCCACCGAGGGCTCGGTCACGGTGGATGGCACCGAGATCACCACGCTCAACGATGACGCGCTGACCCGGCTGCGGCGCGACAAGATCGGCTTCGTCTTCCAGTTCTTCAACCTGCTGCCGATGCTGACCGCCAAGGAGAACATGCTCCTGCCGATGGCGATCGCCGGCCGCGAGCCCGAGCCCGACTGGCTGAACACCGTCATCGACGAGACCGGCCTGCGCGATCGGCTGACGCACCGCCCGTCCGAGCTCTCCGGCGGCCAGCAGCAGCGGGTGGCGATCGGCCGGGCCCTGCTCAGCCGGCCCACAGTGCTGTTCGCCGACGAGCCGACCGGCAACCTGGACTCCAACTCCTCGGAGGAGATCCTCGCCCTGCTGCGCCGCTCGGTCGACTCCGTGGGGCAGACGGTGGTGATGGTCACCCACGATCCCAAGGCGGCCGCCATCGCCGACCGGCTGCTGTTCCTGTCTGACGGGCAGATCGTCAAGGACCTCGCCGGCGCCGACGAGAACGAGATCGTCGACGCCATGAAGGGCCTGTAGCCCTCGTGGTCCGCGTGGCGCTCAAGGGGCTGGCCACCCGGCGCCTGCGCGCCGCCCTCACCGCGGTGGCGATCGTCCTCGGCGTCGCGCTGGTGGCCGGGACCTTCGTGCTCACCGACTCGATCACGGGCGCCTTCAACTCGATCTTCTCCACCATCTACCAGGGGACCGACGCGACGGTCACGGGGCGCAACGTCATCGACTCCACGGCCACCGGCGGCGCGGGGGCCAACGGAGACGTGCCGCCCTTCTCGCAATCACTGCTGCCCCAGGTGCAGGGACTGTCGGGCGTCAAGGAGGCCATCGGCGACGTGTCGGGCAGCCTGCAGCTCGTGGTCCGGGGCAAGGCCATCAGCTCCGGGGGCGCGCCCAACCTCGGCTTCAGCGTCGATCCGGCGCGGCCCCAGTTCAGCTCGCTCAAGCTGGTCAGCGGCAGCTGGCCGGGCGCGTCGAGCGTCGTCATCGACACCACCACCGCCAACAAGCACAACCTCCACGCCGGGCAGGTCGTCGGCGTGCAGGGGGTCGGCCCCGTCGTCCCGCTGAAGATCTCGGGGCTGGTCAAGTTCGGGTCGGCGTCGTCTTTGGGCGGGGCGACCCTGGCCGGGCTCCAGCTGCCCACCGCCCAGCGGCTGCTCGGGCGCGTGGGCAAGCTCGACGAGATCCGCGCCAGTGCCAAGCCCGGGGTCAGCCCCAAGCAGCTCGTCGCCCAGATCGGGCCGATCCTCCCCCGCGACGCCGAGGTGCGCACCGGGGCTCAGCAGGCCCAGCAGGACTCGTCGTCGATCACCGGCTTCCTCAACTTCCTCAAGACGTTCCTGCTCGTGTTCGCGGGCGTGGCGCTGTTCGTGGGCAGCTTCGTGATCGCCAACTCGCTGTCGATCACCATCGCCCAGCGCACGCGCGAGTTCGCCACGCTGCGCACGCTCGGCGCCTCGCGCAAGCAGGTCCGGCGCTCGATCCTTGTGGAGTCATTCGTGATCGGGGCGATCGCCTCGGTCATCGGGCTGGCCGTCGGGCTCGGCCTCGCCCAGGGCCTGTTCGCGCTGTTCAACGCGGCCGGGGTGACGCTGCCCAACACCGGGACTGTGGTCAAGCCCCGCACGGTGATCGTCGCCATCCTCGTCGGGGTCGTCGTCACCGTGCTGGCCAGCCTCCGCCCGGCGATCCGCGCCACGCGGGTCGAGCCGATCGCCGCGGTACGCGAAGGCGCCACCCTGCCCGAGGGGCGGCTGGCCAAGTACCGCACGCTGACCAGCAGCGCCACCGCCATCCTGGGCGTCATCGCCCTGCTGCTGGGTCTCTTCGTGGCCCGCGGCACCGGCGGCGTGCTCATCCTCATGGGCATCGGCGCCGTCCTCATCTTCATCGGGGTGGCCCTGCTCTCGGCCCGGATCGTCCCCCGGCTGGCGATGTGGCTGGGCTGGCCGGCCACCCGGATCGCCGGCGCCATCGGGGAGCTGGCCCGCGACAACACCATCCGCAACCCACAGCGCACCGCATCCACCGCCTCGGCGCTGATGATCGGGCTGGCGCTGGTCACCTTCGTCACCGTGCTGTCGGCCGGGATCATCGCCAACTTCAAGAATGCGGTGAACGACGTCTTCACCGGCGACTACGCCATCACCGCCCAGAACAACTTCTCGCCCATCCCGATCGCGGCCGGCGAAGCCGTGACCCGCGCCCCCGGCGTCATCGCGGTCGGCAACGTCCGCGCCGGGCAGGGGCGCGTGTTCGGCTCAAACGAGCAGCTGACCGCGGTCAACCCCACCGTCGGCAGGGTCGTGCACCTGGACTGGAAGCGGGGCTCGCAGGCGGTGCTGGCCTCGCTGGGGGCCAATGGCGGGTTCGTCGACGACGGCTACGCCTCCAAGCACCACCTGTTCGTGGGGTCACCGCTGACGGTGACGACGCCCACCGGAGGACGCGTGCCGCTCGTGGTCAAGGGCATCTTCAAGCCACCCAACGGAGGCTCCCCCTTCGGGCCGGTGACGATGTCGGCCGCGACATGGGACCGCGCCTACCCCCAGCCCGAGAATCTCTACACGCTGGTGAAGATGAGCGGGGGTGAGACGCCGGCCAACGGCCGCGCACTGAATCGGGTCATGGGCGCGTTCCCCAACGCCAAGGTGCAGACCCGCCAGCAGTTCGTTGACAACCAGATCTCCGGCCTTTCCAGCGTGCTCAACATCCTCTACGTGCTGCTGGCGCTGTCCATCGTGGTGAGTCTGTTCGGGATCGTCAACACGCTGGTGCTCTCGGTGTTCGAGCGCACGCGCGAGATCGGGATGCTGCGCGCGGTCGGCACCAGCCGCCGCCAGGTGCGGCGGATGATCCGCCACGAGAGCGTCATCACCGCCCTCATCGGCTCGGTGCTGGGGATCCTGCTCGGCATCGCTTTCGGCGCGCTGCTGGCCGCCCGCGACAGCTCCTCGATCGCGTTCGTGATCCCGGTGGGGCGGCTGATCGTGTTCCTGGTCGCGTCGTGGCTGGTCGGCCTGCTGGCCGCGATCTTCCCGGCGCGGCGCGCGGCCAAGCTCAACCCGTTGCAGGCGCTGGCCTACGAGTAGTAGAACAGCGGGTCCTGGCCGGGGATCTCGTCGCTGCCCGAGCCGTGCCGGCCCCGCGGCGTCTCCTGGCCCAGCGCCACCGCGACATCGTGGGCGATCGAGCCCTCCGAGCGCGAGGCCACCAGCGGCTCGGCGATCCCGTCGACGTGCACCCGCGTGCGCCTGCCGTCGCCGCGCTCGGGCGGCTCGATGGGGACCAGCGCGTAGACGCGATCGGCGCGGACGAACTTGCCGTAGCCGAGCGCCACCATCGGGGCAAGACGGGCCATAACCCGCGTGATGCTACGCCCAGCCCCGGGCGGTCAGCGGCGAGCGGCGCGCGTCATCGCGCGAGGACCAGCTCGAGCCGGCGCTCGAGCGCCGCCGCCAGCGTCTCGCGCACCGCGCCCGCAGGGAAGCGCTCGACGAGCGCCGACAGGAAGCCCTCGATGACCAGGCGCTTGGCGGTGTCCTCGGGCAGGCCGTGCGAGCGCAGGTAGAACAGCTGCTCGGGGTCCACCTGGGCCACCGCCGCCGCGTGCGTGCAGCGCACGTCGTTGGCCTGGATCTCCAGTCCGGGGATGGCGTCGGCATGGGCCCGCTTGGAGATCAGCAGGTTGCGGCTCTCCTGGAAGGCGTCGGTCTTCTGGGCGCCGGGGTCGACGATGATGTTGCCCTTCCACACCGCGCTCGAGCGGCCCTGCAGGACCCCGCGGAAAGCGAGGTCAGAGGTCGTGTTGGGGGCGACGTGCTCCTGAGTGGTGTCGAAGTCGATGTGCTGGCGGCCGTGGGTGGCGTACGCGCCGGTGACGCGGGCGTCGGCGCCCTCGCCGGCCAGGCGGGTCTCCATCAGGACGTGCCCGGAGCGCGAACCGAAGCCGAGCGCGACCCAGTCGAGGCTGCCGTCGCGGCCGACTGTGCCGCGCTGCGCGCCGAACACCCAGCTGCGCTCCGACAACCCCTGACCGCAGACGTAGCGCAGGTGGGCGGCGTCGCCGACCACGAGCTCGGTCGTGATGTTGAAGATGCCCTCCAGGTCGTCGGCCGCGGACAGGAACTGCTCCCAGACCTCGGCCTGCGCGCCCTCCTCGACAACGATGCGCGTCCGCTGGTTGACGAGCGTCCCACTCTCGGGCTGGACGGCCGTCAGCGAGATCGGCTGCTCGAGCACGACGTTGCGACCGACCGTGACGGTGGTGACATCACCATCGACCTGCACCGACACGCCCGCCGGCAGCTCGGCGTCGTCGAGAGACCACAGCTCGCCCACACCGCCGTCACGCGCGACCGCAGCCGGCACGTAGGCCTCGAGATCGAGGTCCGATAGGTCGGTGAACTCCCAGCCGGGGCGCCCCTTGAAGGCGGGGAGCTCGACTGCGGCAGAGGACGGACTAGCCAATGGAGCCCTCCATCTGCAGCTCGATCAGCCGGTTCATCTCCACCGCGTACTCCATCGGGAGCTCCTTGGTGATCGGCTCGATGAACCCGTTGACGATGAGCTTGGAGGCCTCCTCCTCGGAGATGCCGTGGCTCATGAGATAGAAGAGCTGATCCTCGCCGACCTTGGACACCGTGGCCTCGTGGCCGACGTTGACGTCGTCCTCGGAGATGCGGATCGTCGGATAGGTGTCAGAGCGACTGTGCTCGTCGAGCAGCAGGGCGTCGCACACCACCTTGGAACGCGCGCCGTGGGCGCCCTTGGCGATCTCGAGCAGCCCGCGGTAGGAGCCGCGGCCGCCGTCCTTGGAGATCGACTTGGCGAAGATGTTGGAGGTGGTGTTGGGCGCGGCGTGGATGATCTTGCCGCCCGCGTCCTGGTGCTGGCCCTTGCCGGCGAAGGCGATCGAGAGGATCTCGCCGTGGGCGCGCTCGCCCATCAGGTAGACGCTGGGGTACTTCATGGTCAGCTTGGAGCCGAGGTTGCAGTCGACCCATTCGACGGTGGCGTCGGTCTCGGCCACGGCGCGCTTGGTCACCAGGTTGAAGACGTTGTTGGACCAGTTCTGCACCGTCGTGTAGCGGATGCGCGCGCCGGGCTTGGCGATGAGCTCCACCACCGCGGAGTGCAGGCTCGAGCTCGAGTAGGTCGGCGCCGTGCAGCCCTCCACGTAGTGCACGTAAGAGCCCTCGTCGGCGATGATCAACGTGCGCTCGAACTGGCCCATCGACTCGGTGTTGATGCGGAAGTAGGCCTGGAGCGGCATCTCGACGTGCACGCCCGGCGGGACGTAGACGAACGATCCTCCCGACCACACCGCGCTGTTGAGCGACGCGAGCTTGTTGTCGTTGGCCGGGATGATCGTGGCGAAGTACTCGCGGACGAGCTCCTCGTGCTCGCGCAGCGCCGTGTCCATGTCGGTGAAGATCACGCCCTGCTTGGTGAGCTCCTCGTTGATCTGGTGGTACACGACCTCGGACTCATACTGGGCCCCGACTCCGGAGAGGAACTTGCGCTCGGCCTCGGGGATGCCGAGGCGGTCAAACGTCTTTTTGACGTCCTCCGGGACGTCGTCCCAGGAGCGCTCGGCGCGCTCGGAGGCGCGCACGAAGTAGTGGATGTCATCGAAGTCGACGTCGGCGAGCATCGGCGATCCCCAGGTGGGCATCGGACGCGCCAGGAAGTGATCGAGCGACTTGAGGCGGAAGTCCCGCATCCACTGGGGCTCTGACTTGAACTCCGAGATCTTGGCCACCAGCTCCGCGGTCAGGCCCTTTGGCGCCTTGTAGAGATAGTTCTCGGCGTCGTGGAAGCCGTAGCGCTCGGTGTAGTCGGCGTTGATCCCGCGCAGCTGCTCGTTCTCGGTGAGCACCGGCACGGGCTCGTTGGTGATGGTGTCGGGAGTAGCCATTACTCCACCTCCAGCTTGATCGTGTCGTCCTCGATGATCACCGGAAAGGTGTCGACCGGAACATAGGCGGGCAAAGTCTTGGGCTTGCCGTTGGTGAGGTCGAACAGCGAGCCGTGGCGGGGGCATTCGATGGTGCACGCGTCCTGGTCGAACGTGCCCTCGACGAGCGGCCCGTCATCATGGGTGCAGCGGTCCTCGATCGCGTAGACGGTGCCGGCGCAGTTGAACACGCCGATCTCCAGGTCCTCCCATTCGAGCAGGCGCTTCTCACCGGGACCCAGCTCGGAAAGGGGACAGACGTCAATGATCTGTGGCACGTGAATAAAACCTAGCGCGGGGATCGGATTTGCTCTTGGAAGTCTAGCGGCACGGACCGGGTTTTCCCCGCCCGCCCTCAGGAACCGTGCACGTGCACGAACAACGTGCCGCGTGGGGTGCCGGCGAGTCCCAGCTCTGCTACCGCCTGCGCCACGCCCGGGTAGTCGGCGTGCCCGTAGTCGTCGAGGACCACGATCGCTCCGGAGGTCAGGGCCGGGGTCCACGCCCGCACCTCGGCGATCACGTCGTCGCGCTGGTGCGAGCTGTCGACGTAGAGCATGTCGACGATGGCGCCCGACGGCGGGGCGCTCGCGCCGGGCGCCTCGACAAGCTCCACCCGGGCGCGCGCAGATGGGCCCAGCAGAGCCAGATAGCGCTCGCGCTCGGGCCGGGCGACGAGATCAAGCGACGTGACGCGTCGGCGCGGATCGGCCGCCGCCAGCGCCGCCGCCGTCCAGGCGGTGCCGGTCCCGAGCTCGACGACGTGCGTCCGGCCGACGGCGAGCTCGAGCAACGTCGCCAGATCGGAGGGACGCGTCGCCGACGTGAGGCTGAACAGATCGCCGATGCGGCGCGCCCTGACCCGCGAGCGGAGCTGCAGAATGGCCACCCGACGCGGCAGCACGCGGGCCTGCCAGGCAAACGCCGCGTCGTTGAGAAGCGTGCGGGCCCCGCCGCGCAACCGTCGCATCATCCCCGGCCGGGGAGCCTGCGACAGTGGACGATCGGCGTGGCAGCCTCAGGCAGCGCGGCCGCTCTCGGGCGTCTCGGTCTCCCAGCCCGCGCTCTGGCCGAGCGAGGCGCTCTTGAGCACCTTGAGCGACAGCAGCGCGCACTTCATCCGCTGCGCCGAGATGTCGATGCCGAGCAGCTCCAGCACGAACGAGCGGTCCAGGGCGAGCACCTCGGAGACCGTCATGCCCTTGATCTCGTCAGAGGTCATCGACGCCGCCGCCTGGGAGATCGCGCAGCCGTGGCCCTCAAAGCGCACGTCCTCGATGCGCTGATCGGCATCCACGGCGAGCTTGACGGTCAGCTCGTCACCGCACAGCGGGTTCAGATCGTGGAACTGGAGGTCGACGCGCTCGAGTTCAGGCTCGGGTGGGCTCCAGTTGTGGGGCCGCTTGTAGTGCTCCAGGATGTTCTCGCGGTACAGCTCGTCCATGTCTGCTTCCTAGGCTAGCCGCGGTCCGGAGCGTCAGAGCTGGAGCACGCGGGCCACCGTCCCCAGCCCGTCGATCAGCCGCTCGGTGTCGGTCACGGTGTTGTGGACTGCGTAGGACGCGCGCGTGGTGGCCGTGGCCCCGAGGCAGCGCATGAGTGGCTGGGCGCAGTGGTGGCCGGTCCGCACGCAGACGCCCTCGCGGCCGAGAATCTCGCCAACGTCGTGGGGGTGGGCGCCGTCGATGACGAACGACGCCAGCGCGCCGCGATCGGCGGCGTCAACCGGCCCATGCAGGCGCAGGCCGGGGACGTCGGCCAGGCGCGCCAGCGCATCAGCGACAAGCGCGCGCTCGTGGGCGCGAATCCGCTCGATGCCGATCGACTGAATCCAGTCCACGGCGACACCCAGGCCGATGGCCTCGGCGATCTGGGAGGTGCCCGCCTCGAACTTCCACGGCAGGTCGGCCCAGGTGGACTCGGTGTCGCCGACCATCTTGATCATGTGGCCGCCCGCGATGAACGGCGGCATGCGCTCGAGCAGTTCGCGGCGACCGTGCAGGACGCCGATGCCGGTGGGGCCGTAGGCCTTGTGCCCGGTCCAGGCGTAGAAGTCAGCGTCCAGGGCGCGCAGGTCGACAGGGATCTGCGGCACCGCCTGGGAGCCATCGACCACGATCACAGCCCCGGCCGCATGGGCCCGGCGCGAGATCTCCTCGATCGGGTTGATGGTGCCCACCACGTTGGACACGTGCGCCACCGCCACCAGCTTGGGCGAGCGCTCCAGCAGCGCGTCGAGCGCCTCGAGGTCGAGCTGGCCGTCCTCCAGCACCGGGACGTAGGCGAGCTCGGCGCCCTTCTCTGAGCACAGCAGCTGCCAGGGGACGATGTTGGAGTGGTGCTCCATCTGGGTGAGCACGACGAGGTCGCCCTCCCCCACGTTCTGGCGCCCCCAGGTGTAGGCGACGAGGTTCAGCGCGGCCGTGGCGTTGGCGGTGAAGATCGTCTCGTCGGTGGTGGAGCCCAGCCAGGAGGCGATCGTCTGGCGCGCGCCCTCGAACTGATCGGTGGCCTCCACCGCGAGGGGATAGACGCCGCGGTGCACCGAGGCGCGCGTCTGCGTGTAGTAGCGCGTCATCGCGTCGATGACCACCTGCGGGGTCTGCGAGGTCGCCGCGGAGTCCAGGTAGGCCACCGGGCGGCCGTCGAACTCCCGCCGAAGGGTGGGGAATTGCTGGCGCAATTCCCTGGCGAGTTCGCCTGGCGGCGAACTCGGCGCGTCTCTGTGACTCGTGATCGCCACTGGCGTCACGCCACCGCTTCCTCGAGCTCGTCGGTGATCCAGCCGTAGCCCTTGGCTTCGAGCTCGGTGACGAGGTCGGGGCCGCCCTCCTTGACGATGCGCCCTCGGTACATGACGTGCACGTGGCTGGGCTGCACCAGGTGGAGGATGCGCTGGTAGTGGGTGATGATGAGCACGCCCATCTCCGGGCCGGCCACCGCGTTGACGCCCTCGGCGACGACGCGCAGGGCGTCGATGTCCAGGCCCGAGTCCGTCTCGTCGAGGATGGCCAGCTCGGGGTGCTGGAGCGCCAGTTGGAGGATCTCCATCCGCTTCTTCTCACCGCCGGAGAAGCCCTCGTTGAGGTAGCGGCGGCTGAACTCCTGGGGAAGCTTGGTCGCCTCCATGGCCGCCTTGACGGTCTTGGCGAAGTCACGCAGCGAGACCGGCTCCTCGCCGCGGGCCTCACGGTGGGCGTTCATGACTGTGCGCAGGTACTTGGTGACGGTCACGCCCGGCACCGACACCGGATACTGGAAGGCCATGAACAGCCCCATGCGAGAGCGCTCGTCGGTGTCGGCCTCGGTGATGTCCTGCCCACCCCACAGGATCTGACCCTCGGTCACCTCCAGGTTGGGGTGGCCCATGATCACGTTGGCCAGCGTGGACTTACCGGAGCCGTTGGGTCCCATCAAGGCGTGGATCTCACCCTGGCCCACGGTCAGCTCGAGGCCGCGCAGGATGTCCTTGTCCCCGACGCGGACGTGAAGGTTGTGAATCTCTAGGTCTGGCATCTCTCGTCTTTGGTTGAAGTCGTGGTCAGGCGGCCGTGGTCTGCGCGACGACCGCAGCGGCGACCACGGACTCCGCCTCATGGCGGCCCGAGAACTCGACCAGCTCGGCCAGTGTCGTGTTCTGCAGCGAGCGGATGATGCCGCCCTGCACGCGGGTCCACAGCAGCTTGGTGGCGCACCCACGGCCCGCATCGGGCTGGTGGGAGCAGAGCACGCGCTCGGTGTGGTCGTGCACGAAGCACTCCATGGGGGCGATCGAACCCTCGAGCGCCTGCACCACCTCGTCCATCGTCATCTCCTCGGCGGGCCGGCTGAGCCAATAGCCGCCGTGCGCCCCGCGGGCGCTCATGACCAGGCCGGCGCGGCGCAACCGCGCCACCACCTGTTCGAGGTAGGCCAGGGGCAGGCCCTCGGCATCGGCGATCGCCTTGAGGCTGGTGGGGTGCTCGGGCGCCTGGCGCCCCAGCTCGATCATCAGCCGCACGCCGTACTCGGCTTTGGAGGAGAAGATCATCGTGTGCGCTAAATCCTACCAGGGGGGTCGGTTTAGACCTCTCCAGAGGGCTCGCGCTCAGAGTGGGTGGGCGGTTTCCGTGTCCCGCGCCGTGTAGGGTCCGACCATGGAAACCGTCCCGTCGAGCCAGCTGGCCAGTGCCGGCGACGTCGCCGAGGCGGCGGCCCAGGCCCGTCAGGCGGGACGGCTTGGCATCGACACCGAGTTCATGTCCGAGGGGCGCTACCGGGCGCTGCTGTGCCTCGTCCAGGTGGCCGTCGACAACCCCGACGGCGATCCGCTGATCTTCCTCATCGACGCCCTCGCCGACGTCGACACCGACCCGCTGGCCGCACTGCTGGGCGACCCCGAGATCGAGGTCGTGCTGCACGCGGGCCGCCAGGACGTCGCCATCCTGCGCCGCGCCTGGCACACCGAGCTCAACAACATCTTCGACACCCAGATCGCAGCCGGCTTCACCGGCGCCAGCGCCCAGGCCGGCTACGGCAATCTCCTCGGCGCGGTGCTCGGCCAGCGCGTGGGCAAGACCGCCAGTTACACGCGCTGGGACGCGCGCCCCCTCACCGCCGAGCAACTCGGCTACGCGGCCGAGGACGTCGCCCATCTGCTCCAGCTCGCCGATGAGATCCAGCGGCGGCTGACCAAGAGCGCCCGGGTCGACTGGGCACGCGAGGAGTGCCGGCGGCTGGAGTCCGCCACCGACGAGCGCGATCCCGAGACCGCGTGGGAGCGACTGCCGCGCGTCGGCCAACTCGACCCGCGCTCGCGGGCCGTCGCCCAGGCGCTCGGGGCTTGGCGAGAGCGCACCGCGTCAGAGCTCGACCGGCCCGTCGGCTCCATCGTCGCCGACCCGGCGCTGGTGGAGCTGGCCAAGCGCCGGCCGTCGACCAGCTCCGGCCTCGAGCAGATCCGGGGCCTGCACCCGCCGACGATCAAGCGACGGGGCGAGGCCATCCTCGAGGCCATCGAGCGCGGGCGCCAGGCGGCGCCGATCCCCCGCGACGAGGCCCGCGCTCGCTCCGAGCCCGGCGACGCGCCGCTGATCGCGCTGGCCGAGGCCCTGTTGCGAGCGCGCGCCCTGGAGGCGGGCCTCGCCTATGAGCTGATCGCCTCGCGCGCGGAGCTCGAGATCATCGTCGGTGCCGCCCGCCGCGGCGAGCCCGAGCCCGACGTCCGCACCCTGACCGGCTGGCGCCGGGCCCTCGTCGGCGACGATCTGTCTGACCTGCTGGCCGGACGCAGCGCGGTGTCAGTCGGCCACGACCGGCGCCTCGCGCTTACGAAGACCCCCTGAGCAGCATCAGCGACAACGTGGGCGCGCGGTCGAACATGGCGGCCGACAGCGAGTGCGAGATCGTCGCGGTCCGCTGGATCCAGTTGGAGTCGATCCCCAGCAGGTCCTCGTAGGCGGTGGCGAACGTCAGCCGCAGTTCGTGGCCGGGTGAGTCGGCGGCCGTCTCGTTGCCGTCGGGACCCTTGGTCGTGGTCCAGCCGAGCTTGAGCAGCTGCGCCGCGTAGGTCTGGCGCAGCGCCTCCGAGGTCCGATAGCGGTCACCCACGATGATCACCTGCAGCGCGCAGTACGAGTGCACGCCGCGGTCGCAGCTGCGCACCCTGGTCATCACCCGGGTCCCGGTGGGCATCGGGATGTTGGTGAGCCCAATGGTGCGCGGGGTGCCGCCCCGGCCGGTGGCGACCACGACGATCGCGACGGCGAGCATGGCGGCGACGATCACGCCGGCGCCGGCCAGCGCCCAGTACAGCAGCTTGCGCGATGACGTCGTCGCCGGCATGTCGTCTGCGCCGAATGTAATCAGGCGTCCCACGGGGCGAGCGCCGCTGCGATCCCGTCGCGATCGAGCCCGGCACCCAGGCAGCACAGCAGCGCGATCCGGGCAGCGCGGGCTGCGAGGAACGGGGTGCACACGGCGCCGCTGGAGCGCACGTCGCGCTCGGAGCCCTCGAAGCCGTAGGTGGCGTGCATCATCGACCCGCGCTCAGGCGCCACCGTGACCACCACCGGGATCCGCGTCACGGCCTCCTGCAGGCCGTGCAGCATGCCCGGGGTGACATGGCCGGCGCCGAACGCCTCCACCACGAGGCCGTCGGCGCGCTCGGCCGCGGCGCGCAGCAGACCGCCGTCATCGCCGAGCGCAGCGGAGACGATGGGGACGACGCGGTCGATCGACGGCGGGTCGAGCGTGGGGTGGCGCAGCGGGCGAGCGTGCAGCCACACGCGTCCCTCGACGACGCGCCCGACCGGACCCGCCACCGGTGAGGCGAATGCGCTGGGCCCCGTGCTCTCGAACTTGCGTGCGCTCGCCGCCGCCAGGATCTCGCCGCCGAACACCACCACCGCGCCCAGTCCGGCGGCCTGGGGCGACGCGGCCAGCGCGACCGCATCGAGCAGGTTGGCGGGCCCGTCGGCGCCCGGGGCGCTGGCCGGGCGGTTGGCGCCGGTGAATACGATCGGCGCCTCGGAGCCGTGGGTCATCGCGCCCAGCATCGCCAGCTCCTCGAGCGTGTCGGTGCCGGTGGTGATGACCACACCCTCGCCGCGCGCCGCCGCCGTCACCGCCTGGCGCACCAGCCCCAGCCCCTGGTCAAGCGAGATCTGCGGTCCGGGCAGGCCCAGCACGTTCTCGGCCTCCAGGGCGGGGAAGCGCGTGAGCTCCGGGATCGCCGCCACCAGGCCGGCGGCGTCGAGCGTGGGCACGGCGTGCTCGCCCTGCATCGAAATTGTGCCCCCGGCGGCCAGCAGTCGCACCGGTCGGGCCTGGGGCGTGTCGGTCGGTCGCGACGCGGACATCCGCGCAGAACGTAGCGCCCCGCGCGCTGTCGCGAGGATTGGCCGGCTGCCCAGCGGGACTGGCTCGCTGCGCAACGCGCAGCTAAGCTGCCTTTCACCAAAATGTCGACCACCGCGGACAACCTCGCCGACCCCGAGCTGCTCGAAGCGGCCTGGGATCTGAGCGCGCTCGTCGACGGGGACGAGGACAACGGCGTCACCCGTCAGCTCGACGAGGCCGTCGAGCGCGCCGTCGCCTTCGCGGACGTGTATGCGGGCAAGGTCTCCGAGCTCGACGCCCCGGGCCTCGCCGCCGCGATGTACGAGCTGGCCGCGATCAACGAGCTCGTCGGCAAGGCCGGCTCCTATGCCTCGTTGCGCTTTGCCACCGACACCGCGGACTCCACGCGCGGGGCCCTGCTCCAGCTCGTGCAGGAGCGCGCCACCCAGATCGAGACCAAGCTGCTGTTCTTCGAGCTCGAGTGGGCGGCGCTCGGCGACGATCGCGCCGCAGCACTCCTCGCCGACGACGAGCTCGGCTTCTGCTCGCACTACCTGCGCACCGCCCGCCGCTACCGGCCGCATCTGCTCTCCGAGCCCGAGGAGACGATCATGGCCGAGAAGGCGATCTCGGCCGAGAGCGCCTGGGCGCGGCTCTTCGGCGAGCTGATGGCGGCGCTGCGGGTGCCGGTCGACGGCCAGGAGGTCCCCCTCGACGTCGCCCTGAGCCGGCTGCAGGACCCGCGCCGCGACACCCGGCGCACCGTGGCCGAGGCGGTGTCGGCGGCGCTGGAGCCCGGGCTGCGCACCCGCGCCTTCATCTACAACACGCTCGTCCACGACAAGGCCGTTGACGACCGGCTGCGCGCCTACCCGCACTGGCTGGCCTCGCGCAACCTCGCCAACGAGGCCTCCGACGAATCGGTGATGGCGCTCATCGAGGCGGTGCGCGGTCGCTTCGACATTCCCCAGCGGTGGTACACGCTCAAGGCGCGGCTGCTGGGCATCGACCGGCTGGCCGACTATGACCGCAGCGCCCCCGTGCTGCCCGAGGACGTCACCTTCTCCTACAGCGAGTCGCGCGAGCTGGTGCTCGACACCTACGAGGCCTTCTCCTCCGAGGCCGGGCGCGTCGTGCGGCGGTTCTTCGACGAGCACTGGGTCGACGCGCCGGTGCGCTCCCACAAGCGCGGCGGTGCCTTCTGCGCCTACACCGTGCCCAGCGTCCACCCCTACGTGCTGCTCAACTTCACCGCTCGGCGACGCGACGTGCTGACCATGGCCCACGAGCTCGGCCACGGGCTGCACGCCTCGTTGGCCCAGCCCCAGGGCGTGTTTCATCAGTCCACCCCGCTCACCCTCGCCGAGACCGCGTCGGTGTTTGGAGAGGCACTCGTGTTCGGGCGCATGCTCGACGCCGCGCCCGACGACGACGCCCGGCTCAGCCTCCTGGCCGAGCGGATCGATGGCGCCATCGCCACCGTGTTCCGCCAGATGGCCATGAACCGATTCGAGCACCTCGTCCACACCCGCCGACGGAGCGAGGGCGAGCTGTCAGTGGAGCGGATCTGCGACTCCTGGGTCGAGGCTCAGTCCGAGCTGTTCGGCGAGTCGGTCCAGATGACCGACGGCTACCGCATGTGGTGGTCCTACGTGCCGCACTTCATCAACACGCCCGGCTACGTCTACGCCTACGCCTACGGCCAGCTCCTGGCTCTCTCGGTATACGGGCGCTATCTCCAGGAGGGGCCGTCGTTCGCCCCCGACTACCTCAAGCTCCTGGCCGCGGGTGGCTCGCGCTCGCCCGAGGCCCTCGGCGCCATGGTGGGGATCGACCTCGCCGACCCGGGGTTCTGGGACGCGGGTCTGGACCTGGTGGAGCAGCAGCTGCGCGACGCCGAGGAGCTGGCGCTCAAGCGCTGATCGGCAGCGTCGCCGTCAGTGCGTCTTGGCGTGGCGCGTGCGGGCGCGCTCTTCCTGGCGCTCGACCACGTTGACGATCAGCTTGATGATCTGATCGATCCCGGTGACCTTGGCGTCGCCGTGCTCGAAAGCGGCGCGCCAGTCGCTGATGTGGCCCTTGGTGGCCAGCTCGTTGAACTTCGCCCGCGGGATCTCGAGGCGGACCTTGGCGTCGGTGGCGATGTCCTTGGTCACCTTGGGCCCCGGGAGCTGAACCCGGTACATCTGGATGTCGCGGCCGCCACGGAGCTCCAGCCCGGCGACGAGCTTGAGCGGCTGAAGCGCGGGCACGTCCTCGAGGAACCGCGTCACCGCGGTCTCGATCAGGGTCTTGGTGTCAGCCGGTGAGGTCAGGGCGAGACAGTCTAGTGTCCGCCCTCAGCGCCGCGTTACGGCTTGGCCTGCTGCAGGGCCACGCCGCCGTCGTAACCGGAGACGACGGTGGTTCCATCCTTGGCCAGGAACGCGTGGACGAGCGTCTGGCGCGAGGACGCCGCGGGGGCGAGCCCGAGGGCCAGGCCCAGCGCCAGCACGGCCAAGAGGGCCACGAGCCGGCGGCGGAAGATGATCACGGGGGATGCGGTGAGTGTGGGCATGGTGTCTGCTCCCTGCCTAGCTTGCCGTGTCTGAACCGTAGCGCGCGGCGGGCGCGCGTGGAGTAATGGCTAGATCTTGTAGCGCTGCAGCAGCTTGCGCCCGATGACCATGCGCTGGATCTCGCTGGTGCCTTCGCCGATGAGCAGCAGCGGCGCGTCGCGGTAGATCCGCTCGATCTCGTACTCCTTGGAGTAGCCGTAGCCGCCATGGATGCGCAGGCATTCCTCGGCGCACATCCGCCCGGTCTCTGAGGCAAAGAGCTTGGCCATCCCGGCCTCGATGTCCGAGCGCTGGCCGGCGTCCTTCATGCGCGCGGCCTGCCGGGTGAGCAGCCGGGCCGCCTCGACCTGGGTGGCCATGTCGGCGAGCTTGAACTGGATGGCCTGGTGCTCGGCGATCGGCTTTCCGAAGGCGCGGCGCTCCTGGCTGTACTTGAGCGCCAGTTCGAGCGCCCGCTGAGCGAGCCCGACGCCGCGGGCGGCGACGTTGACGCGTCCCAGCTCCAGCGCATCCATCATCTGCGCAAAGCCCTTGTTGAGGCCCGCCTCCTCGCCGCCGAGGATGTCGCCGCCCGTGCGCTTGTAGCCGTCGAAGACCAGCTCGGTCGACTCCACGCCCTTGTAGCCCATCTTCTTGATCTGGGGCGGCACGTTGAGGCCGGCGTAGTCGCCGGAGTTCTCGGCGGCGCCCGGCTCCTTGTCGGCGATGAAACAGGTCAGCCCGCGGTGTTTGGGCTCGGCAGCGGGATTGGTCCGGGCCAGCACGAAGACCACGCCCGAGCGCAGGCCGTTGGTGACCCACATCTTGGTGCCGTTGATCTCATAGCCGCCGTCGTCGAGCTTCTTGGCCGCGGTCTTGATGGCGGCCACGTCGGATCCCAGCTCGGGCTCAGACAGGCTGAAGGCGGCGCGGATCTCGCCGGTGGCCATCCTGGGCAGGTAGTTCTGCTTCTGCTCCTCGGTCCCGAACTTCATCAGCAGGTAGGACCCGATGAAGTGCGTGTTGACGATCCCCGAGATGCTGATCCATCCGCGCGAGAGCTCCTCCACGATCATCGCGTAGGTGGTCAGATCCAGCCCCATTCCCCCGTACTCCTCGGGGATCGTCACCCCGAACAGCCCCAGCTCCTTCATCTGTTCCACGATCGGATCGGGGAAGGCGTCCTCGTGGTCGTAGTGCTCGGCGTTGGGGAGAATCTGCTCGTCGGCGAACTGGCGGACCATCTCGCAGATGGCCCTCTGCTCGTCGGTGAGATCGCTCGCGGCGCTGCTGGTGGCCATGGGGTTTCGGGGCTCCTCGGGGTATCTGTCGGTCCGGCGAGAATACCCGCGCCGGTACGCCTTGATACCTTCGCCGGACCCTGTGAGCAGTTTGTGAAAAGCTGGGGAGCGCCCCCACGGCCGGGGGTGGGCGGGATCCGCGTTATCAAGGAGGAGTCCATGATCAGTCGCTGCATTCGTCATCTGGCGCTGGCCGGAGCGACGGTGCTCGTCGCCAGCCTGTCGCTGGCTGTCGTCGCCCAGGCCAAGCCGAAGACCCTGGTGGCCTGCAAACACGGGTGCCGGTACTCGACGATCCAGGGAGCGGTCAACGCTTCGGGCAAGAACGCCACGATCGACGTCAAGCCCGGCAAGTACGTCGAGGGCGTGACCGTCGCTGGGCACCGGCATGACGGCCTGCACATCATCGGCCTGACCAAGAACCCGGCCAAGGTCCTCATCGAGGGCAAGAACGCCAAGGGCCCCGGCGGCCCGGCGCAGAACGGGATCGAGGGCGAGAACGTCAACGGCCTCGTCCTGGAGAACATGAAGGCCGAGCACTTCGCCGCCAACGGCTTCTACGTCACCCAGTGCTCCAACTACCTGTTCAAGAACCTGATCGCCGGTTTCGAGCATTCCTATGGCCTGTTCGCGTTCCGGTGCATCGGCGGCCGCATGACGCACTCGACCGGATTCGGCAACGGCGACTCCGGGTTCTACATCGGCGGCACCCCGTTTGAGAAGAAGCCGGTGCCGACGCTCATCGACCACGACATTGCCTACGAGAACGTCCTGGGCTACTCGGGCACGAACTCCAAGTACGTCACGATCGAGAACGGGCAGTGGTACAACAACGGCACCGGCATCGCGCCGAACACGCTCGTGACCGAGCCGTTCGAGCCGACCGCGGACGGAGTCATCAAGAACAACCTCGTGTTCTGGAACAACTTCGACTACTACCGCAAGAGCTCGCCGGTCAAGACGGTGTCCAGCGGGTTCGGGCCGGCCCACATCCAGTATCCGGTCGGCGTCGGCGTTCTCATCTTCGGCGGCACCGGGTGGGTCATCAAGGACAACTCGATCTTCGGGAATTTCCTGATCGGAGCCAGCACCGTCTCGGACCCGACCAACTCGACGGGCAAGGCGATCAGCAACGACAACCAGTTCATCGACAACAAGATGGGCGCGGCGCTCAACGACGCCAACGGCACCGACTTCTTCAACGACGGATCGGGCCGCGGAAGCTGCTTTGCCAACAACGGCGCCGTGACGCTGTACTCGGCCGCCGACGATCCGGACTCCCAGCTGTATCCCACCTGCCCGGCGACGACGGGCAGCGGGACGACGACCGGGGACCCGGATCAGCTGCAGGTGGTCGCAGGAATCGTGAGCCAGACCTCGGGGCAGGAGAAGTTCTGGCACGTTCACAAGCACCCGGCGCGACCGGGGGTCAAGCCCTTCGAGGGCTAGGGGGTCATTCGATGATGAAGCACAAGGGGCTGACAACGCTCATCGCATGTGTCGTCGTCGGCGCGGTCGGAGTTCCGACCGCGCTCGGCACGACACCGAAGAAGAAGCCGGTCGTCAAGAACGTCCAGGTCCGTGACGACTTCTACGCGCCGACCAAGGTGACGGTCAAGAAAGGCCAGCAGGTCAACTGGATCTGGAACAAGAACAACTTCGATACCCACACGGTGACCCTGATGAAGGGCCCCAAGGGCGTCAACAAGCACAAGTTCAGCTCGATCCAAGCCAGCGCGGGGATCCACTTCAAGCTGACCTTCGCCAAGGCGGGGACCTATCACTTCCAGTGCATGATCCACCCGCTGACGATGAACATGACGGTGACCGTGAAATAGAAGACCACGAGGGGGCCCATCGTGAGCGCACCTATCGGCCGGCGGCAATTCGTCGCCAGCGCAGGCGGGACGCTGTTCTGCACCCTGGCAGGACATCGGCTGACCAGCGACTCGCACGTCAACATCAACCAACTCGCGGGCGGCGTCCCTGTGCCGCCCCGCGTGGCCGCCTACTACGAGGCCCAGGCGCGGGCCCAGACGCAGGCGCAGATCGAGCCACAGTTCGTCTCGGAGACCCGGCCCAAGGCGGCGGCCGGCGCCGCGGTCCGCACGTACTGGATCAAGGCGGTCAAGACCAAGTGGAACATCGTCCCCACCCATCACGACGGGATGATGGACCGCAAGGTGCCGGGCAAGACGACGTTCACCGCGCTGGCCTACCAGCCGTGGGCGCCGGGCTTTGCCAAGCCACTGGGCCCGCCGCAGATCCCGGGTCCGCTGCTGCAGGCGCAGACGGGGGACACCATCGTCGTGAACTTCCGCAACCAGACGGGCGTGCCGGTGACCATGCACCCGCATGGGATCTTCTACACCCACGACATGGACGGGGCCTACAAGGGCAAATACACCGAGCCAGGCGGCTTCGTCGAGAACGGCCGCACCTTCCAGTACGTGTGGGAGGCCCGACCCGGGACCGAGGGCGCGTGGCTCTACCACGACCACGGGCCCATGGACCCGCTGCCGGTGTTCAAGGGGATGTTCGGCGGGCTGATCATCCGTAAGCCCACCGACCCGGTTCCCAACCAGGAGTTCTTCATCTTCCTGCACTCCTTCACGCCGCTGGCGACGAACCTGGAGCAGCAGTTCTCCTGCATCAACGGGCGCGCCTACGCCGGCAACACGCCCACGCTGCGCGCCAAGGTGGGCGACGTCGTCAACTGGCACGTGTTCGCCATCGACAACGACTTCCACGCCTTCCACCTGCACGGTCACCGCTGGAGCGACGAGGCCGGGGTGATCATCGACAACCACACGCTGGGACCGGCCGACGTCACGTCGTTCTCCATCGTGGAGGACAACCCCGGGCGCTGGTTCTACCACTGCCACGTGTTCTCCCACCTACACATGGGCATGAACGGGTGGTACGTCGTCAGCCCGTGATCCGACTGGGCGCCCTGCTCGCGACCGCCGCGGCGGCCCTGGTGACCGCCGGGGCGGCGCGCGCGGCCGACGCCAAGGTGGCCATCGGTCACTACCGGTGGTCACACGCCGTGGTTCATGTCGATCTGGGCCAGCACGTCACCTGGTACTGGGTCGGCCCCGACACGATGCACTCGGTGACGGGCATCTCCGCCGACGACGCCGGCGAGGACTCCGATCCCGGCAACAGCCAGCCCGATCACCGGCTCGGCTCGAGCTTCCGCGTCAGCTTCGACCGGCCCGGGGTCTACGAGTTCCAGTGCAAGCTGCACCCGGTGGTGCGCGGCGAGGTGATCGTCTCCGGCACGCCGGGCAACCCGCTCGACGACCCCGACCCAGTGCCGAAGCTCAACGTCCTGCTGATCCGCCCCACGCTCACCCAGATGTTCCTGGCACGCCCGCGGTTCCCCACGGCGGGAACGACCCTCAGCCTCGCCCTCGACGACCCTTCGCTGATCGATGGCGAGATCTGGCACGTGGCTCACGGCCACCGCTCCACCTACGCCGGCTGGGCCCGGTGGCGCGCCCACATCGGCTACAACTACCTGCCCTTCGGCGGCCGGTCACCGCACTTCCGCCCCGCGCCCGGGCGCTACGTCGCGTTCCTGCAGGCGACCGACCTGTTCAACAACGCCAGCCGTATCCGGCGGGTGCCGTTCACCATTCTCGGCCCGCGCCCGCATCGCCGCGGGCACCCAGCTCACCGAAAGTAAACCTATTGGTTTAGTGCCGGGCCGGGATCAGTCCGACGCGGCGGCGGGCGCTGCCTCGGAGCGCACGCGCCGGCTCCACGGCGACTCAGGCCGCTCCTGCAGCTCCCCGTCGAGCTCGATGTCGACTTTCTCGTTGAAGAAGCAGAGCAACCCGGCGATCCGCCCCACCTCGGCCAGCGGGGCCTCGTAATACCAGACGAGGTCAGTCCCGTCACCGCCACCCGAGAGCCTGACCGAGTGATAGCTCGCCGCGCCCTTGTACGGGCACCGGGTGACGGTGTCAGAGGGCAGGAGCTCCGCGCCCACGTCCTCGCGCGGGATGTACCAGCGCGTCGGCAGGTTGGACTCGAACAGAGCCAGGGCGCGTTGGGTGTCAGCCAGCACCTCGCCGTCGAGCAGGACGCGGATGTGACGGGTGGTGCCCAGGACGTCCACGCGGTGATACGGATCGCGCGGGTGCACCCCGATCTCCTCGTCCTCCTCCAGCCAGCGACCCATACGGTCGAAGTAGAAGGCCACCAGGCCCTCGATGAACGCGGCGTCGGGGAGCGGGTCTGGGTAGTACCAGGCGCCGCTCTCCACGGTCTGGCCGCCGGCCTGGATCGTGTAGTAGGAGGCCTTGCCCTTCTTGGGGCAGCGCGTGTGGCGGTCCGTCGGCGTCATGAGGTCGGTGCGGACGTCCTCGGGAGGGAAGTAGTAGACCGGCTGCAAGCCCGACTCATGCAGCATGAATGCGCGGCGGCTGTCAGCGATGACCTCTCCGCCGACCTCGACGCGGATGCGCTTGGGGGTGCGGTCGAGGTAGATCGTGCGCCCCGGAGGCGGCGGCTCGAAGTTGAACTGCCCGGCAGGCGCCTTGCTCAGCGGGCCGGTTCCGGTCATCAACCCCATGCACGTCACCGTACCAAGCGCGAGGCTGGCAGACTGCCGCCGATGAACTTCGCCCGCGACGTGGTCGACGCCGCCCCCGGCGCTGACCGGGCGCTCGTCGAGATCACCCGCGAGGGCGAGCGGCGCGAGTGGACCTTCGGCGAGGTGGCCGACGCCTCGGCGCGCCTGGCAGGCACGCTTGTGGCACGAGGCGTCGCACGCGGCGACGTGGTCATGACGCTGATCGGCAACCGCCCCGAGTGGGTGCTCACGATGGTCGCCTGCTTCCGGATCGGGGCGGTGGCCCTGCCCTGCAACGAGCAACTGCGCGCCAAGGACCTACGCCAGCGCCTCCAGGACGCGCGGCCGAAGCTCGTCGTCGCCGACGCGCGCAACGCCGGCGAACTGGAGGCGGCAGGGGTGGACGGCGACGGCGTGCCGGGGGTGATCCTCATCCCGGACGCGACCGTGTTCAACGCCGACCCGGTGCCGGCGGTCGACCTGGCCCCGACGGACCCGTGCCTGATCACGTTCACGAGCGGGACGACGGGCGAGGCCAAGGGGATCGTCCACGGCCAGCGCTACCTGCCCGGTCAGCGCCTGCAGGCGACGCACTGGTTGGGCGGGCGCGCCGGTGACCTGGTGTGGTGCACGGCGGCCAGCGGCTGGTCCAAGTCCGCGCGCAACGTGTTCATCGCCCCCTGGCTCACCGGCGCCGCCGCACTGCTGCACGACGCGCGCTTCGATCCCGCGCAGCGGCTGGAGATCCTCGCCGCCGAGCAGGTCAACGTCCTATGCATGGCCCCGACCGAGTACCGGGTCATCGCCAAGCGCGTCGCGCTGCGCCGCGTCCCTTCGCTGCACGGGCTGGTGGCTGCCGGCGAGGCGCTCAATCCCGAGGTGCTGCGCGCCTTCAAGGAGGCCACCGCGCTCGAGATCCGCGACGGCTACGGCCAGACCGAGACCGGTCAGCTCACCGGCGTCCCCGCCGGCGGTGCCGTCCGCCCCGGCTCCATGGGCAGGCCGCTGCCCGGGGTGGCGCTCGAGGTCGACGACGGCGAGCTCGTCCTCGCCGACCCACGGACCGATCCCACCTTCTTCGTCGCCACCCTGGGCGGGGCGCCCTCCCCCGAGGACCGCCCGTGGCGGACCGGGGACCGCGTCGCCGCCGACGAGGACGGCTACCTGTACTTCGAGGGGCGCACCGACGACCTGATCATCTCGGCGGGTTACCGCATCGGCCCCTTCGAGGTCGAGTCCGCGCTCGTGTCCCACGGTGCGGTGGCCGAGGCCGCGGTGGTGGCCGCTCCCGACGACGAGCGCGGCGCCGTGGTGCGCGCCGTCGTCGTGCTGCGCGATGGCTTCAGCCCCTCAGACGAGCTCGTCACCGAGCTCCAGGACCACGTCAAGCACGAGACCGCCCCGTACAAGTACCCGCGGATCGTCGACTTCGCGCCCGAGCTGCCCAAGACGACGAGCGGCAAGGTGCAGCGCGCCGTTCTACGTGGGGGCTGAGCTAGCCTCATCGCCATGGAGGACTACCGCCCCGCCATCGCCATCACGAGCCCGCTCACCAACGCCACCTACGGCGTGTGGAGCCAAGCCTCGGCCGTCCTGCCCGCCGGGTATCTCGCCCAGGTCCGCCGGGCCGGCGGCCTGGCCCTCATGGTCGCCTCCGACCCCGAGCTGGTGGCCGAGCCCGACGACCTCCTGCGCCGCATCGACGGCCTCATCGTGTCCGGCGGCGTCGACCTGGACCCGGCCTCCTACGGTGCCGAGCCCCATGCCGAGACCAGGGGATGGACGTCGGACCGCGACGCGTTCGAGCTCGCGCTCATCCGCCGCGCCGCCGAGATCGACATGCCGGTGCTGGGCATCTGCCGCGGTATGCAGGTGCTCAACGTCGCCTTTGGCGGCACGCTGTACCAGCACCTGCCCGAGACCTTCGGTCACGAGGACCACCGGCGTGTGCCGGGCAACTTCGACGAGGCCGATCACGACGTCCGCCTCGTTCCGGACTCGCTGGCGGCGGCCGCCGCGGGCGAGCTCCTGCACACCACCAAGTCCCACCACCACCAGGGCGTGGACGAGGTGGGCGCCGGGCTCGTCGTCACCGGCACCTCGGCCCTCGACGACCTCGTCGAGGCCGTCGAGCTCCCCGACCGCCGCTTCGTGCTCGGCGTCCAGTGGCACCCCGAGGCCGACGCGCGCAGCCGCGTCATCGGCGCGCTGGTGCAGGCGGCCGCGCAGTACCGCGAGGCGCGCGCCGCGGTCACCTCGAGCTAGCGAGCCGCCCGGCGGCTCGCCGTCCGGCGGCGCCGGGGGCGACTAGCGCAGCGCGACCGGCTCGTGATAGCCGGCGTCGCGCACCGCCCGCTGCACTTCGGCGGCGTGCTCGGGGCCACGCGTTTCCAGCACGAGCTGGACCGCCGACTCACGCACGTGCAGGTCAAAGCCCTCGCGGATGTGCTCGACGTCGAGCAGGTTCGCGCCCAGTTGGCCCACCAGCGACAGCAGGAGCGCCAGGGAGCCTGGGCGGTCGGGCAGACGCGCCAGCAGGACGTGGCGCCGTCCGACCTGACTCTCATGACGACGCACGACATCGCCCAGCAGGCCAGGATCGACGTTGCCGCCCGAGAGGATCACCGCGGTGGTGCCACCCCGCTCGGCACCATCGGCGCGACCGGCCAAGAGCGCAGCGACGCCCACGGCGCCGGCGCCCTCGACGACCAGCTTGGCCCGCTCCAGGAGGAACACCATCGCCTCGGCCACCTCCTCCTCGGAGACGACCACCACCCGGTCGACCCACTCGCGGATGAGCCTCAGCGTGAGTGCGCCCGGGCGCTTGACCGCGATCCCGTCGGCGATGGTCATCGCCGAGGCCACCGCGAGCGGCTCACCGGCACGCAGCGATGCCGGGTAGGGCGCGCACGCCGCCGCCTGGACGCCGATCACCTCGACCTCGGGCCGCTGGGACTTGACCGCGATGGCGACACCGCTGATCAGGCCGCCACCACCGACGGGCACTACCACGCGCGTCAGATCTGGCACCTGGGCCACCAGTTCGAGGCCCAGCGTGCCCTGTCCGGCGATCACGTCGGGATCATCGAACGGGTGCACGAACGCGTGCCCCTTCACGGCCGCCCACTCCCGCGCCGCGGTGAGCGACTCATCCACAGTCGCCCCCACCAGTCGTACCTCGGCCCCGAGTGCCAGGGTGGCCTCGGCCTTGGCGATGGGTGCCCCTTCGGGCATGAACACGTGACAGGGCACGCCGCGCTCCTGGCTGGCGTAGGCGACCGCCTGGGCGTGGTTGCCGGCGCTGGCGCACACCACGCCGCCCTCACAGGCCGACCCCAGCGACGCGATCTTGGCCAGCGCGCCGCGAATCTTGAACGATCCGGTGCGCTGGAGGTTCTCCGCCTTGAGCGCCACGGTCATCCCGGCCCGCTCGGTCAGCGTGCGCGAACTGAGCAACGGTGTCTCCCGGATGACGCCCGTGCCGGTCTCGGCGGCGCGGCGGATATCGTCAGCCGACGGCTGGGTCGGCTGGTCGGTCGAAGTCAACTCAGCCAGGAAGCGCCACCACCGCGTCCATCTCGACCTGGGCGCCGCGGGGCAGCGCCGCCACGCCCACGGCCACTCGCGCGGGCGGGCTGGACTCGAAGAACGACCCGTAGACCTCGTTGACGGAGGCGAACTGGGACATGTCGGTCATGTAGATCGTCACCTTGACAGCGTCGCCGAGTGTGGCCCCAGCCGCCTGGCAGACCGCCGCCAGGTTCTCCAGGCACCGTCCGGCCTGGTCGGCGGCGGTGACGCCCACCAGGTCGCCGGTCCGTGGGTCCAGCGGGATCTGCCCGGAGCAGAACAGCAGGCCGCTCGCCACCACGGCATGAACGTACGGGCCAATCGCCTCCGGCGCGCCGGGTGCGGTCACCGGTTCCCTGTTATGAGCCAAACCGTCTCCTTTGATCTGATCGCACTGCTCAGCCACAAGCGTATTGCGACGCTGGCCCCCGGGTAGCCTCCCTGGGGATGCCCAACCGCCTGGCGCAGGAGACATCCCCCTATCTGCTCCAGCATGCCGACAACCCGGTGGACTGGTACCCGTGGGGCGAGGAGGCGCTGCAGCGCGCCCGGGAGCTCGACCGTCCGCTGCTCGTCTCGATCGGCTACTCGGCGTGTCACTGGTGCCACGTGATGGAACGCGAGTCCTTCGAGGACCCGGCGGTGGCGGCGCTGATGAACGAGAAGCTCGTGTGCGTCAAGGTCGACCGCGAGGAGCGCCCCGACGTCGACGCCGTGTGCATGGAGGCCTGTCAGGCCATGACCGGCCAGGGCGGATGGCCGCTCAACGCCTTCCTCACGCCCGAGCAGGGGCCGTTCTACGTCGGCACGTACTTCCCGCCCGAGCCGCGCCACGGGATGCCGCCGTGGCGCGCCGTGGTCGAGGCGGTGGCCGAGGCCTGGTCAGAGCGCAAGGACCGCGTCCGTGAGCAGGGCGTCCAGGTGCTGCGCTCGCTGGGCGGGGCCTCGCGGCTGCCCGCCTCCGAGGAGCCCATCACCGACGCCGTGCCCAATCAGGCGGTGGACACGCTCCGGCGCCTCTATGACCCGGTCAACGGGGGCTTCGGGCGCGCGCCCAAGTTCCCGCAGGCGTCGTTGGTGGAGTTCCTGTTGGCCCGCGGCGAGCGCGATATGGCGCCGGCGACGCTGCGCGCCATGGCCACGGGAGGGATCTATGACCAGGTCGGAGGCGGGTTTGCCCGCTATGCCGTCGACGCCACCTGGACGGTGCCGCACTTCGAGAAGATGCTTTATGACAACGCTCTGCTGGCCCGCGCCTACCTGCACGGCTGGCAGGTGTCCGGCGAGCCGCTGCTGCGCCGCGTCTGCGAGGAGACGCTGGACTGGGCCCTGCGGGAGATGCGCGGCCCCGAGGGCGGCTTCTGCTCGGCGCTGGATGCCGACTCCGAGGGCGTGGAGGGCAAGTTCTACGTGTGGACGCTGGGCGAACTGCGCGCCGCACTGGACGGCGCAGGGCTGTTTGACGAGGCGGTGGCGTTCTTCGGCGCCACCGAGGCCGGCAACTTCGAGGGCGCCAACGTGCTCGAGGGGCGCGGGCCCGTGCCGGAGCGGCTGAGTCAGATCCAGGCGGTGCTACTTCAGAAGCGCAGCGAGCGCGTGCGCCCGGGCCTCGACGACAAGCGCCTGACCTCCTGGAACGCGCTGATGATCTCGGCCCTGGCTCAGGCCGGCGCCGCCCTGGAACGCCCCGACTACGTGGCGGCCGCGGTGGCGTGCGCCGAGTTCCTGTTGCGCGACATGCGCGACGACGACGGCCGCCTGCTGCGCACCTGGAAGGACGAGCGCGCCCACATCGACGCCTACCTCGAGGACCACGCCTACCTGCTCGAGGCCCTGCTCACCCTGTATGAGGCGACGTTCGATCCGCGCTGGCACGCCGAGGCGCAGGCCATGGCCGACACGATGATCGAGCGCTTCGCCGACGCTGAGCACGGCGGCTTCTTCACCACCGCCGCCGACCACCGCCAGGGCTTCGCGCGCCAGAAGGACCTCGACGACTCCCCCACCCCCTCGGGCGGTGCCTCGGCGGCCTTCGGGCTGCTGCGCCTGGCGCGGCTCACCGGCGAGTTCGAATACGAGCGCCATGCGCTGGACGTGCTCCGGGTGCGGGCGCCCATCGTGGGCGAGCACCCCCACGGCTTCGGGCATGTCCTGCAGGCCCTGGACTTCTACCTGGCGCCGGTGCGCGAGGTGGCCATCGTCGGTGCCGGTGACGACGCGGGCGGCGTGAGCGCGCTGGCCCAGGTCGTCCGCGGCGCCTACCGGCCCCACGTGGTGCTGGCCGGCGGCTCTGGCGACGAAATCCCGCTGCTGCACGGGCGCACACCCGTGGACGGGCGCGCCGCTGCGTACGTGTGCGAGCACTTCGCCTGTCAGGCGCCGGTCACTGAGCCCGACGCGCTGGCTACAGCACTGGCAGGTAGCGCTCGAGCTCCCAGGGCGTGACCTGGACGCGGTAGTCGTCCCACTCCTGGCGCTTGATCTCGATGTAGCGGTTGAACATGTGCTCGCCGAGGGTGCGCAGCACGAGTTCTGACTGGGAGGTGAGCTCGATGGCCTCGCCCAGCGTCTCGGGCAGCTGGTCGATGCCCAGGCGGCGACGCTCGTCGGGCGAGAGGTGGTAGAGGTTCTTCTCCATCGGGTCGGGCAGTTCGTAGCCGTGCTCGATGCCCTCCAGGCCCGCCTGCAGCAGGACGGCGAAGGTGAGGTAGGGGTTGCAGGCCGGGTCCGGGCAGCGCAGCTCCATCCGCGTGGCCCTCTCCTTGCCGGGGTGATACAGCGGGACGCGGACGAGGGCCGAGCGGTTGCGCCGCGACCACGCGACATAGACCGGCGCCTCGAAGCCGGGAACGAGCCGCTTGTAGGAGTTGACCCACTGGGCGAAGATCGAGCAGATCTCACGGGCATGGCGCAACTGGCCGGCGATGAAGGCCTTGCCCACGTCGGAGAGGAAGTAGGGGTCGTCGCCGTCGTAGAAGGCGTTGTGTTCGCCCTGGAACAGCGACTGGTGGGTGTGCATCCCCGATCCGTTCTTGCCGAACAGCGGCTTGGGCATGAAGGTGGCGTGCAGGCCGTACTTCATGGCGTATTCCTTGACCGTGATCCGGTAGGTCATGCAGTCGTCGGCCATCTTCAGCGCGTCGGCGTAGCGCATGTCGATCTCATGCTGGCTGGGCCCCACCTCGTGGTGGGTGTACTCGGTGTGGATGCCGAGCTGCTCGAGCGCCAGCACCGTCTCGCGGCGCAGGTCCGAGCCCGCGTCCAGCGTCGTCAGGTCGAAGTAGCCGCCCTCGTCGAGCACCTCGGTGGACTTGGCGTCGCGGAAGTAGAAGTACTCCAGCTCGGGGCCGACGTAGAAGTGATCAAAGCCCATGCTCTCCGCGCGCGCCAGGGCGCGCTTGAGCACGTGGCGGGGATCACCCTCGTAGGGCGTGCGCTCCGGGGTGAGGATGTCGCAGAACATCCGCGCGACCCCGGCCTCGTTGGGCCGCCACGGCAGCCCGTTGAAGGTGGCGGGGTCGGGCTGGGCGATCATGTCGGACTCCTCGATGGCGTTGAAGCCCGTGATCGAGGACCCGTCGAAGCCCATGCCACCCTCGAACGCGTCCTCGAGCTCGGTGACGTTGATCGAGAACGCCTTGAGCTGGCCGAGGATGTCGGTGAACCACAGCCGGATGAAGCGGATGTCGCGCTCCTGGACCAGCGCCAGGACATCGTCGCGGGTCAGGCCGGCGGTCTGCGGGGTCTGGGCCATCGCGGCGGAACCTTAGAGGTTGTGGGGCGCGGGGACCGCTCAGGAACGGCTGGTCGGCGCCGACGCTCGGTCACCCAGCCAGCGGCGCGCCCAGCTCTGAAGCTCCGAGAGCGCCGGCTCGAGCTCTGATCCCATCACGCTGAGCTCGTACTGCACACGCAGCGGAGGCCCGGGGATGACGGTGCGCTGCACCATCCCCCGCGCCTCCAGTTCCTTCATCCGCTCCGAAAGCAGGCGGTCCGAGAGCTCGGGGATCGCCTGGGCGATCTCCGAGAAGCGCAGCGGGCCGTCCATCAGCACACGGAGGATCGCGCCGGTCCAGCGTCGGCCGACCAGCTCCACCGCCTCGTGGTAGAGGGGGCAGCAGTTGCCGTGGGCCGCGTCCTCAGCGGTGCCGCGGGCCCGATCCTCGGTCGAGGAATGGTGATTCGCGGCCATCAGGGACGCCTAGCTTAACGGCCTAGGCGGCCTCGAGTCGCCGAGAGGCCTCCGTCGAGCCATCCACGGGCACGTCTCCGGCCACATTGACCATCGCCGTGAAGCCCTCCAGCGACACCGCCGCGATCGCCTCGAGGATCTCCTCGTCGTCCCAGCCGGCCTCGCGCGCCTCCTCGTGGAGATGCATCGCCGGCCGTCCCTCCTCCACCAGCGCCTGGAGGTAGCGCAGCAGCGCCTCCTCGTGCGGGTCCTTGGAGCTGAACTGACGCGCCGCAGCAACCTCGTCCAGAGCCAGCCCGGCCGCACGGGCCGCCCGCGAGTGCATCGCGATGCCCGGCTCGGAGTGGTAGTGCTCGGCGACCGCCAGCGCGATCCGCTCCAGCGTCGGCAACGTCAGCTTCCCGTGGCGCAACTCGGAGCGAAAGCGCGCGTAGGCGCGCAGGGCCGCCGGCGAGCCGGCCAGGACCCCCAGGAAGTTCGGCAGCTGCCCACCCGAGGACAGCGCACCGCGCAGGACAGCCACCGAGCCCTCAGGCGCCGTCAGGTCGTCATGGATCTGGAATCTGCTCATGATTGTCTTCATCGCTGACCACCGAGGTCGTAAAGGGAGAGGCAATGTTTCGAGGGAACGTTGCCCTTTACTTTGAACATCTGCTTACGGAACATAAGTGTACCTGCAGGCACCTCATCTGACAAGGGATCAAGGGCACCGTCTCTCGGTTTTACGCTGGGCCCTAAACAGCGGATCACCGGGCGGGTAATGGTTGTGTAAGGGGGGGCGATCCGGCCGTGTGGGCGGGGTCGAGCGCCCGGCCGGCCGGTTGCCTTCACCCCTAAGACGCCACAGAGCCTCAAACCGTGACGACGACTTTCCCACCGGCCTCGCCCGAGTCAAGGAGGCGGTGGGCGTCGACGATCTCATCAAACGCGAACACCCGCGCCGGCCGGGCCGCGAACACACCCCGCTCGGCTTTGTCCACGATCGCCTGGAGGGGCACGGCTCCGATCGGGAATTCGTCGCCGCCGAGCACGAACGCGCTGGCGAACGTGCTGAGCGCGACCCCGCTGGGGAGGTCCGCCAGCGGATTGAAGTCCGCGACGGGCTCCAGCCCGCCGAGGAAGCCGATCTGGCAGACGCGTCCCCGGGGCGCGAGGCACTGGAGTGAGTCGCGCAGGGTCGAGTTGCCGACGAGATCGAGCACGGCGTGGATCCCGCGCGGGTGCGCGGCGCGGACCTGTGGAGCGAGCCGAGCGTCGTCCACGAGCACCTCCGCGGCCCCCAGTTGTCGCAGGCGCTCGATCCGGCCCGGCGCCCGCGTGGTGGCGATCACGGTGGCGCCGGCGTCGACCGCGAGGTTGACCGCGGCCTGGCCCACCGAGGACGTGGCGCCGCGGACGAGGACAGTCTCGCCGCGCTGGAGCGCGAGATTGCCGTGCAGGCCCGTCCAGGCGGTGGCGTACACCTCGGGAATGGCCGCGAGGTCGGCCCACCCCAGCTCGGTCGCGACGGCTACGACGTTGGTGGCCGGGACGGAGACGAGCTCGGCGTAGGTGCCATTGCGGTCCCGCGCGAGGCCGCCCACGAGGGCGACGACCGGTGCGCCGGCCGCAAGGCGGCCGCTGGGGTCCTGTGCGACAGCCCCGGCGCACTCGATACCCAGCACCGGGATCCCGAACGACCAAACCCCGGAGCGCATGTAGGTGTCGGCGTGGTTGAGCCCGAAGGCGCGGACGCGGATGAGGACCTCGCCGGGGCCGGGCACCGGGTCGGGCAGCTCGCGGGTCGCCAGGACCTCGGGGCCGCCGTGACGGGTCATGACGATGGCGCGCATTGGTGGTCTTCCCTTCGATTGATTGAACGGTCATTCAAGAACTCTGCGTAAAAAAGACCCACGTGGGGGTCAGGGGCGCGGCCGGCTGCGGGCCGAGCGAGGATTGCCTACTGGTCGAGGTCGGCGAACGCGGCGTCGACGATGGTCTCCAGCACCTCCCTCCCGGGGTTCGTCTTGCCGACGACCATGAGCCCCATCCCGGTGGCCATGAGCTGGGTGCCCTTGGCCGCCGGATCGATGGCGGCCGGAATCTCGCCGCGGTCGTGGGCGATGCGCAGCGCCCGCTCGGCGTTGCGCTCGAGCCGCGTCATGTGTGCGCGGGTCAGGCCGGCGACCTCGGAATCCTCGGCGGCGAGCTCGACGGTGGTGTTGACCATCAGGCACCCGATCCGCCCCTCGGGGCTCATGAGGTCGCTCACCAGGCCGTCGAAGTACGCGCGCAGCTCTACGATCGACGCGCCCGAGCGCTCGAGAGCCCCCAGCTTCTGGGGCACGACCAGGCTGGAATAGAGCTTGAGCGCCTCGATGAAGAGCTGGCGCTTGCCGCCCTCGAACGCGCCGTAGAGGCTGCCGGGCTGCACCCCGGTGGCCACGACCAGGTCGCCGACCGACGTGTCCCGGTACCCCTTGGCCCAGAACTCGCGCATGGAGCGGTCCACCACGTCATCGGGGTCGAACTGCCGAGGCCGGGCCATGCGCCCCAGAATAGATGAACGAGCGCTCAAAAACTATTACGGATGTGTGAACTGAGCCCCGACGAGGCAGCGGCGGCGCGCTAGTGCAGGTGGTGCGCCAGCGTGTGCAGCGTGGCGGCGTGAGCGCTGGTCACGGCAGCCAGGATGAGCATCACACCGAGGAGCACCGCCCACAGCGCGGTGCGGTCAGGCTGGAAGCCCGAGCGCTCGTAGCGCCGCTCCGGGCGCCGGCGAGAGCTCTGGCGCGGGGTGACGTAGCGATGGTCGGGCACGTGGCCGCGAATCGTGACCGTGCGCCGACCGGCAACGCCGCCGGGGACCGACGACGCGGAGGGCGCGTCGGCGTCGTGTTCTGAGCTGGACCAGTCGTCCAGCGCGCGCACCGCCGAGGGCAGGCGCTCACGCTCCCGTTCGCGCGCGTCCCATTCCAGCAGAGCGGCACGTGCTGCATTGCGGGCAGCGAAGCGCTCGTCATGCTGATTTTGGTCCCCCCGGGACTCAGCTACGCCTGATTGCGGCATTCATCGTCCTCTTTCTGTGCTTGCGGGGTGAGCTGACGGGCTCGCACCGAAAGAGCGGCGCTACGCGTACTACGCGATTCGCCCCAACAACGTGGGTCCCCCGCTTCCATTCCCTACCGGCGGCGTGGAGCGGATTGGAATTCAGCTGTACGGAGCGGCGATCCTACCAACGCTTCCGGCGGATAGAGATCCGCAGGTTTTCGCAAAGTGCGGCGTTATTGCCGGAGACGGCGCACAGCTACTCGTTACCGGCCACTTTGGCAACGAATGCGGCCACGTTCTGGGCCTCCTGGCCCTGGATGACGTTGGCCGGCATGACGCCTTGTCCGAGGCATGCCTGGTTGGAGCCCTTGGGCGGATTGGGCAGGCAGCCGTTGTTGATCGTGTTGAGCACCGTCGACTGCGCCGGCTTGAGCGTGTCGAGGTTGGGTCCGACCTTGCCCACCGCATTGGCGGCGGCCAGCGTGTGACAGACGCCGCAGTGCTCGCCGAACAGCTGGCGGCCGCTCTTCTCGGCAGCGGTGAGCTTGATCCCGCCCACCTGGGCGCTGGCGTTGTGATGGTTGCCGGTGAGCATCAGTAGCGGCAACCCCACTCCGAAGACCACCGCGGTGACCACGAACATGGTGATCGTGAAGGTGCTGCCGCGCCGCCCCGGGTCGCGCTGGGTGGGCGACGTCGTGCCGGTGCCACGCGTGGCCAGGACGAACAGCACCAGCGCCACCATGACCCAGAGCGCGACGAATGCGGCGACCGCAAGCACGCGCGGGACCTTATCGCGCGGGCCGCTCGGATGGGCCGTGGGCTCGCGGCCTGCACCGGACCGGATAGGCCCCTGCCGCCGGATGTGACCGCACGGTGACCCGATGTGACCAGGACGTGATCGGCGAGGTCGACAGTGGCCGCACACGCCACCCGACAGTCGCATCCAGGAGGTTTCGCCATGCGGATCCGTCGCCACATCACCATGCTTGCCGCCACCACCGTCGCGATCGCGGCATTGACGCCGGCCCCGGGGGCGCTTGGCGCCCCCAACCGTGCGGGGAGCGCTCTGACCGCTCAGCCCGTGTCCGCATCGACGCGGACCTACTCGACCGCGGCCAGGTTCGTGCCCGAGCGAATCTGGCAGGAACTCAACGACGCGATCGCCGTCAAGCTCCTGAACCGGTCCTGACTCCCAGAGCGACCACAGACGTGGCGTCGCCGCGGTCATCCACCGGCGACGCCTTGGTGCCCAGGAGACTCCAGTGCCGCACGGATCGCGGCCTCGTAGGACAGAGCCGCTCCGGTCTGCCGCGCCCGGTCCCACCGCCCCACCCCATATGCCGTCCGCGCCGGGGCGAAGTAGTCGCGGTCCAGGCGGTCATAGACGGGCTGATCGACCGGGAGCGGAAACCCGAGGGCCTCGGATGCGCCCAGCAGCGTCGCCGTGCGGTCGTACCGCCCCTCGGCAGCGGCCACCGCGGCCAGTCCTGCCAGTCCCTCGTCGGCCCCGAACTCGAACGCCTGGCCCAGGCAGAGCTCGAGCTGGCGCCGGAAGGCTGCAGCGGCCGGGGCGACCTCGCCAAGGAAGAGGTGGGCGACGCCGATGTTGCCCATGACGAACATCGTCTGGGCGACATCCGCCAGTCGCTCGGCCGCCGCACGGGCGATCTCGCTGTAGGCCATGGACTCGACCGGACGATCATCGAGCAGTGACGTGTAGGCGGCGTTGATGTACACGCGAGCAATCTCCCGGACGTCGTCTATCCCCGTGAGCAGCTCGTGAGCCGTGTTGAGCAGGCGTTCCCGTTCGCCGGGCGGGCTCACCTCGGACAGCTTGGAGGTCGCCATGGCGATCAGGTGGTCGTCTCCGGCGCGCTCGGCGTGCCGGAGAGCGTGCTCACCCAACCTCCGCACGGTGTCAGCTCCCTCGCCAAACGCCCCCGCCAGGTAAGCCAGGCTCCAGTACGCGAACGACAGGCCCGCCTCGTCGCCGGCCTCCTCGAACAGGGCGACGGCGCGCTCCGTGTCCGCGCGGGCGCTCTGGAGTTCGTGCCGCGCAGCCCGCAGATACACCCGGCACAACACCACCCGTGCTCGATCCGCCGCGTCCGCGCGATTCCCCGCCGCGGCCAGCACAGCATCCAGATATCCGAGCCCGGCGGTGTCGGCGCGGATCATCCAGTAGCGCCCGAGAGAGCCGGCGAGACGGACGGCGCGCGCGGGCTCCGCGCGGATGGCCCAGCGCAGGGCCGTCCTGAGATTGTCCACCTCCGTGTCGAGGACGACGAGGGCGATGGCCTCCTCGTGCGTGGAGAACCGCCCCACGGCCGAGGCGGCCAGACGCTCGTGGACGTCGAAGTGGCGGCGCCGGATCGCCTCTCGGTCACCACGCTCCTCGAGCCGCGTGGCGGCGTACTGGCGCACGGTCTCGAGCATCACCAGTCGCGTTGAGCCGTCCGCTTGACGCCGTCGCCGGATGACGCTCTTGGCGATCAGAGCGTGCAGGACGTCGCGTGGTGCCCCGGTCACCTCCTCGGCTGCCGCCAGCGTCGATCCGCCGGCAAACACGGCGAAGGCGGCGAAGGCCGCCTGTTGGATGTCATCGAGCAGCGCGTGGCTCCAGTCGATCGTCGCATCGAGGGTCTGGTGGCGATCGGGGACGTCACGCGCCGGGCGCCGCGTGCTCGAGAGCGCGAGTTCCAACTCCGAGGCCAGCTCCTCGATTCCCAGCAGCTCCACGCGCGCGGCGGCGAGCTCGAGCGCCAGCGGCAGCCCGTCGAGGCGGGCGCACAGACGGGCCACGGCGGGGGCCTGTCGCGGGCGCGGAGCGAATGCCGCGTCGTGGCGGCGCGCCGCCGCCAGGAAGAGCCCGGTGGCAGCCGTGGCCTCGAGTTCTGCGACTGTGGCCTGCTCGGGAGCCTCCGGCAGCGCCAGCGGTTCGACGACAACGCGATGCTCTGCACTGAGGTTGAGCGCCTCGCGGCTGGTGACGAGAACGGTGAGATCGGGGCACGCGGCCAACAGGTCCGCGACCACCCCGGCCGCGTCGAGCAGGTGTTCAAAGTTGTCAATCACCAGCAGCAGCCGCCGCAGGGACAGGAACCGCCGCAGGGCATCGCCGGCCGTCTCCCCCGCTTGTCGCGACACGCCGAGCGCGCGCACCAATGTCTCGGCGACGTCGGCGGCCTGCCCCACGCCGGCCAGCTCCGACCAGCAGACCGCGCCGGGGTAGGGGCCCTCCATGGCGTGCGCAACGGCGAGAGCGAGCCGTGTCTTGCCCACTCCGCCCGGACCGACGAGCGTGACCAGGCGCACGTCCTCGCGCCGCAAGAGAGCGCAGACCTCGCGGTTGTCGTCCTCGCGGCCGACCATGGGCGTGGGCGGCGCGGGCACCCGCTGCATCCCCTGTGCCGGCGGGCGGGGCGGATCGGTCGTGGGGCCGCCGGCGCCGAGCGCAGTCGCCGGCGCGGGTGATTCCCGAGCGACGGCCGCCAGGGCCGGATCGTGTTCGAGGATCTGTTGCTGGAGGGCGGTCAGGGCGGGCCCCGGTTCCAGGCCGAGCTGCTCGGACAGGTGGGCGCGCGTCCGTTGATAGACCTCCAGGGCCGCGGTCTGCTGCTGGCAGCGGTACAGGGCGAGCATCAGCTGTCCGGCCAGGCGCTCCCGCCCCGGCTCGCTCGCGAGGGCACCGGTCAGCTCAGTGATGACCTGGGCGTGACGACCGAGCTGGAGCTCGGCCTCCGCGCGCGTTTCCTGCGCGGCCAGCCGCAGCTCATCAAGCCGCCGGATCTCCGGCAGCGCAAAGTCCGCGAAGGCGACCTCGGCGAACGCCGGACCGCGCCAGAGGTCGAGCCCGTCGGCACTGAGCGTGGCGGCCCGTTCGGGATCGTGCCCCTCCAGGGCCTCGCCTGCCTGCGTCAGACAGGACTCGAACCGGTCGGCATCCAGCGCTCCGGGAGCGACGGCGATCATGTAGCCGCCGCGGACGGTGCGGATCATCTGGTCAGCGGACGCGGAGAGCGGCTCGAGCGCGTGACGCAATCGGACCACGGCCATCGGCAACCGATTGGCCTTTGACCGCGATGGACCCCAGACCGCGTCAGTGATGGTGTCCCCGGCCACGGCACGGTTGGCGTTGAGCAACAGAAACGCCAGCAACGTCACCTGGCGCGGGCCGCCCAAGGCCACGCGCCGGTCACCGGCCCACACTTCGATCGGTCCCAGGACACGAAAAGTCGTCACGTGACTCCCCCGACGGCGCAACGCTAACAGAGCCGCTCAAGACATGTTCACCGTCTCCGCCCCGAGGCAAAGCTCATGATCGGCGGCGCAACGGCGCGGAAGTCCTCGGCCTCGCCACCCCCGGCGGCCCCCGCTGAACCGCCCCCGCCGGCGGCCGCCGCAGCCTTCTGCGCGGCCAGCCCGCGGCGCACCTGCTCGTCGAGCATGGAGAAGTCCTTGATCTCGGCGACGATCCGGTCCGGCGCGTCGATCGAGCCGACCCAGTCGACGAGGATGTTGATGGCCCCGCCGGCCGCGGCCAGCTTCTCCAGCTTGCCCGACACCAGCATGAGCGGCTCGGTCCTCACCACCAGCCGGTGGCGCTCGTAGATCTCGGGCGGAACGACGAGGTTGATCGTGCCGTACTCGTCCTCGAGCAGCAGAAAGACGATGCCGCTGGCCGTCCCCGGCCGCTGGCGGGCCACCACCAGGCCCCCGATGCGCACGCGCCCGCCGTGCTCGAGCTCCTCCAGATCCCGGCTGGTGACGGTGTCGGGCGCGATCCGCTCGCGCAGCAGGGCCAGCGGATGCGCCCGGGTGGTGAGCCCGGTGGTGCCGTAATCGGCGAGCATCGCCTCCCACTCGGTGAGATCGCGGAGCGTGGGCGGCGCGGGCAGATCGAGGGGGAGCGCCAGCTGGGTGCCGCCGGGCACGGTGCGCCCCGGCGCCATCACCCCCAGCTGCCACAGCGCCACCCGGCGGGCGAACCCGGGACGCAGTCGTCCGGACACGTGCCCGCCGTCAACGGCGAGGGTGTCGCACGCCCCCGACCAGGCCAACAACTCGAGCGCGGCGGTACCGCAGCCCGCGCGCGAGGCCAGGTCCGAGAGCCCGCGGAAGCGCCCGCCCCGGGTGCGCGCGGCCACCAGGTCCTCGGCGTCCTGGGCGCGGACCCCGCGGACATAGCCCAGGCCGATCCGGACCCCGAGGTCAGGGAGCGTGCTGCCGGGCTCGATCTCGCACTCCACCCCGCTCTCGTTGACGTCGGGCGGGTGGACCTCGATGCCCCGCCGCTGGGCCTCGTGCACGAGCGCATCGGGCGGATAGAAGCCCATCGGCTGCTCGTTGAGCAGCGCGCACAGGAACTCCTGGGTGTAGTGCACGCGCAGCCAAGTCGACTGGTAGGCGAGCAGGCCAAAAGCGGCGCCGTGAGCCTTGGGGAAGCCGAACCCCGAGAACCCCTTGACCATCTCCCACACGCGCTCGGCGACCTCGTCCTCAGCCCCGTGCTTGCGCTTGGCTCCCTCCACGAACCGAACGTGGTAGGCCTCGATCGCCGCCTCCGAGCGCTTGCGGCTCATCGCCCGGCGCAACCCCTCCGCCTCCCCCACCCCGAAGCCGGCGAAAGCGATCGACACCTCCAGCACCTGGTCCTGGAAGATGATCGTGCCCAGCGTCTCCTCCAGCACCGGCTCGAGCGACGGATGGTCATAGGGAACTTTGAAGTCCGGATCGACCCGCATCCGCTGGCGGCGCGCGATGTAAGGGTTGACAGCACCGCCCTGGATGGGCCCGGGGCGGACGATCGCCACCTGGATCGTGATGTCCCGGAGGTTCTCGGGCCGGGTGCGTCGCAGCGAGGCCATCTGCGCCCGGCTCTCGATCTGGAACACCCCGGTCGTGTCGGCCTCCTGGATGCACGTGTAGGTGGCGGGGTCGTCATAGGGGATCCGGGAGAGGTCGACACGCTCGCCCCGCGTGCGGGCGATGAGCTCCACCGTGCGCTCCACCGCCGACAGCATCCCCAGCCCCAGCACGTCGATCTTGAGAAAGCCCGCATCAGAGCAGGAGTCCTTGTCCCACTGGACGATCTGGCGCCCCTCCATGGCCGCCGGGACGATCGGGCAGCAGTCGATCAGGGGCCGGGTGGCGATGATCATCCCGCCCGAGTGCTGGGAGAGATGGCGCGGCAGGCCGTGGGCCTCGGTCGCCAACCGGGCCAGCCACGCCCAGCGGCCGCTCAGGCCTTGGCGTCCGGTGGTGGTGATGTCCCGGCCCACCTCGCGCGCATCCCATCCCTCGCTGCCCCGGGCCACCCGCTCGATCTCCCCGGGCGGAAGGCCCAGCGCCTTGCCCAGCTCACGGATCGCACCCCGAGCCCGGTAGGTGGGGAAGGCGGCGACCAGCGCGGAACGCTCATGGCCATAGCGCTCGTGCACGCGCGGGATCAGCTTCTCGCGGATGTCGCGTGGGAAGTCCAGATCGATGTCGGGCAGCGAGGTCAGCTCCTCGTTGAGGAAGCGGCCGATGAGCAGCTCGTTGGCGATCGGGTCCACGTGCGAGAGGCCGGTGAGGAAGCACACGATCGAGGAGACGCTCGAGCCCCGGCCCCGCCCGGGCGGCAGCAGCGCCCGCGCGCTCTCAGTCCCGCGCACCTCCACCGCCACCTCGCGGGCCAGCTCCAGCATGTCGTGGTGCAGGAGGAAGAAGCCGGGCAGGCCCAACGCGTCGATGATCCGCATCTCCTCTCCCAGACGCGCGCTCGCCCGCTCCCGGATGTCCGCCGGCGACGCGTCGTAGCGCTCGTGCAGGCGTGCGTCGCACAGCTCAGCCAGCGTGCGCATGGCGCTGTCATCCTCGGCCCCGGGGTACCGGTAGCCGAGGTCGCTGCCGAGGTCGAAGCGCAGCTCGTCGGCCAGCCGGACCGTCTCGGCCACCGCCTCCGGATGTTCGGCAAAGCGCGCCGCCATCGCCTCGGGCGCGGCGAGGACGTGGCTGAAGTTCCCGCGCCGCTGCGGCTCGGAGGCGTCCAGCGTGGTGTGCAGGCGCACCGCCACGAACGCGTCCTGTAGCGGCCCTCGCCGCCGGACGTGGGCGTGCACGTTGCCGGTGGCCACGCACGCCACCTCCAGGCGGCGGCCCAGCTCGGACAGGCGACGGTTGCGGGCCCGGTCATCGCGCAGGAATGGGCGCTGGAGCTCGATGCGCAGCCGCTCTGCCCCGAACGCGTCGCGCAGCCGGCGCAGGGACGGCTCATCATGGACGCCGCGCAGGGCACAGCCGCTCAGGCAGACCAGGCCCTCGGCATGGTCGAGCACCGTCTGCAGCGGGACCTCCGGATCGGTGGGCGGCGCCCCCGGGCGGCCGTCTCGTGTGTGCGCGTGGGCGCGAGTGAGGATGCGACAGAGGTTGGACCACCCACGGGCGTCCTTGACCAGGAGCGTCAGATGGCGGCCGTCGTCGAGATCCACCTCGGCGCCGTGAATCGGTCGCAGGCCCAGCGCTCGAGCCGAGACGGCGAACTCCATCGAGCCCGAGACGGTGTTGTGGTCAGTCAGGGCGAGCGTCTCGTAGCCCAGCGACAAGGCTGTGGGCACGAGCTCGTCGGGCAGCGAAGCCCCATCCAGGAACGAGAACGCCGAATGGCAGTGCAGCTCCGCGTACATCGAACGTATGTTCGCATTCGGCGAGAGCCGATACAAGCGCTGCGAGGACACCTGCAGTCCTCGGTGATACTCGCGGTGTGAGCGCCGGCGTCGTGATGTGGGACTTCGAGGGGACCCTGGCCATGCGCCCCGGCCTGTGGAGCACGTGCGTCCTGGAGGTGCTCGATGAGCATGTCCCCGGCCACGCGGTGTCACGCGACGAGGTGCGCGCCGCCATCAGGGACGGCTTCCCCTGGCATCGCGCCGACGAGCCCCATCCGGAGCTGTGCGAGCCCGACGCATGGTGGGAGGCGCTGGACCCGGTGCTGGGCCGGGCGTTCAGCCTCGCCGACATCGATATCCCCGAGCGCCCCCGCCTGGCGCAGGCGTTCCGGGCCCGCTTCATCGACGGCAGCGTGGGATGGGAGGTCTTCCCCGACACCCGCCCCGCGCTGGCCGCGACCGCGGGCGCCGGCTGGCGCAACGTGATCCTGTCCAACCACGTCCCGGAGTTGGCGGCCCTGGTGGACGTCCTCGGGCTCTCAGATCTCGTCGAGGAGGTGTTCAGCTCCGCGCTCATCGGCTACGACAAGCCCCATCCCGAAGCCTTTCGCCATGCGCTGCGCGCGTGCGGAGACCCGTCCCGGCGCTGGATGGTGGGCGACAACCCGGTCGCCGACGTCGCGGGGGCCGAGGCGCTCGGCATCCCGGCAGTGCTCATTCGCACCGACGGGGGCGAGCCCGACGCCCTGGCGGCCGCTCAGCTGGTGATCGCCGACTGAGCGCCGAGCGCGCTGAGGTCGGCGCGGCTCACGCCGGTCTTGGCGTAGATGGCCTTGACGTGGTCCTGGACGGTCCAGGGCGACAGCTTCAGCCTCGCCGCGATCGACTTGGTGGGGCGCCCCTGGGCCAGCAGCGCGGCCACCTCGCGCTCACGGGCGCTCAGGCCCATCGCGCGCAGCATGCTGTCGAGCACGAGCTCTGACGGCGCCGGTTGCATCACCGCGGCCACGTTGCCCGAGCCGGCGTCGTCGAGCACCGAGACGTCGATCACGAACCAGCGGCCGTCCAACGCGCGCATTCGCGCGGTGGCCGGGCCTCCGGCGCGATCGAAGCGCGCCCGCGCGGCCAGGAACGACATCACGCCCGGCGCCTGGTCGCCCCCGGGACCGGGCAGCAGCGCCAGCCGCCGGCGGGCGACGGCGTCGGCGGAGACGATGTGGTCGCCGGCATCGAGCAGCAGCACCGACGGCGCCGACCCGTCGCCGGGATCGGCAACGGCCGGATCCTCGAGCGAGCGCGCCGTCACCGCGCGCAGGGCGTGGGTGGCGGCGGGCACGATGTCAGAGACGAAACGCAGGTCGCCCTCGGTCATGCGGCGCCGGGTGAACATCACCAGCGACATCCACATCCCGTAGGCGTCGGTGAAGGCCACGCGCAGCTCGTCGGCGACGCCGGTGGGCTCGATCATCTCTCGAAAGCGCGCGCTGGAGGACGGCTGGTTGTCAGTCGAGGTCGAGATCGCCGCGACGCTCTCACGTGCAGCCGCCAGCTCGACGAAGCGGTTGACATCGGGACGGCGGTACTCGTAGACCAGCGACTCCTCGAGACTGCCGGGCGCCCCGCCCACCTCGGCGCCGTCGACCAGAGCGCCGGTCGCGGGATCGGTCTTGTGCCAGCACGCACTCGTGACGCCGAGCACGTCGGCGGTCTCCTCCAGGATGCGCCCCACCACGCCGTCGACGCTCAGATCCGGCACGGCCACCGCGGTCTCGATCCGCCGCCGGGCCCGGGCATAGTCCTGGTCTCGAGGGAGCACGAAACGAGTCTGACACACGGTCTGGGCCCGGCCAACCCCTCATTTCCAGGGATTGAGCGCGCGTGGGCGGGCGCCCACCATGGCGCTCATGAACGCACTCACTCACACCACCCGCCCGCACATCCAGACCCTCGACACCGCTCCCGGCGATGCGCTGCTCGGAGGATCGATCCACATTCGCGTACGCAGCGAGGACACCAACGGCGCCTTCGGGCTCATCGAGCAGGTCGTCCCCGCCGGCTTCCCCGGCCCCGTGCTCCACGTCCACCCCGACTTCGACGAGACGTTCTACGTGCTCGACGGCGAGATCGCGGTGCGCGTCGGCGACGACGCGCACGAGGCGGGCCCCGGGACCGTGGCCGTCGTGCCGCGCGGTACTCCCCATACGTTCGCCAACCCGTCAGACCAGCCGGTCAGGATGCTCATCCTCGTCACCCCGGGGGGCTTCGAGCGCTATTTCGAGGCGCTCAGCGGTGCCGTCCGCGACGCCGGCGCCTTTCCGGCCGCCGACGAGCTCGCCGCGCTGGCGCTCGCCTACGGCAGCGTGCCCGTCTGACCCGATCCGATATTTCCCTTGACAAGTTATTAGTGACTGCTAACTTATCGTCTTAGTTAGTGCTCACTAAGAAGATTCTGGAAGGAGGGCTGGCCATGAGCGCCACCCGTCGCCGGGGCTGGACCCTGGCAATCGTCTCCGTCGGTCTGTTCATGGTGGTGCTCGACAACCTCGTCGTGAGCGTCGCCCTGCCGAGCATCCACCGTGACCTGGGCGCCTCGATCCAGGCGCTCGAGTGGACGGTCAACGCCTACACCCTGTCCTACGCCGTGCTGCTGCTCACCGGGGCCGCGCTGGGAGACCGCTTCGGGCGCAAGCGCATGTTCATGACCGGCATCGCGCTGTTCACCGTGTCCTCGGCCGCGGCGGCACTGGCGCCCACGATCGGGCTGCTCATCGTCGCCCGAGCCACGCAGGGAGCCGGCGCGGCGATCGCCACCCCGTTGACGCTGACCCTGCTGGCCGACGCCTACCCGCCGGACCGGCGCGGCTTTGCCATCGGCGTCTGGTCCGGCATCAGCGGCATCGCCGTGGCCCTCGGGCCGCTCGTCGGCGGCGCCATGGTGCAGGCCGCCTCGTGGCACTGGATCTTCTGGCTCAACGTGCCGATCGGCGCGGTGCTGGTGCCGCTGGCCGGACGGCGCCTGGCCGAGAGCTTCGGGCCGTCGGGTGACCTGGACCTGCCGGGTCTGGCGCTGGGCTCGTCGGGGCTGTTCGGCCTCGTCTTCGGGCTCATCCGCAGCCAGTCGCTGGGCTGGGGCTCCACCCAGGTGATCGTCTCCCTGGCCGCCGGCGCCGCGCTGCTGGCCGGCTTCGTGATCCAGGAGCGCCGCACCGAGACGCCGATGCTGCCGATGGACTTCTTCGCCCGGCGCGGCTTCTCGGTCACCAACGTGGTCTCGCTGTCCATGTACTTCGGGATGTTCGGCTCGATCTTCTTCCTGAGCCAGTTCCTGCAGAACGTCCTGGGCAACAGCCCCCTGGAGGCCGGCGTCAAGCTGCTGGTCTGGACCGGGGCGACGATGGTCGTCGCGCCGCTCTCGGGCTACTTCTCCGAGCGCTACGGCGCCCGGCTGTTCATGGCCGCCGGGCTGGCGCTGCAGGCGATCGCGCTGGGCTGGCTGGCGCTGGAGACCAGCGTGGACATGAGCTACGCCAGCATGATCGTCCCGTTCGTGCTCGGCGGCTCGGGGATGGCGCTGGTGTTCGCGCCGTCGGCCAACGCGGTGCTGGCATCGGTGCGCTCTGACCAGGCGGGCAAGGCGTCGGGCGCCACCAACGCCATCCGCGAGCTGGGCGGCGTGCTGGGCATCGCCGTGCTGGCCACGGTGTTCACCAGCCACGGCGGCTATCAGTCGGCGGCGGCGTTCGTCAGCGGCCTGACCCCGGCGCTGTGGGTCGGCACCGCGGTCCTGGGCATCGGAGCCGTGATTCCGCTGCTGGTCCCGTTCAACACCCGGGCCAGCGCCGAGGCGCAGGCCAGCCTGGAGGCCGCCGAGCGCCGGCAGATGGCCTCGCCGGCACTGGCCGAGATGGCCTGACCGTGGCGTAGGATCGCCACAGCGCTGACATGGCCACCTCCACCACCGACACCAAGACCACGCGTCAGCGCGTCCCGGCCGCCGAGCGCCGGGACGCGCTGATCGACGCCGCGGTCCACGAGTTCGCCCAGGGCGGACTGCACGGCACGCCGGTGGACAAGATCGCGCGGTCCGTCGGCGTGGCCCAGCCCTACGTGTTCAGCCTCTTCGGCAACAAGAAGGAGCTGTTCCTGGCCGCCGTCGGGCGCAGCTTTGACCACACTGCCGACCTGTTCACGCAGGCCGCCGAGGCGTTCGATCCCGCGATCGCGCTGCCCGACGCCACCGTCCTGACGGCGATGGGCAACGCCTATGTGGAGAGCCTCATCACCCACCGCGACTACCTGATGATCCAGCACCAGGCGTACGCCGCCTGTGACGACGAGACCATCCGCGAGCACGTCCGCCACCGCTACGCCACGCTCGTGGCCCACGTGCAGCGCCTGTCGGGCGCCGACCAGGAGGCGATCGACGACTTCTTCCGCTACGGCATGTGGCTCAACGTGGCCGCGGCGATGGGCGTGGCGGATCTCTCGGTGGGCTGTGAGTGGATGCGCGCTGAGGTGGCCGGCGACGGCTGAGCCCGCACTCGCCGTCCGCGCCGGTCAGGACGAGGGACGGGCCTCGGGATGGCGCGGCAGCCCGTCGTCGGGGATCGGCTCCCAGACGGCGGCGTAGGCGGTGTACTGGCGGTAGGAGGGCCGGATGCCGGGATCCCCGTCGATGGTGCCCAGCCGAACCCCAACCGAGCCGGGCGAACGGCTGAACAGCGCCGAGCCGCAGTCGCCGCAGAAGTGCTTGGCGGCGCCCCCGGGCGGATCCCAGGCGCGGATACGGTCCTCACCCTGAACGATCTGGAAGGCCTCGGGCGTGGTGCGGGCGTTGACCGAGGCGGCGGTGCCATTGCGGCGCTGGCAGCGGGTGCAGTGGCAGTACATCGAGGCCTCGAAGGGCTCTGAGATCTCGAAGCGGACGGCGCCACAATTGCAGCCGCCGGTGATGGGCAGGCCTACCTCGGACTCGCTCATGCTGCCTCCTCCATGACTAGATCGCGCTGCGGGTCGATGCGCCAGCGCTCCGCCACCGTGACCAGGTGGTCGTCGAGCGTCCAGCGGTCGGGCTGCTCGTCGCCGGTGTGCTGGGGGGAGGCGCCCTTGAGCGCCATGCAGCCGGTGTTGTCGCCCAGGGTGCGGATCGTGTCCACGTCGCCGTTGCTCAGCCGCTGCTCGACGGGGAGCGCGGCGAGCTCGGCGCGCTTGTCCTCGATGCTCCTGGCCTGCGGGCCGACCTCCTGGATGAGCGTGGGCGCGACGCACTGGACCGCCCGGTGGGCGAGATTCCACTGGCAGGCGAGCTGGATCATGGTCAGGCCGGCGCGGTCGGCGATCGGGCGCATCCCATCCAGGCGCTCGAGTCCAGCCTCGAGCCATCCCGCGGGGCGAAAGCCTCTGTGGTCGCCGCGGGCCAGCTCCTGCCCGGGACGCAGCTCGTCGAAGAACAGCCCGCCGTAGTCCACCACCCGGGTGATGACCTTGACCTCGGCGGCAGCGGCAGCGTCGAGGCAGAGCTCGCCGGGCCACGGCTCGAGTGGGTTGAGGATGATCATCGCCCAGTCGATCAGGGCGCCGAAGCGCTCCAGACAGTCGATGAGGTCCAGCGTGAAGCCGTTGGCGGGCCCCGGCGCCACCCCGATCATGCGGGTCAGGCCGGCGTCGCGCAGCGCCGCCATCGCCTCCCAGACGCGCTCGCTGGTGTATCCCGTCCGGTCGGGGTTGTGCAGCAGCAGCAGGTCAAAGCGATCCACGCCGCAGCGCTCGAGGCTGCGCTCGGTGGCCATCTTCAGGTAGTCGCTGTACCCGTCGGGCCCGCGCAGCGCCGGGTCGGTGAAGCGCGGGAAGCCCTTGGGCCCATTGCGCTCGCCCTCGTAGAAGTCGTGCCCGACGGCGCCGACGACGCACATGGACTCACGTGCCCGGCCCGCGATCGCCCGGCCGAGCATCCGGTCGGCTTCACCGGCCCCGTACACGTCGGCGGTGATCACCGTGTCGATCTGATCGTCGGGCGCCACCAATGCGAGGAAGCGCTCCTCGTCTACGGCCTCACCGAAGTGCATGAACCGACCACCGCTCCAGGTGCCCACCGCGACCCGTCCGGGGTCGACATGTGCGGGGGGCAGGGCCATGCCCACCAGTCTAATGTCGCGATCCCTAAGCGCCCTCGCGAGTGGCTGGGCGTGGCTGGGCGGGGGCGGTGACCAGAGTCGTACTTGGTGCTACGACGTGCTCGCCGCGGGCGGGCGGGTCCGGGTCCGCGTCCAGACGCCGCGAGGGTCAGCGCTGGCGCCACCACCTCTCGCTCATCAGGTCGTGGAAGACCACCTCGTCGCGCCCGCAGGTGGTGACCACCTCCCAGTAGCGCCGCCGCAGCGGCTTCTCGGTCCACCAGCGGTCCTCGATCAGCCACGACTCCCGCACCGCGTCCACCTCTCTCTGGTCGACCTGGAGCGGGCGACCGTCGGCGGCGGCGGTCACCGCCACCCGGCGCGGCACGGCGAGACGGCGCGGCCCGGCCATCAGGCGTTACACACTTTCTGCGTAGTCATCACACGCATATTGTGGAATCCATCTCAGCTCTCGAAGGGCGCCAGCACCGCCCGCCGCTCGGGAAACCGCGAGTCCGGATCGACCTCCAGCACGCGCAGCGCGGCCTCGGGCCCGGCGGCCGCCCGAGCCTGACGGATCGCCTCGCGCAGGCGCGCCGCCCGCGCCGCCGCGGGATCCTCCAGCAGCGGCCGCTGGTCTGAGGCCAGCGGGCCAAAGCGCTCGACCGACAGCCTCAGCACCTCCGCCGGCGCCGGCATCAGCGCCAGGTGCGCCACCAGCGCCAGCCGCATGCGCACCGGATCGGCCAGCGCCTCGCGGAACACCACCTGCTCTCGCCAGGTCCCGCCCTGCTCCACCAGCTTGGCCGAGATGACAACCGATCGCAGCGTCCGCCCGCGCCGCTCGCGCCGGGCCAGCAGCCGATCGATCAGGAGGCCCAGACCCCGCTCCAGCTGGATCCCGGAGGCGGCCTCGGGCAACTCGAGCGCCTCGCGCAGGAACTCACTCGCCGGGCGGGGGCTGAGCGCACTGTCACCTCCCCGCGCGAGCTCGTAGGCGAGCAGCCCCCGCTTCCCGAAGCGATCGGCCAGGGCGGCGGCGGGCAGCGCCGCCAGCTCACCGAGCGTCCGGATCCCCAGGCGCTCGAGCGCCTCGGGGAGATCGGCGAGCGCCGGGCGGGCGCGCAGCAGCGCGACGGGCAGCGGGCCCAGGTAGGAGCGGGCCGCCGCGCGCCCGTCCGCGCCGCCGCCGACGATCTCCGGGCGGCGGGTCCGCGCCCGGGTCGCCGCCGCCACTGCCGCAAACCGCGACGGGGCGACCCCGAAGCGCGCCGGCAACCGTAAGGCAGTGCGCGCAGCCCGCAGGACTCCTTCGATTCCCCTGTGCAGCCGCAGCAGTCCCCGCGCGTCAAAGCACACCAGTCCCGGGCGCTCGGGCTCGACGGCGGCCCCCATGGACTCCAGGCGCACGAGCAGCCGCTCCCACAGGTCAGACACGCCGGCGGGATCCGGGGGGACGAGCGTCAGCCGTGGGCAGCGGGCCAGCGCCTCCCCCAGGCGCATCCCGGGGTGGACGCCGAACGCCTCCGCGGCCAGCGAGACCTCCCCTACCTGCTGCGTTCCGCCCGGCTCCGGCGCCAGCGCGACCGGGCTCTGCAGCAACTCCGACCGATCACCGAGGGCGGTGGTGAGACCAAAGCGAGGGATCAGGACACAGGCGATCATCCGAACGTATGTTCGCACGAGTGCCGGACGGCGTGCTGAACCGGATGATCGCCCACCAGGGACCGTTACCAGGAGCGGGAGACGGCTACCGCGTCCGCCTCCGACCCTCGGTTTCGTCCGGTGCGTCCTTCACGATGCGCGACCCGTGCCCTCCCCGCGCCCCAAGTCCAACCGCACCCAACTGCGCGTTTGGCAGACCCGCGCGCTCACCCAGATGGCGGACTGGGAGGACGGTCCCTTCCTGCTCTCGGCGGCGCCCGGTGCCGGCAAGACGCGCCCGGCGCTGGAGTTCGCCCGCGCCCAACTGAACGCCGGCGCCATCTCATCGGTCGTCGTCGCCTGCCCCACCGCCCCGCTCACCCGGCAGTGGGCGCGCGCCGCCCACGACCTGGGCCTCGACCTCGCCCCCGACGCCGACTCCCCCAAACCCCCATCCGGCTTCCACGGCGTGTCGGTCACCTACGCGCGCGTGGCCAGGGCGCCCGCGCGCTGGGCCCGGGCGCTGCCGCGCCGGACGCTGGTCATCGCCGATGAGGCCCACCACCTCGGGGAGGAACTGACCTGGGGCGTGTCCTTCGCCAAGACCTTCGAGGGGTGCCAGCGGTGGCTGCTGTTGTCCGGCACCCCCTTTCGCTCAGACGCCACGCCGATCCCGGGCGTCAGCTATGACGCCGACGGGATGGCCGAGCCCGACGTCTCCTACAGCTACGCCCAGGCGGTCGCCGACGGCGTGTGCCGCCCGGTGTGCTTCGTCGCCTACGACGGCTCGCTGTCGTGGCGCAGCGGCGATGACGTCATCGAGTCGAGCTTCGAGACGGTGCTGTCAACCCGCGAGGCCAGCCGGCGATACCGCACGGCGATCTCCACCGATCTGCCCGACGGGCTGCGGCGGATCCTCAAGGAGGCCGACACCAAGCTTCAGGGCATCCGACGCGACGGCCACCGCGACGCGGCCGGCTTGGTCGTCGCCGCCGACTCCGAGCATGCGCGGCGGATCGCCAAGCTGCTGCGGGAGGCGACCGGCCGGGTACCGCTGGTGATACTGCACGCCGAGGCGCGCGCCGCGGCCAAGCTCGCCGCCTTCACCGGCTCCACGGAGCCCTGGATCGTGGCCGTCAACATGGTCTCCGAGGGGGTCGACATTCCGCGTCTGCGGGTGGGCGTGTACGCCACGGCGGCCAAGACCCCGCTCATCTTCCGCCAGATCGTGGGCCGCTTCGTCCGCACCCTCCCCCGCCGCCCCGCGGAGCCGAGCTGGCTCTACGTCCCCGCCGACCCGGTCCTGCGCGACCACGCGGCCACCATCGAGCAGGAGCTGCGCGGGTCGCTGCGCCGACCCGGGGAGGAGGATCCGTTCGCGCTCGACGAACGCGATGAGCGCCGGCAGACCGAGCGCTCCGAGACACCTGAGTTCGTCCCCCTCAGTGCCGATGTCGCACCGCAGATGACGCTGTTCGGGGCGCCCGCGCCGCCTCCGCCGTCGGCCGCGGCGACGCGGTGGGTGAGCGCCATGGCCGACGCCGAGCCCCACGGCAACGGCGCGGGCCCCGCGGAGGCACCCCGGGAGATCCCGGCGTTCGAGCGGCGCGCCCAACTACGCGACGAGCGCCACCGGCTGGTGTCCGAGGTCCGCCGCCGCGACGGGACCAGCCACCGCGAGATCAACGCGTGGCTGAACCGCAAGCTCGGCATCACCAGCGTGGAGGACGCGACGCTGGACGAGCTGCAGCGCTCGGTGGAGCTCTTGGTGACAAAGCTCACGCGGCGCCGCTGAGCCGCCACGCCGCCACACGATCGCACCACGTGGGGCCCCGGCGCGCTCGCAGGCATGCAACCGCGGACGTGCGGGTACACCCGGATTGAATTGAGGCGGCGGGCGAGGCCCTATAAGCTCGCTCCGGGGTCCGTCGCTCACGAGGAGAGAACCAGTGCCACAGTCGTTTGGTTTCGTCGTCCGCCGCGGGGCTCTCGCCACCGGCGCAGCGCTCGCCATCGCCGCTGCCGCAGCCGGAGCGGCCCAGGCGGCCGGCGGCCCGTACGTGTCCCTGGGCGATTCCTACACCGCGGCGCCGCTGGTGCCCAACCCCACCGGCAGCCCCATCCTGTGCGGGCGCTCGACCCACAACTACCCGTCCGACGTGTCGCGCGCACTGTCTCTGACCAGCTTCACCGACGCCAGCTGCTCCAGCGCCACCACGGTCGACATGACCCAGTCTCAGAGCCTGGAGGGCGGACTGCAGACCGCTCCACCCCAGTTCAACGCGCTGACGGCCGGTGACGCGCTGGTCACCGTCGGCATCGGCGGCAACGACGCGGGGCTCATCTCCGTCGCCGAGGAGTGCGCCAAGCTCGACATCATCCGGCCGACCGGGACCGCGTGCAAGAACCACTACGTCTCGGGCGGCAGCGACCCCAACATCGCGGCGATCAACGCCACCGGCCCCAAGGTGGCGGCGGTCATCCAGGGCATCCACGCCCGCGCCGCGAAGGCCGAGGTGCTGGTCGTGGGCTATCCCGACGGACTGCCGACCAACGGGTCGGGCTGCTGGCCGCTGGTGCCGATCTCCGCCGGTGACGTGACGTACTTCAACTCGCTGGAGACGTCGCTGAACACGGTCCTGCGCACCACCGCCACCGCCAACGGCGCCAAGTACGTCGACACCTTCACCTCGAGCATCGGCCACGACGCGTGCAAGGCCTCGAGCACCGCCTGGGTCAACGGGATCGTGCCGACCTCGGCGGCCTTCCCGCTGCACCCCAATCAGGCGGGCGAGCAGAATATGGCCAACCAGGTCCTGGCGGACCGCTAGCCATGACTCCCGACCTCACTGACCTGGCCATTGGCGGCATCCGCACGCTGCGGGAGCTGACGCAGCGCATCCCATTCGGCGGCGGCATCCTCGCCGACTCACTGCACGGCGCTGTGAAGGGCAAGACGATCATGATCACCGGCGCGTCGTCGGGGATCGGCGAGGCGGCGTCGCTGCAGATCGGCAAGGCCGGCGGCAAGCTGCTGCTGGTCGCGCGCACCAAGGACAAGCTCGACGCGGTGGCCGAGCGGGTGCAGGACGTCGGCGGCACCGCGTTCGTGCACACGTGCGACCTGTCGGACTCCGAGGATGTGGAGCGCATGGCCCGGGAGGTGCTGTCCCAGCACGGGCACGTCGACATCCTCGTCAACAACGCCGGCAAGTCGATCCGCCGCTCGGTCGATCGCTCCTACGACCGCTTCCACGACTACCAGCGCACGATGGCGCTCAACTACTTTGCGCCGGTCAAGCTGATGCTCGATCTGCTCCCGGTCATGCGCGAGCGCGGCAGCGGGCACATCATCAACATCTCGACGATCGGGCTGCAGATCAACACCCCGCGGTTCGCCGCCTACCTGGCCTCCAAAGCGGCGCTCGACGCCTTCAGCCGCTCGATCGGACCCGAGGTGATCGGTGACGGGGTGCACATCACCACCGTCTACATGCCGCTCGTCCGCACGCCGATGATCGCCCCCACCAAGATCTATGACCGGCTGCCGACGCTCAACCCCGATCAGGCCGCCTCCATGATCACCGAGGCGATCCGCAAGCGCCCGAAGAAGATCGCCACCACGCTGGGCAACCTCGGGCAGCTCACCTACGCGATCGCCCCCGGGGCGCAGGACATGGTCGTCAACCGCGCCTACCAGCTGTTCCCCGAGGACGGCAAGCCGCTGGACCGGCGCACCGAGGCCGAGCAGCGCGCCTTCGCGCAGGCCACCCGCGGCGTCCACTGGTAGCCGCTCACTCCTCGGTCACAGGTCTGACGCACTTCGGTAACACGCCTGCGGCCGACGGGGCATAGGCTTTGGGCCATCCAGGTCGCTCGCACCTGCGCATGGGTCTGCATGCGCACTTCGCGAGCGGACAGCTCGACGCCCACTTTGAGAAAGGGGCCTTGCCATGCCCGAGGTAACTCGTCGTCGCCTGCTCACCTCTGCCGCCACCGGTGCCGGCGGCGTGCTCGCCTCCACCCTGCTGCCGCCCGCGCTCGCGCGCGCCGCCGCGGAGGGGCGGCGCCAAGGGTCGATGCGTGACATCAAGCACGTCGTCGTCCACATGCAGGAGAACCGCTCGTTTGACCACTACTTCGGAACGCTGGGAGGGGTGCGCGGGTTCGGCGATCCCAACGCGCTCACGCAGGCCAACGGCAAGTCGATCTTCTTCCAGCCCGACACCCAGAACCCCGACGGCTACCTGCTGCCGTGGCACCTGGACACCAAGACCACCAGCTCACAGGCGATCCCCTCCACCTCGCATGCGTGGACGGTCCAGCACTCCGCGCTCAACCTCAAGGTCAGCAGCACGCCGGGACAGCCCACCACGGCCACCAACGACAACTGGCTGCCGGCCCACATCGGCGCCGACGGCGCGGCCCACGGCCCGTACACGATGAGCTACTACGAGCGCCAGGACGTCCCGTTTCACTTCGCGCTGGCCGAGACGTTCACCCTGTGCGACGCCTACTTCTGCTCGCTGCTGGGTCCCACCTGGCCCAACCGCATGTACCTGATGACGGGCATGATCGACCCCAACGGGACCGGCGGGGGACCGTTTATCTCCAACGTCGTGCCCAGTCCCACCACGCACCAGCCCTACACGTGGACGACCTATCCCGAGCGCCTCACCCAGGCGGGCGTCAGCTGGCGGGTCTATCAGGAGGAGGATGACTACGGGACCAATCCGCTGGAGTGGTTTCAGGCCTTCCAGAGCGCCCGGCCGGGCTCGACGCTATATGAGAACGGGCTGACCATCCACTCAGCCGACCGCTTCGAGTGGGACGCCCGCAACGGCAGGCTCCCCACCGTGTCATGGATCCTCCCCACCTCCGGCCAGTCCGAGCACCCCTCCTACCTGCCGGCGTCGGGCGCCAACTTCGTGGCCTCCAAGCTCAACGCCGTCGCCGAGAACCGCGACACGTGGTCAAAGACGGTCTACATCGTCAACTACGACGAGAACGACGGGCTGTTTGACCACATGGTCCCGCCGCTGCCGCCGGCGGGCACCCCGGACGAATTCGTCGACGGCCTGCCCATCGGGGGCGGCGTGCGCGTCCCGTGCTTCGTCGTCTCGCCGTGGAGCATCGGCGGCTTCGTCGCCACCGAGCAGTTCGACCACACCTCGGTGCTGCAGTTCCTGGAGACGCTCACCGGCGTCTCGGAGCCCAACATCAGCGCCTGGCGCCGTCAGGCGTTCGGCGACCTGACCTCCGCGCTGGGCTTCACCAACGGGCGGCGCTCGTCCTCGCCGCCGCACCTGCCGCCGACCATCGGTGAGTTCTGGGTGGCCGAGGAGGAGGTGGCCACGCTTCCGGCGGCCACCATCCCCGGTGCCGCCCAGACCCCTCCGGTCCAGGAGAAGCACCGGCCGCGGCTGCCCTGGACGCCTCAGCCCAGCGACCGCCGCGAGCGGCGCGGTCACCGGGCGATGCCGGCCACCAAGAGCCGCTTCGAGGAGAACCGCACCACCCACGCCGCGGACTTCAAGCGCGGCGCCACCGACCGGGTCTACCTCTCGAAGATCTCGGCGGTCGAGGGCAAGCATGTGGTGCCGTCGGCGAGCGAGTCGATGGCCTACGTCCCCGGCATCGTCGGGGGCAGCGTGGCCATCTTCTCGGGCTCGGCGATGACGCTGGCCTCGGCGGTCAAGGGCTCCACCACCAACCCGTACGGCGTCGCCGCCACGCCCGACGGATCCCAGGTCTGGGTGACGGAGTCGGGCACCAACACGGTCTCGGTCATCCCCACGTCCACCAACCAGATCACCAGCACGGTGGTCGTGGGCATCTACCCGCACGGAATCGCCATCACCCCGGACGGCACCAAGGCCTACGTCGCCAACACCGGCCCCAACACGGGCCCCGGCGGGTCCCAGACGGTCTCGGTGGTCGACGTCAAGGGCCTGATCCAGACCGGGACCATCAACGTGGGCGAGGCACCCCAGGTGGTGGACGTCTCATCCGATGGCAGCCAGGTGTGGGTGACCTGCGCCGACGGCGTGTATGTCATCAACACTGCCAGCGGTCACGCCCGCAAGGTCTCAGAGCCGCTGCACCAGCCCCACGGGGTGGCGGTCACACCCGACGGTAAGCACGCCTACGTGACCGATACCGAGCGCGACGAGGTGGTGGTGCTGAGCACCTCCTCGCTGCGCACGGTGGGCCGGATCGGCGTCGGCCGCTCGCCGTGGAACACGGCGTTCACCGCCGACAGCGCGAAGGCCTACGTGTCCAACGCCAACGACAACACCGTGTCGGCGATCGACACCGCGCGCGGCCGGGTGGTCACGACGATCGCCCTGGGTTCCGGATCGGGCGGGCAGCTCAACCACATCCCGACGGGCATCGCCCTGAGCCCCGAGGGTCACATCTGGGTGGCGTGCAACGTGTCGAGCTCGATCGTGGTCATCGACCCGTCGACCGACGCGGTCGTGCAGTCGATCGAGATCGGGCTCGGTGACGGCCCCACCGAGATCGCCTTCGCGGCCTAGCTCCCCAGCAGCGCGCCAAACGCGTCGGCGCCGATGTTGCCTCCGGACAGCACCACGCCGACGCGTTGGCCCTGCGCGTCAAGCATGCCCGCCAGCAGCGCCGCGAACGCGCTGGCACCGCTGGGCTCCACCACCAGCTTCATGCGCTCGAAGAGGAAGCGCATCGCCGCGACGATCTGATCATCGGTCACGGTCACCACCTCGGCCACCCGGGCCTTGATGATGGGCCAGGTGAGCTCGCCGGGGCTGGCGGTCTGCTGGCCGTCGGCGATCGTCCGCCCGACATGGATGCGGACGCGCTCGCCCGCGGCCATCGACTGGGCCACGTCGTCGCCCGCCTCGGGCTCCACGCCGATCACCCGCGTCTGCGGCGACAGGGCGGCGCAGACGGTGGCGCACCCCGAGATGAGCCCGCCGCCGCCCACCGGCACCATGAGCACGTCCAGTGTCTCGACCTCGTCGAGCAGCTCCAGCGCGACCGTGCCCTGGCCGGCCATCACCCGCGGATTGTCGAAGGGATGCACCAGCACCATGCCGCGCTCGGCGGCGAGCTCGTGCACGAGGTCCTCGCGGTCCTCGCCGTAGCGCTCGTACTCGATGACCTCGGCGCCGTAGCCCTCGGTGGCGGCCCGCTTGAGCGCGGGGGCGTCGGCCGGCATGAGGATGACCGCCCGCGTGCCGCACAGGCGCGCCGCCAGGGTCACCGCCTGGGCGTGGTTGCCCGACGACACCGCGCACACGCCCCGGCTCAGCTCGTCGGGCGAGAGCGAGGAGACCGCGTTGTAGGCCCCGCGGAACTTGAACGCGCCCATCCGCTGGAAGGTCTCGGCTTTGAAGAACACCCGCGCACCTGTGCGCTCGTCGAGCGTCGAGGAGGTGAGCACCGGGGTCCGGTGCGCGATGCCCTTCAGGCGCGCGGCGGCGCGCTCGACGTCACCGAGGTCGATGGCGAGATCAGGCCGGTCGGCTGCTCTTGCCGGCATCCTGCATCAACCGGCCGATCGGGACCGCAATGAGATGCTCCTCGTGCAGGCCCTCGAGCAGCTTGCCCAGCAGGGGCTGCAACGCCCGGGCGCTGCCGATGCTGAACTCCACCACCTCGCCAGGCCGCAGCGAGCCGAGGGAGTCATCGGCGTCCTGGAGGCGGACCGCACCCTCCACCAGCCTCCCGCCCGCGCCCTTGGCCATCAGCCACTGGCCGATGCTGGGTCCGTTGGAGGCGTAGAGGAAGTGGCGCTGGTAGCCCATCATCTCCAGCAGCTTGTGCAACTGCCCGCGGGCGCCAAGCCATCGCACCAGACCACCGTTGGGCAACCGGGGGAGCGCCTGATCGTGGTTGCTCGAGACGCTGGTCACCACGGTCCCCGACGGCTGGCCGACGGCGAACGAGGCGTGCAGGCCGTAGGCCGAGAGGGTCTGCGCCACCGCCGGCACCTGGGAGGCGGGGGCGTCGATGAGGACCCCGACCTCGGGGTGATCGGTGGTCACGACGGTCACCGGCCGGATGTGGGTGATGTGCGAAGCGACGGTGTAGGAGAAGCCGGTGGTCAGGGCGACGCCGGCGATCAGGAGCAGAGCGGCGAGACCGGTGGCGGCGCGGACCGTGCGCACCCGCCAGCGGGCCAGCGGGACGGTTCGCCGCTCATCCGACAGGATGAGCGATGCCGTCGACGGCCGGCGGGCAAAGCGAGGGTCGGGCTCGGGCCGCTGCTCGAGCGCGGTGGTGATCGCGGGCACGAGGTCGGCCTCGGTGTGGGCCACCTGCGCGAGCTTGAAGCGCTCGAGCGCGGCGTTGGAGGCGCGTACGTGGCCGTAGCCAAAGCCGTAGGAGACCACGGGGCAGCCGCGGATGATCGCCTCCAGCACGGTGAGGCCGGCGCTGGAGTGCACGAGCGCGTCGGCGGCGGCGAGCACATCGCCCATCCGGTCGGTGAAGCCCATGACGCGAAGGCGCGGCTCGTCGCCGAAGCGCCCGACGACCTTGGCACGAAGGGCGTCGTTGCGACCGCACAGGCAGAGCACGGTGGCGTCCTCGAACTCCAGCGCGGCGCGGGTGGCGCCGACGAGATCGCCGACTCCCCAGCCACCGCCGGAGATGGCGATGACTCGGCCCGTGGGCGGCAGGGCCAGCGCCTTGCGTGCCTCCTCGCGCGAGCGCGCGGCCAGGAACGCCGGCGCGGTCGGCGGCTTGGCCCAGCGCACGCTGCCCGGACCGGCGATCCGCTCCACTTCCTCGGAGGACTCCGGATGCGTGATGAAGTGCAGGTCGATCCCCGGGTGCGCCCAGAACTGGAGCCCCGCCAGGTCAGTGATCGACGAGTAGCAGGGGACGTCGAGGCGTCGTTTTCGGCGCAGCTCGCCGAGCACCGCGGTCACGCCGGGGTAGGTCGAGACGATGACGTCAGGGTCGTAGGCGCGGATGAGGCGCATGAGGCCGCGGCGGCCGAAGACGGTCAGCAGCCGGCGTGACAGCCACCGCGTCGGCCCGAAGTACATGAACAGCCGGTATTGGAGATCGAACAGCCACGGCACGAAGGTGAACATGAAGGCCGAGTTCTCACGCAGGATCTTGGTGAGAACCGGCCCCATGGCCGGCAGCCCGTTGACGATCGACACCTGGGCGTCCGGGTCCTCGTCCTTGAACTCCCGCGCGACCGCACGGGCGGGAAGGTCGTGGCCCTCGCCGATGTCGGCGGAGATGATCAGCACCCGGCGGGGCTTGGCCTCGGCATCGGGCTCCCCGGCCGGGATGACCGCGGCCTCCGTCTCGTCCTTGGCCGCCTTGACCTGGGCCAGGCGCCAGTCGATGTAGCGGTGCACGCCTTCGTTGAACGGCGTGGCTGCCGTCCACCCCAGCTCTGCGCGGGCGCGCTCGGAGGAGACGATCTTGCCGCCGAAGTCGCCGGGCCGGGCGGGCGTGTAGGTGATCTCCACGTCGCCCATCAGGTCGCGCACGGTCTCGGCGATCTGCTTGATCGTCACCGTCTCGTCGCTGGCCAGGTTGTAGACGCGGTTGGTGGCGACGTCGTCCAGGCCGCGCGCGACGCCGTCGGCGAGGTCCTCGACGTAGACGAACTTGCGGCTCTGCATGCCGTCGCCGGCGAGCGTGAGCGGATCGCCGGCCAGCGCCTTGTTGACGAACGCCGGGATGACCGCCGCCTCGCGAGCGCGCGGGCCGTAGGGGATGCCGAAGCGCAGGATCGTGTAGTCGATCCCGTAGAGCTCCTGATAGGCCTTGCAGTACAGCTCGCCGGCGAGCTTGGTGGAGGTGTAGAGGTGGCTGGGCGGCGGCAGCAGCGTCTCCTCGTCGACCTCGTCGGGCTCGCAGTCGGAGTAGACCCAGATCGTGGACGCGTAGACGATCCGCTTCACGCCCGCCCGGCGCGCCGCCTCGAGCACCGTCACCGTGCCGCGGGCGTTGACGCGCTCCGCGTCCTCGGGCGAGGCGTGGACGTCGTTGACGTCGGCCACCGCGGCCAGGTGGGCCACCGCGTCACACGAATGCAGGGCCCGTTCCAGCGCCTCACGGTCGGTGATGGAGCCGAGGACGGTGTCCACACGCTCGTCGGGGTCCAGGTGCCACGGCGAGGGCCGTAGGTCATAGATGACGGGGGTGTGCCCGCGGGCACGGAGCTTGTCCACCACGTGGGAGCCGATGAATCCCGACCCGCCCGTAACAAGAACTCTCATGAAAATTCACTCATCCGCATCGAAGCTCACGCAACCGGTCTGTAATACAACGGCGGGCACGAGTGGTTTCGCGCCACCCAGTCCGAGTTGGGCAGATCGATGGCGTGGCCCATGATCCGGTGGCAGGGTTCGTCGTAGACGCGGCCGGTCGAGCGCTCGAGCCAATCGAAGACGATGTACTTGTACAGCCCGGAGACCATGCCCTCGGGCAGCTCCAGCCGAGCCGGGTACTGCGGGTCCAGGTGGTCGCGGGCGGTCTCGTTCTTCCAGGCCACGATCTCGGGGAGCCGCTCGATCTGCACCAGCCCGAGCGCGGCCGTGAACTCGCTCATGCGGAAGTTCAGGCCGGGGACCTCGTAGGAGGGCTTGCCGTAGTTGCGGAAATCGCGCGCGTGCGCGATCACCTCGGGGCGCCGGGAGACGAGCACGCCGCCCTCGCCGGTGGAGATGGTCTTGGTGGCATACAGCGAGTAGACGCCCGCATCCCCCCACGTTCCGGGCCGCCGGCCGTGCCAGGCGGCGCCGTGGGCATGGGCGCAGTCCTCGATGAGAAAGATCCCATTCTCCGCGCAATAGGCCGCGATCTGCTCGACCTCGAAGGCGATGTGGCCGCCGATGTGGACCAGAAAGGCCGCCCGGGGCCGGTGCTGCTCGGCGGCGCGCTGGAAATCCGTGAAAGACATGCACAGGTCGTCGCGGTTGCAATCCACGAACTGGACCTGGGCGCCCGCGCGGATCGCGGCCAGCGGGGTGGCCATGAAGGTGTTGGACGGGCACAGGACCGTCTCGCCCTGCACGCCGGCGAAGTGCAGCGCGCCCAGGGCGCCGCCGGCCCAGCTCGACAGCGCCACCGCAGGCGCCTCGTTGTAGGTCTGCCAGGCGGCCTCAAAGCGCGCGTTGAGGTCCGCCTCGGACCAGCGGTTGGAGTCCAGGACCTCGTCGATCAGCGTATGCAGGCGGGCCCGGTCGCGGTGATCAAACCCGATGGCAAAGCGCGCGAAGTCAGGGGCATCCTGATGCGAAGCGGAAGCTGGAGCAGTAGTCATGGTGTGAGTGCGTCGTGTGCGCGGGGCCGGACCGGGGGGCGCCGCAACGGCGCTACCGACCTCTGCGCATTCCTAACCGACCTGTCGACGGGCCGCAAGCCTGTCAGACAGGGAGGACGGTATCGAGTTTGCGCCGTTTCAGCTCAGCCAGCAGTGGTCCGAGGGCCGTCACGGTGTGCCGATGGGAGTGGCGGGCGCTGTAGAAATCCGCATCGTGCAGGAGGATCACATCGCCGCCGATGACCCCTCGGGTGGCTCGGGCGACGATCCGCCCGGGGGTGGTGAACCTCCGCCAATCCTTGCCCCAGCGTGACCACAGCAGGGGCGACATGCCCGCCTCGCGCGCGGCGCGCAGCCCCGCCGGACTGTAGATGCCGTATGGCGGGCGGTGCCAGGTGGGCGTGGCGCCGGTGGCCTGCTCGACGACCGCGGCGCCGTGTTGCGTGTCCTCTGCCACCGCGCGCGGGCTGACGCGGAGTTGCAGGCGATGCCGGTAGCCGTGCAGCGCCACCAGGTGGCCCTCGGCGACGATGCGCGCGGCCAACTCCGGGCGGCGCTCGACCTGCTCGCCGATGACAAAGAATGTCGCGCGGGCCCCCGCGGCAGCAAGCAGATCCAGGACCGCCGGCGTGCCCTCGGGGTGGGGCCCGTCGTCGAAGGTGACGGCCACGCCCGCGGCGTCCGGCAACGTTCGCGGAAGGGAAAGGGCGCGCGCGGCGTCTGGATGTATCGGTGCCAGCGCGTAGCGAAACACCCGCCGATCATCGCTCAAAGGGCACGAAGGCGGCCATGCGGACTGCTAGAAACGGTGCGGCGGTGAGCGCTGCCCCCGACCTGGACAAGTGGCTGCCAGACCCGGCGCTGCGCGTGATCCACCGCCGCGAGAGCTCGGTCTCCGCCGCGCACCTGTGGCGGGCGGCACGCGAGGTCCAGCTGTCTGACACCGCGGTGCTCGGGCGCCTCGTGCGGTGGCGGATCCCCGGGCTGGCTCGCGATCTCGGCTATGACGACCTGTTTCGCCAGCCGCCGTTCACGGTTCTGGAGGAGGGCGAGCACGCGCTCGTCTCAGGGCTGGTGGGCCGGATCTGGACGCTGCGGCGCGACTACCCGGAGCTCGGCTCCCCGGAGGAGTTCATGCATTGGTCGCGCGGGGGAACGGCGCGCGTCGTGATCGCCAGCTGGGCGGCGCCCCGCCCCGGCGGCGGCTCGGTGCTGACGGCCGAAGCGCGGGTGGTGCCGGTCGGGGCCCAGGGCCGGCTCGGCGTCGCGGCCGTGCGGCCGGTGGTCCGAGCTTTCCAGGGCCTGGTCGCGACCGAGGGGATCAACGCCGCGGTGCGGCGGGCTGAGGGGGCCTAGAAGGCCCGGCTCGCCAGTCGCCACACTCTGACGCAACCTTTTCTCCAGGACAGGGGGTTGAGGCAGATGTGAGGATCAGACCGGCACCGACGCGGCCCCGGGCCGCTCAGCGCAGCAGGGCGGACTTCGAGCAGTTCGTCACCGCCTCGAGCGACGCGTTGCTGCGCACCGCCTACCTGGTGGCCTGGGACCCCGCCGAGGCTGAGGATCTGGTCCAGGAGTGCCTGCTGACGGTGGCGCGCCGGTGGCCGCGCGTGCGCAGAATGGACCATCCGCACGCCTATGCCCGACGGGTGCTCATCAACCTGGCGCTCGACGGGGCGCAGCGCCGCACCCGGCGTCGCCAGGAGCTCGTCGGCGACGAAGCGGCCGCCCTGGCCGCCGTCCCCGACGAGTCCTCAACTCGGCGCCTGGACGCCGTCGGCGTGCGCGCGGAGCTGATCGAGGCCCTGGGCACGCTCGCGCCGCGACAGCGCGCGGTGCTGGTCCTGCGCTACTTCGAGGACCTGACCGAGGCCCAGGTCGCCGAGCTTCTGGGGTGTTCTGTGGGCACGGTCAAGAGCACGGCGTCACGCGCCCTGACTCGTCTCCAGGCGTCCCTGTCCCCCGAGATCTCCCTGAGCACAAAGGAGCACACGTGATGATCGAGCAACTGGAATCGGAGCTGCGCTCGGCGCTGAAGGCCCGGGCCGACGACCTGCCCACGGGCGCCGGCGCCCGCATCCGCGCCCGCGACTACCGCCCGCGCACGCGTGACCTGCGCCCGCCGGTGGCGGCCGGCGTGCTGACCACGGCGGCCGCGGCGGCTGCCGCGGTGCTGCTGATCGATCTCGGGCCCAAGGCTCCTGCGGCCTTCGCCGGCTGGTCGCCGACGCCCACCCATGCCTCTCGCGCCCAGGTGGCCGGCGCGCAGGGTCATTGCAGCGCGCAGTTGGCGCAGCTTCGCAGTCGAGCCGCGCAGGCGGCCGCTCAGCATGCCGGTCAGCCTCCCCTGTTGCCGCAGTTCGTCAAGCTCAGCCGGACCGTCCCCGTCCTCACCGACACGCGCGGGCCGTTCACCTTCGTGGTCTTCAATTCCGGCCAGGCCAACGCCAGCTGCATCTCGGGCCCAGGGTTCGCCTCGATCTCGATGCAGTCGGCCACACGCGCCCCCGCGCCGCCGCCGGCCGGCAAGGTGGCCCCGTCGTTCCAGGTCCATACGACCCGCGCCGGTGACGCCTACACGTTCGTGGAAGGACGCGCCGGCGCCGGGGTGACGGCGGCAACACTGGATCTCAGCGACGGGTCGCACATCCAGGCCACGGTCCAGAACGGCTGGCTGGTGGCGTGGTGGCCCGGCGGCGCGCAGCTCACCTCCGCGCAGGTGACAACGGGCGCGGGCACGACGACGCAGGCGTTCGATACACGGATGCCCGCCCACTGCCCGCTGCCACCGGCAGGGGGCCCTACCCCGTCCGGGAGCACTACGCCGTCCGGGGGCGCGACGCCGTCCGGGGGCGCGACGTGTTCCGCAGTGTCGGCGGCGGGCGGGACGGCAGGTGCGATCTCGATCGGCAGCGGCGGCGGCTGACCGCGGGGCGAGGCGCGGGTGTGCCAAGCCCGGCACACCCGCCCCTCGGCGCCCGCCCACGGGTCTAACGTGAGGGTGTGAGCTTCACTGAGGGCGTGAGCATCAGCGAGGACGTGGACTTCGACGACGAGGTGACGATCCGCCACGTCCGCTACGCCAATGAGCAATCGGGGTGGGCGGTCCTCGATGCCGCCGGCCCCGACGGCGCTCCGGTGGCTCTCGTCGGCCCCCTCGTCCACCTCGAGGCGGGCGAGCGGGCCCAGATCGTCGGCGACTGGGTCACCGACAGCCGCTACGGGCGCCAGGTCAAGGTGTCGCAGGCACGGCCGCTGCCGCCCCAGGATCCCGCCGCCCTCACCGGCTACCTGCGACGGATCAAGCACGTCGGCGCCCGCCGCGCCGAGGAGCTCGTGGCCCGCTTCGGTCCCGAGCAGGTGCTCGACGTCATCGACGCCGATCCCGAGCATGCCTTCGCCCAGATCGGGCTGCGCGCCGTCCGGGCCCAGGAGGCGGCTGAGTCCTGGCAGACGCTGCGGGTGACGCGGCGGTTGCACCTGCTGCTGGCGCCCCACGGCCTGGCCTACCTGGCGTCGCGGATCCACGAGCACTACGGCACCGCCGCCCACCAGATCCTCAGCGACGACCCCTACCGGCTGACCAGCGTCTTCGGGGTCGGCTTCGCCATCGCCGACCGGATCGCCCGCGCCTCGGGCACGCCTCCGGACCCGGCCAAGCGCGAACGCGCGGCGATCATGCACGTGCTGGCCGAGGCCGAGCGCGGCGGCTCGACGTGCCTGCCCGCCCCGGCACTGCTGGGCGAGGCCGGCGAGTTGCTGAGCACCGAGGTGACTGAGGACCGGATCGACGCCCTCGTCGCAGAGGGTCACGCGGTCCGCGAGGACCAGTGGGTCTACCGGCGGGCCACCGCCGAGCTCGAGGCCGAGCTGGCCACGCGCGTGGACGCGCTGCTGGACGGCGCGCGCAACCCGCGACTGGGCGACGGGCGGCGCCGCCAGCCGCCGAGCGACTCCGATGCCCCCAGCGAGCTGACCGCCGAGCAACAGGCCGCACTGGAAGCGGCGTTTGAGCACCGGCTGTCGGTCATCACCGGGGGTCCGGGCACCGGCAAGACCGCCTCGATCAAGACGATCGCTGCCAGCGCCACTCTGCGCGGGGCGCGCGTGATGCTGGTGGCTCCCACCGGCCGCGCCGCGGTGCGGATGACCGAGGCCAGCGGCCTGCGCGCCCGGACCGTGCACTCGGCCCTGGGCTGGATCCCGGGTGAGGGCCCCACCCACGACGAGCAGGACCCACTGAGCTGCGACCTGCTCATCGTCGACGAGACCTCGATGGCCAACCTCGAGCTGCTGGTGACGCTGCTGCGCGCCGTCGGGGACACCACCCACGTGGTGCTGGTGGGTGACGCCGATCAGCTGGCCCCGGTCGGCGCCGGCAAGCCGTTCGCGGAGCTCGTCGCCTCAGAGCGCGTGCCCGTGGCGCGGCTCACCCACATCTTCCGCCAGGCCGCCGACAGCATGATCGTCCAGGGAGCGCACGCCATCCGCGGCGGGGAGGCGCCCTCGTTCCGGGCCGCCGAGGGCATGCGCCGCGACCTGTTCCTCATCGAGCGACCGTCCGCGAAGGCCGCGCTCGAGGAGATCGTGTCGCTGGTGGCCGAGCGCCTGCCCACCCACTACGAGATCGATCCGGTCCGCGACATCCAGGTGTTCGCCCCCGTCTACCGCGGCGACCTGGGCATCGACGCGCTGAACCGGGCGCTGCGCGCCGCGCTGAACCCCGACGGCCAGCCGGTGCGCGGCGGGCGGCTGCGGCTCGGCGACAAGCTCATGATGACCGGGCGCAACCTGCACGAGCTCGGGCTCATGAACGGCACCGTGCTGCGCCTGCTCGACGAGGTCGACTCCGGACGTGCCGCTGACGAGGACGACAACGAGGAGGCCGCGCTCATCCTCGGCGCCGAGGACGCGGCCGTGTTCCGCCTCGCCCACGAGGAGGCCGACCGGCTGCAGCTGGCCTACGCATGCTCGGTGCACCGCGGGCAGGGCATCGAGCTCCCGGTCTCGGTCATCGTCGCCCACCCGGCCGCGGGCGCCTTCTTCCTGCGCCGCGAGATGCTGTACACCGCGATCACTCGGGCGCGACTGGCCACGGTGATCGTGGGCAGCCGCGAGGTGGTGGCGCGGGCGGCGCGCACGCCGGACACGGCGCGGCGCTACGGGCGCCTGGGCGAGCGACTCATCAGGTCTGCTCCGGTCGTCCGATTCGTGATGCTAGCATCGTGAATCATGATGATGACGCGGCGTACGACGGTCACCGCAGTGGAGGAATCCCTGCGAACACTCGAGGCCGAGGCGCAGCGCAGGAGTGTCTCCTTGAGCACCGTGATGGCCGAGGCGATCGACGAAAAGGCGCAGGCGATACGTCGGCAGCGCCAGCCGCGCGTCGGCGTCGGCAGGTCATCTGACGGCCGTGGAGCAGCCGAGCTCGCCACCGAGCCGGTCGCACGCGAGCCACGCTGAGTCTCGGGTTGGCCCTCATCCTCGACACCGGCCCCCTGCTGGCGGCGCTCGACGCGGACGACCCGGACCACGCGACCTGCGCAGCACTTCTCACCTCGGCCACTGAGGATCTGATCGTTCCGGTACTGGTGCTGTCCGAACTCGATTACTGGTGCTCGGCGCGCCTCAGCGGGGCGGCGTGGGACATTTTCCTGGAGGACTTGATCGCCGGCGTGTACACGGCCGTGGCGCCTACCACCGCCGACCTCCAACGCTGCCGCGAGCTCCAAACCCGTTACGCCGATCTCAACCTGGGCGTGGTCGACGCAAGCGTGATCGCGCTGGCCGAGCGCCTGGGCGAGAACAAGGTCGCGACGCTGGACCATCGTCACTTCACCGTCGTTCGCCCTCTGCACACCGACGCGCTCAGGCTGGTCCCGTGACACCCTCCGGCCCGATCCGCGCGGCCGGCGCGCGGGACTCACTCGCCGCTCAGGTGCCCTGATAGCTACAGCTCTGGGAGTTGCTCTGCGCGAGCGCTGATGCGCACGACGTCTCGCGGACGATCTGCCAGGAGGTGTCCTGGAGGTCGAACAGGTACGGCGGCAGGAGGATCCGCAGCCGATCGTCATAGTTGTAGTTCTTGGTGTAGGCGGTACCCGTGGAGCCGTCGGACTTGCTCGTCGCCACCGCACCTCGGTACTGCTGCGCCATCGCCCCGTGGATGGTGAGCGTGGCCACCGCGCCGCAGTCGTAGTTGTCGACGAAGAACGAGTGAGCCAGTGTCAGGATGGCGGCGTCGATGGTCAAGTTGGACGTCGACCCCGTGCATGACGTGCTCGAGCCGGGGTTGGTGACCGGGTGATAGACGCGCACGTACTGGTTGGCGACCAGGCCCATGGTCGCCGTCCCGGTCGGCATCGTCTGGCCGTCCGTGTCGGTGGTGTTCTGGAGGTTTCCGGTGATGACGATGTTGTCCGCCGCGGCGATGGTCAGCCCGGTGAGATAGGTGCCCTTGACGTAGATGTCTCCGCAGGGGCCGTAGAAGTTGCCGGCCGACGTCGTCTGATACGTCACGTTGGTCGGGGTGTAGCTGGGCGCGCAGCCGGTCGTCGAGTTCGGCGCGTAGATGATCGGGTTGGCGGTGAGATCGTAATTTGTCGAGCTTGTGCAACTCGTCGCGGACGTGCACGTGATCGCGGTCCCGGTGGTCTTCCCACCCGAGACCGACAGCGTGAGAGTCGTCGTTCCCGCGGGAAGGACGATGCCGTTCTTCTGGGCGTCCGGGAAGAGGTTGGCGTTATCGGCCGGCAGCGGGACCAGCGGCGCGTTGGCGATGGCCTTGCCCTGGATCACTCCCGTGGGGCACGCGGCGGTCGCCGGCTGCGTCGAGCCTCCGTTGTTGACAACGCACACGCTCGTGGTGCTGGCGTGGCTCTCGATCAGGTCCTGGCTCCCGCGACCGAATGACGGGCTCGTCCCCGACTGCACGAGGAACTGGTCCTGCGTGTACATCGGACCGCTGACGCTGTCGTTGGTGCCCCAGTAGATCCAGCACGCCTGGCCCGGCTGCCCAGTGTCATTCGAGTAGAAGTAGCCGTGGCAGTCGCTGCTGTCGAGCTGCGGGTCCAACGTCTCGTGCACCGTGTACCACATGAACGAGAGCGGGCTCAACGGCCGGAAGTCGGCGACAAGCGTACGTTGGGCTCCAAACTTCCCCGCCTTGCCGGTGAATTCCATGCGCAGGAGGCCGAGCGTCGGGTTGACGACCGTCCCAACCGCGCCACCGGTGACACATGCGGTGACGGGCTGATACGAGTACGTCTCGCCCGTCGTTCCGGTCACCGACACATTGCTGGCCGAGTCATTGGTGCAGTTCTGCCACCACGCGGAGGAGGCGGCATTCTCGTTGAGCTGACCCAGGTAGTTCTGCACGCCGGCCTGCGCCGCCGAGTAGGCGCGCTTGCCGTCGAGATCGCTGCGGCTGAGGCTCGCGTCGCCCTGCACTGCGGCGAACACGCCGGCCAGCAGCAGCGAGGTCACCAGGAGGACGCCGAGGGCGAGGATCATCGTGAACCCGTCCTCGCCGCGGCGGCGATGGACGCGGCGAAACGTCTGGTGGGTGCGCGCAGCTTGCCGGCTCAGAGACATGGTCCGAAGTCCCCTGTGCTCGTTGACGAGGTGGTGAAGTCCGGTGGCGTGGTGAGGCGGAGAGAGATCGAGTCGGTCAGGGGCACGGACGCCGTCGAGCTACCCACCCCGGTCGTGGTCGGCCCGACATTCAGCGTGACGATCACTTCCACCGCGCCGGCGGCGTCGCCGGTCGTGAGCGCGGCCCCCGAGGGTTGTTCTAACGCCAACGCGTTCTGCGCCGCTCCCGTCACGGGGTTGGGGTTCGTCCCGTCCGGGATCGTCCAGTAGTAGTTGCCGTCGGTGCCCAGATACGGTTTGTAGGCGAAGTACTGGAACACGGGTGTACCCGTCTGGGCTGTGACGTTCGTGAGAAGCTGTGTTGCCGTCCCGGAACCGGTGCGCGCCCAGCCGCTCCCAGTGGTGGTCGCGGTGACGCCATAGGCCGTGTCGGTCAGGGTGGTGCCGCTCAGGCTGAGCTCGTGCCAGACGGGGGTCGGGCTCACCGCGTCGCCCGTGTAGCTCAGGAAGATCATCTTCGTTGGCGTGCTGAGGGCCTGGATCGGAACCGCGGCTCCGCCGACGCATGCCGAATGCAGCTCGTTCTCGATCTGCGTCATCGCCACCCGCCCCTGACGCGTGGCGTCGACGCGGGTGAGGGTCCCTTTGGTCTGGCGCAGCGTGACGATCATGATCCCGCTCAGGGCGATGACGACGGTGATCGCGATCGCCATGGCCACCACCAGTTCGATGAGCGTGAACCCATCCTCACGCTGCCCAGGCGATCTCGTCATGAGGTTGCGACCGTGCATTGGTTAGTCGTCGTCATCGCGATGGCCCCGACGATATTTTTCCCCGTCATGCTGCTGTTTCCCACGGTCGCGGTCCCGTGTTTGTAGCTGCCAGAGGCGTTGGAGTCGGCGCACACCGTGAGGGTCCCGCTAGGGGCGTAGGGCTGGCCCGGGTTGAGCAACCACCCGTTGGCCGGCGCGGTCCCGCCGTATCCGGTCACGCCGTTCGCCGACGGCGCCACCGTCGCCTTATAGCTGTCAAAGCACGACCCCGAGCGATACGTCAGGACGATGTCCTTCGGCTGCGTGGTGCTGCTGGTGCCGCTCGAATTCTTTGCTGTGAGCGACGGGATGGAGAGCATCGGCTCCTGGACCGTGGAGCTGGAGACGATCCCCGGCTGGACCGTGGTGAGCTGGTACGTGGAGCCTCCGGAGTTCGGGTACTGCTGGAAGGAGCACTTGCCCGCCCACACCGCATAGTTGTTGCTGTAACTCGGCGTCGCCGGCGGGGTGGCGGTGTTCCAAGGGAACAGTGAGGTGGGCGTGGTGAATGCGGTGGCGGCCACGCTGTTGGTCTGCGTGGTGGGCGCGCTCACATTGCCCGTCGTGCCGCTGCCGCTGTATGAGAGAGCGTCGGCCTCACCGCCCAATGTCGGCGCGGCGGTCGAGCTCGAAGCCTTGAACGTCGCCGCGATCCCACCGGCCTGGCCCAAGACGAAGGCGGTGCCGGCCGGGGTCCCGGTGGCGACGACGCTCGCGGGCTTCGACGGCGCCGAAGCGGCCGTCTGGTCCACGTAGCCCGGCTTGGAGACGGTGACGTTGTATGAGCCCGCCGTCATATCGGTGAAGACGGCACAGCCCGCGGTGTCGGTTTGGCCCGACTGTCCGACCAGGCCGGTCGTCCCGGTGGCCGGCGCCGCCGCGACCGAGACGCCCGGCAGTACCGCACCGGTCTGGTCGGTGACCGCGGTCTGCAGGATGCCGACGACGGGTCGGCTGAGCATCGAGTCGACGGACACGCTTTGCGCGCCCTGTGCGTAGGGCTCGGTCCAGCTGACTGTCGTGGAGACCTTGTAGAAGTCCTGCGCGGTCGAGGTGCAGCTCGAGTTGCCCGACGCGTCCTGGAAGGCCGAGCTCGAGGACACGGTGAAGGTCGTCTGACTGACGTTCGCGGTATGGCTTGCCGCCAAGCCGGTGAGGTCGGCCAGCTGCTCGTCCGAGAGCCCACGCAGGCGCGCCTGGTCCTGGGAGGCCAGCGCGTCGGCCTCGGCACGAACGCGCTGATCCCCGCTCGTGTGAGTCGTGGAGATGAGGGCGCTTGCCGTCGCCGAGCCAAGGAGGACCACGATCAGAGCGGTGACGAGCACCTCGATGAGCGTGAAGCCGCCGTCGCTGGTCAGGTGGCGTGTTCGGCTGGGGGTCATGCTCGGTGTGAGGCTGTGAGGGTGCGCACGAGGATCACTGCAACTAGTCGGCGCCGTGAGCTGGGTCTTGAGCCCAGAGGCCCGTCTCTGGACCTCTGTTCGCCCGCGCAGCCGCCCCCCGCGCCGCGCGCGTGTACGTGGGTCAAGCGCGTGGCTGCTGCTGCCGATAAGGGACTGTGAAGCGGGCCCTTCCCCACGTTCTCCCGCCGACCTTCCGATCCCGATGACCGAGTCTGCCGACACGCGCCTACTGCTCGTCCACGCTCCCGGCGAGGGATGCGGTCTGGCCGAGGCGGCGATCGTGCGGTCGGGCTACGCCGCCGTGGTGATCACAGACGCCACGCGCATTCTCGAACTCTGCGTCACCGAGCGCCCGGATCTCGTGCTGCTGGATCTCGATGTGCCCGGCTCCTCCCACGAGGCGCTGCACGCGATCCGCCACCTCACCGAGGGCGCGGACAGCCTGCCGGTCCTCGCTCTCACGGCCGGCGCGACTCCGGAGATCCGGCGCTGGGCCCTCTCGATGGGCGTCCGCGACTTCGTGGCCAAGCCCATCGACGACATCGAGCTGCTCGTGCGTCTTCGCAACGCGCTCGAGGCCCGCGCCCTACGGCAGCGCCTTCGCGACCGCAACACCGTCCTGCGGGACGCTGTTCGCGAGCGGACCGGTGAGTTCGACACCGCTCGCGAGAGCCTCTCGATCCTCGCCGCCATCGCTGACTTCCACGACGACGACACCGACCAGCACGCCAAGCGGGTCGGGATCGGCGCAGCGCTCATCGCCAAGGCTCTCGGTCTCGACGAGGTCTTCGTCGCCACGATCCGCGACGCAGCGCCCCTGCACGACATCGGCAAGGTCGGTATCTCACGCCGGATTCTGCTCAAGCCCGACAAGCTGACCCCGGCCGAGTGGATGCACATGATGCGTCACGTCGAGATCGGGGCGCGCATTCTCGCTCCCGCCCGCTCCCCCGTGCTGCGGATGGCCTCTGAGATCGCCGGGACGCACCACGAGCGCTGGGACGGCAACGGCTACGTCGCCGGCCTGGTCGGCGCCGAGATCCCTCTCCCCGGCCGTATCACCGCCCTGGCTGACGTGTGGGACACGCTCACTCACGAGCGCCCCTACAAGCCGGCCTGGGACGAGGACCGCGCGCTGGCCGAGATCGACGCTCAGGCAGGGGCTCACTTCGATCCCCGCATCGTCGAGGCCTTCCGCACGATCGATCGCCGACGGTTCAATGAGCCCTCGGCGGATGACCTCGCGCTCCGCGTCGCCTGACGCTCAGCGCGCGTGTCCGTCAGCCTCGACGGTTATCTCCTAGTCGGAGTTCCTCTCCGTGGGGCCCGTCGCTGTGGGGCTGGGTGCGAACGGCGGCTGTCGAAGAGGGTCGGACGGTGCCGGCGTGCCCTCGACGGCGCTGTTTCTGAAACGACAGGGCACACGCTCACGGTTTGCGAGCCGTGTGCTCTGAACCTGCACTCATGCTGAACGCACAGGACACACGGGCGCGGAACGGGCAGCGTGTGCTCTGTGGTGTCAGGATTCCAGCCCGCTGCGGCCGACGCCCGGACCTACCCCTTCGTGGCCGCCGTTGACGTTCGCCGATACCCCGACCAGGTGGTCGGTCCGGCGGCAGACGACGCTCAGTCGCCCGCGACGAGCTCAGGTGACGCCGGCTGCTGCGCGAACACGTCGTCCATCGACGTGCCCACCCGCCCCTCGGCGGCGAGCAGCAGCTTGAAGTCCTGGGGACTCGTGGCGGCGGCGAGCGCGTTCTCGCGCGAGATCCGACCCCCCTGCACGTGTGCGAAGAGGGCCTGGTCGAACGTCTGCATCCCGTAGAAGGCGCCCTCGGCGAGGATCGTCGGCAGCTGGGCCGTCTCCTCGGGGTTCATGATCGCGTCACGGACGCGGCCGGTGGTGCGCAGGATCTCGAGCGCCGCGACCCGGCCGCCGTCGAGCGACGGCACGAGACGCTGCGAGATGACCCCGCGCAACGAGGCCGAGAGCATCGCGCGCACCTGGCGGTGGTGGTGGGGAGGAAAGAAGTCGATGACGCGGTTGATCGTCTCCGGAGCGTCCGCGGTGTGCAGCGTCGAGAGGACCAGGTGGCCCGTCTCGGCGGCGGAGAGGGCCGTACGCACCGTCTCCTCGTCGCGCATCTCGCCGATGAGGATGATGTCGGGGTCCTGTCGCAGGACCCGTCGCAGCGCCCGTCCGAAGGACCCGGTGTCGGACCCGACTTCGCGCTGGTTGATGACCGAGCGCTTGTCGGAGTGCAGGAACTCGATCGGGTCCTCGATGGTGACGATGTGGCGCGCCGACGTGGTGTTGACCTGATCGACCATGGCCGCCAGCGTCGTTGACTTTCCGGAGCCCGTGGTTCCCGTCACGAGCACGATCCCTCGGGGCTCGCCGGCCATGTCGCGGACGGCGTCGGGCAACCCGAGCTCCGCGATCGTGGTGACCCCGTACGGGATGCGCCGGCAGACGATCGAGATCGATCCGCGCTGGCGGAAGGCGTTGACACGGAACCGGGCCAGGCCCGGAACCGCATAGGCAAAGTCAACCTCGCCCTCAGTCTCCATCTCCTGGAGCCGGGCGGGGTCACGCAACATCTCGCGCATCGCCTGTGCGGTGTGCTCAGGCGTGAGCGGATCGGCAACCGGGAGCGGCGTCAGCTCACCGGAGACGCGAACCATCGGCGGTGACCCCGCCTTGATGTGAAGGTCCGAGCCCTCCTGATCGCAGAGGTACTGGAGGGCCTGTTGCAGAGCGAAGCTCACGGCGCAGTCACGAGGTAGGCGAACGGGACGGCGTCGGGGTGCCGCTGGCAGGCGGCCTTCGCCACGCTGGCGATCGTTCCCGTCACCGGGTCATACGAGACCGGGTTGGCCAGGTCGAGCTCGCACTGCCCGGCGTCGTTGACGCGGTGATAGGCGCCGAGCGCCGCCTGGCGCGAGTGCGTGATGGAGCTGGAGATGCTGACGACACGCAGCACCTGGTCCTGGTGGCCACCGTTGGCGGTGGGGACGCTGAGGTGCTCGGTCTGACCCGCCTTGAGCACGATCGCCGAACAGTGCGTGTGGCTGGGGCGGCACAGCCCGGGACCGGTATGCCCGATGCCGGCGTGCAGGGCGAACACCGCAGAGCGGCCGTCGGCCATCACACCCATGAACATCACCTGGGGCGCCATCACGTTGGGGAAGGGCGTGAGCCGCGCGACGTCCTTCTTGACGGGCACGCTGAGGTCCTTGCCGAAGCGCACCGAGACGGAGTACATCGTCCACGACTGGATCTTGGCGGGCCGGCCCTCCTGCGTGAGCGGCGACGTCGACGCGATCGTCGACGTGGGGCCCGTGCCCGTGGTGGTGACCCGACCTGAGCCGGTGGAGCCGGCGGACGGCGCGCTCGAGGACGGCGAGTCCGTGATGGCCGGAGAGGGGGACACCATCGAGACCGGCGCGGTCGAGCTCGACGTCGACGGGGTCGTCGACGTGGACGCGGAGGCACTCGTGCTACTCGAGGACGACGACGCGCTCGAGGACTTGGCTGCCGGCTTGGCGCTCAGCTTCGGCACTCCACTCGCGAACGGGTCGCGTGCGATGCGAGCCAGCACGACCTTCACCGGCTCCGCCGAGGCCGTCGTCGCGCTCGTGGTCGTCTGCGCGGTCGGCGCCGTGGCCGCCGGGGGCGCCGGGACCGTCGGAGTGGCGCCGGCGGACGCGTGCTTGAGCAGGAACACGGGGGCCCCTACGAGAGCCACGACCAGAACCGCGACCACCATCCACAGCTTGCGCTCCACCAGATCTCGACGCAGCGAGCTCATCCTTATCCTCCGGTCGTCGTGCCGGCCGCGCTGGCCAACTGGTAGATGGTGGCGCTGACGCTGCCCGTCAGGCTCTTGGAGCCGGTCAGGGTCACGCTGTTGATGCTCAGCAGCGGCCCAGTGGCGTGGACCGTGCCGTGGGCGACCGCGACGAGTCCGGTCAGCTTGCTCACGAGCTTGTTGAGGGCAACGTAACCGCCGGTGAAGCTGAGCTGGATCGGCACGGGCGAGGCCGACGGCGCCGCCGTGCCGGTCCCGGGCGCCGGGGCCGGGCTCGATGCCGCGCTGGTGGAACCCGAGAGGCTCAGGGAGGTCATCGCAACGTGGTCCGCGTCGGCGCTCTTCTCGAGCAGCCGCAGCAACGCGGGGATGTTGGACTGCGCCGGCACGGCGAGCTTGAGCGCAGCCCACTGCGCCCCATCGGTCTTCAGCGCAGCCTGCGCCGCACGACCGACGTTGTAGCTCTGCTGAGCCGTCACGAGGGCCTGCTGCTGAGTGGCGATCTTCGTCTGAAGCGCGCCGGCCTTCTGGCGCTCTGGCTTGAGAGCGAGCATGTAGAACGCGCCGACCAGCGCGACTGCCGCCACCATGGCGAGGACGATGCGGTCACGTTTGCGGAGGTTCATTGGGCGCTCCCTGTGGCGGGGGTGGTCGCGGTCGACGCTGCCGGGGTAGCCGCGGGCGTCGTCGCGCTCGAAGTGGGAGTGGGGGCGGTGCCCGTGCCCGACGGCGACGCGAGGAGCAGAGACAGTGAGAAGGACACTGGGAAGGGGCAGCCGCCGCTCGCGGAGCTCGAGCTCGAGGCAGATTTCGAGGAGGTCGCGCTGCTGCTGGTCGAGGCCAGCTGGACCGAGCTGACGCCCTGGACCCGGCCGAGGGCCACCATGGTGGCGGCAACCGCGGACTCGCTCGCGGCACAACCCGCGATCGTGATGGGCTGGGCTGTCGGGGTCGACGCGCCCGTCGCCCCTGTGGCGGCTGCGCTGGCTGCGGTGGCCGGCGACGGAGAGGTCGCCTGTAGCGAGCTCAGGGCGGCATCCTCCGGCATCACTCCGCCAATCTGGCTGAGGAGCAGGGACCACGGGAACCGGCCGGTGACGAGCTGACGGATGTCAGTCAGCTGCTGCTTCTGCTGCTGCGCGGCAGTCACGTAGGACGCGTAGCTGCCGGCGGCAGCCTGCCAGCTGGCAGCGTTGGCGGTCACGCTGGCCAGCTCGGTCTTACGCGCCCTGACGTCGTTGACGGCGAACACATACAGCACCGCGGCGATGAGGACGACGACCAGGCCGCCGATCACCCCGAGCGTCAAGGGACTGAGCGAAACGCTGACGCTCCGCTTGCGGCGATCGGCGGGGATGAGGTTGACGGCATTCATGACGCCAGCGCTCCCACTGCCAGGCCTGTGGCTACGGGCGCGATGCGGGGATCGACGTCGCCGAGCGCGTCATCGCTCCCGGCGATGACCTCGCCGCAGGTGAGCGCAAGGCCCGACGCCGCCGACAGCGCCTCGACGAATCCGGGGAGCGGGGCCAACGCGCCCGCGACCACGCCGGTCGTGACGATCTCTGACCCGAATTGAGTCGAGTAGAACTCGGCTGCAGCACGCAGCTCGGATCCAAGCTCCAGAGCGGCCCGCTTGAGCAGGTCAGCGACGGCGATGTCACCGTCGGCGACCGGCTCATCGCCGTCACCGTCGTGGAGCAGTCTGTAGGCCTCCTCGACGGGGATCTCGCGGTTCTCCGCGAGCCGTCCCAGCAGCATCGCCAGGCCCTGCGGCGCCTGACGCGTGAACCGGCACACTCCGGCCTCGGCGATCGCGATGTTGACGAGGTCGCCGAGCTGTGCGTAGAGGACCGGGCCCTCGGTCTCATCCACATGGTGGTTGAGGCTGCGGATGACGGAGAACACCGCGAGGTCGATGCCCTCGGGCTTGAGTCCGGCACGGCGCAGCGCCTCGAGCAGAACATCGACGCTCTCACGCTCGGTCACCACCACGATGACACGCAGGCGCTGACCCTCGGAGGTGTCGACGAGCCCGACCTTGTGGAAGTCCATGACCGCACGCTCCAGCGGCATCGGGATGCGCTCCTGCGCCTGCATGATCAGGGCGGTACGGATGTCCTTGTCATCGAGCGGCGGCAGGTCGATGACGCGAAGGACGGTTCGCGGGGTGGCCAGGCCGACACGGACTCGCTTTGAGAACTTGTGCTCTGAGAAGAGGCTCTTGAGCTCGCTCGCAAGACGGTCGGGGTCCGTGACCAGACCGTCACGCATGAGGCCGGTCGGGAGCCGCCGCTCGGCGACGCGCTCGGCGACGATCTGGCCGCCCTGGAGACGGGCCTGAGCGGCGATCGCCTTGGTGGCTCCGATCTCGAGACCCGTGACCGTCGCCGTGGGGCGAGCGCGCCGCGACGGCTTGCGCACGCGCAGGGTCGGCAGGCTGGGCATCGACAACTGCTTGTTCAAGACGCTCACAGTCCCACCCCGTGCAGGTAGACGTTGACGAGGGCGTCGCCGACAAAGAGCGCGACGACGCTTCCCAGGGCCAGGAACGGGCCGAAGGGGATCCTGGTCTTGCGGCCCTCGCGCACACCCTTGCGGGCCATCACGAGCCCGCCGACCACGGTCGCCGTGATCAGGGCGATGAACATCGCGGGCGCTACGGCAGAGCCCAGAACCAAGCCCATGACGGCGGCGAGCTTGACGTCACCCATGCCCATGCCCGAGGGGTAGGCCAGGACGGCGACGAGGAGGAACCCTCCGGCCGCGGCGCCGGCGATGAGGTGCTCAACCAGATGGTGAGGCTCGAAGATCGCGGTGAGTGCAATGGCGGCCAGCGCGAGCGGCGCCACGATGCGGTTGGGGATGATCTGGTGATCGAGGTCGATCACCGTGATCGCCACCAGAGCCGCGACGAAGATGAGATCGAGCCAGACCTTCGAGCTCGAGCCCTGCGCGATGACCACGGCTGCGAAGAGCGCGCCGGTCAGGCCCTCGATCAGGGGGTAGCGCGGTGAGATGCGGGTGTCACACGCGCGGCAGTGTCCACCGAGGAGCAGCCACGAGACAACGGGCACGTTGTCGTAGGGCCGGATCGCAGTGCTGCAGCCGGGGCACGCTGACCCTGGGTTGACCAGGGACAGGCCCGCGGGCAGGCGGTAGGCCACGACGTTGAGAAACGAGCCGAGGCACAGTCCGCTGACGGCGGCGAGAGCGATGTCAAAGGTGAGCGGGGACATGAGAAAGGAAGAGGTGAAGGTGGGGAGGCGAGTTGAACGCGGCGAAGCGAATTGCGGGCCGCCGCTGAGCGCGATGACCTATCGCGCTCAGCGGCGTGCGCCGCAGGTGTCAGGATGCTGGTGGGCTAGTTGCCCCAGGTCCCGTCCGTCGTGCTGCTCGTGTTGAGGTTGCACCCGGATGCGTTCGCGCCACTCGGCACGTAACAGGTGCGGCTGACACCACCATCGCTGTACTTGGTCAGGTAGTAGTCGACCTTCGACGGCGAAACCGCCGAGACCGCGTACGCCACAGTGGCGGTGCTGCTGCTGGTCGGGTCCGACGGCGTCGTGTGGGCGGGGGCGCTCAGGGCCACGGCGAGCTGCTCCGTGGACGAGGCCATCGCCGACGACAGCGTCGGCTCGATCGAGGTCAGCGCGTTGGAGCTGCCCGTCGCGGCAACGTAGCTGCCGGCGCCGTTGTTGGTCGAGTAGGTCTCCTCGGCGGTCTGCGCCGTGGTGACGTCCGTCTTGGCGTTGGCGTCCTGGGCCTTGCCCTTCTGGTTGAGGAACGCCGGAATGGCGACCGCAGCCAGGATGCCGATGATAAGAATCACGACGAGCAGCTCGATGAGGGTGAAGCCCTCCTGACCGACGGCGCGATTACGAAGACGCGTAAGCATCTATGGTCACTCCTTGTGTAGATGGGTATTGCGTTTCGGAACTCACACTCCGGTCAGTGATGCCAAAGCTTCGTCGTGCGCTGTTCCGATTCCGTCATCGGCATCTGGGTCGGCGGCTTGAGCCGCGACTGACGACATGGACGGTGCCTGGACGGATCGGCATCGCACACAGCCCGTTCATAAGGGCTTCATAGGCACGCGCGAGCGGAGGACTTGATCCCAGCGCCAAACGGCCGATAAGAGAATCATGCGCGAAGAGTTCGCCGCGACCGCGCCCGTGGTCGCCCCCGCCATCACACCCGAGCCCTCGGGCCGAATGGCGGCTGCCGTCACACCGGCCACCGGCGGCGGCGGTGGCGGTGGCGGCTCCATGCGCTTCCTGACCCAGGTGATCGTGGATCTGGGCTTTGCACCGCGCGAGCGCGTCGAGGCAGCGATGCTGGCGGCGCGCGACGCCGGCACCACGCCCGACCAGCTCCTCGTCGATCAGGGCGTGATCACCGCTGAGCAGCGTGCGCGCGCCATCGCCGAGCGGCTGGGCCTGGACTTCCTGGACCTCTCGCAGTATCGCCTTGACATGGCGGCCGTGAACCTGCTGCCCGCGGACGTGGCTCGACGCTGCGAGTTGGTGCCGGTCGCGCGCGAGGGCGAGCACACGCTCGTCATCGCGATGGCCGACCCGGCCAACGTCGTCGCCATCGATGACGTCGAGATCCAGACCGGGATGAGCATTCAGGTGGCGGTGGCCACGCGCGAGGACATCCTCGCCGTCATCGCCAACATGACCAGGCTCGACAGCGCGGTCACGGAGGTGGTCGACGAGGACTCTCTCGCGGAGGTCGAGATGTTCGACGTCCACGACGCGGCCACCGAGACCCCGATCGTCAAGCTGGTCAACGCGCTGCTCTCCCAGGCGGTGACGCACGGCGCCTCCGACGTCCACTTCGAGGCCGAGACCCGTGAGATGCGCGTCCGCATCCGCGTCGACGGCGTGTTGGAGGAAATCGCCAGGATCCCGGCGCGGATGGTCCCGGGCGTGGTCTCGCGCATCAAGATCATGTGCGAGCTGGACATCTCCGAGCGCCGTCTGCCCCAGGACGGTCGCGTCGGGCTCAACGTGGACGGCAAGCAGATCGACATTCGCGCCGTGACGTTGCCAACGGTCCACGGCGAGTCGGTGGTGATGCGCATTCTGGACCGCTCCAACGTGCTCATCGACATCCCCAAGCTCGGGCTCGACGAGTTCTCCTTGGGCCGCCTGAACACGGCGACCGGGCACGCACACGGCTCCGTCCTCGTCACGGGACCCACCGGATCCGGAAAGTCCACCACGCTCTACGCGGTGCTCAACTCCCTCAACACCCCGGACAAGAACATCGTCACCATCGAGGATCCCGTCGAGTACCAGCTGGACGGCGTCACCCAGGTCGCCGTCAACGCACGCTCGGGCTTGACCTTCGCCGCCGGGTTGCGGGCGATGATGCGTGCCGACCCGGACATCATCATGGTCGGCGAGATCCGCGACCGCGAGACGGCTCAGATCAGCATCGAGGCGGCCCTCACCGGTCACCTCCTCCTCTCCACGCTGCACACCAACGACGCGCCCAGTTCCATCACGCGTCTTGTGGAGATGGGAATCGAACCGTTCCTGGTCGCCTCCTCCGTACGCTGCGTCATCGCCCAGCGCCTGGCGCGCGTACTGTGCACCGGCTGCAAGAAGTCGGTGACCCTCGAGGCGGCCGTGCTGGCGCGATCGGGCTTTCACATCGACCACGACATCGCCGGGTACGAGGCCGGCGGCTGCCCGCGATGCAGCGGCAGCGGCTACAAGGGCCGCGTCGGCATCTACGAGATCATGCCCGTCTCAGACGAGATCCGCGACCTCGCGCTGCACAGCGCCTCCTCGGACCGGATCATGGACACCGCGCGGGCGGAGGGGATGCGCACGCTGCGCGAGGACGCCTTTGAGAAGGTCAAGGCGGGCGTCACCGCCATCGACGAAGTGCTCCGAGTACTAGGCGCATAGGGCGCCGGGCTCAAGTCACAACCAATCGCTGCCGAGGAAGGTTCATATGTCAGTCGTCGACTTCGCGGACATCGTCCTGGCGGCGCTCGAGCGCCGCGCTTCGGATATTCACATCACCGCCGGCGCGGCGCCCAGCATCCGCGTCCGCGGCCGCCTCTTCCCGCTGGAGGGCTTCCCTGTCCTGGGTGTCTCCGACACCCGGGAGATCGTCTACTCGATCATGAGCGACACCCAGCGCCAGCAGTTCGAGAACGCGCGCCAGGTCGACTTCAGCTACTCCGTCCCGCGGACAGCCCGCATGCGCGTCAACGCCTACCTGCAGCGCGGTGCCGTCAGCGCAGCACTGCGCGTGATCCCCAGCGTGATCCAGTCGCTGGAGACGCTCGGCATGCCGCCGGCCGTTCGCGAGATGGCCGCCCTGCCCCGCGGGATGGTGCTGGTCACGGGACCCACCGGGTCGGGGAAGTCCACCACGCTGGCGGCCGTGATCGACGAGATCAACACCGCGCGCGAGGAGCACATCCTCACCATCGAGGACCCGATCGAGTTCCTGCACCAACACAAGCGGTGCCTGGTCAATCAGCGCGAACTGGGCAGCGATGCCACGAGCTTCTCCGAAGGCCTGCGCGCCGCACTACGCGAGGACCCCGACGTCATCCTCGTGGGCGAGATGCGCGACCTGGAGACCATCTCCACCGCGCTTACCGCTGCCGAGACCGGCCACCTGGTGCTGGCCACCCTGCACACCCAGGACGCTCCGCAGACGATCGACCGCATCATCGACGTGTTCCCGCCCCACCAGCAGCAGCACGTGCGCGTCATGCTCTCCGTGGCCATCCAGGGCGTCGTGGCCCAGCAGCTCCTGCCCACCGCCGATGGCTCCGGTCGGGTTCCGGCGGTTGAGATCCTCATCCCCACCCCGGCGGTGCGCAACCTCATCCGCGAGGGCAAGACCCACCAGATCTACTCCGCGATCCAGACGGGTGCCGAGTACGGCATGCAGACGATGGATGCCGCTCTGGCGGACCTCGTCCGCGCGGGCCGCATCTCCCGCGACGTCGCGCAGCGCCGCGCCTCGGTCCCGAGCGAGCTCGCCCGGCTGATGGGCGGTGGGGCTGTCCTCCAGGCCGCCGGCGCGAACGGGTATCTGCAATGAGCAGCATCAGCTACGTCTTCCGCGCTGTTGACGGCCTCGGCGTCAAGCACAAGGGGGAGGTCGAGGCCGAATCGGCCGCAGGCGTGACCGATCTGCTCAAAGGCCGGGGCCTGATCGCCCTCGAGGTCAAGGCTAAGACCAAGTCGATGGAACTCTCCTTCGACCAGTTCTCCCGGGTGAGTCTCGAGGACCTGGCGCTCATGACACGGCAACTCTCGACGATGATCTCGTCGGGGCTGTCACTGATGCGCGCGCTGGTTGTGCTCGAAGCGCAGACACAGAACAAGAAGCTGTGCGCCACCGTCGTGGCCATCCGTCAGGACATCGAGAGCGGCGCTTCCCTGTCAGGGGCCCTGGCCAAGCACCCCAAGGTCTTCTCCGAGCTGTTCGTGGCGATGATCCGAGCCGGGGAGACCGGCGGTTTCCTGGAGAGCGCGCTCATCCGCGTCGCGGACCAGCTCGAAGCGCAGCACAAGCTTCAGCGTCAGGTCAAGTCGGCCATGGTCTATCCGGCCGTGGTGTCGACCATCGCGATCTGTGTCTGCGTGGCCATGCTCCTGTTCATCATTCCGGTGTTCGCCGGTGTGTTCAAGCAGTTCAACGGGAAGATGCCGTCGCTGACCGTGCACACCATCGCCGTGTCCAACGCGCTACGCCACCAGTGGTACCTGTTCCTCTTCGGGTCACTGGGGACTGTGTTCGGCTTTCGCAAGTGGAAGTCGTCGAAGACCGGTCGCCCGGTGTGGGATCGCTTCCGCCTCAAGGCACCCGCCAAGATCGGCATGATCGTCCAGAAGATCGCGCTGGCGCGGTGGGCTCGCACGCTGTCGTCGCTGACCTCGGCGGGCGTCCCGATGCTCGAGGCCATCGACGTCACGGGCCGTACGGCCGGCAACGTCGTGGTCGAGAACGCGATGACCGCCGTGCACGATTCGGTCCAGGGCGGCGGGACGATCGCGTCCGCACTGGCCAACGAGTCCATCTTTCCGTCGCTGGTCACCAACATGGTCCGCGTGGGTGAGGAGACCGGCGCGCTGGACACCACACTGTCCAAGGTCGCTGACTTCTACGAGGACCAGGTCGAGGCCGCGGTCAAGTCGCTGACGTCGATCCTCGAGCCACTCATGATCTGCGTCATCGGCACCCTCGTCGGGTTCATGATCCTGGCGATGTACCTCCCGATGTTCCACGTCTACGACGCCATCAGGTGAGCGTCGAAGACGCTTCGGGATCGCTCCCGGTCGACTAAGAGCCACCTCGCCCAATCGCATGCGTTCCGTGATCAAGGAGAACGCGCCAGCGGCATCAGCCGCCGTCGCGTGCCTGGGTGCGATCGTCTGGCTCGGTGTCTTTGGGTGGTCGTGGCCTGACTGGCAGAGCGAAGCGCGCCCGGCCGTCGGTGCGTTGCTCGCGGGCCACGTCTCGCAGTTCCTTCAGACCGCTCCGGTATACGGCGGTTCACTCATCCTGCGTGCACCGTTTGTCATGTTGACAAAGCTGTGGGGCGGTGGCGAATTGTCGATCTACGCCGCGAGTGCCCTCCCGTGCCTGATGGCCGTCGGCGCCCTTGGCGTATGGCTGACGGCGCGCATGCGGACACTGGGTCGTTCCCGCGGGGCCCGCGGAGTCGCGCTCGTGCTGTGCGTTGCCAACCCGCTGACCCTCCCCGCACTGCAGATCGGACATCCCGAGGAGTTGCTCGGCGCGGTGCTCTGCATCGCGGCCGTGCTGTGCGCGATGCACGACCGGCCCACCTGGGCAGCTGTCCTGCTGGGGATAGCCATCGGCAACAAGCAGTGGGCGGTTCTCGTGGTCGGACCCGTGCTGCTGGCGCTCGACCGAGCCCGCCTGCGGGCGCTCGTCATCACCGGTGTCACCGCCGGGATGCTGACGGCGCCGTTCATCCTCGGCGCATCGAGCGGCGTGGCAGCACAGACGACTGCCACCGGGCTCAGCAGCGGGGCCATCTTCCAGCCCTGGCAGATCTGGTGGTTCTTTGGCGCGCATGGTCCTGTCACCCAGGGCCTCGCGGCGGGATACCGCACACCGCCGCAATGGATTGAGACCATCAGCCATCCCCTGGTCATCGCGGTCATGGTGCCGCTGACCGCCCTCTATGCCGTTGTCAGGCGACGCCGGACCCACCGGGTCCCCGATGCGCCGCTTCTGCTCCTGACGCTGCTGCTGGCGCTGCGCTGCGTCCTCGACCCCTGGGACATCTCCTACTACGCCGTGCCGTTTCTATTCGCACTCGTCACGTGGGAGTCGCTCAGCTTCGATCGCGTGCCGGTGTTGGCTCTGCTCGCCACATTCGCTGCTTGGATGATCTTCAAGCAGACCGCTGCGTTCAACCTCTCCGCCGACATGCAGGCGCTCGTCTTCGCCATCGTCAGCATCCCGTCCGTGATCACCCTGAGCGTGGCCCTGTACGCGCCGGGCGCGCTGCAGCGACTCGTCATCCGTCCACGGCGAGACGCGGCCACGACGCCCATCGACTGGCCGTATGCCCGTACCCAGAACGCCGGCGCCGGGACCTAGACCTTCGTCGAGTCTCGCCCCACGGCAGACCGGACGACTACATCAGTATGGGTCCATCTGCCGAGTCCTTCCACTACTCGCGCGTGAGCAGCGAGTGGGGCGTGCTGCGCCTGCTGGCCAGCCTCGGGGACGCCGGCACCCACTTCGTGCCGTCTGGCGCGCACCTGATGGTGGAGCCCGGTCCCGGCAGCCTGGACGTCTTCTATGCACCGGCGCGCAAGTCGTCGCTGGAGCGCCGCCTGCTGACCCATACACGCACGCATAGCAGCCAGCTGCTGTGGCGCGCGGTGTTCGCCCTGCCGCTCGAGGTCATCGAGCTCCCTGACGCCATCTTCCAGGTCGTCGCTCTTGAAGGGTTCGCGCTGCCGCTCCCCGCTCCCGGGCTGCAGCTCACCCTCGACCAGCTCGCCGCCCGCGCCAGGCTTTCCGTGCGGACCCCGCAGGCACGTCCCACCACCACCGTCCGCGCCCGTCAGCGGGCCGTCGCGCTGGCCACCGCCGTCGTCGTGACCGCCGGCTCGACCCCCGCCGTCGCTTTGGCCGCGGGCGCGAGTGGAGGCTCGCTGAGCACGACCACGCCTTCCAGCGCCACCGCCGCCAAGACCGGCGCGCCGGTCACCGCAGCGACCTCAGCGCGCACGGTGCACCATCCGGTCAAGCTCACCCACATCTTCTCCGATCCGTCTCACACGAGCCACGACAAGGCGACGGGCCCCACGGCGCCGGCTCGCACGACGGCGGCCTGCACCCCGACCAGCCACGGCGCTGTCGCCTACGCCGCAGCCACCTTCGCCGCCCCCGCCACGCCTTCGGCGCGGCTGCACTGCCCGGTGCCGGCCGGCCACCACCCCACCACGACGCACTCGGCCACCGTGGACATGGGACGCAGCCCCAAGGGCGCGACGATGACGGTGGGCGTTCCGCCCAAGCCCCCGAAGGGTGCGCCGACCACCGGGGCCCCGACGAAGGGCTCGTCGAAGACCGGCACTCCCACCGCCGGCACGTCGAGCACGACCCACGCCCACAAGACCCACTCGCACAAGGCCCACGGACACAAGGCCCACGCCAAGACGCCCCATCACCGCCCGGCCCACCGCGCCAACGGCGGCGTCCCGGTGGCCCAGCCCACCGGGTCCACCCACGCCGCGCCGACCACGCCGACCACCACGCCGACGCACCCGGTGACCACGCTCTCCCCCGGCGCCCCCGGCATCTCGGTCCCCAAGGGCTGGACCGGCACCGTCAGTGCCGACCCGACGCTGACCGGCGCCGTCAACAACCTCTCCGGCCTGCTCTCCAATGGCAACCGGCCGCCCTCGTTCCTCATCCCCATCTACATGGAGGCCGGGAAGAAGTACGGCGTGCCGTGGGAGGTGCTGGCCGCGATCAACGCGATCGAGACCGACTACGGCCAGAACCTGAACACCTCGAGCGCGGGCGCGGTGGGCTGGATGCAGTTCGAGCCCTCCACCTGGGCCAAGTACGGCATGGCCGTCGACGGCCACAGCGAGCCCAACCCCTATGACCCGCGCGATGCCATCTTCGCCGCTGCCAAGTACCTGGCCGCCGCCGGCGCCCAGGAGGATGTCGCCAAGGCCGTGTACTCCTACAACCACGCCAGCTGGTACGTGGACGAGGTCATGGCGCGGGCCCACGCCATCGCCACCACCCCGCAATACAAGCGCCTGACTGTCAAGCACGGGACCTTCTCCGTCGACTTCACCACCGGCGTCAAGAAGACCCCGGTCGTCCGCTACTCCAGCGGAGTCCTCTCGCACTTCGACCGCCTCATCGCCGCCGCCAACATGGTCAGCGCCGCCAACTTCCCGTACGTCTACGGCGGCGGCCACGAGCAGCCCTCGGTGTTCGCCCCGTTTGACTGCTCGGGCTCGGTCTCCTACGTCATGCAGCAGGCCGGCTACAAGGTGCCCACCACGGTGTCGGGCGACATTCCGAGTTGGAAGTTCCCCGCCGGGCCGGGCAAGGTGACCATCTTCTACAACTCGTGGCACACCTTCATGCGGATCGGCAACCGCTACTTCGGGACCAGCGGCTTCGCCCGTCCCGGCGGCGGCGCCGGCTGGTTCGACGTCAACAAGCTGCCGTCGGACTACCTGGCCAAGTTCAACGTCGCCCACGTGCCCAACCTCGGTCCCAACTCCTTCGCGCCGGGCGAGATCTACTCGCCGATCAACATCCCCCGCAAGCCCAAGCGCCACTCCACGACGCTCGACATCCCGGCGTCGATGCAGCTCTCAACACTGGGCTCGTTCCCGCGCGCGTAGCCGTCTTCCGGGCCCGCGTTGGCGCCCTCCGCGGCGCGTAGCAGAATGAGCGGGTGCCGCACGCACCCGAAGACAGCCCATCGCTGGCCGACGCGCTGGCACCGATCGCGCTCGTCCTCGACGAGCTGGGCATCGACGTTGCCGTTGAGGCCCGCAACGCCGCGACCCAGAACGCCCGAGCGCTGCTACACGCCTCGGGCGGTGGCGCTGATGTCGTCGTGCTGGCGCTCGTGGCCTACGCCGCCGAACTGGTGGGCGAGGTGGCCGTAGCGGCCGACCAGCCGGCTGCCGGTGCCGACGAGATCCGCCGGATCGTCGATGCCCTCGACGCACGTACCGGCTTACCACGGGTGGCTCTGGGGCGCGAGCTGCTGCGCGCCCGGCGGCCGGCCGAGCTCGCGCTGGTGCGCGCCTTGACCGGCGCCCGCGCCGTTTCGCTGTGGGCCGAGCCGACCGAGCAGCCCCAGGCCGATCGCCGGCTCGTCGCCCGGGCCGGCGAGCTCGAGACCGTCACGAGTGCCGTTGAGGAGACGGTGAGCCTGCGCATCGCGGCCCGGCCGGTCGCCGGAACGCTGATCGTCCACGGCATCGACCCGCAAGCGCCGGAGCTCGGCTCGCTGCTCGCCGCCGCGGCGCCGGGCGTCGCGGCCCTGCTCGAGCGAGAGACGCTGCTGGACCGCGAGCACTGGCGCGAGCTCGTCGCCGGAGCCGTCGAACGGCGTCTGGCGCGCGTGCGTTTTGACCTCCACGACGGCCCTCAGCAGGACGTCATCCTGCTCGCGCAGGACGTGCGCCTGTTTCGCGATCAGCTGCGGGTGGCGCTCGAAGGCGATCCCGATCAGGCGCGGGCCCTCGGGCGACTGGACGACCTCGAGGCCCAGCTCCTGGCGCTGGACGGCGACCTACGCCGGCTGTCGACCTCGGTGCAGTCCCCGTTCCTGTCGCCAGGGTCGCTGCTCGAATCGCTCCAGCGCGTCGCCGACGCGTTCGCCACGCGCACCGGGGTCCCTCCCCAGACCGAGTTCAGCGCCGATCTCACCCAGCTCTCGGAGTCACAGCAGATCGCGCTGCTGGCGCTCGTCCAGGAGGCGCTCTCCAACGTGCGCAAGCACGCTGAGGCCTCGACGGTTCAGATCTCGATCGTCCCGCACCCCGACGGGATCAGGGCCGAGGTGTCAGACGACGGCCGCGGCTTCGATCCCGAGACGACGGTCGCGCGGGCGGCGCGGGCTGGGCGCCTGGGACTGGTGGGGATGCACGAGCGCGTACGCATGCTGGGTGGCCAGACGCAGATCGACTCCCGGCCCGGCGGCCCCACGGTGGTCTCGGCGGTGCTGCCGCGCTGGGGCGGCGAGGAGGACTAAGCCCTAGACCAGTCCGTGGTCCAGCGCGTAGCGCACGGCCCCGGCGCGGTTGGGGACGCCGAGCTTGCGATAGATGTTGGTCAGGTGGAACTTGATCGTGTGCTCTGAGACCCAGAGCTCACGGCTGATCGCCGCGGTGGTCATCCCGGCGGCCACGCGCGAGAGGATGTCGCGCTCGCGGTCAGTCAGCCTCGGTCCGTCGGCCTCTTCGGACGGGACGGGCTTGGACGGCATCGTCACCGGGGCGGGCAGCACCTCGCCGTTGGCGGCCTGACGCAGGATCGAGGTGATGTCCAGGGAGCCCGCGGTCTTGAGCACGTAGGCGCTGGCGCCGGCCTGGAGCGCCGCCTCGATCACCGGCGCGTCGTCGCAGGCCGACAACACCACCGTCTTGGTCTGGGGCCAACGCGTGCGGATGAGCTCGATCATCTCGGTCCCGGCCACACCGGGCATGCGCAGGTCCATGAGGACGATGTCCGGACGGCGGCGCTCGACGAGCTGAACGAGCTCGGCCCCGGACTGAGCCTCACCGACGACGTGCATGTCCTCCACGTGCTCGATCGTGCGGCGGATGCCGGCGATGATCAGTGGGTGGTCGTCGGCGATGAGGACCTTGAGCTGGACTGCCATCACGGGTCCTGTTGTCGGCGCAAAGCCGGCGCCGCTTGAGCCCGGATAGACGCCGGGGCACCCGGTCCGGTATAGCTCTGGGCGTGACCGAACCGCAGCTCGAGGGGATCAGTGCGCAGGAGCGGCAGCTCGCGGTGCCTGCGCCCGCGCCGCGGCATGCCGAGTTGATGAAGGCGGTGCTGGAGCGCGAGAGCTTCAGTGACCCGGCGTGGATCTTCGAGCGCAAGCTCGATGGGATCCGTTGTCTGGCCGTGCGGGAGCATGACGAGGTACGCATGCTGTCACGCAACGACCTCGACCTGGGCGGCCGCTACGCGGAGGTGCGCGACGCGGTGGCTGCTCAGGAGCACCGGCGGTTCGCCATCGACGGGGAGATCGTGGCCTTTGACGGCCAGCAGACGAGCTTCGCCCGGCTGGCCCAGCGCGGCCACACCCACGTCCCGGTGTTCTTCTACGTCTTCGACCTGCTGTGGGTGGACGGCCATGACGTACGCGCTCTGGGCCTGCGCACGCGCAAGCGCCTACTGCGCGCCGCCCTGCAGTTCCACGATCCGCTGCGCTGGACCGCGCACCGCAACGAGGTCGGCGAGGCGATGTTCAGCGAGGCCTGCCGCAAGGGCTGGGAGGGCGTGGTCGCCAAGCGCGCCGACGGCCCCTACCGGGCCACTCGCTCCCGGGACTGGCTCAAGCTCAAGTGCGAGGCCGGCCAGGAACTGGTCATCGGCGGCTTCACCGCACCCCAGGGGTCGCGCACGGACTTCGGCGCGCTGCTGCTGGGCTACTTCCGCGACGGCGAGCTCCAGTACGCGGGCAAGGTCGGCACCGGGTTTGACCACGAGACGCTCGATTCGCTGGGGCAGCAGCTACGTGCGCAGGCGCGCGACACCGCACCGTTCGCCAATCCGTCGGCGATCCGCGAGCGCGGGGTCACCTGGGTCTCACCGGAGCTGGTGGCGCAGATCGGCTTCACCGAGTGGACCACCGCGGGGCGACTGCGCCATCCGCGCTTTCTTGGGTTGCGCGACGACAAGGCGGCCGGCGAGGTGGTGCGCGAGCGATGACCGACACCATCACCGTGGGGCGCCGTCAGGTGCCGTTCAGCCACCCCGACAAGGCGCTCTTCACCGACCCTGAGATCACCAAGCGGACGCTCGCCGCGCACTACGAGAACGTCGCCGAGGTGATGCTCCCCCACCTCCGCGATCGCCCGCTGGCCCTCCAGGCGTTTCCCAACGGCATCGACGAAGCCGGCTTCTTCTTGAAGTCGATCCCCCGCCACTTCCCGGACTGGATCACCCGGGTCACGGTGCCCAAGAAGGGCGGGACGCTCACCCAGGTCGTGGCCTCCGAGGCCGCGACGCTGGCCTACCTCGTCGGGCAGAACGTCGTCACGCCGCACACCTGGCTCTCGCGCGCCGACGAGCCGCACCAGCCCGACCGGCTCATCATCGACTTCGACCCTAACCCCGGGGTCACCTTCGCCGAGGTGCGCGCGGCGGCACGCGACGCCGGCGCGCGCCTGCGCGACGCCGGGCTGGCCACGTTCGCCATGGTCACCGGATCGCGTGGCATCCACGTCCTCTCCCCGCTGCGCCGCGGCCCGGACTTCGGCGACGTGCACAAGTTCGCGCGGGCACTGGCTGAGGCGATGGTCGCCGACAACCCCGACCACCTGACGCTCGAGTGGCACCGTGAGGAGCGCGGCGCGCGGATCTACGTGGACGTCAACCGCATCAACTACGCCCAGCACGCGGTGGCCCCCTACGGCGTCAGGCCGCGGCCCGGCGCCCCGGTCGCCATGCCGATCGCCTGGGACGAGCTCTCCGACGCGTCATTGGCCCCCGACAAGTGGACCGTGGCCACCGCCGCGGACCGGCTGCGCAGCGAGGGCGACCAGTGGAAGGGGATCGCCCGGCGGGCGCGGGCGCTGCCGCAGACGTGATCCGGCCGGTACCGTTGAGATCGATGGAGGAGCCCACGCCACAGCCACCGGCGATCCTGGCCGGCGACGCCGAGCGCGAGCACAGCACGCAGCTGCTCAGCCAGGCCGTGGTGGAGGGACGGCTCACGCTGGAGGAGTTCTCTGACCGGGTCGAGCACGCCCAGGCGGCGCGGACGCGGGAGGAGCTGGCCACGTTGACCCGGGATCTCCCAGCAGCGCCGCCTGCGCCGGCCGCATCCACCGAGCTCGTCCCGGCCCAGCAGCGCCACGTGGCCTTCTGCAGCCGACTGGTGCGCTCGGGCCCGTGGGAGCTGGCGGCCGTCTCTGAGTTCCGTTCCATCTTCGGCACGATCACGCTCGATCTCTCGCAGGCGCGCCTGGCCGGGCCCGAGGTGGAGCTTCAGATCTTCAACCTGTTCGGGACCGTGACGATCATCGTTCCCGAGAGCGTGGACGTGAGCGTGACCGGCGGCGGGATGTTCGCCAGCCAGGTGATCCAGCCCCACACCACGCCGCCGGTGGCCGGCGCGCCGAAGCTGCGCATCAACGCCCGCGGGCCGGGCGGGACCCTGTACGTCCGCACCAAGAAGGGATAGCCGTCGTCCACCCCGGGCGCCGGACCCGCGCCTGACACCATGCTCATCGCCGTGACCGACCACGCCGCCGAGCGCTTTCGCCAGCGCGTGCGCGGGTCGCTGGACGAGAAGACCGAGATCATCGGCCGCGTCGCCCGCGCGCACGCCGCCGGACGCGTCGAGGCCGGCCCGCGCGGTGCACTGCTCGTGCGCGACCTCGACCGGCGCGACCTCGTCTACGTGTGCCGTCCGGAGGGCAGCGAGCTGGTGGTGACGACGCTGTGGGAGGAGGGCGAGGACGCCGCCGTGCCCCGGCGTTTCACCGACGCTCTGCGCCGCGACGACGACCGGGTGCGCTGACGCGGCACGCCCGGCCGGGACACGGGGTGATGGAATCGACCATCTAGGCTGAGACCCCATGCCATCACTCCCCACCCGCCCTCTCGGCAGCTCCGGCATCAACGCGTCGATCGTCGGGCTGGGCTGCAACAACTTCGGCCGCCGCGCCGATCTCGCCGCGACCCGCGCCGTCGTCGACGCCGCCCTGGAAGAAGGGGTCACGTTCTTTGACACCGCCGACATCTACGGGCGGGGCGAGAGCGAGGAATACCTCGGGGAAGTACTCCAGGGCCGCCGCGACCAGGTGGTGCTGGCCACCAAGTTCGGGATGGACATGGGCGACGGGCGCGGTCCGCGCGGCTCGCGCGAGTACATCCGGCACGCCATCGACGCGTCCCTGGGACGACTGCGCACCGACGTCATCGACTACTACTGGTATCACCAGCCCGATGGGGTCACCCCCATCCTCGAGACGCTCGAGGCGCTCCACGAGCTGGTCAAGGCGGGGAAGGTGCGGGCGATCGGCGCCTCCAACTTCGACGCCGACCAGCTCCGCGAGGCGGCCGCGGTGGCCGAGGAGCACGGACTCACCCCCTTCACTGCGGTCCAGAACGACTACAGCCTGCTGGTGCGCGACGCCGACCGCGACGTGCTCCCGGCCTGCGAGGAGCTGGCCATCGGGTTCGTGCCCTTCTTCCCGCTGGCCTCGGGCCTGCTGACCGGCAAGTACCGGCGCGGGGAGACGGCACCGTCGGGGACTCGGCTCTCGAGCCGCGAGGAGATCGCCACCCCCGCGCAGTTCGATCTGCTCGAGGCCATCCAGGGGTACGCCGACGAGCGAGGCGTACCGATGATCGACGTCGCCATCGGCGCGCTGCTGGCCCGCGACGTGGTGTCCTCGGTCATCGCCGGCGCCACCAAGCCCGACCAGGTCCGCGCCAACGCCGCCGCCGGCCGCTGGTCCCCCACGGAGGACGATCTGGCGGCGCTGCAGGACGTGCTCTCGACCCACGCCGTGTGAGCGTCCGCCCCGGCCGTGCCCCAGCCCGCGATCCCGTCTCCCCGCCCGCGCGTTCCGATGTGGGCGAAGTTCGCGACGTCACTCGCGGTCGGGGTGATCCTACTGGCGGCGTTGATCATCTTCGTCAACAACAACAACACCGACTCCAACCAGGCCCTGACGCCGTCCGAGCAGGCCAAGGTCAACAAGGAGGCCGAGCGCGTGGTCGCCGTAGATCAGGCACCCCGCACCGTCAACCTGGCGCACGGGGAGACTCCCCACGCGGCGTTCGTGCGCACGATCCACGCCTCGATGTCGAGCCTGATCAACAAGGGCATCGTCGACGGGCCGCTGCAGCACGTCCGCTGTACGCGCCACGGGGACGCGGCGAGCCGCCTGGGTTTCAGCTGCGTCGCCACCGCCAACGACGTCAACTACGACTATGTCGGCGTGGTGGACGTGCCCGTGCGCCAGCTCACCTACTGCAAGCGCGACGAGCCGCCGGTGCCGTCGCAGAACATCCCGGTCAGCGCGGCCTGCACCGCCTGACGGTGCCCCCGCGCCTCAGCGCCAGGCGACGGTTCCACGCGCCCGCGAGTGCGGCGAGAAGCGCACCGAGAGGATCCGAGCGTGCCGCGGCACGCTGAAGGCCACGCAGCCGTCACGCGACTCGCCCACCCCGATCAAGCTCTCGAAATCGGCCAGCGGCGTCTCGCAGACGCCCTGCTTGACAAAGAGCGGCGACGCCAGCCCTGCGGTGCTGAGGATCGACCAGTCCCCCGACGCGGTGCTGTCGTAGGTGGCGCCGGCCACCACGCGGATCGTGACCTGGACCCCGGTGGCGCGGTGGCCGGGCAGAAGCGCCGAGCCGGTGGCGGTCAACGGGTCCAGCACCCGGGTGACGGTCACCAGCAGGGTGGAGCTGCCGGCGTCGACGTGCAGGGCGGTGCCCACGGGTGCCCCGCGGGGCCGGGGGCGCCGGCGACGCGCCGGCGGCGCGCTGGTCGTCGCGGAGCTCGTCGACCCGGTGGAGCTCGAGGTCGGACTCGAAATGCTCGTGGCGCTCTGCGAGGTCGCGCTGTGCGTTGAGCCGCCACACCCGGCCACACCCAGGGCCAGGGCGGCGCCCAGGACGATGCATCGGGGCCTCACCACGCTGCCGCAACATACCCCGCCCAGCTGAAGTTCAGCTTTCGGCCGACTCGCGGTCCGCCTGCCGCGGCCCAGCGGCCGCGTCCCTGAGGTCGGGCTCCTGCCCCGCCGGCGGGGCGGCCGCGCCGCCGTCGGTGACCGCGTCGGCATGCTCGCCGCCGGAGGTGTCGACCCCGGTGTCGGTGGCAGGCTCGTCGGATGCCGTCGTCTCCCCGAGGACCTCAGCTCCCAACTCGGGATCGTCGTCGAGCATCTCCGGCGGAGCGTCTGACCCGCCCAGCTTCGCGGGAACCATCCCGTCCTGAGCGGTGGCCGCCCACTCGCCCTTGGCTCGAGCCTCGTCGCCGCCGGGCGTAGTGCCTCCGCGCTGCTCGCTGGGCTTGACGTCTCGCTCGTGGGTCATCGGGGCCTCCATACTCGGGTTCGTTGCCCCTTCGCTACCCGCAGCGAGGCCCGGCAAAAGGCCCGGACAGTGGCGTCGTCCCGATGGGCGCACCTGCCCCACCGGGACGCGCAGCTCACGGCCCCCCACTGCCAACTTGTGCGGTGCGCAGGCGAGGCTGCGCCGCGGTCGGCCGGGGGCAGCAAATCGCCATGTACCCCTTTGGTGAACAACGACCCGGAATCGGCCAATCTCGCGCGTGAGCCGGCGCACGGCGGACGTGGCGGTGGATAATGCGCGGCGATGGCCTACGACGAGGATCTCGCCAACCGCATCCGCGAGCTCGTGGCCGGCGAGCCGGGCGTGCGGGAGCAGAAGATGTTCGGCGGCCTGGCCTTCCTCATCGGCGGGCACATGGGAGTGAGCGCCAGCGGCCGCGGCGGACTGCTGCTGCGCGTGGCGCCCGAGGAGACCGAGTCGTTGCTGGCCAAGCCGCACGCCGGCCCTTTCGAAATGCGTGGGAAGACGATGGACGGCTGGCTCCGGGTCGAGGCCGAGGGCCTCAAGACCAAGCGCCAGCTGGAGCGTTGGGTCAAGCGCGGCGTCGACTATGCGCGGTCCCTGCCGCCCAAGGAGAAGTAGGCCCCGCCCACCTGGCGGCCGCCGAGCCGGTCCTCAGCGGGACGTAGGACCATCCCGGAGGGCGATGTCGATTTTCGTCCATCCCGTTCGTGTAGGGGGTGACAATCACGATGAACGGCGCCGCAGTCCGGCGCCGGAAGGAGCCCTCCATGAAGACCTACCTGCTCACCGTCGTCCAGCCCGACGGGCCCACCCCCTCAGCCGCCAAACTCGACAAGATCATGGCCGACGTCGATGCGCTCAATGATGAGATGCGCGCCGCCGGTGCCTGGGTGTTCTCAGGCGGTCTGCACGCACCGAGCTCGGCCACGGTCCTGCGCCCGGACCGCGACGAGGTCCTCATGACCGACGGACCGTTCGCCGAGGGCAAGGAGCAGATCGGCGGACTGTCGATCATCCGCGCCGATGACCTGGACGGCGCTCTGGAGTGGGGCCGGCGGTTGGCCCTGGCGACGACACTCGCGATCGAGGTCCGGCCCTTCCAGGACCCGTCCGACCGCTGACGCAAAGCGGTCATGCCGGCTCCGGGATCCGACGACATCGCGCATGTCTTTCGCCAGGAGCACGGTCGCGCGGTGGCGGTCCTGGTCCGCCGCTTCGGCGACATCGATCTCGCCGAGGAGGCGGTCCAGGACGCTTTCGTCGAAGCCGCTCGCCACTGGCCCGAGCGCGGCCTGCCCCCCAGTCCCGCAGGGTGGATCATCAGGACCGCCCGCAACCGTGCGATCGACCGCCTGCGCCGCGAATCCGGCCGCGCCGACCGCCACGCCCAGGCCGCTCGCCTGCGCGGTGCGGAGGGGGAGGCGTCGTGCGGCGAGGACGAGGAGGGTGGCGTGCCCGACGACCGTCTGCGCCTGATCTTCACCTGCTGTCACCCGGCGCTCTCGGCCGCCGCGCAGGTGGCGCTCACCCTGCGCCTGCTCGGCGGGCTCACCACGCCGGAGATCGCACGCGCCTTCCTGGTCACGGAGTCCACGATGGCGCAGCGCCTCGTCCGTGCCAAGGGCAAGATCCGTGACGCCGGCATCCCCTACCGAGTCCCCCGCGACGAGGACCTGCCCGATCGCCTGGCGGGGGTGCTCCGCGTCGTCTATCTCATCTTCAACGAGGGCTACACCGCCAGTGCCGGCGCCGACCTCGTGCGCGATGACCTGTGCGCCGAGGCCGTCCGCCTGGGCCGGGTCCTCGTCGAGCTGATGCCCGACGAGCCGGAGGCGGCCGGGCTGCTCGCGTTGATGCTCCTCATCCAGTCGCGGCGGGCGGCGCGCACGACCGCGGCCGGGGAGCTCGTGCGATTGGCCGACCAGGATCGCGGCCTATGGGACGCCACGTTGATCGCTGAGGGACAGGGGATCGTGCGCCGGTGCCTGGTCCGCCGTCAGCCGGGGCCCTATCAGATCCAGGCGGCGATCAACGCGGTGCACGGTGATGCCGCCACGGCGGCGCAGACCGATTGGGGCCAGATCCTGGCTCTCTACGACCAGCTGATGACGATGGCGCCGACCCCCGTGGTCGCGCTCAACCGGGCTGTGGCCGTGGCGGAGGTTGACGGGCCCGCGGCCGGGCTGGGCGAGCTGGGCGAGCTGGGCGAGCTGGGCGCGTTGGAGCTCGAGAGCTACTACCTGTACCACGCCATTCGCGCCGACCTGCTGGCGCGCACCGGCGATGCCGACGGCGCCGCGGAGGCCTACGAGACGGCGATCATGCTGACCGACAACGAGGCCGAGCGCGCCGCGCTGCGGGACCGGGCCTCAGGCGGCTGAGGCGAAATGGATGCGGTCGCGCCCGCCGGCCTTGGCCTCGTAGAGCGCCACGTCCGCGCGGGCGATGATCTCGTCGATGCTCTCCTCCGGCAGGCCGACGGCGATCCCCGCCGAGCACGTCCAGTTGTCCGATACGCAGCGACGTAGGCGCTCGGTCACCTCGGCGGCAACCTCGGGATCGCAGTCGCGCAGCAGCAGACCGAACTCCTCGCCGCCGAGCCGAGCCAGCAGGTCGCCGGTGCGCAGCTGGTCGCGCCAGGCGGCCGCAGTGGCCTTCAGGAGGCGGTCGCCGGCCGGATGGCCGTAGGTGTCGTTGAATCGCTTGAAGTGGTCGAAGTCGATCATGGCGATGACGAGCTGGCCGCCCTCGCTGTGCACGCGCTTGACCTGAGCGTCCCAGGCGCGGCGGTTGGGCAGGCCGGTGAGCGCGTCGGTCTGGGCCTCGTCGGCCAGGCTGTCCAGCATGTCGGCGCGCGCGATGACCGCCGCCGCCTCGTGGGCCAGCAGCGAGGCGATCGTGGTGTGGGCGTCACCGGGCTGGATCTCCTCGGCCCAAGCCACCACCAGCACGCCCTGGGCGACGCCGTGGCGGGTCAGGGGCTGGTAGAGCACCGAGCGCGGGCGGCCGGTGGCGATCCATGACGCGCGGTTGCCCACGCGGGCCTCGACGTCGGTGGTGACCAGTAGGGGCCGGCGCGTGTCGAAAGCCTCCTGAACCGCGCTGTCGGCGCCGGCGCGCTTGTGCAGCGTCTCGCCCTCCAGTTGCGTCGCCGCCGTGCACGCCAATCCGTCGCCGTCCACGGCGGGCTCGTAGAGGAGACCGATCGTCGCGTTGGAGATTGACTTCGCGGCCTGGCAGACGTCGATCCGCGGGTGCGGACTGTCGAACAGCCGATGGACGACGTCGCCGAGCTGCTGGAGCATCCGCTCGCGGTGCCGCGCCTGGCTGGCCTGTCGGCGAACGCTGGCGACGAGCCGCTGGGTGGCGAAGCCGATGATGGCCGAGACCGCCACCGACAGCACCGCCGTGCGGTACTGGCTGTGCGGGTAGTGCGGCGGCCCGACGATCAGGATCGGCAGCAGGTAGAACAGCCCCACGCCGGCCACCACCACGCCGAGCTGACGGCGCGAGCGGCTGTAGAGCGCGGTGTGGAACACCGGGATCATCGCCAGCGCACTCGTGCCCGAGGTCGAGCCCCCGACCGAATTGCGCAGGAACGCCACCCCGGCGAGAAAGAGCAGCGCGGCTGGGACCAGTCCGAGCCGTGACCCCTCTTCGTCGCGGGTAGCGCGGACGGCCAGCGGCCCGGCGATCAGGGCGAGCAAGGTGGCCAGCGCGTACTGGCCCCAGGACACCCGCGACCCGATGAGGGCCACCGCCCAGGCGAGGACGGCCGCCGCGCCGAAGGGAGCAAAGGCGCGTATCGCCGACCGCAGATCACGTACCGCGTGCACGCGTTCCCATCGGTCCCGGTGGACGACGGGTTGATCGGCCTGGACGGATGGTCGAGCGCGTTCAGGTTCGCCCGGGCGGCCCACGGGAACAGTGACAGGTGGGCGCGGGCCCAACCACGTCCCGCGACGCAGTCCGTCTGCGTCCTTTGACTCACTCCGTCTGCGTCTTTCGACACACAGCAGCGCTCGAACAGTCACACTATGCGGGTGGAGACGAGGACGGACAACCACGTGGGGCTGAGCACAACCCTGCGCCGAGAGGGTCACGTGCGGCGCTTTCGCCGCGGGCAGGCACTCTTCACCGAGGGCGACCGCGCCGAGCGGGTGTTCCTCATCGACAGCGGCTGGGTGATGATCAGCTGCAGCTCGGCCGAGGGCCGCGAGATCGTCCTGGGCCTGCGGGGCAGCGGGGACATCATCGGCGAGCTGTCGACGCTCGACGGGGAGGCCCGGTCGGCCACGGCGCTGGCCGTCGCCGACGTCGACGTCGTTGTCGCCTCCGGCACGGTTCTCACCCAGGCTCTGGAGCATCCCGACGCCGCCCGCGAGCTGATCGGTGTGCTGGCCACCCGCCTGCGGGACGCGGACCGCAAGCGGCTGCAGTTCGCCACCCTCGACACGCTGGGACGGGTGGCGGAGCGGCTGCTGGAGCTCTCTGAGCGCTTCGGTCAGACCACCAGCGATGGCGTGGCGGTGGAGATGCCGTTCTCACAGGAGCAGCTGGCCAGTTGGTGCGGGGCCTCGCGCGAGGCCACGGTCAAGGCCCTGGCCGCGCTGCGCTCGTTGCACTGCATCAGCACCGGGCGCCAGAGCCTGGTCATCCACGACATGGTGGCGCTGCGCGGGCACGCCCAGCGGCGCAGCTAGGAGCGGCGGGCACCTGCCATCGGCGTAGGATGCGCGCGTGGCACCGGGGCGCCGCCGAGCATCGCGACTGACGCCGGTCAAACCGTATCGCGCGTTTGACCCGCGGCTGGTCGGGTCACTGGAGACCACGGCCTGGGTGACCTACTACCGCCGCGAGTGGGTGCCGTTCCTGCGCGCGGCGGTGACGCTCACCCACCACGCCTTCGGGTTGCCGTGGCCCGACACGCTGCGAGGCGCCTGGTTGGTGCTGCGCGCCAATCAGCTGTGGGCGCCGGTCCCCGACAACGATCCGGACGGTGCGCGGGCCGCGATGCAGCGTTTCTACGCGCTGGTCAGAGCCCGCCACGGCGAGACGTTTGACCCGGCGACGGCGGCACGCCTGGAGGTGGAGTGGTGGCGCGTGCACCGCGAGCATCAGTACGACCGCGACGGCGAGCCCGATGAGGGGCCGCTCATCGAGGCGCTCGCGGCGCTCTACGCCTACGTCTACGGCGCCGACGAGGCGGCGGTGCGTCCGGCGGGCGTGTTCCGGGCCGAGGCGATGCGCTACTCGGACCGGTGGGTGCGGGAGGGCTGCAGCCCGGCCAGCCCTCTGATCGAGCGCGAGCGCGCGGCGTTGATCCGCTCCTACGCCGCGCTGCTGGCGGCGGTGCATCAGGTGCCCGCGGCGTAGGGGCGCCGGCCGCTCAGGCGACGAGGCGCAGCACCGCGCGCGTGGCGGGAGTCGTGCCGGGCGCCGCGGTGCCGCGGACCGCACGAGGGCGGCTGGCCGCCGCGACGGTCACACCGAGCGGCGGCGGATAGGTGACCGTCTCGCGACAGGACAGGCGAGCGCCGGCGTCATGGCGGCCGGGCGTGAACTGGGGTCCCCGATGCCCGCGCAACAGGGTGTCGTTGCGCAGCCAGCGGAAGCCGTCGAATCCGAAGGCGGCGGCCGAGGGCTGCAGGCCCATCCAGGTGGCAAAGCGCCCGGCGAGACAACCGACCGGCGCGCCCGGGCGAGGCGCGGCGGCGAGTTGCGGTGCGGCCCGCTGCGCCGGCGGGACCCCCACGGCGACGACGCCGAACGCCGCCGCGCTGCCCTCGTCGGTGAACCACAGCTTCCCGTCGGCGACGGGCGTGATCGCAGCAGGCTCGCTCCCAGTCGGAACGCCGGCGGAGAATTCGCGGATGGCGCCGCCGGCGCTGACGCGCCCGACCGCGGGCATCTGTCCCTCATCGGTGAACCACGTGGAACCGTCGGGACCCGGGGCGACCGCCACCGGAGAGCTTCCCGCCTGAAGGCCGTGGGTGCGCTCGGTGATCTGGCCGCCCGGGCTCACCTGGCCGATCGCCCCGGCCGAATCGGCGAACCACACCTCACCGGCCGTCCCCGCGGCGATCCCCAGCGGCTGGGCACCCCGGCGCAGGCCGTGGCGTACCTCGGTGACCTGGCCCGCGCCGGTGACCCGCCCCACCGCGCAATGGCCGCTGCCGCTGCAACCGCGGTCGGTGAACCACACCTGGCCGTCGGTGCCGGCGGCGATCCCGAACGGCACGCTGCCCCGGGCCAGTCCCCGGCTGAACTCGGTGATCGTGCCCCGCGCCGTGATGCGGCCGAGCGCAGGATGCCTGCCCTGATCGGTGAACCACACGTCGCCGCTCGGGGTGGTGGTCAACTCGAAGGGCTGGCTGCCGCGCCGCAGGCCCCGGCTGAACTCGGTGATGTGGCCCTGGGGGGTGATCCGCCCGATGGCCGGCCGCCGGCCGTTGTCGGTGAACCACAGGTCGCCGTCGGCACCGGTGACGATGGTGAAGGGCAGGCTGCCGCGGTTCAGGCCGCGGGCGAACAGAGTGATCTGCCCCTCCGGAGTGAGACGACCGATCGCGCATCGGCCCAGGCCCATGCACCCCTGGTCGGCGAACCACACGTTCCCGTCGGGCCCCGAGACGAGGCCGAACAGGTAGATCTGCGCGCTTGACCCCAGCGGGATCTCGGTGACGGCGCCAGGCCGGATCGTCCGGGCGCTCGCCGCCAGCGCCTTCGCCGTGGGGCTGACCGGTCGCGACGGCCCGCCGATCGCATGCGTGGTCAGCGCCTGCGCGCCCGACCCCGAAAGGACCACGAGCGCGCCAACGCCGGCAGCGGCGGCGATCAGCTTGCGCACGCGCCGATTCTACGTTGGCGGGCCCGGCCGTCGCGCTCCCTCCACGCACTGCGCGGCCAGCGCGATCTCGTCCTCGGCCAGCGTTCGCGCGCTCAGCAGCACCCGGTCGTCCTGGAGGCGCGCGATCAGCGCCGGGTGGCCGGCGCGCAAGCGCGCCGCAAACGCCTCCGCCCCCTCGGGCCCGGGCTCGATCGCCACCGCCGGGCCCGGCAGTTCGAGCAGCGGCAGCGCGCCGCCGCCGGCCGCGGCCGCCATCTCGGTGACGGTGCCGCCGGTGAGACGGGCCAGCTCGGCGGTGCGGGCCGTGAGCACCTCGGGCGCGAGCTCGAGCATCTCCAGCACCGGCACGCGGCCCGCCGTCGCGGGGTCCAGGTGCAGCTCCAGGGTGGCTTCGAGGCCGGCCAGGCACAGCTTGTCGATGCGCAGCGCCCGGGCCAGCGGATGTCCGCGGCACGTGCTCACGGGGTCCGTCCCCCCGACGACGATCCCGGCCTGGGGCCCGCCCACCAGCTTGTCGCCCGAGAAACAGACCAGCGCGGCGCCCGCGGCAATCGACCCTCGCACGTCGGGCTCGTCGTCCAGCACCGGGCGGCCGGGATCGAGGGCGCCCGAGCCGAGATCGTCGATGACCGGCACGCCGAGCCCCACCAGCTCCCGCAGCGAGGGCCGCTGCACGAACCCGCTCATCCGGAAGTTGGACTGGTGGACGCGCAGGATGGCGGCGGTCGCGGGGCCGATGGCGCCCGCGTAGTCGTCGGGGCGGGTGCGGTTGGTGCTCCCCACCTCCACCAGGTCGGCGCCCGACTGGGCCACGACGTCGGCGATGCGCAGACCACCTCCGATCTCCACGAGCTCGCTGCGCGACACGATCACCTGCCGCCCGGGCGCGGCCAGCGCCGCCACCGCCAGCAGGACGGCCGCGGCCCCGTTGTTGACCACCAGCGCGTCCTGCGCCCCGCTGAGGTCGATGAGGAGCGCCTCGGCGCGGCGCCCCCGCCGTGAGCGCTTGCCGGTGTGCAGGTCGAGCTCGAGCGCCCCGTACCCGGTGGCTGCCGCGGCGATGGCGGCGCGGGCCTCGGGTGCGAGCGGCGCGCGGCCCAGGTTGGTGTGCAGCACGATCCCGGTGGCGTTGAGGACGCGCCCGCTGCCCGGGCCCAGGCGCGATTGCGCGCGGGCCACCAGATTCACGTCGTCCTTGTCGCCCACTCCCTCGAGCAGTTCCCGCCGGCGGGCCTGCAGTTCGGCGCGGGCCACCGCGGTGGCCAGGCGGTCCACGGAGGGCAGCGCGCGCAGGCGCTCGTTGCGGCGCTCGGTCGTCATCGCCCTCGCGCGCGGCGGCTCACACCACGCCCGATCATTCTTCGATCACGCGCAGCGAGTCTACGGCTGGGGCTGCCCCGGCGACAGGCGTCACGGCGTCCACTACGCTGGCGCCTGCATGACCGCGCCGATCCGCCACGGGGCCCTGGGGCTGCTGCGCGGCGGAACCGTCGTGCTGGCCCTGACGGCCATGTTGGCCGTAGCCGGTCCCGCGCGGGCCGCCGGCGTCGCCGACGCCCGGATCGCCGCGCCGTTCGTGATGCACGGGCGCATCGTCACCGCCGTCCGGGTCGGCGGCGAGCGCCGTGGACAGTCGGTCACGCGCCGCTGGACGTTCACCGGCGTGGGCTGCGCGGGCAGCGTGTGCCCGCGACTGATCCTGCGCCGGCAGCGCAGCGCTCACCGCGTTGACCGCATGACGCTCTCGCGTGTCGGTGTCGGCAGCTATGCCGGGCGTGGCCGGTTCACCTCGGCGCTGCGCTGCCGGGGCCGGCGCTACCCGCACGGCCTCGTCGTCCCCTACACGGTGAGGGTGCAGGTGAGCCAAGCGGTGGCGATCGAGGACATCGCCTTCGCGACGCGGCTGAGCGCCGTCTACACCAACCGGCGTCGCATCGACCGCACGCGCTGCCCGATCGGCCCCAGCCACGACGCCGCCCAGTACACCGGCACGGCCGTCGCGCTGCCCTCCCCACCGGCCGCGACCTTCCAGGTGACCACCCAGCCGGCCGATGACAGCGCGACGTTCACCGACACGTCGACCCGCGGCGCCGGCGGCGCCGGGCTCGTGGCCCGGCTGTGGCAGTTCGGCGATCCCGCCTCGGGGGCCGCGGACACCGCCACCGCCTCTCCGGCGGCTCACACCTTCTCCGCGCCGGGCGCCTACCAGGTGTCGCTGACCGTGACCGATACCAACGGCCTCACCGCCACGAGCGCTCAGACGGTCATCGCACCGGGGCCGCCGACCGGCGTGTTCACCGATGCGCGTGTCGACTCCTCGCGCACCTACGCCTTCCGCGACACGTCGCAGCCGGGCATCGGCGGCGCCGCGATCACGGGGTGGCTGTGGAGTTTCGGCGACGCCGCGTCGTCGGCGAACCTGTCGGGCGCCCAGAACCCGTCTCACACCTTCAGCGCCCCCGGCACCTACCAGGTCTGCCTGCTCGTCACCGACGCCAACGGCCGTCACGGCAGCCACTGCGCGCCGGTGACCGTCCCCGCGGGCGGGGGCGCCGCCGGGCCTCGGCCTCGAAGCGGATCGTGGCCAGCACGGCGCTCAGCGCCCCGACCAGCTGAGCCGGGCGCCGCCGCACCGGCCAGACCACCGTATACAGGCAGCACGGGCGCTCTCCCGCCGTGAAGAAGCGCTGAGCGCCGAGATGTCCCGGCCGCATCACCTGGAGCCGGTCGTGACCGAACTCGCCCACGCGCAGGCGCGGCTGCCAGCGCCGCGAGGCGAACAGGCCGGTCCCGGGCCGGGCATGGCGGTCGACGAGGTACTCCACCAGCGCCGCGAACATGCCGTCGGGGCCCATGGCCGCGGTGACGCCGGCCCCGAACTGACCGGAGTCTCCGGTGAGGGCGAAGCTGGCCACGTGGAGGTAGGGCGCGCTCTCGGGCGGGCGCACGATACGCGCCTCCCATCCGGGCGGGGTGTCCACCGAGAGACCGTGCGCCGCCGTCCTCACAGCAGCCCCACGATGACAAGTGCGATCGCCGCCGCCTCCGCGGCGACCGCCGCGCGGCCCGCCGGCGCCTCCGCGCGTGCGAAGCGGCCATGCAGGCTCACCAGCCCGGCGGAATCGGTGACCCGGCGGGCGGGCAGCAGGGCCAGCGCGCGCGTGGCGCCGAACGCCGCCCCGACCGCCGCCCCGGCGGCCACCGTGCCGCACAGCACGGCGCCGAGGGCCGCGGCATAGACGGCGGCGCTGGTCACGATGGTCGCCAGGCCCGTCCCCAGCTGAGCGCCGAAGGCGACGCCGTAGACCCAGCCGCGGTAACGCGTGAGCCAGTCCTCGTTGACCTGGCGGCGAGTGGAGGGCAGGCGGCGACGCAGGGGCGAGGCGTCGACGATGAGCGCAGCGACGAGCAGCACCAGCGCGGCGACATCGCGCCACCTCCCCGCCGGCGCCAGCGAACCGAGCGCGCCGCCCGCGGCCCCGCCGAGGGCGCCCGCGGTGACGGCGCCGATCGCGAAGGCCGACGCGGTGAGACCCCACGAGAATCCGCGGCTCCGCTCCCCGAGCGGAGTGATGCTGGCCAGCATCGACTGTCCTCAGGGAGACCATGCGGCGCGGACCGCGCCGGCGATGGCCACGAGCACGAACGCGGGTAGCAGCACGGCGTCAGTGGTCCGGATCGCCGGGGAGGCCGGTGGCGGTCGGGTAGAGGCTGGGGTGCCCGGGCCCGATCCCCGCCGAGGCCAGCGCGCCCTCGGATCGCTGCGCGCGCTCGGCGGTGGTGCGGGCCGGATCGGCGGCGCGGCGCACGTCGGCACGAGCGTCGGCGACCATCGTCTGAAGCTGTGACCAGCTCAGCGCCGAGCCACGGCCAAGAATGCCGCCGGCGCCGTCGGTCAGCACGAAGTGGGGCGAGCCCGGGACCGCGTAGTCCGCCCACGCCGCGCTGGACATGATCACGTCGGTGCCGGCGGGGGCGAGGCGCTCGAGCCGTGTCGGGCTCTCGCGCATGGGGTCGTGGGTGACCACCGCCACGCGCTGGGCCAGCGAGGCCAGGTCGCGGGACTCGTGCAGGCCGGCCCACAGCGGGGCGCAGCTCGCACAGCCGCTGGTGAGGAAGGCCAGCAGCGTCACCGGGGAACCGGCCCCGAATGAGAGCGTGGCCGAGTCGCCGTGCAGCGTGGTCCCGCTGATCGCCCCCGCGGTGACCACCTCGCCGCCCCCGACAGCCGGCGCGCCAGGGTGGGGCTCGGCGAACTCGGACGAGGGAGCGCCGGCCGCCGTGCGCTCCTCCAGGGCGGCCAGACGCCGCAAGATGTCGGCGTGGCTGCGCAACAGCGCCACGATGTAGACCAGCGCAATGGCCAGCAGCACCGCGATGACGATCGTGGCCACGACCATCGCGCCTAGGCTCCCCCGCTCCCGGGCAGCTGGACCGCCACGGGCTCCAGGCATCCGGCCTCATGGCCGCACACGCGGTCGTCGATCATGACCGTGCCGTTGCAGTTCAGCCCCTCGATCCGGCTGGGCTTCTCGCAGGTGATCACTCGGCACACGACGGTCGTCGTCCCCTTGATGTGCGTGTTGCACTGCCCGTAGCGAAAGACGTTGCAGGCCTGACGGCGATGTGAGCAGTCGTCGTTGGCGCAGCGGCAGCCCCCGGGGAAGGGGCGACCCGGAAGGTTGTTGCAGTCGATGTAGTACCGCACGCCGGAGCCCTCGCAGAGCTGGTGGCCGCGGTAGTCGGTGCACATCCACCAGCCGCCCACGAACGTGCCCGCCGGGCAGGTGTTGAGGCCTTGGTGGATCTCACAGCAGAACGCGGTGTAGCCGTCGGTGCACAGGCCGTCTCTGCAGCTGCCGGGCACCACCACACCGAGCGCCGTCCCCGGGTAGAGCAGGTAGCGCACCGGGGCCACCGCCAGCGCCGAGCCCGCGACCGCGACGCGGGTGAGCGCCGTCCGGCGCGAGAACCGCGCCTCCAGCGCGCGCGCCGAGCCATCGACCAGGCGCAGCGCCGAGGCGTGCCACCCGCCGGCACCGGTTCCGCGCAGCCACTGGCGCAGGACGCCGGCCAGGATCCCGGCGAGAGCAAGGTCGATGAGGGCGAGGCCCGGCCGGTGCGAGGCCAGGCGCGTCAGGCTGGTCGGGGCTACGACCGCCGCCGCGGCGGCGGCGAGCGCGGCAGCGAGGTTGGTCGCGACGTGGCGCGGCCCCAGCGGCGCGCCCTCGTCGCCGAAGCACCCACAGGCCTGGTCGCCGGCCCGTCGGGCCCCCACCGCGGCGCCGACAGTGAGGCAGGCGAAGGCGAAGGCCACCACGGACCCGGCGACGCGGCCGGGCAGGACCAGAGCGGCGATGAGCACGGCGATCTCGGCGACCGCGACGGCACGCGCCGTCAGCGCCGGCATCGGGACCCCGGCGGCCCGGAGCATCACGCTCGAGGGACCGGGCCGGCGCGTCTTGGCAATCCCGGCGAGCCCCAGCAGGACAGCAAGACCACCGATCACCACCCGGGCGAGGTCTAACAACGCGAGCCTCCTGCTCTTGGGCCCCGATCGGCGCTCATGCGGGGCCCAATCTACCAGCGCCTGCGCCTCAGCCCCGGCAGTTGATCGTTGAAGACCGCCGCGCCACCCGCGACTATTGCGCGATGGGCGCGACAGCGGTCTTCAGGCTCCGCGCGATGGCGGTCACCATCGCCGTGATGGCGGCGTGCCTCGCGGTCACGGTGACGGCCGGCACCGCCCGCGGACGCCCGGCTGCGCCGTGCCTGGTACCGGGCACCGGCCGGACCGTCGACCAGTTGTGGCATCCCGACATGAGCGCGGCGATCGCCTACGCGCGTTCGCGGGTCGGGGACATCGCCTTCGCGGTCCGCACCCCGAGCCGGTTCTACGGCTATCGCCCCGACCATCAGGAGTGGTCGGCGAGCGTGGTCAAGGCGATGCTGCTGGTCACCTACCTCGACAGCGCCCCCGTGCGCGACCGCGCCCTCACCGCGCGTGACACTTCGGTCCTGGGGCCCATGATCAGGGTCTCGGACAACGACGATGCCCAGATCATCTTCGACACCGTCGGCCAGTCGGGGCTGAGTGCACTGGCCGGGCGCGTGGGCATGACCGGTTTTGCCACCAACCCGGTCTGGGGCGAGACGCACATCACCGCGCGAGACCAGACCCGCTTCTTCCTGCACATCGACGGGTACGTGGTGGCGCGACACCGCTCCTACGCCATGCGGCTGCTGCGCAGCATCGCGCCGGCGGACCGGTGGGGGATCGGCGAGCTGCCCCAGTCCGGCTGGAAGCTGTACTTCAAGGGCGGGTGGGGGTACGGCACGGGCCTGCTGGACCACCAGGTCGCGCTGCTGGCACGCGGCTGCGCCCGGGTGTCGATCGCGGTGCTGACGATGTACGACGGCTCGCACCCCTACGGGAAGGCGACGCTGAAGGGGATCTTCGCGCGGTTGCTGCGGGGGTTCCCGACGGCCGCGCGGCCTCATGCGGCATCGGCGCGGGCATCGGGGCCGGTGAGGGCGGCGGTCTCGGCCTCGCGGCGGGTGGTCATCGGCCGCTCGGTGCGCGGGCGTGCCATCGTCGCGCGCGTAATCGGCCCCCACCCACCCCACGCGGCGCCGCGCAAGCTGCTCCTCGTCGGCTGCATCCACGGCAACGAGTGCGCCGGTACCGCCATCCTGTCGGCGCTGGAGCACCAGCGGGTGCCGGCCGGGGTTCAGCTGTGGCTGGTGCCCCAGATGAACCCTGACGGGACCGCCGCCGACACCCGGCAGAACGCCCACGGCGTCGACCTCAACCGCAACTTCCCGTTCCAGTGGGAGCGGGTCACCGATCCCACCTACGACTCGGGGCCCCGCCCGGCCTCCGAACCCGAGACGCGTGCGGCAATGGCGCTCATCCGGCGCATCAGACCGGCCGTGACCATCTGGTACCACCAGCACATGGACCTCGTCGACATGGCCGGCGGAGATCGCGGCGTCGCCCGGCGCTACGCCCAGCTCTCCGGACTGGCCGCGACGTGCCTGGGCTTCCTCCCGGGCACCGCCCCCAGCTGGTCAAACCACCTGCTGCCCGGGACGACGGCGTTCGTGGTGGAGCTGCCCGCGGGACCGGTCGGGCCGGCGGCGCTGGCGCGCCACCTGCGGGCCGTCCGCGCGATGGAGGCCGGACAGCGGTCAGGGTCGCGCAGCAGCTGCCGGGGCTAGCTGGTTGACAGGCTGAGGATGGTTGTGAGGCGGGCGGCTTCGCGGTCCGGTGTCTGTTCCAGGCGTTCGCGGGTGAGGCGGACGGTGGGGGTGCCGCGCGCGAGCTGGTGGGCGTCGCGTTCGCGGTCTGACTCAAACGCGGCGCGGTCCTTGTGGTAGTCGTAGCCGTCGCATTCGACGATCAGGTTGTGCTCGGGGAAGGAGGCGTCGACCTCGTAGCCGTTGACCTTGGTGTTGATCAGTGGGGTCGGCAGGCGGTAGCGTGTGGTGAAGGCCAGGAACGCGTCCTCGAACTCTGATTTGGTCGTGTTGCCTGGACTGTCGAGGAACGGCTTCAGGAGCTTTGTGCCGGGGTGCAGCGGGTTGCGGGTCAGGATGTCCTGGAGGGCGTCGGGGCGCAGGTGGCCGTCCAGCCGCGCGTTGTTGACCAGGCGGGTCAGCTGCGTCTTGGTCAGTGTGGGCGCCAGATCGAGCGCGGTCCGGGGTCTGGTGGTGGTGGGGACGGCGTGTTGGCGGGTGACGTCACGGGGCTGCAACGACCGGCATCGATGGGTGAGGATGTGGCGTGGACGGCGGTCGCCTTGGGTCAGGGTGATCTCGGGGGGAGGCTGGTAGCGGGGCACGAAGCCCCACAGGAAGGCGGCCGTGGCGTGGCTGGCCACCGCGCCTGGGCCGCCGGCCAGCACCGCGGCCGCGATCCGCGCCTGAGCGTCCTGGCGTGCCGGGGCCAGGGCGTAGACACCTGGGTACCGGCGGATCAGCGCGCCGGTCCGCAGGCCCGCATTGATGGCCCCCTCGCTCAAACCGACGTCCACCAACTCGGCCCGCGAGACCTGGCCAGCCTGGCGTGCGGCCAGCGCACGGATCGCCGCCTCCCGAGGATCTTGGGAGATAGGCGTCACGTCGTGATGGTGATCTCCCACTACCTATAGAGAGCCTCCAGCGTCCGCCCTTCCACCCCCCTTCCCCCGCAGATTTCGAGCCGGCGGTGAGGTCAGCTCGCCGGGCGGGGCGCCGGCGCGCCCTCGTCGGCCAGCCGGCGGATGCGGATGTCGCGCACGTCGGCCTCGCGAGCGGTGGCAACCTCAGCGGGAGCGGCCGCAGCCTCAGCCGGAGCAGCGGTCTCGCGGGCGCCACCCGCCTCAGCCGCCTCGGCGGCCGCGATGAGCGCCTTGAGCTCGCTCACGTTGATCTCGACCGTGTGTGCCTCGCCCTCGATGACATCGTCCAGCGAACGCGTGAGCTGCACCGCCGCGGCGGACGAAGGACGCGGCGGAGAAGCCGCACCCAGGGCCGGAGCGTCCGCGGCCGCTTGGGGCGCCTTGATCGTGGTGTTGAAGGCCAACTGCGTGCCGGCCTCGCCCCACTCGACGGCGAACCGGCCCTCGAGCCGGTGCCCGATCCAGGCCACCGCCACCATGAGAGCGCCGATGATGACCAGCGGCAGCGTCCACACCGTGTTGGGCGCGATCAGGCCGCCGACGAGCAGCAACAGGACGCCGGTCAGAGTCAGGCGTACCCGGGGGCGCATGAGCCAGGCGCAGACCTCCGCGCCGGCGCCGGTGAGCGCGGGCCAGACCGGGGAGGGCGCCCGCTCTGCCCCGGCGGGGGCCGGCGGCGGGGCAGCACCCGACGCGGTGCCCTCAGACGGGGTGTCGCTCGAGACCGTCACCGCCTTCTCTTTTCGACCCCGCGGCGCGGGCCCCTCCCCGCCACGGTAACCCGACTCCGTCGATAATGAGCCCGGCCATGACCGATTTCGCCGAGCCGCTGCGCGAAGAGGACGCCGACCCCGACCCGGTCGCGCAATTCCACGTCTGGTTCGCCGCCGCGGCCGAGGCCGGGGTGCGGATGCCAGAGGCGGCCGCCGTGGCCACCGCCGCCAACGACGGGGCGCCGTCGGTGCGCATGGTCCTGGTCAAGCAGGCCGACGAGCGCGGATTTGTCTTCTACACCAACTACGAGAGCCGCAAGGCCCGCGAGCTGGCGGTCAACCCCTCCGCCGCGCTGCTCTTCTACTGGGACCCGCTGGGCCGCCAGGTGCGGATCGAGGGCGAGGTGCAGCGCGCCACCGCAGAGGAGTCGGCGGCCCACATCCGCAGCCGGCCGCGAGCCAGCCAGCTCAGCGCCCTCTCCTCCCCGCAGAGCCGGCCGATCGAGAGCCGCGCGGCCCTGGAGGCCCGCGTGGCCGAGCTCACCGATCGTTACGCCGACGCGGAACTGCCGCTACCCGAGGCGTGGGGCGGCTTTCGCCTCATCCCGCAGACGTTCGAGTTCTGGCAGAACCGCGACGACCGGCTCCACGACCGGCTGCTCTACCGCCGGCGTCCGGAGGGGGGCTGGGCGATCGAACGGCTGGCGCCCTGAGGCCGGCGGCGTCCAGGACCCACGCCGCGGGCGCGTCGAGATCGTCGAGGACGCCCTCGAGGCGGTCGCCGGCCAGGTCAGACAGCTTGGCCTCCAGGTCCCCGGGTGAGGCCGGCCGGTCCGGCGCTCCCTGCGGGCAGCTGACCCGGGCCGGCTCGCGACCCTCGATGCTGAGCACCGCGCCGAAGTCGGGAAGCGACTCGTCGACGACGACCCGCACCCTCCCCGCTCGCTCCCGTGTCTCGGCGTCCAGCGCAGTGAAGTCATCCACCCGCGGGGCCCCGTGCACCAGCGCGTGGGAGACGCAGTAGGGGATCGAGAACTTGGCCGCCAGGCCATCCTCCACGTCGTCGAGGTGCGCGGCCTGGCGGGCCACCGGGTGCACCGCCACCTCGATCGGCGCCCCGTCGGGCCGGTAGCCCGCATCGCGTGCCTGGGCGGCCGCGTCAATGGGAGCGTGGGTGCCCAGGCAGCTCGGGTGCAGTTTGATCCAGTTGCGTGTGATGGCGGACGTGCCGTTTGACGCGCCGGCTCCCTGCAATACGCCGGCGGGCACCGCCGCGCCCAGCACGCCCTCGAAGCCCACCTCGCCATGGACCGCCCGGGCGTCGACGGCCGCCCCGGCCCGCGCCAGCAGCGCCGCCTGCACGCCGGCCGACGCGGCGAGCCCGACCTGGATGGCCTTGCCGTCGGAGCCAAAGGCGCCGCGCGTCCCGCCCGCCCGCAGCACCGCCAGGGCCATGGCGTGCTCGCGCTCGGGCGCCGAGAGCTCGAGCAGCCGCGCCGCCACAACCGCGGCGCCGATCGGCCCGCACACGGCCGTCGGGTGCCAGCCGCGGTCATAGAGCGCCGGATGGCTGGCGGAGGCGACTGCCGCCATCGCCTCCCATCCCTCGGCAAACGCCTCGAGCATCGCGCCCACCGAGAGGCCGAGCTCGGCGGCGAGAACCAGCGCGGCGGGGGCACAGGGCGCGCTCACGTGCGCCACCCCGTCGGGCAGGGTGTCGTCGTAGTCCAGGACATGTCCGGCGGCGCCCACGAACGCCACCCGTGCCGGCAGCTCATCGCCCAGCGCGACCAGCGCCTGTGGCGCCCGTTCCCGGCTGCCGGCGCAGGCGCACCCCAGCCAGTCCAGGAACGCCACGCCATAGCCCGACTGCCGATCGACCGTGCTCGCCATCACTCGCAAAGGCTAGACCCGCTGCCGCCCACCGGCGCCGCGGCGACGGCCAACGCCGCCCGGCCGCGCGCAGATGGGGTCCAGACGCCATTGCGCCGCGGTGGGCATCGAACATAGGATCGCCGTTGCCCAATGCACACACTTGCCGGGACCGGGCCGGCCGAACTGCTCGAGCGCGATCACGAGCTGGAGTTGGCGCATGCCGCGTTGCGGGCGGTCGGGCAGCGGGCGGGCTGCGTGCTGGTCATCGAGGGCGCCGCCGGGATCGGCAAGTCGAGGCTGCTCGAGGGAGCCATGCGTCGAAGGTCATGGTCGGCGCCTACGACCGCGGGCACATCGGGCACACCCCCTGACATCGACCCCCGACATCGCCCGGCGTCCGGTCCCGTCCGCGCTCTAAGCAATGCTTTGAACTGCTCAAGCAGATCAAGCTCTGGCAAAGAGCCCACCGCGGGGATAGCGTCGCCCAATGGACACCACCACTCAGCCCAGCGCCGGCACTCAGCCCAGCGACGGCCTCCACAAAGAACTCAGCCTGGTCGACGCCTCGGCGTTCTCGGTCGGGCTCATCGGGCCCGTGGGAGCGATCGGGTTGCTCGGCACAGGTGCCGCGCTCATCATCGGGCGGGCGGTGACGCTGTCGTTCGTGTTCGCGGTCGTCGGCGTCGCGCTCGTTGCCTACTGCTTCGTCAAGCTCTCCCAGCACATCTCCCACACCGGGTCGGTCTACGCCCTGTGCGGGGTGACCCTGGGGCCGCAGGCCGGCTTCTTCGCCGGCTGGGCCCTGATGGGGGCCTACATCGCCATCGGCTGTGGGTCGACGATCGAGATCGGGCTGTTCGCCCGCACGTTCATCAACGACGCGTTCGGCACCCACATCACCCAGTGGTGGTGGCTGGCGATGATCGGGCTGGTCGGAGTGGCAGCGGTGGCGTTCATGGAGATCCGGGTCATCACCCGGGCGCTGCTGACCTCCGAGGTCATCGGCGCGGTCCTGGTCACCATCCTGAGCCTCGTGATCCTCGTCAAGGTGATCTTCAGCCATGGCCCGCAAGGCCAGACATTCACCTGGAACTTCCTGGTCCTGCCCCACGGCAGCGGCATCAGCACCATCGCCAAGGCCGCCGTCTACGGGTTCCTGGCCTTCGCCGGGTTCGAGGGCGCGGCAGCGCTCGGGGAGGAGACGTCGAGCCCCAAGACCCAGATCCCGCGCGCCATCAAGACCGCGGTGGTCGTCGTCGGCGCCTTCTACCTGGTGACCGCCGCCGCCCAGTCGCTCGGCTACGGCGCCACCGCCAAGGGCGCGGCGGCTTATGGGGCGGGCCTGCCCTTCTCCGACCTCGGTGCCGGCTACATCGGCAAGTGGTACGCCGACATCCTGAACCTGATGGCGACCGTCAGCCTATTCGCCATCTCGCTCGGCGTGGCCAGCGGCGGTGCGCGGATCATGTACGCCCAGGCGCGGGACGCCACGGGCAAGAAGACCGGTCTCGCCGGGCTCTCCAAGCATGGGCAGCCCAAGGCGGCCCTCATCGTGGCGCTGCTCATCATCGGGATCAACCTGGTCATCGAGCAGCTCGCCCGCGAGACCGTCCTCAACGCCACCTTCTCGGCGCTGCAGGTCGGCACCGTCCTCATCCTGACCGCCTACGTGGTGGCCGTCGTCGGCGCCATCCGCTTCCTCTTCTTCAGCGGCGAGCCGAAGGTGCCGATGTGGCAGCTGGCCATCCCTCTGCTCGGCGGGGCGTTCGTCTGTTACACCATCTATCGCAACGTGTTCATCGGGCAGACCGGCGCCCTGGCCAGCACGCCTGAAATCGAGATCGCCTACCTCATCGTCGGGCTGGTGGTGGTGCTCGTCGCCCCCGGGCTGGCCGGGCGCGTGCGCCGCGGGCTGGCGGCCGGGGCGATGCCGTAGGCGCCCGCCGCGCCTCGCCGCTCACAACCGCGAGGTGATCGTCTCAGCCCAGTCGTCGATGAGCTCGAGCAGCGCCTTGGTGGCTGGGCTGACCCGGACTCCGCGCCGGGTGACCACGGCGAAGAAGTCATAGAAGGGCTCGGCAAAGCCGACCGCGGTGACCCCCTCGGGCACCCCCGAGCGCTTGAGCACCGCCCGCGCGGCGATCGTGCTTCCCAGTCCGCGGCCCACCAGCTGGAGCGCCGTCTCGACGTGCTCGACCTCGATGCGCGCCTCCAGCAGCACCCCCGCCTCCTGCGCGCGGGCGGCGAGCTGGCGGCGCGTCGGGTCATTGAAGCCATGGGTGATGTCATAGAGGATGAGCGGCGAGCCGGCGAGCGTGGCAACGCCGGCCGGGTGCCGCGTCAGCGAGGGATCGGCGCTGACGAACATGACCTCGTCGCGAAACAGCGACCGGACCTCAAGCAGCGAGTCGTCGACGGGCAGCACGACGAGCCCGGCCTCGAGCTCTCCGTCCTGGACAGCACGCGCAACGTCATACGAGTTCTGGCCGCGTAGGCGCAACCGGGCCTCGGGATGGCGGTCGCAGTAGCGCGTGGCCAGCTCGGCGATCTCGTAGTACGGCGCGTTACGGAAGGTCCCCATCGTCACCACCTGCTCCCGCGCGGCATGGCGGCGGCCCACCGAGGCCAGCGCGTCGTCGGCGGCCTCGGTGACGCGCTCGGCGTGGCTGAGGAACACGCGGCCGGCACTGGTCAGCGTCAGCCCGCGTCCGGCCCGCGCGAACAGCGACACCCCGAGCTCCGCTTCCAGGCGCCGGACCTGGTCGGAGACCGCCGGCTGGGTGCAGTGCAGCGCGCGCGACGCCGCGTTGAAGGACCCGAGCTGCGCGGCGGTGCGGAAGTAGAGGAGCTGTTGGAGGGTCAAGGCGATGCTTTGACGAGATGAAAGAGGTCTAAGCGTAGTTTTTCGATTGCCGTCGCCCTAGGCTGGCGCCATGGACGAGCCCCTCTACCTCAAGGCGCCCGCGATCGCCCGGGCGTCGGGGACAGACCCCGCGGTGCGTGAGCGCGTCTCGGAGATGCTGGGCACGATCGAGCGGGGAGGCCTGGACGCCGTCCGCGCCTACTCCCGCGAGCTCGACGACTGGGATCCGCCGACCTTCGAGGTCACCTCCGGCCAGATCGCCGCCGCCAGCGCATCGCTGCCCGACGCGCTGAAGGAGAGCATCGCGTTCGCCCAGGCACAGATCCGCAACTTCGCGCAGCTGCAGCGGGCGACGCTGACCGACTTCGAGGCCGAGACGCTGCCCGGAGTGTTCCTCGGCCAACGACAGGTCCCGGTGAGCTCGGTGGGCGCCTACTGCCCCAGCGGCCGGGTCCCGATGCTGGCCTGCGCGTTCATGACCGTGCTCGTGCCCAAGGTCGCCGGGGTGGACACGGTGATCGCGTGCTCACCGCCGCGGGCCGGTGAGCTGCATGCGCCCACGCTGCACTCGATCGCCACCTCGGGGGCGGACCGCATCTTCGCGCTGGGCGGCGTGCAGGCCCTGGCGGCGATGGCCTTCGGGCTGCTCGATGATACGGATCCCCCCGTACCCGCGGTCGACATGATCGTCGGTCCTGGCAACGCGTTCGTCGCCGAGGCCAAGCGCCAGCTATACGGCCGGGTCGGGATCGACCTGCTGGCCGGGCCGTCCGAGGTGGCGGTGATCGCCGACGACAGCGCGGACCCGGAGCTGGTGGCGGCCGACCTCCTCGGCCAGGCCGAGCACGGTCCCACCTCCCCCGCCGTGCTCATCACCACCTCGCACGCGGTGGGACGGGCCGTCATCGACGAGGTGGCGCGCCAGCTCGACGAGCTGGAGCGCCGCGGCCATGGCTCCGCGGACACGCCGCGTCAGGCCTGGACCGAACACGGCGTGGTCATCGTGGCGACCGACCGCGAGCACGCCGCCGCGATCTCTGACGAGGTGGCGACCGAGCACCTCGAGGTGCACACCGCCGATGACGAGTGGTACCTACAGCGGCTGCGCAACTACGGTTCGATCTTCCTGGGCAGCCGGGCCACCGTCGCCTTCTCTGACAAGGCGATCGGCACCAACCACACGCTGCCCACCGGTCGCGCCGCCCGCTATACCGGCGGCCTCTCGGTGGCCAAGTTCCTCAAGACGCTCACCTATCAGCGCATCGACGCCGACGAGGGCGTGCGCGCGATCGCCCCGCACGTCGTCGAGATCTCACGCGCCGACCTCATGCCCGCGCACGAGGCGACGGCCGCAAAGCGGCTCGAGCGCGTGCAGGTACCGCCCGGCGCGTAGCTGCATGCGCGCGTCGCCGGCGCGGCGACACCTCAACCGGCAGCACCTCGGTGCGGGTCTGCGCAGGCGCGCGGCGCCGCTCGCGTTCGGCCCAGCGTCCGAGAGCCAGCGCGGGGATGAGCACCGCGGCCAGGATGAGCCATCCGATCACGATGCGGTCACCTCACGCGTCGCTGTGAAAGAGCGCTTGTCCATATCTCGGATCATCGGACCGCGGCCGTGCAGACGACGTACAGAAACCGGGGCCCGGTGTAAAGATTTCGTACAGATGAGGGGGCCGGCCCGGTAGAGTCGCGCCGCACCGCGACGAGGAGGAGAGACCGCCTGCCATGCCATTCGCCGACGTCAACGGCCAGCGGATCCGCTTCGAGGACAGCGGGGGCGACGGCCCGCCCGTCATCCTCTCCCACGGCTTTCTCATGGACCGCGAGATGTTCGCGCCCCAGGTGGAGGCCCTGCACCCCGAGTTCCGGGTCATCACCTGGGACGAGCGCGGGTTCGGGGAGACGGTGTTCGACGGCAACCCGTTCACCTATTGGGACTCGGCTCGCGACTGCCTGGGCCTGCTCGATCACCTCGGCATCGACCAGGCCGTGCTGGGCGGGATGTCGCAGGGCGGCTTCCTCTCGATGCGCGCCGCGCTGCTGGCCCCCGAGCGGGCGCGCGCGCTCGTCCTCATCGACACGCAGTCGGGCACCGAGGACCCCGAGCGCCTCCCCGCCTACCGCCAGATGCAGCAGACCTGGCTCCAGGTCGGGCCCATCGACGAGCTGACCCAGGCCATCGCCGGCCTCATCATCGGCGACCCCGAGGTCAGCAAGACCTGGATCGCCAAGTGGCACAAGCTCCCGCCCGAGGCGATGATGGAGCCGACCAACTGCCTGTTCGAGCGCGACGACATCACCGACCGCGTGGGCGAGATCACCTGCCCGGCGATCATCTTCCACGGCACCGCCGACCTCTCGATCGAGCCCGAGAAGGCCCAGAAGCTCTCCCAACGGCTGCCCGGATCGACCGGGGTGGTGCTCATCGAGGGCGGTCCTCACGCCTCCAACCTGACCCACCCCCAGGAGGTCAACGAGCCCCTCGTGCGCTTCCTGCGGTCACTGTAGAACCATGCGCCGGCCTGTCTCGACCCGTGATGGACGGGATCCCGAGGCCAAGCCGGCGGGCGCCAGGCCCGCCATGCTCCGGCCCGCGCCGTCACACGGGTCGGCACCGGCGAGGGCGGTCCTGCGGCTGCAGCGAGCCGCCGGCAACCGAGCGGTACGTGCGCTACTGCGGGCCACCCTGCTCGAGGGCCTTGATGCCCCCGCCCGCGCCCAGATCCAGAGCGCGACGGCGCCGATCGTGGGCAGCAAGATCGAACTCGACGACTTCGGGAAGAGCACCACCCGGCTTCCCGAGAACACGACGGTTGCGTTCGGCGCCGCCGTCCCCACCGACGCCACGTTTCGCAAGGGGCTGCAGAGCACCGCGGCGGATCTGCTGCAGGAGAAGTTCTCGTCTCCCAACGTGGGCGCCGCACACACGAACTTCCGCGAGAACACGACCGTCAAGTTCGCGTTCGACTTCTCCAAGCAGAACGGCGCCAATGGGGTCTGGCAGTTCACCTACGTCAAGGCCGGCACGTCGGGCGCCCACAAGCTGCTCATCGACTTCCTGGGCAGCTCGCCGTCGTTCGCCCCCTCGAGTGGCGCCAGTGCGCGCGTGGGGACGCTCGGCTGGTCGATCTCCGGGTTCTCGGGCGACGAGCGCGACCTCGTCTTGGAGGCCATCGATCTGGTGCCCGACCGCGCGGCCGCGCTGGCGCCCGCGGGATTGAAGTTCAAGCGACTGACGACATCCGTGGCCGCGGGCGGGTGCGCCGCGGCACCGGCCTGGGCGTCAGGGGACTACTGCAAGCCGGCCAAGACGGTCACGATGTACGACCCCTGGGCCACGTCCAGCGCGGTGACGTTCGCCAAGGCCTCTGACCGCACGCGCGCCGTGCTGCACGAGATCGGGCACGCCATCGACATGAACAACCCCGGCAAGCACGCCGCGTTCAACACGGCAGTCACCGACGACGGCGGCACGCCCGTGTCCGGGTACGCGGCGAACTCGACGCTCGAGAGCTACGCGGAGTGCTTCAGCGTCTTCATCGCCGATCCCGACCTGCTCAAGGCCCTGCGCCCGCACGTCCACAAGTACTTCTCCGACCTCTTCGCCGCGGCGCCGAGCTCGGGGACCGGTGGGGGCAGCGGCAGCGGCGCGGGTGCCGGCAGCGGATCCGGCGCTGGTGCCGGCAGCGGATCCGCCGCGAGCGCCGGCAGCGGGTCCGGCGCCGGGCGCGGCTCGCGCTAGCGACACCTCCCGTGTGAGCCGCTCGCACGCCGTGTGAGCGCGCTGCGTGCGCGGTGTGAGCGCCGCTCCCGATGCTGCAGGCATGCAATCCCGAAAGGAGCGGAACATGCAATACGCGATCGAGGCCGAGGGCCTCGTCAAGCGCTTCGGCGCCACGCTGGCGCTCGACGGCGTCAGCTTCGCGGTGCAGCCGGGTTCGGTGCTCGGCGTGCTCGGCCCCAACGGCGCCGGCAAGACCACCGCCGTCCGGATCCTGGCCACACTGCTGACAGCCGATGGCGGCAGTGCCCGCGTGGCGGGCCACGACGTCGTCACCGAGGCTGCTCAGGTCCGCCGCGCCGTCGGGCTCACCGGCCAGTACGCCTCGGTCGACGAGACGCTGACCGGCCGCCAGAACCTGGTGATGATCGGCCAGCTGCTGGACCTCAGCGGCCGGGCCGCCAAGGCGCGCGCCGTCGAGCTGCTGAGCTGGTTTGACCTGATCGGCGCGGCCGACCGGCCCGCCCGTACCTACTCGGGCGGGATGCGCCGCCGGCTGGACCTGGCCGCGAGCCTCGTCGGGCGACCGACGGTGGTGTTCCTCGACGAGCCCACCACGGGCCTTGACCCCTCCAAGCGCGAGGACATGTGGGCGATCGTGCGGGCGCTGGTCAACGACGGGTCCACCGTCCTGCTCACCACCCAGTACCTCGACGAGGCCGATTCGCTGGCTGACGACATCATCGTCATCGACCACGGACGCGTCATCGCCCACGACCGCCCCGACGGTCTGAAGCGGATCGTCGGCAGTCAGACCCTGACGGTCCGGCCCGCCGACCCCGGTCAGCTCGCGGCCGCCGCGCAGGTGCTCACCGATGTCACCGGTACCACCGCGCAGATCGATCCCGCCCGGGGCGTCAGCGCCGCCGTCATCGGCGATGAGGCCATGACCGCCGCGGTGGCCCGGCTTGCCCAGGCCGGCATCGCGGTGACCGAGCTGTCCCTCGCCCTGCCCAGCTTGGACGAGGTGTTCTTCACCCTCACCGGGCGCAATGCCGCCGACGACGACCTCAAGGAGGCTGCATGAGCTCTCAAGCAACCGCGACGGTCGCCGGCGTCCTGCCGCTGGCCACTCGTGCGCCGCGGCGGCGCTGGTCGCTGCCGCGCCACAGCATGGTCCTCGCCAAGCGAGGCCTGATCAACATCATCCGCACGCCGGAGACGCTGATCGACGTCACCCTGCAGCCGATCATCTTCCTGCTGATGTTCACCTACATCTTCGGCGGGGCGATCTCCCACGGCTCGACCCACTCCTACCTGCAGTTCCTGCTGCCGGGCATCCTGGGCCAGACGATCGCCATGGGCGGGATCGCCATCGGCGTCAACCTCAACAACGACATCACCAAGGGGATCTTCGACCGGTTCCGCAGCCTCCCCATCGCTCGATCGGCTCCGCTCGTGGGCGCCGTCCTGGCTGACGTGGTGCGCTACGCGATCCTGTGCGTGGTCACCCTCGGGTTCGGCTATGTCCTCGGCTTCCGGGCGCACACCGGTGTGCTCGATGTCCTGGCCGCGTGCGGGCTGTCGGTGGCCTTCGCCCTGTGCCTGAGCTGGGCGTCGGTGTTCGTCGGCATGGTCGCCCGGACGGCGGGCGCGGTCCAGGGGATCATGACCCTGATCGTCCTGCCGCTGAGCTTCGGCTCCAACACCTTCGTGCCGGTGAAGACGATGCCGGGCTGGCTGCAGTCCTTCGTCCAGGTCAACCCGCTCAGCCACCTGGTGGCGTCGGTGCGCGGCCTGTTGCTCGGCGGCCCGGTGGCCACCGATGTGCTGTGGACCCTGGGCTGGATGGGCGCGCTGCTGGTGGTGTTCGTCCCGCTGGCGCTGCGGGCCTACCGCCGCCGGGTCTGACCGGATGGTTGGTCGAGATGCTGTGGATCGAGGCGGCGCAGAGCGCCATCTCGATCCATCGCCCGGCCGCGTCCGAAGGCGTCGTTGAAGCCGGCGTCGCCGAGGCGCTCACGGAGCGCGGCGGTGAGCCGCGCGATCTCGGGGTGGGTCAGGTCCTCGGCCCCTCGCAGTGCCGCCGCCGCGCCGAGGATCTCCGCCGCGGGGACCGACATATCGTGGTGTACCGCCAGCGTGGCGACACCGACGCCGATCATCGCGACCACCGGCATGTCCTGAGTCGCGATGGCCACGGTGTAGGCCTCGGGGAGCAGCGTGTCCGCCGCGGCCGGCTCACCCTCGAACAGGTCCAGCAGCGCCACGCCGGCGAGCACCATCGCCCGGACGTGCCCCTGCTCGGGACGACGACCGCGCGTCGGCCCCATCTCGCGCATGGCCTCCGCGGCCAGCTCGCGTGCCTGCGCCGCATCGCCGGCCCAGAACGTGAGATGCGCCAGCGAGATCCGCAGCATCGCGTTCTCCTCGGGATAGCGCTCCCGCGCGCCCATCTCAGCCGCCAGCATCGCCCGTGCCCCCTCGACGTCACCGCGGCGCGCGCGTACGTCGGCCAGGCGCAATGTGATCATGACGTTGTCGGCACGCGGCGCCAGTTCGTTCATCAGCGCGCGAGATTGCTCCAGCGCGCTCTCGGCCCCGTCGAGATCGCCCTCGAGGATCCGCAGCCCGGCGAGCTCGGCCAGCGTGGTTCCCAGGCCCCAGCGGTCGCCGACCTCGCCAAACGCCGCCACCGACTCGTCGAGCGCCGCCCGCAGGCCCTCCACATCGCCTTCGTTCTCGGTGATCTGGACGCGAACGAACGGGGCCGTTGCGCGGACCCAGGGATCGGGGTGGGACTCCGACAGCGCCAGTAGCTCGAGCATGCGGTCGCGTCCCACCGCGACGGCCAGCATCGGCCGCACCGCCGCCAGCAGGGGGTGGCGGCTGAGGTCCTCGTCGGCGATCTGAGCCAGGACGGTCCGCAGCGTGGCGTACGGGTCGCCCTCGCCGGGCTGGCCGGGCATGACGTTGGCGAGGGCATGAACCGCGTTCACCATGACCCGGTCCAGGGGTTCGGCCTCACCGGGCAGCCCGCGCGCGACCCCTACCCAGGCCAGCACCTCGTCGCGGCTGGAGCCCGACATCAGCCAGAACCACAGGAGCGCCACCACCATCGAGCAGGCGCCGCGGGCGTCACCGCTGTCGCCCAGATGGCGCAGCGCCGCGAGGAGGTTGGCGTGCTCGGCGTCGAGCCGCTGTTGCCAGGCGACCTGGTCAGGGCCGCGCAGATGCGGATCGGCCTCCCGAGCCAGCGCCAGGTAATAGCGCGCGTGGGCCTCCCTGATCTCGCCCAGCTCGCCCGCCTCCCCGGCCCGCTCCAGGCCGTATTCGCGGATCGTCTCGAGCATCCGGTATCTCGCCCACGACCCATTCCCGGCCGCCCCGTCCTCGATCTGCAGCAGGGACTTGTCCACGAGCGCGCCCAGGAGATCGAACACGTCGGCCGCGTGCACCGGACCGCCGGCGCAGACGGCCTCGGCCGACTCGACGGTGACGCCGCCGGGGAACACCGCCAGGCGCCCGAGCATGCGCCGCTCGGGATCGTCGAGCAGGTCCCAGCTCCAGTCCACCACCGCTCGCAGCGTGCGCTGGCGCGCCATCGCCGTGCGACTGCCGCCGGTGAGCAGGCGGAAGCGGTCGTCGAGGCGGCCGGCGAGCTGGCGGAGCGTCATCGTGCGCAGACGCGCCGCCGCCAACTCGATGGCGAGCGGCAGGCCGTCGACGCGCCGGCAGATCTCCACGACGTCGCCCACCGTCTCCTCGTCCACCGCGAACCCCGCCGACGCGGCCGTGGCGCGATCGGCGAACAGCCGCACCGCCGGAACCTCGAGCGCCTGCGCCGCTGACACCTCGCCATCGGGCAGCGCCAGCGGGGCCACGGGCACGATGGTCTCTCCCGTGATGGCCAGCGGCTCGCGGCTGGTGGTGAGGATGCGCAGGCGTGAGCAGCCGCTGAGCAGCCGCTCGGCCAGCTCGGCCACCGCGCCGATCAGGTGCTCACAGTTGTCGAGCACCAGGAGCGCGGTGCGGTCGCCCAGCACCTCCATGACGTGGGTGACGGCATCACCGGTGGCGGGCGCCGCCTTCCCTGAGCTGAGCAGCTGTGTCTCGCGCAGTCCGATGGCGGTCAGGAGCGCCGGTCCGATCGCCGCGGGCTCGGCCACCGGAGCCAGCGCGGCCATCCACGCCCCGCCGCGCCCCTGCGCCGACCAGCGGTCCGCGAGCTCGGAGGCGAGCCGCGTCTTGCCGGCGCCCCCAGCGCCGATGAGGGTCACCAGGCGCTGGTGCTCCAGCAGGTCCGCGACGCGCTCGAGCTCGCGCTCGCGTCCGACGAAGCTCGTCAGCCGCGCGCCGAGCGGTGCCACGGCGCCGTTGCTGCGAGCGGGCGGCGCCGGCGGCGGCGTGCCCTGCAGCACGGCGAGGTGGGCCTTCTGGAGCTCGGGCGACGGGACCACCCCGAGCTCCTCGGACAGCCGGGCCCGCACCCGCTCGTAGGCGGCCAGCGCGTCGGCCTGGCGCCCGGCCGCGTACAGGGCGGTGATGAGCTGGCCGATGAGCCGCTCGTGCAGCGGGTGCTCCTCGGCCAGGGCCTCGAGCTCCCCCACCGCCTCGGCGGCATGGCCGAGGGCGAAGTCGGCCTGCACCCGGTCACAGACGGCGGCGACCCGGAGGTCGGTCAGGTGCGCCGCTGTCGGTGCGAACGCCGGTGCGCTGAGGCCGGTCAGGGGCACGTCGCGCCACAGCGCCAGGGCGTCGGCGAGCACCTGGCGCGCACGTTCCGGATCGCCGTCGCGCAGGTGGGCGCGTCCCTCGGCGGCGAGGCGCTCGAACCGGCCGGCATCCACGTCATCGGGATCGATCTCGAGTCGGTAGCCGTCCCCGCTGGGCAGGATCGCGCCGGGGTCGCCCAGTGCCCTCCGCAGGCGCGACACCAGCGACTGGAGCGCGTGGCTCTCGTCACGGGGCGGCTCGCCGTCCCAGATGGCGTCGGCGAGGCTCATGGCCGTCACCGGCCGTCCGGCATCGACCGCCAGCCGGGCCAGCAGCGACTGCAGCCGGGCTCCGCTCAGTTCGACGCGGCGGCCGCCGCTCTCAACCTCCAGGGAGCCGAGAATGGCGATGCGCACACGGATCAGCTCGATTCCGCAAGCCAGGCCAGCAGCTCGCCCAGCCGGTCGTAGACGGCGAAGTGGCCACCGTCGAGACGGACGACGGTGGCCTGGGGCAGCGTCCGGACCAGCCATTCGCCGTGGCCGGCGGGCACGAGCGTGTCGTTGACGCCGTACCAGATGGCCACCGGCACGCTGATCGCCGAGACGTCGAAGCCCCACGGGGTCGTCATCATCGCCAGGTCGTCGTCGACGAAACCGTCGATCGTCTTGCCGCATCCGACCTTGAGGCTCTCGTCGAGCATCTGACGGATGTCGCTGCGCGCCACCATCTCCATGTCGCTGGGCGACAGCTCATACCCCTGCCCCATGGGGTGGTCGGGATCCTTGCCGAGGTTGGCGAGCATCTCGTCGGTCTCGCGCTGGAGCTGAGGACGGAGCGCGTCCTCTCCCGCCAGCGACAGGTCGAGCTCGAGCACGTTGCCCTCCGCCATGCCGCGCACCCAGTCCTCGCGCGCCAGGCCGCCGTCGCCGTAGGGCGCAGGTCCCACGACGCTGGCGCAGCGCGTGACCCGATCCCCCAGCAGCACGCCGCAGGCCAGCGCGTGAGGCGCCCCGCCCGAGCCGCCCGTCACCGCGAAGCGCTCGATCTCCAGCGCGTCGGCGATCGCGGCCACGTCGGCGGCGACGTGCGCGATCGTCCGGCCCGGGAGGCGGGTCGAGAGCCCGTAGCCGGCGCGGTCATAGGTGATGGCGCGCACCCGGGCGCGGCGGTACACCTCGTCGTCGGGGTGGCGCGTCAGGCGCGATCCGGGGGTCCCGTGCAGCGAGAACACCGGGGTTCCGTGGGGGTCCCCCCATTCGCAGAAGGCGAGCGTGCGACCGTCGGCCGTGCTCGTCGTGGCAGTGGTGGCGACAGTCATGCGCCCGATCGTACGGTCAGACGGCCACCTGATCCAGACGGCGCACCGCCAGCTGTCCCAGCAGCGGCGCGAACTTGAACAGCGCCGGGCCGGTGAGGCCGAGGACGCCCTCGTGCTCGATGAGATCCCAGCCGTCGTGGGCCAGCGCGGGATCCGTGCCGGCAAGGCGCAGCGGGAACTCGCAGGCGACGACGCGCTCGGCGACGGGACGCAGGCCCGGGAACACCTGCCGCGCGATGCTCACCAGGCGTGGATGCGCCCGGCGTACGTGCTCGGCCTCGGGCAGTCGCGCCGGCTCGCCGCCGCTGAGGCCGATGGAGTAGTGGTCGGGGCCGTCCATGACCGCGTAGAACGGCTCACACAGCCGCTCCTCGCGATTGATCCAGCACGGCGCCGGCGCGTCGCCTGGCGCGGGCGGCTCGCGGAGGGCGAAGGAGAAGCGGACCGACCGCATCCGCTCGGGCTCGGGGACCCCCAGCAGGCCGTAGGTGTCGGCACCGGCGCACACGATGACCCGCTCGGCCTCCAGTCGCTCGCCGCCCGCCAGGGTGACGCCGCGGGCGCTCGCGCTCGATGACCTCCCCCAGCGCCAGCTCGAGGCCCTCCTGGAGGAACCGGACCGTGTCCTCGGCCAGAATCGCGGCCCCGGTGGGCTCAAACGACCATTGCGCCAGCGCGATCGCCAGCGGATGGCGCGGGCCGGTGCCGTGACGCACGCCGCCGTGGCGCGCCAGGTGGGCCTCGCGGTCGGCCATGTCGCCGGTGAGGAGCAGCCCGACCCGGTCAAGCAGCGGCCGCCCGGCGCGCGCCTCCCACTCCGCCCACAGGCTCAGCGATGTCGCGGCGGCATCGGTCAGCCCGCCGTCGGCGTGAGCCAGGCGGAAGATGCGGCTGAGCCCGCGTGACTGGCGGCTGCCCGGTACGTCGGCGCTCACCACCGTCGCGCGGTGGCCGGCGCGCGTCAGCTCGCGGGCCGCGGCCAGGCCCACCACTCCGGCGCCGACGACGATGACCTCGCTCATGCGCTCTGACCCTACGCCATCGCCGGCGCGATCCGGTGCGCCAGCCGCCTGGCATACGGTGGGCGGATACACCCCGGTCATTTATCCTCGGGGCGGTGGCTTCCGGGGGATTGAGCACGACCGCATCCGTCCCGGCGCTGGGCCGCGACGCGGAACTGGCGGCGCTCGCCGCGCTGCTGGACGAGGCCCGACAGGGCACAGGCGGCGCGCTGGTGCTGCGGGGCGAGCCGGGCGTGGGCAAGACGCTGCTCCTGGCCGCGGCGACCGAGCGCGCCGAGGACCTCACGATGCTGTCAGCGACCGGCGTGCAGTCGGAGTCCGACCTCGCGTTCGGCGCCCTCTCGGCGCTCCTGCGACCGCTGCTGGGCGGCATCGACCGGCTGCCCACCGTCCAGGCGGAGTCGCTGCGCGCTGCGGTGGGGCTGGCGCCCGCCGCCCACGTCGAGCAGCTGCCCTGTCACGCCGCCGTGGTCAGTCTGCTGGCCGCTGCGGCCGTGGTGCGGCCGGTGCTGGTGATCGCCGACGACCTGCAGTGGTTCGATGCCGCCTCACGCGACGCGATCCTGTTCGCGGCCCGCCGCCTGGGCTCTGACGCCGTGGCCTTCGTCATGGCCGTCCGCGACGGCGAGACCGAGGAGCCACTGCACACCGGCCTGCCGGAGCTGCAGCTCACCGGGCTGGCCGAGGAGCCGGCGTTGCAGCTCGTGGCGCGCGACGCCGACGAGGTCTCTCCGGCGGTGGCCCGGCGGCTGTGGGAGCAGACCGCCGGCAACCCGCTGGCGCTGGTCGAGATCCCGCGCAACCTCACGGCCGCCCAGCGCTCCGGGCGGGTCGCACTCGCGGAGCCGCTGCCCGTCGGACGGCGCCTCGAGGACTCGTTCGCCGCGCGCGCCGCGGCCCTGCCCGAGGCCTCGCGCCAGGCGTTGCTCCTGGCCGCCACCAGCTACACCGGAGCCACCGACACCCTGCTCGCTGCGCTGGGCGAGCTGGGGCTGGCGCCCGACGCGCTCGACGCCGCCGAGGAAGAGGACCTCGTCTCCATCACCCACGGAGCGCTGACCTGGCGCCATCCGCTGGTGCGCTCCGCCGTCTATCACGCCGCCGGCGCCCCGGCCCGGCGCGCCGCCCACGCCGCCCTGGCGCGCGCCGGCGGTGAGGCTCGCCTGCCCGACCATCGCGCCTGGCATCTCGCCGCCGCAGCCGCCGCGCCCGACGAGGCGGTGGCGGCCGAGCTTGACCGGGTCGCGGTGGAGGCCGCGCGGCGCGGAGCGCCCGGCACGGCGCTGCGCGCGTTCGCCCAGGCGGCGATGCTCAGCCCCGGCGAGGCCCATCGGGCCCAGCGCGAGATCAACGGCGCCGAGCTCGCGTTGGCCGTGGGCCGCCTCGACGAGGCCCTGGAGCTGCTCGACGGTGCCCGCAGTCGGAGCGACGATCCCCGGCTGCGCGCCCACGGCGAGCGCATTCGCGCCCGCGTGGAGATGCTCCGCGGCAGCCCGCACGCTGCCCACGATCGGCTGGTGGCCATCGCCGAGGCGATCGCCGACATCGACCGGCCACTGGCGGCCGCCGCGATGACCGAGGCCGTCCTGGCCCAGACCGTGACCGGGCCCGTCCCCGCCTATCGCAAGACCGCCGAGCGGGCCTTCGCCCTGGCCGAGGGGCTGGGCGGCGAGGTGGAGGCGATGGCCGCCGTGGCACTGGGCTGCGGGCTGCTGCTCTCCGCGGAGACCGATGCGGGTCTGCAGCTGTTCGCGCGCTACGGCGCCGTGGTCGAGAAGCCCGAGGTGTGGCATTCGGCCCCCGAGCTGACGGGGATGTACGCCTGCCTGCACGCCTCGATCGAGCGCTTCGACACCGCTGACCGGCTGTTCACGGCGATGACCACCAGCGCGCGCGAGCACGGGGCCGTCCGCGCGCTGCCCTATCCCCTGAGCGGGCGCGCGCTCGTCGACCTCGAGCTCGGGCGTTGGCCCGCCGCGCTGGCCGGCGCCGAGGAAGCGGTCGAGCTCTCGCGTGAGATGGCGGGCCCGGCGATGCTGGCCTCCAGCCTGGCGGCGCTGGCCCAGGTCGAGGCGGCGATGGGGCGGCCGCAGGCCACCCGCGCCCATGCCGAGGAGAGCCTGGCCATCTGCAAGCAGCTCAACGCGTGGGCGGTGGAGCCCGAGCCCGTGCTGGCTCTGGCCTCCTTGGCGCTCAGCCTGGGAGAGCACGAGGACGCGGTGGGTGTGTGGAAGCAGACCACGGTCGACATCCGCGAGTGGGTGCTCGAGCCCGGCTGGGAGCACCTCGACGACGTCATGATCGAGGCCAGCGTCAGGGCCGGCCGCATCGCCCAGGCCGAGCGCGAGCTCGCCGACCTCGAGGCCAAGGCACAGCACACCGGCCGTACCTGGGCGCACGCCGTCGCCGCCCGCTGCCGGGGCCTGCTGGCGACCAGCGCCGAGCTCGACGAGTATTTCGGCCGCGCCCTGGAGTGGCATGACCGGGCGCCGCTGCCCTTCGCCCGCGCCCGCACCGAGCTCTGCTACGGCGAGCGCCTGCGCCGTGCCCGCCGGCGCATCGACGCGCGCGAGCAGCTCGCCCGGGCCTCGGCGACCTTCCACGCCCTGGGCGCGACCATCTGGGCCGAGCGCGCCGAGCGCGAGCTCGCCGCCGCCGGCTACAGCCGCCAGGCGCCGGCCGAGCAGTCCCCGTGGGCTGACTTGACCGCCGCGGAGACCCGCGTGGCGCGGGTCATCCTGGAGGGCGCCACCTACGACGAGGCGGCCTCCGCCTTGTTCGTGAGCCCGCGAACGATCGAGACTCACCTGCGCCAGATCTACCGCAAGGTCGGCGTCCGCTCGCGCAGCGAGATGACGCGCCGGCTGGCCATGCCCGACGCCGCCTGAGCGGGCGCGGACCCCGGCACAGCACGTTCAGGGTTTTCCCTGATGCGCCCCGTAGCCCGACCCGCGACTATGTCCTTGTTCGACGGGGGCGACACAGAGTCGAACGGGGCACTCGAACCGAAATGAATCGGGGGCAACAGGCGGGACCCGGCGCGGAGGGGGCATTCTCCCCTCCGCGCTGGGGGGCTCGCGGGGAGACTGTCCCACCCACCCCCGCCGCCGCTGTGCGTATCGTGCGCGGGATGGACAGTGAGCCTGACGACACCGGTTCGCCGTTCCCCCGCCCGCTGACCGGCCGCGAGGCGGAGATCCTGGAGTTCATGCTCTCCGCCGGCTTCCCCGGCGATGAGGTCCTGCGCGAGCAAGCCTCGCGCGCGCTGGTGATCGAGCAGTGCACGTGCGGCTGCGCCACCATTGACTTCGGGCTGGCCGCCGGCGCGCCCGTGGCCCCCGAGATCCAAGGCGCGCCGCTGGTCCAGACCCGCGCGCGTGCCATGGACGAGCACCCGGTCTCGCTGATGCTGTTCGTGCGCGACGGCCGCCTGTCCAGCCTGGAGATCGTCTGGTACGACGAGTCACAGATGACCGGTGAGTTCCCCACTCCCGGCTTCTGGGAGCCACCGACCGCGTCGTCGGGATACCAAGAGCGCGCGGACGAGCCTGACGCGCAACCCTAGAGTTGCGCTAGGCTCCTCGGCATGACAGACACCCTGCTCGTTCTGGGGGGCTCCGGATTCGTCGGTCCCGCCGTGGTGCGTGAAGGCCTGGCGCGAGGCTTCAGCGTCACGACGTTTCACCGCAGCGCCGGCGGCTGGACCCATCCCGACATACAGACGATCCACGGCGATCGTCTCGATCCCACCAGCCTGGCGCCGTTACGCGAGCGCCACTGGGACCTCGTCGTCGACACGTGGTCAGACGCGCCGCGCGCCGTCCGCGACAGCGCCCAGGCGCTGAGCGATCACGCCGGCCGCTACGTCTACATCTCCAGCGAGTCGGTCTACCGGGCGCCCCCGCCCCGCGGCGCCGACGAGTCAACCCCCACCGTCGACGGTGACCCCGACGCCGAGGCCATCGCCTACCCCGAGGACAAGCGCGGCGGCGAGGTCGCCGTCGAGCAGGCCTTCGGCGACCGGGCGCTGCTGGCTCGCAGCGGGCTCATCCTCGGCCCCTATGAGGACGTCGGCCGCCTCCCCTGGTGGCTGGGCCGGATGGCCCGCGGCGGCGAGGTCCTCTGTCCGGGGCCCCCGGACGTGCCCCTGCAGTACGTCGATGCCCGAGACCTCGCCGGCTTTGCCATCGAGGCGGCCACCACGGGCCGCTCCGGCCCGTTCAACGTGGTCTCCCGGCGTGGCCACGCCACCATGGGCACGCTGCTCGAAAGCTGCCGATCGGTCGCCGGCGCGCCCGACGCCACGCTGACGTGGGTCGCGCCCAAGACGATCGCGGCGGCGGGGATCGAGCCGTGGACCGAGCTGCCGGTGTGGCTGCCCGAGGACCACGACTACGCCGGCATGCACGATTCAGATGTGGAGCGCGCCCACGCCGCCGGCCTGCGCTGCCGGCCGATCGCCGACACCGTACGCGACACCTGGGAATGGCTCTCCGCGCTGCCCGCGCCGCCCCCGCTGCGGACCGGGGCCATGCCCGCCGGCCTCGCGCCCGATCGCGAGCGCGAGGTCCTGCGGGCGTGGGCCGACCAGCGCACCGATCAGCTCCCGCGGTAGGCGGCCACCCGCCGCCGCAGCAGCAGTCCCGCGGTAACGAGGACGAACAGCGCGAGCAGCGGGTGCAGGCCCCCGACCCAACGGTGGCTCTCCGCGAAGCTGACCTGCAGGGTCCCGACGACCGCGAGTCCGAGCGAGAGGAGAATGTCGCTTCGGGGGAGCCACGCCACCAACGCGCAGATGAGCACGACCCCCTCGAGCTCGTTGGCGGTCCACCCCACCGCCTTGTGGGCGTCCAGGGCTCCCTGGCCGGCGCCGAAGACGTAGGCCCCGATCAGGTAGACCTGGACGAAGACGGCGAGTACCACCGCACCGGTCACCGCCAGGTGCAGCCACCCCGCGAACCGGCGGGCCCGGCCCGGCCCCCGCGGGCCGGGATCCGCCAGGTCGATCGGCGCGTCGCGGCGCCCCGGCGCCGACGGCGATGCCTGCGCCCCGGAGGTCATGCCGGTTGCGCGACGGCCCGGCGCCGCACGGTCGGTGCCGTGAGGAGGGCCGCGCCGAGCAACGCGTAGCCGACTGCGTAGATGAGGATGGCGAGCCAGATGATGTTGGCGATCTGGAACACGATGAGCAGGAGCGAGAGCAGCCCGCAGATCAGCGGGGCGTGATCGCGCCACGTCGGCTCGACGGCGTGCGCCGAGATCGACACGCCGGCGGTGAGCATGCCGAACACCGCCAGCAGCGAGCCGACGCCGAAGCCGCTCCAGACCCACCCGGCAGCGGTGGAGGTGTTGACCTGATCCTCGATCGGGATCGACGCCGCGTTGCACACTGCCAGCAGCACCGTGCCGACGATCGCGGTCCCCAGCCCGATGCGGATCGCGCGTGTCTGCGGCAGCTGTGAGCGCCGCAGCCACACCAGGCCGGTCACGAGCAACGCCTCCGCGATGGCGGCCAGCACATAGACCACGATGGCCGTGTCGTGCGTCATCGGCGCGCGCGCCAGATCAGAGGGGACGTGGGGGTTGGCCGTGGAGGCGACGGACACGATGCAGGCGGCCGCGTTGAGGGCTGCGCCGGCCAGGAACGCAGCTCCGCCGCGGCGGCGAGATGTGGTGAGTGAGTTGATCATGGGCGCCACGCTATGGCCGCGCCGGCCGCCGATCATCGGCGCCACCGCGGGATCTGCAGCGGCGCCAGCGCGGCAGGGAGATGCGTGCTGGCACTGACCCGGCCTGCGCGGTATCCCTGTTGCCCCGGCCCGCGCGCGTGGGAGAGAATGGTCCTGACATGAAGGGCTTTCGCGCGTCGTCCGGGGCGGCGTTCGTGTGGGCACTGTGTGCCGGCGCGGTGATCGTCGACGTGGCTCTGCTGGCTGCGACCGCGGACCGGCGGCTGCCCGACGATCTCTTCGGCGGGGTCGGCGGACTCTCGTTCGCGGTGCTCTCGTTGTCGTTTGCGACGGTGGGCGCGATCATCATCGCCCGCGTCCCCGGCAATGTCGTGGGTCGCGTGTTCCTGGCCATCGGGCTGCTCAACAGCGTCGGGCAGCTCGCCTATCAGTACGCGGCGTGGGGGGTCACGCGGGCGGGTGGGGCGCCGGGGATGCGCGAGGTCGCTTGGGCGACGACCCCGGTCGGAGAGCCGGTCGCACCGCTCCTCGGCCTCGCGGTTCTGCTGTTCCCCGATGGGCGGCTCCCGTCGCCGCGGTGGAGGGCCGCCCCGTGGATGACGGGAGCGGCGATCCTCGCCCTCGTCATCAGCGGGACGCTCGAGCCGGGCGCTCAGGGCGCACCGTTCACCGCGATGTCCAACCCGGTGGGCATCCCGGGCACGCGCGAGGCGATGATCGTCGTCAACTACGTGGGGTGGGCACTGACGGTGGCCGTCATCGGCCTGGGCGCGGCGGCCACGGTGGTGCGCCTGGGCCGTGCGCGCGGTGACGAGCGCCAACAGCTCAAGCTGGTGATGACCGTCGGTGCGGTGATCGCGCTTGTCGCCGTGCTGGACATGTGCACCTGGTTCATCTGGCCCCACGGTGCGCTCCAGCAGCGGATCGGGGTACTGGCACTCTGCTTCAGCGCCTACGCGATCGCCGCCGGGACCGCCGTCCTGCGCTACCGCCTCTATGACGTGGACGTGGCCATCGAGCGCACGCTCGTCTACGGCACGCTCACCCTGCTGCTGGCGGGAGCCTACGCGGTGACCACACTGGCGCTGGGGACCGCGCTGAGCAGCGGCTCGCCGTGGGCGACCGCGGGCGCGACGCTCGTGGTGGCGGTGGCCTTTCGGCCACTGCGCAGCGCCCTCCAGGACCTGGTCGACCGCCGCTTCCGCCGCGCCCGCTATGAGGCGCTGCGGCGCGTGAGTGTCTTCCTGGATGAGCTGCGCGCGGGCCGCGCGGCCCCTGAGGCGATCGAGCCCCTGCTGCGCGACCTGTTGTCTGACCCCAGCCTCGAGCTGCGCTTCTTCCTGCCCGAGAGCGACGTCCAGGTCGATCCGCGGGGGATGCCCGTCGCCGAGGTCGTCAACGACCCGCGCGTCTGCACGCCGATCGAGCGGGCCGGGACGCCCGTGGCGCTGGTCCTGCACCGGGCCACCGGACCGCAGCGCCCCGACCCGTTGACCACGCTGGTGGAGGCGGGCGGCCTGGCCATCGAGATCGCCCGCCTGCGCGTCGAGCTGCGCCGCCAGCTCGCCGAGGTCGAGGCTTCGCGAGCGCGGATCGTGGCCGCTGCCGACGTGGAGCGGCGGCGGATCGAGCGTGACCTGCATGACGGTGCGCAGCAGCGCCTGGTCTCGATCGGGCTGACCCTGCGCCACGCCCAGCACGAGCTGCGCTCGAGCGCGCCGGCGCGAGCCAGCAAGACCGTCGACCGGTCGGTATCCGAGCTGACGCTGGCCATCCAGGAGCTGCGCGAGCTCGCCCACGGGCTCCCGCCGCCACAGCTCGATGCAGGCCTGGCGCCGGCGCTGCGCGAGCTGGCCGCGGGCGCTCCCCTGCCGGTGGCGGTCCAGATCACGAACGAGCGCTTCTCCTCCGGGGTCGAGGCCGCGGCCTACTTCATCGCCTGCGAAGGGCTCACCAACGCGATCAAGCACGCGCGAGCGCGCGAGGTGGTCCTGAGCGCCCGGCGGCGCAACGGCAGCCTCGTCGTCACCATCAGCGACGACGGGGTCGGGGGCGCCCGCACCAACGCCGGCTCGGGGCTGAGCGGCCTCCACGACCGTGTCGCCGCCCAGGGCGGCACGTTCGCCATCCACAGCGCGCCCGCCGACGGCACCACCCTCACCGCGGAGTTGCCATGCGGGTCGTAATCGCCGAGGACCAGGTGCTGCTGCGCGAGGGCCTGGCTCGGCTCTTCGAGGATGGCGGCCATCAGGTCGTCGCCGCGCGAGGAGACGCGCGCGGCCTGGTCGCAGCCGTCGCCGGGCACCGGCCGGACCTCGTCGTCCTCGACGTGCGGATGCCGCCCAGCTTCACCGACGAGGGCGCACGCGCCGCCGGCGACATCAAGCAGGCTCACCCCGACACCGGCGTACTGCTGCTCTCCCAGCACATCGAGACCACCCACGTGGTCGACCTCGTGGGGCTGGGCGGCTTCGGTTACCTGCTCAAGGACCGGGTCCTGGCGGTGGCCGAGTTCCTCGAGGCCGCCGAACGCGTCGCCCGCGGTGGCTCCGCCCTGGACCCCCAGGTGGTGGGCCGCCTGCTCGCTCAGGGCCGCACCGACGACGAGCTGTCCGATCTCTCAGCGCGCGAGCGCGAGGTGCTGGGGCTGATGGCGGAGGGCCTGACCAACACCGGGATCGCCAAGCGGCTCTACCTCTCCGAGCGCACCGTCGAGGCGCACGTCCGTCACGTCCTGCTCAAGCTGAGCATCCCCGACACCGAGGACGGTCACCGGCGCGTCCTCGCCGTGCTCGCCCACGTCAGCGCAACGCAGCCGCCGCCGTCAACACCAGCGAGTAGCTGAGCGCGTCCTCGGTGACCGCCGCGGCGAGTTCCCGGCCACGGCCGTGGACCTTCGTCCGCAGCCGCGATCCCACGAACGCGCTGCTGAGCGCGGCGGCCGCGGCGATCCCGGCGCCGGGCGTGCCCGCGAGCAGGCGGCCGCCCGTAGCTGAGAAGGCCAGACGCAGGCTCAGGCCGCGCGGTGACCAGCGGCTGGGCATGCCGGGGTGCTTGTCGGCGATGAGTTCCCCGGCCGCCGCGCCGAAGGCGATGAACCGGGCGGGTCCGGCGAGCGGCCCGCGGCCGTGGACCGCCAGCGCGACCGTCGGCGCGAAGGAGCGCAGCCCGCCCCCCAGGCCCATCAGCAGTGCGGCGCCAAGATCGCGTGAATCGGTCACGACGTCGTGATCCTACGAGTCGGACTACCCTGGCTGCAATGCGAATCGTGATCGCCGGAGCCCACGGACAGATCGGACTGCGTTTGGTCGCCCTCCTGGCCGCGCGCGGAGACGAGGTCGTCGGCCTCGTCCGCAACCCCGACCACGCCGCTGACATCGAGGCAGCGGGCGGCTCATCGGCGGTCTGCGACCTCGAGCACGCCTCCACCGATGAGGTGGCCGAAGCGGCCGGCGCGGCCGACGTCACGGTGTTCGCCGCCGGCGCCGGTTCCGGCAGCGGCGCCGAGCGCAAGCTCACCGTGGATCGCGACGGGGCGATCAAGCTCCTGAATGCCACCGAGGCGTCCGCGGCGCGCTACCTGATGGTCAGCTCGGTGGGCGCCGAGGCCCCTCCCAGCGGTGACGACGTCTTCGAGGTGTACCTGCGTGCCAAGGCCGAGGCGGACGCCGCCGTCGCGGCCTCTGCCCGGCCGTGGGTGATCGTCCGGCCGGGACCGCTCACCAACGACCCCGGGACCGGTCTCATCCGCATCGGGACCGACCCGTTCCGCGATGCCGTGACCCGCGATGACGTTGCCGCGGTGCTGGCGGCGATCACCGTCGACCCCGCGCTGGACCACACCATCCTCTATCTCGCCAATGGCCAGGAGCCGGTTGCACAGGCCCTGACCGCGGTCCGCACCTAGTCTGACTTCCTCTTGATGCCTCGGCGCCGGCGCGACTCGACCACCGGCCGGCCGAGGAACTCGTCCAGGCCCGCGCGCGCCTTGGCACGAACCATGTTGCGGATGAGCGGCGTCCAGCCCAGCGCCGCGCCGATGCCCCCCAGGGCCTGGCGGGCCCACGCGTAGAAGGAGAAGCTGTCGATGTGTTCGACGATGAGCCCGTCCTGGAAGCGGAAGCGCGCCAGTACGTCGTTGTGCACCGTGTTGCCGTTGGAGAAGGTGTAGTCAGCCAGCCAGCGGGCCCGCCCGGTGGCGTCGTCGGCCTCGTGCTCGGCCAGCGTGACCACGAGGTCTCGGGACCGGCCGGTCAGCATCCGCCACATCGCTGCGGGCTCGCCGTCGTTGAGGTTGACGAACACCGGGTCAGAGAAGTGAGCCGAGGGTGCGTAGCACGCGGCCATCGCCTCGCCGTCGCGGCGGGCGAACGCCGCATAGAAGCGCTCGATGAGCTCGTCGTTGGGATGGGGCATGGGCCGAGAGTAGCCCGGTCCGATGGGCCAGCGGCGCCGCGATGGGTCAAGTCCGCCGACGGCTGCGTCGAGTAGATGCAGACCGGTGCGCCGCAGCGCCCCGCCACTGCCATGCCGTCACTTCAGCCCAACCATCTCGCCCTTTCCGCCGACGCGGGCGCCGATGCAGTGCGCGACGCGCTCAACCAGGCCCGGCGGTCCTATTACGAGGAGCCGGCCGACGCGCTCGCGGTAGCCATCCGTTGCTCCGAGATAGCCCGGGCGCTCTCCGACGCGGCCCTGTGCGCGCGGGCCCGCGCGCTCCAGGGCGCGGTCTCCCTGCACCGCGGGGACCTGCGCAGCGCCCTGGATCTCGTGGTGGACGCCGAGCGCGACGCCGAGGCCAGCGACGATGCGGTCGCGCGCGTCGAGGTGGCGGCGCTCAAGGGCCAGGTGAGCTTCTTCACCGGGTCCTACGCCGAAGCGCTCAGCCACGCGGAGCGCAGCGTCCAGCTGTCGGACCAGACCGGGAACGACGAGCTGCGCATCTACGCCCGTCGCGCCACCTGCCTGGTGTTCGGCAACGTCGGTGTGCGCGACCTCGAGCAGCGGGTCCGGGACCTCCTCGCCCTCACCATCGCCTCGGGCGACCGCTGGGAGGAGACCATCTCGCGCAACGACCTTGCCTGCTATCACCAGGAGACGGGCGATCTGGAGGCTGCCGAGCGCGAGATCGAGCGTGCGCTCGAGGTCGGCGCGTCGATCACGCCGCTCCCCAGCTTCGCCATGGGGCTCGTCTACTCCACCCGCGCCGACATCCGTCTGCTGGGCGGCCGGCCGGAGGACGCCCTCGCCGACGCCGAGCGTGCGGTCGCCCTGCTCACCACCAAGGCCGAGGCCAATCCCTACGTGCTCGGCGTGACCGTCCGCGCCGAAGTCCAGGCGCGGATGGCGCTGGGCCAGTTCGACGACGCCCAGCAGTCGGGTGAGGGCGCGCTGACGTGGCTGGGCGATCGCGTCCCGCAGATCCGCAGCCTCATCCTCTCCACGCTCGCCACCGAACTGCGCGCCGCAGGCCGGGTCGAGGCCGCGTACGACGCGCTCGCGCGGTCGGCCGAGCTCGAGCGCCAGGCCTTCCGCGAGCTGTCCGAGCTGCAGCTGAGCCTCGAGCGCGCCGCCATGGAGACGAGCGCGGCGCGCGCCCTGCAGGAGCAGTTGCGCGACCAGGCCGACCGCGACTGGCTCACCGGCCTGCACAACCGCCGCTATCTCGCCCGCGAGCTCGAACGTCCCGCCCAGGACCGGCTCGCCGGGCCCCTCACCCTCGCCGTGCTCGACCTCGATCACTTCAAATCGATCAATGACGGCTTCGGCCACGCCGCCGGCGACCAGGTGCTGGTGCGCGTCGCCGGGCTGCTGCTCGACATCGTGCGCGAGACCGACGTCGTGGTGCGTAGCGGCGGGGAGGAATTCCTGGTGCTGATGCCCGGAACGGACGCGCGGGGCGGACGCGCGGTGTGTGAGCGCATCCGCGAGGCGGTGCAGCATGCGCCGTGGGAGCGCATCGCCCCCGGGTTGAGCGTCACCGCCAGCATCGGCGTCGCCTTCACCGACGCCGCGAGTGATCTCGAGCCGCTGGTCAACCTCGCCGACCAGCGGCTCTACGACGCCAAGCGCGCCGGCCGCAATTGCGTCGTGGGCGAGGCCGATCCGGCCACTGTGGCCTAGGACCCGGCCGGCGATCTACCATCCGCCCATGGCCACCTTCGATGGTTTCGGGCCCAAGGCGCGACGGTGGTTTGTGGGCCTGGAGGCCGACAACAGCCGGGAGTACTTTGCCGCCCATCGCGACGTCTTCGAGGACTCGATCCGCGAGCAGATGGAGGCGCTGCTCAGCGAGCTCAGCCAGACGTTCGGCGGCCAGGTCAAGTTGTTTCGCCAGCACCGAGACATCCGCTTCTCGCGCGACAAGTCGCCCTACAAGACCAACACCTACGGCGTCATCTACGGGTCTGAGCTGGCGCGCCACGGCCTCTACGTGTCGATCTCGGCCCGTGGCCTGGTGGCCGGCAGCGGCTACTTCAGGATGGCTCGGGATCAGCTCGAGCGCTATCGGGACGCCGTTGCCGATGACGCGCACGGGCCCGAGTTGGCCAGGCTCGTGGCCCACGCCCAGGGCGCGGGTCTCGAGCTGTGGGGTGAGAGCCTGGCCACGGCGCCGCGCGGCTACCCCAGGGACCACGAGCGAATCGAGCTGTTGCGGCGCAAGAGCGTGACGCTGGGTAGGACGCTCGCGTTCGGCCGCGGCATCGGCCGCGATGACGGGCTCCGGTTCGTCGCCGCGACGTGGCGCGCCGCGGGGCCGGTCACGGGGTGGCTGGACCGGGAGGTCGGCGCCACGACGCTCGAGATCGCCCGGCCGGCTCGCCGGCGCTAAGCGGCGCGCAGCTCGTGCACGACGTACGGGCTGTGCATGAGGAAGCCGCCCGGGTCCTCGTTGGCCTCGCGCAGGACAGCGATCATGGCGCCGCGGACCTCGGCCTCGACGCCCGCCTGCTCGACCACCGGTCGCATCGCCAGCGCCACGGGATGGTCCTGGCTCCCAGCGACGTACGCCTCGGGCGAGACGTCGCGGATCGCCAGCCGCGCCCGCGTCGTGGCGCGCAGAGAGAGGCCCGCGTCGCCTGCCGCCGCCTTGACGGCTGCCGCATCTGACCAGGCGAAGCGCTGCGGCGGCGGGGCCTCGGTCACGCGCGCCATCACCCGGCCCATCGCGGCCAGCATGTCGTTGATCGGCCCGGCCGGGATCCACGCGCTGAGCAGCACGCGGGCGCCGGGCGCCGCCACGCGCGCCACCTCCGCCAGGGCACGGGCCGGATCCGGCGCGAAGATCAGCCCGAACACGGAGAGCACGACGTCCGCGCTGGCGTCCTGGACCGGCAGCTCCAGCAGGTCGCCCTGACGAAACTCGGCCTCGAGGTCGAGCGAGCGCGCCCGCTCACGGGCGACCTCGAGCAGGCGCGGCGCCGTATCGACGCCGATCACGCGGGCACCGCGGGCGACCGCGAGCAGGGCCGCGTTACCCGTGCCGCAGGCGAGGTCCAGCACCCGCTCGTTCGCGCGCGGCTGTGCGGCGTCGACCACCGCCTTCGCCACGGGCTCGAGCTCAGCCGCCGTCCGCTCATAGTGCCCGGCATCCCAGTCCACCACGGCCCCAAAAGATACGGACCCTGCCCGCCCGCACCCGGCCCGCGAGGAGCTACATCGGCTCGCTGTCGTGCACGAGGAACCCGGCGGCCTCGAGCACGCCCCGCTCCTCGAGCCGGCCGAGATGGTCAGACACCCGGCCGTTGTCGGTGACCTCCCAGGCCCCGGCAGCGGCGCTGCCCTCGATCATCCGCAGCCCATGGGTCTCGGGCTCGTCGACCGCGCTGCGCAGCCACGCCAGGTCGTCGGAGATGCGCCGCGGCCGGTCGGTCCCCGGTGACCATGGGTCCTGCCCGTGACGCCGCTCGGCCATCCCGGCCGGCAGGAGGAGAGCGGTGGCGAGCGCGTCGCCCCAACTGGGCTTGTCCTGCACGAGTTCAAGAAGCATGTGTGTGATCTACCCGAATCTGGCGTCTTGTCAACGGAAGGCGCCCCGTGAGACGAAGGCGCCTGGGTGAGCCTACGGGTAATACACGGGCGGCGCGCCTGACGACCGCCGCGAGCGTGGCGTTGCACTGACTTGGAGGAGGGATGTGGTCGATAGTGCAGCTATTTCCTTCACTATCGACCACGACCGCCCGCGTGCGGCTCGTCTCCGAGGGCGACGCGGTCGAGATCCTGTAGGCGCGCGGTGCGGCGCCCGAGTAACCACGGCGGTCAGTGCGCGCCGGCCAGCGGCGGCATCGTGCTGAGATCGAGACGTCCGAGCATCCCCGCGGGCTGGGTCTGCAGCCACGCCGCGGCGACGGTGTTGCGCAGGACCCAGATGTCGGTGATCGGGCCCACGCCGCCCGGCACGGGCGAGACCGCTTCGGCGATCGGCTCCACCGCCGCCGTGTCGACGTCCCCGACGAGCTTGACCGAGCCGTCCTCCTGCTCCACCGCGTTGATCCCGATGTCGATCACGATCGATCCCTCGCGAACGAGATCGGCGCCGATCAGCCCGGGCACGCCGACGGCGACGATGAGAATGTCGGCCGCCAGCGTGTGCTCGGCCAGGCGGCCGGCATCGAAGGTGTGGCGGTGCGCGGAGATGACGGTGGCGTTGCGCTGCAGGCCGAGGATCGCCGCCGGCTTGCCCACGTTGTTGGACCGCCCCACCAGCACGAGGTTCAGCCCGTCGTACGCCGTACTGGGGTCCCGCCCTGCGGCCGCCGTGTAGCGGTCGAGCATGTGAAAGGCGGCGGCGGGCGTCGAGGGCACGAACCTCGGCATCCCCAGCGAGAGCAGCCCGGCGTTGAGGGGGTGCAGAGCCTCGACGTCCTTGAGCGGCGGCAGCGCCGCGAACACGCGCGACTCGGGGAGGTGCGACGGGAGCGGGCGCAGCACGAGGATGCCGCTGATGTCGGGATCCGCGTCGATCTCGGCGATCTTGCCGATGACCTGGCCGAGGGTGGCATCGACAGGCAGCCGTTCGGGCCGCGAGACGATCCCCGCCTCGCGGGCGCGGCGGTCGATTCGCCGCTGGTACACCTGCGCCGCCAGATCGTCGCCCACCAGCAGCGTCCCGATGCCCGGAGCGGCGGGCAACCGCGCCAGCTCGTCGCGCAGGGTGGCGCTGAGCTCCTGGGCGTAGGACCTGCCGTCGATCAGCACGAGCCGGAAGGCTACGCCAGGCCGCGCGAGGTCGCAGCCGAGCGGGGCGTCCCGCCGGAGCCGGCGTCCAGCCCGGCCGCCTCGGTCACCCGCGGCACCGCCTCCATCTCCCAGCCCGGAGCCATGATGTGCACCCCGGCGACGCCCGTGATCTCGCGCAGGCGGGAGATGACGTCGGCGGCTATTCGCACGCCTTCCTCCTTGGCCGCCTCATTCTCCAGGCCGCGCATGCGCGCGAAGGTCCCCTCGTCGACCTCGACGCCGGGGATCCGCTCGTGCAGATACTCCAGCATCCTCAGGCTGCGCGGCGGGGTGACGCCGACAAGGACCGGGGCGCGCCCCGGCAGCCCGACCTCGACGACCGGCGCAAACCACTCGGCGAAGCGGTCCACGTCATAGACGATGTTGGTCTGCAGCAGGCCGATGCCGGCATCGACCTTCTGCTCGAGGCGCTCCACCGTGTCCACCAGAGGGTTGGCCGCCCCGGCCACGAGGAAGCCGGTGGGGGTGGCCATGCGCTCGCCGGCCAGCAGCTCCCCGGCGTTCAGCGAGCCGATCATCCGCGCCATACCGACGGAGTCCACGTCTCCGACGCGGGTCGCGCGTCCCTCATAGGGCCCGACGCTGAGGGGGTCGCCGCCGAGCGCGAGGACCGTGCGCACGCCCAGTGCCCAGGCGCCCAGCAGGTCCGCCTGGAGCGCCAGGATGTTCCGGTCGCGACCGGTGAGCTGCATGATCGGCTCGAGCCCGCACTCGATCATCACCACGGCAGCGGCCAGCGGGGACATCTTGACGCTCGCCGCCTGGTTATCGGTGACGTTGGCGGCGTGCACCACGGGCGCGAGCGCCGAGGCTGACCGCCGGACGAGATCGGCATCGGGCTCGGCCGGAGGTCCCAACTCGGCGGTGACGACGAACGTCTGGGAGGCGAGGAGATCGGCGAGCGGCACGTCCCACACCCTATTGGGAACCAGTCGCGTCGCCCGCGCAACACCGGGTCGGCGGGCGCATTCGTGCGCTCCGGGTCAAGCCCCGCCGCACTCTTGGTCGCGGGGCGGGTGGGGTTCGGTCCGGCCGCGCTAGGCCGGAGCGTCGGGGGCGTCGCGTCGCGGCTTGGGCCGGATGCGGCGGTACAGCCAGAGGAAGAGCGGGAACTCGATCCATTGCAGGGCGGCCCAAGTGAGCGCCTTGCGCCGCGGCAGGCCGCGGGCCTGAGCGTCGCGCAGCACCCAGCCGGTGGAGAACGCCGCCGCGGCGACGAGGACGAGCACGACCACGTCGGCGACGGTAGAGCTGCTCATCGCCCGCCCCGGCGCCCGAAGCCGTAGTAGGCGGCGGGCCCGATGACGTTCTGGGTCGCCACCGCGCGCCACAGCAGCTTGGGTCCGCGGATCTGGTCAGCGGGGCGGCGCTGGATGTCGCGCTCGGCGATGCCGATCAGGACCACCTCGAAGGCCAGCAGCGCCCACACGGCGCTCCGGGCCGCCGGCGAGAGGCGGCGGTATTGCTTGACCAGTTCGCGGAACGGCTGCTCGATTCTCTGTGCCATCACGGCCTCTCAGGTGTGCTGGGGCTGACGCGCACGGGTTGGGGCCGGCGCCGTGCGGGGGCCGCGGCCGAGCCGCGCCATGTCCGCGACCTCGGTGGCGATGTCCTCCAGCACCGAGGTCTGCAGCGAGTAGACGATGTTGCCGCCACGCCTCACCGAGCTGACCAGGCCGGCTCCCTCGAGGACCTTGAGGTGGCGCGACACCGAGGGCCATGAGATCTGAAACTGGCCGGCCAGCGTGCCGGCGGGCAGGTCACCGTCACGCAGCAGCCGCAGGATCTCGCGGCGGGTGGGGTCGCCCAGGGCTCGGTATGCGCTCGCGATGGACACTCTGGTTAGCAACTTAGCATATGTGCTAATTCGCGAGATGCCTCAGCCGTGTCGTCGGCAGGAACCATCCGCGCAGATTTCGATCTCGGGGTCGGCGCGGATCAAAACCGCGGGCTACGAGCAGCCCGTAGATCCGGCATCCCAGGCACAGACCGAGCGCCGACTCCATCCACATCAACGTGAGGCAGACGAGGCAGATCGTTCGTGGCAGGTAGCCGCGGATGCCGAGGTTGGTGATGACCGCCATGGCGCCCACCACCACCAGACCGAGCGTCCACGCGAATCGCCGGACGGGTGAGCCGGCGGCCCGCCGATCGTCGGGCCGCGGTGGCTACAGCGGCGGCACCTGGTTGTTGACCTGCGGGCCGTGGTACAGGTGGTCATGGTCTGCGCACGACGACTTCGGGAAGAAGAACTGGACACTGTCGCTGCGCACGTTGTTGTAACTCGCGAACAGGGTGACACGTCCAATCGTACCGACCTGGCACCGCGGATCGGTGCTGCTCGTCACCCGGTCGGTGATCTTCATGATGTTCCCCGGGACCCCCCACATCACCGCGTGGTGAGAGTGATAGACGAGGTGACGACGGACGGTCATGACGATCAGTCGGTCGGGCTGGTGGCGCACACGATCGGCCTGGCACATGATCCCCGACACCGTGTTGTTGGCAAAGCTGAAGTTGCCGTGGCCGCGCGCATAGCTCCCGGTTGCGCCCGTGATCGGCTGGCCGGTGTGAAAGCCCCACGGCGGGGTCCCGGGATCGATCGGTACCTGGGCGCAGTACTGGGTGAAGGCGCTGGCCGAGCCGCCCGCGCTCAGCGCCAGCACTGGTGTGAGGACGAGCACTGCGATTCCCAGACGTCGTATGGCCGTGTGTGTGCGCATGACCGGCGACTATAACCGCGGCGCTCCAGGCACGCACAGCGTTGACCAGGGACGCTGAGCGACCACGTCGCCCGGTCAGTTTTCAGGAGGATTGGACGAGTTCCTCTCGGAATGACCTCTGCGCTCAGGTAGGATCGCCGCGCTCAGTGACGACCGGGACGCAGCATGAGAGGGGCTGACATGAGTGGGTTGTGCGGATCGCAGGAGACGGTTGTGGCGCATTGGCGCCGCGGGATGGGCGTCTGGATTCTGGGCGGCCTGCTGGCGTTGGCGTTGATCCTGCCGGTGAGCGCCTCCGCGGCCGGCATCACCTTCGCGGCTCCCCCGGGGGCTCGGAGCTACCCGGATCAGTCCGAGGGGCCGGCCGGCTACACCGAGGCTCCGCTCGCCTTTCGCACCACCGACACACGTCCGACGATCACGATCCAGGCCGACGGCGGCACGCAGTTGCAGTGTCATTTCGACGATGTGTTCATGACCCAGTCGTGCGGCGGGCCGGGGCCGGGATGCACGGCGGTCTGCGGAAGCTTCCAGCCGGCGGCTCCGCTGGGCCCGGACTCCGATCAGTTCTCGCCCGGCCACTTCCTGGCCGTCGATCTCATGGACGCCGACGGCAGCGCCGTGGTCTCGGAGTGGGTGAACATCGACGTCGACACCACGGCACCGATGGTCGGGCTGGCCAGCAGCGGTGGGGTCCTGACCAATGGCACCCCGGGCGGCAACGGCACCGAGCCGCTCCGGCCGAACTTCGACTTCCAGGTCACCGACAGCAACTCGGTGGGCGGCCATGTGGACACCATCTCCTGCGCGTGGGGGCCGGCGACGAGCAGCCCCGCGTTTACCCCGTGCGGTGGCTCAACGGGCTCGATCGGCTCGACGTCGTTCGACCCGCGGCTCGCAGACCGCCACCGGCTCTATCGCCTCCAGGTGCGCGGCACCGATGACTTCGGCCGGTCCACGACAGCGTCGGGCGTCTATGACCCCATCCCCTGTGTGCTGTCGGTGCGGCGCCCCTCCGGGCTCGCGAGTCTGCTCTCGGCGGGCGTCGCCACCACAGTGCGCTGCGACACCAGCAAGCGCGTCGAAGTGGCGGCGTTTGCCTTCATGGTCGATGGCGACCGGTCGGGATCCCCGCGACACGCGGTGAGCGAGAACCCGATCCTCGGCGAGTACCGGATCGCGAAGGCGACTCACACGTTCACCGTCTCTGAGCGCCTGCGCCTGTCGCCTGCGGCGCGCGCGGCGGTGGCCCACGACCACCTGCTCGGCCTTGTCCTCGCCGCGGGCACCCCGGACAAGGTCGGCGCCGGGATCGCCGATGACAGCCTGAGCTACCAGGCCTTCACCGTCCGCCGCTGAGCCGAGGGTCACATCGGCCTATCCCTGGGACTACTAGGCCTGCGACGGCAACGGCGACATGATCATGGAGTCACACCAACACCGGAAGGGACGGACCGGGGGCATGGACCTCAGATTCGACCACTACGTCGTTTCAGTCAGCTGGTCGAGCTGAGGGCAAGAGCCCAGGGGGCAGCTTTCCACCGCTTGCTTGGAAAGTGGGCGACACGGGGGTCGGGATCTCGGATGTGTGCGAGGTCCCGGCCTTCCGTGAGGACCGGGTCAGGCGGAGGGCCCGTGGTCTGAGATCACGCCACTGGCCAGCGCCCGACCGACGAGGGCGAGGCGCTTCTCGTTCTGGGGCAGTTCCTCCACCCCGAACTTGTCAAACAGCGCGCGGAGGTGGAGCTTGACGGCCGGGACCGACAGGAACAGCTCCTCGGCGATCTGGCGGTTGGAGGCGGGCGCGGCGAACGGGTTGCTGCCCGTCAGCGGGCGGCACAGCGCGGTGAGCACCTCGCGCTGGCGAACCGACAGATCGGGAGGCGCCCCCACGGCGTTGATGGCGACCGCCGTGGCCCGGTGCTCGCCATCGGCGGGCCGGCGCACCAGCACGACGGTCCGTCCGAACTGCAGCCGGTCCCCATCGCGCAGCCGGCGCCGGCCGTGGACGCGCTCCCCGTTGACATAGGAGCCGTTGCGCGACAGGCCGTCGTCGACGAGCGTCAGTTCGCCGCCCAACTGCTTGAGCTCGGCGTGAAGTCCGGAGACCTGGTCGTCCCAGTGGATGCTCAGCGCCGCCTGGGCGTTGCGCCCCACGGTGAACTCTCCCGAGAGCGCGAGGGTCTGCAGCCGGCCCTCGCCGTCGCGATACATGAGGAATGACTCCTCGCGGCGCTCGGCATGGATGACCGCCTGCAGCTCTACCGCTGTGAGCGGGCGAGGCTGCCCGTCGACGCTGTTCAGCCCCATGGTCACGGACTATCCCACACCGGCACCGCCCCCCATAAGATCTGGAGGCATGTCGGGTCCGGCAAGGTGAGCTCCGTGCAGACCGACGCGCAGGCGTTCTGGCTGCGCGCGCCCGGCGTCGGGGAGATCCGGCCGGTCGCGTTGTCCGAGCCTGGCCGCGACGAGGTGCTGGTGCGCACGGTGCGGTCCGGCGTGAGCCGCGGCACCGAGATGCTGGTCTTCCGCGGCGGCGTGCCGCCGTCCCAGTACGCCGCCATGAGGGCGCCGTTTCAGGAGGGGGACTTCCCGGGCCCGGTCAAGTACGGCTACCTCAACGTCGGCGCGGTGGAGCAGGGACCGGCGTCCCTGCGCGGCCGCACCGTGTTCTGCCTGTACCCGCACCAGACCGCCTACGTGGTGCCGGCGGATGCGGTCGCCGTGGTCCCCGAGGACGTTCCCCCCGCCCGTGCCGTGCTGGCGGGCACGGTCGAGACCGCCGTCAACGCCCTGTGGGACGCCGCACCGCTGCTTGGTGACCGGGTGACCGTGGTGGGCGCCGGCATGGTCGGCTGCTGCGTCGCGCGGCTGCTGAGCCGCTTCCCCGGTGTGCAGGTCACGCTCGTTGACGTCGACGCCGGGCGGGCCGACGTGGCCGCGGCGCTCGGCGTGGACTTCGCCCTGCCGGCCGACGCGGCCGACGACCGCGACCTGGTCATGCACGCCAGCGCGACCTCCGACGGCCTCCAGCGCTCGCTCGAGCTGCTCGCGCCCGAGGGCACCGTCATCGATCTGAGCTGGTATGGCGACCGCGAGGTCCGGCTGTCGCTGGGCGGGGCCTTTCACTCGGGCCGCCTCGGCATCCGGGCCAGCCAGGTCGGCGCAGTGTCCCCCGCTCGCCGCTCCCGACGGACGACGGCCGACCGGTTGGCGCTGGCCCTGAGGCTGCTCCGCGACCCCGCCTTCGACGCCCTGGTCACCGGCGAGTCGCGCTTCGGCGAGCTACCCGACGTCATGGCGCGGTTGGCCTCGGGGAGCTTGGCGGCGCTGTGTCACACCATCACCTACGACGAGGTGTGACAGGAATGTTCAGCGTGACCGTCCGCGATCACATGATGATCGCCCACAGCTTCTCCGGCGACGTCTTCGGCCCCGCGCAGCGCCTGCACGGCGCCACCTTCGTCGTCGATGCCACCTTCCGGCGCACGACCCTGGACGCCGACAACATCGTGGTCGACATCGGCCGCGCCACAGAGGAGCTGCACGCGGTACTGGCCCAACTCAGCTACCGCAACCTCGACGACGAGCCCGACTTCGCCGGCATGAACACCACGACCGAGGCGCTGGCCCGGGTGGTGGCGGACCGGCTCGCGGAACGGGTGCGCGCGGGCGCCCTGGGCGAGGGCGCGCGCGGGCTCGATGGGCTCGTCGTGACCCTGCATGAGTCACACGTCGCCTGGGCCAGCTACGAGCGGCCGCTGTGACAGCGGTCCATGCCGTTCTGCCCGACGGCATCGACGACCCGGCCCGGCCGAGCGGGGGCAACCTCTATGACCGCCGCCTGTGCCAGGGCCTCGTCGCCCTCGGCTGGCGTGTGCGCGAGCACGAGGTGGCCGGCGGCTGGCCGCATCCCGACGCGGCGTCGCTGGCCGCGCTGGCCGGCGTCGTGGCGCAGATCCCCGACGGGGCCATGGTGCTGCTCGACGGGCTGGTCGCCTGCACGGCACCCGCGGTGCTCGTGCCCCATGCCCCCCGGCTGCGGCTGGTGGTACTGGTGCACATGCCGCTCGGTCACCGCCCGGGCGCCGGCGAGGCCGACGCCGTGCGCACGCGTGAGCGCGCCGTCCTCAGCGCCGCGGCCGCTCTGATCACCACCAGTGCGTGGACCCGTCGGCGCCTGGTGGAGCTCTACGGGCTGGCCGCCGACCGGATCCATGTCGCCCCGCCTGCGGTCGACGCCGCCGAGCCCGCAACCGGGACTGCGGGCGGCGGCGCGCTGCTATGCGTCGCCGCGGTGACCTTTGACAAGGGCCACGACGTCCTGATCAGTGCGCTGGCGACGCTGGCGGACCTTTCCTGGTCCTGCACCTGCGTGGGCAGCCTGGATCGCGACCCCGCCTTCGCCGAGCGCGTCCGCGCCCGTGCCCGGGACGCCGGCCTCGGCGAGCGCGTGGGGTTCCCGGGACCGCGGACCGGAGCCGACCTGGACCGCAGCTACGCCGCTGCGGACCTGGTGGTGTTGCCCTCGCGCTCCGAGACCTACGGGATGGTCATCACCGAGGCCCTCGCCCGTGGCCTGCCGGTGATCGCGGCCGAGGTGGGCGGGGTACCCGAAGCCGTCGGTCTCGACACCGCCGCAGAGCGTCCCGGATTGCTCGTCGCTCCCGACGACTCCGACGCCCTCGCCGCCGCCCTGCGCGCCTGGCTCAGCCAGGCGGCGCTGCGCGACCGCCTGCGCCGGGCCGCCCGTGACCGCCGCGCGGCACTGGCGCGATGGCCGGCCACCGCGTCGCTCGTCGCCGGCGTCCTGGCGGGGACGGCGCGGTGACCCTCGAGGGCGTCCGGGTCACCCCGCAATGGCTGGCCCTGCGCGAGCCTGCCGATGCCGCCGCCCGCGCCGGCGACCTCGCCGGCGACCTCGCCGAGCACCTGTCCCGGCGGCTCGCGGCCGGGCCCGCGGTCATCCACGACCTCGGCGCCGGCACCGGGGCCATGGGCCGGTGGCTGGCGCCCCTGTTGCCCGGGCCCCAGCACTGGGTCCTGCACGACCGCGACGGCGAGCTGCTCGAGGTGGCGGCCACTCACCCTCCCGACGCCGCCTCCGACGGGGGCGCGGTGACCGTCGAGGCCCGGCGCTCGGACGTCGCCGGACTACCCGCGGGGGCGCTCGCCGGCGCCACCGTCGTCACCGCTTCGGCTCTGCTCGACATGCTGACCGAGGATGACCTGACCGAGCTGGTGACGGCATGCGCCGCGGCGCACTGTCCGATCCTGCTCACGCTCTCGGTCGTCGGCCGTGTCGCCCTGACCCCCGCCGAGCCGCTGGACGCGCGCCTGGCCGCGGCCTTCAACGCTCACCAGCGCCGGGGCATGAGCCACGGCCGCCTGCTTGGTCCCGAGGCCGTCACGCGGGCCGTGGGGCAGTTTCAGGCGCTCGGCGCCGAGGTCCTCGTCCGCCCCAGTCCGTGGCGCCTCGGCGCCGCAGAGGCGGACCTGGCGCAGGCGTGGCTGGGGGGCTGGGTGTCTGCCGCGTGTGAGCAGGAACCCGCGCTGAACGGCGAGGCCGAGGCCTACACCTCACGGCGGCTGGCCCAGTCGGCCGCTGCAGCGCTCGCGGTCACCGTGGACCACTCAGACGTGCTGGTCCTCCCGGATCAGTTGGTCTGAAACCGCGAGGAGAGCGCGTAGCGCAGCAGCACCACGTCACCGATCTGGCGGACGTCGGCGAGGGTGGCGCGCCGGCCGGGGTTCCACGGGAACCGGCCGTCCCCCACGAATCGCGTGGCCCGGGAGTCCCCGACGAAGAAGGGCGCGACGACCAGTTGCAGCTCATCGGCGAGATCGTCGGTCAAGAACTGGGTGTGGACCGTGCCGCCGCCCTCGACCATCAGCCGCTGCACGCCGCGCGCGCCGAGATCCTCGCTCAGCCTCCGCATCTTGACGCGCCGGCCGCCGTCGACCACGGTGGCCACCTCGCCGAGGCGCGACCGGGCGTCGCCCACCCGCGGGCTGGCGCAGTAGACGAGCTTCTCGTTGTCACCGGTGGTGAAGAAGTCGGCGCCCGGATCCAGCTCCACGCGCTCGGTCACCGTGACCTTGATCGGCGAGGTGGGCAGCCCTCGTGCGGCCCGTTGCTCGCGGCGGTCCTTGGATCGCACCAGCAGCCGCGGGTTGTCGGTCCGCACCGTCGCCGCGCCGACCAGGATGGCGTCGCAGGAGGCGCGCACGGAGTCCACGCGGTCGAAGTCAGCGTCGTTGGAGAGCTCGAGGCGGCGCGGCGCCGCGCTGCCGAGGTAGCCATCGATCGACATGCCGCAGCTGAGCAGGATGTAGGGGCGGTCAGGCATGGACTGGTTCCTCCCGCAGCGGCTGCCGGCGCGGCTCGGGGGACCGGTTGGAACGGAACCATGCCATGACGAGGACGACGGCGCCTGGCAGGCTCGCGACGAGCACCATGACACCGTAGACAACGGCGGCGGAGACGCCGCGGTGCGCGCCGAGGCCGGCCGCGCCGAAGGCCCACGCGGTGATGCCCTCGCGGGGGCCCCAGCCGGCCGCGCTGGGCAGGACCATGGCCATCATCACCAGCAACGCTATCGGGATCATCCGGGTGAGCGGCGCCGTGGTGCCCGCGGTATGCGCGGCGAGGATGAAGGTCGCCGCATGGCCGGCCACCACTACCGCGGAGGCAAGCCCGATGCCCAGCCATGCCCGCCGGGCCAGCAGCGCCTCGCGCAGATCACGGGCCGCGGCGGCCCGGAAGCGGGTCCAGGCCGACTCGCCGCGAGGTCGAGCCCGGGCCGCGAGCACGACGCCGCACAGCACAACGGCAACGACAGCCACCACGACCGGCATGGACGATTGCACGGGCGACGGGAGAACGAGCAAGAGGACGGCGGTGAGGGCAAGTTGCACCACCTGGCCGGCGGTGCGCTCCCACCAGACGGCCCGCAGGCCGCGGCCGACGTCCTGCACGTCCTGGCCGTGGCGGATCCCACGGTGCACGTCGCCGACGATCCCGCCGGGCAGCGTCAGGTTCAGGAACAGGGAGCGGTAGTACGCCGCCACCGCGGCGGGCAGCGAGAGCTCCACGCCCAGCCCTCGGGCGACGGTCTTCCAGCGCCAGGCACAGCACACCGTGGTGAGGACGGCGAGGCCCGCCGCGGCCGCCAGCGTCCCGGCGTCGATCGTGCGCACGCCGTCGACGAAGGGGCCCGTGCCCAGCCGCCAGACCACGAGGGCGAGGGTCACGATCGGGGCCACGACGGACGCCCACCGCAACAGCGTCCGCTTCATGCCGGCACGCCCTGGACGCGAGGGCGAGGATGCCCGGGCGCCCCCGAGGAGCTGCGCGACCGCTGGAATGGGATCTCGAAGACCGCGGCGAAGGCGCGCGCGAACACGAGGGTCAACGGCAGCACCAGCGCGAGCGAGATCAGGAAGAAGGGAACACCTGTGGCGACCCGACCGGCCAGGATCCGCTCGCAGACGATGGCGACGATCGGGGCATGGGTCAGGTACAGGCTGTAGGAGAACGAGCCGAGGCTTCGGATCGGCCGGACGTCCAGCACGCGCAAGAGCCCGGCCGGACGCCCGGTGGCCAAGCCGGCGAGCAGGCACGCGATGGCCGGCCCCAGAGAGAGGTCGACCCAGTAGAGATGGTCAAGCGTCCACACCGAGCCCTGCCACCACATGACCGCGAGTACGGGGACGGCGGCGGCGAGGGCCAGTCGCGGCCACGGCCATGACCGGAGCGCCGTGCTCGCGCCGACGATCCCTGCGGTGAGCACTCCCACCGCGAACAGCGCGGCGAGGTCAGGCGGGGACTGCACCACGAACACGTCAAGGTGGGCGATGTGCGGGCCCACGATCCCCACCGCGGCCACGATGAGCGCGACGGTGGCGACCATGACCAGACCCCCCCAGCGGCGCACCATCAACAGCAGCAGCGGGAAGGCGATGTAGAGCTGGGCCTCGACCGCCATCGACCAGAAGGCCGCGTTGGGGCTGTGCGCGCCGACCACGTTCTGGACCAGCAGGCCGTTGACCAGCACCGATTTGGCGTCGGGCACCCCGTGGCCCGGCTGGGGGACGATGAGCCACGCCACCGCGAGGCTGAAGGCCAGGGCGGCCCAGTACGGGGGCAGGATGCGCCGCGCGCGCCGCTGTGCGAAGCGCGAGGCCGCGTCGAGCCGCCAGCCATGGCGCGCCGGCGAGAGGGCCAGGGAGAATCCGGACACGACGATGAAGACCACGACCGCGAAGCGGCCGTAGATGAACCAGGCCGCCCAGAACGGAGCGTGGTCGACGGGGTAGCCCGGGAATGCGCGCAGGAAGACGTGGTTGATCACCACGTAGAGCGCGGCCAGGCCCCGGATGCCGTCCAGGCCGGCGAGTCGCCGGGACCTGGAGCCGGCCAGCGCGGCTGCATCCGGAGCGGCCACGCTGCTAGCCGCTCGTCGTATGGCTGTCGAAGGCGCTGAGGAACCTGTTGCGGAACGCGCTCATCGGCCAGACCGGCGCGGTGGGCTTGGGCTGCAGGCCGGCGTTCCAGCCCCAGCTTCCGATCTGCTTGAGCACCTTCGGGTCGTGGGAGATGATCGAGATCGGCACGTCGTGGTTGGAGTTGTGGCCGCTCACGATCGGCAGCGGCTGATGGTCGCCGACGGCGATGACCACGAGATTCTTGTCGTGGACGTGCTTGATGAACGAGTACAGCGTGTTCAGCGAGTACACGATCGACCGGCCGTAGGCGGCCTGCACGCGCGGGGGGTTGCTCCAGAACGCGCCCGTCTCGTGGTCCTGCGGGATCTTGTTGAAGATCGAGCCGTTGCCGACCTGGTTCCACGGGATCTGCTCGGGGATGCGGTTCCACGGCATGTGGCTCGACACCGTGTCGATCTCCGCGAACAGCGGCTTGCGGTGGCTCTTGGAGAGCTCGTTGCGCTGGAACGCCGCATAGGTGTACTGGTCGGGCATCGACGCGTAGGTGAACGTCGGGCCCTTGTAGCCGACGTCTCGCCGGTCATACACCTTGTCGTAGTGGTAGAACGTTTTGCCCTGCGGCCAGTAGTAGTCGTTGGAGGGGATGTCGTCGACGGTCCGCCACCCGGCCTCCTTGAACGCGTCGCTCAGCGTGAAACGGTTGGTCGTCATCAGGTCGTTGTAACGGCGCTGGCTGTTGACCCAGACCCCCGAGTCCAGGGTGGAGTGGGCCAGCCAGCTGATGCCGCCGTACGTCGCCGAGTCCAGGAAGCCGCTGCGCGCGGAGAAGCCCGCGGACCCCAGCTGCTTGTCGCCCTGGCTGAGCGCGGCGTCGACCTCGGGCGAGAACTGGCGACCCTGCACCGCCTGCTGGCCGTAGGCCTCCACGAACACGAGCAGGACGTCCTTGCCGCGCAGGCTGGTCAACAACTGGTTGCTGGGGGTGTTGCGGAAGGCGTCGTGCTTGATCTGATTGGCGAACACGGTCTGGTCGTGGATGTCGGCCTGCACCGTGCGCACCTCGTTGACGACGACGCTCGCGGAGAGCGTGGTCGCGATCGGGGTGTGGGAGATGAGCTGGGCGCCGACCAGCCAGAGCAGGCCCCAGACGGCCCCGAGCCCGGCCACCACCTGAAGTGTCCGCCGCCGGTTGGCGGCCGCGATCCGGGTGAGCCGAAACGCCGAGAAGGTGGTCACGACCACGAGGACGACGATGCCGACGACGATCCCGACGACGACCAGGTTGGCTTCCGTGCGCCCGAGCGAGTCGCGCATCGTCTCGATGCCGCTCCCGAAGTAGCTGGGGTCGCTGAGGAGATCGAACCGACGGCTGAAGATGTCAAAGAACCCGATGTCGAGGACCTTGAAGACGACCACGAGCGCGAGCAGGGGTCCGACGATCCCGGCCAGGATCCGCCGCGGCACGCGAGGCAGCAGGCTGGCCACGGCGACGATGACGAGCCCCTCGAGCGGGATCCGCAAAAAGCCGCTGAGCGTGAGGTCGCTGGGCTGGTCGGGTGACACGAGGGCCGCCCACATGACGACGATCGCGACCGCGGTGAGCGAGGGACCGACCCAGCGCCGGACACGCGACCAGCGGGGTGGGCGGGGTCCGGTGTCCGGCGCGCGGCCGGGGTCGGGGCCAGGTGGCACCGATCCCCCCGATCCGAGCTCGGCATCCGGCGCGTCGCCGGTCGCGACCGCGTCGGTGACGCTGCTGTCCGCATCCGTCACAGCGGCGACGAGCGTGCCGCCGCGACGGCGCCACAGCCACCAGATGTCACGGCCGAAGGACTCGGCGAGCAGCGCCAGGGAGGCGGCAAGGATGACCTCGTTGACGGGTTCGGGCAGGACCCGTGAGGCGGCGAGGACCAGCATGACGCCCTGGACCGCGGCGACGGTCTTGCGCCAGAACCGCGGCGGGAGCTCGGCTCGCATCCAGGGCAGCGGCCAACCGGCAGCGAGGAACGCGTAGCGGGCCACGCCGATCGCGAGGACCCACGCCCCGGCTGAGCGAGCGACGTACACGCTGAGGATCAAGATCAGGAAGGAGTCGACTTCGGCGTCGAAGTGGGCGCCCAGCGTGGCCGTGCGCGTGCGCCGCGCGACCCAGCCATCGACGGCGTCCAACGCGAGCGCGACTGCGGCGAGCGCGACCAGGAGCGCGACCGGCACGTGGTGGCCGAACGACTCGGCGATCAGCGCCGCGACGCCCACCGTGAGCGTGGCCCGGACGAGGGTGACCCAGTCGGCCGGGTTCAGCCGCTCGGTCCGGTAGTAGGAAAGGCCGCGAGACAGGGCCGCGTTCGTGATCAGTCCGCAGGCGATACCGACGGCCCAGGCGGCGGGGCTGAGCGCCGTACCGCTGTGGCTGACGGTGACTGCGAGTCCGGCGATCAGCAGCACCTGCGCAAGCAGGGCCGTCACCGGGACGGTCTGAACGGAGCCGAGCGCAGCGGCGGCTGCGTGCTTTGGCTTCATGCTCCCCAAGACGCCGCTCCGGGCAAAGCCTTCCCCGGCGCCGGCTGACATCCTCGGGGTGTGCAGCAGGACGAGCGCGCCCCGTTTGACCGGGCCCTGCAACGGGCTCGCATCTCGGCCTACCCCCCGGGCGAGTTCGTGGAGCAGGAGAGCTTCATGAGTGCCACAGAGATCCGGAACCTGGCGCAACGGGCCGGCATCACCACCGCGGTCTCGGTGCTGGACCTCTGCTGTGGGGTCGCCGGGCCGGGACGGCTCATCACCGCTGAGCTGAGGTGCGTCTATGTCGGTGTGGACCTCAGCCCCGACGCCCTCGACATCGCCCGCGAGCGCGCCGGGGACCTGTCGTGCCACTTCGAGGTCGCGCGCGTCCCGCCGGTGCCCCCGGGGCCGTTCGACGTGGTCCTGCTCCTCGAGGTGATGCTGGCCTTTGCCGACAAGGACACGCTGGTGCGCGAGGTCGCAGCGGCGCTGGCCGCGGGCGGACGCTTCGCCTTCACCTTGGAGGAGGGGGCGCCGCTCTCAGACGCCGAGCGCGGGCGAATGCCCGACGCCGACACCGTGTGGCTCACGCCGATGGACGAGATGCACGCGCTGCTGGAGCAAGCCGGCCTCGCCGTCCGCTGGCAGACGGAGTGCAGTGAAGCGCACCGCGCAGTGGCCGACGCCCTCATCGCCGCCTTCACCGCCGACGCCGCCGACATCGCGGCGCAGATCGGTCAGCAGGCGCTGGACGAGCTGGTCGCCGGCCACCGCCTGTGGAGCGAGTGGCTCCGTTCCGGGCGGGCGCGCAAGTTCGCCATGGTGGCGGAGAAGATCTCGTAAGGTCGGGACATGGCTGCGCGCGAGGTGCTCAGGGTTCCGGCGGCCGGTGGCTTCCTCGGTGGCTGGATCGAGGGAGAGGGGCCTCCGGTGCTGCTGTTGCACGGTGGCCCGGGGCTGGATCACGTCTATCTCGATGACCTCGGCGCCGAGCTGACCAGGGAGTTCCAGGTGGCGTCCTACCAGCAGCGGGGCCTGGAGCCCTCGACGCTGGAGGGGCCGTTCACCGTCGCCCAGTCGATCGAGGACGCGCTGGCCGTGCTCGATGGCCTGGGTTGGCCACGGGCGTGGGCGGTCGGGCATTCGTGGGGCGGACACCTTGCCCTACGGCTGGCGGCCGAGCGTCCGGGCAGGCTGCTCGGCGCGGTGGCGGTGGACCCGATCGGCGTCGTGGGCGACGGCGGGCTGGCCGCCTTCGAGGCCGAGATGTCCGCGCGGACGCCCCGCGAGCGCCGCCGGCGAGGCGAGGAGCTCGACGAGCGAGAGCTCGCCGGAGAGGCGACGGACGCCGACTTCCGCGAGTCGATGGAGATCTTCTGGGCCGCCTACTTTGCTGACCCCGAGCAGGCCCCGCCAATGCCGTCGATGCGCCTCTCGACCGCCGCCTACGCCGGAATCTCCGCCGACATGGCGCAGGACCTGGAGCGGGTGGCTGAGCAGCTGGCCGGCGGAGAGGTCCCCTACGCGGTCGTGGCCGGGGCCGCGAGCCCGATCCCCTGGGGCCAGGCGGCCCGAGCCACGGTCGAGCTGTCGCCGCGCGCGTCATTGACGGTCATCGCGGCGGCCGGGCACTTCCCCTGGGTCGAGCGCCCCGGATGTGTCGTCGACGCGCTGAGACGTCTCAGCCGGGCGCCGTCATGACCGGCAACGCCCCGCAACTGCCGTCCACGCGAGTCCTCGTGACCGGTGGCACCAGCGGCCTCGGGAAGGCCATGGCCGCCGCGCTGGCCGCCGCGGGCGCGCGGGTGGCGCTGACCGGTCGCGACGCAGCGCGCGCCCAGGCCGCCGCGGCCGAGATCGGCGCCATCGGCATCGAGCTCGACGTCCGCGACGAGCGGTCTGTGGACGCTGGGCTTGACGCCGTGTACGAGCAGTTCGGCGGGCTCGACGTCCTGGTCAGCAACGCCGGGATCGGAATGCGCACCGTCAACCCGCGCTTCATGAGCGACCCCCAACGGTTCTGGGAGGTCTCGCCGGCCGGGTTCCGCGACGTGGTCGAGACGAAGGTCACGGGCACCTTCCTGGTCGCGCGCGCGGCGGTGCCGCGGATGCTCGCCGCCGGGGACGGGAGGATCGTGATCATCTCGATGAACGAGCAGACCATGACCCGCCGCGGCTTCGTGCCCTACGGACCGTCCGGCGCCGGAGTCGAGGCGCTCGCGCGGGTGATGGCGGCGGACCTCGCGGACGGCCCGGTCACCGTCAACATCCTGCTGCCGGGCGGAGCGACGGCCACCGGCATGGTCCCCGACGACGTCCCGGCCGACGTCCGCGAGCGGCTGCTGGACCCCGCGATCATGGGGCCGCCCATCGTGTGGCTGTGCTCAGAGCAGGCCGCGGGCGTCCACGACGAGCGGATCGTCGCCACCGAGTTCACCCGCTGAACGGACCGGCTGGACGCCGGATCGCCGGGTCAGCGCGAGACGAGCCGGTACACCGGACCGGCCAGCGACACCGCGTAGATGTGACCCGCGTTGTCCTGACCGAAGCCCGACAGGTCCCCGACCGACAGGCCGGTGGCGTGGTTCTGGCGGGCGTGGCCGGCGCTGAGCAGGACGGAATTGATCTGCGCCTTGCAGTTGTCGCCGAACAGATACCGGCCCTCCAGCGCGGGCAGCGCGGGATCGCGGACCACGTAGCCGCCGATGATCGCGCAGTACCCGTCGGTGTGGCGAGCGACGAGGACGGGCTTGACCGCTCCCGGCGCGGAGCCCGCCTTGAAGCGGTTGTCGCCCTCGAAGACGCTCCACCCGTAATTGGCCCCGGCGCCATGGCCGTGGCGCGCGAAGTCGATCTCCTCCTCGGTGTCCTGGCCGACATCGCCGATGATCAGATCCCCCGTGCGCCGGTCAAAGGAGAATCGCCACGGGTTGCGCAGCCCGTAGGCCCAGATCTCGGCACGGCGCCCGGCCCGGTGAGCGAACGGGTTGCTCGCCGGGATGGTGTAGCCGCCGCCGGCACGGGGCGCGATCCGCAACAGCTTGCCCACCAGCACCCCCGTGTTCTGACCGTAGTTGTGCGGGTCGTCCTCGCTGCCGCCGTCGCCCACGCCGATGTAGAGGTCGCCGTCGGGACCGAACTGGAGCTGGCCCCCGTTGTGGTTGGTCTCGGCGTGATGATCGATCGTGAGCACGGAGCGGGCGCTGGCCGCGTCGGCGAGGTTGGCGTTGCCGCGTGCGCGCCGGTACTGGACGACCTGGATGTTGTTCGACGCGTCGGTGTAGTCGACATAGAACCGCCCGCTGCTCGGGTAGTCGGGCGCGAACGCCACCGACAGCAGCCCCTGCTCCTGACCACTGGAGTTGACCTTTCCGGAGAGGTTCAGGAACGGGCGACTCCGCGCCCGGCCGCGGAGGACCACGACGATCCGCCCGGTCCGCTCGACGACGAACAGACGCCGGGAATCCCCGGGCGCGGCGGCCACGTAGACCGGCTGGCTGAACACGCCGACCCGCTGGAGCCCGATCCGGCTCGCGTGCGCCGCGGGCGCGACGGTGGCGGCGCCCGACGGCGCCGAAGACCCACAGGCGCCGACCACGGCGGTGACGGCGATCGCGGTGAGCGCGCCCGCCAGCGGTCCTCGAAGCGACATGGCGCAACGGTACCGGGGTGCCACGGCCCGCGGCGCTGGCCGAGCTCAGCGAGCCTGCGCGAACGAGACCAGCTTGCCTCGATCGGGGTCCCACAGCTTGAGTTGGACCGCGCGGAGCCCATCCCACAGCGACAGTTCCGGCACCTGATGGAAGATCGCGTTCTCGCGATGAGCGCGGCGAAGGTTGTAGTTGGGGATCCGCGCGTTGAGATGGTGCACGTGGTGAAACCCGATGTGGCCGGTGAAGAACTCGAGCACCCTGGGCAGCTTGAGGTAGGAGCTGCCCAGGAGCGCCGCCTCGGTGTAGTCCCACTGGGCGGCGTCCTGCCAGTAGGCGTCCTCGAACTGGTGCTGGACGTAGAACAGCCAGATCCCGACCGATCCGGCCACCAGCGCCGTCGGCGCCCACACCAGCAGGAATCGCTCCCAGCCGATCAGCCACCAGCACCCCGCGACAAGCAAGAAGATGACGACGTCCGTGCTCAGCACGCTGTGGCGCAGGCGCGGACGCTGCGCGCGAGTGGCGATCCGTGGACCGATGACCATCGCGATGACGGGGCCGAGCCCGAACATGATCAACGGATTGCGTATCAGCCGGTAGGTCAGCCGGCCACCCCACGATCGAGCGCGGTACTCGTCGACCGTCAGCGTGACGATGTCTCCGACGCCGCGACGCTCGAGATCTCCGGAGCTGCCGTGATGCACAGCGTGGTCATGCCGCCACCGTTCAAACGGTGAGAGCACCAACAGCCCCGCCACCCGTCCGACCCACCGGTTGGCGTGCTTGGATCCAAACAGCGATCCGTGAGCGCAGTCGTGGAAGACGACGAAGGTCCGGACCAGGAATCCGGCGGCCAGGATGACCAGCGAGACCGTCAGCAGGAGCGATACCCCCAGGGTGAGGTCCAGCACCACTGAGAGCGCTAAGTAGGGGACGATCGACAGCGCGACGTCGAGCACGCTCCTGGATAAGCGCGGCTGGTAGCGGTGAACGGGGATCTGACGGCCCGGCGTGGGCTGGGGCTGATCTGGCATGGCGGAGCTCCGACATGGTGGGGAACGTTGCAAGCCGCAACGCCTCCCGCATTCCGCCCTCAGGCCGCCGCGGGCGCGAGCCACTCTTTCGTCGAAGCCTCCGGCAGTCCCGAGACGATCCCGCCGGCAAGACCTCGTGGCAGCGATGCTACTCGACGCACCCAAATGAGGACAACGCCTCTCGTACCCGAGCCTGAGCGGTCACGGTGGCCGCAGCTGTGGTGAGGTGGCTCCGGATGAGCTGCGCGCTGCGTTGGGGATCCACGAGCCACGGCCCATGGCCGCCGGGCACCTCGTGAAGCGTCGCCCCCGGGATGTGGCCGATCGCGGGCCGGGCGCTGTGCGCGCTGAGGTAGGGGGCGTCCGCTCCCCAGATGAACATCGTCGGTACCGCGATGGCGCCGAGCTCCGGGGTGGTGAGGACGCTCTCGGGGCGCGGCCGGCGGAAGTGGTCGATCGCGTGCATCAGTGAGCCGACCGTTCTCGCGTTCGTCGGGCGGCGCGCGGACAGGCGGAGCGCGTCGATCAGGGGCGCCGGGGCGGCCGCGACCTCCGCCTGACCGAGACCCTGCGCGAGCAGGCGCCGGTACACCGGACGCGGGCTCGGAGAGCGCAGGACGGCGCGGCCGAGGCCAGGCACGGTCAGGAGCGACAGCGGCATGCGTACCCGAACGCCAGGGAGCGCGACTGCCGGCTCTCCGATCGCGACCAGCCGGGAGATCCGTTGGGTGCCGGCGGCCGCGTACCAGAGCGCGAGCATCCCGCCGAGCGAGTGCCCCACGACCGGCGCCTCGTCGAGTCCGAGCGCATCGAAGATGTCGTCGATCAGCGCACGGGCGCTCCGGCGAACCTGACCGCGTGCATAGCTGACGGGGTCAGACAGGCCGTGGCCGGGGAGGTCGACCGCCAGCGCTCGCCACCCGGACAGCGCCGGCAACAGGGGGGTCCATGCGGCGGCGCTGAGGGATACGCCATGGAGCAGGACCAGCGGCGGACCGCTGCCGCCTGAGAGCAGCCGGAGGCGTGTTCCGGTAGCGGGCAGGTCGACGAAGGACTCGTCGACCTCGGCGCCGACGGCACGAAACAGGTCGGCTTCGGCGTGGTGGATGCGTTGCTCGAGCGTCATGGCGTGGTGGTGCGTCTCCTTCGCGGAGCCGTGGTGTGCCGACTGGGTGTCGTGCGTGGCGCCAGGTTGGCCAGCCAGGTCCGTACGACGCCCTCCTGGGCGGGGCTGAGACCGGCGAGCGCGGCCTGCTCGACGGCTCGGACACGGTCGGTGGCGGCGGCCAGGGTCGTGCCTCCGCGTTTGGTCGGGCGAACCAGGACGACCCGCTGGTTGACGGGTCTGCGTTCGATCAGACCGGCGGCCTCGAGGGCGAGCACGGCGGTGTGCATTGTCTGTCGGGTGACCTGGGTGATCCGCGCCAGGTCAGACGCCGAGAGCTCGGGTCTGCTCTCAAACACGCTGAGGATCACATACTCCTGCGCCGAGAGCCCGAGGTCCTGGAGAGCGTCCTCCAGGGCGGCGCGGAACCGCTGGTGGGCCAGGCGGAACAGGTAGCCCAGGTTCGCGTCCGGCTCGGGACCACTTGTCAGTGTCTCTGACATCACTCGGGCACGGTAGCAGACTGTCAGCTTCACTGACAACTCAGGCGGCGGCTGCCGCTGACGGCGGCGCGCTGAGATTCCCCGCTCAGTTTTCGTCGGGACCGACGCCTCAACACACACAGCAACTGTTCAAACGTCAGGAGAACTGTGATGGGAAGGATCGTTGTCAGTGAGAACGTCTCGCTGGACGGGGTGGTTGAGGACCCGACCGGCGATGAGGGCCTAAGAGTCGGCGGCTGGGTCGGTCATATCGGCGGCCGGGGTCGCGAACAGGTGGGCAAGGTCGTGCTCGACGAGACCCTGGGGGCCGGCGCTCTGCTCTGGGGGCGGCGGAGCTACGAGTTCTTCGCCGCGCGGTGGCCGTCGCGCAGCGGCGCGCTGGCGGACAGGATGAACGGCGCTCCCAAGTACGTGGTGTCCTCGACCCTGAGTGATCCCGGCTGGGACAACACGACCGTCCTGGCCGGCGACGTGGTGGACGAGGTCTCAAAGCTCAAGCAGGAGATCGACGGAGACATCCTGGTCGCCGCCAGCGGCCGGCTGGTGCGCACGCTCATGGAGCACGGGCTGGTTGACGAGTTGCGCCTGCTGGTCTACCCGGTCGTGCTGGGGGCCGGTCAGCGTCTGTTCGGCGAGACCAGCGATGTGACGCCGATGCGCCTCATCGAGGCCCGCAGCGTCGATGACCTGGGCTACCTCATCTACGAGCGCGCGCACGACATCTGACGGCGCATGGCGGCCGACGCGCTGGCGTCGGCCGCCTCGCCTACTGCAGGGTCTGGGGCAGTCCGAAGTGCGCCAGGGCGTCCGGGCCGGCAAACCAGGTGACGGCGGAGATCCCGTCTCCCTCGAGGGCCAGGACGAACAGCGAGTAGGGCCGCCCGATGCCGGCTTCGGGGTCGAGGAGGTAGGCGGCGAACGCCGGCTGGGTGTTGGCCCGGGTCGGGACCAGCCGCATCCGGCCCCGCGCGACCTCGCGGTCGCGGAGGAAGGCGCCGATCGCGGTGGGCCCCTGGTACTCGTAGGGCTCGGGAGGCATCGTCAACCAGGCGTCGTCGGTCAGCAGGGCGACCATGCCGTCGATGTCGCCGGCTTCGACGGCGTCGGCGAAGCGAGCGACGACGACGCGCTCGAGCTGGGAATCCGGGAGCGGCGCCCGTTCGCGTCCCGCGGCCGGCAGCCGCGACTCGAACGCCGCACGCGCGCGCTGGAGCAGGCTGTTGGCGGACGCCTCGGTGGTCTCGAGCATCTCGGCAACCTCGCCCGCCCGGAACCCGAGCACGTCGCGCAGCACCAGCACAGCGCGCTGCTGAGGCGGGAGATGCTGCAGCCCGACGACGAACGCCAGCGCAACCGCCTCGCGGGCCTCGTAGCGTGCCTCCGGCCCCGGCGCCTCGTCGGCCACGCCTTCGAGCAGCACGTCCGGGAAGGCCTCGAGCCAGATCGGCTCCGTCCGGCGCGTCGGCTCCGGGACCCCGGTCAACCTCAGCAGCTCCTCCGGCCGGCGCCGGCTCGCCCGCAGGGCATCCAGCGATCGGTTGGTGGCGATCCGATACAGCCACGAACGGACCGACGCTCGTCCCTCGAACCGATCGAGCCCACGCCATGCGGCAAGCAGCGTCTCCTGGAGCAGGTCCTCGGCGTCCTGCACCGAGCCCACGATCCGGTAGATGTGCAGCTGGAGCTCTCGCCGGTAGGAGTCGGTCAGCTTGCGGAACGCGTCCTCATCGCCGGCGCGCGCGAGGGTGAGGCTCGCCTCGGTCACGCCCGCATCCTCGCACCACCTCGTCCGTTTGCGGCCACACCAGTCGTGACGTCGCAGCGGCGCGAAACTCATCGGTCAGTTTCGCGCCATCCGCAGACGTGAGCTACGGGTGGCCGGCGTGCGGCGCGGCCTGTCCCGGAGCTGCCAGCAGCTGCCCGGTCACCCCGGGCCCTTCGCGCATCGCGGCATCCATCCCGCGCCACTCCGCGGCGGCGATGAACAGCGTCCGGCCGTCGTCTCCCCCGAGCATGCAGGCAAAGCAGCCGCGATCGAGCGGGACGGTGCTGAGCACCTCGCCGCCTTCTCGGAGGCGCACACAGTGTCGCCCGGGGACGCTGGCGACCCAGATCGCGCCCTCGGCGTCGCTGCAGATGCCGTCGGGCGCGTGCTCAACCTCGGCCCAGAGGCGGCGACCGGACAGCGTTCCATCCGCGGCCACGTCGAAGGCGATCAGCTGCGCGGCATGCGAATCGGCGACCACGAGCGTACCGCCGTCGTCGATCACCGCCATCCCGTTGGGCCACTTCAGTCCATCGGCGACCTGGTCCACGCCGCCGTCGGGCCGCACGCACATGATCGTTCCGGGTCCGCCGTTGACATAGGCGTGACCTCGTGAGTCGACCACCAGTTCGTTGAAGGGGCCCGAGCTGAAACCGGTGAGGTCCGCCACTTTCTCGTGCGACCCGTCCGGCCGCGGACGCAGCAGCAGCCGGCGGGGTCCGTCGATGACGAGCAGACGGCCATCGCGATCCCAGTCGATGCTGAAGGGAAGCGCGCGTGCGTCAAGGCGGGCCATGACCTCGCGCTGTCCGTCGATCGTCACGGCCAGCACCTCACCGGTCCCCCAGTTACACAGCCAGATGCGCCCGTCGTGCCATCTCGTCGACTCAGGGAAGCCGAGGCCGTCAATGACCAACCGTGTCTCACTCATCCCGCCCGCTCCTGTCTATCGCGTGTCTGACCATTGAGGGCCGGCTAGTTCCAGGAGCCGGGTTGGACCTTGAGCGTGGTGTTGACGCGGTTGAAGAAGTTGGTCAGCGCGATCATCGACACGAGCGCCGAGAGGGCCTGCTCATCGAAGTGCTCGGCGGCCTGCGCCCAGATCTCGTCGGTGACCACGTCCGGGTGGTCGGCCAGGCGGGTCATCGCCTCGGCGAGTTCGAGCGCGGCTCGCTCGGCATCGTTAAAGAGCGCCGACTCGCGCCACGCCGGCAGCGCCAGCAGACGCTCGGTGCCGAGGCCGATCCTCTGGGCGTTCGTGATGCCCCCGGCGATGCAGGCGTTGCACCCGTTGATCTGGCTGGCCCGCATGTGGACCAGTTCGAGCGTCTGAGGGGGGACACCACCGGCGTAGATCGCTTTGATGATCTGCTGCACCCCGGCGACGGCCTCGGGCGAGCCGGCGGCGTCAGTCAGGCGCGGTGATCGTGTCTGGGTCGGGGACATGGCTTCCTCCGTGGAGCGTCGGTGCGGTCATGGTCTGAACTGCGGACACCGACCAGACGAGCGCAACGCCGCGAAGGTAACGTGGCCGCGGCACTGTTACCTCGGAGCGCTCGACGGCGTCCCAAGAGAGAGATGACCGAGCGCGAGGCGAGCGACACCAATGACCTGGCGGCACGATTCGAGCGGGAGCGCCCGTATCTGCGCACTGTCGCGCTGCGGATGCTCGGCTCCGCTGACGACGCGGATGACGCGATCCAAGAGGCCTGGCTGCGGCTGAGTCGGGCCGGCGACGACGGCATCGCCGATCTCCGGGCGTGGCTGACCACGGTGACGAGCCGGGTCTGCCTGGACATGCTCAGGACTCGCCGCACGCGTCGCGAGCTGCCGGTCGAGATCGACCTGGACGGGCTTCTCGGCCGCGACGCCGGAGCCGGCCCCGCGGGCCGGCCACCGACGCCCGAGGATGAGATCCTCCTGGCCGAGTCAGTCGGCCTGGCCCTGCATGTCGTGATGGACAACCTCACCCCGGCCGAGCGCGTCGCCTTCGTGCTCCACGACATCTTCGGCCTGTCGTTTCACCAGATCGCCGACGTGCTCGGCCGTTCGAGCAATGCCGTGAAGATGCTGGCCAGCCGCGCGCGCCGGCGAGTACGCCTGGTGCCGCCGGACGTGCCCCTCAGCGACGGTGGCGATCGCGCTGTGATGGACGCATTCTTCGCGGCCGCCGGCTCCGGCGACCTGTCGGCGCTGCTCGCGCTGCTGGCCCCGGACGCCGAACTGCGCGCCTTCACCTCCCAGGGCGTCACCCGCATTCAGGGAGCCGCCAAGGTCGCCGCCCAGGCCAGGGGCGGCGCGAGCCGGGGCGCGGTTCTGCGGCCGGTCATGCGGCCCGTCACCGTCCGCGGCGCCACCGGTGTGCTGATCGTCCTTCAGGGACGCCCTGTTTCCGTCATGACGTTCACGGTCCAGGACGGACTCATCACCGAGATGCGCTCGCTCACCGACCCGCAGCGGCTCGCGCAGCTCGTCCCCTCGTGGGCGGTGTGAAGTCGCGCGGCCGGCGCCAAATCTCCCGATCCGCACCTTCCCCAACTGTTTTTCCGAGGCGAGCGTTGGATTTCGCGCGCGCCCCGGATCTCAACGGGAAACAATCCATCGAGAGGAGCTTGTGATGATCGCCAACACGACAGTCGGGGGGAAGTCGGTCCTGGTGACCGGCGCCAATCGTGGTCTCGGCCGCGCACTGGTCGACGAGGCCCTGCGGCGGGGGGCGAAGCGGGTATAGGTACGCGGCGCGATCGCGCACCGGCGAAAGGGAGATCCCCACCATGAGCGCAAACGAGACGCCGGAGGTCGTGCACCTCGAACTGCACACCCACGACCTCGAGACGGCGAGTGCGTTCTACCGCGAGCTGCTGCGGTGGCGGACCGAGCCGGTGGACAGTCCGTGGGGCCGCTACCAGGCGCTCGCGCTGGGTAGCGGCCTCGGCGGCGGGATCGTCAGCTGCGGCGCGCGGCGCGGTACGTGGCTGCCCTACGTCGGGGTCCAGGACGTGGTGGCGACGACTGAGCGGGCAACCCGGCTCGGGGCGGCGGTCCTGCTCGAGCCGCGTGAGGGGCCGGCCGGCTGGCGCAGTGTCGTGGCCACCACCGAGGCCGGCGAGATCGCTCTGTGGCAGTACAAGCAGCATCGCGCCGGAGCCACGCGATGAGCGAGTCCGAGCAGCTCAAGGCGGCTGCGCGCGGCGACGAGGCAGCGTTCGCCGCGCTGGTCGAGCCACACCGCCGCATGCTTCACGCGCACTGCTACCGAATGCTCGGCTCGTTTCACGATGCCGAGGACGCCGTACAGGAGACGCTGCTGCGGGCGTGGCGGAGCGTGTCGTCGTTTCAGGGCCGAATCGACTACGGCCCTGCCTCTGATCCACACCAACCCCTCGGGGCGCCGCTCGTGGAATCGACCTGGATCGATCCGTACCCCGATGACCAGCTCGATCTCGCCGCGACGCTGGCCGGACCGGAGGCTCGCTACGAGCAGCGCGAGAGCGTTCCTGGCGCCGGCGGCAGTCGCGATGGGCGTCTGAGCGCGTCGCGCTCCGGCCCTACCTCGCCGCCGCCCACCACCGCATCAACCAGTTGTGACCGTCTCGTGAGCGTCACAAGCCGGCAACGACGCACCGGCGGCGGCGCAATACCCTGTTCTCACCCCCGAACGATGGAGGAACCTTGTCGCGCCTCACACGTCGTCTTGTGCCAGTGCTGATCGTCGCCGGGCTGCTCGCATGCGCCGCGACCGCGTCGGCCGCGCCCTCGGGCGTCGTGATCTCGCAGTTCCGCACGCGCACGGCCACCTCGCAGTTCGACGAGTACGCGCAGATCACCAACACGACCGAGACGGCAGTGGACCTGTCGGGCTGGCAGCTGTATGACTGCTTCCAGTCCGGCGGCGTCCAGAAGGTCGGCACCGACTCAGACCCCCTGCCGAAGGGGACCATGCTTCCTGCGGGAACATCATTCGTGTTCGGCAAGGACGAGGGCGACTACACCGGTGTCTCTGATGCGACCTACGGGTTCCAGGTGAGCGAGACCGGTGGCTTCCAGCTTCGCGACGCCGGCGGCGCCATCCAGGACGGCGTCGGTGCCGGCGGCACCATGTGTGCCGAGGGCCCAGGTCTGACGCTGCCTGCGACCGGCACCAACTTCACCTTCACGCGCAAGGCGGTGGAAGGCGTCCTACAGGACACCGGCGACAACCAGGCCGACTTCGGCTCACCATCGGGCCAGGCCGACGGCACGCCCTGCGGGTCGCCCTGTCAGGCGCCACCGACTCCGACCGCGATTGACGCGATCCAGGGCTCGGGCGCCGGCAGCCCGCTAGTGGGAGACAACGTCCAGATCACCGGCGTGGTCGTCGGCGTGGACAACCAGGAGGACGTGTCGAACTTCGTCGACCTCCAGCCCGAGGAAGCGGGCATCTACGTCGAGACGCCGACGATCGACCAGGACAACAACACCGATACCTCGGAGGGGATCTTCGTCGGTGACCTCCCCGCCGCCGACCGGACCGCCGCCCACATCGGCCAGACGGTCACCGTGAGCGGCAAGGTCGACGAGCAGTTCGGACTGACCACGTTGGACGCCGGCGGCCGGACACCGGTGTTCAGCGGCAAGGCCAAGCAGACCAACCTGCCCGCCCCCGTCGTCATCGACCCCGCCTCCGCGGCGGCCCAGACCGTGAGCTCCAGCGGGGATCGCCCCTATTACGAGACCCTGGAGGGGATGCGCGTTCGCCTCAAGGTCGGAACGGCCAACTCGGGCGGGACCGACAAGTTCGGCGAGGTGTACCTGCAGCCCGGGACCAAGACCGGCCTGAACCTCGCGGGCTTCGCCACGCCGCTCGGCCCGCCGGACCTGCTCGACGTCGTCCAGGACGCCGGCTCGGCCGACATCGACCCCACCAACCCGTCCGCGGAGCCGCCCTCCACCACACGCGTCAACGCCAACCTGCACGATCACGTCCGCAACGTCGTCGGGCCGCTGGGATTCGATTTCGATGACTACGAGATCCTGCCCCAGCCCGGAAACCCGCCGACCGTGATCCACGACGGCGTCCCCTTCCCGCCCAAGGCGCCGGCGCCCAAGCCCGACACGATCAGGATCGCCAACTTCAACGTGGACAACCTGTTCGGGGCCGGGATGGTCGATGACGGCCACACCTTCACCCAGGCCGAGGTCGACCAGAAGACGACCCGGATCGCCAACGCGATCCGATTGATGCACGAGCCCGACATCATCGCCGACGAGGAAGTGGCCAGCCCGGTCGCCTACCAGGAGGTGGCCGGCAAGCTGGGCAACTACCACAGCTACTGGATGGCATCCAACGACGAGCGTCACATCGCGGTCGGCTACCTGGTCAAGGACGGCATCGACGTCACCGGGGTCCAGCAGCTGGGCAAGGCGGCCACCACGACCGTGACCGGCTGCAACGACAACCCGGCCGACGACCCGCAGCTGTTCGAGCGGCCGCCACTGGCTCTCTCGGTCGACGTCAACGGCCTGCAGTTCACGCTGATCGGCAACCACCTCGCCTCCCTGAGCCACCCGGAGGCCTGCCGTGAGGCTCAGGGGGACTTCCTCAACGCTCAGGTCAAGTCGATGGAGGCGGCCGGGCAGCACGTGATCGTGATCGGCGACCTCAACGACTACCAGGACGCACCGGCGCTGACCCAGAACCTGGTCACGGGGACCAGCCTGGAGGACCTCTGGTTCCGAGCCCCGGTCAACAACCGGTACTCGTTCCAGTTCGACGGGCAGCTGGAGACGCTTGACCACATCTTCGTCGACGACTTCCTGTCGCGGCGGGTCCAGCAGATCCGCTACGTCCACTTCGACAACAACTACGCCGGCCGGGCGAATCCCGACTCGCCGATCGAAGTCTCAGACCACGACCCGCCGGTGGCCGTCCTGCGCGTGCCCAAGCCACACCGCGGACGCTGACCTGGACGTCGCCACGCCGAGGCTCGGGTCGCTGACTAAAAGACTCCGCGACCCCGCCGGCCCCTGACGCTCAGCCGGTCAGCACGGGGGCAAGCCGCTGTTCCAACGCCGCGCGCGGAAGCGCGCCGACGATGCGATCGACCTCCTGCCCGTCGCGGATCACAACCAACAGCGGGATGGAACGGGCCTCAAATCGCGTCGCCAGCTCGGGGTTCGCATCAACGTCGACCTTGACCACCTTCAGATGTCCCGCGTGTTCCTGAGCGAGCTCCTCGAGAACGGGCGAGATCATCCGACACGGCCCGCACCACGATGCCCAGAAGTCCACCACCACCGGCACCGAGGCGGTCGTCTCCGCCGCAAATGTGTCGCCGCCGGCGTTGACGAGCCACGTGAGCTCCGACTTGCAGTTCGGACAGCGCGGAACGCCACGGTCAATGGGGCCGACGCGATTGCGCGTCCCACACGTCCGGCAGCTGATAACGGTCATGCCCAGAGGGTAGAGCCCTGCGCCCTCAGCTAGACAAACGCCCCGACCCCGGCGATGTCCCGGCCCACGATGAGCGTCTGCATGGTCTCGGTGCCCTCGTAAGTGTGGATGGCCTCGATGTCGGCCATGTGGCGGATGACGTGGTTCTCCAGCAGGATGCCGTTGCCGCCGAGCATGTCGCGGGCCTCGGCGCACACCTGGCGAGCCTTGCGGGTGGTGTTGAGCTTGGCCAGTCCCGCGATGGTGTCGGTGAGCTGGCCACGCTCCGACAGGCGGCCGATCTGCAGGCAGCAGAGCTGCGTGGCGGTGACCTCGGCGAGCATCCTCACGAGGCGGTCCTGGATGATCTGAAAGCTCACCAGCGGCTTGCCGAACTGGGTGCGTCGCTTGGCGTAGGTCAGCGCCGCCTCGTAGGCGGCGACCGCATGGCCCAGCGCCGCCCATGCGCAGGTGCTCCGCGTCCCGGCCAGCACGCGCGCGGTGTCCTTGAACGACCGGGCGCCGGGCAGGAGGTTCTCGGCCGGCACGACCACGTCGGTCAGCTCGATCTGGGCCTGCCAGATCGCGCGCAGGGAGCCCGTGCCCTCGATCACCTGGGCGTCGTAGCCCGGTGTGCCCTTCTCCACCAGGAAGCCGTGGACCTGGCCGTCCTCGCCTCGCGCCCATACCACGATGACGTCGGCGACGCTGCCGTTGCCGATCCAGCGCTTGGCCCCGTTGATCACGAACCCGTCGCCCTGGCGCCGCGCTGAGGTCTCGAGCGCCACCGAGTCAGATCCGTGGTCCGGTTCGGTCAGCGCGAAGGCGCCGAGCTTCTCCAGCCGGGCCATCTCCGGCAGCCACCGCTGCTTCTGCTCCTCGGAGCCCATCAGCGCGATCGACTGCATCGCAAGGCCCGACTGCACGCCGACGAGCGTCCCGAGGCTCCCGTCGCCCCGGTTGAGCTCCATGTGCATGAGCCCGCGCCGATCACCGGCAACACCTCGTCGTCGACGAAGCGCCGCACCCGGCGCAGGATGGTGAGCTCGTCCTCGGTGAGCTGCTCGCGCGGGCCTCCCTGGACTCGGCGCCCGGCGGCGTGCTCACCGCCACCCTCAGCGAGTACGTCGCCTCCGATCTGAACGCCCGCCGCGCCGCCGTGCGGCTGCACATCCACGTCAACACCGTCCACTACCGGCTGGGCAGGATCGCCGAGCGCACCGGCTGCGACCTGCACCGGTTCGCCGACCTCGTCGAGATCCTCATCGCCGCCCGCTTCGTCATGCCCCCCGTGGATTGAGGCGGGACTACAGTCCCGTGCCCTGATTGCCGTCGTGAGCGTCGGCGTTGGGGGCTCCGGACGCCGAGGCGGACTCCGGCCCGGGCTCGCCATTGGTGCTGTCTGCCTGGGAGCGGCGGGCCCGGACGACACGACGGGTGACGTAGGCGATCACCAGGACCACCACGGCAGCGGCGAGATAGGTGTCATAGCGCGTGGCGTCGCGGTAGATCACGTCGATGTGGCTGCCCGAGAAGTAGCCCACGCTGGTCCACACGAGCACCCAGAGCGCCGCGCCGATCGCGTTGAAGACCAGGAAGCGCTCCCAGCGCATGCCGGTCGTCCCGGCGATGATGCCGTTGGCCTGGCGCAAGCCCTCCACAAAGCGCGCGATCACGATCACCTTGCCACCGTGCCGATCGAAGAACGCGGTGGCCCTGTCCAGCCGCTCCGGGGTGAGGAACACATAGCGGCCGTAGCGCTCGGCCAGCCGCCGGCCTCCGAAATGCCCGATCGCGAAGCCGAGATTGTCCCCCACCAGAGCGCCGAAGAATCCGAGCAGTGCCACCAGCACGATGCTGAGCCGTCCGGTGCCTGCGTACACGGCCCCGAGGATCAGCACGGTCTCTCCCGGAACAGGCACGCCGAAGTCCTCGAGCAGCACCAGTCCGGCCACGGCCAGATAGCCGAAGTGGTCGAGCGTCGGCTCGAGGCTGTGCAGCACCCCCGGCAGATGCTGGGTCATAGCAGCGGTGAGCGCAGGCGTGGGCCGGGAACGTGGTCATCTGCGGGGAACATGATCGCGATGCCAAGCATGCCCCACCGGAACGTCCGCCGCGTCCGGGAGCCCGAGGATGAGTGCGGGTGCGATCCGCCGGCGGCCAGGCGGGCCGTCGCTCCCGCTAGTCGTCACTCGGCGGGGTCGCGATCCCGAAGATCTCGAGCGTGGACTGCCCTGCCTCGACGCGCTTCCGAAAGGCGGCCTCGCGAACCTCGAGCGCTCTGGCCTGCTCCAGCACATTGGCGGCGTCAGCGGCGCCGACGACGACCAGCCCGTCATCGTCGACGCACACCAGGTCACCGGGGCTCACGGGGACGCCGACAAGCTCGATCGGGACCTGAACCTCGCCGGGAAAATCCTTGGTCGGCCCGCGCGGCGATGTCCCCCGGTGGAACACTGGAAAGCGCGTGCCGGCAATCTCCGCGCGGTCGCGAATCGCGCCGTCGATGACGAGCCCGAAAACACCCCGCCGCGCCGCCGCGCGCACCACCAGGTCGCCGGCAAAGGCGACCTCGTCCTCGCCGCCGGCGTCGACGACGATCACCGAACCCACCGCCGCCAGCGCGACCGCGAGATGGACGGCGAGGTTGTCGCCCGGGTGAGTGCGAACGGTGACGGCCGGTCCGAGCGCGGCCGCTCCCGGCCACGCGGGGTCGAGCCCCTGCACGATCCGGGCACGGTCGCCCGCCGCCGACGCGACCGTCGCGCTGGAGAAGCCGCTCAGCACGGCGTCCACCCGCCCGGCCCGCCGCGTCCAGTGCGCCGGCCGTCGATCGACCATGCCTCGAGCCTCGACGCCTCGCCGACCCAGGCGAACAGCACGTCGTGGAGGTTGAGGCACGGATCGACGTGGGACGGGACGAGCATGACCCTGTCGCCGATCCGCGGTGACGCATCGCCCGCCACCTTCAGCCAGCCGTGCTCGTCCGAGAGGCGGGTCAGCTCGAGGCCGTCGCCGATGACCCTCGCGAGACCGTGCTCGGTGGTCATCGCCTTGAGGCCGGCGTCGATGACCGCCGTCCCGCGCCGGGGCCGGCTGATGACGGTGGACAGGATGAACAATGCCTGCTCGAACCGGAGGTCAAGCCGGGCGTAGTGGGAATCCATCAGGACGTAGGAGCCGGCCTGGATCTCGGTGAGCACGCCGGCCTCCACGGCGAGATCGAGAGTGCCCGTCCCGCCGCCCGAGATGACCGGGCAGGGGTGCGCGGCGGCCAGCAGCCGGTCGCGCTCGGCGGCGAGGATCTCGGCCGCCCGCCACACGTGGTGGCGTCGTGCCGCGCGCGACGCCAGCTGCACCGCCTGCCCCTCGTAGCCCTGCAGGCCGCGTAGCGTCAGCTCGTCGCTCGCGCTCACCGCGTCGGCGATGGTCAGCAGCCGGTCGCTGCCCGGTGGCAGACCGCAGCGGTGCAGGCCCACATCGATCTCGATCAGTACCCCGAACCGCACGCCATCGCGACGAGCCTGCCCGGCCAGAAGCCCGACGTGCGCGAGGTCATCGACCACCACCGTGACCGCGCTGCGCCCGGCCGCGCGACCGAGGGCGGCCAGTGGGGGGCCGCCCACGACCTCGTTGGCGACGAGGATGTCGCCGAATCCGTGCTCGGCCAGCACTTCCGCCTCACCGGCCGTGGCGCAGGTGACGCCGGTACATCCGCCGGCTGCGAGCTGATGGGCGAGGAGTGCGGTGCACTTGTGGGCCTTGAAGTGCGGGCGCAGCCTCGTGCCCGTGTCCCCCTCGACGTAGGACACGGCCCGCGCGATGTTGCGCCGGCACGCCGCCACATCGACAACGGCGCACGGCGTCGGTAGGGCGGCCGCCACCGCGTCCGGGATGGGCAGCGCCGGGGGCACCGCCGGCGCCGGCGCGGTCTCGACCGCGGTAAGGCGCGACCTCCCCGGCAACGAGGCGCTACCCACCGCGCCGGAGCACCGCCCCCGCCCGCTTCGTCGTCAGCCGCCCGTCGCGCAGCGACGCGACGCCGTTGACGAGAACGTGGTCGACCCCGGCGCTCAGCTGGTTGGGCGCGAACGTCGTCCCACGCTCCCCGTACACCTCCGGGTCAAAGACGACGACATCGGCCCGCGCCCCTGGGCGCAGCACGCCGCGGTCCACCAGGCCCACGCGCTCGGCCGGCTGTCCGGTCATCTTGTGCACGGCGGCCTCGGGCGTGAGCAGGTGAGTGTCGCGGACCATGTAGCGGTAGAACCATGCCGCCCACGTGTACGCACCATGGAACGTCTCGCCGGCGAGGGGACCGTCGATGGCAAGTGTGGTGGCGTCGGACCCCGGCATGCACAGCTCATGCGCGAAGACCTCGCGCTGCTGCTGCTCGGTGTGACACGGCAGGATCATGATCAAGGTTTCACCCGTCCGCAGCGCTGCACCGCTGAGCAGGTCATACACGGTGTCGCGCGCGTCTCCATCGCCGCGTTCGGCACTGATCTCCGACAGGCTGCGACGGCCGTACTCGGGCCACGCGCGGCTGTCGAGCAGGACGACCGATGACCAGTCGGCGACGCCGAAGACGCCCTCGGCCCGCTTGCACCGCGCACGCTCAGCGGGGTCCGCGAGCCGCTCCGCCATCCGTCGGCGCCCGCCCTCCAGCGCCCACGCCGGCAGCAGCGTGTGCAGGTAGCGCAGCCCATGCAGCCGGGTGTGCATGTCGAAGGCGAGGTCCTGGTCGTGGGTGCGGTCAACGAGCTCCATGCAGCGCCGACCGTCATCGAGGCCGCCCCGCGGCAGCAAATGCGAGATCTGGAGGCGCACGTTGGCGGTGCGCGCGGTGCGGATTGCCTCGGCGACCGCGTCGACGGCGCCATCGTCTCGTGCGCGCGTGTGGGTCGCGTAGAGCCCGCCGCGAGTGGCCACGATCGTGCACAGGGCAGCGATCTCCTCCTCCGTGGACGCCTTTTCCGTGGGGTACTCCAATCCCGTCGAGAACCCCCAGGCGCCCTGCTCCAGCGCGCCCTCGAGCAGCAGGGCCATCGCCGCGGTCTCCTCGCGCGTGGCGCTCCGTTCGGCCAGTCCGACGGTGGCCAGCCGCAACTGGCCGTGGGGAACGAGGCTGACCACGTTGATCGCCGGCCCGGCCGCCTCCATACGATCGAAATAGCCGGCCGCGTCGCGCCACTCCAGCGGCGTGTCCTCGTGGTGGCCGTACATGCTGATCGGCGCGGCGTCCACGTCGGCGATCGGGAAGCAGCCGTGGCCGCAGTTGCCGAACACCTCGAGCGTCACGCCCTGGAACAGCGCGCTCATGGCGCGGGGATCCCGCAGCAGCGTGTAGTCAGAGTGACTGTGGATATCGATGAAGCCGGGGGTCACATACCGGCCCGTGGCATCGATCACCTCAGCGGCCTCGGCACCGGGCAGTGACCCGACGTCCACCACGACACCGTCGCGAACCCCTACGCTCGCGCGCCGCGCCGGGGCGCCCGAGCCGTCCAGCACGGTGCCGTTCTCGATCAGGAAGTCGAAGGTCACGCCGGCGTGACCCCGTCGACGGCCACCAGGGTTTCCGACACAGCGTCGCGCAGCCGCTGCGTCTGCTCGACATCGACCTCTCCCCCGCTGACCACCACGCCATAGCAGTCGCGCGCGGCCCGGCCGGACACCTTGCCCTCGAGCACGTCGTTCAGAACGAGATCGGCGTCACGCCGGTGCGGGGATCCGACGCCGCCACCGCCGGCTGAGATGTGGTGGACAACGTCCCCGTCATCGAGCTCGATTGAGGCCATCGGCATCGGCGGCAGGGTTCGTTCAGTGGCCGTCCCCGGGTTGATGACCACCGTCGACGGGGCACCGGGCCGGCCGCCGTCGAGCCCGGGGGGAGGATGGTGCCGGCGGTCGGTACGGATCGTCATCCGCATCCCGTCGGCGCGCACGCGATAGTCGCGCACGAACGCGAGGCCGCCGCGGAACTCGCCGGGTCCGCCGCTGTCCTGGGCCAGGTCATAACGAAGCACCTGCAGCGGGAAGTCGGCCTCGATGAGCTCAATCGGCTGGTTGCTGAGGTTCGCCAGCGGGTTGGAGATGCCCTCGGGGCCGTCCTGTCCGGCCCGGCCGCCCCAGTTGCCGACGAGCACCTCGGTCAGGACATACGGACGGCCTGACACATAGCCGCCGAACGAGATGAGCGTCGGACCACCCTCGCCGGGCGCCCGCACCCGATCCGGAACGGCCCCGGCGAGCGCCCCCATCACGGCGTCATAGACGCGATAGCCCACCACTCCGCGCGCGCCGCAGGCTGCGGGCAGGACCGGGTTGAGGATCGAGCCCTCCGGAGCGCGGATCGCGATCGGTCGCATGTAGCCCTCACAGTTGGGGAGTTCAACCTCCGCGATCTGCCGGATCGCGCAGTAGCAGGCGGCGAACACCATGCCGACGGGACAGTTCAGCGACGCCGCCACCTGCGGGGGGGCGCTCGGGAAGTCGATCTCAATCGTCCGGTCGAAGATGTCGACGACCGCCTCGATCTCCAGAGGCACCGGTGAGTCACCGTAGCCGTCGATGTAGTCGGTGCAGGTGTAGCGCCCGTTGGGCAGCGTGGCGATCACGTCACCCATCATCGACTCGCCCATCGACTGCAGCTCTTCGAGGTAGCGTCGGACCAGAGGCACGCCGTACTTGTCGATCAACCGTCGAAGCCCGGCCTCGCCGATGCGACACGCGGCGAGCTGCGCGCGCAGGTCGCCGAGCACCTCGGTCGGCGAGCGCGTGTTGTGGGCGACGATCTTCAGGATGGCGTCGTTCGGGACGCCGCCATCGACGAGCTTGAGGATCGGCAGCCGGAGCCCCTCCTGGTAGATCTCCGACGCATGCAGGGCAACGCTGCCCGCGGTCAGCCCTCCGACGTCGCTGTGGTGAGCCATCGTCGCGGCGTAACCCTCGATCTCCCCGTCGTGACAGATCGGGCTGATGACGTAGATGTCGGGCAGGTGCTGCCCGCCGGCGTCGAACGGGTCGTTGGCGATGAAGACGTCGCCAGCCCGCGTGCCAGCCGCCCGCTCCACGATATGACGCATGATCGACGGGAACGTTCCGAGCTGCCCGGCCAGCGTCAGGCCCTGCGCGACCATCTGCCCGTGCCGGTCACAGAGCGCCGTCGAGTAATCCATCGAGTCCCGCACCACAGCCGAGTACGCGCTGCGCATGACCACGAGCGCCATCTCGTCGGCGGTCGATCCCAGTGCGCTGGCGACGACCTCAAGGGTGATCGGATCGACGGTGACATCGATCACCGGTTCTCACCTCGGCTCAGCTCGATGTTGGCGTGCTGATCGAGCGACGCCGACCAGCCTGGCGGCACGACGGTGGTCGCGTCGTATTCCTGGATGATCAACGGTCCGCGCTGCGGCCCGGGCGTGAGCTCGTCGCGCGCCAGCACCGGCGTGTCGAGGGCCCCATGACCGCCGAAGTACGCCTGCCGGGTCGTGGACGCGTGCAGGGCGGTCCGCGTCCGGTGGCCATTGCCCTCCGCGGGCCTGCCGGCGCCCGACCGCGCGACGACTCTCAGACACGCCAGCTGGACGGGGTCGTCGGAGGCGTGCCCGTAGGTCCGGCGGTGCTCGTCCTGGAACCGCTGCACGAGCATGGCGGGATCCGGGGCGCCGCCGTCGACCGGGACGGTCAGCTCGAACGCCTGGCCGGCGTAGCGCAGGTCTGCCAATCGTGTGACCACCATCGCGTCGCCCTCGCCGCCGTCGTCGGTGACCATCGCGCGCACCTGCGCCTCCAGCTCGTCGTAGAGCGCGTGGAGCTCGGGCCGGCTCGGCGCGCGGGCGCTGCGGGGGACGGACTTCGCGAACTGGTACTCCGAGCCGGAGTGGATGAGCCCGGCGGCACTGAACACTCCCGGCGACGGGGGGATGACCACGGTGGTGATGTCGAGCTCCTGGGCGATTGCGGCGCCGACGACGGGCCCGTTGCCTCCGAACGCGCACAGCGTGAACTCCCGTGGATCGCGCCCCCGATAGGTCGACACCGCCTTGACGGCACGGGTCATGGTCGCGACGCTGAGGGTGAGCGCGCCGTAGGCCGCCTCGGTCCGGCCGATTCCCAGCGGCGCGGCCACGGCCGCGTCGAGCGCCTGCTCGGCGAGGCTCGCGTCGATCGGCAGCTCGCCCCCGGCGAGCTGCGCGGGATCGAGATAGCCGAGGACGACCAGCGCGTCGGTGAGGGTCGCGTCGACACCACCGCGTCCGTAGCAAGCCGGTCCCGGGCTTGCGCCCGCGCTGTCGGGACCGACGTGGATCCGTCCGAACGCGTCGACCCGAATGATGCTGCCGCCGCCCGCGCCGATCTCCGAGACGTCGATGTACGGGAGCTTGACGGCGTAGCCGCCGCCCTTGATCAGCCGGCTGCTGACATTGATCCCGCCGCCGACCTCGTACTCGCCGGTGATGACCGGCGCGCCATCCTCGATCATGGCGGTCTTGGCCGTCGTGCCGCCCATGTCGAGCGAGATCATGTTCGCGGTCCCCGTCAGCCGAGCCAGGCGGGCGCAGCCGATGACGCCCGCCGCCGGCCCCGATTCGATGATGTGCGCCGGTCGGCGGACGGCCGCGGTGAGCGTCGTCGTGCCGCCGCTGGACTGCATGATGCGGATCGGAGCGTCGATGTCTCGCGAGCGGAGGCGCTCGACCAGCGAGGACAGGTACCGTCGCACGATCGGGGCGATATAGGCGTTGACGACCGTCGTGCTCGTGCGCTCGTACTCGCGGATCTCCGGGAGGACGTCCGAGGAGCGGCTCACGTAGACGTCGTGGCCGAGCTCCTCGCGCAGGATCTCGGCCACGCGCAGCTCATGGCCAGGGTCGGCGTAGGCGTTGATGAGACTGATCGCGACGGCCTCGATGTCGTCCTCGCGCAGGCGCCCCGCGAGTACCCGGAGGGCAGCCTCGTCGAGCCCCTCCCAGATCTGCCCGTCCGGCCCGAGGCGACCCTGGACCTCGTAGCGGCGGCGCCGGGGGACGAGTGGCGGCGGCTTCTCGTACCGGAGGTCGTAGAGCGTCGGGATGCGCAGACGACGCATCTCCAGCACGTCCCGGAAGCCCTCGGTGGTCACCAGCGCCGTCCGGGCGCCCTTGCCCTCGAGGATGGTGTTCGCCGCGACCGTCGTCGCATGGACGATGTCGTCCAGCGCCCCGGGGCTGACGCCGCGCGCCGCCAGCAGCCCGGTCGCCCCCTGCACGATGCCGTCCGCGTAGTCCTCGGGCGTCGATGGAACCTTTCGCGTGCTCACGCTCCCGTCGGGCTGCGCGAGGACGACATCGGTGAACGTGCCGCCGATGTCGATCGCAATGCGCGTCGCCCCGGGCAACCTCAGCCGATCTCGGCGGGTGCCGTCTCGACAGGGGCCCCTTCGCCGGGAGGCTCCGACGCGACCACCGTCCGCCGCGCGGTCCGTGCCGTCACGGTCGCCGCCACGTCGACGGCGCCGCTCTCTGAGAGCACCACCGCGTAGGTCTCGAGCGCCGCCCGGCGACTGACCTTGTCGTTGCGGACGTCATCGGCGACGGCCTGCGGGTCGCGGGTCAGCGGGTCGCCCCAGCCGCCCCCGCCGGCCATCCGATGGTGAAACAGCGCGCCCCGGTCGATGCTCGTCGAGAACATCGGCGGGTGGACGCTGGAGCGCTCCCCGTCGACGATGGTGTTCTCTGACGGCGTCCCGTCGTGGCCGCCGGCCAGCCCGTAGGGGCGATGGCGCTGGCGATCTGACCTGACCAGCAGGTTGGCGTCCGCCGCCAGCATCCGCCAGCTGCGCTCGATCGCGAGGCCGCCGCGGTTGTGGCCGGCGCCGGCGGAGTCGGTGACGAAGCCGTAGCGTTCGATCAGCACCGGAAAGTCCGCCTCAGCGACCTCGATGGGGATGTTGGCCGCGACCGAGCACGGATTCGAGACGCCGTCGTTGCCGTCGAGTCCCGGGCGGGCCCCCCACGTGCCCACGACCAGCTCGTAGAACACCGACTGCTCTCCGCCCTCTCCCGGGCTTGCGAACACCGCGAGCGAGTTCCCGCCCTCGCTCGCCGCCGGGATGCGGTCGGGGATGAGCTGGGCCAGCGCGCCGTTGATGGCGTCGAGCACTCGGAACGAGGTCACGCCCCGCATCGACGACGCGGCGGGCATCACGACGTGCGTGATCGTGCCCGGTTTGGTCACCACCGTCACCGGCCTGAATGCCCCCGCTGTCATCGGCAGGTCAGCGCTCACTGCCGACATGACGGCGTGGTAGGCCGCGGCCTGGGCGCTGGACCGCGTGCTGTTGAGAGCACCACGCACCATCGGCGCGGAATCGGAGAGGTCGACGGTGATCGCGTCGCCGTGGATGGTGACCGTCGCCGTAATGGCGACGTCTCGTTCCTCGATGCCGTCGGAGTCGAGGTAATCGGTGAACGTCGCCGATCCGTCGGGCCAACGCTCGATGTCGTGTCGCACGAGGTCCTCGGTGTAGTCGAGGAGGTCGCTCATGATCGTGTGGAGGCGGGAGGGGCTGTAACGCTCGGCCAACCTGCGCACCGCCCGCTCGCCGATCGTGCACCCAGCCAGTTGCGCCCGGATGTCGCCGAGCGTCGTGTCGGGGAGGTGCACGTTGGCGCGCAGGAACTTGAACACGGCGTCGACCGGGCGTCCCGCGTCATACAGCCTCATCCACGGGATCCGCAATCCCTCCTGGAAGATGTCGGTGTTGTCACAGCTGGCCGTTCCGACCACACGGCCTCCGACATCGGCGTGGTGCGCGGTGGTCACCGCGTAGCCGAGCACCGTCTCGCCAAGCAGGATCGGCTTGATGATGAACACATCAGGCGTGTGCATGCCGCCGCTGAACGGGTCGTTCATGATGAACACGTCACCGTCGTGCATGTCTGACCCGTATTCCTCGAGGAGGCGGGCGACCGCCGGGGGTGTCGCCCCGAGGTGAACCGGGAGGGTGACCGCCTGCGCGACCGTCTCCCCGGTCGGGCCGCAGATCGAGGCCGAGAAGTCCATGCAGTCACGGACGATGGTCGAGTGAGCGGTGCGGAAGATCGACATCGCCATCTCGTCGGCGATCGATGCCAATGCGTTGCCCACGATCCCGCGCGTGACGACATCGGCGTGCGACGCGGTGGAACCGGCTGTTCGGTTCGCACCGTGGGTGAGCCTCAGCGTGCCGTCCCACTCGCGCGTGACCTGCCACTCCGGCGGCACGACAACCGTCGTGTCGTATTCGTCGATCGCCAGTGGCCCGTCCCGGCCGTCGGTGGTGACATCCGCGCGGCGGCAGACGTCCGTCGCCACCGCACCCCGGTCGTCGCGGAAGTCCATCTCCCGTTGCGACGAGGACTGCGCCGGTCCCGCGTCGGTGTCGCCGCGCACGGCGCCGTCAGCCCGCTCGCCGCCGAGGACGGCGAGCCGCAGGGCCCTGATCTCGACCGGAGCGTTGGCGTCCTCGCGCACCCCGTAGGTGCGCTCGTGCTCGTCCTCGAAGCGCGCCGCGAGCGCCTCCAGGGACGCCGCGTCGATCTCGTCATCGGGCAGATCGATCTCGATGTCCCAGCTCTGCCCCCGGTAGCGGACGTCCGCCGAGCGGCGCCACGTCACCTCGCCGTCGTGCTGGACGCCGGCCAGAAGGCCGGCGCGCATCTCCTGCTCGAGGGCGACGACCTCCGCGACGTCGCCCGTGCGCGCGTCGATCCGGCAGAAGCGGACGTCGTGGAACTCCGGTCGGGCGAAGAGCAGTCCGGCGGCCGAGAAGCCGCCGGCGACCGGAGGAACCAGGACGGTGTCGATCCCGAGCTCCGCGGCGAGCCCGGCGGCGTGCACCGGGCCGGAGCCGCCGTAGGCGATGAGCGTGAAGTCAGCCGGATCGCGCCCCTTCTCCGACGAGACCGCGCGCAGGGCGCGCATCATCTCGGCGTTGGCCAGCTCGTGGATGCCCTTGGCGGCCTCGTCGCCGTCGACCGCGATCTCGCGGGCAACCTCGTCGACCGCCGCCCGGGCGCGTTCCACCGAGACCGTGAGGCTCCCGTCCGCCAGCTGACCGGGCGGGATGTAGCCGAGCACGACGTTGGCGTCGGTGACGGTCGCGCGCGTCCCGCCGCTGCCATAACAGGCCGGACCGGGGTCGGCGCCGGCGCTGACGGGACCCACGTGCAGCCCGCCCGCGTCGTCGACCCAGGCGATGCTGCCGCCGCCCGCGCCGACCTCGGCGATGTCGAGCGTCGGAACCCGGATCATCTCACCGTCGCCGCGCAGGAAATGACTGCTCGACAGCCCGCCGCCGACCTCGTACTCGCGGCTCCAGGAGACGCGCCCGTTCTCGATCAGCGCCGCCTTGGCGGTCGTCCCGCCCATGTCGAACGCGATGGCATTGTCGATCTCGTGGCGCCGGGCGAGCGCGAGCGCGGCGATCACGCCCGCCGCCGGACCGGACTCCAGGACGTAGACGGGACGCTGCGCCGCCAGGCTCGCGCCCATCACGCCGCCGGAGGACTGCATCAGCGTCAGCTCCCCGTCGATGCCCAGGTCCGTCATACCACGCTGGATCGAGGTGACGTAGCGCTCCATCAGCGGCCGCACATACGCGTTGACCGCAGTGGCGGCCGTGCGCTCGTACTCCTGCTGCTCGCGGATCACTTCATGCGAGAGCGACACGGGGACCCCGGGGAGCTCCTCGCGAAGGATCTCTCCGGCGCGCTGCTCGTGCTCGGGATGGCGGTGGGCGTGCATGAAGCACACGGCGATGCTCTGGACCTCCAGCTCGCGGAGCCGGGCGGCAACGCGCCGGACCTCGTCGGGATCGAGCGGCGAGATCACGTCTCCCCCGGCGGTGATCCGCTCTGCGACCTCGAGCCGCAGCTCGCGTTCGATCAAGGGCGGCGGCTTGGCCCAGAAGGTGTCATACAGGAGCGGCACCCGCACTCGGCGCAGCTCGAGCACGTCGCGAAAGCCGGCGGTTGTGACGAGCGCCGTCCGGCTGCCGCGCCGCTCGAGCACAGCGTTGGTGGCCACGGTCGTCGCGTGCACGACGCTGTCGATCCGGTCGGAATCGCCGATGACCTCCTCGAGCGCCCGCAGTCCGTCGATCACGGCACGGTCGTAGTCAGGCGGCGTCGAGAGCACCTTGCGGAAGGTGAGCCCGCCGTCTGACCGGAGCGCCACGACGTCGGTGAAGGTGCCCCCGACGTCGGCGCCGACGCGGACGGGCCTGGGCTCGGCGGGACGCGACGCTGCCATCAGGCCCTCGCCCGACTGGCGCGCGCGTTCAGCGCGATCGCCGGGTCGTGGCGATCGCCGAGCACGCGGGCAAACCCCTCGACGCTCCAGCGCACGCCGTCCTCGATGACCATCCCGGCGGCCTCGCCGTCCCGCTCGCGGCAAGCGTCGAAGAAGCGCTCGTGAGAGGCCACCGAGCCCGCGAACCGCTCCGGCGTCGCGAGCAGGATGCGGTGGTAGCGCACGGCCCGCCAGAAGAGTCGCTCCACCTCGTCGACGAGCCGACGCCGGCTGCCGGCCTGGTAGCAGCGCGCATGAAAACGCCAGGTGACATCGAGGTAGGTGTCGAGCACCTCGGCGCGGGCGGCGTTGCGCAGGTCCTCGAGCAGCGACGCCATCTCCTCGAGGGCGCCGTCGGTGAGGCGCGGCGCGCCACGCTGGGCCGCCAGGACCTCGACGCCGCGCCGGGCGGCGTAGATCTCCTCGACGTCCTCGAGGGTGAGCGGGCTGACCGCGGCGCGTCCGGTCGGCCCGATGACGACCAGCCCGTCCCGTTCGAGCCGGCTGAGGCTCGCCCGAACCGGCGTCGGCGACACGCCGAAGTCCTCGGCAAGCTCCCGCAGCCGCAGCGGCGTGCGCTCCGGGAGCGTGCCCCTCGTGATGAGTACGCGAAGCCGCTCGGTGAGGCGGTCTTCCAGCGAGGGAACCTGCTCGAGCTCTGCGATGGCCCCGGTGGCTCCTCTCATGAAAATGTTATATCAGATTTCGAATAACAGATTTCGGATGAGATTCGTCCGCGCCCTTTCGGCCCGCGAGTCACGGCCGGGCCCCGCTCAGGTCTGCTGGAGCAACTGGAACATCACCCCGCCGGTCGACTCCGGCGTGCTGAAGCGCACGAGGCGCCGGCCCACCGGCACGGGCTCGTCGCTCGCCCAGCGGGCGCCACGCTCAGAGAGATCCTGCGCCGCCTGCTCGATGTCGTCGACACGGAGGCAGACGTGCTCGATGCGCGCCTCGTCGTCTCCGAGTCGCGCCGCCCGGCCCTGCTCGTCATCGGGCTCGAGCAACTCGATCGAGATGTTGGCGAGGTTGTAGAACACCGTCTTGACGCCGAGACGCTCCCGGGCGTCAATCGCCTCGTCGACCTCGATCCCGAACAGCCGCGCCAAGATCGCCGTGGCCTGCTCCAGATCGCGGACGACGATGCCGACGTGGTCGACGTGCAGTCCCGCGTTGGCGCGCAACGGATCGCCGGTCATCGTGCGGGCACCGCGTCGGGCTGTCCGCTCAGCGACAGCAACACCTCGTCCTCCAGGACGCGCACCCGGTAGCGCCTCAGGCGATACCCGGTGTGCCCGAGACAACGTCCCGTCGGGACGTGGAACTCCAGGCCGTGCCACGGGCACGCGACGATCTCGCCTTCATGCGCCCACTCCAGCCGCCAGTCGCCCTGCGCATCCGCGACCATCGTCCCCGTTGTCCGCGCGCTCTCGCACACCGGTCCGGCCTGGTGTGGACAGACGTTACGCAGCGCGAACAGCTTACCGGCGATGTTGAATACTCCGACCGAGCGGTCCTCGACGTCGATGATGCCGTGGCTGCCTTCAGGGAAATCCGCGATGCAACCGAGCACATGCCACTACTCACCGCCGAGATCGCGCGCCCCCCTGCTATGGCCGCGCACGGTCGGCCTCCGGATTCGCAGCCGGCGGCCGTGCTCGTCGATCTTGAAGAACTCCAGCGCGTTGGTCCCGAAGATCTTGCGCTTGACCTCGTCGGAGAAGGGCACCTGGTTGAGCTTGGCCGGATGGTCGAAGTCGTGGTGGGGCCAGTCGGAGGCGAACATCGTGCGGTTCTCCCCGCGGTAGAGCTCGACCAGCTTCACGATGTCCGACAGGCGTTCGGGCTCCTCGATGGGCTGCGTGGCGACGAACACCTCGCGCAGATAGTGACTCGGGCGCTCGGTGAGATAGGGCACCTCCCGCCGTCGCTCGAGGTACTCCTTGTCGAGCCGGTTCATCAAAAAGGGCATCCACGAGATTCCGGCTTCGGTCACGGCGATCCGCAGCCGCGGGTAACGCACCATCACCCCCATCGTCACCATGTCGACGAGGTTCGCGATCACCGAGAACGTGTGACTCGTGGCGTGACGACCCAGCTCCGTCTGGTAGCCGTGGTTGTTGAAGGGGTACACCGGGGACACCACGGTGACCGAGTGCAGCAGCACTGGCAGATCGGCGGCCTCGGCCGCGGCGAACATGGGCCGATACTTCTGATGGCCCCAGAGGGGATCGAGACCGGCGCATGGGAGGTAGATCCCGACGATGCCCGGGATCATCGGCATACCGCTCGATCTCGCTCACGGCGTCCGCTGGATCCTGCGGACAGGCCACGATGCACCCGAGCAGTCCCTGTCCGCGGGACGTCCACTCCTCCACCATCCAGGCGTTGTAGGCCCGGGCGAGCGCCGCCGCGTAGTCGGGCTGGGGGAGCATGGGCAGCTTGAGCAGATGATCGGGGAACAGGACCCCCACGTTGACATGTAGCTCGTCGAGCGCCTGTCGCATCTCCTCGTGGGTGAAAACCATCCTCGTCGCCTCGTGACCGGAGGGGAACTTGGCGGTCAGCGTCGAGTCGCCGCCGACCGAGAAACCGGGGATGTCGAGATATGTCTCCCGCGTGTCGGCGATGTTCTCCAGCGCCACACGCCAGGGCATGTCGCAGTATGGAGCGAGGGCGGCCGGGGTTTCGTGCACGTGGACATCGGTGTCGACGATCAGCATCTCCTCGAGCTTGGCTCGGGCCTGATCGCTCTCGCTGGCAACGGCGGTGTACGTCACGACTGTCCTTTCACTCGACGGGCGCGGAGCTGCCCGGAAGGTGACTGGCGGGACGGCTCATACGTCTGATGGAAGTCGACGGTGACGGCATCCCGCGTGACGGCATGGGCGTAGGCGAGCAGACCATCGATCGCGGCAATCGCGCCCTCGCTGTCACCCGCGGCGACAGCTCGCATCACGGCGGCATGCAGCGTGGCCGACCGGACCATGTCCTGGTGGCGTCGCTGGTGCATGTACCAATAGCGGCGCGACAGGGCCTGGAGGGGTGCCAGGGCAGCAGTCGCGAACTGGTTGCGAGCCGTCGCGGTGAGCAGCGCGTGAAACTCACGATCGAGCTCCAGGAAGGCCCGATCGTCGCCGGCGGCCGCCACGGCCTCCATCTGCTCGGCCAGCGACTCGAAGCGCTCGCGCTTGTCATCGGTGCACAGATGGGCGGCCCGAGCGGCGACGATGCGCTCCAGAGCGCGCCTGACCTCGAGGGCCAGCAGATGCTGCTCGATGTGGATCTGCTCGATGATCGCTCCCCGCTTGGGCAGGATGCGGACGAGATGTTCGGCCTGGAGCCGTTGCAGCGCCTCCCGGATCGGGGTTCGTCCGATCCCGAGGGTCGCGCACAGGCCGGCTTCCGAGACGAGGTCGCCCGGAGCCAGTTCCAGGGTGACGATCATCTCCTCCAGGCGGCTGTAGGCCTCCTCAGACAGCGTCCGAGGAGGCGCCGGCGCGGCATGGGCAGCGGGCGCGCCTCGGCGACGGACGGGGCGGGCGCGATCCTTCTTCACCTTGTCCATTCGGTCTCCCTGTCGGTGACATACGCGGCGAGGTGCGCGTCCCGGGTGCGGCGTGCGACGTCGATCTCCGCCTCGGGCATCTCGAGCAGGCTCATGTGCCCGGCGCTCGGCGCGCTCGTGCTCGCCAGGACGGGGTACAGGCGCGCGGCCAGTTGCGAGAAGAGCTCGGCGCCGCCGAGCGCGGCCGAGGTGAGCGGGCCGACGACGCCCCACCTCCGGCCGATTCCCTCGACGACGATCCGGTCGAGGTCCTCCTTGGTGACGACGCCGCTCTCCACGAGGGCGACCGCCTCACGCAGGAGGGCGAACTGGAGGCGGTTGAACACGAAGCCGGGAGTGTCGAGGTTGATGCGGATGGGATCGCGGCCCAGCGAGACGAGGATGGCGTCGACCTGGTCCACCACCGCGGGTGCCGTCGACGGTCCCGGGATGACCTCGACGATGCGATGCGCCCACGGCGGATTCACATAGTGAATGCCGATCAGTCGCGTGGGATCGTCGAGCCCGTCGGCGATGGCGGCGATGGTCAGCGAGGAGGTGTTGGTCGCCAGGATCGCCGCGGGTGACGCGGCCTGCGCGACACGCAGCTCCTGCTGCTTGAGCGCGAGGTCCTCGGGTAGCGATTCGACGATGAGGTCTGCCGCGCGGGCGGCGTCGGCGGTACTGCGGGCGTAGCTGAGGTCCAGCTCACCGTTCGAAGTGGCGTTGACCCGGGCCATGGCAGCGGCCTGGCCCGTCGCCTTTGACACCGTGAAGCGGACCGTGTGACCGCCGCGGGCGTAGTCGAGCGCGATGTGGGACCCCATCAGTCCGGCGCCGAGCACGGCCACGGTGATCGAACGCTGGCCGGCCCCGCTGCTGTCTAACATATGAATAACATATCAGTCTTACGCCCCTCCCCGCGGGCGGCGCCCGCCACGCTGCGACACGCGTCACCTGCGCGGCCCACCGCGCGGGTGCCACGTGAGACCCGTCACCCGCCCAGGCCGCCCTCCAGTGCGAACCCGGCCCGGAACATCATCGGTTCGCGGCCGCGCCCCCCGATGATCTGCACCGCGGTCGGAAGGCCCGCGGCGTCGCGCCCGCTCGGTATCGAGAGCGCCGGATGGCCGCTCAGGTTCAACGGCGCGGTGTTGTAACACAGCGCCGCCGAGGTGCGCTCGGCGATCTGGGCAAACGGTGCCGGGTAGTCGAGGAGCCTGGGCGCGGTGATCGGCAGCGTGGGTGTCAGCAATACGTCGAACCGGCTGAGGGCCGTGTCGAGTTCGTGGCGCACGAGGAGACGGAGGTTGTGCAGCCGGCCGAACGCGGCGTTGGCGTAGCGGTCGCGAAGGTGGCGGTCAGCGAGCACCCATGCCTTGATCTGGTCGGCCAGCAGCGGTGACTGCGTCCGGCGATCACGCGCGAAGGCGCCCATCCGGCCGGTGTCGATGTACCCCATGTGGCCGACCCCCTCGCCGTCGGTGCGGAACATGGCCGCCACGAGCTGACCGATATAGGGCTGGAAGATCGTGAGTGCGTTGGACCAGATCGGGATCGTGATCTCCTCGGTCCGCGCACCGGCAGCATCGAGAGCGTCCACCGCTCTGCGCACTCCCGCGAGGACAGCCGGCACGCAGATCCGCGCGTCGCAGCTCTCGCGGATAACGCCGATGCGCAAGCCGGCGACGTCATCGGTCGCTACGTCGCCACATCGTGACGGCTCGACGACCCCACGCGCCCACTGCGGATCACGCCAGTCCTCCCCCGCGATCACGTCGAGCAGCAGCGCGGCGTCGGCGACCGTCCGTGCGATCGGGGTGACCGAGTCGATCGTGTGGTCGATGTGCGCGACGCCGAATGAGGGAACCCATCCCTGGGTCGCCTTGACACCGACGACGCCGCAGAACGCGGCCGGGATGCGTCCGCTTCCGCCCTGGTCGACGCCGAGCGACAGGTCCGCCTCCCCGGCTGCCACCACCGCGCCCGATCCGCCGGAGGATCCGCCCGCCGAGTAGGCCGGGTTCACGGGATTGCGCGCCGGACCGAACGCGCTCGTCTCGCCCGTGCCGGCCGCGGCCATGTCATCCATGTTCAGCTTGCCGATGATCGTGCCCCCGGCGGCAAGAATCCGCTCCACCACGACAGCGTCGATATCCGGGGTGTAGGCCGGCATCCGGGAGCCGTTCGTCGTGGGCACGCCGGCCACCGAGATGTTGTCCTTGACGGCCACGGTGCGGCCGGCGAGCGGCCCGCTTGCAGCGCCGGCGATTTCGCAGCGGCGGACGAACGCGTTGTGAGGGTTCTCCTCCGGCGACGGGCGATGACCGGAATCGCGGCCCGTCGGCCGAGCGATCGGGAGGTCGCCCTCCACATCCAGCGCCCGGCCCGCCGCCTCCACGAGTCGGGCGACGACCTCGACGAGCTCCGCCGCCTCGTTCTCGGTGAGCTGGATGTCGTCGCGCGCCGCGAGATCCACCAGCTCCGCCGCCGTCGGAGGCTCAAACGCGGCGGCGCCGCCGCCCATCGTCTCGTATCCGTGATCGGTGGCGTTCGCGTGGTCCACGGTTCACCAGTTGGCGAGGGTGTCTTCCTCTTTGGTCATCATTTCCAGCAGGGCCGGCTGCCCGGCTCGCGTCGCGTCGACGGCGCGCTCGACTGCCGGCGCGATGGCGTCTGGCTCGGTGACACGCTCGCCGTGCACGCCCAGGGCGCTCGCCAGCGCCGCGTAATCTCCGTGCAGGTACTTCAGGCCGTACCGCTCGGTGGCCACGGGATAGCCACGCTCGTAGAACGACATCCCGCCATTGTTGAGGACCACGGTGATGATCGGGATGCGGAGGCGGGCGCCGGTCTCCAGCTCCATCCCTGCCATGCCGATGGCGCTGTCCCCCATCACGTTGACCACGGTCTTGGCGGGATCGGCGATCTTGGCGCCGAGCGCGACCCCGAGCCCGTATCCGAGGTGCGTCGACTTGCCCCAGCCGAGGTAGCTCCTCGGCGTGAGCGCCGGCCAGAATGGGGCGAGCTGGTCGCGGGGCAGGCCGGAGTCGTGCGTCATCACCGTCTGCCGCGGGTCGAGCGCCGCGATCAACTCCGCGATCACCCGGTACGGGCTCATCGGGACCTCGGGCGACTCGAGGTGCGGCCGCCACTCCCGGTCGATCTCGGCTCGCAGCGCGGCGATCTCGCCGACGAGATCGTTCCGGACCGCGGCGGCAGGGCGATCGATGGTCCGCCACTGCTCCGACAGGGCGCGCAGGACGAGTTTCGCGTCCCCGAGCAGGGCGTGGCGGATGGGGTAGTCCTTGGCGAGGTCCCGTTCGTCGATCGTGGCCTGGATCGCGATCTTGCCGGGCGGGAGCGGAGCCGCGAACACCGTCTTGGTCAGGCTCGAGCCGATACCGAAGATGACATCCGAGCGCTCGAGGTAGTGCGAGATGAGCCTCAGGCCGGTCTTGCCGCCCGCCCCGAGCGACAGCGGATGGTCCTCGGGGAAGGCGCTCTTGCCGGGGAGTGTTGTCATCACCGGGGCATTGATCAGCTCGGCGAAATCCACCAGCTCCCGCGACGCCTGCGCGTAGAGCACGCCCTGTCCGGCGTGGATCACCGGCAGGCGGGCCGCCGACAGCGTCTGGACGACGTCGCTGACGCTGTCGGGGTCGGGCCCCGAGCGGGTGGTCACCGCCGGGATGTAGGTCTGCACCGGATCCGCGAGGCCGGTGGCGACCGCGACCTCCATGGGCACGTCGATGACAACGGGGCCCGGGCGTCCGGTTCGGAGGTAGACGAACGCGCGGCGCAACAGCTCCTCGATCCGCTCCGGCGACGTGATCCGGACCGTCCACTTCGTGATCTCCCGGAAGTTGGCGACGACGTCGAACGTGGGCGGCTGTCCAAGGCGGGCGGCGGAGATGTGGCCACTGAGGATGAGCACGGGCGACGAGTCCGAGTACGCCTGGGCCACCGCCCCGAAGCTGTTCTCGATCCCGGGCCCGTACTGGACCGCCACCACCGCCGGGCGACGCCCGTCGGTGCTGCGCGCGAAGCCGTCCGCCATCGAGACCGCGGCCCGTTCAGACCGGGCCACCAGCGGTCGGATCCCGAGCCGCGCAGCAGCCTCGATCAGGATGTTGTCCGGGAAGCAGAACAGGTGCTCGGTGCCCTCGGCCCGCAGGATCGAGGCAATGACGTCGATGCCGTCCACGTCAGCCTTCTCGCGTTCCGGCCTGGAGTGCGGTGTGCCCGTCGGCCCCGGTGATGAACGCGACGATCTCCTGGGCCGACACGCCACGGGTCGGCATATCGGCGACCTTGCGACCCTGCCGCAGCACTGCGACGCGATCGGTGACCTGGAGCACGTGGTCCATGTTGTGGGTGATGAACACCACCGCGACACCTCGGCCGGCCAGCATCCGAACGAAGTTGAGGACCATCTCGGACTGGCGCACGCCAAGCGCGGCCGCCGGCTCGTCGAGCACGACGATGTGACTGCCCCATGTCACCGCTCGGGCGACGGCCACGATCTGACGCTGACCGCCCGAGAGCGTCGCCACCCGCGCGTGGGCGTCGAGTCTGATGTCCAGCGACGCCAGCGTCTCGGACGTGCTCTCGTACATCGCGCGCTTGTTCAGCCAACCGAGCCGGCGCGCCGCCGGCCCTGTGCCGCATCAGCTCGCGGTTGAGGAACATGTTCTGGGCGACGTCGAACTGCTCGACCAGGGAGAGGTGCTGGTGGACGATCTCGATCCCGAGCTCGCGCGCCCGCTCGGGGTCAAGGTCACCCGAGTCGGCGCCATCGACGCTGATCGAACCCTCGTCGATCCGGTGGATGCCGCCGATGCAACGCACGAGCGTGCTCTTGCCCGCTCCGTTGTCGCCGACGAGGCCGAGGACTTCGCCGGCGTCGATCGCGAGCGTGACTCCGGACAGGGCGCGTACGGCTCCGAAGCTCTTGGAGACGTCCCTCACCTCGAGAACCTGCCCGGTCTTCCGTTGTGTCTCGTCGTGCTCGGGCATCTATTCGTCCGTCCGCCCTATGCCCTTGGCGATCTGGTCCATCATCACCGCGCCGACGATGAACCCGCCGACGACCACCTGCTGCCAGAAATCGGGAACGTTGAGCAGGACCAGGCCGTCCTCGATGGTCGCGATGATCAGCACCCCGACGGTCGTACCGCCGACGCTGCCCATGCCGCCCGAAAGCGACGCGCCGCCGATGACGACGGCGGCGACCGCGTTGAGGAGGTCCCCCTGTCCGAACAGGCCGTTCCCCGCGTTGAGCCGGGAGCTGAGGATGAGTCCGCCGATGCCGCTGCACACGGCGCAGATCACGAACGCGATCGTCTTGATCCGCGCGGGGCTGATCCCCGCGAATGTCGCCGCCTGGCGGCTTCCGCCCACAGCGAACATGTGGAGACCGAGCTTCGTGTGCGCCAGCAGCAGGTAGATGAGGACGATCACGACGATCGCGATCACCGCCGGCACCGGGAAGCCTCCCGCGCCGATGGTGGCGGTGCCGATCTTCTCGAAGCTGCTGGGGAACCCCTCGATCGCCTGCCCGTCGGTCATGATGAACGCGAGCCCCTGCGCGACGCCGAGCATCGCGAGGGTGGCGATGAAGGACACGACGCGCAACTTGGTCGTCAGGAACGCATTGACGAGACCGACCACGACGGCGGCGAGCAGCGAGAGGATGATTCCCGGCACGACGGGAATGCCGGTCTTGATGATCAGGATCGCCGCCACCGCGCCGACGAGGGCCTCCACAGAGCCGACCGAGAGATCGATCTCGCCGACCAGGATCACCACGGTCAGTCCGGCCGACACGACCGCCAGGTTCGACGCCTGCAGGAGGATGTTGTAGAAGTTCGAGACCGTCAGGAAGTACGGCGAGAGGATGTGCAGCAGGATGCACAGCAGGATCAACGCGGCGATGAGCCCGCTGATGTGCTTGTAGCGATCGAGCTTGCGCAGGTACCTCAGTGGGGACGCCGACTCGCGGTCCCCGCCGCCGCCGTCGCCACCGCCTCCGGATGACAGGGCACCGGCCGAGCCGCCCGCGGGCAGCTCGGCCAGATGTTCCGTACTCGTGCTGTCAGGCATGCCGGTCAGTCCGGTACCCCGGGTGCCGTGCGTACCGAGCGCAACGGTCCTCGCCTACAGACCCGGGCACCCGGACTTGGCCTGCTGGAGAGCCTGCAGGACATAGCTCGGCGCCTTCGTCTTGCCGGCCAGGATGGACTGCGCGAGCGCAGGGTTGATGCCGAACGCGGGAATCGTCGTCATCGCGGGGATGTTCTTGTCGCCGCCGAGGTACTTGTGGACGTCATCGATGAACGTCTGACCTTGGAGGAGCGGGAACTCCATCGCGTCGTAGTAGATGTGACCGGCGAGCACATCCTGAAGAGCCGGGCAGCTACCGCTGAATCCCGACACGCCGACCTTGCCGACCAGGTTCTTCGCCTTCACCGCCGCGTACGCGGACTGAGCGCCCTGGTCCCACCACGCGAACAGCCAGTTGATGTCCGGATGTGCCGTGAGCATGCTCTCGGCGACGTTCACTGCCTTCTCCGGGTCATAGTTCGTCGGCGACGCCGAGACGATCTTGATGTTCGGGTGCTTGGCGATGACGCTCTTCATGCCCTTCTCCTCATCGACCCCAGACGGGTCGGTGAGCTCGCCCTGGACATCGCCGATCAGGCACGGATTGTGAGTGGCGCAGTACTTGACGATGCCATTGCCCACGGTGACGCCGGCGTTGAAGTTGCTCGACGCGATGAACGTCACGAGCTTGCCCGCCGCCGGAGGCGACTGCATCCCGATCACCGGTACTCCGCGACTGTTCGCCCCGGAGACGGCCACCCCCATCGCCTTGCCGTCGATCGTGTTGATCCCGAGGAACTTCACGCCCGATGACAGGTAGGTCTCGAAGGCGTTGACCTGTGCCTCACCGTCGTTGCTGCCCTTGACCAGCAGGTCCATACCGTACTTCTTGGCCTCGTTGACGGCCCCCTGCTGCTCGGCGGCGATGAATGGGTTGCTCACATCGGGCAACACCAGCCCCACACGGACGCCTTGGTTGCTGGCGCCGGCTGCGGCGCTACTGCTCGTCGCACTGCTGGTGCCACTGCCGGTCGCCGCCGCGCTGGTCGCGGCGCTGCTGCTGGTGGCGCTGCTGCTGCCAGTGCTGCTGCTGCTCCCACACCCGGCGAGAACAGCGACCATCGCCACGGCGACGAGCACACCGGGCAGGCCCGCCCATCTGCGGTTACCTCGATCGACCTTGTCCTTCACCTTGATCCCCCTCACTTTGCGCTGTATGCGACTTGGCGGCGATGCAGCTGTGAAACCGGGTCCCGAGTGACACTGGGCTCGGTTTGGACCGAACCGCATGAACGGGCACTCACGGACCCAGTCCTGCTCGCACCTTTCCGATGATCGGTGGGAGCGGCCCCAAGCCGCCCCTCACGTGCTGTCCGCCTCCGCGACTGACGTTGCCGCGGTGCGTTGGTCCATCGTCATATCTAATACATATGGCAGTCGTATGTCAATAGATATGTGAGTCGTATGTTAGTTTGCGGTCGCGACTCGCTCGCGCAGCTCCCGGTGATCGCCGTCGGCGAAGCGCTCGACGAGGTGCTCGAGGGAGCGGTCAAGGATCTGCCGGAGCACGGCGCGCGCCCGCTCGCCGTCCCGAGCGCGGCACGCGGCGTCGAACTCGTGCGCGCTCGCGCGCGACTCGTCAAGCCGCCCGTCGTCCCCCAAGGTCAGCCAGTTGTAGCGGTGTGAGCGCTCGAAGAGGGTTTGCACCCGATCGAGGATCGCCGGCCTTCCGGCTGCGCGGTAACACACCACTCGGTGCTTCCAGGCCGCGTTGAGGTACGGGTTGACGTCGCCGGTCCGCGCCGTCGCCTCGACACCGCGTAACGCCGCTTCCAGCTCGACGAGGTCGGCTTCCTCGAGGGCCTCGGCGCCCGTCTTGGCGAGCCATGCCTCAAAGCCGATCCGGGCGGTGTAGATCTCCTCGAGCTCTCCGACCGAGAGAGGGGCAACACGGGCTCCGCCGTGCGGACGGGACTCGATCAGGCCCGCCTCGATCAGCTCTCGCAGCGCGATTCGCACCGGCGTGACGCTGACCCCGAACTGGCTCGCCAGCTCCCGGTACGGAAGTCGCGTCCCCGGCGGCAGCCTGCCCTTGACGATCGCGTCATGCAGCTCCAGCGCAAGCGTTTGCTCCACCGTGCGCGTACCCACCAGGGGCCGAATCCCGGAGAGATCAAGCTCGGGCGGCTCAGTCACACTGTCCTCCTCCAAGCGGCCATCGCAGACGCATCCGCGCCAGGCGCTGATTTGTGATCACATACTACAAGTCAGAGATCACACGTCAAGGTACGCGGCGGCGGGCGGGACGGAGACGAGCACCGCCAGGCTGCTGCGCGCACCCGATCGCGGTCGGTCAGGACCGCTACACGCCCTCCGGGACACAGCGGGACACACATCGCGTTCCCCTGGTCAGCCCCAACTCAGAAGCCCTGACTAAGGATGCTTTCTGAGAGCCGACGCGGGGACTCGAACCCCGGACCCCTTCATTACGAATGAAGTGCTCTACCAGCTGAGCTACGTCGGCGTTTGCAGGGATTTCCCGAGCCTTCTGCCGTCCGGGCGCGATTTCGGGCTGCGCCCGGACTGCACAATCTCGGTGGGTCGCTGCTCGGGGGAAATGTAGCCGACCCTCGGCACGCCCGTTCCAAGAGATCGAGCTGTCTCGTCGCCTCTCGCGGTCCGGGGACTTGATCCCAGGGGTTGCTTGCCGGCGCGGAGCTCGCCCTTCGCCTGGGCAGGATCTCACGCAGCGCGAGATGCCCGCCCCGGCCACCGTGGCCAGGACGGGCATCGAGGAGCGCGTCAAGCCCGAGCAGACGGCCCCGCCTAGGAGGCAGCGACGCCCACGTTGCCGCTGAACATCTGTGCCGCGGGCTCGGTGCGTCGGGCGTGACTCAGCCCCAGGCCGACCAGGAACGACATCACGAGCGCCAGGGCGAAGGACGCGATTGCGCCCCACAGCATGATCTGACCGATCGTGGAGAAGGCGTAGGCCTCCAGCAGCAGACCGCGCAACGTGGTCCCGCGGAACGAGGTCTGGACGAGCGCCGCCAGTTGCGTGTTCTTGGGATCCGCGAGTGAGGCGGCACTGATCTTCGAGTAGACGCCGCCGTGTGGCATCTCCGAGAGATGGACGGCGATGAAGTCGTCGGCATAGACCTTGGCCTGCGCCCCTGTGAGGAGCCGTTGCCCGGCGTACTGCGACACCGACGGGATCATCGATGGGGTGATCTCCGTCCCGGCCTTGGGATGCGCGAATGCGGCCTTCGACGGGAACGAAACCTGCTGCTTGGCCAGCTGACTGTGGACGTTGGAGCTCACGAAGCTGTGACCCCACGTCAGTAGTCCGCCGGCGACGAGCAGGACGATGACGGCGACGATGCCGCCGGCACTGGTGAGCTTGTCGAACACACTGCGAGACATAGCGTTTCTCCTTTTGCGATTTCCCTCGCCTTCAGGGGCTTGACCTGACCGATCATTGACCACGGACGCTCGGCGGCCATCAGGGCTTTTCCGCGGACCGGGCGTCGCGAACTACGCACGAGGGCGCCGCCATCACCCGCGCCAGATCAATGGAAGGGATCGGGCATGGTTCCGAGGCCCACCGCTATCCGTGTTGTCCACGGAGACCAGCTGCGGGGTGGCCACGATGGCACCCAAGCGCTCGTGCGGGACTCTCCCGGGAGATACCCCGCCCACTCAGTCAATGAGGTTGTCATGTTCACAAAGGCCGTTTGGCCCACCGACGGATCCGGTCACGCCGGCACGCCGGCACCGGCGTCAGGAATTGAACGAGGAGGTGGCGTGAGCTCGGATGCCGCGTCGTCGACAATCGTCGAGCTCGCCCGCGAGGAGTGCCTGCGCCTGCTCACTACGGCAACCGTCGGCAGGGTGGTGGTGCTGACACCCGGGGGCACACCCGTCATTCGCCCCGTCAACTACGCATTCGACGCCGCGTCGCAGTCGGTGGTCTTCCGTTGCAGCGAGGGGACCAAGCTCGTGTCGCTGCTGCGTGCCACGCGCGCTTGGTTCGAGGTGGACGAGATCGATCGCGCCGCCGCTAGAGGATGGAGCGTGATCATCGCCGGTGTCACTGAAGTCATCACCCGGCCCGAGGACGTCAGGCGGCTCGACGGGTGCGTACTCGCCAGCTGGGTCGCCGCCCCAACGGCGCAATGGATCCGCGTCCAAGCCCGCGTCGTGTCAGGGCGGCGAATCGTCGCGTCCGTAGCCGTCACGGACCGGCGCCCGTAACACCGGCGGATGGCGACAGCGTGCGGCTCGCCTACAGTGGCGACAATGTCCTCGAGCACCATGCCCGCCTCCGATTCGCCATCGCCGTCGGCCCCGCGGTCTGATCGGACCGGCGCGGATTCGATCTCGGTCGTCCTGGCTGACGATCACCAGGTGGTTCGCGCAGGTCTGCGCATGCTCCTGGACTCCGACGGTCGCTTTGAGGTCGTTGGCGAGCGCGGGGATGTGGCTGGCACCGTTGACGCCGTGCAGACATTGCATCCCCGCGTACTGGTGCTCGACCTCAACATGGGCGGGGAGTCAAGTCTGGACGCGATCCCGCGGCTACGCAAGGACGCGCCCGGGACGCAGATCGTCGTGCTGACGATGCAGGAGAATCCGGGGTTCGCCGATGCGGCGCTGCGCGCGGGGGCGCTCGGCTACGTGCTCAAAGACGCGGCCGACAGCGAACTGATGACCGCCATGGTCCTGGCGGCCGAGGGGCGCACCTACCTCAACCCGAGGCTCGGTGCCCGTCTGGCGGCCCAGCCCGCCACGAGCGACACCCGGCCCGACAAGCTCTCCCCGCGCGAGGTCGAGGTCCTCAAGCTGATCGGCCTCGGGCACACCAACGGCGAGATCGCATCCTCGCTGTTCCTAAGCGTGCGGACCGTCGAGTCCCATCGCGCCCACATCCAGCAGAAGGTGAGCTTGACGACACGCGCAGAGCTGGTCGGTTATGCGCGCGATCACGGCCTGCTGGATTGACCGGACCTCAGTCGGCGCCCGAGGCGATCGACGGTGGTGTGGCGGGGATCGCCGACGGCTGCCGCCGAGCGACCGGCAATGTGGCCGCGACGGTCGTGCCCTCGCCGACGACCGACGACACTGTCAGCTCTCCCCCAAGCAGCTCGACGCGCTCGCGCATGCCGGTCAGGCCGAAGCCCGCGGTGGCCGCGCTGGGATCGAAGCCGCGGCCGTTGTCGCCGACGGTGACATGGACCTGCCCCTCCAGCTCGGTCACCGACACGGTGGCGCTCGCCGCCGCGCCGTGCTTACCGGCATTGGTGAGCGCCTCCTGGATGATCCGGTACACCCCGCTCTCGAGCTCGGCGGTGTGCCGCTCTGACGCCTCACCGCTCTCGTAGCTGAGAACGATGCTGGCGTCGACCTCCAGGCCACCGCGACGGGTTCGGTCGATCAGCGCCAGCAGCGCGGGCTCCAGCCCGAGCTGGTCGAGCGCCGCCGGGCGCAGTTCGGTGATCAGGGCTCGCAGGGTCGTGATGTCGAGGTCGAGCTGCTCGAGTGCCTGCTCCACCGCGGCGGCCATCACCTCTGGGTCGCCACTGCGCCGCGAGCTGGACAGCGTCAGCCGGAGGCTTCCGAGCGCCTGGAGGGTCTCGTCGTGCAGCTCCCGCGCCCAGCGGCCGCGCTCCGCCTCCTCGGCGGCCACGCGCTGGCGGCGCCGCTCGTCAGCCGCCGATTGCGCCGTGGCCACCGCCGTCGCAGCGCTGGCGGCAAAGGCCTCGAGCAGATTCTGATGCTCGGTGCTGAACTCGCCGTCCTCGAGGTGGTCCAGCGCCACCAGCACGCCGTACGGCCGATCGCGGAAGACGAGCGGGACCACCAAACCGTGCTCTGCGCTCACCCCGAGGTGGCCCGCGCCGTGTTGCTCGAAGCGAGCACGCATCAAACGATCGCTGAGCCGCTGCGTCTGTCCGGAGCGCAGCGCTGCACCCGCCATGGTGTCGTCGAGCGGGACACGCTCTCCGAGCACCCCTGTGGGCAGGTCGCCGGCCGCCGCGGCCATTTCGAGCTCATTCCCATGCAGGAGCTCGATCACGAGGACGCGCGCCGAGACGAGTGCTCGGCCGCGCTTGGCCACCAGCGACAGGATCGACCCCAGATCCGTCTCGCCGCCGATGGCGCGCGCGATCTGGAGGGTGGCGTCCAGGGCATCGACCGTCTGCTGGAGCCTGGCGGTATGCGACTCCGAGGTCATGAAGCGGCTCGCGTGATCGATCGCCACGCCGGCGAAGTCAGCCAGGAGCACCGCTGCCTCCTCGTCCTCCTCGGTGAACTCCGGGCCGTCCCGCTTCTCGGTGAGGTAGAGGTTGCCGAACGGCTCGTCCCGGATCACGATCGGAACACCGAGGAACGAGCTCATCGGCGGGTGGCCGATCGGGAAGCCGTAGGAGAACGGGTGACTTCCGACGTCGGCCATCCGCAGTGGCTTCGGGTGACGGATCAGCTCGCCTAGCACCCCCCGTCCGGTGGGCAGGGTTCCGATGGCGTGACGCAGGTCGGCGTCGATCCCGCGAGTCAGAAACCGCGCCAGCTGCTGTCGGGACTCGTCCAGTACGCCAAGGGCGGCGTATTGGGCACCGGTCAGCTCACGAGCCGCGTCCAGCACACGCTCCAGCACCTGCTCGGTATCGAGCTGCTCGAGCACACTGCGAGCAACCTTGAGCACTTCTCGAGTCGGTTGATCCATCGCCGTCCTGTTGGCGGGTCCGCCACCCAGCGCGACGATACACCCTCGCCCATGTCCCCGGGAAGCGACGTGACATCCCGGTCACATGTCCCGGCCCCGAACGGCTCTCTCTACATCGCAGGCGAGCGGTTGTCCAGCAGCCCGTGCTCGCGAGCGTAGGCCACCAATTCGGCTCGGGTCATGCGCCCGACCTTCTGCTGGATGTGCGCCCGGTGAGACTCGACGGTGCGGACGCTGAGATAGAGCTGCTGTGAGATCTCGGCGTTGGTGTGACCGAGAGCTACGAGCCTGAGCACCTCCACCTCGCGCTTGGTGAGGTTGTCCGGCGGCCCGGGGGGCGCCTCGGGCGCGGCGGCGATCAGCCCTCCGAGCTGGGGGTTGAGGTAGCGCCGGCCCTGGAGCGCAGCTCGCACGGCTGCCACCAACTCGGTATCGGCGGCGTCCTTGAGGACGAATCCGAGCGCTCCGGCGCGCAGGGCCTCGCGGGCGAACCGGGGCTCGTTCTCCATGGTCAGCACGACGATCGCCGTCGCGGGCGACGCCTGACGCATCTGCGGTATCGCGGTGAGGCTGGAACCGCCGGGCATGGTGAGGTCCAGCACGATCACATTGGGCTTGTAGGCCAGCACCTTGCGCACCGACTCATCGACGTCACCGGCTTCGGCCACAACCTCGAACTCCGCTTCGGCCTCCAGCAGTGCCCGCAGCGCGCTGCGCACGATCGTGTGGTCATCGGCGAGGACAATCGTCGTCTGCGTGCTGTCGGGTGCGGTGCCGATGCGCCCAGACGCTATCGCGCCACGCTACGGATCACGCTACGGGATTCCCCCGGATGCCAAGACACCCTGAGGCCGCGACCCTGTGATGACACCGGCGGTCGCTCACAACACGACCCGTCGTCACCCATCCCGCAAGGAGCAGCCATGTCAGAACTCAAGTCCCCCCGTCAGCAGGGCACGTTCGCCGAAGGCGAGGCCGACCCGCAGGACCACCCCGAGGACACCCGCGTCGGGACCTTCGCCGAGGGCGAGTCCGACCCGCAGGACCACCCCGAGGACATCCACGTCGGAACGTTCGCCGAAGGTGAGGCCGACCCGCAGGACCACCCCGAGGACACCCACGTCGGGACGTTCGCCCAGGGCGAGGAGTCCGCCTCCTAGGCCGCGGCTGCTGAGCGGTCGGCGCGAGCCCGGGAGGCGGCCTCGGCGCCGGCGATGCGCCCGAAGACGATCGCATCGGTGAGCCCGCCGCCGTGCTCGGTCAGATGGCCCCAGATCGAGCCGGCGGCGCCGCAGGCGTAGAGGCCGGGGATGGGGTGGCCGGCCGCCGCCGTGGCCGGGCCCCGCGGCATCGTCGACCCCGACGCGAGGACCCGGGCACGCGCGTCCCGGCGCGGACCGCCCGAGGCGGTGGCCAGACCGGGCCAGATCTCGATCGCGTAGAGCGGCGACTCAAGCGCCACCAGCGACGCCGCGGCGCGGCCGAACAGCTCGTCGCGGCCGGCCCCCACCGCCGAGCCGTAGGACGCGAGGGTCTCGGGCAGCGCGGTCAGGCCGAGCGCCGCCGCCAGCTCTGAGGCCGAGTCGGCCCGGGTGATCCAGCCCCGCCCCACCTCAGCTGAGTTGTCGGCGCTCCACGCATAGTCATTCGGGGTCCCGACGATCCCGTGCAGCGGTCCGGCGAGCCGAGCGGCCTCGTCGAAGACGATGTAGCCGGGCAGGCGGGGCACGTTGTCGTTGCGCGGCAGAAACGCCGTCCAGCAGCGGACCTTGTCGTGGACCTCCCAGCCGGTCTCGTCGGCGAACCGCCGCCCGTCGGCGTCGACGTAGATGAAGCTCGAGGCGTGCACGTCGAGGGTGAACGCCGCCTCGAATCCCGGCGCGCGAAACGACAGCCACCCGAAGAAGGCGCCCATGTGCCACAACGAGCCGCCCGCCCGCTGGGTCAGCCGCACGCTGTCACCGGTGTTCCCGGGATGCCCTACCGGGATGACCGGAAGCGAGAGAAACGCGTCACGGAGCTCCGCGTCGTACTCGATCCCGCCGCTGGCCAGCACCACGCCGCCGCCGGCGTCGATCTCGGTTCCGTCGGCGAGCACGGCGCCGCAGACGACCCCGTCGTCGAGCAGCAGATCGACTACCGCGCACTCGAGTCGCACCTCAATGCCCCGCGAACGCACCGTGCGCTCCACGAGCTCCCACAGCGCGACGCCGGGCCGCTCGCCCTCCCCGGAGAACTGGCGGTAGCTGACGTGCCCGGCTCCGGGGAAGTGCGGCCACGAGGGCAGCATCCCGCCGAACGCCGCCATGTCGACGTGCGGGGCGCGCCCGCCGAGCTCCTCCAGCCAGCCGGGCACCTCGGCAACGCCCGCAGCGTAGGCGGCCAGCACGTCGCGGTCAGTCTTGCCAAAGCACAGCGCGTCGAGATGAGCGACCGCCTCCGGGCCGTCGATCTCAAACAGGAAACCCCCCGAATGCCGGCAGTTGCCCCCGCCGGCACGCGTCTTCTCCACGACGAGCACCCGCGCGCCCGCGGCCTGGGCGGCGAGCGCAGCGCTGGCACCGGCCAGGCCGAAGCCCACCACGAGGACGTCGACACGCGCGTGGCTCATCGCGGGCAAACTGTAGACGAACTGCCAATGTGTATGCAATTATCGCGGCAATGACCCCTCCCCACGTCCTCATCGCCGGCGGCGGTCTGAGCGGGCTGTGCCTCGCCCAGGGCCTGGTCTCCGCCGGCGTCAGCTGCGCCGTCTACGAGCGCGACACCGACCTGCGCCGGCGCACCGGCTACCGCATCACCGTCAACGCCGACGGCGGGAATGCGCTCGAGCAGTGCCTCCCCGCTGACCTCTACGAGCTCTACCTGCAGTGCTCGCGCAACACCCCTCCGCGCCGGGTCTCGGTGGTCATCAACGATCAATGTGAGGAGCTCAGCACCGCCCCGCACCTGGGTCCGCCGAACGACGGCCCGCGCCCACATACGGCGATCGACCGCCTCACGCTCCGCCAGATCCTCTCCGCGCGCCTCGAGGACGTCATCCACGTCGGCGCCGCGGCGACGGGCTGGGAGCGCCACGGGGACCGGGTTGCCCTGCACCTCGCCGACGGCAGCACCGCCGAGGGCGACGTCCTCGTCGGCGCCGATGGTGTCAACTCGGTGGTGCGCCGGGAGCTGTTGCCCGAGGCCGAGGTGATCGACACCGGCGTGCGCGGCCTGGGCATCTTCATGCGCACCCCGCTGACGCCCGATATCCACGACGCGCTCCCGCCGATCCTGCTCGATGGGTTCGTCATCGCCGCCGATCGGCGCGGGGTGACGATCGCCATGGGGGGCATGGACCCACGCCGCCCCACCGACGAGGCGGCGGCCGAGCTGGCGCCCGACGTCACGCTCGACCCGGTCGAGCCGTACATGATGCTGAGCGGAGCGCTCGTTCCCGGCACGCCGATCCCACCCCCGGGCGAGTGGACCCAGGACACCCCGGGGCAGATGCACGAGCAGATGATCGCGGCGGTCGCCGGCTGGCATCCGGCGCTGCGCGGGCTGGTGGAGCGCATCGACCGTAAGACGATGTTCGCCACGCACTTCAAGCGCCTGGAGCCCACGCCGGCCTGGGAGCCGAGCAACGTGACCGTCATGGGCGATGCGATCCACGCCATGCTCCCCACCTTCGGGATGGGTGGCAACACGTCGCTGCGCGACGCGGCGATCCTGGCGGATGCGCTCGCCGGCGTGCAGCGGGGCGAGCGCGAGCTGCCCGAGGCGATCGGCGTCTACGAGGCCGCGATGCGCGAGTACGTGTATCCGATCATGCAGATGTCAGCCGACCACGACCGGTTCGGCGGCGGAGGGCTCCGCCGCGAGGAACCAGTCTGAGACTCAATCTCAGCCGGCGTGCACGTCGGCGCCCTCGACGCCGGCGCTCAGCGCGTCGGCCGTCAGCGCCGGGCCCTCGGTGAACATGTGCAGCTCGGTCGCCTGGCCGACCTGGTCAAGCGCCGCCTCCAGCCCGCCGGGCGTGCTCATCGAGACGAGCTTGGTGAAGAACGCCTCGCCCTGCCAGCTGTGCGGAGTGCCGGCCGGGATCGACGCGTAATCCCCCTGGCGCAGCGAGTACTCGGTGCCGTCGAGGATCAATCGCACGGCGCCCTCCAGCATGTAGATGCCCTCGGTGGTCTTCTCGTGCGCGTGCGCGGGCACGCCGGCGCCGCGTGGCAGCTCGACGGTGAACATGCTCAGGCCACCGTCGGTCTCCGCGGACGTGATCAGCGAGGTCACGAGCATCCCGCCGACGAGATGACGCGGGCCGTCGCCGCGGCGCAGGAAGTACGGCGCCACCGCGCCCGGCAGGGCGTCGTCAGGCGCGTCGGCGCGCGGCGCCGCGTACTCGGCCTCGGGGAGGTACTTCATGTCGAAGTCGTGCTCGGCCTGGCCGAACTTGGCGAAGGGCACCTCGGGCCTGAAGCCGACGGGGAACGGCGCGTCGCCGTTGTAGGCGATGCCGGTGAGGTCAAAGAAGCGGTCCCAGCCGCCGGGGATGATCGGGCCCATGAATCCGGAGTGATGGCCGGGCAGGCCGTAGGCGTGCACGGTGTTGGGCGGGGCAAAGCCGAAGTCCCCGACTGACAGCAGGCGGCTCTCGTCGCCCAGCCACAGCTGGACGTTGCCGCGGTGACAGAAGAAGAACTCGAACTCCTGGCGATGGAAGTGCAGCGGGATCGGGCGGCCGGCGGGCCCGTCGAGCGTCATCATCGACCATGCGCCCCCGGTCTCCTCGGCACCCGAGAGACAGCGGCCGACCTGGTCGATGAGCAGGTGGGCGCGACCGCCTCCGGCGGCGAGCACATAGGGGACGGTCTGGGCGGGCAGCTCGGTGAGCTTGCCGGGCTCGGTGGACAGCGGGTTCATTTCCGTGTTCTCCTTGGATTCAGGTGATGCGCTCAGGGCTCGACGAGCTCGAACAGGTTGCCCTCGGGGTCGGTCAGGTATGACATGAAGCCGGGGGCCGGCGGCGGCGCGGGCCGCGGGCCCCACACCTCGCGCGCGCCCGCGCGCAGTAGTTGGGCATGCACCGCGCCGACATCGTCGACGGTGAGCGCCCAGTGGCCGTAGCCCTGGGCCATGATGGCGCTGTGGGGATCGCCCAGCTGCCGCGCCTGCGAGTTGGGATGGTGCAGCAGTTCGAGCCCGGTGCCGTCGGCGCGGCGCAGCATCGCCCCGCGGATCCCGGCGCCGGGGATCTCGAAGCGCAGCTCCTCGGCGAACCCGAGGGCGTCCCCGTACCACCCGATCATCGCGTCCAGGTCGGAGACCGACAGACCGACGTGATGGGCTCCCGAGATCACGGCGCGGGCTCCGGCACGGGGGCGCGTCGCAACGGCCGGCGGCCGTCCCAGTTGCGGGCCGCGCCGGCAATCGCCTCATAGAAGCCCAGTAGCTCGGGACCGGAGCGGTGGACTTCGATCGGGTGCCCGAACAGGCGTGAGCCGTCGTGCCAGTTGGCGCGCACGGGACCCGAGCTGCCGCTGTGGACGAGCGCCAGGCCCGCCGCCTCCAGCCGCGCGCTCTCGGCGTCCAGATCGTCGACGAGCCACGCGATGTGGCCGATCGCGGGATGGCGCCCGGCGCTGAAGAAGTCACGTAGGCCGGCCGGCTCGGCGTCGTGGATCTGGCTGATCTCGACGATGATCGGGCCCCACTGGGCGAACGCGGTCGAGTGGTCATAGCGCGCCGGCGCGCCGCGATAGGTGGCCTCGGCGAGTGGCACGTGCTCGATCATCAGGAACGGCCCGGCACCGGTTGCGGCGGCGAGCCCCCGTGCGGCGCTCTCCAGATCGTCGACCGCGTACCCGAGGTGGTGAAAGGGCCGGCGCAGGAGCTCAGCGGTCACGCGGCACGCTCCGCGATGACCAGACGGAAGCGGTTGTGCATCACGTAGCTCCCCTCCGGCGTGCGGAACGGCGTCAGGGCCTCGGTGAGCACCTGGCGGACGCGATCCTCACCCACCAGCCCGATCGCCCGCGCGCCACCGGCCGAGGACAACACGCCGCGCAGCGCCTGGTCCAGGTCGTCGTAGTGCCAGTCGCCGGGTTGCTCGCGGTCAAGCACTCCGGTCAGCCCGGCGTCGGCCAGGGCCGCCTCCAGCGCACCGGGTGCGGCAAGCGCGTAGGGCGCGTGGTCCTCGTGGCGCTCAGGTGGGACGAGCGACTCCATGGCCAGGTGCAGCGCGGTCGACTGGCAGGTCTCGGGCGCGGCGAAGCCGCCGATGGCCAGCCGGCCGCCGGGACGCAGCACGCGATGGACCTCACGCAGCGCGCGCGCCGGATCGGCGGCGAACTGGAGCGCGTTGACGGCCAGGACGGCATCAAAGCTCGCGTCGCCGAAGGGCAGGACGTCGAGCCCGCCCTCGCGCAGGTCGGCGGTGGGCACGCGACGCCGCGCCACCGCCAGCAGCGGCGCCGAGATGTCGATGCCGCTCGTGCGCGCGCCTCGCTGGTCGGCAAGCCAGAGCGCCAGCCCCGAGCCGCATCCGATATCCAGCACGGCGCTGCCGTCACCGACGCCGGCCTCGTCGAGCGCGTCGGTGAACAGCACCAGGTTCTGAGGCTCGGCCAGCTCCGACCAGTCCTCGGGGCGCCGGCCCCACAGCCCGCGCTGTGTGGCCTCCCAGCGCTCCCGGTCAGTCGTGACGGACATGTCCCAACTTTATACAGAAGGTCAAAGTGAATGCAGATTTGCCGAGAGGTCGGGGGTCCCGTACTCCGTCCAGCTCGGCGGGAACGCGGTCCCCCACCCCACCCCGCGGCGCCGCTCGGCAGCCGTCCAGGTCCGCGTCGGCGGGTCGGGGTCGAGCACGAGGTCGGCCCCGGTGGTCACCTCGATGCGGTTGCCGCCAGGCTCGAAGCCGTAGAGGAAGAAGCTGCGGCCGATCGTGTGCTGGGCGGGGGCGACCTCGATCGGCACTCCCCGGTCGGCGAAGATGTCAGCGGCGCGCAGCACCTCCTCGCGGGTGTCGACCCAGAAGGCGACGTGGTGCAGGCGGCCGATCCCGCCGAGCCGATCGCGCGCGTAGACCAGCTCCAGGGGCCGGGGCCCGAGCGACAGCCACGCTCCGCTCAGTGAGCCGTCGTCCTCGACGACCTGGTCATACAGCGAGAACCCGAGCGCCTCCCAGGCGAACGATGCTGCCCGCGCCACGTCGGCCGCCAGCAGGTTGATGTGATCGAGCCGGCGCACATCGACCCCGGGGCCGCCGCGCCGGCCCAGACGGTCGCGCGCCAGTGGGGGCATCCCGGGCGGCGGAGACTCGGGGACGAACCGCTCGGTCTCCCAGTAGAGCTCGAACAGATGGCCGCCCGGCGCACGGAAGGCATACGCGGGACCGTGGCCGACGTCGCCGTCAGTCCACGCACCCGCCACCCCGTTCGCGGCCAGCGCAGCGGTCCGGTGGGCGAGCGCCTCGGCGTCGCGCGTGCGTACCCCGAGATGGCCGATGCCGGCGTGATCAGACGCGGTGAGCTTGAGGCCCGCGAGCTCGTACTCGGACTCGCCGCGCAGGTGGACGCTGTCGCCCGAGGTCCTCACCACCGTCATCCCGAGCACGTCGGTGAAGCAGCTCACGCTCTCCTCCAGACGCGGTGTGAGCAGTTCGACGTGGCCGATGTGGGCCAGGTCGCCGCTCACCGGGGAGCGGGCGGATCGGACGTTCGCGGCCATGACACAGTTGTATACACTCTCGGCGCATGCATCCACAAGGCCGTCGCCGCGCATGACCTCCACCGCCGCGCCCACGGTCACCACCGCCATCGGCCTGCTCCGCGGCACGCTCAGCCACCATGGCGTGCGGGCCTTCCGCGGTGTCCCGTACGCCGACCACACGGCCGGCGAGCACCGCTTCGCGCCGCCGCAGCCGCCCGAGCCGTGGTCGGGCGAGCGCGACGCGACCGGTCCGGGCCCCGTCTGCCCCCAGCCCCCGCGGCCGTTCTCCGAGTGGGCGCACGGCCCCCTGCCACAGACATCGGAGGACTGCCTGACCGTCAACGTCTTCTCGCCCCCCGGGGACGGCCCGTACCCCGTACTCGTGTTCATCCACGGGGGCGGCTGGGCGCTCGGGTGGGGAAGCAATGCGCTGCTGGACGGGGCCCACCTGGCCGCGGCGCTGGACGCGGTGGTCGTCACGCTCAACTATCGGCTGGGCGCGCTGGGCTGGCTGTATCACCCCGACCTGGCCTCCGCGCCCGGCGCCCCGATCGGCAACTGGGGGCTGCTCGATCAGCTCCAAGCGCTGCGCTGGGTGGCTGACAACATCGCGGCCTTCGGCGGCGACCCCGGCCGCGTCACGCTCGGCGGCGAGTCGGCGGGCGCGGGCAGTGCCCTGCACCTGCTCGCCCACCCCGACGCCACTGCACTGTTCACGCGTGTGATCGCCCAGTCCCCGCCGCTGCACGAGCTGGTCATCGATCCGCACCGTGGCCGGCAGTGGTCTGAGGCGCTGGCCGAGCGCCTCGCAGCCGGCCGAGGGGTCGCCCATCTGCGTCGGGCCTCCGCCGCCGAGGTCGTCACCGTCTCCGAGGAACTCCTGACCGACCCGGCCTTCCGCGGGACGCGTGGCGGGGCGATGCCGATCGTCGACCCGGCGAGCCTGCCCACCGACCCCGCCCAGGCGCCCGAAGCCCGCCTCGACATCCCCGTCCTGATCGGCACCAGCGCCGACGAGGGCACGTTCTTCTTTCGCGCCGGCGGCCGGCGCCTTGACCCCGACGACGCCCGGCTGACCGAGATGGTCGCCCACCTCGCGCACACCGAGGACCCACACGCGCTCGTCGCCGCCGCGCGCGCCCAGGGCGCCACCACCAACAACGACGTCCTCTGCCGGGTGGTCACCGAGGCGTGGTTCGCGGGGCCGGTGCAGCGGTGGAGCACGGCTCGCGCGCAGGCCGGCGGGAACGTTCACCGCTACCGGATCGATCAGCCCGCGGCCGAAGCTGACCTCGGTGCCACGCACTCCCTGAGCGTCGCCCTCCTCTTCGGAAGCTGGCGTGACGGCGGCGTGGCCAGGCGGCTGGCGGGTGACGGACCCGAGACGACGCAGACCACCGAGGCCATCCAGCGCGACTGGCGCGCGTTCGTCCACGGCGAGCCGCTCGGTACCGAGACCAGGGTCTACGGCGCCTCCGCAGTCACGCGGTGATCCCACTCGTCAAACGGCGCGGCGCGCGCCGCGACCTCGTCGGCCCGCGCCGCATGGCGCGCGGCGGTCTGGAGGATCTCCTCGCTGTGGGCGCGCTTCTCGACGGGATGCAGGACCGACTTGGCCAACCCCTCGGGACCGAAGACGACCTCCAGACGGCCATCGTCCAGTTCGGCACGGCCCTCGGCGCCACAGCCGCCGCACTCGGCGACCTCCCCGCGGACCGAGATGAGGCTGAGGTGGCAGAGCGGGCATAGCCCCGGCTCGCCGCGGTACTCCACCTCCTCGAAGCTGCGGCCGAGCTGCTGCGCCATGTTGCGGCCCAGCTCCCGGGCGCGGTCCATGGCCGCCTCGTCGAGCACGATCGAGCGCGGGGTCCCGGACCCTGACAGGATCGCCTGGTCGACGATCCCGCTGCGCATCGAGAACGCCAGCGTCTGCATCATCGGCAGCGCGAGGGTGTGCCACTGCGGGGTCAGCGCGCCGCCGACGGCAAGGAATCCCGCGACCCGCGGGCGCAGGACGCGCTCGTCGGGCTTGAACGGGACCGTGATCGGCTCGCCGGCGGCCTCCTTCTCCATCAGCAACTCGATGAAGCCCGTGTCGGCGTGCGGCCCGAAGACGCGGTCGCACAGCATGCGCAGCTTGCCGGGAATGGTGCGCGAGTAGATCGGCGCGCTGTAGATGACCCCGTCGGCGGCGATGACCTGCTCGTAGAACCACTGGCAATCGTCGTCGACGGGGCCGAACAGCGGCCCGGTGGAGATGCGCATGTCATCCAGGCGCAGCCACGAAACCTCGGCGCCGGCCGCCTCGGCCTCGATCAACGCGGCCTTGAGGGCGATCTCGGCGCTGCCGCCCGCCGCGCCCGCGCACACACCCAGCAGTTTCATCACTGTCCCTCCGGCATCAGGTAGCTGAGGAATCGGCCCTCGGGGTCATAGGTGGCGCGCAGCGCCTCGAGCCGCCGGGCGTTCTCGTCGGCGAGGAAGCGCGCCGGCCGCGCGTGGAGGTTCTCGTCGGCGAGCTGGATCCCGCGCGAGAAGCGCTCGAGCCGGCGCATCTGGTCCGGCGGCCAGGCCAGCATCTCGGCGTCGTGCGACGGATCGGTCCAGCCGGCGAACGCCGCGAGGTACAGGTAGCCCTGCACGGAGATCGCCGCGTCGGGCAGCTCCTGCTCGCGCCACGCGTACCAGAACACGTGTGAGGCGCCGTGCGGGATGCTGTCGAACAGCTCCGCGACCGCGGGGACGAGCTCGTCGGCCTCCGCGTTGGTCCACATCCCGTCCGCGCTCCAGCGAAAGCCCTCGGGCTCGACCGAATCGGGACCGTCGTAGAGCTCGACGAACGACCGCGGCTGGGCCGGCAGGGCCACGCGCGCCCGGTCGCGCACCGGGCAACCGTCGAGCAGCGCCAGGGCCGCCTGCGCCGACGCGTCGGACTCGGCCATCACCGAGCACATCACGATGAGCGCCGGCGGGCCGTCGACGACCTCGCCGAGCGGTCCGCGCGGAGTGGTGGCCATGATCGCGAACTCGAGCTCGTCGGGGAAGCCCGGCTCCTCGGCCAGCGCCCAGCGCAGGACCTCGTCGCGCAGCTCCATCGGGTAGACGTGGTGGGCCTCCCAGATCGCCGCCGGGCGAGGGTGGCAGCGCAGGTGAAAGCGCACGACGACCCCGAAGTAGCCGGCGCCCGCGCCGCGCGCAGCCCACAGCCAGTCGGTGTTCTGATGCTCGTTGGCGTGGATGAGGTCGCCCTCGGCGGTGACGACGTCGACGCCGACCACGCTCATGCAGGCCGGCCCGATCACGCGCGAGAGCCACCCCCAGCCGCCCTGGAGCAGGAAGCCCCCCAGGCCGACAGTGGGGCAGTGGCCGGAGGGGAAGAACAGGCCGTGATCGGCGAGCAGGCCGTTGAGCTCGCGGCCGCGCACCCCGGGCTCGACCACCGCGATCCGCGTCTCGGCGTCGAACTCGACGATCCGGTCCAGCCGCGAGAGATCGATGAGGAGCGCGCCCTCGCGAACGCTCGAGGCCGTCCAGCTGTGCCCGCCCGAGCGCGCCTTGACCTTGAGGTCGTGTGCGCGCGCGTAGCGGACGGCGTCGACCACGTCGTTCACCGACGCCGCGAGCGCGATCGCCTCGGGGTAGCGCGGCGGCTTGTACCCGTTCCACACCGCGGCGCGGCGGGCTTCCTCATATCCCGGCGCATCGCGTCCCAGCAGCGTCGAGGGCGCCACCGTCACGCTCCCAGCATGCTGTAGCCGCCGTCGCAGATCATGTAGCTGCCGGTGATGTGCGCAGCCTCGTCGGACGCCAGGAACAGCGCGGTACCGGCGAGCTCGTCGGGCTCGGGGATCCGGCCCGCGGGGGTGTCGCGCGCGAGTTGCTCACCACGGCCGGCCTTCCAGTCGGCGCGGTTGAGCACCCGTTCGGTCTTCATGAAGCCGGGGGCGAAGGTGTTCACGCGCACGTGAGGGGCGAACGCCTTGGCGTAGGACTTAGTCAGCCCCACGACGCCGTACTTGCCGGCGGCGTACTGGGGGGCGCGGGGCGACCCTCGGACGATGACGGTGGAGCCGATGTTGACGATCGCTCCGCGCCGGCGCTCGAGCATCCGCGTCCCGAACTCGTGGATCATCAGCATCGTGCCCTTGATGTCCACGGCGAGGGTGTGATCGATGAGCTCCTCGGTGATGTCGCGCCAGGACTCCTGCTCGGAGGCCATGTCCCCGACGTTGTTGATGAGGGCGTCAAGGCTCCCGAGCTCGGCGTCGACCGTGCCGGCCATGCGCTTGATGTCCTCCCAGCTGACGATGTCGCCCTGGACGAGCATCGCCTCGGCGCCCTGCGTGCGCACGCGCTCGGCCGTCTGCTCGGCCCCGGCCGCCGAGCTGCGGTAGTGCACCACGACCGCGCGCGCCCCCTCCTGCGCGGCGCGGACGGCGATCTCGGCGCCGTAGCCCGTACCGGCTCCGGTGACCATCACCGTCCGGCCGGCGAAACGCTGTGGCGTGTCAGTCATCGGCTGTTCTCTCCCTTCACACGACCGTCCGGCCGCCGTCGATGTACAGGATGTGACCGGTGACGAAGCTCGCCTGCCGAGAGGCGAGGAACAGCACCGGGCCCACGACCTCGTCAAGCTGCCCGAAGCGCCCCGCCGGAATGAGCGTGAGCAGGCGCTCGCGCTCGGCGGGGTGGGCGTCGAGATAGGCCGTGGTCAAGTTGGTCTCCATGTAGCCGGGCGCCACCGCGTTGACGGTGACCCCGTCGGCCGCGTACTCGTGGGCCATGACCTTGGTCAGCTGGTTGATGGCGCCCTTGGTCGCCGCGTAGGGGCCGTGGTTGCGGTGGCCCATCAGACCCGCGACCGAGGAGAAGAAGACGACGCGTCCGTGGCCCTGGGCGCGCATCGCCTCCAGCGCGATCTGCGCGGTGAAGAAGGCACTGGAGAGGTTGACGGCGACGATCCGGTCCCAGTCAGACTCGTCGTAGGCGGCGATCGGCCGCCGGTCGTTGATGCCGACGCCATGCACGAACACGTCGAGCCCGCCGAGAGCCTCCTGGGCCTGGGCCATCGCCGCGCGTGCCGCCGTCGCGGCTGACAGGTCGGCGACGACCAGACGCTCGGATGCGATGCCCGTCTGGCTGCCGACCTCATCCAGCCGTTCGCGGCTGACGTCGATCACACCGGCCTCGGCGCCGACATCGGCGAACCCCCGGACCAGCGCCGCGCCGAGCGTCCCCGCGCCGGCCACGAGCACGCGGGCGCCCTGGAGTCCGAGCCAGTCGGACATCACGGCGCCGGAGGCGTGCTGCGTGACGTGTAGACGTTGAGGGTGAGGACCTGCCGCTCGCCCACCTGTGCCGAATGGGGCACGCCCCCCGGCAGCGCCGCCAGCTCACCGGCCCTCAGGTGGACCGGCTTACCGGCGACCACGAAATCGATCTCGCCCTCGACGACCGACGTCACCTGGTCCTCGGGATGCTGGTGCTCCTCCCAGGAGGAACCGGGCTCATAGCGGTAGTAGGTGACCGTGAGCTGGGGGGTGTGCACGGTTGCCCCATAGATCCCCGGACGGACCTCAGAGAACTCCTGCGAGGACCAGTCCACGGTGAAGGGATCGGCCACGTCAGGCGTGCTCGACGGCGAGCGGCGTGGACTCGGGATGACCCTCGGCCCAGGAGATGATCGGGTTGCGCAGCACGCCGATGCCCTCGATCTCGGCCTCCACGACGTCCCCGGGCCTGAGGTAGAGCGAGGCGGCGTCCTCCGAGAAGCCGGCCACGCCGGCCACGGTCCCGGTGGAGATGATGTCGCCCGGGCTGTAGCCCATCGCCGAATAGTGGCTGATGATCTCGGGGACGGTGACCGACATGCGGCTCGTGTGCGAGACCTGGCGGCTTTCGCCGTTGACGCGCAGCTCCATGGCGAGGTTCTGCGGATCGGGGATCTCGTCGGCGGTGACGATCCACGGGCCGATCGGCACGAAGGTGTCGATGCTCTTGGAGAGGCAGAAGACGCCCGACTTCATCTCCTCTCGCTGGATGTCGCGCGCGGTGATGTCGTTGAAGACGATGTAGCCGGCGATGTAGTCGGCGGCCTCCTCGGGTGTGAAGAACTTGCCGGCCTTGCCGATGATGACGGCGAGCTCGAGCTCGTAGTCCATCTCGTTGGTCAGCGCCTCGGGGTAGATGATCGGCTCCTCGGGACCGATGATCGCGTCGATGTTCTGAAAGAACACGATCCACGGCAGCACCGGATGCGACCAGTTGACGCGGGTGGACTCCTCGTGGTGCTCGCGGAAATTGCCCGCGGTGTGGAAGAACTTCTTGGGGATGATCGGGGCCCGCAACGTGACCTCGTCCAGGGCGGCCTCCTCGCCGGTCGGCGGCACGTCACCCCCGCGCTCGAAGTACTCGCGCATCGTGGGTACGTCGAGCGCGACGACACGGTCGCCCTCCACGCGACCCACCCGTCCGTCGTTGTAAGTCACCAGCTTCATCCGGGTCTCCGCTTCGGTTGGGGTTTGGCCGAGATCGCGCCGCCGGCCCGCGACGCCGCAATGCGCGGACAGCATACAGTGCGTGAAACTGTATGCAATAGGTGCTGAGTGAGACAATCGCCCTAAAATGCACCAGACCGCAGCGCCAAGCACGAAGGGGACGAGATGGCCGAGTCAGAACCGCAGGACAACGGAGCGCCCCCTCGCCAGAGCGCGGAGTACGTCCACCGCCGCGTCCGCGAGGCGATCCTGGAGTCCGAGCTCCCCCCCGGCGAGACGATGTCGCAGGTCGCACTCGCCGACGAGCTCGGGGTGAGCCGCACCCCCCTGCGCGAGGCCCTGCGGATGCTGCAGGGAGAGGGCCTGATCGAGGCCAAGCCCAACCGCCGCGTCCGCGTGACGCCGATCAGCGCCGGCGACCTCGAGGAGCTCTATGCCCTACGCGTATGCCTCGAGGCCCAGGCACTGCGCCTGTCGGTGCCACGCATGACCTCTGAGCACATCGCGCTGCTGGAGGGCTCGATCGCTCAGATGGCCCACTACGCCGAGCAGCGCGACATGCGTCGCTGGCTCGTCCCCCACGCCGAGTATCACCGCCAGCTCACGGATCTCGCCGGCGAGCGGTTCTCCGCACTCCTCTCCCAGCTGTTCGACCATGCCGAGCGCTATCGGCGCCTGCACCTCGGTCATGGGCCGAGCGCCTGGGCGACCGCCGACCACCGCGAAATCCTCGACGCGGTCAAGGACGGGGACGGGGCGCTCGCTGCCCCGCTGCTGGCCCAACACCTCTCGCGGACCGCCTTCGAGGTCGCCGAGATCCTCCAGCCCGGCCGGGACCTCGCCACGCTGCGGCAGGTCCTGGAGGAGACCGGGGCCGAGCCGCCGAGCCGAGTCGAATCCCGCCGTTGACGACTCAACCGAGGGTTAGGCGTGCATAAGAGTCACTTGCATACACTCTGAGCAACTGTGTATGTTTCCCGCCACGGCGCGCAGTTCGTCGCGCGAGTTCACGGACGCAGACACCTTTCGGGCTCCGCCCGGAACCGACCAGAGGGAAGGCGAGATGAAGGGATTGCTGAGGAAGCGGGGCGCGATCGTGGGGGCATGCGCCGTTGCCGCGGTCGGGTTGACCGCATGCGGAAGCTCCTCGAGCTCGGGGTCCAGCTCCGCTAGCTCGGGCGGATCGGGCAACACGAGCGCCTCGGGCGGCGCCACGAGCGCGAGCGAAGCAC